>JADYYP010000062.1 GCA_020853575.1 Planctomycetota bacterium
CCAAGCTGCGCAAGGACGCCTACCGGCGCTTCTATTTCAACCCGCGACGCCTGTGGCGCATCTTCGCCCTGATCCCCAACAAGACCAACATGCTGCCGTTCCTGACGCTGCTCTTCGCGCGCCGGGCTTATGCGCGCTGAGGCGCACTTGGAGGCGCGCTCCGCGGCTGCAGCGGCGCTTGGGTCGGGGGGCGGCGAGCGTCGACAAGGGAGCGCATGGACTTCTCCCCCGCCGCGCCGCTCGCTTCGCTGGTCGTCAGCACGGTCGGCTTCGGGCTGTTCCGCTACGGCAAGCACGAGCAACGCCTGCCGCAACTCGTCGGAGGGCTGGCGCTGATGATCGGGCCGTACGTGCTGGGGAGCGCGCTCGCGACGTGGCTCTTCGGCGCGCTGATCGGTGGATTGATCTGGGCCGCCGCTCGTTTGGGCTGGTGAGCGCGACGAGCGCGAGCGCGTGCGCCGGAAATCCGCTGCGCGCGCGATCCAAGCAGCGCCACGACTCGTATCCGGCCGACGAGTCATGCAGCGCAACGTCTTCGTCACCGGCGGCACGGGTTACCTCGGACGGGCCTTGATCGAGCGTCTCGTGGCGCGCGGGCATGCGGTCACGGCGCTCGCTCGACCCGGTTCCGAGGCGCGCTTGCCCCGCGGTGCTCGGACCGTGCTCGGAGCGGCGCTCGCGCAGGGTCAGTGGTTCGAGCACGTTCCACGCGGCTGCGTGTTCGTGCACCTGATCGGTACAGCGCACCCCGCACCATGGAAGGCGCGCGAATTCGAGCGCGTCGACCTGGCCTCGGTCGGAGTCGCGCTGCAGGCCGCACGACGCGCTCACTGCGCGCACTTCGTCTATCTCTCGGTCGCTCGGCCGGCGCCGCTGATGCGCGCGTATCAAGCGCTGCGCGCCGAGGGCGAACGGCGCGTCGCGGCCGCGTTCGACCGCGCGAGCTTCGTGCGACCTTGGTACGTGCTCGGCCCGGGCCACCGCTGGCCAGCACCGCTCCTCCCGCTGTACGCGCTGGCGGAGCGCGTCCCGGCCTTGCGCGACGGAGCGCGGCGCCTGGGGCTCGTGCGCTTGAGCGAGTTCAGCGCGGCGCTGGTGGCGATCGTCGAGCGCGAACCCGACGGATGCGCCGTGTTCGACGTGCCGGCGATCCGCGAGCTGGCGCGCGCTAAGGCGTCTTGACCACGAAGCGCGACGGGTCGCGCTTGAACTCGGCCAAGCAGACTTCGCAGCAAAAGGCGATCACGCGACCGTCGTGGACCAAGGTGCAGAGTGCCTGCACAGGCTTGCCACTGACCGGGCAGAGCGTGTTGACCGCGGCGCTCGTCGGGCTCGCCGGCGGCGCATCGGGCACCGCCGCATCGCTGCTGAACTTCGGCGGAGCCTCGACCTCCGTGACCGCGGCGTCCGGAACGTCACCGGCGTCGACCCACAGGTTGGCGCGGGCCCGCAGGCGAGCGAGTCCTTGGGCCGAGAGACCCGCGTTCCACGCGTACAGTCGGCGCAGCGCGGGCAGCGCCTCCAACTGCGCCAGCGACGCGTCGCCGACGCGTGTGCGGACCACGATCAGCTCCTCGAGCGCGCGCGGGCGGCCGAGAGCTGCCAGAGCGGAGTCGTCGAGTTGCGTGTTGCGCAGGTCGAGGCGCCGCAAGTTCGGCATCGTCGCCAGCAGCTCGAGCGTCGCGCGGCCGATGCGTGAGCGCGCGAGCGAGAGCTCGACGGTCTGCTCGCGCAGCGGCTCGAGCAGCCGCAGCGCCAGAGCGTCATCGGTGCGCGCGGCGACGGCCGCGAAATCGATCCATAGTCCGGCCTCCCCGCGAGCGACGGGTTGCACGTGCACGAGCTCGTTGCGCAGCGCCGCCAGCTGAGCTTCGCTGGCCAGCGGGATCGTCGCCGCGGGACTCGCGGAGGCCTGGCTTTCGAGTCCCTCGAGTCGCGCTTCGAAGGACGCTCCGGCCGCGATCCAGGCCTCGATCGCCGCGACTTCCGCGGCGCTCGGCTGGGGCTTGTCGTCCGGAGGCATGTGGTCGGGATCGTCCAAGCCGAGCCGCATGCGCCGCACGATCTCGCTCGCCGCGGCATCGCCGGCGACGAACGCCGCGCCGCTCTCTCCGCCCGCGAGCAAAGCGAGCGGCGTGTGCATCCGCAGACCGCCCTTGCCTTTCTCGGCTCCGTGGCACCCGAGGCAGCGCTGCTCGAGGATCGGTTGGATCACCGAGAAATAGGTCGACGGCCCGTCGCGGCGCGGAGCTGGGGTCGCGACCTGGCATTGGATGAGCGCGGCCACGACGGCCAACGCTCCGGCGAGCCCGTGGAAGCTGCGCATCGTGGTGCTCACGCGATGAGCTCCGGGATCACTCGTCCGGCGACATCGGTCAGGCGATAGTCGCGTCCCTGGTGCGCATAGGTCAGGCGCTCGTGGTCGAAGCCCAGGACTCGCAGCAGCGTCGCGTGCAGATCGTGCACGTCGACCGGGTTCTCGACGATGTTGTAGCCGTAGTCGTCGGTCTTGCCGTAGCTCACGCCGCGCGCCATGCCACCACCGGCGCACCACACGCTGAAGCAGCGCGGATGGTGGTCACGCCCATAGTTCGACTCGGTCAGCGTGCCTTGGCTGTACACCGTGCGACCAAACTCGCCGGCCCACAGCACCAAGGTTTCGTCGAGCAGTCCGCGGCGACGCAGGTCCTTGATCAGTGCTGCTTGACCTCGGTCGACGGCTTGGGTCTGCAGCTTGATCTCGTTCGGCAGGCCATTGTGCTGGTCCCAGCCGCGCATGTAGAGCTGGATGAAGCGCACGCCGCGCTCGGCCAGTCTGCGCGCGAGCAGGCAGTTGGCGGCGAACGAGCCTGGCTGGCGCACGTCGGGCCCGTAGAGCGCGAGCGTCTCGTCGTCCTCGTCGGAGAAGTCGGTCAGTTCCGGAACCGACATCTGCATGCGGTAAGCCATCTCCGCTTGCGCGATGCGCGCGTCGATCTCGGGGTCGAGGCTCTCGCGCGCCTCCTTCTCGTTCAATGCTCCGATCAGGTCGAGCATTTTGCGCCGATCGGTGCGCGCGATCCCCGTCGGGTCCTTGAGGTACAGCACCGGCTCGCTACCGCTGCGCAGCTTGCATCCCTGGTGCTCACTGGGCAGGAAACCGCTGCCCCAAAAGCGCGCGGCGAGCGCCTGCATGTTGCCCTGACCTTGGGTGATCATCACCACGAAGGTCGGGAGGTTGGCGTTGGCCGAACCCAGGCCATAGCTCAGCCAGGATCCGAACGACGGACGCCCTGGCTGCTGATTGCCGGTCTGGAAGAAGGTGATCCCGGGCTCGTGGTTGATGGCATCGGTCCTCATCGAGTGCACGAAGCACAACTCATTGGCGACGCTCGCGGTGTGCGGGATCAGCTCGCTCAGCCAGACGCCGTCCTGCTGATTGGCGTAGCGGCTGAACTTGAACACCGAAGGTGCGATCGGGAAGCGCGTCTGACCACTGGTCATCGTCGTCAGGCGCTGGCCTTGGCGGATCGAATCGGGCAGGTCCTGGTTGAAGCGCCGGCGCAACTCGGGCTTGTAGTCGAACAGATCCAGATGGCTCGGCCCGCCCTCCATGTGCAGGTAGATCACACGCTTGGCCTTCGGCGGGAAGTGTGGCCCCAGCGGCGCGCCACCTCCCTGGGCGTACGCGCGCGCTCCGAGCACGTCGCCCAGCGCGAGTGCGCCGAGCCCCGCGCCCAATCCCGCGGCCGCGGTTCCGAAGAAGCGGCGGCGCGTCAACGACAGGTAGTGCTGTTGGATCGGATTCATCGCTAGCTCCGGCAGATCACGGCGTCGAGATTGAGCACGCTGGACGCGATCAGAGTCCATGCGGCGAGCTCCGCAGGGTCGAGGTCGGCAGCGGTCGGCGACTCGCCGATCTCGATCAACGCGCGCGCGTCGTCGAGCGAGTTCGCGTAGCGCTCGCGGAAGTAGGCCAGCGTGCCGCGCAACAGGGCCAACTCGTCGGCCTCGGGCGCGTGGCACGTGCAGCGCGTGTACAAGCTCGCCAGACGCTCGTCGTCGTCGCCCGCGACACGCAACGTGCGCTGCGCCAGCGCGCGCGCGGCCTCCAGGAATTGCTCGTCGTTCCACAGCACCAGCGCCTGCAGCGGGGTGTTGGTCGTCGAGCGACGGATGTTGCAGAACTCGCGCGTCGGTGCGTCGAGCGCCAGCATCGCCGGCGGCGGGCAGGCACGCTTCCAGTACGTGTACAAGCTGCGGCGCCACAGCTCGTCGCCCGCGCCGCGCACGTAGAAGCGCGTGTTCGACTGCACCATGGCGACCTCCTGCCACAGGCCGTCGGGCTGGTAGGGCTTGACCGACGGTCCGCCGAAACGCTCGACGAGCAAGCCGGAGACGTGCAGCGCCGTGTCGCGAATGGCCTCCGCGCTCAGGCGCCTGCGCGGGAAGCGCGCCAGCCAACGGTTGTCGGGATCGCGCTGCAGCAGGTCGGCGCGCACGGTCGAGCTCTGCGCGTAGGTCGAGCTCGTCACCAGCAACTCGAGCACGTGTTGGACATTCCAACCGCTCTCGCGGAACTCGACCGCGAGCCAATCGAGCAACTCCGGGTGACTGGGATACTCGCCCTGCATGCCGAAGTCCTCGGTCGTGCGCACGATGCCCGCGCCGAAGACGAGCTCCCACAAGCGATTGACCGCGACGCGCGCGACCAGCGGGTTCTCGGGTGCGACGAGCCATTGCGCGAGCCCCAGTCGATCCCGTGGCGCGCCGGCCGGCAGCGTTCCGAGCGCGACGGGCACTCCGCGCGCGGCCGGCCGAGTGCGATCGGGCTGATCGTACTGCCCGCGCTTGAGGGTGAAGGTCGCGCGCGGCGTGGCGAGCTCCTTCATCACCATCGTCCGCGGGATCTGGGCGCGCAGTGCGGCGAGCTCGCCCTCGAGCGCGGAGAGGCGCTCCGTCGCGGCCCGGTAGTCCGGCGAGAAACTCACGCGCCACTCGCGAGCGAGCGCCTCGTCCAGGTCGGGCCAGCGCGACTCCGCGGGAAGCAGCGCCGCCACCAGCCCATGGGACAGCTCCTCGTCGCGCGCGGCCTCGCTCCAGAAGAAGCCCGCCTGTCCGCCGGTGTTGACGACCTTGAGCACGATCGAGCGCTCGCCGCGTTCGAGCTCGAGCGCTGCGCGGTCCTGGTTGGGCGCGAGCCCGCGCTCGACGTCGTTGGCGAACGCCTCGTGCGCGTCGACGAACACGCGCAAGCCGTCGTCGCTGCCGAGCGCGACCTCGAGCTTGCGCGCCGTGGGAACGAACAGGCGCTTGGCGACGTAGCTGACGTTGACGCCCTCCGCCAGCGGATTGGCGCGCCCGTCGAGCAACTCCTCGTCGTGGCGCCAGCCGCGCTCGCCGAACTTCGCATCACGGCGCCAACGCGCCTCCTTCTCCGGTCCGAACTCGGTCGCGAACAAGCTCTCGCGCGCGCCGTCGAACGGCCCGGCGACGAACCACCCGCTCGACGCGGCGGGCAAACGCTGCACGAGCTCTTCGCGGATCGCGCCGAGGTGCACGCGGACGCGACCGAGCGTGTGGCGCGCGTAGATCGAGCGGTGCTGCAGACGCACCACGATCTCGCTCCCGCCTTCGAAGCCGAAGGGCTCGTCGGCCAAGAGCAACGCGGCGCGCGGTCCCTCGCGCTGGTGTCCTTGCACGGCCCAGCCCAGGGAGTCGCTGGTGTCGAGCACGTTGATCACGCGGAAGTCGCCGTTGGGCTGCTCGTGATCTGCCCAGGCCCACTCGAAGCGCACGCGCCTGGTCTGCGCGGCATCGGCCAGCGAGCGGACCTCGACCTCGACGCCGGTGAGCACGGCATTGCCATTTTCCGCGCGCCCGACGCGCCCGTTGGGCAAGCTCGCATCCGTCAGAGCGTGCAGCGCGAGCAAGCGCAGATCGGTGGCGTCGGTGCGCAGCGTGAGCTCGAAATCGTCGCGCTCGGGATTGGCGCCACTAGCCAGGACCGAGCCGTCGGGCTCGCGCTCGAGTGTCGCGCCGTTGGCCGAGGTCGCGCTCACCAGTTCGGTGGCGCGCCACGCGACTCCGTCCGCCACTCCAGCGAAGAACGCGTTCCGCTGCGCGTCCTCGGCCGGGTCGGTCCGCTCGAGCGCACCCCGCGCGTCGGCGATGCGCTGCTCGAGCTGCGTGCGGCCAGCGACCTGCTCTGGCCGCGGGACCTCCATGAACGGCTCGAGCGCGCGGTTGGCGTCGGGCACCTGCGAGTACAGCCCGGGCTCCTCGTTGGAGTTGAAGAACGCGTAGAACGAGTAGAACTCGTCCTGCGTCACCGGATCGAACTTGTGCTCGTGGCAGCGCGCGCAACCCAATGTCAGCGCCAAGAACACCGAGCCCGTCGTGGCCGTGCGGTCGACGGCGTACTCGACCAGATACTCCTCGTTGATCGCGCCGCCCTCGTCGGTCGTGACGTGGTTGCGGTGGAAGCCGCTGGCGATCTGCTGTTCCTGCGTCGCGCCCGGCAACAAGTCGCCAGCGATCTGTTCGACCACGAATCGATCGAAAGGCATGTTGTCGCGGTACGCCGCGAGCACCCAGTCGCGCCAGGGCCAGATCTGGCGGCCGGCGTCCATGTGGATGCCGCTGGTGTCGGCGTAGCGCGCCGCGTCGAGCCAGGGCGTCGCCATGCGCTCGGCGAAACGGCTCTTGTAGGGCTCCTCGCCGAAGATGCGGCGCGCCCAGTGCCGCAACTTGTCGGGACGCGTGTCGGCGGCGAAAGCCGCGAGCTCGTCGGGCGTCGGAGGCAGCCCGGTCAAGTCCAAGAACAAGCGCCGCGCGAGCGACGCATCGTCGGTGCGCGGGCTCGGGCGGACGCCCTCGTCCTCCAGTCGCGCGAGCACGAAGCGATCGACGTCGTTCGCCGGCCAGGCGCGGTCCGCGGTGCTCGGCACGCGCGGGCGCTCGGCGGCAACGAACGACCAGTGCGGCTCGTACTCGGCGCCGGCGTCGATCCAGCGACGCAGCAGCTCGAGCTCGGCCGCGTCGAACGCGCGCTTGTTGCTCGATGGCGGCGGCATGCGCACGTTGTCGTCGTGGCTCGTCAAGCGCCGCCACATCTCGCCGCGCTCGGCCTGGCCGGGAACGATGGCACGCCGTCCTTCGTGCTCGGCGGTCGCGCCTTCAAAGGTGTCCAGGCGCAGCTGCGCCTGGCGCTTGGTGCTCTCGGGGCCGTGGCAGCGGAAGCAACGATCCGAGAGCAGCGGGCGGATGTCGCGGTCGTAGCTGACCCGCGTCGGCGCGCGCGCGCTCTCGGAGTCGCTGGTCGCGGGCCAGGCCCAAGCCAGCGCCGAACCGATCGAGATCGAGGCCGCAACGACGCGCGCGAGAGTGTTCTTCATGGGCGGGATCCGAGCCCGCGCATCCTAGCGGGGCTGGCCTGGCCCGCGAGGCTCGGAGTCGCCACAGTTGCGTCCGCGAAAGCCACGGCGCTGGCCCCCGCGAGATCCGCAAGGTCTCGCGCGGATCAGGCCTCGCCGGGGCGGATCCACTTCTCGACGCGCGCGGGTCGCCAGCGCTCGAGGGCGTCGAGCAGCGCCTCCGGCTCGCTGTGCTCCAGCACGGAGCTGCGATTCTCCGCGCGTAGGAATCCGCTTTCCAGCGCGGCGTCGAACATCGCGCTCAGCGGCCGCCAATAGCCCTCCACGTCGAACAGCGCGCAGGGCTTGTCGTGGAACCCGAGCTGCGTCCAAGTCAGCACTTCGCAGATCTCGTCGAGCGTCCCGAAGCCGCCCGGTAGAGCCACGAACGCGTCGGAGAGCTCGGCCATCCGGGCCTTGCGCTCGTGCATCGTCGCGACGACCAACATGCGCTGCGCGCGCTCGTGCGCCAGCTCCTTCTCGAGCAGCGCGCGCGGGATCACGCCCGTGACGCGACCGCCCGCATCGAGCACGGCGTCCGCCAGCGCTCCCATCAAGCCCACGTTCCCGCCGCCGTACACGAGCTCGAGCTCGCGCCCCACCAACGCGCGCCCGAAGGCCTGCGCACGCTCGACGAACACGGGCCGCGAGCCCGAGTTGGCGCCACAAAACACGCAGATCCGTTTCACGTCCGTCTTCGTAGCGTGCGCCGTTCCCAAAGGAAAGCGCACGCGCGCTTCCGACGTCGCCCGCTCGCGTCGCCCGTCGCGACGCCGCCGCCGACTCGCGCGTTCCGAGTCGCGAGCGTGTGCCTCAGCGCGTCTGCCAGCCCTGATGCTCGACGCTGGCCACGATCTCGGCCGCCTCGGCGTCGAGACCACGTGCGACGAGCCAGCGCGCGAGCGCGGAACGCACCTTGACGTTGGGGTGCTGGCGCGCGAAGTCCGCGACCGCGCGCAGCTCATCGCGCTCCGTCATCGCGAACAAGTGCGTCCAGGCCTCGACATGGTTCGCGTCGGCTTGGATCGCGCGCAAGAAGCCGAGCACGGCCTCGTCGTGACGTCCCTGGCGCCGCCGCAGCAAGGCCAACGCCGTGTGGATCGCCGGAGTGGGTGCACGCGCCAGCCGTTCGAGCAACGGCGCGGCGCGCTCGAGCTCGCCGGCATCGACCAACGAACGCGCGTGCAGCGTCGCCAGCGCCGGATCGCGCGCCAGCGCGGAGGACACGTCGAGCGCCGGATAGCCGAGAGCCTCGAGCGCGCGCCGCGCGGCGACCGAGGCCGAGAGCGCTTCGAGCGTGCGCTGCGATGGCGCGGCCTCGATCGGACGCGGACCGACCCACTCCGCGGCGGCGCGCAAGCCCAGCGAGCTACACAACGCCGCGAGCGTGCCGCTCGGATCGCGTGCGAGCTGCTCGTCCTGCACCGTGGTCCCGCGCTCGCCGAGGGCGTCGCGCGCGCGCAGCCAGGGCTCGACGAAAGGCGTCCAAGTCGCCGGAATCGCGCCGACGTGCTCGGCGCGCGCGTCGTCGCGGCCAGCGTGCGCCACGAACACGAAGTGCGCCTCGGGCAGCGCGTCCGCCAGCAGCTCGACGTGCCGTGCGTTGTCGACGTGAGCGTTGACCAACACATCTGCGCCGCTGGCCAGCGCGGCGGCGAGCTCGGGCGCGAGCCGCCGGACCGCCGGATCGACCCACTGCGACGCCTTGGCGTGCACGCCTTGCCAGACCGAGGCGCGGAACTGCGTCGCCTCGCGCAATCGCTCGAGCAGCGCCGAGACGTGGAAGCGCACCGCGCGCACGCCTTCGCAGCGCGCGAGCTGACCCTCGAGCAGATGGAGATTGGGATTGGGCGGCCCACCGATCAGGATCGCGCGCGTCATCGCTTGTGCTCCGCATGGAAGCCCATCACGCTGCGTGCGGTTGCAGCGTCGAGCCCGCGCGCTTGCAGCCAGGCCGCCAGCGCCGCGCGCGAGTGCTCGTCACTCCACCCACGCGCATTCATCGCGGCGAACAGCGCCTCGCCCGACGCCGACTGCTCCAGCAGGGCCACGGCGCCGCGAGGGTCCTTGGACTTGCCGCGGATCGCTCGCGTGAAGCAGAACGCCGCGCGTTTCTCGTCGCCGCGCGCACGCGCAGCCAGTCCGGCGTCGGCCCACTGCGCCGGCGAGGTCAGCGTCGCGCTCCACGATGACTGCGTCGCGTCCGCGCCCGGATCGCTCGGTCGCAGCGGTGTCGGGGGATAGCCGAGCTCGCGGTTGAGCGCGCTGGCGTCCGCGACGCTCTCGAACTGCACGAGCTCGAGATGGCTCGCAGTGTCACGCCAGGTCTTGCCGGGACGCATGCGCTTGGCCATCGCCGTGTGCGACGCGTCCGGCTCGAGCCCGACGAAGCGCAGCACGATGTCGAGCACGTTCGCCGCGTCGCGCGTCAGCTCCTCGTAGCTGATCTCGAGATAGCGCTCTCGCGGCAAGCGCGCAGCATAGGCCCGCGCTGCTCGCACTTGCCTGGCCCAGTGCGTTGCGAGTTGCTCGACCGTCGGCGTCTCCGCTTGACGGCGCCAGCCGCGGTCGGTGATGAAGGCCTGGATCGCCGAGGCGACCACATCGCGTCCGTCGCGCAGGATGTGCACGAACTTGGCCTGAGGCCAGAGCCGGTCGAGGTGCGCGAGCTGCTCGCAGTACGGCGGGTACTTGTCGGAGTACACGCCCTCGGGCTTGTCCGCCGCGCGCAGCTGCTCTTCGCCGAGCAATTCGACGAAGCGCACTCCGAGAGCGAGGCCGGCCGGAGTGCGCGGCGCGCGCTCGTCGATGTTCGGCTCGCCGGCGTTGTCGAACAACGCGCCCGTGAGCACCGCGAGCTCGAGCACGCGCAGCTCGTGGCTGACGACCAGGCGCGCGTGCATGCTGAGAAGCGACTGCAGGATGCTCGTGCCCGAGCGTCCGGCGCCGAGGACGAAGAAGCGGGGTGCGCCGTTCACGGGGCCGATTGGAGCCTCCAACCCCTTGCCGTTCAATGGGATGCGTCGCGCCCAGGCGCTCGCGCTCCAAGAAAGCCGAGGCTGCCGCGTGATCTCGCCGCAAGCTCGACCGCGAGCTCTGCCCCACCGCATGCCCGACTCGCTCTGGATCCGCGCGGCCCTCGAACGTCACGAGAGCGCGCTCATCGCCTTCGCCGCCCGCATCACGGGCGATCTCGAGTCGGCTCGCGACGTCGCGCAAGAGACCTTCCTGAAGCTGTGCGCCGAGCGGCGCGAGGACGTCGAGCCTCGGCTGGCGGAGTGGCTCTTCACGGTGTGTCGCCACGCGGCGCTCGACCTGCGGCGCAGGGACTCGCGGCGGTGCGCAACGGAGACCGCCGACATGGACACGCACGCAGGAACGGGCAGCACGCTCACCGAGGTCGAAACGCAGGATGCGAGCACGCGCGCGTTGGTGTTGCTCGGCAGGTTGCCAGCGGCGCAGCAGGAGGTGCTGCGCCTGCGCTTCCACGGCGGACTCTCCTACAAGGAGATCGCGCGCGTCACGGGGCAGTCGATCGGCAACGTCGGTTGGCTGATGCACATGGGGCTCAAGGCGCTGCTCGCGCAACTCGCGGGCGACGCCGTCGAAGGGATGGTGTGACATGAAGGGACACTTCGATGCGGACGACGTGCGGCTCTCGATGTACGCCCTGGGCGAGCTGCAGGGCGCGGAGCGCGACGAGCTCGAGGCGCTGCTGGCGCGCGACGCGGGGGCGCGCGCGTTCGTCGAGGAGCTGCGCCAAGCCGCGGGAGCGCTCGAGAGCGGCCTGCGCGCCGAGGCACGCCTGGGATTGAGCGATGCGCAGCGCACGCAAGTCGTGCACGCCGCCGAACGCGGTTCCGCGCGGTCCGCGCCGACCCCCTGGGTGCGCTACGCGCTCGCCGCCGGAATCGCGGCGTCCTTCGTGGGCACCACGCTCGCGTGGTTGAGGCCCTGGGAGTTCCGGGCGATGCCGAATTCCGCCGGAGAGTCGGGCCAAGCCACGCAGGGTCAGTCCGCGGGCTCGGTCGCGCACTCGACTCGGACCCAGCGCAGCACCGGCCCCGAGTCGTCCGACCTCGGCGGGGAGGCGCGCGATTCCGACGGCCTGGGCTTCGGCGAAGCCACCGAACCGCTCGCCGCGCTGGGCTACTTGGGCGACTCCGGGGGTTCGGCTGGTGGCGGAGGCGGCGTCCTCTACATCGGGCAGAGCCAGCGCGGCTATGGCGGCCTGCCAGCGGGGGCAGCCGCTGGCGAGGCGCGGGCCTGGCGCGCGGGCCTCGCGCCAGCGGCACCTGAACCGAACTATGTCGGCCGCGTCGGGGCCGAACCGGGACTCTCCGTCGTCGATCTGAACCGCTTCGGAAACGACGCGCACAGCCCCCCGACGATCTTCGAGAACCCCTTCGTGCTCGCGGGCAACGATCCGCGCTCGACGTTCTCGATCGACGTCGACACCGCGTCCTATGCCAACGCCCGGCGCTTCCTGCTGCAGGACCAACGACCGCCGGCCGATGCCGTGCGCATCGAGGAGTTCGTCAACTACTTCGACTACGAGTATCCCCAGCCGTCGGGCGCTGAGCCGTTCTCGGTGAGCAGTGAGCTCTCCCAGTGCCCCTGGAATGCGCGGCATCGGCTGCTCCGCGTCGGCCTGCAGGGCCGCGACGTGCTGCGCAACGAACGCAACGCGTCGAACCTGGTGTTCTTGATCGACGTCTCCGGCTCGATGTGCGACGCGCTCAAGCTGCCGCTGGTCGTGCGCTCGCTGCAGCTGCTGTGCGAGCAGCTCGACGCGCGCGACACGGTCGCGATCGTGGTCTACGCGGGCTCGTCCGGCCTGGTGCTGGACGCGACCTCCGCGCGCAACCGCGCACTCGTGCTCGACGCACTGCAGCGCCTGGAGGCCGGCGGATCGACCAACGGCGGCGAAGGCATCGAGCTGGCGTACCGTGTCGCGCGCGAGCACTTCGTCGAGGGCGGCACGAACCGCGTGATCCTGTGCACCGACGGCGATTTCAACGTCGGTGTCACCAGCCGCGATGCGCTCGTCGAGCTGATCGAAACACAACGCCGGAGCGGGGTGTTCCTGTCCGTGCTCGGCTTCGGCACGGGCGACATGCAGGACGCGACGATGGAGCAACTCGCCGACAAGGGCAACGGCAACTACGCCTACATCGACTCGCTCGCCGAAGCGCGCAAGGTGCTCGTCGAGCAGATCGGTGGCACGCTCGAGACGATCGCCAAGGACGTCAAGATCCAGATCGAGTTCAATCCGGCGCAGACGCAGGCGTGGCGCTTGATCGGCTACGAGAACCGCGTGCTGGCCCACGAGGACTTCGCCGATGACGCCAAGGACGCCGGCGAGATCGGCGGCGGACACACGGTGACCGCGCTGTACGAGCTCGTGCCCGTCGGCGTTCCGTTCGAGGTCGCCAGCAGCGGCGCTGTGCCCACGGACTCGAGGCCGCAGCTCGAGCGCACTCCGGACGAAGGCCAGGTGTGCCTCGTCCAACTGCGCTACAAGGCGCCGGACGGCGACAGCAGTCGCTTGACCTCGCACGTCGTCCGCGCTGCCAACGACGACTTCGCGCACGCCTCGCTCGACCAACGCTTCGCGGCCGCGGTCGCGGCCTTCGGCATGAAGCTGCGCGGCAGTCCGCACGTGGTGCAGTTGTCGTTCGCCGACATCGAGCGCCTGGCGTCGGGCGCGCTGGGTCGCGACGAGCGCGGCTACCGCGTCGAGTTCCTCGACTTGGTCCGGCGCGCGGGCCAGCTGCGCTGATCGCGCGTCCGGCGCGGATCTCAGCGCGCGCGAGTCAGCCGCTCGAGTTCGGCCTTGAGCTCCTCGTACTGGCGCTTCTGCTCGCTGGTCAGCGCGGGGATCTTGATCGGGCGATCGGCGTTCGCGCGGTCGGAGAGATCGAAGAAGCGCTCCTCGCCCTGCAGCGTCACGCCGAGCTTCGCACTGCGCGTGAACACGGCCACGTGGCTTTCCACCCGCGCTCCGTGACCGTTGGGCCGAAACTCCTCGGCCAGCAGGAAACGGCGCGCGGAGCTGGCCTGAGGATCGCGCAAGAGAGGCATGAAGCTGAGGCTGTCGAGCTCGCGCTCGAGCCCATCGAACGCGCGCTGCTCGACGCCGAACATGCCCGCGATCGTCGCGAACAGGTCGACCGCGCCGACGAGCTCATCGCACACGCGCGGCGCGCCCGAGACGCTGGGCCCGGCGATGATCAGCGGCACGCGGATGCCGCCCTCGAACAGGGTGCCCTTCGAGCGAGCCCGCTTGTACTTGTCCTCCAGCGCATCCATCGGCGTGCCGTTGTCGCCGAGGAATACGACGTTGGTGCGCGCGCCCAGCTCCGGACCGAGCGCGGCCAGCACGCGTCCGACCTCGTGGTCCAGCGACTGCACCATCGCGGCATAGAGCTGTGCCTGGCTGGGATTCGAGCCGGGCTCGAAGGCGACGCCACTCGACTCGCGCGGCGGAGCGTGAAAGGGCTCGTGGGCCGAATTGAACGCCAAATACAGGAGCCACGGCTCGCGCATCGCGCCCAGGCGTGCGATCGCATCGTCGGCCTCCTCCACGGTCGCATAGCGCGACGTCGGAACGCGTTCGCCGTTGCGCACTTCCTGGCGCGCGAAGTAGCCGTCCTCGCCGACCAGATTGCCCAGCGAGCCCTCGAACCAGTCGAAGCCCTGGCGCCGCGGACCATCGAGATCGCTGAAGCGGCTGAGATGCCATTTGCCGATCGCGGAGGTGTCGAGCGTGCGCCCCAGCGCGCGCTCGAGGAACTCCGGCAGCGTGAGCTCGTCGTCGGCCAGCGCGAAGCCGTCGGTCGCTTGGTTGATCGGATAGCCGATGCCCGTGCGGAACGAGTAGCGCCCGGTCAAGAGCGCCGCGCGCGTCGGTGAGCACCAGGGATTGGCGTAGGCACGCTCGAAGCGCACGCCGCGCGCCGCCAGCGCATCCAGCGCCGGCGTGCTCGGGCCGTCTCCGCGACCCGAGAAGCAACGCACCATGTCGCACCCCACGTCGTCGGCCACGATCACCAGCACGTTGTGCGAGGTGGGCGCGGGGCGCGGCGACTCGGACTGCGCGGACGCGAGCCCGCACAGGATTGCCACGGTCCAGGCTCGCGCACTCGTTCGCATCGCTCGTCCACGCCCTCCGGGGCCCGAGCATCCTACGCGGCGGCGTGGCCCGGCGTCAGCGCGAGAACTCGGGGTACATCTTGCGCGCGCACTGTGGGCACAGGCCCTGCGTGCAGCGCAGTGGCGTGCGGCTGGCGATGAAGTCCTCGACGGTGCGCCATTGCGCGTCATCGCCGCGCACCGCTTTGCAGCCCGCGCAGATCGGGATGGAATCGAGCGGAGCGCGCTCTCGCGCCGAATGCTCGCTCGAGCGCTCGTGGAGCGAGCCCAGCGTGTCCAGTGCATCACGGGCGGCGCACAGCTCGCGGCGCATCCGCAGGCACAGCTCGACTTGGCGAGCGACACGCTGCACGAGGTGCACGCACTGCACGTCGATCGCGTTCGGGGCGTCGAAGCTGACGCCGCACGAGCCCATGGTGACGCCGTCGTGCGCGCACAGCACGAAGCCGACGAAGGCGCGCGGCGCACGCACGCCGCTCGCACCGCCGACCAAGCGCGCATCGCGCTCGACGTCGACCACCACCAGCGGCTCGCGCGCACCGTACTGCAGCGTCCAGCGCAACGCGGCTCGCAAGCTCTCCGCCGCCTCCTCAGTGGCGAGCAGCGACCAACGGCGATCGTCTTCGATGCGGTGGATCCAAGCGTCACGCGCGTGCGCCGCATGGGCAGCGAGCGCGATCAGGTCCTCGAACGCGCAGTCCAAGTCCGATTCGAACGTCGCCGTGCGGTGGAGCGGACTCCACGGGACAAGGTGTTCATGCATGGCGGCAAACGCGCGATGCGCCGCGCGGGACAGACACGTTGCGCGCTCCGTGTCGCGCAGAACACTGTCGGCTCCGTTATCCAGCCATTGCGCTTCGCGCCTGTGTCGTGGTTGGCGGCGCACTCGCCACCGATGGAAGAGCCACGGCGCGCGAGGGACGCGAGAGCTTGCGTCAACGTTCGAGCACGCGCCCGGACTGCGCATCGACGCGCAGCCCCAAGCGCTCTTGGTCCTCGGTGTAGAACAAGAACCCGTACATCATCTCGTCCTCGGTCTGCTGGCCGAAGCGCACGCTCGCGGTCGGATCGGGGTTGTAGGGGTTGAAGCGTGAGTTGTCGAAGTGCGCCAGCACATCGATGCGCGTGCCCGCCGGGAAGTGCCGCGAGCCGGGCACCCAACGGTAGGACTGTTGCCAGTCGAAGTTGAAGTTGGGCACGAGCAGCAGACTCTCGGCGCGCCCGTCGGGATAGGTCGCGCGAAACGCCATATCGCGCCCGCGCAAGTGCATGTGGACGAACATGCCGATGCCCATCGAGTCGCGCTCCAGCACACGCTTGGCCCGCACGGGGTGAGCCAGCGCGAGCGGTGGAATCTCGAAGCGTGAATTGTGGATCTGCTCGTGGCGCAAGCGGCGCTCCACCGTCGTGCGCGGAAAGCGCAGCGCCACGCTCAGCGTGCTGCTCTCCTCGCGACCAGTGGTCACGACGTGCACCTGCAACGCGAGCAAGGACCCTTTGGGGATCAGCACCGCGGTGCCCGGATCGCACTCGAGGGGGTCCCCGCCCGGCACGAAGCCCGTGATGAAGTTGCGCGTGTCGAATTGCTCCGTGAGCCGCACGTGCGCGAGGTTGGCGTGGTGCACGACGCGCGCGTTCTCGGGCCGGACCTCGACCGCCTCGACCCAGGTATCGTCGAGGAACACGTGCGGCAGGATCACGTACTGGTACGGCACGTAACCGTCGGCGGGCACCTTGCTCGCGACGCCCTGGCGGATCACCAGGTCGGGCTCTCCGATGCGCCAAGTGGAGCGCTCGAAGACGCGCTCGCGCGGGGCTCGAGCAGGGTCGCCTTCGGGCGCGCCGGCCAGCGCCCAACCGACCAACATCTCGCGTTCCTCCTCGGTGATGCGCGGCGCGTTCTCGAACTCGCCCACGCCCGGAGCGGCGAACCACGGCGGCATGCGACCGAGACGCACGACCTCGGCGACCATCGCGGCGCGACGGGCGACATCGCGGTGCGCGACGAGCGCGAAGGGTGCGACCGAGCCTTCGTGATGGCAGTCCTGGCAAGCGCGCTGCATCAGCGCCGCGATCTCGCGCGACCAGGTCAGATCGGTTCGCGGTGCGGGCGCAGGCAGGGGCTCGATCACGCAGCCGTCGACCGCGGTCTCCGAGAGCGCCACGGGCCGGCCCGCGAGCACGTCCTCGATGGCCAGCTCGAGATCCCCGCGCCCTGGCGTTGGATTCGCGCCTCCCACGCGGTACTGCGCGTCGATGCGCCCGCGGTAGCGCAGGGTCCGCGCAGCGTCGAGCACCACGACCTCGGGCGTGCGTTCGACGCCCAGCGCCGCGACCAACGCGCCCTCGAAGTCCTTGACGAACGGAAACTCCACCTCGCTCTCGACGCCTTGGCGCGCGACGTCGATGAGCTGGTCGCCCGGACCGACGTTGACCGCGACGAACTGCACGCCGCGCGCGCGCAGGCGGCGCTCGAGCTCGCCCAGGCGCGGCAAATAGCGCTGCACCAGCGGACACGCGACGGTGGTGAACACCAAGACCGTGGCTTTCGGCGTCCCGAAATCGCTCAGCGAGCGTTCGAGATAGCGCGTGTCGACGAAGCGCAGGTCGCCCACGCTCGCGCCGATCGGAGGGTCGCCCGTGAGCGCGACCAGCAACGCGAGCGACGAGAGCAGCGGCATCGTCGCGGCATTCTAGCCGCCTTGCGCAGCTCAGCAGCGCGGCGCACCCCGAGTCTCAGCCCCAGTTCTTCTCCCACATGGCGATCTCGGCCGCGCGCGCCTTGACGAAGGCCAACACGTCGCCCATGCGCGCTCCGATGGCGCGCTCGCCTTCGACCTCGAACTCGAGCCCGACCAAGATGTTGTTCCGCATGGGAGTGCGGTGGCGAATCTGCGTGCGGCACGAGATGGGCTTGTCCACTCCCGGCAATTGGAGCGCGATGTCCAGCACACCGAGCTCCGCCACGCGCGCCGCGCTGTCCTTGGTCAACGTGACTCCCACGCCACCCTCCGAGATGTCGAACACGGGCACGCGCAACTCCTCGCCCCCGAACTTGAGGGTCGCGTGGACGCGCTTGTCGAGCGAGGGCAGCACGCGCAGCTGCTTGCGACGATTGAAGTGGCGCGCGTAGTACGAATCGAGCTGGCTGTAGAGCGCGCCGAGGTTGGTGAACTCGACCCCGTAGCGGATGTGCGTCTGGCCGTCGGCAGCGACGTTCGCGACGCGCGCGGTGGTCGCCACCTCGTTGCGCATCATGCTGCCGATGCGCAGCTCGATCACGTCTCCCACCTTGAGGTTGCGGTCGTGCGCGAACGGCACGCGCAGCCCGGCGCCGTGCATCGAGAGGTCGAGCAACTCGACGCGCAACGGCTCCCAGCCGCCGACGCGCAGCGTGGCTTCGAGCGGCTGCGACTTGGAGTTGCGCTTGCGATACTGCTTGCGCGCGTTCGGAGCGCTCTGAACCGGCTCGACTTGGGCCTTCTTCTTCTTGAAGAACATCGCGGGGACCTCGGGAATCTGGCGGGCTCGGTGCTGGATCGACGGTGGGGCAACGCGCCTCATCGAGGTCGCCGCGCGCCGGACTTGAGCCCGTCGAACTTTTTTCGCGACAGGCGCCCGCGGCGCGCTCGCGAGCGCGACTCGGCGGCGTCCCGTGGCCTTACGCCACGCTCGCCCGGAGGGCGCCGGCCCGCGGCGGAGGCGGATCACGGCTTCGGCGTCGCTCGAGGCGTCATTCCACGAGCAGATCCTCGCCGCGAATCCCGGCGCTCCGCCGACCGCGCCCAGTCGTCGGTCGGATGCGTGGAGACCAGGACGTGCCCTGGGAGCGCGGGTCCTCCCAGGTCCCGTCCGGCGCCCGGATCGCTTGGAGCTCCAACGATCGGGGCACGGGCTCGCTAGGATGCGTCGCGCCGTGCGCCTCCCCCGCATCGAACCGGAGACGAAGTTCCTGCTTCTCGCGGCGGCCGTCGGCGCCGCGGGCGCGCTGCTCGACGCCGGGCTGCGCGCGCTGATCGAACTCACGCACGGGCTGTTCGCGCGCGGGACCGGAACGCTCGTCGCGCCCCTCGAGCTGGACGCGCGGCGCTTGCTCCTGATCCTGCCGCCGATGCTCGGCGGACTTTGTGTCGGCTTGCTGGGCAAGTTCTCGCGCACCGACGTCGGTGGCTACGCACTCCCGACGTTCCTCGAGAAGGTCAATCTCGAGCGCGGCGAGTTGCAGTTGCGCGGCACGCTGCTGCGCGCCCTGGCGGCGGCGCTGACTCTCGGGTCCGGAGGCTCGGCCGGAGTCGAAGGCCCGATCGCGACCTTGGGAGGCGGCATCGCGGGCTGGATGGGCAAGGTGCAGCGCCTGGCGGGCGAGCGCTTGCGCGTGATGATCGCGTGCGGCTCGAGCGCGGCGGTCGCGGCGGCCTACGGAGCGCCCATCGCCGGCGTGTTCTTCACGCAGGAGATCGTGCTCGCCGGCAACTACGACCTGCAGAACTTCGTGCGCGTGGTGGTCGCTTCGGGCTCGGCCACGGTGGTCGCGCGCGCGATCCGCGGCGACGCGCCGATGTACGCCGTCGAGCCCTTCCGGCTGGTCTCGGCGACCGAGCTGGTGTTCTACCTCGCGCTGGGGCTGGCCTGTGGCCTGGTCGGCGCGCTGTTCTCGCGGGCCTTCTTTTGGAGCAAGCGGCGCTTCGCGCGCTCGAGCGTGCCAGCCCTTTGGCGGCCGGCTTTGGGCGGCGCGCTCGTGGGCCTGCTCGCGATCGCGCTGCCCGACGTGCTCGGAACCGGCCACACGCTGATCGGCGGCCTGCTCGCGCGCCAAGCGATCGCCTTCGATTGGGTACTGGCGAGCCTGGGAGCGCTGGTGGTGGCCAAGCTCGTCGCGACCTCGATCACCATCGGCTCCGGCGGCGCCGGCGGGATCTTCGGCCCGTCGCTGTGCTTGGGCGCGCTCTTGGGCGCCCTGGTGGGCGGACTGGCCGACCACTGGTGGCACGCCTCGACCAGCGTCCCGGGGCACTACGCCATGGTCGGCATGGGAGCCTTGCTCGCAGCCACCGTGCGGGCGCCGCTGACCAGCGTGTTCCTGGTGTTCGAGATGACCGGCTCGTCGTCGACGGCTGTGTTGCCCACGATCGTCGCGGTGGCGGCCTCCTTGGCCGTCGCGCGCAAGCTCGAACGGCACTCGATCGACGAAACCGAGCTCGCGCGCCGCGGGGTGCGCCTCAAGGACGGCCGCGAGTTGGCGGCCTTGCGCGGCGTCACCGCGGCCGAGGCCATGAACCCGGGCTTCGAGGCCGTTCCCGCCAGCGCCTCCGCGCCGCAGTTGCAGGCGTTGGTGTCGAGCTCGCGCTCGCATGCGTTCGTGGTGGTCGACGAGAGCGAGCGCATGCTCGGACTGATCTCGCTGCAGGACCTGCGCATCCTCGACTCCAACACCGCCGCGAGCTTGGGCTCGCTGACCATCGCCTCGGACCTGTGCGAACGCCAGGTGGTGACGATCTTCGAGGACGAGCCGCTCTCCAAGGCGCTGACCCTGCTCGACCGCCACGGATTCCGCCAGCTGCCGGTGGTCGAGCGCGCCGATCCGCGGCGCGTCAAAGGCATGCTCGAGCGCCACCACATCCTGACCGCGTACCGCCGGCAGCTGCTCGATCCGGCCTCGAGCGCGCGCCTCGCAGCTCCCAACGACGCCGCCGACGGCACGCGAGCGAGTTGAAGCGCGCCGGCGCGGCGCGGACGAGAGCGAATCGTCGGGGCGCTTTTGGCGCTACACTCACGGGTCACGTGGCGCGCGTGCGACGGCGCACGAGCACCAACGGCGCTCCACGTACTCCTTCCTCACGACTCCCTTCGGGCCCCGGGCCCACGAGCGACGCTTTTGTCCTCCACCGTCCCCACGTTCCTCGCCCCGACCGACACCTTCGTCCGCCGCCACATCGGGCCCAGCGACGCCGACGTGGACGCGATGCTCGCGACGCTGGGCGCGGAATCGCTCGACGCACTGATGGAAGAAACCGTGCCGACGACGATCCGCTTCCGGCGCACGCTCGACATCGGCGCGCCGCGCGGTGAGCACGAGCTCTTGGCCGAGCTCGGCGCGATCGCGCGTCGCAACCAAGTGTTCCGCAGCTTCATCGGGCTGGGCTACCACGGCACGATCACTCCGCCGGTGATCCTGCGCAACGTGCTCGAGAACCCGGGCTGGTACACGCAGTACACGCCCTATCAAGCGGAGATCAGCCAGGGCCGTCTCGAGGCCTTGCTCAACTACCAGACGATGGTCACCGAGCTGACGGCGCTGCCGATGTCGAACGCGTCGTTGCTCGACGAGGGCACGGCCGCGGCGGAAGCCATGGCGATGTGCCACGAGATCGGCCGCGGCAAGCGCAAGACGTTCTTCGTCAGCGAGCGCTGCCACCCGCAGACGATCGCCGTCGTGCAGACGCGCGCCGAGGCCTTGGGCTGGAGCGTGCTCGTCGGCGATCACGCGGCCTTCGACTTCGAGAAGCAACCCGTGTGCGGGGCGCTGGTGCAGTACCCGGCCACGGACGGCGAAGTGCTGGACTACGCGCCGCTCGCCGACCGCGTGCACGGAGCGGGCGCGCTGCTGGTGGTGGCGGCCGATCTCCTGGCCTTGACCGTGCTGCGCGCGCCCGGCGAGTTCGGGGCCGACATCGCCATCGGTTCGGCGCAGCGCTTCGGCGTTCCGCTGGGCTATGGCGGACCGCACGCGGCCTTCATGGCGACCAAGCTCGAGTACAAGCGCGAGATGCCCGGGCGCCTGATCGGCATCTCCAAGGACTCTCGCGGGAAGCCGGCGCTGCGCATGGCGCTGCAGACGCGCGAGCAGCACATCCGGCGCGAAAAGGCCACCAGCAACATCTGCACGGCGCAAGTGCTGTTGGCCGTGATCGCCGGCATGTACGCCGTGTACCACGGCCCCGAGGGCCTGCGCGCCATCGCGCGCCGTGTGCACGGCGCGACGAAGACGCTGGCCAAGGGGCTCGAGAAACTCGGGCTCAAGGTGGAGCACGCACGCTACTTCGACACGCTGCGCGTGCGCTTCTCCGACAAGCACGCCGAGTCCGTGATCGCCGCTGGACGCGCGCAACGCATCAACCTGCGCTGGATCGACGAGCACTCCGTGGGCGTCGCACTGGATGAGACCGTCACGCTCGAGGACCTCAGCACGTTGCTGTGCGTGTTCGGTGGCGAGGCGGGAGCCAAGCTCGACCTGACCGCGCTGGCGAACGGCGTCGACCTCAGCCTGCCGCTGGCTCGCACCTCCGATTTCCTGCGCCACGAGGTGTTCTCGCGCTACCACGCGGAGCACGAGATGCTGCGCTACATCAAGAAGCTCGAGTCACGCGACCTGTCGCTGACGAGCTCGAT
This sequence comes from Planctomycetota bacterium, assembly GCA_020853575.1. Lineage (GTDB taxonomy): Bacteria > Planctomycetota > UBA1135 > UBA1135 > F1-120-MAGs118. Next base: position 21,939 of record JADYYP010000062.1, read on the forward strand.
GATCCCGCTCGGCTCGTGCACGATGAAGCTCAACGCCACGAGCGAGATGATCCCGATCACCTGGCCGGAGTTCGGCGCGCTCCACCCGTTCGCTCCGGTCGAGCAGGCCGCGGGCTACACCAAGTTGTTCGAGACGCTCGAGCACGCCTTGCGTGAGATCACCGGCTTCGCCGCGGTCTCGCTGCAACCCAACGCGGGCTCGCAGGGCGAGTACGCGGGACTGCTCGTGATCCGCGCCTGGCACCGCCATCGCGGTGAGGCGCACCGCAACGTGTGCCTGATCCCGCACAGCGCCCACGGGACCAACCCCGCGAGCGCCGTGATGGCCGGCATGCAAGTCGTCGCCGTGGCCTGCGACGAGCGCGGCAACGTCGACCTCGGCGACTTGCGCGCCAAGGCCGCGGAGCATGCCGCGAATCTCGCCGCGCTGATGGTGACCTATCCGTCGACGCATGGCGTGTTCGAGGAGGGCATCCGCGAAATCTGCGGCATCGTCCACCAACACGGTGGCCAGGTGTACATGGACGGCGCGAACATGAACGCCCAGGTCGGCTTGTGCCGGCCCGGTGACATCGGCGCCGACGTGTGCCACCTGAACCTCCACAAGACCTTCTGCATCCCGCACGGAGGCGGCGGTCCCGGCATGGGACCGATCGGCGTCGCCGCGCACCTCGCGCAGTTCCTGCCGGGGCACCCCTTGGTGCGCACCGGTGGCGAACGCGCCGCGGGCGCGGTTTCGGCCGCGCCCTGGGGCAGCGCGAGCATCCTGCCGATCTCCTGGGTCTACATCCAATTGATGGGCGCCATGGGCCTCAAGCGCGCGACCGAGATCGCGATCCTCAACGCCAACTACATGGCGCGACGCTTGAGCTCGCACTACGACGTGCTGTTCACGGGCTCGAAGGGTCGCGTGGCCCACGAGTTCATCATCGACCTGCGCCCGTTCGAGAAGTCCGCCGGCATTCTGGCCGAGGACGTCGCCAAGCGCCTGATGGACTACGGCTTCCACTCGCCGACGATGTCGTTCCCGGTCGCCGGCACGCTGATGATCGAGCCGACCGAGTCGGAGTCGCGCGTCGAGCTCGACCGGCTGTGCGATGCGCTGATCTCGATCCGCGCCGAGATCCGCGCTATCGAAGAAGGTCGCTCCGACCGCGTCGACAACGCGCTCAAGGGCGCGCCCCACACGGCCGACGTGGTCGTTTCGGACAGCTGGAAGCGCAGCTACTCTCGCGAACAGGCCGCCTTCCCCGCGCCCTGGACGCGTGAGCGCAAGTTCTGGCCGTTCGTCGGCCGCGTCGACAACGGGTACGGCGACAAGAACCTGATCTGCACCTGCATCAGCGTCGCCGATGCAGCCCAGCTCAGCGCCAGCCCGAACGCCGCGCGCTTGCAGCACGCCTGACCCCGAGGACTCGAGAGCACGCGCTCGAGCGCCGCGCGGCACGAATCCCGACACGGCTCGAGCGTCGCTCCGCTCGAGCCGTGCGCGTTCCTGCACCGCGCACCGCGACGCTAGACTGCCGACATGCTGCGCAAGCTCTTGGCGTTGCTCCATCTCCAAGGCCACGGCCGGCTGCTCGAGGTCGGCGCGCGCGCGCCGGCTTTCGAGCTCGCCGACCACCTGGGCCGCAGGGTGCGTTTGGCGGACTTCGCCGGACGTTGGGTGGTGCTGTGGTTCTATCCGAAGGCCAGCACGCCGGGCTGAACGCTCCAGGGTTGCGGGTTCCGTGATCGAATCCGCGAGTTCGAGGCGCGAGGCGCGGCGGTCTTGGGCATCTCGTTCGACGACCAGAGCGCCAACCGCACCTTCGCCGAGCGCCAGGGCTACGAGTTCCCGCTCTTGTGCGACGTCGAGCGCAAGGTCGGCTTGGCCTACGGCGCCGCGCGCTCGAGGCGCGATCGGTTCGCCGCGCGTTACACGTACGTGATCGGCCCCGACCAACGCATCGCGGCGGCGATCGACACTCAGGACCCCGCTGCCCAGGCCGGAGAAGTGCTGGCCTTGCTCACCCGAATTCGAGTTTGAGCTGCGGACCGACTCCAAGGCTCCATGCCGTTCCTAGAATGGAACGCGATGGCCCGCACCGAGTTCCCGACGGCTGCGCGTGCTCCCCTGCCGCGCGGCGCGTGGCTCGCCGCCGCGTGGGGCACGCTGCTCTCGTTCGGCTGCGCCTGGTTGGCTGCGGCCGAACCGCGCCGCAACGCCGACGAGGAGTGGAGCTCGATCGTCGAGCGGCTCGAGGCCACGCTCGAGCGCGAGTCCGACTCGATGCACGCCAGCGCCGAGGCTCTGCGCGCGCTGTTCGAGAGCTCGCAACGCGTCGATCGCGACGAATTCCAGCGCTTTGCGCGCACGCTGCTGGCGCAGGACGATGCCAGCGTGGAGCTGGCCTACTTCGCCCGCGTGCCGCAATCCGCGCCGGACGCGAGCACGGCGCCGGCCGCGAGCTTCGTGCTCGAATTTTCGGCGCGCCGCGACGCGAGCGAGCGCGAACCCGGACTCGAGCTCGACCCCGCGCTCGTGGCGCGTCTCGTGCGTTCGTCCGGCGAAAGCGGTGCGCACATCGTGCGCGATCCGCTGACGGTGAACACCGAGAATCCCTGCCTGATCGCGGCCGCTGCGGTGCAGCGCCGCCCGGTGTCGGAATTGGAAGCGCGACGCGATCAGCGGACGCTGGACGGGTTCGCGCTGGCGCGCTTCGACACGCGCGCTCTCCTGCGTCGCGGCCTGGCCGTCGGACCGGAGGATTTCGTCGTCGGCTCGATCCTCGACGCGCAGTCGAGCGAGCCCCTGCTGCGCTTCGGCGCGGATCGGCGCGACTGGGAGGCCACGTCGTGGACAGAGCGCGAGCTCGACTTCGGCGGGCTCTCGTGGACGCTGCGCGCTCGCCCCAGCGCCGCGTGGCACTCGCAGCACGTGTCGTATCTCCCGTGGGGCGTGCTCGTGCTCGGACTGCTGTTCACCGCAGCGCTGGTATGGCACTTGGCGAAGCTCGAGGAGCGGCGTGTCTCGCTCTCCCGGATCAATGCCGAGCTGTACACCGAGGTCGCGGAGCGCCACAGCATCGAGCGCGAGTTGCGTGAGACGCAGCGCGCGCTCTCGACGCTGGTCGCGAATCTCCAGGGCATGGCCTACCGCTGCGCGAACAACGCCGACTTCTCGATGGAGTTCATCAGCGACGGTTGCATCCCGCTCACCGGCTGGACACCCAGCGACTTCGTCACCGGACGCGTCAGCTTCGGCAAGGATGTGATCCACCGCGACGATCAGCGCTACGTGTGGAACGCGGTCCAACTCGCGCTCGAGACCCACAAGCCGTTCCAACTGCGCTACCGCGTCCGCACACGCCAAGGCGATGAGCGCTGGGTGTGGGAGCAAGGCCGCGGTGTGTATTCGCGCGCGGGCGAGTTGCTGGCGCTCGAGGGCTTCATCACCGACATCACCGACCAACGTCGCGCGGAAGAGTCCGCTCGCGCGGAGCAGAGCTTCACGCGCGCCACGATCGAGAGTCTGCCGGGAACCTACTACGTGTTCGACGAAGCTGGGCGCTTCCTGCGCTGGAACCAGAACGTCGAGCGCATCACCGGCTACTCGCGCGATGAGCTAGTCTCGATGAGCCCGATCGACTTCTTCGAGGAGCCGCACCGCGAGCGCATCGCCGAGGCCGTGGCCCAAGCGTTCCGCGAGGGTTCGACCCAAGTCGACGCGCCTTTGCGGCGCAAGGACGGTGTGTGCATCCCATTCGCCTTCGCCGCCAAGCGGCTCGAGCTCGATGGCGCGCGCTACATGGTCGGAGTAGGGCTCGACATGAGCGAGGCCGAACGCTTGCGCAGCGCCCACGCGCGCATCGAGAGCCAACTCGTCCAGACCCAGAAGCTCGAAGCCGTCGGAGTCATGGCCGGCTCGGTGGCGCACGACTTCAACAACATGCTGACGGTGGTGCTGGGCCTGACGGGGCTCGCCAAGAGCTCTCTGGAGCCCGACAGCCCGGCCGCGGAGCTGCTCGAGCGCGCCTTGGGAGCGTCGCGCAACGCGCACGAGCTGACGCAGCAACTGCTGAGCTTCGCGAGTCGACGCACGAGCGAGCCGCGTGCGCTGGACCTGTCTCGGGAAGTCGAGAAGCAGCGCGAGTTGATGCAGGCCACCGTCACCAGTCGTGTGAGGCTCGAGCTCGTGCTGGCGCGCGACCTTCCGCAGGTCGTCGCCGACCGCGGGACGCTGCTGCAGGTGATCCAGAGCTTGGTGCAGAACGCCGCGGAGTCCCTGGCCGAGCGCTCGAACAGCGTGCGCATCGAGACCCTGGCGCTCGAGGCGCCCGCCAGCGCTCCCGTCGGACGCCGCGTGCTCGGCGTCCGCCGACCCGGCCCGTGCGTCGCGCTAGCCGTGCGCGACAACGGCGTGGGCATGCCGAGCGAAGTGCTCGAGCACCTGGGCGAGCCCTTCTTCACCACCAAGTGGGCCGGTCGGGGCCTCGGTCTCGCCGCGGCGTTGCAGGTGCTGCGCGCGCTCCACGGCTGGTTGGAGATCGAGTCGTCCCCGGGGCATGGAACCACGGCCTGGATGATGCTCGCGCTCTCGCCCGCGCCGCACGAGATCCAACCCAACCGCTCACCGTCCGACGCGACTCCCGACACCGCGCCCAGCGGGAGCGCCGCGAACGCCTGAGCAGTCCGATGGTTGCGCTGCGCTGCGCGGCTGCGTCAGCGGCCGGCGCCCCAGCCGTCGCCCTGCGCCTTGCGCGCGCTCTGGATGCGCAGCGCGCTCTCGACCGCGTCCTTGGGCAGGATGCGCATCTGCACCAGCGCTTCGCCGAAGCGGCAACCGGTCATGCGCTGGTGCCCGAGCGCCTGTTCGACCTGCGTGGGCGTGAGCATCGAGAGCTGGACCATCAAGTCGCCGAGCTTGCGATTGGAGACCAGCTTGAGGCTCGGACCCGTCGCGGTCTTGCCCAAGGCCGGCGGCGGTTCCTTCGCACCCACCTCGGGCTTGGCCACGGGTGCCTGCGCGCCGACCTCGGGCGCGGCGCTCGGCGCGGGCGCTTGGCGTTCGATGCCCAACTGCTCGCACATGCCGACCACGATCTGGTCGATCACCGCTCGCGCGTCCGTAGCCCCGATCTGACCGTCTTGGTTGAGCAGCTCGGCCAGTCGCTGGGCAGCGGTGCACAGCGGCACGAGCTCGGTGACCTGTTCCTTCTCGATCAGGCCACGCACCAGGGAGAGCTGTTGCACGACGCGCGCCACCGAGAAGAAGTCCGAGGGATCGCTGCTGTTGACGGCACCGGCGAGGCCGGAGAGCTGGGTACGCAGGCTGAGGGACGTGTGACGCGATTGAGCCATGGCGCGAAGGGCTGTGCGGCGGAAGGCGAGCGCCCCACTCATCGGCGTTCAACGCTGAACATCCGCACTGCAACCCCTCCATGTTCGGTGGGCGCGGTGGCGCCGGGAAGTTCCTTCCACCGCGCGCTCACAGGCGCAGCGTCGTTCCGAACTTGAAGGCGACCTCACTCGAAACGCCGTCGAAGTGCGGTGCGTCGTGCTCCCAAGCCTGATTGAACAACAGGAACATCTGGGAGCCCGGAGAGAGGATCCACCACAGACGGCTGTTCCAACCGACGAGCTCGGACGCGTCGTCCCATTGCACGAAGTTGGTCCAGGCCAAGTCGTTGGTGAAGAGCAACGACAGCCGCACGCGCGCGACGTCCACGCTGAATGCGCCGGAGTCGAGGCGCGCATCGGTGCGCTCCCACTCGGCCGATGCGAGCACGCGCGCGCTCGCGCGCAGCCCCAGGGACGCGAACGACTGCTCGGCGTAGCCGTCGTAGTACTCGCCGGTCGAGTACGTCAGGATCGTCGACACATCGCGCTTGTCGGAACTCTCGAACTCGACGCGCGCGCGCTCGAACTGGTAGTCGTCCGCGCTCAGCGTCACGCCCGGGTGGATGTCGAACGGCGACTCCAGCACGTCGCGCGTCGACACCAGCTCGACCCGACCAGCGTCTCCCGACTCGAGCTCCACGCCGTAGGGCTGCACTTCGAGCACGAAGGTCTCGGTCTCGCCGCCGTTGTCGGTCACCAGGCTCGACTCGAGCTGGAACTCGAGCTGGCGCAGCTCGCCGCCGGGCCGCGGACGATAGCTGAAGGCCGCGTCGTAACGATCGACCGCGGTGCGACCGACGAAGCCCAGCTTGGGGTCGAAACCGCGCTCCACGACCGAGGCGCCGAGGCTCCAATCGACGACGTCGTTGGGATACGCCAGGCGCGCGCCATAGGCCAGACGCGCACCGCCCTGCCCTTCGTTCTCGGCCGCGAGCGCGTACGACGTGAGTCGCAGCGTGTCGTCTCCGAGGAACTCGTTCGTGCGCCAATTGGCGTCGACACCGTAGGTGTCGGCGGCGCCGTCGCCGCTCGGATCGCCGTGGGTCCACAGCGCGCCGACATCGGACTGCTCGAGCACGTTGAGCGACACGCGGCCCACGGAGAGGTTCTGGGAGTCGAGCCCGGCCGAGCCCTCGGTCTGCGCGTCGAGCACGCCGAACGACATGCGCTCGAACTGTCCGGTCCATTTCGTCGCCGCCAGGATGTCGACCTTCTGACCGCTGTCGTCGAGGCCGATGCGACGCGAGAAGAACGGCAGCACGTCCGAGGAGCCGAACTGGAAGACTCCCGAGTCCTCGAGGAAGAAGTCGCGCTTCTCCGGGAAGAACAGCGGAAAACGCGTGAGGTTGACGCGGCGCTCGTCGACTTCCGTCTCGGCGAAATCGGTGTTGAGCGAGAGCGCGAGCTTGACGTTCGGCGACAAGCGGTAGAACGCGTCGAGCCCGGCCTCGGCCGAACTCTCGGTGTCCTCCGCGGCGTGGTCACGCGAGGTGTCCAGCACCACGAATGGAACCAGGTCGAGTCCCAGGCCTTGATGCAGCCCGGCCAGCCCCTCGAGCGTCCCCGCGTTGGCGACCCAGAAGAACCCGATGCGCGGATCGGCGCTGGCCCAGCGCGCCTCCTCGCCGCGCCGCCGGATGAAGCGGCGCAAGTTGAAGCCCCAAGCGCTCGCCTGGGGATCGAAGTTGAGCGTGGCGAAGGGGATCTCGAGCTCGGCGAACCAGCCCTCCGAGGTGATCCGCGCGCGACCGTCGAAGATCCCGTCCCATTGCTTGTTGAAGCTCGTTCCATTGCGCGTGACCAGCGCGTCGCCGAGCGATCCGGCGGCGCCGATCTGGAACCAGAAGGCGTTGCGGCGGTCGAGGAACGAGTCGATCAGGATCTCGACCCGATCGTCGGGATCCAGGTTGGCGTCGCGCAGCATCTGCGTGGCGCGGATCCCACTGGGGTCGGAGTCGAAGCAAGCCAGGGCGATGTACAGCGCGCGTTGGTCGTAGCACAAGCGCACTTCCGTGGACTCGCTCGGACGTTGCCCCGCGCGAGGCTCGACCTGGCTCAGCTCGCCGAGCACCGCCGCGCGACTCCAAGCCGCGTCATCGAGCACGCCATCGATCACCGGGCGCTCGTCGCTCGCGTGCAGACGAACGACCGAGAGCCGCGGTGTTTCACCGCTGCCCGCGAGTCCCACGGCGAGCGCGACAGCCAGCGATGCCACGGCGCCTCGCGCTACTCGAACGTCCCGCGCACCACGGCGGCCGCGTTGCGCACGTGCCAGCGTCCCAGCGCCATGACGTCGCGCACCGCGTGCGCCTCGTCGAGCACGACCAGGTCCGCATCCGCTCCCAGCGCGACGCGTCCCTTGCCGCGCAAACGCAGCAGCTCCGCGACATTCGAGGTGAACGCCGGCAGAACGTCCTCCAACGGCCAGTCGGCGTCCAGCAACTCGGCCAGCGTGGCAGCGAGCGCCGCCGGGTCGCCGACGCCCCAGCGCGCGACGCGTCCGTGGCCATCGAACTCGGGCAAGCAACCGCCGCCGTCCGAGCTCACCGTCACGCGCGCTGGGTCGCACTCGGACTCGAGGAAACGCGCCAATGCGTCGCTCGCGCTCCACTCGTCCGCGTCCTTCTCCACGGGGTACGCGGTGATGTCGATCGTCACGCCGTGCTCGGCGAGGTCCAGCGCCTCGTCGAACAGGGCGCGCTTTCGATTCACGTGCGTCGGATGGAAGACACGCGCGGGCAGCTCGCTCACCGCCAGCGCCTCGCGCACGAAGGCCAGTCCCCGCGGACCATCGCCCAAGTGCATGTGCAGCACGCCGGCCTTGCCCGTCATCAGGCCCGCAACGTGGCATTCGGCGGCGACGCGCAGCACTTCGTCGAGCGTCGGTTGACTGGAGCGGTGATCGCTGAGCGCGAGCTCGCCGAAACCGATGATGCGATCGACGTGCACGATGTCGCCGCGCACCGAGCCGGTCAGCGTCATCGGCGGCAAGTGATAGCCCCCGGTCCAACACCACGCGCTGAGGCCCTCGTCGAGCAGCGCGCGCGCGCCGGCGACGAGCTGCGCCGTCGTGCGCACGCAGTCGTCGGTCCCGAGCAGTCCGACCACGCTGGTCACGCCGCCGCGCGTGAAGCGCGAGAGTGCGACAGGAGGAACGCGGCTGGCGTAGCCCGCCTCACCGCCGCCGCCGACGATGTGCGCGTGGCCGTCGATCAATCCCGGAATCAGCCGACGGCCGTCGAGGTCCGTGACGACGAGCCCGAGCTCGTCGGGTATCCGCGGCTCGTCTGCGCCGATCCACAGGATCTTCCCGCCGCCGATCAACAGGTTGCGCCGACCGAGGGGCTCGGGTGCATACACGTCCGCGTCGAGCAGCAGTTCCAGCATGAACAGCGATCGTAGCGGCGACACACGGGACTCACCACCGCGAGCGCGCGCTCGAGCTCGACTCGCGCACGCGGCGCTTGGTCCCGTCCTCGCGTCGAGCCCGTTTTGATCGGACCCGCCGCGCGTGCGCGGACGTTCACGAGTCGCACGAGCGCGTGCAGGTCGCGCTCGGCACTACCAACGAATCCATCGAAGCAGGTGATCGACATGTTGCAGTCTCGTTCCGTTTCCAGGCTCGTTTCCAGCGTTTTCGCGGCGTCGGCGCTCACGGTCGCAGCACGCGCGCAGGGACTTCCCGTGACACTGTGGTCGCAGAATGGCCCGGCCTTCCCAGGCGCGAATTTCGGCGAGGGAGTCGCAGGTCTCGGCGATCTCGACGGCGACGGGAAATCCGACTGGATCGTCGGTGCCCCGGGCCTGACCGTCAGCGGACTCTCCGCCGCTGGGCGCGCGACCGTGTACTACTCGAGCGGTGCGACGCCGGTGCAACTCGACGGCACGACCGCGTTCGAGCGCTTCGGTGCCTCGCTCTCGAGCGCCGGTGACCAGAACGGTGACGGCAAGCCCGAGTTCCTCGTGGCCGCTCCGAACCACTCCAGCAGCGGCATGGCGCTGCGCGGGCGCATCGCGTTGTACGACGGCGCGACGTGCGCGCTGATCACGCAGTGGTGGGGCCTCGCCGCCAACATGCAGTGGGGCGTGACGATGTGCACGCTCGGCGACCTGGACGGCGACGGCAAGAGCGAATACGCCTTCAACGGAAACACGTTCTCGACCGCGTTCGCGCCGCTCCCCGCGATCTACGTGATGAGCGGTGCGCTCAATCAGGTGTACTGCACTCAGATCTCGTTCGCCAACACGCCGAACTCCGCTCCCTACGACATCGACAGCGCAGGTGACATGAACGGAAACGGCGCGGCCGACCTGATCGTCGGCCGTGGCGCGGACACGCAGGTCTACGCGCTCCCGAACGTCTTCGGCGGCGCGACGAGCCTGATGTTCACGATCCCCGTGCGTGGCGAAGTGGTCGCCGGCCCGGGTGACGTGAACGCCGACGGAGTGCGGGACATCGCGATCGCCAATCGAAACCTCGGGCCGCTGGGCGGCCTGCAGGGCTTCGTCGGCGTGTACTCCGGAGCAACGCAGGCACAGCTGTGGAGCGTGCTCGGCAGCGGCGGGCAGGACGAGTTCGGCGCGTCGATGTGCGCCATCTCCGACTTCAGCGGCGACGGCGCGGGAGAGCTCGTGGTCGGCGCGCCGCAACGTCAGTCGGGCTTCCTGGGCACGGGCTATGTGCGCGTGCTCTCGGGCGCGAATGGCGTCAAGCTCGCCGAGTGGATCGGTACGGGCAGTCCGTCGAATCCCGCGCAATTCGGCTCGTCGGTGGCCAACGCAGGCGATGTCGACGGCGACGGCAAGCAGGACTACCTGATCGGCGACCGAGGCCGCGATCTGGGCACGCAAATCGACGCGGGCTTCGCGATGATCGCCAAGGGCGCGCTGGCCGGCGCCACGGTCGGCACGCAGTTCTGCCACTGTCCGCCGTCGAGTCCCGCGGCTTGCGGCAACACCCACAACGGACTCGGCGGATGCCTCAACACGCTGGGAACACCCGGGCTCCTCGCGGGCTTCGGCACTGCGAGCGTCACGGCCGACGATCTGTTCTTGGTCGCGAGCGGCCTGCCCGCATCGTCGACGGTGTTCTTCTTCTCGGGCACGGCGTCGGCGGCTCCAGGATTCCCGCTGTACAGCGGATTGATGTGCGTCACCGGCACGATCACGCGCCTTCCGGCAGTGACCGCGTCCAATGGAGTCGCGGTCAAGGGCCCGCACCAGCTCGCGGCGCAAGGCGGCTACCTCGCCGGCACCACCGCGTTCTTCCAGGCTCAGTACCGCAACATCAACGGACCTTGCGGTGCCAACGCGAACCAGACCAACGCGCTGGCGGTGACCTTCACGCCGTGACCCTGGATCGGCCGACTCTCCACGCCGCGCGCGCCTCGGCATCACCGGGGCGCGCGCCTTGCGTTCAACACCACGCGTTGTTGAGCACCTCGCCCATGCCGCCGGCGCCGGGGACGATGTAGCCCTTGTCGTTGAGGCCGCGTTCCTCGCTCCAACGCTGTCCGGGGATGCAGGCGAGCACGTCGGGCGCCGATAGGCCGCGATCGAGACGCGCGGTGTAGATCACGATGTCATCGAACGCGTCGAGCACGGCGCGCAGGTACTCGGGTGTCGCGATCATCGGCATGGCCACGATCCGCGCGGGTTTGCCGTGCTTTTCGTGGTAATGGTGCACCGCGCGGATGGTGGTCGAGCCCGTCGCCCCCATCGGATCGGGCAAGAGCAACACTGCGCCGTCGACCGGACCGCCGATCTTCGAGCCGGACAGGTCGACGCCGCACACGTGTCCGGCGGCATCGGCGAGCCGCGCCATGTTGAGGTGATCGAGGCGCACGTTCTCGTCGGGCAAGACGGCCGTCAGCATCTCGAAGCACACTTGGCTGGGCACGATTCCCGCGCGGATGATGTCGACGATCACGATCTTCGTCGCTGGATCGATCACATCGCCGCGGTACACGCCCTCGCCCGGATGCAGGTCCTGCATGCGCGTCGGCTCTTCGGTGCGCACGCTGGGCAAGTCGTGGCCGGCGACGTTGGCCAACATGATCTGGTAGATGCGGCGCAGCGTGGCGGTCATCTCCGGATGGCGGATGCGCTTGCCCGAGAGCTTGGCCAAGGCCGTCAGCAGGTACAGGTTGTCGAGGATGTGCACCTTCGGGCCGTAGCGATGCTCGAGCTCCCAGCCGCCGACCTCGTGCTTCGTCGCGCCACCGTTCGCCATGGCCCGTGCTCCCCTACTTCCCAGCCGCCTCGAGTCCGTACGCCAACGCCTGCACGAGCCGCGGCACATCGCGCGCGGGTGTCGAGCACAACGCGACGCGCACGGCGCCAGAGATCGGCACGACGAACACACCCAGCTCGCGCATGCGCGCCGCGGTCTTCTCCGGTGCCGGCGTGAACACCGACACGAAGAAGCCACCCTCGTAGCGCGGATAGGCCAGCCCCGCGCCGCTCGCGGCAGCGTTGAAGGCCCGCACGCGCTCGTCGAGCACGGCGCGCAGCACGTCGCGCTCGCGGTCCGCGCGCGCGCGCAGCGTCGCATCGTTCAAGAGCGAGCTGATCGCCAACATGCCCGCGTGGTTGCAGTTGGACCAGGTGCCGCGGCACGAGAACGAGAGCGCGTTGGTCACGCGCCTGCGCTCGTCCGCGTCCGGGTGAACCGCCACCAGCGCTCCGACGCGCGCGCCGTACTGCGTGAACGACTTCGAGGCGGTCCAGGCCACCAGGAGCAGCGCTTCGCCGACCAGCGGGGCGACGTGCTCGACCCACTCGTTCGCGCGCGCGCCGCCGAACTTCGCGTAGGCGTGGTCGACGAGCAGTGCCACCGGCGCGCGTTCCGCTGCGGCGCGCACGACGCGCACGACCTCGTCCCACTCGGCGCTGTCGAGCGAATAGCCCGTCGGATTGTGGCAGGGCGAGTTGAGCAGGATCAGGGCGCGCTTCTGGGTCGCGATCTGGCGCTGCACCGCGCCGTGGAAGGCGTCGGCGTCGAAGCGCGCGTCGCGTCCGAACATCCTGAAGGTCTCGACGCGCCGTCGCGTGTGCTCGGCGAGCGTTTGGTACGGCCCCCAATGGAACTCGGTCGTCAGCAGCGCGTCACCGGGCTCGAGGAAGTTGACGATCGCGTGGTGCAACGCTCCCGTGCCGCCCGGGGTCGCTGCGGCCAGCGACCATGAGGCCAACTCGCCGTTCCCGAACAGGTCGCCGATCACGGCCGAAAGGAAGCCTGGCTCTCCGGCGATCGGAGCGTAGGCTGCGGCGCGCCTGGGTTCGACTGCGCGCAGGACCTCGGAAACGCAGGGCATCACCGCCAGCATCCCATCGTCCTGCATCAACGCGCCCAGTGTGGCGTTGACCACCGACTCGCCAGCGCGCGCGCGGCGCTGCGCCTCGGCGTTGAGCGCGAAGATCGGATCGTCCGAAGGGCGATGCTGCGCGTCGGCGACGAGGAACGGGAATGGAGCGCGAGTCGAGGCGCGGGGCATCGTGAGGGGCGTCGTGGAAAGCGTCCAGCGACGTCGTGGAGGGTCACGGAGTCGCCTGCGGACGCGAGGATCGGCGAAAGAGGATAGCCGAAGAGTTGCGATCGTGCCTCCATCGAGCGCGCACCCCCGAGCGCGCCGTGGATCGGCCGCTCGCAGCGCGCGCGGGCCACGACCAGGGCGCGCGCTACTGCCGCTCGCTACCCGCCGAGCAGCGCACGTTGGATCGCGTCCAAGGCCTCGCGCTCCCGCGGCTCGAGGGCGCGGTCGACGTACGTGCGGTGATCGTGCGAGCGAATCCCGCGGATGGCGAGGAAGCGGTCGTACCACGGTCGCGACTCGGCGATTCCGTAGAGGAAGTCGGCCGAATGCGCCGCGATCCAGGCCGCTTCGTCGTCGAGCGGATCGATCGCCAGCACCTTCAGCGCGCGATAGCCCGCGCCGCGCATGCGGTCGTGCTTGGCGAGCTTGCGGATCTCGTCGGGAGCCGCGCGGCCCTGCTCGGTGTCCGGCAACTGCTGCAGCGCCTCCTCGCGCAGCGGCACGGACTCCTCGAACACTCGCGCGCGCCACTCGAGCAGCGCGCGCAACTCGCCGCGCAGGCGCAACGTGAACAGCGCACGCTCCATCGACTGCGCCATCTTCCACGCGCCCTCGACCTCGCGTTGCACCGCGGCGCGGCGCACGCCCTCGCCCTCGGATGCGGTCGCGACGGCGAGCAACGCGTCCGCGCGTCGGTCGACGTCGACGTCTTCGTCGACTTGGCGCAGCGCGAGCAAGTCGTTGCGCATCGATCGCAGGAGCGCCGCGGACAAATCGACCCGCGCCGCGATCGCTCCTGCGTCGGCCTGCGAGAGCAAGACGAATCCGTCGCACGCGCCGCGCAACACCGCCATCGAGCGCCGGACCTCGCGCACTTCGAGCGCGAAGGTCTCGAGCACGCGAGCGCGCGCACGGAAACGCGAATCGACCAGCATGCGCGCCAAGGCGCGCGACTGGGCTCCACCGCGCGTGAGCACGTCGAAGGGCTCGCGCTCCAGGTCCGCGAAGCGCTCGTGCAACGCCTCCAGCGTGGGCTCCTGGGTGCGCGGCAGCACGTCGACGTAGCCGCGCGCGCGGTAGCGTTCGAGCGTCGACGCGCCGAGCACCGCGACCTCGGTTGCGAGCCCGTCGAGATCGGCCAGGAAGGCCTGGTCCTCGGCCTTGGCCGAGCGCATCAGCGACAGCGCTTCCGAGGCCTTGATCGCCGCGCCGAATCCGCGTTTGCCATCGGGAGCGACCCCGCCGTCCAGGGCGTTGGCGCACAGCGCGCACGCCGCGATCATCCACCCGCCGATCCAGTGCTGCTTGCCCACGACAACCTCGAGTCGAGTTCGAATCCCCGCGCCTGCCCCGCGGCCGCGATCGGTGTACCCCGTGCCCCTGGCAGAGTCACGGGCGCTTTCGGCGGTCACCCGAATGGCCCGGCGGAGCCCTCGATCGGCGCGGCGACCGGTTTGGCGCTCCAGGCCTCCAAATCGCGCTGCAGATCGGGCTCGGGCACGGTCACCGCTGGTTCCGCGGGCGAGAAGCTCTGAACGGAAGACGCGCTCGGGCGGCGCGCCAGCGGCTGCAGCGTCTCGCGCTGCGGCTCGGCGGTCTCGCGCTCGACGGCCAGCGTGTCGAGCAAGCGCCGCGCGAGGAACTGGAGTCTCATCACCCGTGTGACTCCGCACTCCAGGCTGAGCGACACGTCGAGCGGCTCGACGGCAGCCAAGTCCTCGAGGCTGATCACACCGAGACTGCGCAGCGCCACGCACACTTGCAGGTCGAGCCCGTCGATCAGCGCCGGCCTGAGGGGCGACGCCGCACACAGCTCCGGTTCCACGATCGTCTCGCCGTCCTCGGGACGAACCTCGTCGCAGCGCGATGCAAGCTCACGCGCCTCGCGCTGGAAGCGCCGCGCGGAGTCGAGGCCAGTGCGCAACACGGCCGCCAAGTCCTCGACTCTGCACGCGTCGACATCGCTTGGGCGCGTGCACCCCGCGTCGCGCAAGCGACGCAAAGTCGCCGGACCATCGCCGTACAAATTGCAGAGCAGCGCTAGTGAGTCCATGCCAGTCTCCCTGAGGGAAAAACGAGCGGCTGGGGATGCGCGCGAGAGCCTTGCGGGCGCCAGCCAGCCTACGCATGCACACCGGCCAAGCCCAGACCGGCTCGCCCCAAAAAGGTCTCGGCGTCAGCCGCGGGACGACGCCCGGGAGGAGCGCGAGCTGACGCGCGGCGCGCCCGGCCTCGCCTCCGCCCCGTTCCCTGGAGCCCGCGCCAGCCATTCCGCGGCCAGCGCCTCGAAATCCGCGGCCGCGGCGGACCGCGGGGCGGTCACTTGAACGGGTGCGCCGAGCGCGGCCGCCTCGCGCAGGCGTGCGCTGGTGCGGATCGCCGTGTCGTAGAGCTGCGCGCCGAAACGCGCGTGCATCGCGACCAGGATCTCGCGTGCAATACGCACGCGGCACTCGAACAAAGTCGCGAGCATGCGCACCTCGAGCACCAGGCCGTGCTCGCGCGCCACGGCGTCCACCACGGAGCGCGCACGCAGCGCTCCTTGCAGGGCGAACGCCCCGGTCTCCACGGTCAGCACCGCGGTCGAACTCGCGACGAGCGCGTTCGCGCTCAGGATGCCGGCGGCGCGCGGAGGACAGTCGAGCAACACGTCGTCGAAACTGCCCGCGAGCGTTCCCAGCGCCCGGCGCAAGCAGGTCTCGCTCGCGAGATCACGCGTCGCGAGTTCCTCGAACTCGGCGAGCCGCGCGTGCGACGGCAACACGACCACGCCCCCGGGCGCGCGGCGCAGCGCGGCGAAGGCCGGAACTCTGCCGGTCAGGACCTCGAAACTGGAGGGTGCGCCCTCCGCGTCGCACGACAGTCCCAAGGTCGCGTGCGCCTGCGGATCGAGATCGACGACGAGCACGCGACGACCGCGGCGCGCCAATTCGCCGCCCAAGTGGATCGCGGTGGTGGTCTTGCCGCAGCCGCCCTTGTCGTTGACGAACGAGACGACGTGCAACGCGGCCCCCTGGCTTCAGCGCCGTTCCCGCGGCGGACAAACGCGTGTCGCGCAGGTCACACCTGGATCCTCAGCGCAGCGCGCGCGAAGCACGCTCGTAGAACGCGGTCACGCTGCGAGCGATGTCGATCTGCGGCCAGCGCGACACTTCGGTCAGCCCGCGCGCCGCGCGCGAGCCCGGAGCGAACACGCACACCGGGACGCGCGCATCGACGCTCTCCGACACGGCGCTGTCGGCCGGAACCGTTCCGATGCGCGTCGGAACGTCGCCGAGGAAACGCTTGCACGCTCCCGAGAAACGCTCCCAAGCGGAATCCGCGGCGGCCACGTCGGGCACGCGGTTGAACACCATGCCGACCTTGAGCTCGGGATTGACCATGCGGCCACGCTTGTAGAGCGCGTAGGCGTCGGAAAGCCCGGTGATCTCGTGACTGGTGACCACGATCAACGCCGTGGCCGCGGCCAGGTGCGCGAGGGTCGAGTACGCGATCCCGGCGCCGTGGTCGACCAGGATCAGGTCGAACTCGTCCTCGAGCGGGCGCAGCGCCTTGAACAGCCGCTCGAGCTCGCGCCGAGTCGGGTTGGCCAGACCGTGGCGCCCGACGCCTCCGGAGAGCAAGCGCATGCCGCAGGGCCCTTCGACCAGCGCATCGCCGACGCCCACGCGACCTTCGGCGACGTGCCCCAGGTCGAACGACGGCGCCAGTCCTAGCAACAGGTGGTCATTGGCGAGTCCGGCGTCGAAATCGACGAGCAGGACACGCTCGCCGCGCTGCGCACGCAGCACCGCGAGGTTGGTGGCGAGCACGCTCTTGCCGGTGCCGCCCTTGCCGCTGGCGATCGACACGACACGCGCGGTGCGCGGCGCGCCTTCGCGCATGCGGCGCTCGGTGTCGAGGATCTTCTGCAGCGGATTTCGACGCCACAGATCGAGGGGGGACAAGTCGATCATCGAGGTCGCGCGACTGTGCAGAGCGCGCGAGCCTTCGTCAACCCTGAGCCTCTGCCAGCTCGGCGAGGTTGCGCGAAACCAAGTGCTCGGATTCGTGGCAAGCGCCCAGGCGCACGGCCTCAGTGCATGCGCGCCGGCTCGCCGATGCGGTGCAGCTTCATCACGTTGGTCGAGCGCGACACCCCGGGGGGGACCCCGGCGACGAAGATCACCTCTTCACCGTGCAGGCACACGCGCTGCTCGAGCAGCAGATTTTGGGCCTCGTGCATCATGTCCTCGAGGCTGGTCTCGCGCTCGCACAGGATCGGGCGCACGTGGCTCAGGATCGTCATCTCCTGCAGCGTTTTCTCGTTGGGCGTGAGCGCGATGATCTCGCCGTTCACGCGGTAGCGCGACAGGAGCCGCACCGTGTTGCCCGACTCGGTGAAGCAGATGATCCTGTGGATCGAAAGCGCCTCGGCGGCCTGCGCGGCCGCCAGCGCCGTGGCGTTCGAGAACGTCGGCTCGTTCTGGCGAAACGACACCCGCGGAAGCTCGTGGTAGCGCTGCGAGGTCTCGACGGCGCGCGCGATGCGGCTCATGGCCTGCACGGCTTCGATCGGGTAGTCCCCCATCGCCGTTTCGGCCGACAGCATGACCGCGTCCGAGCCGTCGAGCACCGCGTTGGCGACGTCGGTGACCTCGGCGCGCGTGGGGCGCGAGGCCTTGATCATCGACTCGAGCATCTCGGTCGCGGTGATCACGAACTTGCCGGCCTTGAGCGCCTCTTGGATCAGCGTCTTTTGCAGCAGCGGCAACTGCTCGAGCTGGGTTTCGACCCCCAGGTCTCCGCGCGCGACCATGATGCCGTCGGAGGCCTCGAAGATGCCCTTGAGGTTGTCGAGCGCGGTGCGGCGCTCGATTTTCGCCACCAACATCATCTTCGGCGCGAGGTCGCGGATGCGCTCCATGTCCTCGCCGCGCGAGACGAATGACACGCCGAGGAAGTCCACCCCCAGCTCCTGCGCCAGCGAGATGTGCTTGCGGTCCTGGGGCGTCGGAAGCTCCTGGGCCAGGTACGAGTCGGGCATGTGCACGCCCTTGCGGTCCGAGATCGGCCCCGGTCGGCGCACCCGCGCGCGCACGATGTCCCCGTCGATGGCCTCGGTGACGAGCTCCACCACGCCGTCGGCGAGCAGCACACGGTCGCCCACCTTGAGCGCGCCGCGGAATCCCAAGAAGTTGCACGGCAGGAGGTCCAGCTCGTCGGAGAGCGCGCCCTCGAACAGTCGCACCACTTGCCCGCGCGCCAGGCGCAGCTCGCCGCCCGCCAGCTTCCCCAGGCGCATCTTGGGCCCCTGGATGTCCGCCAGGATGCCGATCGGCACGCCGCGCAGCCGCGCAGCGGTACGGATCTTCTCGACGCGTCGACGGTGGTCGTCGTCGACCCCGTGGCTGAAGTTGATCCGGGCCACGGCCATGCCGGCGTCGATCAGCTGGATCACGCGGTCCTCGGAGGCTGGACCGATGGTGGCGACGATCTTGGTGCCACAGCGTTGCTCGTCGGCGACGGAGCTGAACTGCGGTTCGGGAGTTGGGCCTTGCATGCGGCGGGCATGGTACGGACCGCGGGCGGATTCTCCATCGCCGCGAGCCGCGTACGCGCCTCCAAGGTGCGTGCGTCGACCGCGACCTCGGCAGCTGGAAACGAGACCGGCCGAGGACCAAGCCTCGGCCGGTGCATTCGGCGCCCTGGAGGCTCCGTCCTGAGGTCGCGGCCAGCCGCTGGGGCCGACGCGACACCGGAGCCCCGAGGTCGCGGGACAAGGGACGCACCTCGGCCCGCAAAGGTTCGCCCAAAAAGACGCGCCGCAAAGGTCCAGATCTGGCACGACCTGGAAGGAGTTTCCAATCTGCAGCGCGCGCCGTGCCTGGCGCGTGGTAGAGGTACACTTCGTCTCTCGGGTCGTGCCTCCATCCCCCCGTCGGAGAGAGCTCCGATGCGCACCCACACCTCGATTCGCACCTCTGAGTCCTCGCACGTGGCCGTCACGGTGACCGTCGCACTGATCGTCGCGGGTTTGCTCGCGCTGATCGTGTGGACCTGACCGGCTGCGATCGCGACCGCGGAACGGCGCTGAGCCACCCAGGCTCGGCTTTCCGCGCTTGCGCTGCGGCTCGCTGCCGCGGGCCCGTCGTCGTTGGCTGGAGACGTCGTTTGCTAGAGGATTCGTGAGCTGACGGCCTCGGATGCTGACTGCGCGGACGCGTGACAGCGTCGGCGAGCGCCGCGCGGGAAGTCGTCACGGACGTGCGCCGCGAGAGTCCGCGCCGGGTCTTGCGCTGAGGATTGGACGGCGCAACCACCGCGTACCGTGGGCCGGTTTGGTGCGCGGCGGCGCGCCGTCCGCGCACACTAGACGCGATCACGAATCGGGCGACAGCTGGGGAGCTCGAAGTGAGCCGCCCCTTGCACCGCTCGCGCACACCGCGGTAGACCTATGGCGCGGCTCGAAGGGCAGGTCGCCGCGGTGCGAATTCCGCCCAGACGCCGATCCTGCCTTGCTCAGATTCCTCGCCGTTGGCCCGGCGGCGCCCAGCGTCGATCTGGTCCGGGTTTTGAACCCGGGCGCAATTCGAGCGGCGCGCCGAAGGTCCAGGTGCGCCGCTTCTTTCGTTCACTCACTCCGTAGCGCGGCCCTGCGCGCGCCACCCATCGCCCATGAACTGCCTTCGAACGCTGTGCCTTTCGTCGTTGTTCGTTCCCGCCCTGAGCGCGAGCTTCGCGCCGGCCGACTCGATCTCCTTCCACCCGGCGGACGGCACGAAGGTCTCGCGCAGCTGGTCGATCAAACAGGAGTTGACGCTGGACGAGATGAACATGACCGTCAACGGCCAGCCGCTGCCCATGGACATCCAAATGGACATGGACATGACCAATGAAATGTCGGTCGAGGTCAGCGATGTCTTCGTGTCCGTCAAGGACGGGCGTCCGATCGAGATGCGCCGCACCTTCGACAAGCTCGCCTCCGACGGCCACTTCGCGGTCGAGATGCCGATGATGCCCGACGGCGGAATGGAGCAGTCGATCACCGGCAAGAGCGAGCTCGAGGGCAAGACGGTCAAGTTCGCGTGGGACGCCGAGGCCTCCCAATACGAGCGCACCTACCACGAGAGCGAGGGTGAGGCCGAGTTGCTCGAGGGGCTCGACGAGGACATGGACGTGCGCGGCATCGCGCCCGGTAAGGACGTTGCGACCGGCGACACCTGGAAGGTCGACGTCAAGGCCTTGCGTGCGCTGCTGGCCCCCGGAGGCGACCTGGCCATCCGCCCCGAGAAGACCGGCGCGGAGATGCAGGGCATGATGCCCGGCATGAGCGGGATGGGAGACTTGGCCGACATGATCGGCGATGCGCTCGAAGGCGAGGCCAGCGCCGAGTACCTGGGTCTGCAGGAGCTCGAAGGCGGCAAGTTCGCCGTGATCAAGCTCAAGTTCGACATCTCGTGCAACACCGACATGGCGGACAAGATGGACGAGATGATGCGCGAGTTGCCCGAGGGCATGGGCTCGATGAAGTTCGAGCACATCGACCTGGAGTTCGGCATCGAGGCCGAGGGCACGCTCCACTGGGATCCCGCGTTGGGCATGATCCACGCGGCCGACCTGTCGGGAAAGATGAAGATCAACATGGACATGGCGATGAAGATGAACGCCCAAGGCCAGGACATGGCCTTCGAGCAGTCCATGGCCATGTCAGGCACGATCGCGATCAAGCAGGACGTCACCAAGAACTGACCTCGACTCGATGAATCTCGCCGCCCTTCTTCGTCGGAGGTTCGGCGCGGTCGCGCTGGCGGTGCTCGCCCCCTGGGCGAGTGCCGCCGGCGACGCTTTGGCGACCGCGCGCGACCTGGCAACACAGAACAACTGGACCGAGGTCGTCGCGACGCTCGAGGAGCACCTGCGCTTCGAGCTCTCCACGCGCGAAATCGACGACCTGATGGGCCAGGCACTGACCAAGCTCGGGCGCAAGGACGAGGCGGCGCACTATCTCGAACGCGCCTATTTGGCGTGGCCCGAGGGCGACAAGGAACTCGTCAAGCTGAAGAAGCGCTTGGTCGAGGCCGATCCGCTGTTCGCGCGGCGCGACGCGCTGTTCCGCAAGATCGCCAAGGAGCTGCTGCAGTGCGCCAGCGAGTTGGAAAGCGGCGGCCACCGCGAGCGCGCGCTCGAGTTGCTCGAGCGCTTGAGCCCGATCGCGACCGGTGCGGACCGCTCGGCGATCCACTCTTTGGCGGACAAGATCCGCTCGTCGACCGAGGAGGTCGATCTCGACCAGGCCGGGGGTGCGCGCCCCGCGGGAGGTTGGCCTTCGATCAAGGTCGAGAGCCAACGCTACACGCTGCAGGCCAGCCTCGAGCCCGCCGTGGCCGAGTTGCTCGGCAAGACCATGGACGAGATCTTCCTGTACTACGTCCAGATCTACTTCGACGGCGACGAGAGCAAGATCAACGAGCGCAAGGCGACGATCGTCATCCATCCCAGCCACGAGGACATGCTCAAGCTGTGGCAGGGTCCGCCGACCGTCGGAGGCTGGTGGTCTCCCGGTGAATGGCAAGTGCACGCCTACGACACGCGCCCCAACACGGGCACGCTCGACGAGATGCTCTTGACCTTGTTCCACGAGGCCAGCCACCACTTCATGACGATGCTCGCCCGCGGCGGCTCGACACCGGCGTGGCTCAACGAAGGCACGGCGAGCTTCTTCGAGGGTGCCTCGGCGATGGCCGACGGCCGCGTGTTGTGGCCCGACGCAGCCCAAGGTCGCTTGCGCGGACTCGACATGTTCCTCAAGGCGCCGACCAGCCCCGGGAGCCGCATTCCGAGCTTCGTCGACGTCATCAGCTACGACCAGCCCGGCTCCTATCCAGGCGAGTACTACGAGTTCGGCTGGGGCATCGTCTACTACCTCCAGCAGTACGAGGACGCGACGACGCTCGAGTACGTGTACCGGCCGCTCTACAACGCCTACCGCAACGAGATCATCCAGAAGGGTGGCAACCCGCGCGAACTGTTCGAGCGCGTGTTCGTGGGCGCCAAGTCGCCGCGCGGCCACCAGAACTTGCTCGAGTTCGAGCGCGACTGGAAGAAGTGGATCCAGGGCACGATCTACCCGCTGCACTTCGGCGACCGGCGTCGCGAGTTGCGCTTGGCGGAAGTGCAGCGCTACGTCGACGCCGCAGCGTTGGCGGCCAACGACAAGAAGTCCAAGGTCGGTGAGCGCGAGCTACTGCTGCGCGCACTGGGGCACATCGACTACGTGCGCACCAAGATCGACTCCGCCGACGAGCCGGACGCCGCGGTGCTGCTGCGCCAAGCGGAGCTGTTCGAGAAGGTCGGTCAAGCGGGCTCCGCGGCGCCGATCCTCGAGCGGTTGTTGGACATGGCCGTCGCGGGATCGTGGGCGGCGAGCGACGCCGAGATCGACACGCTCGGCAAGCGGCTCGCGAAGCTCGACTCGAAGAACTCGGCCCTGCGTTTGGCCAAGGCACGCACCAAGGCGCTGGCGCGCACGGCCACGAAGCTGCTCGACGACTATCGCAAGGCGAGTCCCCCGCTGCTCCTGCGTAGCTACACGTTCGCGTCGCTCGTGAGTGCGGCACTGGACAACGAGAAGACGCTCTGCGATGCCTCGCGCGAGCTGCGCACACAGGCGCGCGCCTCCGGCGTGCTCAAGGGCGCGACGTTCAAGCTCGGCGGCGCGGCGGGCACGTGGAAGACCATCTTCACCAACCAGGAGTCCGTGTTCAGCGTCGAGCCGGCGAGCATCACGATCGAAGGCGTGCGTCCGGTCGGCCGGCTGTGCACCGCTGTGCCGATCAAGGGCGAGTACGAGTTGCGCGCACGGGTGACGCGAGAGGGTGAAGCGCGCGTCGGCGCGCACCACGGATTGATCGTCTCCGGCACCGAGAACGGCGACTGGATCGTGATGACCATCACCCACGACGGACGCCTGATGCTCAAGCGCATGCTGCTGGGGAAGACCGGAGGAGTGACCGACGTCGGGCTGACGACCGTCAACCTCCAGAAGCCCCCTCCGCTGGGCCAGCCGTTCGACTTCGTCGCGCACCTCCTGCCCGAGGGCAAGGTCGAGGTGACGATCGATGGCGACGGTCCGTATCCGTTCCAGTTGCCCCTCACGCCACCTGCGGTCGGACTCGTCGGCGTGTACGTCAAGAACGGTCGACTGAGGGTCGAGAACGCGGTCATCGAGATCTTGCCGTGAGCGCGCGCTACGCGCCGCGGCGCCCGTTCCCCGCCTACGCGTATCTGCCCGGCCGCGATCCGCACCCGACCGGCGATCCGGCTGGACACAGCTTCCGCAGCGAGCCCGAGCCCGCGGCTGCCTACATCGAGCCCGCCGCGTGGCGCGACAACGAGGACTACCGTTTCGGCGTCGACCTCTACAACGCCGGCTTCCTATGGGAAGCACACGAGGTCTGGGAAGGCCTGTGGCACGCAGCGAAGCACGATGCACAGCAGGCCGAGTTCCTGCAGGGGCTGATCCAGTGCGCCGCGGCGAGCTTGAAGGTACGCATGCAGCAGCCGGCAGGCGTGCGCAAGCTCGCGGAGCTGGGAACCGCGCGCCTGGAGCGCGTCGCGCGGGCCACACGCGGGCAGTTCATGGGGCTCCAGTTGCGCGAGTTCGTCGACGCCTTCAGCGCGTTCGCGCAGTCGCAGCCGGTCGACGCCGAGTTGCGGCCGCGGATCGAGCTCGACTGAGTGGAAGCGGCGTGCCGCCGAAGCACGTCTCGAGCATTGCTCGCACCAGTCGGACCTGCGTGCGCGAAGCGACCGCACTGGCCGGCGGAACGTGCAGAAACACCGCGGGAATCCCGTGCGCGAGCCCGGCCTCGAGCAACGCGTGGTAGGTGCGCTCGCAGACGTACCCGCCCGCGTCGTTCGAGAGCCGCACAGCGTGCGCTCCGGCCCGGCGCAGGGCGCGCGCGAGAGCGGATAGGTCGACCTGGGTCCGCAACGTCGGACCGACAGCCGCCGCGAGCGCCGCACCGCTCACACCGTCGTTGTCGATCCGATGCGTGCTGAAACGACCGCGGGCGCGGCGCTCGAAACGGAAGTAGCCGTCGCGTTGGACTCCCAGTCCGAGCAACAGGATCGGGCGCTGGCGCGCGTGGCGAGCCACGAAGCGAGTGAGTTCCCGCGGAGCGCGCTCGAACGACACGGGCAGCTCGCGCGCGCGCACCGCGAGCCCGCGCGGCGGCCGGTGCTCGAGCGCTGCGGCGACGATGCGGCTGGGGTTGGAACGGTGCTTCTCGAACGGCCCGAAGCCGGTGACCAGGATCAGCGGAGCGCGCATGGCGCGATCCTACCGCCGCGCACGCGGCGCACGCTCGACTGTTGCACGCCGCCGACGTTGCGTATCGTCGCCGACCTCGCTCGCGCCGCACACGCGATCGATGTGCGCGCGATCGTCGCGCGTCCTGGACCTTCGTGCACGAGGTTCCCCCCATGGCCGAAAGCCTGCCCCCGTTGACTCTCGCGGCGCTGCTGCAAGCGCTCGCCAATCCGAGCTTCACCGCATACGCCTACATCGGCGGCGAGAAGGACCGCGGTTGGTCGATCGCCAAGGCCGCCGAGAAGATGATCCCCAACGTGCGCGTGTATCGCATCGCACCGAGCGAGGCCAGTGCCGCGCGGTCCGAGTTCGGCGCGAGCCCGAGCATCGTGGGCATCGTGTTCGGCTTCGGGCTCGACGTCACCGACAAGCTCAACGCCAAGGCCGCAGAGGACGCGCTGCGCGTGTTCAACGCGATCTGGGACAGCGACAATTGAAGAGGATTCGCATGGACCGCTCCGCATCCTTCAGCACGGCGATGCTCGCGCTCGCCGCGTGTCAGTCGGCGCCGCCAGCCGCGCCGGCGCGCGCTCCGCAGATGGACTCGAATCGGCTCGCAATCGCGCTCAAGGAAATCCTGCGCGACGACGTGATCGACCATCCGGAAGACCGAGAGCTCAAGGGCGCGCCGCCCAAGGCCGACGTCGCGTCGACGCTCACCTTGAGTTTCACGGCGCCACCGCCGTCCGAGCGCGCCCTCAGCGCCGATCCGGCGTGGAGCGCACTGCAGTCCGCGGTCGAGCGCATCGCCGAGCAAGCCCGCACGTATGAGGCGCTGGCGCGGCGCGCGGCCGAGGCCGCCGAGTCCGGGGGTGAGGCCCTGAGGCTCCTGCAGGACGACGTGCGCGCGGCGCGCGACGAGCAGCAGGAACTCTTCACAGGGTTGCTCCAGAGCGGGCTCTTGAGCCCCGAGGAGTTCGGCGAGGCGATCGTACGCATCGGATCGGAGGACCTCGATCCGCAGCGCGTGTTCGAGCAGGCATTCCGCGCCAAGGTGGCGGCACTCGAGTCGCACGCGGCTGCGCTCGAACGCAACGACCGCATCGTCACCGTGCGCGCCGTGCTCAAGCCCCGTGGCGGAACGCCGCAACTCCTGCAGGTGCCCGACTACTACGAGAAGTCCGACGACGAGCTGGCCGACGACCGCAGACGCGCGCGCACCGCGGAATTCGATGCTCTTGCGCTCGAGTTCGCGGCCTCGCGCAAGCTCGCCGCGGCGATCGAGGAGCTGCGTGCCAAGCACGGGAGCGTCATGGAGGCACTGCGCGAGAGTTGGGTGCGCGTCTGCGCCGACGTGCGCGCCTGGAGCAAAGATCTCGAGCAACGCGCGCGCGAGCTGCGCGAGAGACTCGAGGGCGCGCTCGCGCAGCGGCCGGAAAGCGCCCGTGAGCTGAGTGAGACCGAACGCGCTGTGTGGGCCGATCTGACGGCCCTGGCGGCTGATTTCGAGGCTCTGCGCGAGCTGCTGCGCGAGATCGAGGCCCTGCGCGACGAGCCGTCGTTCGCGGCGCTCGAGCGCTTGGCGCGCGAGACGCGCGAGCTCGTGCGACGCGTGTGCGAGGACGGCGAGGAATCCTGGAGCGCCCGCATCGCGCGCTTGCGGGCCAACGTGCCCCGGATGCTCGAGCAACAGCTGGCCGAGCCCCTGCGCGCGAGCGTCGTGGCCCTGCGCGAGACGCTCGAGCGCGACCTCGAGGCGCTGCGCGGCGAGTTGCGAGAGCAGCTGCCGTCGACCAGCCAAGCCCTCGAAGCGCTCGCCGGTCTGGGGGCCTTCGGGCGTGACGTCGACATCGTCGACGACGGCGTACTCGTGCCGCAGCCGATCGACAGTCTCCCAGAAGCGCGCCTCGATCTGCGCGACAACCCGGTCGGCGACGGGGACACGCTGCGGCTGGAGGTCAAGGTCTGGGATCGCGCGACCTTCGAGAGCCAAGACGAGCGCCGCACACCGCTCGAAAGCTACAGCTACACCAGCGAGCTGATCCGCACCGGATGGCGCTGGTCGGGGGACGTGATCTTCACACGCGCGCTCGACGGCGCCAACGATGATCACTTCACCGCGAACGCCGCTGTGTCGCGCGAGTACCACTGGTTCTCGCGCAAGCGCCCGGATACCTGGTTCAACCGCCTCGATCCGGGCATCGGATTCCACGCCGCGCAGCTCAACATGGATCCCGACACCACCACCGAGATCGGCGTGGGCCTCAACGCCTCGCTGTGGAGCGGACTGGTGCGCGCCGGCATCGGCTACGACATCAGTATCGATGCGGACCAAGAGTATTGGTATTTCGGATTCGGGCTGATCGGTGCACTGGAGCGACTCGACGAGTTGCGCAGCTCGACGTTCGGGGACGGTGACTAGAGTGCCACCAACGTGCGCCGCGGACGCGACTGGCGTGTTGTCCGCGCGCGGCAGGGACTTACACTCTGCCGCTCGAAAGGACGACCATGGCGCACAAAGACAAGGTGCTCGTCGCCAACGGCCAAGGGTTCTGGGGCGACTCGTTGCTCGGCCCGATCCGGCTGTGCCGCGAAGGCCCCATCGACTACCTGACGCTCGACTATTTGGCCGAGGTGACGATGAGCATCCTGCAGAAGCAATTCCTGCGGGACCCGAAGGTCGGCTTCGCGACCGACTTCGTGCGCATGATCGAGCGCACCGCGCCCGAGCTCGTCGGCAAGGGCATCAAGGTCGTCGCCAACGCCGGTGGCGTGAATCCGATGGCCTGCAAGGACGCCACGATCGCCGCGCTGCGCAGCCGCGGGTTCGGCGGAGTAAAGGTGGCCGTCGTCGAGGGCGACAACATCTACGGCCAACTCGACGAGCTGCTCGCGGCGGGCGAGCAACTGAAGAACATGGACAGCGGTGCGCCGCTGGCGAGCGTGCGGGCGCGGGTCTCGAGCGCCAACGTCTACTTGGGGGCATTCCCGACCGCCGAGGCCCTCGACCGCGGCGCGCAGATCGTGATCACCGGCCGCGGAACGGATCCCGGGCTCGTGCTCGGCCCGTTGATCCACGAGTTCGGTTGGAAGCGCGACGAGTACGACAAGCTCGCCGCGGGCACGATCGCCGGACACATCGTCGAGTGCGGCGCGCAGTGCACCGGTGGCAACTACGTCGATTGGCGCGCGGTCGAGAACATGGCGCTGATCGGCTATCCGATCGTCGAGGCGGCGCCCGACGGTACGTTCGTCGTCACCAAGCACGCCGGCACGGGTGGACTGGTGACTCCGCGCTCGATCTTGCACCAACTCGTGTACGAGATGGGCGATCCGCGCAACTACATCGGACCGGACTGCACCGCCGACTTCACCTCGATCCGCATGGAGCAGGTCGGACCCGACCGCGTGCGTTGCAGTGGGGCGCGCGGCGGAGCACCGACACCGACCTACAAGGTCTCGATCAGCTACCAAGACGGCTGGAAGGCGCTCGGGCAGTTGACGATCAGCGGTCCGGACGCGCTCGACAAGGCCAAGCTGTGCGCCGAGATCGTGTGGCGGCGACTGGCCTACGACGGAGTCACGTTCAGCGACGACCAAAAGCTGGTCGAGTTCGTGGGCGCCAACGTGTGCCATGCCGGCATCGACGTGCCGCACGCGAGCGATCCGAGCGAGGTGGTGCTGCGCATCGGCGTCAAGGGCGCGGACAAGGCCAAGATCGATCGCTTCGGCTACGAGCTCGTGCCGTTGGTCACCAGCGGGCCGCCCGGCGTCACGGGTTTCGCCGGCGGCCGCCCACACGCCACCGAGATCATCGGTTTCTGGCCGGCGTTGATGAAGAAGGACAGGGTCGCGACCAAAGTCAGTCTGTTCGAGTCGTAGGAGACATCGATGCCGCTCGTTCCGCTCTCGAAGATCGCCGACGCACGCTCGGGCGACAAAGGCGAAGGTTCCAACGTGGGCGTCATGGCACGCTCCGCGGCGGCCTACGCGTTCCTGAAGGACAAGCTCACGCCCGACGTGGTCCGCGCGCACATGCACGCGATCAATCGCGGCACGGTCGTGCGCTACGAGGCCGATGGCTTGGCAGTGCTCAACTTCATCCTCGCCGACAGCTTGGGTGGCGGTGGCTCGGCCAGCCTGCGCACCGACGCGCAAGGCAAGACACATGGTTTGGCGCTGTTGCGCCTGGTGCTCGACGTTCCGCAATCGGTCCTCGATTCGATCCCCCGCTCGTCATGAACATCCTGCTCGAACTCGCGGAGAAGGCGCGCCGGCGCCAGCGCCGCATCGTCCTCCCGGAATCCCAAGACCAACGCGTGCGCCAGGCAGCCGCGACGCTCAAGGCCCAGGGCCTGTGCGAGCCGGTGCTGCTCGACGACGGCCGCATGGGAACCCCGCCCGCGGGCGTCGAGGTCGTGAATCTCAAGCGCGATGCACGGCTCGAGAAGTTCGCTCAGCTCTACTTCGAGATGCGCAAGGCCAAGGGAATGACGCTCGAGGAAGCGCGCAAGCGCATCGGCGAACCCTTGTACTTCGGGGCCATGTTGGTGCACACGGGCGATTGCTCCGGAGGCGTGTCGGGCAGCGAAGCGGCGACCGCCGACGTGCTGCGCGCCGGGCTGCACATCGTCGGGCTCGCCGCGGGCTGCAAGACGTTGTCCTCGTGCTTCCTGATGATCCTGAAGGACCGCGTGTTGACCTATGCCGACGGCGCTGTCGTGCCGCAGCCGACGGCCGAGCAACTGGTCGACATCGCGCTGGCTGCCGCGGAGAGCCATCGTCGCTTGGTCGGCGAGGCGCCGCGCGTCGCGCTGCTGTCGTTCTCGACCAAGGGCTCGGCTTCTCACCCCGATGTCGACAAGGTGGTCAAGGCCACCGAGCTGCTCAGGAAACGCTCGCCCAACTTGACCTGCGATGGCGAGTTGCAGCTCGACGCGGCGATCGTGCCCTCGGTGGCGGAGAAGAAGTGCGCGAGCTCGCCCATCGGCGGCAAGGCGAACGTGCTGATCTTCCCCGACCTCGACGCGGGCAACATCGGATACAAGCTGACGCAGCGCTTGGCGGGCGCTCAAGCCATCGGACCGGTCGTGCAAGGGCTGGCCCAGCCCTACATGGACCTGTCGCGGGGCTGCAGCGCGGACGACATCGTGCACGTGGCGACGATCGCTTCGGTGCTCTCCAACGGTTGAGCGCGATGGCCGGCGAACTCGCGATCTCGATGCGCGGCGTGCGCAAGCGCTTTGGGTCGAAGTGCGTGCTCGACGGCATCGATCTCGACGTCCACGCGGGCGAGATCGTGGGCTACGTCGGCCCCAACGGCTCGGGCAAGAGCACGACGATCAAGCTCCTGCTCGGCATCCTGCCCGATTTCGAGGGCGAGATCCGCGTCGCTGGATTCGACCCGCGCCACGCAGCGCTCGAGATCAAGCGCCGCGTCGGCTACGTGGCGGAGAACGCGGTGCTCTACGAGTCGTTGACGATCGCCGAGTTCCTGCTGTTCGTCGGCCGCGTGCACGGCCTGGACGACGCGACCATCGAGCGCCGGGCGGTGGCCTGCCTGGAGAGCCTCGAGCTCGAGCAGCGTGTGTCGTCGCGCATCTCGGAGCTTTCCAAGGGCATGCGCCAGAAAGTGCTCTTGACGGCCGCGCTGCTGCATCGGCCGCAGGTGCTCTTGTTCGACGAGCCGCTCTCGGGGCTCGACGTGCACTCGCAGATGCTGGTCAAGGAGGTCCTGCGCCAGTTCGCGCAGGCCGGGCGGGCGGTGTTGTTCAGCTCGCACGTCATGGACGTGGTCGAGCGCTTGTGCACGCGGATCGCGATCCTCGACGGTGGCCAGCTCGTGGCGCACGGCACCTTCGACGAGCTGACCCGAACGCTGCGCGGGGGCTCGCTCGAGGGCATTTTCGCGGCGATCACCGGAGATGGGGACGCGCAGGAACGCGCAACGCGCATCGTCAGGGCCATCGAGTCGTGAGCGTGCGCGGCAACCCCTGGAGCTCGCGCAAGAGCTCTTCCTTCTTGGTCAACGCCACGCTGTGGGCCGCCGATCGTTCGCGGCGTTGGATCGAGCTCGCCGGCATCGACTTCGCGGTCTTTCGCGTGGTGCTCGAGCAGCGCGTGCGCATGGGGACCGAGGCGAAGTTCGGCGGACAGCCGGGGGCCATGACCGTGGGCCTGGGGATGATCCTGGTGGGCTTCGCGTTGGTGATGGCCGGACTGGGCAGCGGCGTGGCCGCGCTGGTCACTCGCCAGCCAACGCTGTGGATGTGGATTGGCCAGGGCGCGTGGATCTTCATGCTCACCTCCCTGTGCGTGAACTACTTCGCCAACGTGTTGCTCGATCCGTCCGACATCGGCGTGCTCGCTTCGCGGCCGGTCGGGGACCGGACGATCGTGGGCTCGCGGTTCGCCGAGGTCTTGCTGCCGACCGCGCTGCTCGCCCTGTGTGCCGCCAGCGCGCCGACCGTGTTCGGTGCTTTCACGCTGCATCCGCTGGGCGCATTGGTCGCGTTCCCGCTGGCGACGCTGTCGTCGGGATTGGTCGTGCTCGCGGGCATGACGCTGGTGGTCGCGCTCGCCTTGCGTGTCGTCGGACCGGTGCGCTTCCAGCGCGTGATGTTCTGGCTGCAGCTGGCGGCCGCGATCTCGATCGGGGCCGGACCGCAGCTCGCGAACAGGGTGATCCCGATGGGGACGCTCACCGAGGCCTACTCCACGCACCCGTGGCTGGCGTGGGTCAACCCCATCGAGCACCACCTCGCGTTGTACGCGCTGCTCGGCGGCGATTTCGAGTCGCGCACGCTGACCTTGGCGGCGCTCGTCTTCGTGCTGCCAGTCGCGCTCGGAGGACTGGCCTTCGCGCTGCTGCGCCAGGACTTCATCGCCGCCCTGGCGGACCGCGGTGAGCTCGTGCGCTCCGCGCGCCGCGGCTTCCGGCCGAGTTTGTTCGCGCGAGTTGGATCCGTGGTGTGCCGCTCGAAGGCCGCGCGCGCCGTGTTCGGCTTCACGTTGGCCCTGACGCGCCGCGAGCGACCGTACCTGCGCACGGTCGTGCCGATGGCGGCGACCACACTCGTCATGGCCGTGGTGCTGACGCGCCCCAGGGCCAGCGGCACGGCCGCGCCGATGCTCGTGGCCGGCTGCCTGTACTACCTCGCGATCCTGCCCACGTTCGTCTACGGCGTTGCGCGCGTGAGCGAGCACGCCGAGGCGCGCTGGTGGTTCGATGCCTTGCCCTTCTCGGAGCCCAGCGCGGCGCTGGAGGGAGGAGCGAAGGCCATCCTGTGCGGCACGCTGCTTCCGATCGCAGCGTTCGCCTGCGTCGCCGCGAGCTCGTGTTTCGAGAGCCTCGCCTGGCGCGACGGACTATTGGTTTTCGTTGCGTTGGCGGCGCTCGACTGCGTCAGCGCGCGCTTCTTCATGCGCAAGATCCCCTTCAGCACCGCACCCTCGCTCCAGATCCACTACCGCGATCTCGTGACGACGTTCGCGATCTTGGCCGTGATTGGCTTGCTGGTGTTCGTGCACTGGCTCTCGACGCTGCACTTCGCCGTGTGGGCGGCCGCGCTCGCGCTGTACGCCGTGGCCTTCGCACTCGGCTGGCGCGCGCTGGCGCGACTCACGCCCGCCCCCTGAGGAAGCGCTCGGCGCCTCCAAGACGCGTGCGGGCGGCCCGCGAGCCGCCCGCATCGGTTCAGTCCGGACCGCGCGTCACTTCTTCGCGGCGCGTGCCGCCTCGACCTTGGCCCACATGCCGTCCGAGTCCTTGGTCACGGCCTTCTTGCAGCCGGCGCAGCACAGCCGGAAGTAGCGCGTGCCGTAGAGGAAGTCGACCGGTTGCATGTTGGGGTCCTTGCCGATCGTCTCGCCGGTCACCACGCATGTTTCCAGCGGATAGCTGGCCTTCTGCGCGGCGATGTAGGCGTCACCGAGTTTCTTGAGCGTCGGCTCGGCGTTCTTCTTGATCTCGGCGACGCAGTCGTTGCAGCAGGCGCGGATCAGGCGCGTGCCGTGCACGTAGTTGACGGCCTTCTCGCCCAACTTCTCGCCGCTGATCGGGCACTTCTCGAGTGGATAGCGAGCGAGCTGCTGCTCGATCACCGCGGCGTCGATCTTCTTGAACGCGGCGGACTTGTCCTTCTCGACGGCGGCCACGCAGTCCTTGCAGCACACGCGCACCAGCCTGCCATCGACGACGTGGTTGATCGCGTTCTTGCCCAACTCCTCGCCGCTGATCACGCACTTCTTGAGCGGGTAACAGGCGCTCTGGAAGTCGATCAGGCCCTGGTTGGGATCCGCGGCGGGCTTGGTTTCTTGGACCTTCTGACCGGCCGGACGCTCGCCGCTGGCGGGCTTCCCGTCCTGGGCCGAGGCCAACATCGATCCACCGAGCGCGACACACACCGCCAGCGCAACCAACAACTGCTTCATCGTGAGGCTCCTTGCGGCACCTGCTGCCGCGCAGCACACGCTGGTGCTGCTCTAGAAGCGCCAGTCTAGCGCGGACGCGCGCCACGGGTCGATGGCGACGTCTCAGCGCACCGTACGCCGGACCAGCAAGGCCGGAACGTGAAGCACGGCCGCGGCCGCGACCACCGACGCGCCCATCGGCAGATCGAGCTCGAACGAGGCGCACACGCCCAACAGCACCGCGGCAACGCCAAATGAGCTCGCCAGCCACAGGAACTGGGTCATCGAGCCCGCGAAAGCCCGCGCACTCAGCGCCGGGAACACCAACAGTCCGAAGAGGATCACCGGTCCCAGCGTCATCGCCCCCACCGACACCGTCAGGCCGATCACGAGGTTGAGCAGGAGCTCGAAGGCCACGACGCGTTTGCCCAGGACCTGCGCGCTCTCGCGGTCGTAGCTGACCAGCAAGATGTCGCGATGGAACAGAACGAACACCAAAGCCACGCAACCGAGCAGCACGGCGATGGTCTCGAACTCGTGCACGCCGATGCCCAGCATCTCACCGGTGACGAGCTCGTCGACGAACCCGCGCCCGACGGGCGAGAGCCTCCCGAAGAGCACGGTCGCGGCGGTTGCCAGCGCAAACGCGGCCGCGACGCGCCCGATCTCGCTGCCACCGCGACGGCCGAGCCAGGCCAGCGCGCCCAGGCCACCGAAGGTGAACACTCCGGCCCAGGCCAGGTGGTAGTTCATCGCGGCGTGCGTGTCGCTGGTCGCGGTGGCGAGGTCGAGCTCGCCGATGCCGATGTGCTCGATCCACCAGGGCATCACTACGAACCCGAAGACCATGCCCGCGGTGGCGAACTGTGGGAGCGCGATGCCGTAGAAGCTCGTGCGCCGCACGTGGAGGAACGCGCCCAGCAGTGGACACACGGCACCGGCGCTCAGCGCCGCGAGCAGGGCCCAGCGGAACAGCGAGAGTCGCTCGGCCCAGGTGATCGAGTCGAAGCCGTCCATCAGCGGAGCTGCGCGGGCGCGCTGCCCTCCTCCGAGGAGTAGAGCTGGTCCAAACGCTCGGGCTTGAGCATCTCGAAGGCCGGTCCGCGCAGCACGCGATGGTCGGCGACCCACAGAACGCTCTGCACCGTCCGTCGCACCATGGCGAGCTCGTGGCTCACCAGCAAGATCGCCAAGCCCTCCTTGGTGCTGAGCTCGAGCAGCAGCTCCATGATGCGCGTCTGCGCGGCGCGGTCGACGCCGCTGGTGGGCTCGTCGAGCAACAGGATCTGGGGCTCGACCATCAACGCGCGAGCGATCAACACGCGCTGTCGCTGGCCTCCGGACAGCGACGAAAACGGGTGCGCGCGGCGGTCGAGCATGTCGACGCGCTCGAGGCACGCTCGCGCGCGTTCGCGCGCCGCCGAGCTCAAGCCGCGCAGGCCGCGCAACTTGCCGTAGGCGCCCATCTGCACGACCTCCTCGACGTTGACCGGATAGATCGGATCGAGCGTTTCGCGCTGCGGCACGTAACCGATGTCATCGGCCCGGCGCTCGACGCTGCCGGAAAGCGGCGGGATCAGTCCGAGTAGACCGCGGAACAGCGTGGTTTTCCCGGCGCCGTTGGGGCCGACGATGCCGAGGAACTCGCCCGCGTCGATCTCGAGCTCGACACCGCGAATCACGGGCGTCCCGGAATAGCCGAAGGCTGCGTCGTGTGCGCTGAGGAGGGCGGTCATCGGCGCCGCAGATCCTACTTCTGCGGCGCGCTCATTCCGATCGCCTCGTCGAGGCGTCGGTGGACCAGGTCCATCATTCCGATCCAGGTTTCGCTGCCGGCGATCCCGCCGCACATGTTCGGAAGCTCGACCGTGCGCGCGCCCGTGGCCTCGGCGACGCGTTCGACTTGATCGCCGTTGGACCAGATCGCGGTCAGGATCGTCGCGCAGTTCGCGGCCTTCATGCGCCCGACGAGCTCGGCAATGTGGTTGGGCGTCGGCGGGATGCCGGGCTTGGACTCGATCGCGCCGCACGGGGCGAGCTCGTAGCGCGCGATCAGGTAGCTGTACTCTTGGTGGTAGACCACCACCGGTTTTCCCTTCCAGCTCGCGCCCAGCTTGCTCCAGCGCTCTTCCGCAACGGCCAAGCGCGTGAGGTAGGCGTCGCGGCGCTCGGTGTAGAGCGGTTTCGAGGCCGCATCGACGCGGCACAAGCCGGCGTAGATGCGCTCGACCAAGTGACGCCCGGCGCGCGGGTCGAGGTTCATGTGCGGGTTGCCCTGCGGATGCAGGTCCCCACCTTGGCGCGAGAGGTCGCGAGGCACGTCGATCGCGCTCCAACCTTCCGAGCCGTTGACGAAGCCCGCGCCGCCCGGCTTGACCTTCGCGTTGCCGCATTGCTCGATCAGGCCCGGCACGAACGAGGTCTCGAGCGACAGGCCGATCTGCACGAACAGGTCGGCCTTGGAGAGCGCGACCAAGTGGCTCGGCCGCGGCGTGACGGCGTGCAAGTTCTCCTTGCCGCGGCAGATCGTGGTCACGGCCACGCGCTCGCCACCCACCTCTTGGACGAGATCGGCCAAGTCGGGGATCGTGACCACGACCTTGAGCTTGTCCTGGGCTACGGCGCTCGAGCTGAAGAGCGCAGTAGCAAACGTCGAGAGCGCCCACAGACGCACCCATTTGGCGATGCGGGAGATCACCAGTTCACCCCGTGCCCATGCGCACCGACGATCGCCGTGTACTGGAGCGCCAGCGTGGCCAGCGGATCGTCGCCCTCTCCATCGGAGTGAGCGAGCACCAAGCGCAAGCGATGGAACTCGGAGAACATGCGCGTGAAGTACAGCTCGACCTCGTAGGCCTCGGATTGGATCGCGTCGGCGCGCTCGACCAGACTGTACTGCGCCCCCGCCGAGTTGAATCGGTCCCAAGCGTAGTCGGCCCACACGAAGAACCCGCCGACTTGCTCGTCGAGGATCGAAAGCGCGGCGTCCGCGGTGCCGGGGTTGTTGTCGGGGTCGGGGTCGACCTCGAAACCGTTGTCCCCCATCGACAACAAGTACTCGCCGCCGAGCGTGAACTTGCGCTCGCCGGTCTCGCCGGTCCAACCGTAGGTCAGATCGAGGCCGAGGACGTTGGACGAGAGGCTGTCGGCCTGGGCAGTGTTGCCCGCGCCGTCGTCGTACACCACGGAGTAGCGCGGGATCGAGCGCAACGACGTGCCCAGCTGCAGGACGCTGGCGTCGCTGAGGTCGGTGAAAGCCGTCACGCGTGCGGTGAAGTTGAAGTCCTCGAGCTCCTTCGAAGAGTCGATCTCCGCCGCGGCCTCGGTCGCGGGGTCGAAGTCCTCCTCTTCCTCGGGCAACGTGTTGGCGAGCGCCGCGATCGACCAGCGCACCGCGGTGCCCTCGCCGACGCCGGTCCAGCTGTCCCACTCGAGTCCCTCGCCCTTGACCTCGTCGCCGAGGTACTCACGCAGCACCAGCGGGCGTTCGAGCGTGCGCAACTCGTGCACGTGCGTCTGCATCTGCTTGCCGAAGTCGACGAAAAAGCGCCCGGCGCGGATCACGTTGTTGCCGCCGAGCCCGGTGAAGTGCACCGCGGCCTCCTCGACGTTGAGCGCTTCGTCCTCGACCGCGCCCACGAAATACGCCCAGGCCTTCGGGTCGACCCAGGCGTTGCCCGCGAACTCGAGCGTGCGCAGAGCTGCGTCGAAGCCGTCGTCGCTCGCGGGGGAATCGTCGTAGCGCAGCACGCTGTCGACGATGAACGACAGCGCTGGGTTGAACTCGTTGGAGAAGCGCGAGGCCTGGCCCGAGTCGCTGCCCGAGTCCGCGCGTACGCCGAGCGACGGCATGCCAGGAGTCTGGAACGCGGCGCCCTGGGCCAGGGCCATCGACGGCAAAACCAACGTGGCGGCGAGGCCACGGACGGAGCGTGTATTCATCGGGGATCGAGAGTCGACGGGGACTTGGTGTGTTCGGCCGCGCGCTGCACGCGCGGGCCTCCGCGTGTGCTCGCCGCTGGCACGCGCACAGTTCCCGAAAACTCCTCGAATTCCCTGTCGCGCGGGGCCTCTCGAACGCGAGAAGGCGAGAGCCCGACTGCCGCCGAGCTCTCGCCTTCGTTGAGTCATCGCGCGCTCACAGCGCGCGCTGCACGATCAGTTGATCGTCTTGCCGGTCGCCGGGCAGACCTTCTGTTCGCCCGAGCACTCGGCCTTGGCCTTGTCGGCGCAGCAGCCTTCCTTCTTCTCGCCCGAGCACTCCGTGCCGCAGGCCGCGCCCGGAGCCGACGCATCGCCGGTGGCGTTGGTCTTCTCTTGCGAGGCGCAGGCGGCGGCGGCGACGAGGGCCAGGCCCAGGATCAAATTCTTCATCGTTGGTCTCCTTGATCGGGTCGGGCGCGTGTGGCCCGGGTTGGTTTCGAAATGACGTTCTGCCGACTCCGTGTTCGGCGAAAACAGGCCGCGAGCTTACGACCCGTGCCGCGCAGCGACATGTTTGGAAAGCGCAAAGTGGGCTGCGACGCGGCCTTGAAAATCGACGCAATTCACGTTCGACACGTACTTTAGAGCGACAGCATCAGCGTCGATCGCGGCCTGCGCGGGCCGCCGTGGCGAACTGGGACTGAGCACGCCGCGCGAACCTGCGTTGGCGTAGCTTGGCGCGCGTGAAGCCCTCGGAGTCGACCTCCGCTGCTCGCGGCGAGCTGCCCGGCGAGATCGTCAAGCTCGGCTGGCTCAGCTTGTGCCTCGATGTGGCCTCCGAGATGAGCTACCCGCTGGTGCCGCTGTTCCTGGCCAGCGTGTTGAACGCGCCGGGGATCGCGCTGGGGATGATCGAGGGCTCGGCGGAAGCCCTGCTGGCGGTGATGACCGCCGTCGCCGCGCGCCACTCCGACCGCATTCGACGACGTGTGCCGTTCATCCGCTGGGGCTACGGCATCGCGGCGGTATCGAAACCCCTGATGGCGCTGGTCGGCTCGTGGCCCACGGCGCTGGGGTTGCGCATGCTCGATCGCGCGGGCAAGGGGCTGCGCAGCGCGGCGCGCGACGCGCTGATCGCGGACCTGGCTGGCCCCGCTCGACGCGGCGCCGCGTTCGGCTTCCATCGGACGATGGACACCGCCGGAGCACTGCTCGGAGTGCTGCTCGCGCTCGCGATCCTGCAGGTGCTGCCGGGGCACTATCGCACCGTCTTCGCGCTCACGGCGATCCCGGGCGCGATCGCAGTGGCCCTCGCGCTGCGCATCCGCGATGTACCGCGGGTCCCGGACGCACGCGGTGCTCGAGCGCTGCCGCTGGCGGCGCTGCCAGCCTCGCTGTGGCGTGTGAATGCCGTGCTGTGGGTGTTTGCGCTGGGCAACTCGAGCGACGCGTTCCTGCTGCTCCGCGCGCGCGACGTCGCGAGCGACGCGAAAGTCGTGTGGGCCTACGCGCTGATGAACCTCGCCTACGCGCTCACCGCGTTTCCCGCCGGACGCTGGAGCGATCGCATCGGGCGCCAGCGTCTGATGGTGGCGGGATGGAGTCTCTATGCACTGCTGTATCTCGCTTTCGCGTGGCTGGAGCAGCTCTCGATCTGGCCGCTGTTCGCGCTCTACGGAGTGCACCTCGGTCTGACGCAGGGCGTGGCGCGAGCCTGGATCTCCGACCACGCTCCGGCCGAGTTGCGCGCGACCGCGCTCGGGCTCTACCAGCTGGGATTGGGGGCGACGTTGCTGGCCGCCAGCGCGCTCGCCGGGTGGCTGTGGGACGCCTTCGATCACCGCGCGCCGTTCCTGCTGGGTGCGCTGTGCGCCGTGGCCGCGCTCGCACTGCTCCCGAGTTGCTCGACACGCCGCGCCTGAACCCGAAGGACTCCGCCCGAACGGCGGTTTTTTCCGTGTGACAGCCCGTTCACGCCTGCGCGGCGAGCGCGTGAAACACGAGTCTGCATTCTGCGTCGAGGGCTGAAACACGCGCTCCAGAGCGGCGGACGGTGCGACCGATGCACGAGCACCACGTCGAGGCAACCGACCATGACCGCTCAGCAGTGTGCGCCGCGCTCCCGCGCAGGCACATCTCCGTCTCCGTCGACTGCGAGCCGCAGGCGCGGGATGACCTTGCTCGAGGTGATGCTCTCGATCTCGGTCATGACCATCGCGATGGTGATGTTCTCGGGCGTGGTCAGCTCGACGGCGCGCATGGGCGGCGAGAAGCGCCGCGCGAGCGTCGCTGCGC
The DNA here is from genome assembly GCA_020853575.1 of Planctomycetota bacterium. Taxonomy (GTDB): domain Bacteria; phylum Planctomycetota; class UBA1135; order UBA1135; genus F1-120-MAGs118. Next base: position 60,780 of record JADYYP010000062.1, read on the forward strand.
AAGCCGCGCGCAGTCAGCTCGAGGCCATGCGCTGCAAGCCGTTCCGCGAGCTGTGGGCGCTGTACAACGAAGATCCACTCGACGATCCGGCCGGGAAAGGCAGCGCACCGGGCCCGCACTTCACCGTCGACGGCCTCGAAGCGCTGGAGGGCGATGCCGATGGCTGCGTGGGCACGATCGTGTTTCCCCAGACCGACGGGCAGTTGATCGAGAGCGTGGCCATCGGCGATCTGGGCCTGCCGCGCGACCTCAACGGGGACACGTTGCTCGACGACAAGGACCACGCGAGCGACTACGCGATCCTGCCGATCAAGGTGCGCCTGGAGTGGCGCAGCGAGTACGGGCCGCGCAAGCTCGAGATGCACACGATGATCGTGAACATGGAGGGCGAATGAGCCCTCGATCCGCACATGCGCGCTCGGGGCTGACGATGCTCGAGGCCTTGATCGCGACCTCGGTCGTGGGCCTGGTGCTCGGGAACGTCGCGATGATGATGCGCTCGTCCAGCTCGGCCTACGACGGCGAGTCGGCCAAGGCCCAGGTCGAGTTGCAGCTCGACCAAACACTCGATCGCATCGTGTTGGCGCTGATGGGCGCGAGCACCGACTCGCTCGACCCCAACTCGTCGAATCCCGCGTTCCACGACCGCCTCGAATTCCAGCAGAGTCTCGGGTTCAACAACGGCGAGCTGATGTTCGGAGCCCCGGAGCGCATCGAGCTGGTCTTGGCCGCGGGCGAAGTAATTTGGAAGGAGAAGCCCGACGAGCCCGACGAGCGCTCGGTCACGTGGAGCCGCTGGGTGGCGCGTTTCCTCGAGGGCGAGGTCCAGAACGGAATCGACGACAACGGCAACGGGCTGATCGACGAGAGCGGCCTGACGTTCGTGATCGAGGCTTCGCAGGTCACGGTGCACCTCACGATGGAGCGCGTCGACAACGACGGAACGCGTTCGATCTACTCGCGCGCCGCCGTGATCCACTGCCGGAACAACTGAGGGGGAAGGCATGCAACGACGGACTCGAACACGCGGGGCGCGCACGGGCGGTGTGTTGATCGCCACCTTGGTGATGGTGATGACCATCGGCGCCATCAGCATCTGCCTCTTGGAGCTCGATTCCTCGCGTCTGAAGCGTCAGGTGGCGAGCATCGACAACAAGCGCGCGTTCAATCTCGCCGAGGCCGGCCTGAGCGAGGCCTACTTCTCGATCGCCACCGGCGAATCCGGCAACGTCGGCTCGCGCGAAGCGCCGGCGAAGTTCGGGGACGGGCTGTTCTGGGTCGAGGCCACCGAGGTCCAGCCCAACGTCATCGGCTTGGAGAGCACCGGCATGGCGGGCTCGGGGCGCGTCACGCTCTCGCTGGTCGTCAAGCGCAAGCCAGCGACGATCGGTGCGCTGGGCGTGATGAGCTCACAGGACGTGAGCATCGGCAGCGGGGCCCTGCTCGACGCCTTCGACTCGAGCTCGGAGGCGGATCTCGAGACGCACTCGATGCCGCTGCGCAGCAACGGCAACATCAGCGTCGGAGCAGCGACCAAGATCGTCGGCGACGCGACCCCCGGTCCGGATGGAAGCGTGACGCTCGGCTTGCTCGCATCGGTCTCGGGTTCGACCGCGCCAGGCGCGTCCACCGTCGCCTTGCCCGAGATCGAAGTGCCGGCGATCGATTACGGCCCGGACATCGTCAACGAGCGCACGAGTCCGCTCGACGTGACTGGGCCCGCGACCGCGACCGGCACGCTGCGTGTCGGCTCGGGCTCGACCATCCGACTGGTGGGACCGGCGACGATCGTCGTCGACCAGCTGATCGTCGATCCGCTGGGCACGCTCGAGATCGACAGTTCCGCCGGACCGGTCGAGCTGTACGTGACCGACTGGCTCAACGTGCAGAGCACCTCGCGCCTGACGTTCCCGCAGACCGACACCAAGGGCTTCACGCTGTCGATCTCGGCCAGCGGCGTGCGCGACCGCGACGGCGACGGCGTCAACGACCCGGCGGTGCGCTTCCTGCCGAGCGGCGACTTCTACGGCTCGCTCTACGCGCCCGGAGCGCGCATCGCGTTGCCGGTGAGCTACCGACTGTACGGCGCGGTTTCCGCGGACAAGCTGATCTTGGGCGCATCCAGCCAAGTGCACTTCGACGTCGCGCTGATGGAGAGCGATCCGAGTTCGCTGGGCACGGTCGAGATGCTCTCGTGGCGCATCGTCGACATCCCGGTCGAGGTCGCGCGCGATCTGGCGAGCGACCCGTTCGACATCCTGGCCGTCGACCCGGCGGCACTCGAGTCACCGGCGCAAGCCCACGAGGACATCGACTACATGATCCACGTCAAGTACCTCGACCTGAGCTTGACCGAGTGCAGCTATCGCGGCTCGGAGTCGGGCTTCGACTGGGGCCAGGTGCGTGTGGTGATCGCGCTGGTGCGCACCGCGATTTGATCGCCATGGGACGCATTGGACGAGCGCTGTCGAGTGCGATCGCGAGCTGCGCGCTGGCGCTGGGCGCGCTCGCGCAGGCTCCACGCGAGCTGCTGCGGGACTGTGCTCCCGACAGGCTGAAGACGACGCTCGTCGAGCTACGGCGCTGGGGAACGGTCGGCCTCGAGGAGTGCATCGCGCTCTCCGTGCGCGGGCAATTCGAAGCGACGCCGGCGGGCCACGAGGTCGCGCGCGCGACGCTGCGCGAGCAGTGGAGCACGTGCATGTCGATGCTGCGCTCCAAACAGGCCGAGCCGCTCTCGACCGGCGACCTCGCGCGCGTGCTCGCCTTGATCGGTGCGGTGGGCACGCTCGAGGACCTGCCGCTCGCCGTGGAATTCGCAGCGACCTGGCCGCCGGACGAAGTCGAGCTCGACATCCAGCAAGCGACACTGGCCGAAGCGGCGACGCGCGAGCTCGCGCTGGCGATCTCGGGCGTCCTCGCACGCACCTCCGCGCGCTTCCCGAGTCTCGAGGACGTCGTCGGACGTTGCCCGGGACTGGCCACGGGCGCCGTGATCGACGCGTTCGCGCGTTGCGAGCGACGCGAAGCACTGGCGGCCCTGGCCCGCGCGCTCCCGAGTGCGACCGAGCACGCCTCGCAGATCGTGTCCGCGATCTCGCGTGCAGCGCGGCGCGTCGCGGCACCGCACGACGCAGCGACACTGCGCGCCGTGCGCGCGCTCCTCGATCAGCCACAACGCTCCGGATTCCGCGAGGCCCTGATCTGCGTCGGTTGGCTCGAGGACGAGGAGTCCGCCGAGCGCTTGGTCGAGCTCTTGGAGCATCCTTCGCCGGGAGTGCGCGTCGACGCGTTGTGGTCGCTGCGCGCGGTCACCGGAGCGCGCTTCAAGGCCGACGCCAAGAAGTGGGCGCAGTGGATCGGCGGCGAACGCGTGTGGGCCAACTCGCGCTTGCCGAGCCTGCTCGAGGAGCTCGAGCAGACCGACGCGGTCGAGACCAGCAACGCGCTCAACGAGCTCTTGCGGCACTCCTTCCCGCGCCACGTGCTGGCCGAGGCCCTCGCGCGGCGCCTCGGGCGACTCCAGCCCGAGGCCTTCACCGCGGCCTGCGCCGCGCTGGCGCACCTCGACTCGCGCGCCGCGCTGCCAGCCCTGGAGTCGCTCGATCTGGGCGCGCGTTCCGAATCCGAGCGCACCGCGCTGGAGGCCTGCACGTCGGCGCTGCGCGCGCCGCGATCCGCGCCGCTCGCGCGACGCTGAGAGCGCGCGCCAGCCCAACGCCGAACCCGCCGCGCTCCGCGCCTCAAGGGCCCGGCCTCGCGCGCCGATCTGAAACGCGGCCCATCCCGGTCCCAACGCCCCATGCCCCGCTACCGTCGTCGCATTCGCCTGATCCGCCCGCGCCTGCAACTGCGGTTGATGAGCGCGTTCTTCGGCGTGGCGCTGCTCGCGCTCTCGCTGCAATACCTCGTGTTCCAGCGCACGCTGTCCGAGCTCGCCCTCGAGCTGCCCAACGACGGCGCCGTGCTCACGGTCGAGACCAACGCCCGACTCGGATGGACCTTCATCCTCTCGGTCGGCCTGCTCGCGCCGGCGATGTTCGTCGTCGGTCTCTTGCTCACGCACCGCATCGCCGGGCCGATCTATCGCTTCGAGGAGTTCCTGAAATCGGTGATCGCCGGTCGCATGCGCGAGGAGTGCCGCATCCGCAAGGGCGACGAGTTCCAGGACCTGTGCGATTTGATCAACCGCGCCACGGCCGACGCGCGAGCGACCTCGAGCGCTCCCGTGGACGAGCAGCGCCAGCGCGACGCAGCCTGAGCCCGCGGGGCCGTGCCCGATGTCGTTGCGCTCCAAGATCGCCCTGATCCTCTCGCTGGTCGTGTTCGGCTACGCCGTGTGCGACCACGCGCTGCAGCGCGCCATCGTCTTGCCGCGCTTCGCGGAGCTTGAGCGCCGCACGGCGGAGACCGACGTCTTGCGCGTGCGCCGCGCGCTGGAAGCCGAGGTCGAGACCCTGGATGCGCGCTGCTCCGAATGGGCCACGTGGAGCGAAGCCTGCGCGTTCCTGGAGCACTCGCGTGCCTCGGACACGGACTCGCGCGAGCACTGCGCGAGCTTCGAGCGCGGTCACCTCGGACTGGAGGGCTTCCGGCAGTCGAACATCAACCTGCTGTACGTCGTCGACGCCGACGGTAGCGTGCGTTGGGGGCGAATCCGCGACCTGGAGAGCGGCGACGAGCTGCGTTGGCGCGAGTTGGCTTTCGATCGCCTGCAGCCCAACCACCCACTGCTCGTGCGCGTGTCCGCCGATGGCAGCGCCCGCGCCGAGCCGATCCGCGGACTGGCGTTGAGCGAGCTGGGCCCGATGTTCATATCGTCGCGTCCCATCGGCTGCGCGCCTGGTGCTCCGCCGCAGGGCACGCTGATCCTCGGCCGCATCCTGTCGCCGGCACTGGTCGCGACGCTGCGGAAGCGCACGGAAGTCGAGTTCGACGTGAGCGCCATCGACGGCAGCTTGTCGGACGAGCAGCGTGCGCGCCTCGATCGCGTCACGTCCTCGACCAAGCCGGTGATCGAGTTCCTCGACGGTGAGCGCGCGCTCGGCTCGACCTCGTTCGACGACCTGCGTGCGCGCCCGGCCCTCTTGGTCAGCGCCAAGCTGCGTCGCGATGTCTCGTCCGGAGGCCACGACGCCGCGCGCTACTCGCTGCTCTCGACCCTGGCCGCCGGCATGCTGCTGCTCGTGGTGCTGCTCGCCATCCTGCGACGCGCGGTGGTCGACCCACTGGTGCGCTTGACCCAGCACGTGGTCGAGATCGGCCGCACCGACGACTACTCGCGCAAGACCGCGCTCGAGCGCAGCGACGAGCTCGGGCTCCTGAGCCGCGAGTTCGACTCGATGATGGGCAAGCTGGAGAGCTCGCGCGCGCAGCTCGTCGACGCGGCGCGCGCCGCCGGGATGAGCGAGATCGCCACCGGGATCCTGCACAACGTGGGCAACGTGCTCAACAGCGTCAACGTCTCGGCCGACCTCGCGACGCAACGCCTGCGCGCGACGAAGCTGGTCAAGCTGGAGAAACTGAACGAGCTGGTGCAAGCGCAGGGCGAGAAGCTCGGTGAGTTCATCGCCGCTCACCCCAAGGGCAAGCACGTCTCGCCGTTCCTCGCAGAGGTCACGCGCGACTTGCGCGCCGAGCACGACGACGTCGAAGGCGAATTGCGCTCGCTCAACGAGGGCATCGAGCACATCAAGCGCTTGGTCGACGCGCAACAGGAGCTCGCGGGCCACAGCGAGGTCCGCGAGCCCATCGAGCTCGGCGCGCAGATCGAGCTCGCCTGGGGCATCGTCACACGCTCGAACGGCAACAGCAGCGTGCCCCAGCTGGAGCGCGACATCGAGGACCTCGGACGGGTGCGCGCGGATCGCCACAAGCTCGTGCAGATCCTGGTCAACCTGTTCAAGAACGCGTGCGAAGCGATCCAGAGCGCGGGCCGCGGCGATGGCGTGGTGCGCGTGCGCGTGCGCGGGACGCCGGCCGGAGCTGTGCGCATCGAGGTGCACGACAACGGCTGCGGCATCGCACCCGAGAACCTCTCGCGCATGTTCCAGCACGGATTCACGACCAAGCCCGACGGCCACGGATTCGGTCTGCACTCGTGCGCCAACTCCGCGACTGAGATGGACGGCACGATCAGCGTCCACAGCGACGGCGCGGGCCGCGGCGCGACCTTCGTCCTCGAGTTCGAAACCGCGATGCGAGCGGCAGCGTGATTCCCCCACCATGACCACCACACCCAACCGTCGCGTCCTGATCGTCGACGACAATCCGGCGATCCACCAGGACTTCCGCAAGATCCTGGGCACTTCCGTGGGCGCCGAGAGCAGTCCCGCGAGTGCCGCGGAATCCGCTCTGTTCGACGACGAGCCCGCGAGCACGGCGCCAACGACGCAGCCCGCGGCCGCGCCTGGGGCGGAGACGCTCGAGTACGCGATCGACTCCGCCATGCAGGGCCAGGAAGCGCTGGAGCGCGTCCAGGCGGCACGCAAGGAGGAGCTGCCCTACGCGATGGCCTTCCTCGACGTGCGCATGCCGCCGGGCTGGGACGGCGTCGAAACCGCCAAACGCCTGTGGGAAGTCGAGCCGGATCTGCAGGTCGTGATCTGCACGGCGTTCTCCGATTACTCGTGGCAGGAGACCGTCGCGCTGCTCGGGCGCACCGACCGTCTGCTGATCCTGAAGAAACCCTTCGATCGCGTCGAGGTGTGCCAGCTCGCCGCGGCGCTCACCGAGAAGTGGAACGTCACGCAGCGTGAGCGCGAGAGCTTGAAGACCGCGATCCGCGCCGAGATGGAAGCGCGCGCCTACGCCGCGTCGCTGGAAACCACCAACCGCGCACTGGAGACGGCCTGGGCGCAGTCGGAGCGCGAGCTCACCCGGCGACGGGAGTTCTTCCTGCAGCTGGCGGCGAACGTGCTCGCGCCCGCGCACTTGGTGCTGCTGCAGGAGTTGGAGGCCGCGCACGTCGGCCAAGGCCGTTCCCAGCAACTGCACCGGCTCGAGCGCCTGCTCGACCCCGCGCTGTCGGTCGTGTCGGCGATCTCGGCCACCTTGGAGCTCTCGGCGCTCGACTCGGGCAGCGCCAAGCCGAACTGGTCGGAATGCGATCCGCATGCGCTCGCACGCGAGCTCGCCGACGCCAGCCGTGACACGGCGCAGGCCCGCGGGATCGCGCTCGAGGTGCGCTGCTCACCGCACGCGGCCAAGCGCGTCGAGACCGACCCGGCGCGCCTGCGGCGGGTCCTCGAGGAGCTCCTCGCCAACGCGCTGCGCCACGCGACCAAGGGCCATGTGACGCTCGACCTCGACGAGGATCCCGAGATCCCCTCGTGCCTGCGCTTCTCGGTCACCGACGACGGCGCCGGAGTGAGCGACACGGCGCTTTCGCACATCTTCGAGCCCTTCAATCCGGCGGCGTCCAGCGGAGCGGCGCCGCGCGCGGGCCTGGGTCTGGCCCTGTGCAAGCGCACGGCCGCGCTCCTGCGCGCGCGCCTCGACTGCGAGAACGTCGCGCCACACGGTGCGCGCTTCACGCTGGCCCTGCCCGTGCAGGCCGATACGTCGCGCTGAGCGCTCAGGCCACGCGCCGACGCCGCAGGCCGCCCTCGAGCAGTGCACGCGCCTTCTCGGCCGGCACTGGCGGGCTGAACAAGTAGCCCTGGGCTTCGTCGCACTGCAGCACCCGCAGGAACGACAGCTGGGACTCGGTCTCGACGCCCTCCGCGACGACGCCCAGCTTCAGGCTGCGCGCCATCAGGATGATCGAGGTCACGATGGCCGAATCGTCGGGGTCGGTCATCGAGTCGCGAATGAAGCTCTGGTCGATCTTCAGCGCATCGATCGGGAAGCGCTTGAGGTACGCGAGCGACGAGTAGCCCGTGCCGAAGTCGTCGATCGAGAGGTGCACACCGGCGCTCTTCAAGCGCGCCAGCGTGGCCACGGCCGAGTTCGCGTCGCGCATCACGGTGCTCTCGGTGAGCTCGAGCTCCAACCAGGTCGCGGCCAGCTTGCTGTCGTCGAGCGCGGCGCGCACGATCTCTTGCAATGTCGGCTGGCTGAACTGGATCGACGACAGGTTGACCGCCATGCGCACCGGCGCGAGGCCGGCGTCTTGCCACTCGCGGTTCTGCCGGCAGGACTCGCGCAACACCCATTCTCCGATGGGCACGATCAGTCCCGTCTCCTCGGCCAAGGGGATGAACTGCGCGGGGGACACGAAGCCCAAGTCGGGGTGTTTCCAGCGCAGGAGCGCCTCGAATCCGACGATGCGCTCGGTGCGGATGTCGATGCGCGGCTGGTAGTACACGGTGAGCTCGCGGCGCTCGAGCGCGCGCCGCAGGCTGGTCTCCAGGGTCAAGCGCTCGAAGGCCTTGGAGTCGAGCGCCGCCGAATAGAACTTCATCGCCGCGTGCCCGTCTTGGCGCGCGCAGTACGAGGCGGTCTCGGCGCGGCGCACGAGCTCCTCCGCCGAGTGATGGTCGGTCGGGAAGCCCGCGATGCCGATCGACGCCGGCACGCACAGCTCGCAGCCGGCGACCTCGAACGGCTGCGAGAGCCGCTCGAGAACGCGCACCGCGACCTTGGCGGCGTCGTGGATGCGCAGCAGGTCGGGCAACAGCACGGTGAAGTGATCGCCGCCCCAGCGTGCGATCACGACCCCCGTTTCCGCGGTGTTGCGCAGCCCGAGCGCGTCGGTTCCGCGGATGCCGTCGCGCACGCGATCGGCAATGGCCGCGAGCAACATCTCACTGGCGTTGCTCGACAGGTTGTTGGCGGTCAGCGAGTGAATGCGGTGCACGTCCAGGTAGAGCACCGCAACGTGGTGCCCCGAGCGCCCCGCGGAGCGGATGGCGCGCTCGACGCCGTGCAGGAAGTGGCTCGAATCCAGCATCGGACCGGTGCTCTCGCGCGGAGCCGCGCTCGCGCCGTCCTGCTGCGCGCGGGCGCGCACCTCCTCGACCATCACCACCACGCGCTGGCAACGCCCGCTCTCGTCGATCGTCGGTCGAGCGACGTGGCGCACGCGGAACGGCGCACCGAACGCGTCGATCATGGTGTGCTCGAAGGGCGGCGCGCTCAGGCCCTTGAGCAGCACGTCGAGCCACTCGCTCATGCCGCCGCGACTGTCGGTCGGAATCGACTCCAGCCAGCTCTCGAGAGAGCGCGTTTCAAAGGCGTCGTCGAGGGCCAGCATCTGGGCCGCGACATCGGAGCACCACACCGTGCGTGCCTCGGGCTCGAGCTCCCAGAAGCCCACGCGCGAGTGCGTTTGCATCAACTCGAGATGCGTGCGGCGACGCTCGAGCTCGGCGACGTGTTCGGAGCTCTCCGCCAGGTGCTGCAAGTGAGCTCCGAGGACGGCCGGGTCGAGCCCGCGCTCGACCACCAAGGCCGCACCGTGCGCGTAGGCGACCAGCGCCGCGGCGCCATCGCCGGCTTCGATGGTCGCGACGAAGCACCGGCCGCGCAGGGCGGCGCGCTCCGTGGGCCCGGCGAGCCGCTCGCCGATCTCCGGCCCGCTGCTGCTGAAGCGCACCAGCAGGATGGCGGGCGCGCCGCTCGGCTCGCTCCCGTCGGCGGCGGAAATGCTGGGCGCGAAGGCGACGGTCCATCCTGGGCGCAGGACGTCCGGTCCGCTCTCGGACGCGAGCTCGAGTGCACCTTCGACGACCACGAGGCGCGCTCGCGGCGTTTCGGGCAAGGGATGGGGCATGGGGCGACGACTCTTCGAGGGCAGGCGAGCGCTGGAGCATCGAACAACCGCGATGCAGTTCTGAAGCGCGATCGACAATGCGCCGAAAACCAAGGGGGCCCGCCCGGGCGGGCGCCCGGATCCGTCCGCGAACTGCCCGCCAGGCCCGATTTCCGAGCTCGAGGATTCGCCGCCACGCTTGGCGCGCTCGCGGCGGTCAGGGCACCCAGGGGCCTGGGGCTGCATTTCGAAGGCTTGCGCGACCGATAGCATCAACTAATCTGGATTCCATGATTGGTCTCAACGGAACCTCGCGTCTGCTCAAGGCCGTCGCCGACGACACCCGGCTGCGGATCCTGCACCTGCTCACCCAGGAGGACCTCTCGGGTTCGGACCTGATGGAGGTCCTCAACCTCGGGCAGAGCCGCGTGTCGACGCACCTCAACCTGCTGAAGGAGGTGGGCCTCTTGGTCGACCGCCGCGAAGGGCGCCGGACGATGTTCGCGATCGCCCCCGGCCCGGCCGCGACGCTGCTCGATGCGGTGCTGCGCGAAAACGGCGGCAGTCCAGAGTTCGCCGCCGATGTCGCCGGCCTCGAGGTCCTGCGCGAGGCCCGCAAGGCGCAGAAGCGTGCTTACTTCGACCGCGTGGCCGCGAGCTTCGGCGAACAGCTGCTCCCCGGGCGGACCTGGGAAGGTCTGGCGCGCGGACTGATCCACCTGTGCCCGCGCGGCCGCTACGCCGACCTCGGCATCGGCGATGGCCTCTTGACCCTGATGTTGGCCGAGGTCGCCAGCAGCGTCACCGCAGTCGACGTGAGCTCGGAGATGCTGCGGCAACTCCAAGCGCGCGCCAAGCAGAAGGGCATCGGCAACATCGAGTCGGTCGAAGGCGACATCGAGGACCTGCCGCTTCCCGACGCGTCGCACGACGTCGTGGTGATGAGCCAGGCGCTGCACCACGCGCGCTCACCGCTCGAGGCACTGAGCGAGGCCCGGCGCGTGCTCGTGCCCGGCGGAGCGCTGCTCGTGCTCGACCTCCTGGCCCACGGCGAGGAATGGGTGCGCGAGAAGCTCGAGCACGTTCACCTGGGCTTCACCGAGCCCGAGTTGGGCGAGCTCCTGCGCCAAGCGGGCTTCACCCACGTCTCGATCCAGCGCGCGGCACGCGATCCGCAGCCGCCCCACTTCATGACGCTCGTCGCCAGCGCTCGCTGCGGACGCTGAGGCGCACCCCATGGGACTCGGATTCCGCGACGCGCTCCGGGAGCGCGTGTTGTTCCTCGACGGCGCGATGGGCACGCAGATCCACGCCGCCGAGCTCGATCTCGAGCGCGACTACTTGGGGCTCGAGAACTGCAGCGAGGTCGTCAACCTGACGCGCCCGGACGTGATCCGGCGCATCCACGAGCGCTACTTCGAGGCCGGTTGCGACGCGGTCGAGACCAACACCTTCGGCGGCATGGCGCACGTGCTGGCCGAATTCGGCCTGGAGCAGCGCGCGCGGGAGATCAACGCCAGCGCGGCGCGCATCGCACGCGCCGCGGCCGAGTCCTTCACGAGCGCGGAGAAGCCGCGCTTCGTGCTGGGCTCGATGGGCCCGGGCACGAAGCTCCCCACGCTGGGTCACATCGACTTCGACACGCTGCACAGCTCCTACTTCGTGCAAGCGCAGGGTCTGATCGACGGCGGAGTCGACGGCTTCGTGATCGAGACCTGCCAGGACCCGCTGGCGATGAAGGCCGTGATCTCGGCTGTCCGGCGTGCGCAACGCGAGCGCTCGAACAGCGCCCCGCTGATCGTCAGCGTCACGATGGAGGTGACCGGCACGATGCTGGTCGGCACCGAAATGGCGGCGGCGATCGCGTTGCTCGACGCCTTGGACGTCGACGTCATCGGCTTGAACTGCGCGACCGGGCCGCGAGAGATGAGCGAGCACATTCGCTTGCTGGGCCAGACCTCGCGCAAGCCGATCTGCGTCTACCCCAACGCGGGCCTGCCCCACTTGGTCGACGGCCACCCGCACTACCCGCTGGTGCCGGCCGAGCTCGCCGACTGGCTCACGCGCTTCATCGAGGAAGACGGCGTCAACATGGTCGGAGGCTGCTGCGGCACGACGCCGGAGCACCTCGCGGCGGTGATCCGCGCCGTCGGCACGCGCAAGCCCAAGCCGCGCCGCCCGAGCTTCCAGCCAGCGGTCACGAGCACCTACGGCGCCGTTCCGCTGGTCCAGGAAAACTCGGTGCTGTACGTGGGCGAGCGCTCGAACGCCAACGGCTCGAAGGCCTTTCGCGAGCACCTCCTCGCCGGAAACGTCGACGCACAAGTCGAGATGGGCCGCGAGCAGGTGCGCGACGGCAGCCACGTGCTCGACCTGTGCGTGGCCTACGTCGGGCGCGACGAGGCCGGCGACATGGACAAGGTCGCGCGGCGCTACCGCACGGAAGTGCCGGCCCCGTTGATGATCGACTCGACCGAGCCGCCTGTGATCGAGGCCGCGCTCAAGCTGTGCGGCGGACGCTGCATCATCAACTCGATCAACCTCGAGGAAGGCGTGGAGCGGGCGGAGCAGGTGCTGCGCGTCGCGAAGGAGCACGGCGCGGCCGTGGTCGCGCTGACGATCGACGAGAACGGCATGGCCAAGACGGCCGCGGACAAGTTGCGCATCGCGCGGCGCATCTACCGGTTGTGCGTCGAGGACTGGAAGCTGCGCCCCGAGGACCTGCTGTTCGACGTCTTGACCTTCACGATCGCGACCGGCAACGACGACGATCGGCGCTTGGGCCTCGAGACACTGGAGGGCATCCGACGCGTGCGCGAGGAGCTACCGGGCGTCGGACTGCTGCTCGGTGTGTCCAACATCTCCTTCGGGCTCAACGCCGCCGCGCGCCACGTGCTCAACTCGGTGTTCCTGCACCACGCGCACCAGGCCGGCCTGACGGCGGCGATCCTGCATTCCGCGCGTATCGTCGCGCTGCACCGCATCGAGCCCAAGGCGCGCCAGATCGCCGAGGACCTGATCTTCGACCGCCGTGCCGAGGGCTACGACCCGCTGCAGGCCTATCTCCAGCTCTTCGAGGGCGCGCAGGTCGCCGCCAAGAAGGAGCGCAGCGTCCCGCAGGACCTGTGGGAGCGCTTGCGTTGGCGCATCGTCGAGGGCGAACGCAAGGGACTGGAGGAGGACCTGACACTCGCGCTCTCCACGAAGAAACCGTTGGAGATCATCAACGTCGACCTGCTCGCCGGCATGGCGACCGTCGGCGACCTGTTCGGACGCGGCGAGATGCAGTTGCCGTTCGTGCTGCAGTCGGCCGAGACGATGAAGGCCGCGGTCAAGCTGCTCGAGCCGCGCATGGAGCGCGTCGACGGCGACACGCGCGGCAAACTGGTGCTGGCGACCGTGCGCGGCGACGTGCACGACATCGGCAAGAACCTGGTCGACATCATCCTCACCAACAATGGCTACACGGTCTACAACCTCGGCATCAAGCAGCCGATCCAGCACATCCTCGACGTCACGCGCGAGCACAAGCCGGACGCGATCGGCATGAGTGGATTGCTCGTGAAGAGCACGGTGGTGATGCGCGAAAACCTCGAGGAGATGAACCGCCGGGGTGTGCACACTCCCGTCGTCCTGGGCGGCGCGGCGCTGACCAGGCGCTATGTCGAGCACGACCTGCGGAAGGTCTACGAGGGCCCGCTGTACTACGCGAAAGACGCTTTCGAAGGCCTGGACGTGATGGAGCGCGTCGTGCGCGGCGAAGCCAAGCCGGCGGTTCGCGAGTTCCGTGACGACACCGGCGACACACGGGATCCCGAGCTTGCGAAGGGCGTCGCGTGTGCCGCGGCCAGTGTCGGTCGTGCGCTCGCGAGCGCCGCGCCCGCGCTCGCGCAGCGCCCTGCTCCCGAAGTGCGCGAGCCGCAGCTCTCGCTCGACCACCTGCCGCGCGACATCGCCTACCCGGTGGCGCCGTTCCTCGGCGCGCGCCTGTTGGATTCGGTCCCGCTGCAGTCGGTGTTCCCCTACATCAACGAAGTCACGCTGTTCCAGTTCCAGTGGGGCTACCGGCGCAAGGGCAAGCCGCAGCGCGAGTACTCCAAGCAGATCGACGAGCACGTGCGCCCGATCCTGATCGATCTCGCGCGGCGCTGCGCGCAGGAGCACATCCTCGAGCCCAAGGCCGCCTACGGTTTCTGGAAGTGCGTGCCGGAGGGCGACACGCTGGTACTGCTCGACCCGCAAGACGAGGGCAAGACCGCCGCGCGCTTCACGGTCCCCAGGCAGCGCGGCAAGAAGTACTTGTGCATCGCGGACTACTTCCGGCGCGATGGCGTTCCGGACGTCGTGGCGTTGCAAGTGGTCACTGTCGGACAGCGCGCCAGCGACGTCGCGCGCGAGTGGTTCGCCGCCGATCGCTACCAGGACTACCTGCATCTCCATGGCCTGTCGGTCGAGGCCGCCGAAGGACTCGCCGAGTACGTGCACAAGCAGATTCGCGCCGAGCTCGGCATCGCCAGCGACGACGCGCGCGAGATGCGCGAGTTGTTCAAGCAGGGCTACCGCGGCTCACGCTTCTCGTTCGGCTACCCGGCCTGCCCCAACCTGGCCGATCAGGAACAGCTGCTTGCGCTGCTCGGCGCCGAGAAGCTCGGGCTGTCGCTCTCGGACGAGCATCAACTGCATCCCGAGCAATCGACGAGCGCCCTGATCTGCCACCATCCGAGCGCCAAGTACTTCACGATCTAGCGCGGCGTCACACGTCCCAGCGAAGTGCGATCAGCAGCGCGGACATGCCCGCGTCTCGCTCGCGGCCCGCGATCTCGTAGTCGCCGCCGTCGGCCCATTGGGCATCGCAGCCCAACGAGAACGTGCCCTGGACGTGAACGTACAGCCCCACGTGCGCGTACGCGCCGAAGCTCGCATCGCTCTCGGTCTTGGGGGCGAACGTACCTGTGGTCTCGACCTCCGCCGTCGCCGCTCGCAGCCCCAGCCCGCCGACCAATCTCAGCCAAGACGTGAGCTCGAAGTCGCGGCCAGCTCCGAGCCGGAAGTCGAAGACGTCGACGCCGCGCTCGTCCGTGCTTTCCTTGGTCTCCGAGTGCGTGCCCTGTGCCGTGAACTCCAGCCCGACCGGAGCAGTTCGCGGGCGCGCGCTGCATCCGACAGAGAGCAACGGTCGCTCGTCATAGTCGCTCCAGCCCTTCGCCCCCAGCTCGCCCCGGCCCCCGGCCAAGGTGAAGCTCGCCAGCACTTCGCGCTCTGGCGGAAGCTGCGCGCATGCGCTCACCACGAGCCCCGTGAGGGCCGCACATCGTCTGCTCCACATCGCACGCGCATCATCGACGCAGCGTCGAGGACATTCGATACGCCAACGGGAGAGCCGAGAGCTCGCGCTTTGTGAGCAGTCGTCGTGGTGTTCGAGTTGGAGCGCTCGCTCAACCCACGGGCCGCAAGACCAGCAGGTCCTGGAATGCGAAGCCGTTGGAAGTGCCCGACCAGAAGCCCGGGATCAGCCGCTCGACCCTCAGGCCTGCGCGCTCGATCGCGCCCAGGAGGAACTCCGCGTCGTGCGCCAGCGCTCCCTCGGGGTTGTGGTCGCTCTCGATCCAGTAGCCACCCTTGTCGTGGAACGCGATGGCCGAGCGCCCGGCGCGCACCAGTGGCCCGGTGCGCCCGTCCACCAGCCAGGCCGTCGCGAGCAGCGTCCCGTTTCCACTCATCACGTCGCGACATTCGCGCAAGTAGTGCTCGGCATCCGCGGGGAACAGGTGAGTCAGCACCGAGCTCATCAGGACGAAATCGCAGGAGTCGTCGAGGTGACGGCGCAACTGCACGCCCCTCACCGGAACGGAGCCGTTCGGGTTGTACCAACCGTTGTGAACGTCGAGCAGCTCGAACGCGAAGCGCGGATCACCCGCAAACGTAGCGCGCGCGATCTCGAGCGACTCGCGCATGATGTCGAGCCCGAGATACGAGCCGCCCTCCAAATAGGCGGAGAGTCCGAACGCCATGCGTCCGATGCCGCACCCCAGGTCGAGCACGCGCGCGTCAGGACGGAGACCCGCGACGTCGATCATGGAGCTCAGGAACTCGTGGGCCACGGACTCGTAGCCCCCGCCGACGACCTCGATCGCGGACGGCGCTGGCCGGGGCGTGCGCGGAGCGAACACCAGACGCAGCGCTACTCCCACTCCGTGGCGCGTCACCGGATTCAGCTCGATCAGCGAGTGCTGCGGAATGTCGCGGGGATCGATCCCCAGATGGACGTGGAAGCGACAGTGCGCCGCGCGCGGCAGCTCAGTGCAGTGAGGAAGCGCAGCGATATCGGGGCTGTCGAGTCCGAGCTGTTCGGCGAGCACCGGGACGCGTCGCCCCGCGACGCGGGCCTCGAAGCGCTCCACGCCGCCGAAGTCCAGGAACTGATAGTAGCCACTGACGACCGCGTGACCGTCGAGGTCGACGCACGAATCCAGGTGACCGCGCCCAAGTCGTTTCATCGTGCGGGCGACGATACCCCAGGAGTCCCGAGCAAGCCGCTGGACGTCGACCCGTTTTCGGCGAGTGCGTCGCGCAGCGCCAGTTTCGCGTGCCACTAGGCTTCACGGCCCGGGCGCGGAGAACCTCTCGACGACGATGAACTCGTGGCTGCGGCCGACCGAGACGTCAATCGAGCGCGTGTCGACGTCGGCGTCGAAGGTCACCGTCGAATTGTGCGTCGCTCCGTGCGCGTCGACGCGTTCTCCGTCGGAGTCGCGTTCCAATACAACGACATTGTCGGGAGTGACCGGGGTTGCCGCAGCATCACCGCTAACCGTCACCGTGATCGTCGCCGGTACTCCCGGCACCAGACACCCAGGCGACCGCTCACTCACCGAAAAGTGTCACCCATGTGCCCGGACACAACTGTCACCCATGTACCCGGACCGGACGATCGAAGGAACTTCGTCGAGTCGTTCATGCTCCCCACCCCGCGTCCTTCAACGACTCTCGACTCGGTCGGAAAGCAGCATCCCGGCGCTCGACATCCACTCGACGTCCACGGAGGTCGTCGCTGCGGACACGTAGCCGACCAGCGTTGCAACGCCCATGCTCCCACGATCGATCACGCCTGCGTTCGCGCGCGTGGCGAGATGCACGACGAGGTCATCGATCGACAATTGCGCCCATTGCACATCCGTTGAGTCGTCGATCACCGTCACGACCAATTGCTGTTCACCGGACGGAAGGTAGAGGTCCATCAACGTGGCCTTCACTCGCCCCTGGCTCCCGAGCGCCACGAATCCCGCTGGGAGGGGCTCTCCGCGCGACTGCGCCTCCATCAGCTCGACGATTTGGTCCATCGACAGAGTCGACACATCGACAGGCGCGAGGATCTCCGTGCTGCGCGAGTCGTGGATGATCTCTGCCGCGGGATCCTGAAGTAACGTGCGAGCCGACGCGAATGCGATGAAGCTGGCGATGACGAGGCCGGCTCCCAACATGAGTCGAGTGCGAGTCATGCCTAGCAGCCCGTTGAAAAACCGCCGCTGATCCGCAACCCGCGTAGGGCGGGTTAATAGCATGCGCAGCGAGGAGCGCAGGCGATGGCGATGAAGGGTCGATCGACGGAGAAGCAGGCGGACTTGTGG
>JADYYP010000063.1 GCA_020853575.1 Planctomycetota bacterium
CAACCTCGATCGCTCCCAAGCGATCGGGGCCAGCCGCCTGAAGAAGGCGACCGGCCCCGCACAATTCAAACCTGTCAGCGTGATCCGTCAGGAGTGCTTGACAGGTCCACCCATATCAGGGCCCGATCTCGATCTCGAGCGCGTTGGACAGCTGCACGTTGTTGGGCGGCGTGAAGCCCGGATCGCGACCCCAGAACTGGAAGTCGACCAGCGTGCCGGGCAGCGCCAGGAACGCGGCGGGCGAGCCGCCGAGCGCGCCACTGCGGAAGCCGTGCAGGTCCATCGTGAACACGCCGCTGCAGTCGACGGCGGGCGAGTTGCTGCCGCCGGATTGGAGCGTCACTCCGCGCAATCGCGGACTCGCGACGCACATCGTGCCACCGGCGAAGGGCGCGCTCGCCCGACCCGCGGCGCCGTAGAAGAGCAATCCGCTGGTTTGGTTGCGCAGGGCCGTTGCCCGCAAGAAGAAGAAGCTCGAGCTCGTCGCGCTCGCCGCGAAGCCCGTGCTGGAGATCGCCGGCGTGCAGCCCAGCGAGTTGAGCTTGCCCGTGCAGTAGGTTTCGTACTTCAGGCTCCACCACAGCACGGCTTCGTTCTGGCCGGTCAGCGGATTGCGCGCGCTGCCGAGCACCCAAGTCCGCCCGCCCGCTTGCCAAACCGAGGTCGCGATCGAGTAGCTGTAGTTCGACGGCAAGGCGTCGTGCAGATTGACCATCGAAGCTGCATTGCCGCGCCACAGGCACGCATGCTGCGCCTGGAAGGGAAAGTTGAACCAGCCGACCTGCACTCCGGAGTCGACTGCCAGCGCTTCCGCGCTCGAGGCGACGACCGGCGTGAGGTCGACGAACGAGCTCGCCGAGCCACTCCACAGGCAGGCGCGCGTCTGGGCGGCGGTGTTGACCCCGCGCCCCACTTGCTGCACGCCATCGGTGCCGATCGCCTGGGTGATGTTGAAGCCCGATGTCGGATGGATGTCCACGAACGAAGCGGCGCTGCCGGCCCAGATCGCCGCGTGCACGACACCTCCGAAGTGGACCTGGCCGACCTGCTGACCGCCGGCGGCGTCGCGCGCGACGGAAAACGTCGAGCCCGGCGGCGCGAGGTTGACGAAGCTCGCGGCCGAGCCGCTCCACATGCACGCGTCCGCGTTGAAGTTGCCCTTGTCGATGAATCCGACCTGCGCTCCGCCGCCTGCGCCCCACACACGCGAGAACGTCGCCGGTCCCGGCGGATGCAAGTTGACGAAAGTCCCCGCGCTTCCGTTCCACAGCGCGGCGAACTCGGTGCTCGGCGTCGTCACGGATCCGACCTGCCGCGCACCATCGATGTCCGTGCAGCGCGACGACGTGAACCCGGTGGGGTGGAGATCGACCCAACTGGAGGCGCTGCCGCTCCAGCGTGCTGCGTGCTCCGCACCTGGAGCCATGGACACCGAGCCGACCTGTTGCGATGCGTCACCGCGCTCGCCGACCGAACTCAGCGCGGCCGCCGGGTGGAGACGCGTGTAGGTCCACTGGGCGTGGCCCAGAGCGGCGAACGAGCAGGTCGTGAGAGCGGACAGCAGGACGATGCGTGCGGACATGGTTTCCTCGGATTGCAGATCGCCCTCGAACACGCATCAGGCCCTTGGTCGAGATCACGAATTCCGAGGAAAGCTCGCGCGCGCCGGCGCCCGGCGGCCGCGGGGCGCATCCGACGGACGTCGATGCGTTTCAGTCGAGCGCCTCGCTCCATTGCCTTCGTCCGACGTGGCGCCACCTCGGCTGCCGCCGTTGGCCCGACCAGCGGAGTGCGAGGAAGCGACTGGTCCTAGCTTGGGGGCTGGCTCCCGCTACCACCCGCACAAACTCCCGAAGCGACTTTCCTTCTTGGTCCCCGCCAACAGCATCCGATCGTCCTCATGCTCGCGAGCGCGATGCACACAACCTACTTGGCGGTTGGCTCCACAGTCTTGGCCGTTTTTTTCAGAGCATGCACGCGGCACTCCAGCCACCAAACTTCCAACTCGATAGCTCTGTAGTCCGGGAATTCGTCCCCAGAAATCACCGCAGCTTTGACCACTTGGACACCATCGACTACTTCAAATGTCTGAATACATGACACTGGACTACCGTCCTTGTTGCCAGGTATTGCGGGGGAATCGCCCGCGGCATTAGTGGGAACTTCGACCAACCTGTTGTCGGCAATGAGTTCTCTTCCGATCCGCTCGCGATCCAGATCCCGTCGCTCTTCGAGCAGGCATTTGGCAGCAACTAGTTGACCTATGGTCGCTCCAGCGTACTTCTGCTCGAACGTACGGGTATCTTGTTCATAAACCTTGACAGCCGCGAGTCGCTCCGCGGCATCGCTCAGAGCCGCCACCCCGGAGCTAGCAAACTCGGGCGATGGCTCGTGTGGCTGCACAACCGACCGTGGATACTCACGACGAGTCGTTGGAGCCACGGGCTCACTCACCGAAGTCGTCACGGCGGGCATGCTGGCGAGTTGCTCTTCTTGGCCATCCTCGGCGGTGCTTCTGGGTTCCAGTGCAAGTAAGGCAATCAGGGCCGCAGCCACCGCTGCTCCACCGACAAGAACCAACAAAAGAAGGAGCGATTTGTTTGCCACGATCACCTCCCGCGCGGACCTCACAGCGTCAGGTCACGAGGACTCGAATCGGAACAAGAACTATTAGATTATGGTGTCGACGGACGACCGTTTCGGCCTGCTACTGGCATGCGCGTTCTCTAGCCCCCGCAGGAGCCGCACTTGATGACGATAGGCGTCCAAGTACCGCCATCGCATGGGCAGTCAGTGGTAACCCCGATACGACTACCGCACTCCATCTGGCCGCTCACTTGATAGGTGAAGGTCTGCCCAGGGGCATGTGCCCAAGTGCACGACTGGGTGACAGTTCCACTATAGGAACATCCTTCGCAGTCAGGAAAACTGCTTATCGTGCCACTGATCGTACCACCGCAGATGCAACCATTGAGAACGGTGGCGCAGCCAGCTCCTGGTGGGTTGACTGTTGAAACCGGGCAGATGTTCTGCGCAATCGCGAGTGTGCCGGAAAGTGCGAGAGCAGCGGCTGACGTGCGCACCGTCGCACCGAAGCATGTCCAGGGCAACTCTGAACGCATTGGAAGCTCTTTCTGTCTGAGGTTCTGATGGCCCAAACGACAGGGGCAGACCTGTATCACCGCAGTCCTCGCTCGTCAATTTCCTCGCGTGAAGGCAACCGCGTTGCCCGCGGGCAAGCGCTCCGCATGTGCCACGCCTACGCACTTTGGGCATGGAGTCCGTCGCGTAGGGCGTCCGATGAGCGCGGCGCTGTTCCGCTTCGCTCCCCAGCGCTGCTCCTCGCGCGTCCTTTGGTCTCCCCAACGCCATGCACACCGCACCGAGTCTCCCCAATCCGTCCGTCCTCGACGAGCTCACCGCTTTCGGCCGCGCGCGTTCCAGCGTCGAAGGTGCACCGCTGACGAGCGACGAACTACGTCGCATCGACGCCTTCTGGCGCGCGTGCAACTACCTCGCGCTGGGAATGATCTACCTGCGCGACAATCCACTGTTGCGCGACCCGCTCGCGCCTGAGCACATCAAGCAACGTCTGCTCGGTCACTGGGGCGCGAGTCCGGCGCTGTCGTTCGCGTACACGCATCTCAATCGCCTGATCGTGCGGCACGACATCGACATGCTGTTCATGGCCGGGCCTGGTCATGGCGCGCCGGGCGTGCTGGCGCCCGTGTATCTCGAGGGCTCGTACTCGGAGGTCTATCCCGACAAGAGCCTCGACGAGGAAGGCCTCAAGCGCTTCTTCAAGCAGTTCTCGTTTCCAGGCGGCATCGGTAGCCACTGCACGCCGGAAACGCCGGGCTCGATCCACGAGGGTGGAGAGCTCGGCTACGTGCTCAGCCACGCCTGCGGGGCGGCCTTCGACAATCCTGACCTGATCGTGGCGGCGGTGGTCGGCGACGGAGAAGCGGAAACGGGTCCGTTGGCGACGTCGTGGCACATCTCGAAGTTCCTGCATCCCGGTCGCGACGGCGCAGTGCTGCCGATCCTCAACCTCAATGGTTACAAGATCAACAATCCCACGTTGCTGGCGCGCATCTCGCGCGCGGAGCTGGAGAGCTACTTGGTCGGCTGTGGCTGGACGCCCTATTTCGTCGAGGGTTCCGAGCCCGAGAGCATGCACCAGGCGATGGCGGCCACGCTCGATCGCTGCCACGGAGAGATCCGCGCCGCCCAAGGGCACGCGCGTCGCACCGGCGAGATCGACCGACCGCGCTGGCCGATGATCGTGTTGCGCACGCCCAAGGGTTGGACGGCGCCCGCGGAACTCGACGGCGCGAAGATCGAGGGCTCCTGGCGCGCGCACCAGGTGCCGATCGCGGACGTGCGCTCCAATCG
This sequence comes from Planctomycetota bacterium, assembly GCA_020853575.1. Lineage (GTDB taxonomy): Bacteria > Planctomycetota > UBA1135 > UBA1135 > F1-120-MAGs118. The sequence goes on from JADYYP010000063.1 coordinate 4,396, forward strand.
CGCGCATTTGGCGTTGCTCGAGCAGTGGATGAAGAGCTATCGCCCGCGCGAGCTGTTCGACGAGAGCGGCGCGCCACTCGCGGAGTTGAGGCGATTCGCTCCCAAGGGTGCGCGACGCATGGGCATGAGCCCGCACTCCAACGGAGGCGCGATCAAGCGAGCGCTGCGACTGCCGGACTTCCGTGGCTATGCACAGGCCATCGAGGCACCGGGCACGCAACGCGCGGAGAACACCCGACCGCTGGGAGCCCTCCTGCGCGACGTGATGCACGCCAATCCGCGCAACTTCCGCGTCTTCGGTCCGGACGAGACGACTTCGAACAAGCTCGGCGCGCTCTACGAAGCGAGCAAGAAGCTGTGGCTCGCTGCGCGATTGCCCGAGGACGAGCAGGGCGGCGAACTGGCCAGCGACGGACGCGTGGTCGAGATGCTCTCCGAGCACACGATGGAAGGCATGCTCGAAGGTTATCTGCTCAGCGGACGCCACGGGCTGATCTCGAGCTACGAGGCCTTCGTGCACGTGATCGACTCGATGTTCAATCAACACGCCAAGTGGCTGGACACGGCCAACCACATCTCGTGGCGCGCCAAGGTGGCCTCGCTCAACCTCCTGATCACCTCGACGGTCTGGCGCCAGGACCACAACGGCTTCACGCACCAGGATCCGGGCTTCCTGGACCTCGTGGTCAACAAGAGCCCGCGCGTGACGCGCATCTATCTGCCGCCGGATGTCAACTGCTTGCTGTCGGTCGCGGACCACTGCCTGCGCAGCGAGAACTACGTCAACGTGATCGTGTCCGACAAGCAGTCGCACCTGCAGTACCTCGACATGCAAAGCGCGATCGCGCACTGCACGAAGGGCTTGGGCATTTGGGACTGGGCCAGCAACGACGAGGGGCACGAGCCCGATGTGGTCATGGCCAGTGCGGGAGACATCTCCACGCTCGAGGCCCTGGCCGCGACCGCGCTGCTGCGCGCCGAATTCCCCGAGCTGCGGCTGCGCTTCGTGAACGTGGTCGACCTGTTCCGCTTGCAGCCTTCGAGCGAGCACCCGCACGGTCTGTCGGATCGCGACTTCGACAGCCTGTTCACCCGCGACAAGCCGATCGTCTTCAACTTCCACGGCTATCCGTGGCTGATCCACAGGCTCGCGTACCGTCGCACCAATCACTCCAACATGCACGTGCGAGGCTACAAGGAGCGCGGCAACATCAACACGCCGCTCGAGCTGGCCATCCGCAACGAGATCGACCGCTTCACGCTGGCGATCGACGTGATCGATCGCGTGCCCAAGTTGGAGCGCATCGGAGCGCACGCCAAGGAGCGCTTGCGCAATCGACAGATCGCCGCCTTGCAGTTCGCGCACGCCAACGGTGTCGACCAACCAGAGCTGGTCGACTGGCGCTGGCCGTTCTGACGCGGCGCTGCGTGGCTGGCCCACGTTCGGACGCGCGCGGAAGCTCGACTGCGCGCGCGTCCGCGGGCATGGCGCTATGGCACGAGCGCTCGCGAGAGCGGACATTGGAAACCGGTCCGGGCGGTGCTCTAGCCTGAGCACTCCGATGGACCTCGATCGTCGACACTTCGCCCTCGGGCGCACCGCGACCCGCGGAGCGCTCGCGGCGCCAGAGTCGCTTTTCGCTCTAGCAGCCCGTTGAGAAAGCCATCGATTCATGGCGCGCGCCCGGCTCGATGAGTTCCGAGTTCAAGGTCGATCGAGCATCGAGTTCGCTCGCGCCGGCTCCGAGGAATCGTGCGAGCCACGTGATC
>JADYYP010000064.1 GCA_020853575.1 Planctomycetota bacterium
GCTCGCAGCGCGCCCAGGATGTCCGCGAGCGTCTCGTCCGCGTCGCCGTCCGCCAGGCGCACCGCTTCGCTGAGCACTTCGGGAGGCGGGTCCTTCATCAATCCCATGTGGAACCCCGCTGAGCTGATCCGGCGCGCCGTCCGGTGCACCCAGACCTCGCGTGCCGTGACCGCGCTTCGGTAGTACATGAACGGCTCGCACCAGCACGACTCGTCGTCAACGTGCACCTTGCGCTCAGCCACGACGCAGCTCCTCCGTGATCAGAGCCTGTCGTCCAATCGACGCGTCCTCACCCCGCGCGAGGCGGAGCATCTGGTTCTCGGCGCGCAGCAACTCCAACTCCCGGCGCAGACGCTCAGTCTCCCGGTACGAGGAGGTGCGCTCTTCGGGCGACGCCACATCGCACACGATCTTGTGGCCTTCGCAACACGTCAGCGTGGTTCCGGAATCGATCGAGTCGAACTCCGGGACGTACGCAATGCCGCAAGGACATGCGCCGCAGACAGCGATGAACTGTCTCAAGCCCCACCTCCGCAGCACTTCTTGTATTTCCGCCCCGACCCGCATGGGCACGGATAGTTGCGGCCGACCTTCTCGCTGCGATCGGGCGCGTAGTGAGACTGCTCACAGACGAACACCACGTCTCCGAACTCGCCGGGCAGTATCTTGGTTGCCACGCGGCGGCACTGCTTGCCGTCTGGTGCGCGCAGCTGGCATTTCACGCAGTCGTCGAGCGTCGGGTATCGCGTCGAGGCGCCGTGGCACCGAGCGGATCCGTCACCGTGACGCCACCCGTCCTCAACCTCTCGCGGACCCGTCTGATACAGGTCGCGCCTGCACGCGGTGCAGATCACACGTCCCGAGCTCAAGACGCAGCCTCCGCCAGTTCGCTGGATCCGACGTTGGCGCGAACGAGGGCCGCGGCGACGTGCGGCGCGACGGAGTTTCCGATCAGCCGGACCTTGGCCTCTTTCGTACTCGCGGCGGAGAGGTCGTAGCCGTCAGCGTGCTCGCCGAACTGCGCGAGCAGGAGCTCGTGCGGCTCGAGCATTCTCATGCCCAGGTCGACGATCTCGTGCGGCACGCCGCGAACCATCACCATGCCGCGAGGCGCGTCGAACAGCGTGCGCGCCCGCGGCGTCGGCCCGCAGTGCGCGGCGAGCAACGCACGCACCTCGGCGATGTGCGTGCCGCGCGCCGTAATCGTGGGCGCCGGGTCGCGCAGGTCCGATCCGTTGCAGTCGCCGCGCAGCTTCACGAGCGACGCCGCGGCCAGGGAGTGATGGTCTCGCGCGGTCACGGTCGCGACGCGTTCGTCGAGCGAGTGGCCGACCACGCCACCGAAGTGCTTCGCGAGGAACGCGCCGACCAGCGCGTGCTTCCCGTTGCATCCGCTGCCGCCGGCGATGATCGTGCCGAGCGGCTGCGCGAGATCGCGCGGCGCGTTGCTGTGACTCATCTCGACGATGTACGGGCTCGGGCTTTCCAGCACGAACCGGCGCAGACTCTCGGCGATGCGCCACATGGTCTTCGCGGCGAGCGGGCGCTTGCGCTCGAAGATCGAAGGGCACGGGATCGACCAGTCGATGCACTCGGCCGCCGTTCGGAGCGGCAGCAGACCCGGCCCGTGCGTCGGCGCTGGCCAGCGGATCGGCTGGCCGTCGCAGCGTGCGACGATGAACAGGCGCCGGCGCCGCGTGGGCGCGCCGAACGCGCTGGCGTCGAGCACTCGCCACTCGACCGCGTAGCCCAGGCGCTCGAGCGCGCCGACCCACGCGGCGAACGTCTTGCCGGCGCGGCGCTTGTCCGGCCGCCCGTCCTTGCCGAGCGGGCCCCAGCCCTGGAACTCGCGCACGTTCTCGATGAACAGCACGCGCGGCCGCACGGCCTTGGCCCAGCGGTGCACGGCCCACGCGAGTGAACGCTTGCCCGAGCAGCGCGGCACGTCGCCCTTGGCGACGGAGAAGTGCGTGCAGTCGGGCGAGGCCCAGAGCACGTCGACCGCGCGACCCTCGACGGCCTCCTGCGGCTTGACGTCCCAAACGCTGGCCTCGAGGTGCCTCGTGCGCGGATGGTTCGCGCGGTGCGCCGCCAGGGCGACCGCGTCGTGGTTGATGGCGAGGTCGACGTCGCGGCCGAGCGCGAGCTCGATACCGAGCGACGCCCCGCCCCCGCCGGCGAAGAGGTCGATGGCGATCACGCACTCACCTCCGTCCGCTCCCGCGAACTCCAGATCCAAGCTCTCCAGTCACTCGCGCGGTGCGCGTGCACGGCGTCGTGACACTCGATGCACAGCGCAGCTCCGTTCTCCACGGTGTGCCGGCCCCCGCGTGCACGGCTGAGCAGGTGGTGAGCGTGGAGTCGCAGCGAGTAGCGCTCGCAGCGCTCACAGCGGTTGCCGGAACGCTCGAGGACGGCGCGTCGGAAGTCGATCGCCGCGGCGCGGTCGCGCAGGTGCCTCTTTCCGTGTCGGCGCAGTCGCGTCTTGCGGTGGATCGGGCCGGTGCACTTCAACTGCCACCTCCGTCGTCGCGTCCGCGACGCGATGCGCGCCGCTCGTCGATCGCGTCGCCCACCCACTCCGCCGCTCGATCTCCAACCCAGGAGATCACTGCGATCACGCTCACGACGAACCCGAGCAGCAGGAGCTTCAATTGGCCACCTCGCTCGCCTGCGAGAAGTCGAGAACGCCCTGCGCGAGCCGCTTGGCAGCGATCTCGCAGTAGCGCTCGTCGGCCTCGATTCCGGTTGCGAGTCGTCCTTCGAGGCGCGCAGCCAGAAGCGTGGTGCCGCTGCCCATGAAGGGATCGAGCACGATCGCGCCGGGAAGGAGCGCCACCAGCCGCCGCATGATCGCCACCGGCTTCTCGTTCTTGTGGTGGCGGTAGTCGAACGTCGAGATGATCGGCTCGTCCCAGACAGAGGTCTCGAAGCGCTGGGGCGAGACGGATTCGCTCGAGAAGATCCAGATCCGCTCGTCGCGCGGAGCAACGAGCCGCGCCGGGCCAACGTGCGTGTTCTTGGCCCACACGATCTCGGCGCGCGGCTCCATCCCGCACGCGCGCTCGAACGCGAGTCGCTTGCGCCAGTGGCCGAAGAGCGCCACCGGGCCGATGCGCAGCGCCTCGACGATCCAACTCGGATCGAGCTCGCGGTCCCACTCGCTCGCGGGATGCCAGGTGTTGACCCGTCCGCGCTTGCCGCCCTTGCGCAGGCCGACACCTCTCGACTCGCAGAACTTGATCGGCGCGTCCGCGATGCCGTAGGGCGGATCGGTCACCACGACGTCGGCGTAGAGCTGGGGCAACAGCTCGCGGCAGTCCGCGTGGAAGATGCGCACGCCGTCGCGCTCGAAGTAGGGCTTCACCGCACACCTCGCAGTCGCAGCACGACGTCCTGCCCGTCGAACTCGACGTGGACGTTGCCCTGGACGCGCGCGTCCGCGGCCACCATGAGCTGAGCAGACTCCAGCAGCGCGCCCTTGAAGTCGACGCGAACCTCGACGCCGTGCCACGCGCCGATCTGCGCGCGACGCTGGAGCGTGTAGAGCCCGTCGAACGTGGCAGGTTGCGGAGGCTTCGCTTCGACCTTGCGGGTGTGAGCGCGCTTGCCGAACTGAAGGTCGTGGAGCGGACTCAAGCGCGCGCTCCGCGTAGGCGTTGCACGGCATCGTGCTCACCCATCGCGATCTGCTGCAGCCGCTCGCCGCAGAGCCTCGCGATCTGCAAACGGATGCGTCGGTCGACTCTGTGCACGCGCAGCCCGACCAGCAGGTCCGCGATGCCGTCGATGTCGGCGGAGGAGATCTCGGCGACGAGCTTGCGGTGGAGCGCTTCAACGTCGGTCAAGAAGCACCTCCACGCTCATTCAGAGCTTGCTCGACTTCGCTGGCAACGATCGCGCGGACCAGATCCTCGAAGGAGGGAACCTGCGGCTCAGGCGTCGATTGGCTGCCACTGGCACTGAAGCGCCTCAGGAGTGCGATCTCCTCACAGCACGGGCGACACCATTGCGCATTGCCGACACACGGCGTCGTCGCGTGTGCCCGATTCGGCGCGACCGCCATGAAGACAGCGACGTTCCACAATTGATCATTGGGGTGATTCACTACCCGCTTGCAGCGATCGCACGTGTAGGTGGTTGTGATCACGACGCGCGCTCCTCGAGGCCCGCGCGGCGCGCGACCTTTTCGAGTTCGATCTCGCGCCGGCCCTTCGCGGAGAGCGGGAGAGGCTTGGTCAAGACGCACCTCCGTCTCGTTCGACGATTGCGCATCCATGAGCGGTGACCAAACCTGGGAGGCTCCGAACGAACGCGCGCAACTGTGGCTGCACGCCTGGCTTGCCCTGCTCAGGGTCCGTGAAGTCGAGATTCAGCCGACCGGACGTGTGCTCGGCGTGGAGCTTCTCGGCGCCGCCGAGGGCCACGACCAGGCTGCTGAACGCCGCCATCGAGAGCCCAGTCGGACGGTGGGTGAGTTTCCACTGAGATCCGTCGAAGGAGCGGTGAACACCGAGAAACTCGCCAACGCTGAATCCCTCGACCTCGATGTCTCGTCCGCCCTCTCCGTGGATCCGGATCCTGAAGCGATCGGGGCCGGTCTCCCATGCCTCCCTCGGGTCGAGCGGCGCAAGTGTCGATGGACTCGCCGCATCGATCAACGCTCTCCCGAGTGCGAGCGCGTTCGCGGCGGTGAGTGACATCAGGTCGCCGCCTTGCACGTGCAGCGCGACGGAGAGGACTTCGCCCTGGTGCTCGTGGCGCACGACCAGCACGCGCTCGCTGTCGACCTCGTTCCCAGCCCGGTCGAAGACCTCGAACCAACCGTTCCAGAACACGTTGACGCTCACGCTCCACCTCCGAGCGTCGCGACGACCGTCTCGGCTCCGGCGCGCACGCGGATGCGGCGCGGGCGCGGAGCGAGCAACTCGTCGAGTACCTCCGCGATCCGGTCACGGCACCCGTCGGCGTCGGGCCGGCGCACGAGATCGAGGTCGAGCATCAGCCGTTCGGCGAATTCCTCCGTCGACGCCACTTGCGCGCATCGAGGGCGCGCGACACATTCCTGACTTGCGGACACGGACGTTCCTCCGTGGCCCCATCGCCGGGTTCCGACGTTCGCGCGTCGGCCCGGCATTTTTTGTTTCCGGGGCCAGTTTTCGCGCCGGATCGCCGCAAGTCGTTGGGGGCTGAGAGGTAGCCGAAGTTTGCCGGATCACTCCGGCTTACAGGGCCTCTCACACCACTTCCGCCCTCGGGGCGGCACGGAAGGGAATGCCACTATTAGTAGTGGCACCAGTCGATTGACCCTTCAGCATCTTGACAGGTTGGGGCTTCCGGGGAGAATCGGCCGCTCTCATTTGGGCTGCCGCTGGCCGCAGGGCTCGGGCGCGGTCCGAAGCACCCTACCGCAAGCCGCCTCTGCCAATGGACCTGTAGGAGGAGTCGGGGCTGGAGCCGCCTGATGGGCCCGCCGCGCTCCCGCTCTCTCGATGGAATTCGTGTTCGTCGTCCCGCGTCGGGCGCTGTTTCCCGACTGCGATCCGCAAGGATTCACGCCCTTCGGCGAGGCGTTCGCCGCGGCGCGCTTTGCCCGCGCGGTCGTAGAGCAGGGCTTTTTCGTCGAGCGCGCCAAGGCCGAGCACTCCCCCGACTGGAAGCAGGTCATTCCCTACAACGTGGTGATGGTGGGCGACGACGTGCTGCTGCTGCGGCGCACGGCGCACGGCGGCGAAGCGCGCCTCCATCACAAGTTCTCGATCGGTGTCGGCGGCCACATCAACCCAGAGGACCTCGACGCACGGCTCGGACGCGATCCGCTGCCGCGCGGGACTGCGCGCGAGCTCGAGGAAGAGCTCGACATCCGCGGTGACTACACGGTCGAGCCCGTCGGGCTGATCAATGACGACTCCAACCCCGTAGGGGCCGTGCACGTAGGCCTGGTGCAGATCGTGCGCGTGCAAGGAACCGTCGAGATTCGCGAAACACAGGTGCTCGAAGGGCGCTTGGTGCATTCGCAAGAACTCCGCGAACGTCTGCGCGAAGGCGCGAACTTCGAAACCTGGTCGGCCAAGCTGATCGAGGCTCTGCCGACGCTCCCCTTGAACCAGTCGCGTACATCGGACGCGACGCACGCACACAGCGGCTCCGCGGCGCGGAGCTCCCTCTCCGGCAAGTAGCGGCTTCCAAGTCGCGCGCGCCGTCCCAAAGACCAACCCGCCTCCAAGGCACGAAACGATGAAAACCAAGGTAATTTCGGACTCTCAACGCCTCTACGACCTGTTGCTCGGTGCGCGCACCGCGGACAAGGTGACCCTCTATTTCCGCGACGGTCGCGTGCTGCACGGCGCGCTGATCTTCAACCCGTTCAAGGGCACCGGCCGCTTGATCAACATCGACCAGGAGATGTCGGTCGACTTCGCCGTCGACCAGCTGCGCGAAGTCAAGTTCTAGCCGGCGGCCAACCACCGCAGCCCGGTGCGCACGAGCCTGTGCGCACCGGGCTGCGTCGTTTGGTGCCGGGCTCGCCTTTCGGTGCCGCGCGGCGGAGCTCGCCCCGCGACACGCTAGGCCTCGGCGCGCGGCACAGGCGTCATCTCGGGCTCCAAGTCGACGTGGAGTGCGTCCGCGATGCGATTGATGTAGTTGAAGTAGGCGATCACCTGCGTCGCGTCGTGAATGGCGCGGTCGTCCAAAGCGTGCTTTCTCAGCTCCTCGATGTCGGTCGCGGCCATCGTCGATGGGGCGAGCGTGAGCTTCTCGGCGAAGCCACACAGCGCGGCCTCGCGCGGCGCGAGCGCGGCCGTGCGCCAGTCGTGGGCCACGGCGGCCACGAAGGCCTCGCGCTCTCCGGCACTCGTTTCCTGGACCTCGGCACGGAGGTCCGCCGCGTGGGCCTGCGTTCAGTAATGACAGTGGTTGGTGCGGCTGACCACCACCGCCAGCATCTCGCGCTCGCGTCGCGAAAGCGGCGACGGCCCGTGCATCAGGGTCTTGTAGAGCTCGAGCGAAGCCCCGAGCGCCTCGGGGTTCACACTCTGCACGCGCAGGATCTGGAACACGCGGCCGGCGCGGCGGACGGCGGCGTCGTACAGCTCGCGCAACTTCCCCCGTGCGCTGGCGAGTTCGACGGTGCCGATCCAACTCATGCGCAGGCCTCGATCGTGACCTCGGCGTTGTAGTCCGGAACTCCGCCCCCCGCGTCGACACGGCCGTGCGGGATGAGGTCGTTCACCTCGGGCCAGTGAGCCTGCAGCGTGCCCGGTGTGACGTCGGCGAGGAACACACGTCCACGGTATTCACCGAGGGCGTTGCACAGGCGAATCGCCTGATCGGCCCGCAGGCCGAGGCGCTGCGCGTCGCTGTGAGCGATGAACACGTGGTCGCGCTCGGCGCCTGTCAGCGGATCGCGTTCGGCCTGCACCATCGAGTTGAACTGCTTCCCGCGGCGCGTCGCCAGCACGAACAGCGGCTGCGCGCCCGACGCGCCGCGCGCGACGGGAGGCGTGACCACCTGCAGGTGCGCCTTGCCATCGTGTGTCGGGAAGTGCCGATCCGCGCACAACATGGCGCCGCCCCATTGGAACTGATCGCCCTGGCACGCGAGCTTCTCGATGCCGGCGTAGCTCGGCACGGCGCGCGCGATCTCGGTGCGGATCGCCGCGCCGCCCTCGAAGTGCACCTTCGCCGCTTCGCGAGGTTTCACGGCTCGCGCCAGGTCGAGCAGCATCTCCCACTCCGAACGCGCCTCGCCGACCTCGTGACCGGCGATGTAGGGCGAGAAGATCACGCGGCGCTCGGTGGAGGTTTCAGTGCCGCCGTCGCGCTGCTCGTATCGCGTGCGAGATGGCAACACGTACACGACGTCCTGGGGCTCCACGAACATCTGCTTGGTCGCGACGATGTCCGTGTGGATGCGCAGCCCGATGCGCCCTAGAGCGCGCGCAATGCGCGCTGGCTCGGGCATGGTCTCGAGGAAGTTGCCCCCGATGCAGTACAGCGCGTCGAGCTCTCCCGCGTGCGCCGCCTCGAGGTACTCGACGGTCGTGAGCCCGATCTCGGAGGGCACCTCGAAACCCCAGAGCCTGGAGAAGCGCTCGACGTTGTCCGCGTCGATCGGCACACCACCGGGCAGCGCGGTCGAGTAGGCCCCCATCTCGGCTCCGCCTTGCACGCCACTGTGGCCACGGATCGGCATCAAGCCCGTGCCCCTGCGCCCGACCCACTCGCGCAGCAGCGCGAGATTGGCGATGGCCTTCACCGACTCCGCGCCATGGACGTGCTGCGTGATGCCCATCGACCACACGAGCACGCCCTTGTCCGCTCGAGCGAGCTCGTCGACGAAGCGCTCCAGCTCCGCCCGCGACGTCCCGGCGAGGTCGATCAGCGTCTCGAGCGACTGCTCCTGAAGCGCACGTGCATAGTCCGCGTAGCCCGTGACCGCGCTCTCGATGAAATCCCGAGCGATCGCACCGCGTTCGATCAGCAGCTTCGAGGCCGCATTGAGGAACGCCAAATCCCCACCGACCTTGACCATGAAGAAGTGGTCGGTCAGGCGCGTGCCGAACAGGGCCGAATCGACGTTCGACGGCACCCAGTAGCGCTCCATGCCCGGCTCGCGGAAGGCGTTGACCATCAAGATCCGCGCTCCGCGCTTCTTGGCCTCGTGGAGGTACTTCGTCGACACCGGCTGATCGTTCGCCGGATTCGAGCCGAAGAACACGATCACGTCCGCTTCGTACCAGTCCTTGTAGGAGCACGTAGTCGCCGCGACGCCCACGGTGGCCTTCAACCCAGCGGAGCTCGGGCTGTGGCACAGCCGCGCGGAGTTGTCGACCGAGTTCGAGCCCAAGAAGCGCATCACCTTCTGCGCGACGTAGTAGGTCTCGTTGGTCACGCCGCGGCTGGTGACGAACATCGCCGTGCGGCGCGGCGCGAGCTTGCTCCAGCGCGCTCCGACATCGCTCCACACCTCGTCGAACCCCACGCGCGTGAAACCCCGCTCGCCCTTGCGCCGTCGCATCGGATACGCGAGACGCCCCAGGTCGCGCAGCGCGCGCGAATCCAGGCGCTCGAGCGCGGCCACGTCGCAGAGTCGCGCGTGGTCCATCGCCGGCATCGTGTTGAGTCGCAGTAGATTCAACCGCACCAGGCACAGGTGGCGACCGCCGTCGAGCGTCCAATCGTCCAACCCACTCGTGCCCAGCGCGCATCCGTCGCAAACACCGCGCGACAAGACGCGCCAGGCGTAGGTGAGGTTGTCGCGGTTGCGCCAGGCGATCCGCAGCATCTCGCGGAAGTGCTGCGGCTTGGTCTCACCCAGGCCGAACGGCACGAGAGAGTGGATGCGCTCGAACAGCGAGGGGGCTCGTCGGGTCATGCAACAGTGACGCGGACAGGCCGCCCGCGCATTCTAGCCCGGCGGAGCGTCGCTCAGCGACGGCGCGTGTTCGCCAGCCATGCCCCCAGTGCTTGCGCGTGCACCTGGCCGAGCGTCGTCATGTGTTGCAACGTCGCGTCGAAACGCCGCTCGCCGCGTCGGACCAGGAACGCGTGCATGTGCGCGTACCACCGGGCGCGCTTCTGCTCGGCCTCGACGCACACACGCAACGCCAAGCGACTCCCGAAAACCGCGCTGCCCAGCGCCAGCACTTCCGACAGCAGCCAACGCCGACGGCTGCGCGACACCGGGCGCAGCCCCAACACGTTCATCAAGGCGCGCAGCTCGTCGATCTGCGCTCGCTGTTCGTCCTCGAATCCAGCGAGCAAGCGTGCGAGCTCTGGATCCGCGACCAAACGCGCCAAGCGGCGATAGATCGCACGCGCGCCGAATTCCGCGAGCAGCGCCGTGCGCAACTCGTCGGCGAGCGCGTCGAACTCGACGTCGGGTGTCACCGCGAACTCCCCGTGAGCGCTTCCTCGATCGCCCGCCGATGGCGTGGATCGTATGCGACGGGGTAGTGCTCGCGCAGACCCTGGAGCGCGACCGGATCGCCCACGCGCGAGAGGAACTCGATCGCGGCACCGCGCAATCGATACGAGCGCGTGCTCGCCAAGAGCTCGGCCACCTGTGCGGTCCAACGCGAGCCACCGCGCGTCAACCGCGTCAGAGTGCGCAACGCTGCCTCGCGTGCCTCCGGATGGCGGCGCCCGTCGAGCGCGAGAGCGGCCAGCGCCGCACTTGCTCCCGTTGCTTCCGAGCGGGCCAGCGCCGTGCACAGTTGTGCGACGAGCACGTCCCGCGGCGATGCCAGCTCGAGTTGCTCGCGCAGCCATGGACCGGCGTCGGCTCCCTCCGAGGAAGCGACCAGCAACGCCGCGGCCCCCATCGTGGCCCAACTGAAGCGCGCCTCGAACTGCTCGTGGGCCACTCGCGCCAAGGCCGGGTCGGCGGGCCAGAGAGCCAGGCATTGCAACGCCGCGACGCGCACCTCGGCGCGCTCGTCGGATGTCGCACTGTCGATCAGCGCCGTCGCGAGCGGGTGATCCGCGGGAGTGTGGATCCGGCGCAGTGCCTGCGCGGCGGCGACGCGTACGGCCGGACTGGTGTCGCCGAAGCGCGCCAAGATCACCTCGGCGATCCGCCAGCGCAGTGGCTCGTCGGTGGAATCGGCCAGTGTCTCCCCCAGTGCCCGCAGCGCATCCCGGCGCACGTTCACGTCGTCGCTGCGCGCCGCGAGCGCCAGCCACTCCTCGGTGTCGCGCGCTTGGATCAAGCGCTTGGGCACCCAGCCGTGCGCGTCGAAGACGACCCAATCCGGCTTGGTCGGTGCCGCGAGCTCGAACGTCTGTGAGCGGCGCGAGACGAGCACGCGCTCGCGACGCGAGCCGCCCGCATCGGCGAGCTCCACCTCGATCGGGACTTCGAACGCCGCTGGCGTGCCACGCTCGGACGCTTGGAGCTGATCGACGCGCAGCTCGACCACACGCCGCTCCGCGTCCCACATCCACGCGACCTCGAACTCCGGATAGCCCGGCCGATGGAACCACTGTTCGAAGAAGCGTGACAGATCGACGCCGCTGGCGCGTTCCATCGAACGCTGGAGATCGGCGGTGACGACGGCCCGCCCGCGGTGCTCCGCGACGTAGCGCTTGATGCCGCGGAAGAAGGCGGCGTCGCCGAGCACGAAGCGCAGGAGGTGCAGCCGGCTCGCGGAGCCCTGGTAGGTCTGTCCACCGCGTGTGAACAGGTCGAACGGCTCGCGGTAGAGGTTGCACACGTGGGCGCGGCGCTCAGCGCCGACATCCGCCGCGGTGTACGAGTCCTGCGTGTCGCGCAGCGCGGCGCGGAACTCGTCGACGCCGCGCGAGGCTTCCCGGTAGAGCAGGTCGCAGTAAGTCGCGAAGCCCTCGTTCAGCCAGATGTGCGACCAGTCGGCGCACGTCAGCAGATTGCCGAACCACTGGTGCGCGGCCTCGTGCGCGATCAGGCTCACGGCCGAAGTGTCGCGCGCGAACAGCTCATCGCCGATGCAAGCGTCGGTGAGCGTCGTGGCCGAGATGTTCTCCATGCCCCCGAAAGGAAAATTGTCGACGCACACCTGCGAGTACTTCGCGTAGGGGTAGCGCACCCCCGTGAGAGCACCCAGGAACTGCAGGATGGCCGGCGTCTCCTGGAAGGTCGAGGCGAGCCGGGGGCGATGTTCGGGCGCCGCCGCGTACTCCAGCGGAGTTCCGTCGAACTGTGCGCGTTCCAGCGCGAACTCACCGGCGACCAACGTCGTCAAGTACGCGGGATGTGGCGTGGACATGCTCCAGACCTCGAGTTTCCGCTGCGCGTCCAGGTGCTGCAGGTCGACGCGCTCGCCGGCCGCCAGCACCGTCCAATGCGCTGGGACGGTCACGCGAAGCACACTGGTTGCCCGTTCGTCCGGACGATCGACACAAGGAAACCAGTGTCGCGATTCGGCGCACTCGCCCTGCGTGAAGACCTGTGTCGGCAGACCGTCGCGCTCGCCCGAGTACCACAAACCGGCCTGAGGAGTCCCTTGGTACTGGAGGAGGACCTCGGCGCTGTCGCCGCGCGAGAGCGGGGCGGCGAGCCGGAGCACGAGCTGATCGCCGACGCGCGCGAAGGCCAGCTCGACTCCGTTCCCGTCCCTCACGGACTCCAACGTGGCTCCGGCGAAGTCCAGCGTCAGGTGCTGGAGCGCGTCGACCAGGGGTTGCAGTCGGATCCGACAGGTCGCACGGATCGCGCGCTCTCGCGGGAGCAGCTCCAGCGCGAGGTCGTAGTGCTCGACATCGAACTCGCGCGGGCGCGGCTCGTGAACGATCAACGGCGGAACGTGCTCCAACGAAGCATGCTCCGGAGCGGCACAGGCCCCCGCGAGCACGAGCGCAACCGTTGCCAAGGAGCGTTGACGGCGCATCGACCCCGGAGTGTACGCGGCTCGCGCTCGCGCACGAGCGAATTGCAGCTGCCCGCGATCGGCCCCGACGCCTGGTGCGCGACCGGCACGGGAAGGTAGAACCCTGCGCGTGGATTTCCTGCTCGAGTGCATCGGCTTTCCGCCGGACCACGATCTGCCGCGCATGGTCGAGCTCGCGCGGCGTTCCGGTGAGCGCGCACCGTGGCGCGGGCCGGACGGTGAGCACTTCCGCTTGCCGCTCGGCGCCGGGCTCGAACTGCGCGCCGACCGCGACACCGAGTCCGCGCCCTGGAGCGTCTACCCCTACTTCCACCACGAGCAGCGCACGCGCCTCGCCGTTCAAACGGTCGAGCGCCTGCCGGACTCACGCTACGACTTGCTGGTCTCGGGCTGGGCCAATCCGCCCGTTTCCGGCGATCCCACGGCCTCGCGCGAGGCCTTCTGCCTGACCGCGGTCTTGACCGATGCGCGGCGCTTTCCACGCGAGCTCGTGCGCGGCCACGTGCTCGCTGTTTCACTGGCCGGCTTCGCGATCGACGTCGAGTCCGTCGGCGACGACCCGCGCGAGCTCGAGCGCGACGCCGAAGTGCGCCGCTTTTCCGACGGTGGCTGGATCCGTCCGCTGGGCGGCGAGGACGACCCGGGTGGCTGCATCGAGCTCGCTCTGCGCGTCGAGCACACGCGACGACTGTTCAACCCGCTGACGGGCGCCGAGGTCTCCGTGCTGGGCCTGACGACGCCCGAGCGACCGCTCGTCGTGTTCACCAGCCCGTGGCAGCTGGAGCAATGCGCGCTGGAACGCCCGCTTCCAGGCAAGATCGTGCGCGGAGTGTTCCTGCTGACCGGGCGCATCGCCGGCGGCCTGCCGAGCGCGACCGACAGACTCGGCGCCACGTTCGGTTGAGCGTGACTGGGCCGAGGCGCGCGCGATCAGTGCGTCTTGGGGCGATAGAAACCCAGCGCATTCGAAAGCGCGCTCAACTCCGCGTGCGGCACGCCGTGGAACACGGTCAGGACGATCTCATCGCTCCGCGCGCCCGGTTGCATCACGACGCCGTATGCGAGGTCGCGCTCCCCCGTCAAGTGCTCGACGCTGCGCTCCAAGTGGTCGAACTGCTTGCTGAGCACCGCCAGGAACTCGTCGGCGTCCGCTTGGCGATCCCACACGGTGGTCCACTGCAGCACGCGCGCTTGCTCGCGGCCCACGAGCACCAGTCGATCCCCATCCCATCCGGTCGCCGCTTCGTTCGTGAAATGCAGCGCGTCCAAGGCGCTGCCGGTCGCGTTGCGCAGTCCCCCGCGGGAGTCGGGTGAGGTTGCGACGAGCGCACACACGAACTCGCCGAGCGTGTCTTCGCGCAGCACGCGCCAGCCCACGGGCAATTCCGCGACCTCGTATCCCACCTTCGTCGGCGGGTCGAAGCGCCGCTCGTCCCAATACGCTCCGGGGTGGAGCATCATCTCCATCGAGCGCGGAGGCTCGCCGAACGCGCGCGCAATGTCGCCCGCCCGCGCCGAGCCTGTCTGATCCGTGAGCCAATCGTCCTGGCGCTCGAGGAATCGCGCGCCGAGCAGCGCTGGAGCGATCGCACTGCGCCACACCCACGCGGGTGAGTCCTGCGCTTCCTGACGCGCCGCTTCGGCCAGCTCGCGCTCACTCTCGGCGTCGAGCGCTTCCGCGTGAGCCTTCTGCCAACGGTCCGCGAGCAGCGCCGCTGACCCATCGACGAGCGCACGGAGCGCCAAGCACGCATCGGTATCGGTGCCGGCCTTCTCCCGCGCGTTCGCGAGATCGATGTTGGCCGCGTCCAGTGCGCGAGCGAGCTCGCGCGCCAACGCAACCTTGGCGAGCGCGACCGGACAGCGTTCGCGAACGCGCACGGTCCTCGTGGGCTCGTCGTAGAGCGCGAACGCGCGTGCACTTGCGAGCCGCTGCGCCACCGCAGCGACGTCACAGTCGTGTGGCACCAGCCCGAGCATTCTGGCGACGTCCAGGTCGGCGGCGAGGCGCTCGGGTGTGGTGGTGCGCGCTTGCTGCTGGTCGACGAGCTCGCGCATTCGATCGGCGGAAACCAGCGCGACCGCGAACGGCGGGGCCGGCTGCGTGCCGCGCAAGACCTCGAGCTCGCGCTGGATCGTGCGCGCTGCGGCCTCGAGCTCGGCGAGCGTCCACGTGGATGGCACCGGCACCGCGGGCGGTGACTGGAACACCAGCATCAGCGAGGCCGACGCGGCGAGCGGAGTGCGCTTCATGCGCCGGAGAGCCTAGCCGATCGATCGCGCTCGATCCGCGCGCGGATTTGCGCCGCGCCGCTCCATGCGGCACGATCTGCGGAACCGCGAGTTCCGCCCGAGGTGTCCATGACCAGTGCAACGTCCGCCGTTCGTCCGATCGCTCCCATCGACCTCGCCGCCGAACGCGCCGCGCTCGGGAGCGCGCTCCACGAGGCCGTGTTGCGCGTCCTCGACTCGGGCAAGTACGTGCTCGGACCGGAGGTCGAGGCGTTCGAGCGCGAGTTCCCCAAGCTGCACGGCGTGGCCCACGGCGTCGGCGTCGGCAACGGCACGGACGCGCTGTGGTTGGGCCTGTTGGCGCTCGGCGTCCAGCCTGGCGATCACGTGGTCACGACGCCGTTCACGTTCTTCGCCTCGGCGGCCTCGATCGCCCTGATCGGCGCCAAGCCGGTGCTCGCGGACGTCGATTACGACACAGCCCTGCTCGATCCAGCCAAGGCACGCGCCGCGATCGACGCGCGCACGACGTGTCTCCTGCCCGTGCACCTCTACGGCCAGCTCGCCGACATGCGCGCCTTGCGCGCATTGGCGGACGAGAAGCGCATCTCGATCCTCGAAGACGGCGCCCAAGCCCACGGATCGCGCCGCGACGGTTACGCCTGCGGCGCGCTCGGCGACGCGGGCACGTTCTCCTTCTACGTCACCAAGAATCTCGGCGCCGCAGGCGAGGGCGGGATGGTGGTCACGCAACGCGAAGACGTCGCGAAGGCCATGCGTCAACTGCGCGACCACGGATCGCCGACGAAATACGTGCACACGCGCATCGGGACCAACTCTCGTCTGCAAGCGATCCAAGCGGCCATCCTCAACGTGAAGTTGCCGCATCTCGAGCGCTGGAACGAGCGTCGGCGGAGCCTGGCAGCGCGCTACACGAGCAACTTCAAGGGCAGCGCGAACGTGGCTCCGCTGCGGGTCGAGCCCGGGGTCGTGCACGGCTACCACCAGTACACGGTGCGCGTCCGCTGCGAGCTCGGCCGCGACGCAGTGGCCGCCGCGCTCGGCGCCGAGCAGATCTTCGCTGGGGTGCACTACCCCAGCCCGGTGCACCTCCAGGAGGCGGCGCGAGATTGGGGCTACGGGCCGGGGGACTTCCCCTGCGCCGAGCGGCTGGCGCGCGAGGTCCTGTGCCTGCCGATCCATCCCTTCCTGTCCGAGGCCGATGTCGACCGCGTCAGCGAAGTCCTGCTGCGCGTCGCGCGCTAGCGACGTAAGTCACTGCCCCAGGCGGGTCTAGGAGTTTGCTTCGGGGCCGAGGCGGCACCCGCGCGGCGCGCTGCGCGCAACCTCGGCGGGGTCGCCGCTCGATGAAGGGCCTAGAGGAGTCCCCTCCTCGCCCATGACGACCTCGAGCGACCTACCCGCCGGCCGCCTGCGCTGTCTCGCCGTGCGCTCCACGGTGGTGATGCCGCGCTCGGTCGCCACGCTCGACCTGCAGCGTCGCGAGAACCTACTCGCGCTCGACAGCCACCCCGAGGGCGACGAGCCGTTGGTCGCGGTGCCGCTGATCGACCTGGAGGGTGAAGCCGCGCCGCACAAGCTCGCGCGCATCGGGACTTTGTGCCGCGTCCTCGACCGCACGCGCTTGCCCGATGGTTCGCAACGCGTGGTGCTCCAGGGACTGCGGCGTGTCGTGCTGTCCGCGGTCGACGCCGAGCAGGGCTACCTGGCCGCGTCCGTCGCGGACCCCGCGGTCGGCAGCTACGACGACAGGCAACTGCGCGAGCGCGTCGAACGCGCCATGCAGCTCGCAACCGAGTTGGTGCGCCTCGACAGTCGCTACTCCAGTGAGCTCCCGCGGGTGCTCGCCTTGAACACCAGCGCCGCGGGCCACTTCGCCGACCTGGCGGCCTCGAGGCTGCACCTGTCGTACGCCGACCGCACGCGCCTCTTGGTCGAGACCGATGTCGCGCAGCGCCTCGACATCCTGATCGAGCTCTTGGGAGCCGATGTCACCCGCGGCGAGTTGACTCAGGCGCTGCAGAGCAAGGTGCAAGAGCGCGTTCGACGTGGCTTCTTGCGCGAGCAGTTGCAGGTGATCCAAGGCGAGCTCGGCGAGCTCGACGGCATCGAGGCCCAGGTGCGCGACCTGGCCGAGAGGGTCGAACACGCGCCCCTGCCGGTGGCCGCGCGCCGCGCGTGCTCGCGGGAGCTCGTGCACCTGCGGCGAGCATCGTCGGGTTCCGAGGAAGCAGCGCGCATCCGCAACTGGGTCGAATGGTTGCTCGAGCTGCCCTGGACCGAGGTCACCCACGATCCCACGGCCGGAGGCGACGACTACACCAAAGTCGTCACGGCGCTCGACCTGACGCACACCGGACTCGACGACGTCAAGGAACGCGTCAGCGAGTTCCTCGCGGTGCGCCACCTGGCCGGGAGCGCGCGTGGAACCGTGCTGTGTTTCCTGGGGCCCTCGGGCACCGGAAAGACCAGCATGGCGCGGGCGGTTGCCGACGCGCTCGGCCGTCGCTTCGTGCACATCCACGTCGGCAGTTGCGCCGACGAGGGCGAGTTGCGTGGCAGGCACCTGTCGCACGCCGGCGCCGGAGCTGGGCGCTTGATGCAGGGCATCGCGCGCGCGGGAGTGCGCAACCCGGTGGTGCTGCTCGACGAGCTGGACAAGATCCACACCCGCGGATGGAGCCAAGCCTCGAGCGCGCTGCTCGAGATCCTCGACCCCGAGCAGAACCGCGAGTTCGTCGACCACTACCTCGGAGTTCCGTTCGACCTCTCCGAGTGCATCTTCTTGGTCACGGCCAACGACATCGAGCCGATCCCCGACGCGCTGCTCGATCGCCTCGAGGTCATCCCGTTCGGCAGCTACACCGAGTCCGAGAAGCTCGCCATCGCGCGCGAGCACCTACTGCCGCGTGCGCGCCTGGCCGCTGGGCTCTCGCCGAAGGATCTGCAGCTCTCGCCGGGCGCACTGGTCGCGATTGTCCGCAGCTACACGGCCGAGCCCGGCGTCCGTCAACTGCAGCGCAACATCGACGCGCTGGCGCGCAAGGCCGCCGTGCAACGCGTGCGCGAAGAGCACGGATTGAGGGTCGACAAGCAACAACTGTCGGGACTGCTGGGTCCCGCCAACCTCGATCCGTTCGTGCACGCCGCGGAGCCACGCATCGGCGTCGTCGCCGGCCTGGCCTGGACCTCCGCCGGAGGATCGATCCTGCCGATCGAGACCCTGCTGATGAAGGGTGCCGGGCGCACGACGTTGACTGGCTCGATCGGTGAAGTCATGCGCGAGTCGGTGCAAACCGCGCTGTCCTGGGTGCGCATGCAACTGCCTCGACTCGGCCTGGAACCCGAGCTCCTGGAGTCGATCGACCTGCACCTGCACTTCCCCGCCGGAGGCACTCCGAAGGACGGGCCTTCCGCGGGCATCGCCATCGCCACCAGCCTGATCTCCGTGCTCACGCGCACAGCCGTGCGGCACGACGTCGCCATGACGGGAGAGATCTCGCTCCACGGGGCGGTACTGCCCGTAGGGGGCCTGCGCGAGAAGCTACTGGCCGCCTTGCGCGCGGGCGTGAAGACCGCGATCGTCCCGGCGCGCAACAGCGAGGAGGTCCTGCGCCTCCCGCGCGAAATCCGTCGACGGTTGGAGATCAAGCTCGTCGATCACGTCAGCGAAGCCCTGGGCTGGTCGCTGTTGACCCGCAGACCCGGCGCTGACGCCGCTCCGGCTGCGCCGGCCGTCGGCCCGCGCAACCCCAAACGCGCGGCGCGTGCCGAGGCGCGCGCGCCTCGCCGGCGCCGCCGTTCCGGATGACGAAGCGTGAAACCCGCGAGCTCGGACCTTGCACGCGACTCCGCCACCCCCGACGATTGAGACCCCGGGCCAAGCCATGCAACGTTCGCTCAAGATCGCCTTGATCGCTGCCGCGTTCGCTTTGATCGCCGCCACGCCCGACAGCTACGGCCAACGCAAGCGCGGAGGTCGACGCGGCGCTGGCGGCGGGCGACGCGCGGGTGCGGGCCTGTTCAACGCCCGCAAGAAGAAGGCACCCAACGCGAGCCCGAGCCCGAGCCTGAGCTTGGTGCGGCCGGGTAGCCCAACGCCCGTCGCTCCGGCCAAGGGCGCCGCGCCGAAGCCTGCGTCGCCGCTCGCGGCGGAAGAGCGCCGCTTCCGGCAGTTGATCGATGAAATCGACGCGGCCATCGAGAGCGCCGAGAATCAGCGCGCTGAAGCGCAGACCAGCGGCGAGACCATCGGATTCCGCTTGCCCGACGATGTGACTCCGGGATCGTCCGAGTGGCGCCAATTGCAGCGACCGATCTTCGAGACGTGCGACTACGACGCCTCGGGCTGGCTCTCGTTCCGCGAGACACGGGCGGCGCTGGACTTCGATGCAACGGAGTTCGCGCGTTACGACCGCGACCGCGATGGACGAGTCGGCCCCCGCGAGTTCATGGCGCGCTACGACGAGGTCGTCGCTCAAACGGGTGCGTTCCGCGTCCCCAAACCCGCGGATGGCGGCCCCAAGGCCGAGCCGCGCAGCTCGGATCAACTGCGCACGGCGTTCGACCGCGACGGAGACGGCGCGCTCGACGAAAGCGAGGTCGCGAACGTGCTCGCCGAGTACGGACGCAAGGGTTCCGAGTCGAGTGTGTTCATGTCGAGCGTCGACGGCGACGGCAATGGTCGTGTCGAGGGCAGCGAGTTGCACCAGCTCAGCCGCACCGTGTCCTACGCGTTCTTGGCGCCTGTCGACGCCGATGGACGCAAGGGGAAGCCGGCCACGCTCGCCAGCCTGTTCGGAAAGGTCGAGGAGCGCGCCGGCCACGTCGCTGTCGCGTCGGAGCCGCCGTGGCTGCCGGGACCCGTGTCGCACTTCCGCCGGCTCGACCTCAACGCGGACGGCCTCGTCGCGCTGGAGGAGCTGGTGCGCTTGCAGGGCAGCTTCGGATCGAACGCGCGCCTGGGTGCAGTGCTCGCGGCGCTCGATCTCGACGAGGACGGCCGGATCAGCGAGCGCGAATTCTCCGCCGCCCTCTCCACTGCGCGCAAATAGGGGCGCAAATAGGGGCGCAAATAGGGGCGCAAATAGGGGCGCAAGTAGGGCGCGCCGCGCGCCAGCGCAGAGCGTGGTGAATTCACGGTCCGGGAGTGTTCTCGGTCCCGACGTGCGGCGCGCTCTTGGCCGTGGTGTATCGAACATCGTGAGGGCTCGGATCCTCGGTTGTTCGCGAGCGCGCAGTCGCTCAGTCGAGCAGCGGCACCAAGTCCTCGTGCCGCGGACCGTGCTCGGGGTCGGCGACCGCGAACTTGCCGCTGCCCTTGAGCGTCACTCCCGCGAAACGGCCGTCGAGCGCGAGCACGTACAGGTGCAGCCCGAACGACGGCTTGCCGTCGGTGTCGCGCAGCGCTGGCTGCCACGCGGATTGGCGTTCGACCTGCCGCACGATGCGCCGCAAGGTCTCGAGTCCTGCGTCGAGCGGCGCCGCGCCGCGGCGCAAGTGCTCGACGATCGTCGCGCTCGCCAGTGAGAGGATCGAGGCTTCGCCACGTCCCGTGGCTCCCGCGCTACCGGCCTCCTGATCGCAGTACAGTCCGGCACCGATGATCGGCGAGTCACCGACACGTCCGGGGATCTTGTAGGCGAGCCCGCTGGTCGTCGTGGTGCAGGCGATTTCGCCGCGCGAAGAGAGCGCCGAACAGTGGATCGTGCCCCACGCATGGTCGTAGCCCGCGCGCTCCATCTCGCGCACGTAGGCCAAGGTGCGCTCCAGCCGCCGGTTGCGATCGAACAAGCGCGCATCCTTCTCGCTCTTCGACGGTGGCAGCCAATCGTCGCCTTCCGAGTGACGCTCCTTCCAATCGAGCCACAGCTTGCGCGTCGAATCGGTGAGCAAGTCGACATGGGGATGACCGTGCGCGCGCGCGAAGCGATAGGCACCCTCGCCCACGAGCAGACAGTGGTCCGTGCGCAGCATCACGGCCTTGGCGACCTCGCTGGGATGCAGGATGTTCTCGATGCACGCGACCGCGCCAGAGTTGTGGGTCGGTCCGTGCATCACCGCCGCGTCGAGCTGCACCACACCCTCTTCGTTCGGCAGCCCGCCGAGTCCGACGCTGGTGTCGTTCGGATCCGCCTCGGTGACCTTCACGACCTCGATCGCCGCGTCGAGTGGATCGGCGCCTTGCGCGAGCATCGCGTAGTGAAGCTTCATCCCCGCGAGCGCGTTGGCACTGCCGACCATCACCGGGTACCCGGTGCGCGCGAGCGGGACGGAGCCGCTGCCTGCCTGCACGCCGAGCGCGTGGGTCGGTGTGCCGCTGGCGCAGGCCAGGGCCGCCGCGGCGGCGCCTGCACCGAGCACGGCACGGCGGTCGATACGAGTCGCACGATTCGATTCGCTGTTCATGGTTGGTCTCGCAGCTCTTCCTCGGGGATGCGCAGGCATTCGACGCGCAGCCAGCGGCGCGCGCCGTCGGTCCACTGACGCCACGCCTCGGCGAGTTCCGGCTCGTGCTCGGCCTCGGCGGCGGCTACTCGCAGCTTGCGTTCTTCGTTCAACGAGCGCAGATAGCGCTCGAGGTCCGCGGGCTTGGGATCGGCCAGCGCCAGCGCCGTCGCCGACAGAGCGAGCGCGGTGCGGCGCAGCTCGGCGCCGTCCACGTGCGCCATGCGGTCGAGGCTGGTGTGGTACGCGAAGTCGGTGAAATGCCAGAACAAAGCAGCTGGCACTCCGCGCGCGATGAACTCGTCGTGGTCGCTGCCGCCCTCGTAGGGATGGTCGGCCGTGTGCCACTCACCATCGATCCCAGCGACATCGAGGAGCGCGCAACGCGCGATCAGCGCGAGACCGTTGGGCACCAAGCGTTGGGCGTCGACTTCGGCCTGGCCCCAGGCCGTGTGGGCATCGGGGGCAAGCGCCAGAAGCGCTCCGGGGTCCGGCATGCGCTCGAGCAATGCGATCGCGCCAGTGAGCTCGCGCGACTCGCCCGTCATGTCCGACGACAGTCCCGCGACCGCCTTGCGCTGCGTCGCAGCGAACCAGGCCGCGGTCTGGCGGAACTCGTCGCCCCACAGGAACACCAGCGAGCGCGAGGGCCGCTCGAGTTCGCCAGCGCGAACGGCGCGGGCGATGCCGCAGGCACTCTCGAGCAAGCCAGCGACGCCGCTCGCGTTGTCGCACGCACCCGGTTCCTGGACGTGGCTGACGGTGACCACGGCTTCGTTGGCGCGATCGGTGCCGACGATGGTCGCGCACAGCGTGCGCAGCGGGCGCGAGTCGAAACGCACGCGGGCTTCGAAGCGCACTCGAGTGCGGGGATCGCGCTGTGCGGCCTCGCGCAACGCGAGCAAGGAACGCGGCGACACCATGCAGACCGGGAGTTGCGTGGCGAACTCGACTTGGCGGAACTGCACCGCGTCGAGGTGGCGCTGCCGGCCGCTGGGATCGACGTTGTAGGGTTCGATGTTCCCGGAGACCAATGCGACGGCACCGCGCTCGCGCGCACGACCGATCAGCCCGCGCTCGGGCGGCGCGGATGTCACGAAGATCTCACCGGGATCGATCTCGAGGAGTTCCAGGGCGACGCCGCCCTCGACCTCGCACGCGGGCGCGTGGACGGGCAGCATCGTGCGGTCGACGCCCTCGGCCGTCGAGAACTCGTGCAGCACACGCGGCGGGGAGTCCGGCTCGATGAGCGCGATGCGCGCGGAGAGCGGTGTCCACGCTTGCGCTGCCTCGCGCTCCCCGCTGGCCGCGTTGCGCTGCTCGAGTGGAGTTTCGAGCAGCTCGAGAGTGAATGAGTCCTCGGTGCCGTAGCCATGGGCACGCAGCTGTGCCTCCAGATGCGCGAGCACGGCCTCGTAGCCGTCGTTGGCGGGCGCGCGATAGAAACGCTCGACGAAGGCCGTGGTTTCGAGTGCCCGCGCGGTGTCGAAGGTCGAGTCGAGCGCCGCGAGGAAGCGCTTCGGTCCGGCGTCACCCGCGACCACCGGAGGCCCGACGTGGAGCCCCTGCAGCAACACCGGCGCGCCGGTGTCGATCACCAGCAACTCGCCCGGAATGCGCGTCGAGAGGTCAGCACACGCTGCTGCGAGCGCAGCGCACCACGGCACCAGTCGCCAGGAGAACCGCGCCAGCGTTTGCCGTGCACCCATCGTTCCGTCCTCAGTGGTTCGGCGGTCCGACGTACTTGTCGATCAACAAGCCCAGTCGATCGCGCGCTTCGCGCGGGATCCTGTCGTGGGCGGTCATGATCGCGAACCGCAACGCGCTGCCGCAGCCGCAGCGACGCTCCGCCGGCACGCGCGGCGCCGCGCTCTTCACCAGTGCCTTGGCATTGCCGACGTTCTTGCGCATCACCTCGAGGATCGCCTCGACCGTGACGGCCTCGTGCTCCTCGTGCCAGCAGTCGTAGTCGGTGGCCATGGCGATCGTCGCATAGCAGATCTCTGCCTCGCGCGCGAGCTTGGCCTCTTGCAGGTTCGTCATGCCGATGACGTCGACACCCCACGAGCGATAGAGCTTGGACTCGGCACGCGTCGAGAACTGCGGCCCCTCCATGTTCACGTAGGTTCCGCCGTCGTGGACGCGCACACCGATCGAGCGCGCCGCGGAAAGCGCGACCGCGCGCATCTCCGCGCACACTGGATCGGCGAACATGACGTGCGCCACGACGCCGTCGCTGAAGAACGTGTCGGGGCGGTGGCGTGTGCGGTCGATGAACTGGTCGATCACGACGAAGTCGCCGGGGTGCACGTCCTCGCGCATGGAACCGACCGCGGACAGCGACAGGATGCGCGTGACGCCCAGCCTCTTCATGCCCCAGATGTTGGCGCGGAAGTTCAGCTCGCTGGGTGAGATGCGATGCCCGCGTCCGTGGCGCGGGAGGAACACCATCCGCACTCCGTCGAGCACTCCCGTCACGTACGCGTCGCTCGGCGCCCCGAACGGAGTCGACAGGCTGACCTCGCGCACGTCCTTGATGCCTTCGAGGTCGTACAGTCCCGAGCCACCGATCACGCCCACAGTCAGCGATTCCGTCATGCGCTACTCCTCGTGTTCCGCGACTCCGCGACCGTCCGGCGCACGCTCACGCGGCGCGCTGTCGCCGCGCCGCGGTCCCGCGCCGCGGCCTCCGTCCTTGCGCGGCCGGTAGCTCCCCGGTCGCGCGTCCGGCCGGCGAAAATCCCCGCGGCCCTCGCGCTGACCGCCGGTTTGCAGCGGACCATAGCGTCGCGGCGCGTCATCGCGCCCGCGGTCGAAGCGCTCGGAACCTGAAGGCGGTCGACGCTCCGAAAATCCTCGGTCGTCCCGTCGGGCACCACGCCCCGACGCAGGGCCAGCTCCGCGCGAGCCCCCGCGTCGTTCGTCGCGCGGAGCGCGAGCCCGCTCATCGCGCCGCGGCTCGTAGACGTCCGGTGGCCCTCGCCGCTCGTAACCCTGAGCGATGCGATCGTGGCGCAACGGCGACCGCTCTCGCTCGCCGCGCTCCCACGTCGGTTGCGCCGCGGCCTCGCGACCCGGTCGCTCCATCAAGCGCCGCACGACGAGAGTCGCGTAGGCTCCGCGCGGCAGCTCGAAACGCACGCCGAGCATGGCGCACCCAGGGTGCAAGGGGTCGTCCTTCGGCGGTCGCACCCGCAAATGGGCCGGCACGACGAACAGCGGTCGGTCCTCGCCCTTGAGTTGGAAACCGCTGATGCCGTCGATGCGGAACTGCGCGGGAACCAAGCGGTCGGCCGCGAGCACGTCGGCCAGCAGCGCGCGCTGCTCCTTGTCCGCGACGTCCTCCAATCCCGGCCCCGGCAGGCGGAACACCGCGGCGTCGACGCCGGGGAGCTTGGCGCGGTCGTCGGGATAGACCAGCGGGCCTTCTTCGGTCTCGAGCACGACTCGCTCGGCCGGCTTGACGAACTGGCGCACGTAGGTCGCCACCGAACGGTTCCAGACGTGCGATTGATAGGCGTACAGGTGGATCAGGCGCACGCGCGACGACACGTGATAGAACGCGCCCGCGAAATCCTGCGGGTCGCGCTTCAGGGCCTCGAACACGGAGTGGTGCACGCCGAGCTTGCCCGCGATCTCGCGGCATGTGCCCCAATCCCCCCAATTGTCCCACAGCGCCTGCTTGAGCGTCTTCACGCGCGGAACGTCGTGGAGCGAACGCGCCGCGACCAACTTCTTGAGCGCCTTCTCGACTTCACCGCGCATCAGGTCCAGCGCGATCCAGCCTTGACCATGGCGCAGATTGCCGAAGCGTTGGTCGTCGAAATAGTTGATCAACCCTTGCTTGCGCACCGTCGCGAGATTGGCGCGCATCGCCGCGATGTCCTCGCGATCCAGTCCGCGTGCGACGATCTCGAACGCATTGCCATCGCTGTCCTTCGAGTCGAGGGCGGACCCAGTGAACCCGATCGCTTCGACCCGCAGGTCGGGAGCGCTGATCGCGACCTCCGGGCCGCGCGCCAAGGCCATGTACTGCGTGGTCACGCCCTGGCGGTCCTTGAGGCCGCACATGGAAACCTCACCCGCTCCGCGGCCGGCCTCTGCCGCCAGGATCTCGGCCGCCTCGAGCGAGGTCAGCTTGCGCTTGATCACCCGGTACACGCGGAACTCGCCACGCGCGGCGAGCACGCCCTCGCGCAGGAGCTCGCGCACGCGGAAGTCACTCGCTCTCTGTTTCAGCTTCATCGACGCGGGGGTCTCACTTTGGCGAGTTGCTTCAACGTGCGCTCGAGATCGCGCGGAATCGGGGCCTCGATGCGCACCGTCCGCGACGGGTCGCCGACGTCGGGGAACTCCACCGCCGAGGCGTGCAGCGTCAAGCGCTCGATCAGAGGGGTCTCGGGCTGGCCAGGCTTGTGACGATACCCGCTCTTGATCTCGCTCAACAGCAGCGCGCGGCGCCGACCGTACAGCGGATCGACCGCCAGCGGAAAGCCCTTGGCCGAGAGGTGCACGCGGATCTGGTGGGTGCGGCCGGTCAGCGGCTCGCAGGCGAGCCAGGTGAAGCCGCGGAAACGCCGGGCCACGGCGACGCGGGTCGCCGATTGTTTGCCGTCGCGCCGCACGCACATCGTCCCCCCGCGCTTGGAATCGGGCCCGATGGCGAGCTCGATCAACTCTTGCTCGCCGTCGGCCAGCGGGTGCTCGCCCTCCACCAGCGCGAAGTAGGACTTGCGCACGTCACCGCGCTCGAAGGCCGCACCCAGTGCGCGCTCGGCGTCCACGGTCTTGGCGACGACCACCACGCCGCTGGTATCGCGGTCGAGTCGATGCACCAAGCGCGGACGGAACGCCCCTGCCCCACCAGCCTCGGCGCGCGCCAATGCCAGAGCGTGCAACGCGCTCAGCAGATTCGGCCGCGTTTCGTCCCAGCGGTCGGGTTCGACCAAGAGGTCGGCCGGCTTGTCGACGACGACCACGTGCTCGTCCTCGTGGAGCAGGTCGAGCGGCTCCTCGTACGGTCGTGGCTCGAGCGAGGTCGGCAACTCATCCTCTTCGATGTCGACCAGCACCACCTCGTCGTCGCGCAAGCGATGTCCCGGCGCCGCGGGCTGGGCGTTGACCGTGATCTGGCCGTCGCGCACGAGCTGGCGCAGCACGCGCTTGCTCGTCAGCGGGTAGAGACGACACAGGAACTCGTCGAGCTCCATGCCGACTTGGTCGGGCTGGACGCTGTAGTGCTCGGTCACGGCGGTGGGATCTGGGCGGGAGCGCGCGCTCGGAGCGCGGGGCCGAAGGTGTCAGCGCATGGCCGATCGTGGCCGTTCGTAGCATTCCTTGCGGAGCGCGCCGACGTAGGGCAGGTTGCGATAGTGGCCGGCGAAGTCGAGCCCGTATCCGACCACGAAGAGATCGTCGACCTCGAACGCGCGGAAGTCGGACTGGAACGCCACGGCGCGGCGCGCCGGCTTGTCCAAGAACACGCAGGACTTGACGTCGCGCGCTCCGCGCCTGTGCATTTCCCCCACCAAGCGCGAGAGCGTCTTGCCGGTGTCGAGGATGTCGTCCACGAGCAGCAGATTGCGTCCCTGGATCTCGCTCTCCGCGGGAAAGAAATTGAGCTGCAGTGCGCCGGACGTCGTGCCCTCGCCGTAGCTCGCAGCACTGACGAAGGCCAATTCCAAGGGAATCGGAATGCGCCGAATCAAGTCGGACGCGAACACGCAGCTGCCCTTCAGAACGCTCACCACCGTGAACGGTGTCGAGGAGTAGGTGCGCGTCACCTCGGCCGCGACCCGGTCGATGCCGGCGCGGATCTGGTCTTCGGTGAACAGGATCCTCTCGACGTCTTGATGCACGGCTCCGGACTCCAAGGATTCGGGTGGCTCGGTCGCGGGCGCCCTGTTCGCCCCGGAACGAGGGCCGAGTAGGTTACGCGGGAGCGACGCCCGCGGCAATCACGCCGCGACGGACGATTGTGCGACCCGCACCCCGTCGCTACCTTCTTTTCCAACGACCCGAGCGTGCTCGTCTCCGTGGCTGCATCGCGATCGCGGGCGGTGCGCAGAATGACGCGAGCGCTGGGCTTACCGAGGAACTCTTCGAGTGCCGGAACGGCCGCAGGACTCGCACTGCGGCAGCGGTCAACTCTCGAGTTCACAATGACGGCGAAACAGTGATCAACCACAGTCCAATGCTCGTGCAGCAGCGCCGTATGCGCCGAGCGACTCAACGATGAAGCCGATGACCGCCAAGCGTTCCTACACCCGACGCACCGACGAGCAGCGTATCGCCGAACTCCAAGCAAAGATCGAGGAGCTGAAGGTCAAGGCCCGGGAAGTCTCGCGCCCCGACCTCGAAGTGCTGCGCCACGCCCCCAAGCTGCACGCGAAGCTGCGCGCATTCGCGCAGGTCGCGAATGACCACGGTCGAGCGGACGTTGCCAATTCGACTTTGGCGTTCTTGGCCGGACTCGATCGCATGCTCGCGACGCTGCCCGAGCCGACGCGGCGCGGCCAGCGCGCCAGCGACGAGTCGCCCTCGAAATACGCCTAGTCGCGCGGCGGCTCTCGATGAAGCGCCATCCCGACGTGCGCGTCCGATCGAGCGAGCTCGTGTTTCGCGGCCGCGCCTTCGACGTCGTGCGCGAGCGGGTGCTCCTGCCCTCTGGGCTGGAGCAGGACCTGGCCATCGTCGATCATCCCGGCGCCGTGGGCATCGTGCCAATCACCGCCGAGGGACGCGTGGTCTTGGTGCGCCAGTACCGGCATGCGATCGGCGACTGGCTGGTCGAGATCCCCGCCGGACGCCTCGAGCCAGGTGAGCAACCGGCACAAGCGGCAGCTCGCGAGCTCGAGGAAGAAACCGGCTTTCGGGCGACGCGCTGGACCGAGCTGGGGGGCTTCTTCGCTGCCCCGGGTTTCTGCTCGGAGTGGATGCGCCTGTTCGCCGCAAGCGGATTGGTCGAGGTCGTCGCAGAGCGCGCGGCGATGGACGCGGATGAGGAGTTCGAGCTCTTGCAGCTCCCCTTCGAGGAGGCCCTGCGCGCAGTCGAACCCGACGCCAAGTCGTGGATCGCGCTGCGCCGCTGGCAAGCGTTGAGCGCGGACCGCTGACCTGTCACCTCCACGCCGAGGGTCGGGGACCGAGGTCCAGCGGGCCTGTTCCTGCGCGGAGTGCGCTGAAAGTCCTCCGCTCGAGATCGCTGCGGAGCTCGGTCGCGCGAACGTGCGCTCCCCCACGCGGCTCGCGGGGATTGGCTGAGGCACGTCCGGATGCGCGAGTACTTTGCACCCGGCGCGTGCGACCAGCGCCGCCAGCGCCCCGGCGGAGGAGATTCGCGGGCCGAGAGCCCCCGACGCGTTGCGGCTACGCACCGACACGCAACGTCCCGCGAGCGGTCCAGCCCCGTCAGGCGCTCCCAGAGCGAGTGACGCTCGCCCCATAGCCAGCATTCCAGAATCGAAACACTCTTGGCCGGGAAGCTTGGCGCGGGTGGCAGCTGCCCGCCAAGCCCGACCGCCGCTCCCGGCCGCTCGCGTGAGGCGAGCCCGACGCTGAGTCGAGTTGCGCTGCTCGCAGGTCGATGCGTACGGCTTGCGGTCGACTTTCCAGAGGGATACAACCCATGCAACGTCGCGCGAGGGCTGTCGCGAATTCAGGAAAGCAAGCGTCGAGTCGGTTCGAGCTCTTTTCTGGGATGGACTTCCCGCAAACGACGCAGCCCTCCCCATGGTTTGCTTCGATCGAGACCGTGGCAGTCGGACGCGACACGCCCCACGCGGCCTGCCGTCTCGCCGGCCGCGACGAGTCCTGCTCGAACGAGTTCGCCTGCGCCCGCGCCGCGAGCTCCTTGGATCCCCCCAGCACCTCGTTTTTCCATGCTCGATCGGATCTTGATCGTCGACGACGATCCGCTGGTTCTGGAAACCCTCTCCGAAGTCCTGACTCGCGAGGGCTTTCAGATTTCGCAGGCCGCGAGCGGCCGACAGGCGCTCGCGACGCTGTCCGCGGAACCGCACGCTCTGTTGCTCTCCGACATTCGAATGCCCGAGATCGACGGCATGGAATTGTTGCGCGAGGTGCGGCGCCTCCACCCGGGGACGGACGTGCTGTTGATGACCGGCTTCGGCAGTCTGGATGGCGCGATCGATGCCATGTCGCTCGGCGCAGCCGACTACCTGATCAAGCCGCTGAAGCCCAAGGAGATCATCGCGCGCGTGCGCTCGATTCTGCAACGACGCAAGCTCGAGTCGGAGTTGCACTCGCTTCAAAGCGAGTTGCGCTCGCGCTACGACATGCACAATCTCGTCGCGACCAGCCCGCGCATGACGGCTGTCGTCGCGGCCGTGCAGCGCGTCAAGGACAGCAGCGAGCCGGTGGTGCTGTTCGGTGAAGAGGGCAGCGGTCGGCGATTCATCGCCCGCACGGTGCATTTCAGCGGTGCGCGCCGCTCCAGCGAGTTCGCCTTGGTCGACGGCCGCGTTCCTCCGCAGGAAGGGCTGGGCGTTCTGCTGTTCGGCGAGCGCAGCGAGAGCGGTCGGCGGCGACGCGGCTTGCTCGAGCGTCTGGGGGAGGGCACGGTGCACGTCGCCGCGCTCGATCTCGTGCCGCCGGAAGTGCAGGCGCGCTTGGGACGCTCGCTCGCCACCGGTCAGATCGAGGTCGACAGCGAGCCCAAGCCGCGGCTCACGGTGCGCTTGGTGTTCTCGACCGAGGAACCGATCACCGAATTGTTGACGACCGAGCGATTGGCTCCCGAGCTCGGACTGTTGCGCGATTTGCTGACGATCCACGTTCCGCCGCTGCGCCACAGAGCGGACGACATTCCTGGTCTCGTCGCGACATTCCTCGACGACTATGCGCGCGAGCACGGTCGCAATCTGCGCGTCGGGCCACGCGTGATCGAGTTGCTTTCGTCTCACGCGATGCCCGGCAACGTGCGTCAGTTGTTCGCGGTCTTGGGGCACGCAGCGACGTTGTCGATCGACGGCATCCTTGGTGTGAAGAACCTCGAGCGCTCGCTGCGCCAGTCGAACCTGAGCGCCGAGCGTCCGATCTCCGACCACCTCGGCGATCGCGAGTATCAACTCGTGCTGCGCGCCGTCCAACGCAATCCGGGTCGGCTGGACCAAGCCGCGCGGGAGTTGGGCGTCAGCCGCACGACGCTCTGGCGTCGCATGCGCAAGTACGGCATCAAGCTGATCGCAGGCTGAGCGACATCTTCGGTGAGTCCGCGCCGCGCGCGCAGACTCGTCGTGGTTCCAGTTCCCGTCGAGCCAGCGTACGTGCCACCAACAGGTCATCTGGTCGACAACAGTGGCTCTGTTCAGGTTGAAACGCTGACGCCGTGAGTTGCGCTGACAACTCAGCGTGGGGTTGCTGGCGCTGGCGCGCGTCGGAGGCTCGCGACAACACGGGTTCGCGAACAACACGGGTTCGCGAACAACACGGGTTCGCGAACGACACGGGTTCGCGAACGACAGAGGACGCGAGCCCAGTGGATGTCGAGTGCGCTGTCGCCCACTGGGCGCCGGAAATCGAATCCGTGATTGCACTCCATCGGTGCTTGCAGGAGCGCGCAGGAGACGGTCCCAGGCGGCAGGGAAGCTCGGACGCCGTACCCCGCACGAGCCAGCTCTGGCACTCCGCTCTGCGCGCTCAACGTCGCTCCACTCGCTCGACATCGACGAGGAAGTCGAAACCACCCTGTCCGGAGGCTGGCGACCCGTCCGGATGGAGCGCGACCAGTGCCCCTGGAGCCGCGAAAACGACCGACCCGTCGGAACGCGCGACTCCGCGGTCCGCACCAGAAACAGGGAGAACCACGCTCGCGAGCTCGATGCTCCCGCCGGGACCGAAACGCCGGGCGGACGTCCCGCTCGCGTCCGCCAACCAGACTCGCTCGGAGCGCGGCACTGGAACCAAGTGGAGCGCGGCGACGCCTGCCGCTCGCTCCCAGAGCGTGGACAGCGATGCGTCGAGCAGCGCGACGCGGCGAACGTTCGGGCCCCCGTGTGCATCGAGGACCCACCAAGTGCGGGCGCGCGGCCCCGGCGCGACATCGGCGATCACACCGCCGAAAGCACGAGCGGCGAGCAGGGTTCCACTCGCCGCGTCGCGCAATTCGAGTCCCCCGGAGTCACTGCCGATCAAGACCTCGCGCGATTGGCCAGCCGCGCAATTGAGGTCGGTGGACTGCGACAGCACGGTCAGTGCACCGCTGGCCCCGATCCGCGCCACGCGCCGCAGGCCGCCGACGAGATCGACGAGCAACGCGTCGTCCTCGACCACGTCCAGGTCGATCAGCGCGCCAATCGCGAACACCTGCTCGACCGTGCCGTCGGGTGCCAGGCGGCGCAGCGCGTGTGAGCCCAGGGGCGAACCACCGTCCGCGCAGGCCACCCACAGCCCGCGATCGCTGCGGGCCGCGAGTTCGATCGGCAGGGGTAGCGCGAGCCGGCGTACCACGAGCAAGTCGTCGTCCAGCGCCACGAGTTCGCGCCGATCGCGGTCCGCGACATACCAACGCGTCGGCCCGGTGGTCCCCGGAACCCCCTGGCTCATGGCTCGCCAGGACGAGCCCGACGCGACCCCAAGCCCGACAGCCAACGCCGCCGGCGTGAGCGCGCGACAGCGCGCACGCCAATCCCCCGCTGTTCCCTGCATGGTCGTGCATCCCTCCCGGACACCACGACCGTCGACAGCTCTCCGCAGTTGCGGGTGATTCGAGAAAAAGGCGCGCCGCGCTCGCGCTCAAACCGATCGGCGACGCGGCATGTCGTCTTCAGACCAGCGGATCGCGCCCGGAGTGTCGATTTGCTCGCCGCGCGCCCGCCGGCGCCCCTCGGAACGGAACGAGCGCCAGACGACGAAGGAGAATCCCAACGGGACTACGAACACCATCGCCAGCATGAACAGCACGCTGGCGTTGATGCCCGCCGCCAGCGAACCACCGTTGGAAGCGACCGCTTCCTTGCAACTGTCTCAGGCGTACCCGGTGTTGCGCAGCAGGGTGAGCGCGGTCAGAGCGGCCGCGACGCGCGGCGCGAGAGCGACGAGCGTGGGCACGAGACGGGTGCGCGACAGTCCATCCATGTCAGGGCGTTGAGGATACCACTGGCTCAGGGTTGAGGTGATAGAGCACGACGTACACGACCACGCCTGTGAACGACACGTAGAGCCACACCGGAAACGTCCAGCGCGCCAGTCGCTTGTGCGAATCCCAGCGCTCCTTGTGGGCCAACCAGATGGTCCGCAGGACCATCGGCAGATTGACCACCGCCAGCACCGTATGGCTGCCCAGCAAGGCGAGGTACGCGACACGCGCCACACCGGTGCCGTGGAAACGGGTCGGTGAGCCGCGAGCGACCGCCAGGTGGTAGTAGAGATAGCACCCGAGAAACGTGGCGCTGGCGGCGAAGGCGAGCCGCATGAAGCGCGCGTGCCCGACGCGGTCACCGCTCTTGATCGCCCCTAGGCCGCTGAGCAAGAGCAACGTGGCAACGCCATTGAGCGTCGCGTTGACCGCGGGCAAATGCAGGTTCATCGTCCGGGATTCTCTGCGAGCCACTGCGCGCGTGCCGCAGCCGCTCGCGCGCCTTCATCGGTTTCGCCATCGTAGTGCCCGCGCACGACCCCGCGTGCATCGAGCACGATCAAGCGCGTCGAATGCGTGACCTGCATGCCCAGCGCAGCGCCAGCGTCCTTGGCCCGCGCCAACCACAGGGAGCGCAACACGCCGTCGATCTGCTGCTCCGGTCCGGTCAGGAACCACCAGCGTTCCGCATCCGCCTCGAAGCGCGCCGCGTAAGCGCTCAGCACTTCGAGCGTGTCGATCTCGGGGTCGACGCTGAAGCTCACCAAGCGCGCGGGAACGCCGCGCAACAACGCTTGCACGCTGCGCATCTGACCCGAGACGCGCGGGCAGGGCCCGGTGCAGGTCGTGAAGATGAAATCGAGCACGCAGGGCTGGCCCAGGAGATCCGCTTTGCGCACCGCTCGTCCGGTGTGCGAGCGCAGCTCGAACTCGGCCAGAGGCTCGCCCTGGAACGGGTCGTCCGCGGCCACGGCCAAAGTGACCGCGCTCCCGGGCCCGGCCTGGCTGTCGCATGCGCCGTGTCCACAGAGCAAGGCGAACGCCAGCCCACCCGCACGCAGGGCCTCGGTCACTGCG
Organism: Planctomycetota bacterium; assembly: GCA_020853575.1. GTDB lineage: Bacteria > Planctomycetota > UBA1135 > UBA1135 > F1-120-MAGs118. The sequence goes on from JADYYP010000064.1 coordinate 33,247, forward strand.
CCAGGACGTGCCGCACCGCGCGCGCGCACGCTCGACTCAGTGTCCGCTCGCACCTGCGGCGTTCTCGTCGCCCTGGCCCGCCGGCAATCCGTGCGGCTGTCCACGGCCCTTCGCCGGGTGGTGTGGATCGAGCGCGTTGACCACCTCGCCGGTCTCGTCGATCACGTAACCAACGGGGTGATCGCGGCGATCTCCGTTGAACACCGTGTCGGGCATGTTGGCGAACAACACGATCGCCACCAACACGGGAGTCGGGAGGATCAGCGACCACACGATGAAGCGCTCGAACCGCATGTGCATGAAGTACATGAGGATCAAGAGCCCCTTCACCAGCGCGCACACCAGCAGGCCGCTCCACAGGAACCAGCGCGGGTCGCGGAAGAACATGCCCCATGCGACCTCGATCGCGGTGAGCACGAACAAGACGATGAAGATGCGGAAGACGCTGTAGCCGAGATCTTTTCCGTGTGCCATCGAGAGTCCTCCGCTCACATCAAGTAGACGATGGTGAAGAGCAGCACCCACACCAGGTCGACGAAGTGCCAGTACAGTCCCGCGAGCTCGACCTTCATGTACTTTTCCTGCGGGATCTTGCGGAAGATCGCCGCCACCAGGATGCACAGGTTCCAGATCACGCCGGCCGTCACGTGCAAGCCGTGGAAGCCGGTCATCGCGTAGAACGTCGACCAGAAGATGTCCACGTCGGGGGTGTTGTTCGCGTGCAGCAGCTCGAGGTACTCGTAGACCTGGATGCCGACGAAGCAGGCGCCGATCACGACCGTCAGCGCCAGCCACTTGATCAACCCGCCATTGTCGCCGAGCATCGCGCGCTCGACGGCCTTCACCATCGTCGCCGAGCTGCAGATCAGGATGAAGGTGTTGAAGGCCGTGATGTTGACCGCCAAGCGATCCGCCGGGTCGGGCCAGGTCGCCGCGCCCATGCGCAGCACGATGTAGGTTCCGATCAACCCCGTGAAGAACATGATCTCGGTCGCGAGGAACAACCAGATCGCGAACTTGCCACGGTTCACCGGCGGACCACTGTCGTAGTCGTAGATCGCGTGGTGCGGCACGGGCGCGTCGACCGCGGGGTCGAACGCAGGAATCGCTGCGGGTGAGATGTTCATCGAGGATCTCTAGAGGCTGCCTCGGGCGCCGAGTGCGCGCACGAGCGGGTCCATCAGAGTGAGCGAATACAGCGCTGGCACGTAGACCAACGAAACGAGCACGACCGTGCGCGCGCGCGCGCGCGTCTCTTTCAATGCGAACGCCAACGAGGCCGCGCAGTAGGCCAGGCCCAGTGTGAGTGCCGTGGCGACGTACAGTCCGCCGGCCTCTCCACGCAGCGCGGGCAGCAGCGACACCGGCAACACCACCAGGCTGTAGAGGAACGCCTGGCGCCCGGCCATGCCATCGGTCTGCGGCAGGGCCGGCAGCATCTTCAATCCGGCGCGGGCGTAGTCCTCGCGGTACAGCCAAGCGATCGCCAGGAAGTGCGGGAACTGCCAAGCGAACAGACCCGCGAACAGGTACCAGCCCCAGCCGTGCACGTCGCCGGCCAACGCGGCGAATCCGAGGAGTGGCGGCATTGCGCCGGGAATTGCGCCCACGGTGGTGTTGAGCGAGCTCAGGCGCTTGAGCGGCGTGTACACCAAGGCGTAGGCGACCAGCGTGCCCAGCCCGAGCAATGCGCTGAGCGTGTTGAAGCGCGCCGCGAGTCCAGCGATCCCGACGAGCGTCAGGCCGGCACCGACGAGGATCGCATCGCGCGTTCGCACTCGGCCCGTGACCAGCGGTCGCTGCGCGGTGCGCTGCATGCGCGCGTCGGTGTCGCGCTCGAGCACTTGATTGAAGATGCTCGAGGCCCCGGCAACGGCGGAGATGTACAACGCGGCCTCGGCCAGCCGCGCGAGATCGGCCGCGGCGCCGCGCGCCAAGAGTCCGCCGATGAACGCAGCGAATGCGACCATGGCGGTGATCCGCGGCTTGCACAGGACCACCCAAGCGTCCCATGCCGATTGCGGCGCCACCCACGCGTTCGACACGCCCGGCGTCTTCATCGCGCGCCCTCCCAACCGGCCACGACCGACGCCTGCTCGTCCAGCGCGCAACGGCGGTGGATCCACATGACCGCGGCCACGGTGGCCTGCAGCACGAAAGCTCCGAACAGGACGTGCGCCGTGGCAGTCAAGGTCTCCGCGGTCGAAACCTCGCCCGTGAAGCCGCCGCTGACCAGCAGGATCGCGACCAGCGCCAGCAGACCGAGCACGACCTGCGCCAAGATCAGCCCCAAGAGGCGCATGGCGCGTCGCGCGAGCTCGCCGTCGGCGCATTCACGCATTCCACGGGCGAGCACGACGACGGCGCCTGTCGCGAGGGCTGCGAAGGCGATGTGCGCCACGAGCGCGAGGTCGTTGCCAGTGTGACGCAACCACGCGCCGAGCACGATCTGCGCGTAGACCGCCAGCAGCGCCAACACCGACGCCCGCCGCATGCTCGCCGCGCCTGCCAGGGAAACGCGGGGCAAGGCGCCGAACGCGGGATCGCTGAGCACCACGTTGACGGCCAAGGTGGCCAGCGTCGCTTGGGCGAAGACGCCGTGCAAAAACGCGAGGTCCGGACTGCTCTCGAGCACGCGGAAGCCACCGATCGCGCCTTGCGCGCACACGGCGGCCAGGCCGATCCAGGCCCACTTGATCCGCGTCGCCCCGACCTTGGCGCGGTGCGAGGCGCCGACCAGGAGGATCGAGAGCAGACCCACGAGCGTGCCGAACAAGCGGTGCGAGTGCTCCGCGAACGTGCCCGAGTTCGCGAACCACTTCTCGATCGGGTAGGCCAGCAGGAAGTGGTCGCCGTGTCCGCGATCGAGCACCCACCAACCGTCGATGGCCATACCTGCGCGCAGAGTCGTGACCGTGCCGCCGAGCACGACCAGCGGCAACGCCGCCAGCCAAGTGCCGAGCGCCAAGCGCCGCGGCCAGGGAGAAGTCCCGCTCGTCGTCATCGTCCGGTCTCGGGTCGTCGCGTCGTGGAGCGCTCGCGGCGTGCTCGCTCAGAGCGCGCGCGTCTGCGGGATGTAGTCCTCGGCCACCTCCGGCGAGCTGAACTCGTACGGACCGCGGTAGACCTTCAACTCACGGTCGAAGTTGCCGTGCCCCGGAGGCGAGGGAGCGTCCCACTCGAGTGAGGCCGCGTTCCACGGATTGCGTCCGACGCGCTTGCCCCAGAACATCGAGTGGAAGAAATTCGCGACGAAGAAGATCTGCCACGCGAACATGCAGAAGGCGGACAACGTGATGAACTCGTTGATCGGCTGCAACTGCTGATAGACGTCGTAGGCGTACGGGTCCGCGGTGCGACGCATCAATCCGGCGACGCCGAGTTGGTGCATCATGTAGAAGGTCGTGTTCGTGAAGATGAACGACCCGACGAAGTGGATCTTGCCCATCGTCTCGTTCATCAGTCGCCCGAACATCTTCGGGAACCAGTGGTAGATCGCGGCGAAGATCGCGAACAGCGATCCGGCGAAGACCACGTAGTGGAAGTGCGCCACCACGATGTACGTGTCGTGGATGTAGATGTCGACCGGCGTCGCGGCCATCCAGATGCCCGATAGACCGCCGATGATGAACATCGAGACGAAGGCGCAGGCGAACAGCATCGGCGTGCGCAGGTGGATGCGCCCGCCCCACAGCGTGCCGAGCCAGTTGAAGACCTTGATCGCGCTGGGCAGCGCGATCATCACCGTGCTCACCATGAAGGTCATGCCCAGCGCGGGGTTCATGCCCGAGGTGAACATGTGGTGGCCCCACACGATGAAGCCCAGTCCGGCGATCGCGCTCATCGAATAGACCATCGGCTTGTAGCCAAAGATCGGTTTGCGCGCGTGAACCGCGAGGATGTCCGAGGTGAAGCCCATCGCGGGCAGAACCAGGATGTACACCGCCGGGTGGCTGTAGAACCAGAACAGGTGCTGCCACAACAGCGGCTGACCACCGGCGGCCGCGGCCTCGGCGCCGTAGGCGAACGAGTCGGGCGTGACGTTGTTGACCAGCAGGTTGGTGGGCGTGAAGAAGCCCGTGTTCAGCACGCGGTCGAGCAGCTGCATGATGCTCGCGGCCGTCAACACCGGCAGCGCGAAGAGCTGCAGCAGCGATGTGATCATCAGGCCCCAGATCGACAGCGGCAGGCGCATCATGGTCAGCCCGGGCGCGCGCATCTTGACGATCGTGGTCACGTAGTTGACCGCGCCCATCATCGAGGACACACCGACCCAGGTCAGACCCATCAACCAGCAGGTTTGACCGCTGAGCGAGCCCGGGGCGGCGCTCTCGATCGTCGACAACGGCGGGTAGCTGGTCCAGCCACCCGCGGCGTGACCGCCCTCGACGAAGAAGCCCAAGAGGATGAAGAAGAAGGCCGGGATCATGGTCCAGTAGCCCAGCATGTTGAGCTTGGGGAAGGCCATGTCCGGCGCGCCGATCATCAGCGGGATCAGGAAGTTGCCGAAGGCTCCCGTGAGCAACGGGATCATCACGAAGAAGATCATGATGGTCCCGTGCATGGTGAAGAGCATGGTGTAGAACTCGGGCGTGATCGCACCGCCGGTGGCGGGGAACATCCAGGCCAGCCCGGGCATCGGTTGCCAAGGCCACGCGAGCTGGTAGCGAATCGCCATCGCCATCAGGCCACCGAGCACCAGGAACACCAGGCCGGAGAACAGGAACTGCAGCCCGATCACCTTGTGATCGACCGAGAACACGTACTTCCGCAGGAAGCCGAGCTCGTGGTGATCGTGGTGCTCACGCACCGTCCCCGGTTCGCCTTCGCCCGGTTGGACGTGCGGCGCGTGCACGTGGGGAGCCGCGGGAGTCGCAACCGGATTCATTGACCTTCCTCCTTGCCGTTCGAGAACCACTCGGCCTTCAGCGCGGCCATGCGTGTCTTGAACTCCTCCGCCGACACGACGCGGACACTGCCGGCCATCTTGTAGTGGCCCCAACCGCACAACTCGGCGCACACGAGGTCGTACACGCCGGTCTTGGTGGCGCGGAACCAGACGGGGATGGTGTGGCCGGGCAACGCGTCTTGTTTGAGGCGGAACTCCGGCACGAAGAAGCTGTGGATCACGTCGCGCGAGCGCAGCTTGAAGACCACGTCGGTGTCGACCGGCACGACGAACTCGAAGCTCGTCTCGAGATCGTCGACGGTGCCCAGCACGCCGTCGTCACCGGGGTAGCGGAAGCGCCAATCGAACTGGCTGGCCCAGACTTCGGCGATCGGATGCTCGACGGAGTACGCGCCGTCCTTGGGGAAGTTCTTCTGGAACTTGATCTTGGCCCAGGTCTCCATCTGCGAGAAGGCGATGAACAACAGCGCCACCGCGGGGATCGCGGTCCAGATCATCTCGAGCTTGTGACTGCCGTGCGTGAACGCGCCCTTGTCCGAGCGCTTGGCCGAGTACTTGAACACGAACCAGGCCAGGCACACCTCGGTGACGACGAACGTGAACGCCACCATGTAGAGGATCAAGTTGAACAGCCCGTCGATCTCACCCCCGAAGGAGGAGACGTTCTGCGGGAACCAAGTGTGCCACTCGTCGGCCTTCAGGAAGGTCCAGACGCCGAGGATCGGCACTGCCAAGAGCATCAAACTGAAGAGGAGGCGCATGGGATCTCGAGCTCCTTCGAATGGACCGCGCGGGTTAGTGCTTGGCCGGCTCGGAGCCGTGTGTTTCGGGGGTCGAATGCGAGTCGTGCGCGTCGTGCGCCGGCGCGTGGACCAACTGCGGGCGCTCGGAAAGCGTCCCGACGTAATGCACCAGCGCCCAGATGTCGTCCGCGGTCAGTGAACTCGGCGCTTCCGGCATCGGAGTGCCGGCGATTCCGTTCTTGATGCGCCGGAACAGATCGATCGGACGCCGGCCGCCGCGGAAGATCCCGTAGCGCAAGTTGCGCGGGATGATGTCGTGCCCCCAATCGTCCTTGTAGGCGGGCTTGACCTCGCCACTCTGGGGGTCGGTGACGAATGCCGAAGCTCCGTTGCCGCGTCCCTCCGGGCCGTGGCACGAGAAGCAGTTCGCGCTCTTGGCGTCCAGGAACAGCTCGCGACCGCGCGCGATCGACTCCGGCGTCGGGTGCGGAACCTCGCCCTCGAACACCAGCAGTTTCTCGGCGGCCTTCTCCCACTTCGACCACACGTCGCTGTAGGCCGCCACGACGTCACCGCTGGTGAGCGCTTCTTCCTCGGCGAACGTCGCGACCAGGCTGCGCTCGACCATTCCGCGCATCGAGAGCAAGCGCACGTAGTCGACCAAGCCGTTGAGCTGCGCCTTCGAGAAGCGCCGGAACGAGGGCATCGCCGTGCCCGTGACACCCTCGTCGAGGATGCGGAACAAGTCGGCGCGCCGCGGCGTGCCTTTGCCGACGGCGGTGAACTTGAACGTGCCCTGGCGATAGTCGCGCGGAAGCGGGTTGAGGAAGCGCGCAGTCGGGCCATCGCCACCGCCCTCGGGACCATGGCAGTGCAAGCAGTGCTGGCGGTACAGCTCAGCGGAGCTGGCCAGCGTCGGATAGTAGTCGACGAACAGCGCCTTGGCCTTGGCCTTGAACTCGTCGTTGCGCAGCTCCGGCGCGGTCTCGGCCAGCAGCGCCGCCCAAGCGCGCTGGAGGTCGGGGCTCCAGCTGTGGATCGCCACCCGCTCGTACTCACCGGCCTCAATGTGCATCAGCGGTGTGCGGAAGTAGCGCGCGTTGTCCGTCGCCAGGCTGGCGAGGTCGCTCTCACTGAATTCGCCACTGCCTTGGTCGCCCTTGGGATACTGCGGCCAGTTGAGGTCGAAGCCCGACTCCTTCCACTCGTCGAGCAGCATGAACTGCGGATGCGCCGGCGTGCCGAACAGCATTTCCAGCGAGCCTGCGACGTTGGCCTGCACGTCCAGCGGCACGAGCGGCTCGCCCTCGGGCGAGGTGGCGCGCGTCGCCTCCGAGAGGCTGTAGTGGATCACCGGCCGTGCGGCCGGGCGATCGGTGTCGAGCTGACAGGACCAAGACGCGCCCACGATGCACAGGGCGGCGACGAGGAGAGATCGGGACTCTGAGCGCATCGACGTCGGAGCGGTCCGAGCTCGGACGAGCGCGCCTCCGCCGCACCGTGGCAAACCGGTGACGATCGGGGGCTCTCTCGCGCGCGGCGCGGATCGGCGTTGGGGACCGAAGACGGGGAAAGGAGGAACGACACGTCGCGCGGTGGGCCGCGGACCATCTCACGGTGGATTCGAGATCCTCCGCACAGATTCGGTGTCAGACTACGAAGGGCGACGGACGAGTCAAGCAGAGTCTTCGCTACTCGGCACACGCGACCGTACGAACTTCAACGTACGCAAACCGGGATCAAAACGCGTCGCGTGACCCGCACTCCGGCATGGCGAGCGCGCGCTCGCACCGCTATCAACTCACCCGCTGCACGCTCGCCGGAAAGTCGCTCGAAGCCTTGGCCAAGAACTCACCGCTGCTCTCCCATCACCGCGCCGCCGGAGCCGAGCTCTCGCTGGGTGCAACTCCGTTCGCGCTCAGCTTTGGTGAAGTCCCCGACGAATACGCGGCGGCGCAAACGACGGCGGTCGTGTTCGATGCGACCGAGCGAGACTTGGTCTGCGTCACGGGCAGCGACGCCGCGGCGTTCCTGCAGCGCTTGCTCGCCAACACGGTGCGCACGTTGGCGCCCGGCCAAGGCAATCGCAACTTGCTGCTCTCGAGCAAGGGCAAGGTGCTGTTCGACTTCGATCTTTCCGTGCGCGAGGCGCAGATCCGCATGTCGCTGCCGCCGGCGTGCGGCGCGGCGTTCGCCAAGGCGCTCGACACCTATCATTTCAGCGAGAAATTGGCGATCCGCGATGATTCGGCGCAGCACGCGCCGCTGGCGCTGTGCGGCCCTTCGACGGCGCGCATCGTGCGCGAAGTCGTGGGTGTCGAACTTCCGCGCGAGGACCATGCGAGCGTCTCCGGCCGCTTCGGCGAGCGCGAGATCGACGTCACCGCGCTGCCGGTCGCGGGCTCGGCCGGCGCGCGAATCGACGGTGGACCGGAGCTCGCGTTGGCCCTGTGGAACGCAGTCTGTGTCAGCGGCGCACGGCCCGCGGGGCGCGTCGCCTACGACTGCCTGCGCGTCGAAGCTGGCTGGGCCGAACCGGGCGTCGACGTCGACGACAGCGTGTATCCGCAGGAGGCGCGCCTGGAGCGCGGCTTCGCGCTCGACAAGGGCTGCTACATCGGCCAGGAGGTGGTCGCCAAGATCGACACCTACGGTGGGCTCAACAAACGCCTGGTCGCGTTGCGCGTCTCCCATGACGACCCGCTGCCGCGCGGCGCGCGTCTGTTCGGCGAAGACGAGGGCGAGTGGCGCGACCTGGGCGTGATCACCTCGTGGGCGTATTCGTTCGTGCTCGACACCGGACTGGTGCTGGCTTACGTCAAGCGCCGGCACCAAGCGTGTGGCACGCGCTTTCGCATCGGAGACCCGCAGGCACCGCTGGGAGAAGCGGTGGTCGTCGCGTTGCCCGTTCGCAGCGGCGCGCTGGCTCCAACAGGCGAGTTCGAGTGATCACTTCTCGAGCGCGCTGAAGCTCGGCGGCGTGCCCGAGAAGCGCTCGAGTTGGATGCGCACGTCGAGTTCGAGGATCCCGGCCGGGAGCGTGCCCGCGATCTCCACCGGAACGCCAGAGTCCTGGTGCATCCAGATCGAGATGTTGCCGTGCAAGCCGAACAGCCCTTGGAAGTCCTCCTCGCGTTCCTTCTCGCCCTCGGGCGGACGCGTCGAGAGCACGACCTCCACCAACTCGAAGCGACCGGCCGACACCGTGCGCGTCTCGCGCTTTCCGCGCGTGATCTCGACTTCCCAGAGCTTGTCGCGGTCGAGCAGGGTGAACGCGGCTCGGTCCTCACCCTGCGCGACGACGGTGCGCGCCAAGATCACCGCGCTGACCATGTCGAGCGTACCCGCGGGCAAGGTCTTCTCCTTCGCGTCGCGCCACACGCGATGCTCGGCCGACTTGCAACCGCTGCAGTGCTGGCGTTCGTTCCAGAAGAACAGGGGCGCGACGTAGTGCGCCTCGTCCTTGCAGCCTCGACAGTGCCCGTCGGAGCGGTAGCTCGACAGTGCTTGTCCGTCGCGGGTTCCGATCGAGAGCTCGCGGTGACGATTCTCGGTGCCGCGTTGGATGCTCTCGTGCAGGATGCGCGGGAAACCGACGGGCCGATAGCGCGTCGTGATCGTCTCGTCGAGCGTGTACACCTGGTACTCACCGCGCGCGCGCGCGGACACGATCGCCTGCTCGAGCTGTGGCTCGCCCTCACCCGCCACGCCGCGAGCGAACGGCAAGACGCGCGCGTTGAGCACCACGCTGCCGACGCTGGGCGCGCCGAGCACGCCGAGGTCGATCGAAACGTCGTACACCAATTCCTCGTCGCGCGGGAAATGCAGCGCCGAGCGCGTCGGGCCGCGGTCGACGATCAGCGGGCCGGCCGCGGCGCGCTCGGACTTGGCGGAACCGTCGAAGGCGCTCGCCAGCGCGAACAACGCGCACGCGATCAATCCGTTCGAGCTCGCGGACATGCGCCCGACCTTCGCCGATCGACGCGGGCTTGTCCAGGGCGTGCCGCGGCTGCCCGTCAACGGCGTTCCGAGCGCCTGCGCTCGACGAGCAACTCGGCCTCGCGCTCGGCGACCCTCGCTGGCGCCAGCCCTTCGTCGCGCGCTTGCCGCAGCACCTGCTCGACCGTGCTCCCGACTCGCGCGGCAATGCGCTCCAGCGGCTCGCGCACGCCGTCGAGATGAAAGCGAGCACCGCGGATCAGTGCGCCGGAGTTGATCGCGAAGTCGGGCACGTACAGCACACCGCGCTCGTGCAACTGGTCGCCGTGCGCTGCGCTCGCGAGCACGTTGTTCGCGGCTCCAGCGACGATTCGGCAGCGCAATCGGAGCACCGACAGGTCGTGGAGAATGCCACCCAGCGCGCAAGGCGAGAACACGTCGCTGGGGACATCGACCTCTCCGGTTGGGTCGAGCAGCTCCAGATCGGCGGCCGCCGCGATGGCGCGTGCGCGCTCGCTGTCGATTTCCGAGGCCAGCACGCGCGCGCCGTGCTCGCGCAGGGCGACAGCGACACGCGATCCGACCTCACCCAGTCCCTGCACCACGACCGTGCGCCGCGGCCAGTCTTCCTGTCCGTCCAGATGCCGCAGCGCGGCGGCGATCCCGGCGACGACGCCTGAGGCCGTGGCCTCGGCCAGCTCGCCGGGCCCCTCGGGCCCCGGATCGGTGACGAAGCGTGTGCGCTCGGCGACGTGCGCGAGCTCGCTGGCGTTCGTGCCCACGTCCGGCCCGGTGTAGAAGCGTCCCGCCAAGCGCTGGACGACATCGCCGAGGAAGCGGTAGGCGCGCGGTACGTCGAGGTCCGCTCGGTCCAGCAGCACCATCTTGGCGCCGCCCGCCGGCAGGCGTGCCAACGCGCACTTGTGGGTCATGGCCCGCGCCAGCCGCATGCAGTCGCGCAGCGCCTGTTCCTCGTCGAAGTAGCTCCAGCGGCGGATCCCGCCGAAGGCGCGACCGGCGGAGCTGTCGTGCACGGCCAAGAAGGCTCGCAGGCCGGAACGGCGATCGTGCAGGGCGACGATCTCCTCGAAGCCATCGCGTGCGAGTTGGTCCAGCAGCTCGAAGCTCATCGACACAACCTAGCTCGCGCACTCCGCGATTGCGCGTCTCTCGCGCGTGACCCGCGCGCCGTGAAACGGGAAGATGCCGGCGCGAGCGGCGTCGCAAGCCGCCTCGCGAACCGAGAGGAGCCCCTGGTCACCGTGCACAGTCTTCGTCTGCTCGCCTGTCTGTTCTTGGCCATGTGCTCGGGCTGCGCCGTGTTTTCGTCGAGCGAGGCCGACGAGGCCGAGGCGGCGCGTCCGATCCAGCTCCAGGCCGACGAGCCCATCGGGAAGTTCTTGGCCGACGCGGACATGATCATCGCGCGCTGGAACCTCGTGACGCTCAAGGCGGCGACGCCCGAGCAACAACGCGAGGCGCGCCTCCTGCGCCAGGTGCTGTTCGACCGCACCAGCAAGCGCTGTGCAGATCTCGTGCGCGAGCTCGAGACCGGCCCGCCGGTCAACCGCGTGCGCGCGGCAGCCGCCCTCGGCTTCTCGGGCGCGGTACAGGCGCAGTCGCCGCTCTTGAACGCGCTCGGCGATTCCCACCCGGACGTGGTCAACAACTCGCTGATGGCGCTCGCGCTGCTCGGTCGTGCCGACACCCCGCTCGACGCGATCTGCAAGCTGTCCGAATTCGATCCCGACGCAGCGACGCGCTCCCAGGCCGCGTTCGCGATGCGCTCGATCGTCAACGCCGGTGGCTCAGGGGACTGCGCCCGTGGCGCCGCACGGCGCGGACTGATCGACTCCGAGGCGTTCGTGCGCTCGCAGTGCGCGTTGACGCTGGGCCTGCTCGCGGATCGCGACTCACTCCCGGCCCTGGCCGACTTAATGTTCGACAAGTCCGTGCACGTCGCCAGCGCGGCGATCCAGGCGATGCTGTTGCTGGCCGACAAGGAGAAGGACGAGCGCGGCCGCGTCGCTCGCGCGCTGCTCGCCGCGCACCAGCGGTCCAAGGGCACGATCGCGGAGTTGACGATGGACGGCCTGGTGAGCATCTCGGAGGTCAACTACGGCAGTGACATGCGCCTGTGGACCGAGTGGGCCGAGCGCATGCCCTGATCGGCCTGCGGAGTTCTCCTCTCACTCACCAGTGAGGACCTCGCCCTGCTCGCCACCCTCGCGTACAGTCGCGGGCATGCAACGCCGCGCCCGGATCTCCGCCAAAGCCCAGCGCTTCACCGAGTCCGTCATCCGCGAGATGTCGCGCGTCTGCGCCAGAGAGCAGGGCCTCAACCTGGCCCAGGGCTTCCCGGACTTCGCCGCGCCGCAGCCGATGAAAGACGCGGGCTGCCGCGCGATCCAAGCCGACGTCAATCAGTACGCGGTGACTTGGGGAGCTCCGCGGTTGCGCGCCGCGATCGCAGCGCGGTCCAGCGCCTACAACCGCATTCCAACCGACGCCGACGCGCACGTGACGGTGTGTTGCGGCGCGACCGAAGCGATGCTCGCGGTGTTGCTCGCCGTGCTCGACCCCGGCGACGAAGTGGTGATCTTCGAGCCGTTTTACGAGAACTACGGCCCCGATTGCATCCTCTCCGGCGCGACCCCGCGCATGGTGCGACTGCACTCGCCGGACTGGAGCTTCGATCCCGACGAGTTGCGTGCCGCGTTCGGTCCGAAGACGCGCGCGATCATCGTCAACACGCCACACAACCCGACCGGCAAGGTGTTCTCGCGCGCCGAGCTGGAGTCGATCGCGGCGCTGTGCCGCGAACACGACGTGCTCGCGATCACCGACGAAATCTACGAGTACATCCTGTACGACGGCGCCGAGCACGTCTCGCTCGCGACCCTGCCCGACATGGCGCAACGCGGCATCACGATCAGCGGTCTGTCGAAGACCTGGAGCGCGACCGGCTGGCGCATCGGTTGGTGCGTCGCTCCGCCGGAGATCACCAGCGCGATCCGCAAGGTGCACGACTTCCTGACCGTCGGGGCTCCCGCACCACTCCAGGAAGCCGCGGCCGACGCGCTGGCCTTCCCGCAGAGCTACTTCGACGAGTTGGCCCGCGGCTACCGCGAGCGCCGTGACACGCTCACGCGCGTGTTGCGCGAGGTCGGCTTCGGCGTGAGCAATCCGCGCGGCGCGTACTACGTGATGACCGACATCAGCGCGCTCACGGAGCTCGACGATGTCGCGTTCGCGATGCAACTCGTGCGCGACGGTGGCGTCGCCACGGTGCCGGGCTCGAGCTTCTTCCTCGACCCGCGCGACGGACGACGTAGCGTGCGCTTCTGTTTCGCCAAGAAGCTCGAAACCCTCGAGCGCGCGGCCCGCGTACTGCGCGAGCGCCTGGGAGTTCGCTCGTGATCGCGCTCCTCGTCGCGCTGGTCCAAGTCGCGTCGCCCACTCCCGCTGGTGATCGTACGACGCTCCTGCCTCCGCGCGCTCCCATCGCGGGCCTTGCAGGATTCCAGAGCTCGTCCTCGATCGAGTTCGCGGCCGAGCCCACCAAACCCCACGCGCTGGAGGCGACCTACGTGTTCCCCGAGCGCGCCCGCTGGCAACTGGCGCCGCGCGACGCTGCACCCGGGGAGCGCCATGTCGTATTCCGCTGCGCTGGTGCGTTCTTCGAGCTCGCGGCCGGCGAGAGCGCGTCGCGGTTGGTCAGCGACGCCGGCCCGACCGACGAGAATTGGCGCCGCAGTCTGGCCGGCGTCGAGCTGCGCCGCGCGCTGTTCCTGTGGCCCGACGGCTTCGCGTGGACCGGACAGGGAGCGACGCGCTCGGCGCCGCTCGACTCAGGCGAGGAACTCGAGGTCGAGCTCGACGCCGACGGCCGCCCGAGCGCGATCTTCGTGCGCGGAGCACGCGACGTGCGCGAGACCTACCGCGAGATTCGTTGGCGCGAGCAGCGCGAACGCTGGTGGCCCTCGACGATGGAGCTGGTGGTCGAGCGTCAACTCGTGTGGCGCGAGCGCGTCGAGTCGCTGGAAACGCAGGTGCGCGTGCTCGACCTCTACTTCTTGCCCGCCGACCGGCGCGCCGCGGCGGCGCAGTCCACGGCGAGCGCGGTCGCGCACGCGGACGTCCCGGCGTGCTATTGGCGGCGCGAGGTGCTGCCCGACGGCACGGATTGGGACGCGGTCACGACGCGCTGGCGCGACGCCATCCGGCCCTATGCGCAGCCGGCTGCCGACGCCTGGAAGCTTGCAGGCGGCGCCTGCGTCGAGCTCGACGACAGCGGCGCCCCGCGTGCGCTGCTGCTGTGCTTCAGCGAAGGTCGCGGCACTCCTCCGGAAGGCTTGCTCAAGGTGCGCGAGCACACGGCGCTGACCAGCGCGCTGCAACGCCCGTCGAACGGCCTGGGAGCCTGCCGCAAGCAGCTGGCGGCTGCCATCCCCGCCACCGCGAGCGCGGGAGTCGCCTACGCGCGCTTCGTGGGTGAGCCGTCGCTCGCCGGCCCGGTCCAGGTCGTGCTTCCGTTCCAACCGAAGGAGTGAGTCGCCGGTCCGGCACTGTCCCCCGCCAGCGAATCTGTCCCCCGCCGAGGACGAGCGCGGCCGCCTAGCCCGGGAGATTCGACAAGCGAACGCCCTTGCACATGGGTTCGACCGGCTGGCCCAGCCCCGGCACCCGGTTTGCACAACCCTGGCCCAGTTTCTCCGTCGTGAGCTTCGATTGGAGCCCTGCCATGGACCGCCGACGCCTGCGCTACCTCGCCCTCGCTCTCTCGCTCCTGATCGCCACGCCGGCCGAGGCGCTCGCACAGCGCGGTGAAAAGGGCCAGAGCCGGCCGTCCTCCGGTGGATCGTCGCGACCGTCCGGCGGCGGCTCGTCACGGCCCTCGGGTGGCAGTTCGGGCGGCTCTTCGCGGCCCTCGACGCCGCAGGGCGGCGGTTCATCGCGGCCCTCCGGCGGGAGCTCCCGGCCCAGCACCCCCAGCGCACCGCGCCCCTCGACCCCCGCGCCGGCTCCGTCTCGACCCTCGACGTCCACGCCCTCGCGTCCGTCGAGCCCCAGCCCTACGCCGTCGCGGCCGAGCACGCCTTCGCGACCGGCGGACTCGACCCCGTCGCGCCCGAGCGCGCCGTCGCGGCCCAGCGATTCGGGCTCGCGAGACCCGGGAGACGCGCGCGACTCTCGCCCCACCGAGCAACCGCCCGCGCCCAGCGCCCCGACGGTGCGCACGCGTCCGACCCAACCCGATCAGGGATCGCGCTCGGGATCGAGCCCGAGCACTCCGCCCTCGGCGGGCCGTCCGCGCGAACGCCGGCCCGATCCGGTTCCGCCCGCCGTCGAGTCCGCGCCGCGCCGCACTCCGCTGCCGCGCGTCTCCCCGCCCAAGTCCGACTCGACCCGTCCCGCGCAACCGTCCGACGGACCGAGCTCGACACGCCTGCGCGAACGTCCGCTCTCGCCGTCGACCGGACGCGTCAAGGACGACAGCGCCGGAACGCAGCCCTCGAGCGGAGCGCGGCCGATCGACCGCGAACGCATCCTCGATCGCTACAAGCGACCGAATGCGCCGGCGACGCCGGCAACCAAGAGCGCCGACGACGTGCGCGCGGCCCGCGACGCGGAACGCGCCAAGTCGGAGGACCAGGTGCGCGATCGACGGGACGCAGACCGCGCCAAGCGCGCCGAGGACGTCAGCCAGGCGCGCAACGAGCACCGCGCGAGCGAGATCAAGTCACGGCGTGACCAGCAGCGCGCAGCCGAAGTCAAGTCCGCGCGCGATCTCTACGCCGCGGAGCAGTCCGAGAAGTACGAGCGCCGGGAGATCCAGCAAGCTGCGGCGCGCACCGCGCGCCTGCGCGCCGAGTACGCGAGCAACCCGCACGGCAAGTCGAAGAGCTGGGCGCAGGGCAGCTGCGCGTCGAAGCTCAACGGCTACGGGCTGTATCTGGGATTCGGGTTGGGCTTCTCGTGGTGCAATCCCTACGGCGCGTACTGGTCGCACCAGTGCTGGCCGTGGTGGTACTGGAACAGCTGGGACTACTGCGACAACTACTGGTACGGCTGGGGCTACGGCGGCTACTCGTACTCGTGGTGCTCGCACCCGTTCTCGTGGACGCACCGTTGGTGGTTCGGCTGCTGGCCGCGCTACTCGTACTGGTGGCCCACGTACTCCGCGCGCGTGTACTACTCGCCGCCGGTGTATTACGCGAGTGCGATCGCCGACGACAGCTCGCCCGACGTGGTCATCTACGACTACGACGACGACAACGATGTGGTCGTGGTCGGCGGCGGTGGCAACGTCGAGGTTCAACGCGTAACTGGCGGGGAAACGAGCAGCGCTCCACTGGCCCCGCAGTCTGCGCCCCAGGTCGACCCGACGGTCGCGGGCGTGCTCGACAAGCGCGTCGACACGCTCGCCCGTTTGGCGCTCCAGTACTTGACCGACGGCGACCAGGCCTTCCGCGAACGGCGCTACGGCGACGCGGCTCACTTCTACGCCAAGGCGATCGAGTTCCGCCCCGACGAGGGCGTTCTGTACCTGGTGCTCTCGGACGCGTTGTTCGCGACCGGCGACTACCACTACGGTGCCTTCGCCTTGCGCCGCGCGCTCGAGCTGGATGCCTCGCTCGCGGATGGAGATCTCGACAAGCACGAGTTCTACTCCGACGCGGCCGAGTTCGATCGCCAACTGCAAACCCTCGAGCGCTTCCTGGCCGACCACGCGACCGACGGCGATGCACGGTTGCTGCTCGCGGCGAACTACTTGTTCTCGCAACAGTCGCGGCGCGCGCTCGAGTTGCTCGAGTCCAGTGCCAGCGAGTCCGTCCGCGGCGAAGCCGCTGGCGCGCTGTTGCTCGAAGCCGCACGCAAGGCCGAGGCGCAGAAGAAGCCCTGATTCGACGTGGCGCGGGACGTTTCCAACGAGGCAGCGCGGACTCCACCGCGCTGCCTCGTTCTCGATCGGCGGAACGTGCGCCAGGTCGTCACGCGGCGTGCGCGCTGACTCAACCGAGCACGATCTCGCGCGGGCCACTGTCCCCGCCGAAGAAGCGCACGCTCGGAATGCGGCCGAATTGGCGCGCGAACTCGTCGGCGATCCGCGCCATGGCGCGCTCGCTTTGGGCGCGCTGCATCAGGATCACCACGCATCCGCCGAACCCCGCGCCGGTCAGGCGCGCGCCCAGCACTCCGGGAGCGGAGACGGCCGCGTCCACCAAGCAATCGAGCTCGGGCACCGAGACCTCGTACAACTCGCGCAGCGATCGGTGCGCCGCGGACATCTGTGCGCCGAAGCGCGCACTGTCGCCCGCCAGCAACGCCTCGCGGGCGATGAACGTGCGCGCGACCTCCTCGAGTACGTGCCGCGCGCGACGCGCGATCACCGGCGGCAGGCGGTGCTCGAAACGCTGGAGCACCTCCAGCGGCACGTCGCGCAGCACCTGGGCACCCGGGGCGTGCGGTCCGAGAAGCGCGAAAGCCTCCTGCGCCTCGGCGACACGCTGATTGAAAGCGCCTTGAGCGAGTTCGCGCCGCACGCCGCTGTCGGCCACGGCGACGCCGACCGCGGCGTGGTCGAGCGGCAAGTGCTCGATGCTGCCGTCCTTGCAGTCGAGCCACAGCAACGCGCCGTTGCGTGCGAAGCCGACCGCGAACGGATCCATGATGCCGCAGTGCACGCCGACGAATTCGCGCTCCGCGCGCAGTGCGGCGTCGACGCGCTGGCGCGGGGCGAGCTCCAGCGCCCACAGTGTGTCGAGCACGAACGCGGTCCCGACACAAATCGATGCCGATGAAGAGAGGCCCGCGCCAACCGGCAAGTTGCCGCCGAACATCAGGTCGAAGCCACACGCCGTGCGGCGCTCCGCCGCCAGGATGCGCAAGACCCCCAGCGGATAATCGAACCAGCGGCCAGCGCGCTCGCGGGGCAGCCGGTCGAGGTCGAACTCGAGCTCACCCGGCTCGAGCGAGGACGAGAATCGCACTCGCCGATCGGAGCGCGCACGCACGGCGAAAAACGTCCCCCGATCGATCGCCATGGGCATCACCGGGCCACCGTTGTAGTCCAGGTGCGCCCCCATCAAGTTGACGCGGCCCGGGGAGAAGAAGGCGCGCACCGGCACCGCACTCTCGCCGAAGGTGTCCTCGAACGCGCTCACGTGCTCGCGCATGCGTCGCAGGAGCGGATCGCGTCCCGCGTGCGCAGGGCCAATCGGATTCGAGCCTTCCACGACGAGAGCTTACTGCGCCAGCCCACGGGTCCAAGCGCCGCAACTCGACCGTCGCTCGCGCGAGCGGTATCGTCGCGTCCATGAACCACTGCCTCCGCTCGACGCGTGCCGCGCTGTGCGCCGCCGTCCTGGCCTCGCTGTGCGCCTGCGCGAGCATCGAGATCACGCGCGAGACGGCGACCTCGGGACGCTTCGAGTCCACGGGTTTCGCCTTCACGCTGTTCTCGATCGACTTGCCGAAGCCCGCGCTGAACATCGCGCGCGACAACGCCTCGGATGCGCGCCTGACCAACATGCAGATGAGCGAGTTCTACGTCTGGCCCGACCTCGGTTGGTGGGACTGGCTGCTCGACATCATCGGCTGGCGCTACGCCAAGGTGACCGGAACCTGGGGCTTCACGGGCGACGAGGCGCGCGCCGCGGACACGACCAAGGGCTCGAACTAGATCTCGCGCGCGGCGACCGAGCGCTCGCTCGAGACGTGCTCAGTCACACGCGGCGACGAGCGCGGACAAGGTCTGGTCCAACGCCCGTCCGCTCTCCAAGTGCTCGCTCCACACGCGCGCGACCTCGCGCTGGCGTCGCGCACGGAGCGGATCGAGCTCGGGATCGCCGAGAGCGACGTGCCCGAGGCCTCGGGCGCGCTCGAGCGTGATCGAGTAGGACGCGTGCGCAGCTCCAGGAACGCCGTAGACCTTCGCCAGCGCGCGCTCGGCCTCCGCGCACAGCAAGTAGTCGAGCGCGGTTCCACGCAGCGGCTGGCCACAGCGCGACTCCAAGGCGGCGGGCACGCCGCGGCGGTCGAGCTCCGCGAGCGCGAGCACGCCCGTGAGCCCGTGGACGATCCGGCGCAGCACCTCGGAGTCGCTCGCGCCTTCCACGGAGACGCGCAAGCGACAACTGCGCTCGCTCTCGCGCGCGAACTCGACCACGGTCCCGGCTTGTCGCGGTTCGAGGATCAACTCCACCTGTACGACGACGCGCGGGTCCGCCAGCTGGCAGTCCGCGAGCACCAGGTCGAGCACGCTTCGCCCCAGCGTTCCGAGCTCGACTCGCACTCCCGCGAGCGCCGCCTCCAGCGCCGTGGAACGCACCGGCCACTCACTCTCGAGGAAACTGGACTGCAATGCGGCCAGCGCGTTGGCGTAGTCGAGCGCCAAGGAGCGGAGCTGCGGCACCGAGTTCCCCGGCGGATCGAGCGCCGGCGGAGTGGCGCGCAGAACGCGCACGAGATCCTCGGCCGACCCGCAGCGCGCGACCAAGGGGTCGAGCCACTCGCGCGCGGCGTCCGTCGCCGCGCCGCCCAGCGCCGCGAGCAGCGCGCCGCGCGCGCGCGCGAGCTCGGCTTCGGCGGTGCTCCCGGCCCCGCCGCCCCACAGGGTTCCCACGCGTGCGGCGCTCTCGTACTCCGCGAACGCCCGCACGCCGACCTCGACCCACGAGCGCACTCCGGGGTCCTCGCGACGCGCGATCAAATAGCCCTCGGGCAGTGCGAGCGGACCGATCAGCGTTCCCGGTGGCTCGCTGAACAACCGATCGAAGCCGTTGGGCACATCCGTGGTCTGACGCCGGATCCAACCCAGGTCACCCGCCCGCTCCCGGCCGCCGCGATCGTCGTCGAACTCGCGTGCGAGCGTGGCTAGGTCCTCCCCGAGCCGCGCGCGTAGGACCAGCTCGGCGGCCAGCTCGTGCGCCTCTTGAGCTTCGCGCTCGACCGTCGGAAGCGCGCCCCGAGCGCCGCTGAACGAGATCAAGATGCCGCGAGCGCGGGCCCAGACGTCGTCGCGCAGCCGCGGATCGAGCGCGTCGACGGCGACGCGTTGGACGAGGTGGAAGCCCAACGGGGTCTGGAGTGGCCCGACGATCTCGCCGAGCTCGGCGTCGAACGCAGCGGCGCGCAGCAGCGAGTCACGCGCCCCGCGCTCGAAGATCGCCAGCGCACCTCCGCGCAACGCACTGGCTCGATCGTCCGAGCGCTCACGGGCGACGACCGCGAAGTCCGCGCCCGCGCGCAGTTCCCGGAGGATGGCCTCGGCCCGCGCTCGCGCCGACGAATCGGCGCCGCTGACGAGCACCTGGCGACACGCCGCGTCACGCGCGAGGCGCTGCGCGACGAGCACGCGGCCGGCCGCGCCCGACTCCGCGGAACGGACCACCTGCCCCTCGTCGGCACCGAACAGGAACTCGCCGACATCCGCGGCCAGCAGCGAGCGGTAGAACGTGCCGTACATGCCGCCCATGCCAGCGCGGGGTTGGGTCGCGCACACCTTGGCGAAGGCGGCGAACTCGTGTCCTCGCTCGGCCTTGGCGCGCCACTCTTCCGCCGCGGTGGCCGAAGTCGAACCGCTGGCGAGATCGAACGACACCGCGGCGACCGCGCGCGTCTGCGGAGGCGTCTCACCCAACTCCAGCGGCTTCACGAGCAGGGAGGTCTGCGCGCACAGCGCGAGGAGTGTCGCCAACATCAGCGTTCCCCGAACTTCGGCACCTCGTAGGTGGCGCTGGGATCGACGGCGTACGCGTAGGGCGAGCTCCACAGCTCGTCGAAGAAGCGCTCGAGGCGCGTTGCGAGGGCTGCGTCGTCGACGAACACGCTCGCGTTGCGACTCTCCTCGAAATAGTCGCGCTCCCAGTTGCTCGTGCCGAGCCAGACCCGCGAGCCGTCGACGGTCATGTACTTGGCGTGGATCACGCGGCCGAAGGGGATGTGCCCGCTGGAATGCGGTGGGATGGTCGCGAGCTTGACCTCGACGTTGGGAAGCGGCTCGAGGGACTGCAGGCCCTCGATCGTCCCCGCGCGCTTGCCCCAATCCGCGACGAGCAGCTGCACTCTCACGCCGCGCGCCGCGGCTCGGCGCAGCGCATTCTCGAGCTCCGCGAAGTACTGCTTGTCGCGGCCGACCATCTTGTAGGTCAAGAGCTCGATGCGGACGCGCTTCTCGGCGCGCTCGAGGCGCTCGACGAGCAGCGGCAGGTCCCACCAAACGTCGCTCGCCACGCCGACCAACGGACTGAAGCGCGCCGAGACCACGGCGCCCGAGAGCGTCTCGCGCGGCGGAGCGAGCTCGCGCAACGGCGCCAGCGCCGCCTCGAGCGGCTCCCCGCCGGCGACGCGCCAATCGGCGTCGAACACGGCCTGGAAGGCCTCGGCCGTGCGCGGCGCTTCGATGCGCAGGCCGAGCTCGACGATGTGCTCCAGCGAGCGCCAATCGAAGTTCTGGCTGCCGACGAACACCTCGCGGCCATCGACGACGAAGTACTTGGCGTGCAACACGCCCCCGAAGTGCGCGGAAACATCGAAGCGCCGCACCTCGAACCCCGGCGTCGTGCTCCAGCGGTCGAGCGTCTCGGGGTAGGTCTTGTGGAACTTCTCCTCGGCCAGCACGCGCACTTTCACGCCGCGCTGCGCGGCCGCTTCGAGCGCCCGCACGACCTCGTGGAAGCGCGAGCCTGGCGCGTCGGACACGTAGAATTGCGCGCAGTCGAAGCTCGACTTGGCACGCGCGATCATCTCCAGCCAAACCGTATCGGCGTTGCGCAGATCGGCGTGGTCGAGCGTGGTCTCGAGCGGGGCGGACTCGACCAGCTCGAGTTGAGAGGTCGCTTGCGGAACGAGCGCGAAAAGCAGCGGGAGCGGGTTCACGCCTCCATGCTACGGGTGCCGCGGCGCCCGAGCACGGACGTGGATCACTTCAGGCGCACGCGCAGCTCGACCGGACCTGGCCCACCGAGCACCACCGTCTCCTCCGCCCGTTCCGTCCCGCGCTGCACCTGCAAGGTGTACTCGCCGGGTCCGAACGTGCCCAGCTCCAACAGACCCTTCGAGTCGGACACACCCTTGCCCGAGAAGATGTTGTTGAACGCGCGTCCGATGTCGTTGCCGGCCACCGTCGCCGCGCGCCCCTTGGGAGTCAGCCGTCCGGTGGCACCCGACAGCGCTTGGCCCGTCGCTCCCACGACCTTGATGCGCACCTCGATGCCCTTCTGCAGCACGACCTCGAGCGGCTCGCTGCGCGGGCCGTCGACGAGCACTTTCTCCAGCAGGCCATCGGCATACCCGTCGGCGTTCGCGGAGAGCTCGTAGGTTCCCGTGGCCAACGCCGCGAAGCGGAACAGCCCCTGGTCATTGGTGGTCGCGCGCTCGGGCACGGACTCCGCCGCGCCGCTCGGTCGCGCCAGCACGATGGCGTCGGCGATGGCTTCGCCCTCGGCGGAAACCACCCGCCCCTCGAGCTCGATCGCCGCAGAGAGCTCGATGTCGACGCCGCGCTCGACTTGGTTCTCGCGCACCTCGACCTCGATCGGCGGCGAATTCGCGAGCCTGGGCGCGCCTTCGTCGCGCGACGGGCGCACGCTCAAGCTGTACTTGCCCGCGCCGAGGCCGTCGATGGCGTACTCTCCAGCGGCGTTGGTGCGCACGCGGCGGACGCCGGACTCACGTGCGATCATCTGTCCCAGCCAGCCGCTCGACTCCGGTCCACCGACAAGCCGCACCGAGACCTCGGCGTTGGCCGCCGGCGCGCGATCCGCGGCACTGACCACAGTGCCCTCGATCGCGCCCTCGGGGTAGCGCAGGTCGAGCTGGAACTCGGGCACGTCGGGAATGTCCGCGGTGATGCGCACGCCGGCGCGTCCGTCGCCGGGGGCGTCGACGTTGAACTGGTACTCGCCGGGTGCGAGACCAGCGAACTCGTAGCGACCTTGCTCCTTGATCTGCGCGAGCTTGAGGTCGACCCCGAGCATGCTCTCGGACTCGAACGAGAGCGCGGTGATGTTGCCGCGACCGACAGGCGCGCCGCGGTCGAGCACTTGACCGTAGACGCGCGTCGCGCCCGAGGACGTGTCGACGATGTCGTACTCCACGATCTCGTCCTCGGGCACCGTGACCATGTCGAAGTTGAGCGTGCCGAGGAAGCTCATCGGGTTCAGTGCTTCGTCGCCGCGAGTCAGCACCACGAAGTACCCGCCGCCGACCATGCGCGTGATCTTGTAGGCGCCGTCCGACGACGTTCGCGCCTGGTAGATGCCGCCGCCGTTGGCGCGGCCCTCGCCCGCGAAGTTCGCGGGCGACACGGCGATCACGATCGAGCCCACGACTGGCCGTCCGAAACGATCGAGACAGCGCCCTTGGACCCCGCCGCCGTTGAAAAGCTCGATCTCGACTTCCTGGGGCGCGCCCGGAGCGACGAGCACGGGAGCGCTCTTCCCGATCACGTAGTCACGGTGCGACGCGAGCACGACGGTCGAGCCCGGCTCGAGTCCGACCAACTCGAACGCCCCATCGGCCTTGGACACCACGCAGCGATCCCCCAACAGGCCCATTTGCGCGGCGAAATCGCGAAATCCGGGGGGCATCTGCTCGAGCTCCGGCGGGCCGCGGCGACCGCGACGACGCTCGAACGAACTCGACTGCGAGGCCGGCACGGCGAACACCTGGGCACCGGCGACGGGTTGGCCTTCGAGGTCGCTGACGCGCCCCACGACACTGCCTCCAGGAGCGAGCTCGACGATCACGCCGCGCTTGACCTGCCCCTCGGCCACCTGCAGGTCCGCGACGCGCTTCTCGAGGAAACCGTGCGCGCGGAACACGAGCTCGACCTTGCCGCCGGACTTGACCGGGTCGACGCGGAACTTGCCCTGGGGGTGCTCGACGCGCAATCCGCCCGAGAACGGATTCATGTTGCCCGGAGCGTCCGCCTGGGTCTCGACGCGGTCGTCGGTTTCGATCGTGAAGGTCGTCACCGGCGTCTTGCGCGAAGCATCCATGACGATGCCCTCGATCGCTCCGCCGCGCTGCAGCACCACCTCGAAGCCGTCCTTCTCGCTCACCGGGTCCCAGCGGTGCTCGCCGTTCTCGTAGCCCATCTTGAAGAACTGCACGCGGTACGGCGCGTCGCCAGCGAAGGCGCCGGCGGTGAAACGCCCTTCCGCGTCGGTCTTGGGGAAGTCGAAGCCCTTGACCGCGCCCGCCAGCAACGGTGCGAACGAGAAGTCGAAGTCGAAATTGCGGAAGTCGACCGAGTTCCAGCGCACGCTGACGCCCTCGATGCCCTGGCCCGCGGAGTCGAGCACACGCCCTGAGACCATCGGTCCCGTGGGCAACTCGAAATCACCGGCCTGCGCCAGCGCTCCTTCGGCGCTCAAGAAGCGCGGACCTTTGGCGGGCACATGGCGCTCGGCGACGCCGACCAAGTCGAACTCTCCCGGCGGCACGTTCTCGATGCGAAAGCGCCCGTCGGGACCGCTGACCGTGTGGGACTGCTCGAGCAACTCCTCGGCGAATTGCAGGTCGCGCAGGCCGCGCGGAACCACCGCGACATGCGCTCCCGCGAGCGCTCGCACTCCGGCGCTCGACTCGCCGTCGTCCCCGCGCTTGGTCACGACACGACCTTCGACCCGACCACCGAAGCGCGTCTCGATCAGCACCGTGGTGTCCTGACCGGCGCGCACCGCGACGTCGAGCGCGTGAGACAGCGCGACGCCCGACGCCACCGCGGTCACGTCGTAGCCCTCGCTGGCGGGGATGCCGGAGAGCACGAACTGTCCGTACTCATCGCTGGTCGCTTCCGCGTAGCACATGTCGCCGCTGCGCAGGCTCTCGATCACGTTGCCCGGACCGAGAGTCACGATCACCTTGGCCCCGCTGAGCGGCTTGCCCCCCGGCTGCACGACGCGTCCCAAGATGCGGCCGCCGCGCCGCACGAACACGTCGACCGGTCCGCCTTCTCCGGAGGCCGCGACCACGGCCCGCACCACGTTGTCGGGGACGAACGTCGCACCGCGAGCTTGGATGTAGTAGTTGCCGCAGCGGATGCCGCTGAACTCGAACGCACCGTCGGAGGCGCTGGCGGCGACCGCGATCGACTCGACGCGCGAGGCGAAGGCAGCACCGGTCTTGGCCAGCCTGAGCGCGCGCCCGAAGAACTCCTGACCCACCGGCGGAAGCGGCAAGAGCTCGACCGCGGCGCCTTCCACCGGAGCACCGCTGGAGCGCTCGAGCACACGTCCGACGAGCACACCCGGACCGCTCAGGCGCACGTAGGGCTGCACGACGAATCCGTCGCGCTCGACCTTCGGCGCGGCGGAATCGACGCGCGCGACGCCTTCCTCGGGCCCCACGGATGCCTCGGAGGCACTCCCTGCGAGCGACGGGAGCGAGCCCTCGACGCCCGCGACTTGGCTCGCGGACCCTGGCTCGACGCGACCGAGGAACCACCACAGACCGAGAACCAGGGCGAGTCCGAGGAGCGCGAGCACGACGATGGTCGCGGCGCGTCCAGAGCGCTGAAGGGGACGCTGGAGCATGGGGACGAGTGACACTATCCGGCCGGAGCGAGCGCGCGCGCAAGACAACTGTCGTTCCGTGCTCGATTCCGCGTGACGCGCTGTCGAGCGCGAGCATCGACCCAGCTCCATGCGTGCCGAAACAGCCCGCGGCGACCGTTCCTGCTTGCGCGGAATCGACTCCTTCGACGCTGCGCGGCGGCCCCGCGCGGGACACGCCGCGCGCCTGCTCGACCAAGGCAGCGAGCGCTCCACCGAACGCGCGCGCTGGACGGACTGGGTCGAGAGGATCAGGATCCACGCGCGAACATGAGCGGCGCCCCACAGGACCCACTCGGCGATTTGATCGAGGCCCAGCGACCGGCGCTGCCCCCGGTGCGGCGCGCGCTCTATCTGGCGGGCGGGATCGTGTGCATGATCCTGGGCGTGGTCGGCTGGCTCGTGCCGATCGTGACCGGCGTTCCGTTCTACATCCTGGGCTTCGCGCTCCTGGGGCTCGCGAGTCCGCGCGCCGCGCGCTGGGTCAACGCGCTCGATCGCCGCCTCCCGCTGCGGGCGCGCCTCGCGCTGCGCCGCAGGCGCTCGAGCTGACGCCCGGTCGGCGCACTCGGACGCGGCCCGCGGCCCGACCGCGAGTTGCTCCGCGCCGCGGCGCCGGAAAGCAACGTCAGATCAAGCGTCGCGCGCGCATCCACTCCACGGTCTCGCGCAGCACCTGGACGAATGGCCGCGGACTCCAACCGAGCTCGGCCCGCGCACGCCGGGCGTCGAATCGAAAGTGCGCGCCGAGCATGCGCACCGCAGTCGGGGTCAGCAGCTTGGGAGGTGCGACGATGTCCACCAGCGCGGAGCCGAGGCCCACGGCGCGCCACAGCGCTCGCGGAGCCGGCCAACGCGGCGGCGGCACTCCCAGGACCTCCGCCGCGACGCGGAACGAGTCGATCGAGCGCCACACGGATTCGGTCAACAGGTAGCGCCGGCCGCGCGCGCCGCGCTCGAGCGCCAGCAGACAGCCAGCGACGACGTCCTCGACTCCGACGACCGACAGCGAGCCCGGCGGCACGTACGGCAAGCGCGGGCCGTGCGCGATCTGCCGCAGGAACTTGAGCGTGTTCGGTCCGCGCGCGCCGCCGCCGAAAATCGCGCCTGGGTTGACCACCACGAGATCGAGCTCGCCCGCGGCGCCGAGCGCCAACTCCTCCGCCGCGCGCTTGGTGTCGGTGTAGGCACACGCGAGCTCGGCGCCGTTGTAGGGCGCATCCTCGTCGAGCAGCTCATCGGCACGCGCGTGGCCGACGGTGACCACCGACGACACGTGCAGCACACGTCCCACTCCGTGACGGCGACAGGCCTCGAGCACGTTGCGCGTGCCACCCACGTTGACGCGCTCTTGCAGCGCGCGGTCGCGAGTTTGGTAGCTGATCACGGCCCCGGCGTGGATCACCAGCGGACGGACCGGGCTGCGCTCGCACACGCGCGCAACGGCGCGTTCGACCGAAGGCGCGTCCACCAGGTCGCCGTCGCGCCAGTGCACGCGCGAACCGTCGACGGCCGAGCGGTCGGAGGAGGGCCGCGCGAGCGCGTGGACCGTGTACTCGCGGCGCAGGAGCTCCGCGACCAACGCCGCGCCGACGAAACCCGTGGCGCCGGTGACGAGCACGTGCGGCTTCATGCGCTCGGTGCGCGTGGCAAGCACACTCGCGCGATCGTGCCCGGTCCAGGTTCGGCGGCTACGAGCTCGATGCGACCACCGTGGTCCTCGACCACGCGCTTGGCGATCGCGAGTCCCAGTCCGGTGCCCTTGCTGCGCGTGGTGAAGTAGGGCTCGAACAGGCGCGAGCGCACCTCCTCCGGGAGGCCCGAGCCCCAATCGCGCACACTCAACTCCAGCTCGCCGCCAGCGCTGGCGATCTCCGCGCGCAGGCGACCACCGTTCGGCATGGCCTCGAGCGCGTTCGAGACCAGGTTCATCAGCACCCTGCGCAGCAGCGCGGCGTCTCCGAGCACGACAGCCGGGATCGAGAGCAGCTCGAGCTCGACGCCCAACTCGCCGGCGTAGGCACGGTTGAGCTCGAGCACCTGAGCGAGCAGCTCCGCCAGGTCGACGCGCTCGCGCACGGGCTTGCGCGCACCCGTCAAGGCGTGGAAGTCGCTCGCGATCTCGCGCAAGTGCGCCACCTGGCGTTGCACGATGTCGACCGTGCGTTCGAAGATCGCGTCGAACTCGGGGCTGCGCTCGTCCCTGGCTCGCTTGGCGACGTCGATCGAGATCTGGATCGGGGTCAGCGGGTTCTTGATGTCGTGCGCGACCTGCCGAGCCATCTCGCGCCAGGCGGCGTCCTTCTCGGCGCGCACGAGCCTCTCGCGGTTCTCTTTGAGCTCCTGGGTCATCGTGTTGAGCGCTCCGGCGAGCTCGCCGAGCTCGTCGCGCGTGCTGACCGCGACGCGCCCGTCGAGATCGCCGGCGCCGACGCGCAGGGCGTGCTCGCGCAGCGCCAAGATCGGTGCCGTGGTGCGCCGCGCGATGACCATCGTCCACACCACGGCGACGAGCAACACCACCAGCGTCGCCTTGAACAGCAGCGCACGCAGCTCGCGCACGCCGGTGAAGATGTCGTCGTTGTCGATGCCCACGCCGACGATCCAGCCGAAGCCACCGTCCTCGCGTGCCTTGGTGTGCTTGAAGGCCGCGTTCTTGCGCCGCCCGAAGAACTCGTACTCGGGGTACAGGCCCCAATCGGACGCCCGCGCGGCCTCGACCATCTGCGGCAAACGGATGCGCGCGCTGCGCGAGACGCTCTCGCCGTAGAGGCTCGTGTCGCGGTGCGCCAGGATCGTGTCGGCGTCGGATTTCCAGATCCAACCGTAGGCCGAGGGGAATTCGTCCGGGCCGACCAGGCCCTGGAAGTAGCTCTTGAGCACCGGACTCTCGACCTCGTCCTGCATGCGGCTCCAGTTGACCAGCGTGTACAGCACGCCCATGAATCGCTCGGACATCTCGGGATGGTCCGCGTCGCGCGGCCAGTACACCGGCGACGCGAAGCCGATGTGGTAGTTCTCCGCGCTCGCGGGATCGTCCGGCGCGTGAGGCGGCAGCAGATCGCTGCGGTGTTGGTCGACGGCGAAGCGCTGGCCGGTCTTGGCGGCTTCGAACCACACCTCGTGGGCGTAGTTTTGGGTCGCGAGGGCGGTGCGCACCTCGGGTGCCAGGGGACGGCCGACCCGATCGAGCGTGTTGCTCGCGACGAAGCGTCCGTCGGCCGCGACCAGCAAGAACAAGTCGTAGTCGCGCTTGGAGAGCACCCAGTTGTCGAATTGATCCGCTTGCGTCCCGCGCATCATCACGCGGTCCTCGGGCTTCTCGCCCTCGAGCTCTCCGGCCTCCTCGCGCAGCGCCTCGTCGAGCGCCATGTAGCTGCCGGGGTCGGCGGCGAGCAGCGCGGTGTTGGTGTTGAACTCCTCGATGTCGCGGTCGACGCGCAACGCGAGGTCGGCCGCCAGCCCCTTCAAGGAGTACAGCACGACGTCCTTCGACAAGCGCCCGGCCATCTCGTGGTCGACGAACAGCGCGAAGCCCAAGAAGGGCAACACGACCGCGGCCAGCACGGCGAGCAGGAACTTGGTGGAGATGCGGCGGATCAACGCGCGCCCTTGTGGGTCGAAGCCGTTGGATCGAGGTCGAGCGCAGTACGATGGCTCGCCGAGCATCGAACCCCACGCGCTCCTGCGCCGCAAGCATGTCGACGAGTCTCCGCGCGCCCGAAAGCCGCATCGCCATCGTGCGCCTGTCGCACCTGGGCGACATCGTGCTCACGCTACCCCTGTTCCACGCACTGCGCGGGGCGTTCCCGGGTGCTCGGATCGCGTGGGTCGCGCAAGCGGAGTTCGCGCCGCTGCTCGAGGGCTTGCCGGGTCTCGAGCACGTGATCCGCTTCGAGCGCCGCGGTGGCGCGCAGGCCTGGCTGCGCCTGCGCGAGGACCTGGCGCGATTCGCGCCCGAGCTGGCGATCGACGCGCAGGGCAACCTGAAGAGCGGCTTCGCGTTGCTCGCCAGCGGTGCGCAGCGGCGCGTCGGACCCGCGCGCGCCGACTACCGCGAGCGCTGGGGCGCCTTCGCGGCGACCGAGCACGCCGCCGCGGTCGATGGAACCAGCGAGCACGCGATGGAGCGCACGTTGGCCTTGTGCCGCCACGTGGCGGGCCATACCGAGGTCCGGCGCGATCCCGCGTCGACCGCCGTCGAGCTGGCCGGCGCGGAGCGCGAGTTCGCGGCGCGCGTCGGCGCCGACGCCGCGGTGCTCCTGCAGCTCTCGCCCGCGAGAGACGTGCGCTCGTGGCCCGTCCAGCGCTGCGCCGAGCTCGTGCTCGCATGCGCGCGCCAGGGACGTCGCGTGCTCGCGCTTTCGGGGCCATCCGAAGCGCGCGAGGGACTCGAGCTGCAAGCGCGGCTGGGCGAGCAACCCGGTGTCCAGCATTGGATCGCTCAACGCGGGCTGCGCGAGCTCGCGGCCTTCTTCAGCGTGGCCGCGCGACACGGAGCACAGTACGTCGGTTGCGACACCGGTCCGACGCACCTGGCGGCCGCCTGCGGACTCCCGGTGACCGTGCTGTGCGGGCCGCACTCGCATCTGCGCACCGGGCCGTGGCCCGTCGCGCGCCCGGCGCCTCTCGAGGTCGGCCCGCACCGCGCCGTACGCGCCGCGGCTCAACCCGCATGTGCTCCGTGCTTCGCGCGCAAGTGTCGCAACGCGGAGGGAGCCGTGTGCATGAGCGCGCTCGCTGTCGACGATGTGCGCATGGCGCTGGCCGCGCGCTCGAGCCCATAATCTCCGCCCCATGCGGATGTGGCACTACTTCCTGGTCGGAGCGCTGCTGTTGGTCCCGGCGCTGCTGGTCACGGTCGTCTTGGGATTGACCTTCGACGAATCGTCGCTGCACCTGTGGGCGGGACTGTTCACGGCGGCCTTGGGTGTCGGCGTGCACACGCTGGTGATCCTGTTCATGCTGATCACCGGGCGCGTCTTGCGCGAGGCGATCAAGGCGCGCCGGCTGCCGCCGGAGTTCCTGGTCGAGCTCAATGCGTTCTTCTCGCGCAAGAGCGCCTACCCACTCGCCGGCCTGGGCGCGGCTTCGCTGGTCGCGGCGGGCGTGCTGGGCTACAGCGCCCGTGGATTCGGGATTTCATCGGCCTGGCACTGGCTGGTGGGCCTGGGCGCGCTGATGGCAAACCTGTGGGCGCTGCAGGAGGAGTACAAGGCACTGCGCGAGAACCAGCGTCTGGTCGATCGCGCCGCGGGCGAGCTCGACCGGCTCGACCGCGAGCGCGAGGCCGACGGAGCGCCGACTCCGCCCGAGCCTCCGCCGGCGCCGTGGATCAGCGTGCGCAACGGTTGGACGCTGGCCATCGCGCCCTGGCTCCCCTACCTGTATCGATCGATCATCGTCGCGCGCGGCGACTTCGAGCGCGTCAGCGTGCACCCGTGGCTCGAGCTCTCGTTGCTCGGAGTGCTGGTGTTGATGCTCGCGCGCCGCAAGCCGTCCACTGCCTCGGACGCGCGCTGACTTCGCGCCGTGCTCAGCGTTGCGGCTGCTCGCCAGCCGGCGGAGTGTGGGCCGCTTCGAGCGCCTGTGCGCGCACGCGCGCGTCCTTGTAGTCGGGGTAGACGATCAACACCTGCTTGAGCAGCGCCAGCTGCTCCTCGGGCGTGGCCGCGGCCACGGCGCGCTCGTAGTACTGCGCGGCGCGCACCAACGTGTCCTGCAGCGCATCGCGACGCGCCAGAGCATCCTCGAAGAAGCCCTGCGCAGAGCTCTCGATCACCTCGGTGTAGGCGCTGATCGCGTCCTCGTAGCGGTGGTCGACCTCGAGCGCGCGCGCGTACTCGTACTTCACCATCAGGCGCGCGTTGGCCAAGCGCTCCTTCTCGGCCTCGAAGGCCTCCTTTTGGCGCACCGTCAGCGCCAAACCCTCGTCGAGCGCCTTCTCGGCCAAATCGAACTGGCGGCGCAGGATGCGGCGCTCGCACTCGCGCATGCGCTCGGCCGCGCGCTCCTCCAACTTGGCGCGCTCGAGCCCCGCGCGGGCCTCGGCATGCTCGGGATCGAACAGCGTCGCCAGGCGGTATTCGTTGCGCGCCGCCGCGAAATTGCCCTGGTCCTCGAGGTCGATGGCCTTGATCACGCGTTCGTCGGCGCGCAGGGTGTCGGTCTCGCGGCGCCGGCGCTTGGCGCGTTCGTTGTCGTCGTCGTACTTGCCCGTGGCGCCGAAGTGATGCGAGGCCTGCTCGAGGAAATACTCGTCGAGCGCCTCGATGCCCTCGACGTAGTACTTCTCACCCATTCCGCGCCGGAAATTGAGCTGCACCAGCACGCGCGCCAGGCCCTCCTTGGCGCGCGGATCGTCCGGCGAGTAGGCCAGTGCCTGCTCGTAGCAGTTGGAGGCCTCGGCGAGATCGTCGGAGTTGTGGAACTCGTAGGCCTTCTGGATCCACTGGTCGGTCAGCTTGGCCATGGTCGCCTTGCGCCAGTGCTCGACCTCCGGCACGTCGCCGCCGATCGCGCGCGCCTCGTCGAATTTGGCCAGGGCCTCCAGATCGCGGTCCTGGAACGACAGCCGCCGGCCCGCGTCGAGCAGCAGCGCCACGCTCGCCAGTCTCCAGATCTCCCGCGCGCGCTGGTCGTCGGGAGCCGCGTCGCAGCGCTTCTTCGCCTCGCGCACCGCCTCCTGGTACTGCCCGCGTTGGACGAGCACGTCGACCAGGTCGTCGTCCGCGACCGGGCCCTGGCTGGCGCACGCCACGAGCAGGCCAGTGACACACAATGCCGGCCCGAGCGGGCGGCGAGCGAAATGCGGTACCAGGTTCATCCGAGAGCTTCCCTTGGGGTCGGCGGAGCATGACGATCGACGCGCGGAGCCGCCAATCCTTCCTGGGGCTCGTCGACCCCAGCGTCGACCCCAGCGCGCGGGCGCACGCCGATCCTAACCGATGGCAGGCCGGCGCTTAGTGCGCTCGCGGTGCCCGGAGAGACCGCCGGGGACCGACGCTCTCGACGTCCGGCGCCCCGCGGCGGCTCGTCCGGTGTCCCTGGCGCTCGTGTCGTCGCTTCCTCACGAGCGCTCAGCTCCTGGCGCTCTCGCTGAGCGCGGCGCCGACGCTTCCGCCCACGAGCACCGGTGTCCAGCTGGCCCACAGCGGCGCCAGGGCGCCGTCCATGCCGAGCGAGCGAAAGATGAAGTCGAAGGCGAAGTACAGCACGCACATG
The DNA here is from genome assembly GCA_020853575.1 of Planctomycetota bacterium. Lineage (GTDB taxonomy): Bacteria > Planctomycetota > UBA1135 > UBA1135 > F1-120-MAGs118. Next base: position 65,625 of record JADYYP010000064.1, read on the forward strand.
CCGGCGGCGGCCACCAAGCCCTCCAGGCTCTTGCCGCGCTCGCGCCCCAAGAGGAACGGCAACGTCAGGAGCAGCAGCACCACGTTCCCCAGCGGAAACGTCAGGTGGTAGTGGAACAGGGTCTGGTACTCGAGATTCGACGGGTCGCGCGCGGCGAGCTCGCCGAGCTCGGCGAAGGACAGCTCCAGCGGCGCGACGTTGCCCTTGTGCGCGAGCAGCACGTCGCGCGGGGTGAATTCGACCAACTCGAGCCACTCGATGTCGCGCATCTGCGCCGTGTCGCCGGCGGTCTCGCGCAGCCGGCCCTCGGCCAGGCGCCAGCCCGCGCGGCCGTCGCCGCGCAGCTCGTAGGTCGCCTCCGTCGCGGTGATGAAGATCAGCGCCTTTCCGCGCACCCCGGCGACCTGCAGACGCTGCGCGCGGAGCTCGTCGGGCACGTAGCGGCCGAGGACGGCGATGTTGCCGGCGATGTCGCGCAACGTCACGTCCTCGAGCTCGCGCACGAAACGGTGGTTGTCGAGCACGTCCTTCAGCGCGTCGCGCCGCGCTCCGATCACCGGCGTCGCGTACTCGCGCAAGGCGAACATCCCCGCGCCGGCGAGCAGCGCTCCGCAATACAGCGGCAACAGCAGTCGCCGCGCGCTGACGCCGGCGTTGAGGCTGGCGACGAGCTCGTTGTGGCGGATCAGCTTGGTGAGCGTGAACAGAGCCGCCGCCGTGGTGACGAAGGGAGCGACCTGAAGGAACAGGAACGGAGCGTTGAGCGCGTAGTAGCGCATCACCATGCCGGTGGTCGCGCTCGTGCCGTCGTCCCAGGTCTCGAAGTAGCGCAGGTTGGTGGCCACGTCGATGATCACCGCCAGACCGACGATCAACAGCAACGACGTCGCGTACGCGCCGATGAACAGCGCTCCGACGTAGCGATCGATGTGTCCCAGGAGTTGCAGGCGTCCGAGCCGCATCTGGCCGTCCTCAGCGCCTCAGGGTCCGCCACAGGAGCACGCCGCCAGCCACGCTCCCCAGGATCGTGGCCCCCCACGCCGCCAACCACTGCGGCACGGCCTCGCTGCCGCCGAGCACCTTGCCCATGCGCATCGAGATCAAGTAGTAGAGCAACGCGTAGACGATCGACGCGGCCATCGCGCCCAGCTGCGACCCGCGCCGCAGGAACAGCCCGGTCGGGATGCCGAGCAACAGGAACATCGGGCAGATGCCGGCGAGCGCGCGCCGCGAATGCAGATCGAACTTCGCGAGCGCCAGGTCCTTGGGCTCGACATAGCCCTGCTCGTCGCTGAACACGAAGTCCGCGGCCGGTCCCTCGGCCAGCTTGCGCTCGGTGTTGTCGATGCGCTGCGCGAGCACCGTGCTGTCCTGGAAGCGCCACGCCGTCTGCATGCGCTCCTCGCCGGGTGAGTGCTTCGCGAGATCGATGCGCAAGCGCGCGTTGCCGACGCGCATGTCGTATTCCTCGTCGGCCCAGCGCGGCCAGGTGAGGTCGATCCACACGATCGAGCCCTCGAGCTCGACCTCGATCGACTGCGCGTACAGCGTCTGCGCCGGACGGTCGTCGTCGGCGGGCAAGTGCAGGAACACCTGGCGGAAGCGATTGCGGTCGTCCTGGTCGCGCTCGCGGGCGGACAAGTAGAAGTCGCCGATCTTGATCTCGGTGCGCCCCGGGCTGAGGTTGCGCAACAGCTGCATCCCCTGCGACTTGGTGTACGAGCGCTTGCGGTAGTTGAGCGTCGGCGAGACCTCGGCCGCCAGGTAACCCAGCGCAGCCGACAGCACCACGGCCATCAGCGCCGCGGGGCGCAGCATCTTGAGCGGATGCACTCCGGTCATCTGGATCGCGGTCCACTCGTTGTCCGCGGCGAGCCGCCCATAGGTCGTGACCAAGGCGAGCAGGAACCCGATCGGGATCAAGTACGGCGCGAGCTCGAGCATCAGGATGGGCATGAAGCCCAGCACGGCGGACATGCCGACACCCGCGACCTTGTGCACCGCGTGCATCAACACGCACGGGATCGCGACCATGGTCATGGCCCCGCACGCGAACAGGAAACCGATCACCAGCCGGCGCAGGATGTAGAGCTCGAGCGTCAAGACGCGCGATCGTAGCGGCGCGCGGCGCGGCGACGAAGCACGGGCCTGGAGCATCCCGCGCTGGATCGCCCGCGGCCCAGAGCTACGATCGCGGCGTGAGCGAGCCCCCGTCGCGCGTCCTGAAGTCCAGCCTGCACCGCAGCGTGCGGCTGATCGAGGAAGCCAACGGAGCGCGCACGGTGGTCAAGCGCTTCCAGAGTCGCTCACTGGCGGGCGCGACGCTCGACCGCGCCCGCGCCGCCCGCGAGCACCGCATGCTGACCGCGCTGCACGCCTTGGGCGTCGCGGTGCCGCGGCCACTCGCGCTCGAGCGCGTCGGCGGCGCGTGGGAAGTCCACATGCAGTGGATCGACGAAGCGCTGACCCCGGCGGACGTGCTCGCGGGCGGCGCGTCCTGGCCGCACTCGCCCGAGCGAGCCGCGCGCACGTTGGGCTCGCTGCTCGCCGAGTTGCACGCCGCCGGCGTCGACCACCCGGACCTGCATCCGGGCAATGCGCTCCTGACCCGCGACGGCGCGGCCTGGGCCATCGATTTCCACAAGGCGCGTCGCGTCGCGCGCCTGGCCCAGCGCAAGATCGAGCGCGACCTCGTGCGCCTCGCCGCCAGCGTGCGCGAGCGGACGACACCGACCTTTCGTGCGCGCTTCTTCCTGGCTTGGTGGCGCGCCCTACCGCGCGAGCTGCGCCCCGCGCTGGCCCGTGCCGAGTGGGTGCGAGAGATCGAGCATCTGGCGCGTGCGGAGCGCGTGCACTACGTCAAGCAGCGTCGCGCGAGGTGGACCCGCCAAGGAACCGCATGCGACGCCGTCGAGCGCGAATTCTCGGGCTTCGTGGCGCGCGGAGTCGAGCTCGTGCGTGCGCTCGAGCTCGATTCCGTCGCACGCCAACGCGCCGCGGGGCCGTGCGCGGAGCTCGCCGGATCGGCGACGTTGCTCGTGACCGGACTCTCGGCGCGCGAGACACGCCGCGTCTGGTGGTGCGCCGCGCGCCTGTGCGAGCACGGCCTCGCCGCCGCCTCGCCGCTGGCCGTGGCGTTCGACCCGCGACCCTGGGTGGCGCTGAGCGTGCCTCCCGGCGCTCGCGCCGGTGTGAACCCGTCCGCGATGCGCGAACGGCGCGCGCTGCGCTCGCTCGGCCGACTGTGCGCGGCGCTCGCCGATCGCGCGCTCAAGCCCAGCGCCGCGGCGGGAGCGCTGTTTTGGCTCGACGCGCGCGGTCAGGTGTTCCTCGGTCCGGCGCTCGACCTGGTCCACGAGAAGCGCGCGGCCGGAGGCGTGGACACGACCCTCGCTCTGGCCCTCGCGGGCCTGAGCCTGTTCGAGCTGTCGCGCCCGCAGCGTGCAGCGTTCGCGCTCGGCCTGCTCGAGGGAGCGAGGCTCTCCCCGCGCGCTCGTGACGCCTTGCGCAACGAGCTGCGCCATGGCTGAGCCGCTGCGACGCCGACTGCGCGCGCGCGCGCTGGAGGCGCTGAGCCAAGCCACCGGCGGCGTGGGCGACGCGCTCGTCCGTGGGCTCCTGCGCACCGCCGCCGAGGCCGTCCGTTGGAGCAAGTACGAACGCATCGCCGACGACAATCTCGCCCTGGCGCTGCCCGAGCTCTCCGCGGAGCAGCGCGCTCGGATCCTGCGCGGGGTCCGCCGCCACACCGAGCGCATCGTGCACGAATGGCTGGTGCTCGCCGGTCCGCGCAGCGCGGCGCCGATCGAGCGCGTCGAATGCTCCGAGGCCATCCGCAGACTGCGCGAGCTGCGCAGCGGCGGTCGCGGTCTGATCATCGCGACAGCCCACATCGGCAACTGGGAGGTGCTCGCCGCACGCTTGCGCCGCGAGGGCTTCGAGGGCGCCGTGGTCGGCGCGAAGAAACGCAACGACTCGTCGAGCGACTGGCTGGTGCGCATGCGCGCCGCTCACGGAGTGCGCAGCATCGCGCAGGACGATTCGCCGCGCGCCGCGCTCGAGTTGCTGCGGAATGGCGGGACGTTGGGACTGTTGTGCGACCTGGAAGTCAGACGCCTCGCGGGCGAGAGCGTGCCCTTTTTCGGCCGGCCGGCGTGGACCATGTCGGCGCCTGCGGCCTTGGCTCGCGCTGCACGACTACCACTCGTCCCGGTGCATTGCGTCGCGCGCGGCGACGGCTACGAAATGCGCGTCGAAGAGCCGCTCGAGCTCGCGCCAGCGCGCGACCGACACGCCGCGCAGCTCGAGCTCCTCTCGCGCCTCAACGCGACCTACGAACGCTGGATCCGCGCGGCGCCGGAGCAGTGGGTCTGGTATCGCCCGCGCTGGAGCGACGCACGCGAGCTCAATCGAGCGGGTGCGCGTCGAGCCAGGCCTTGAAGGCCGGCACGCGGACGAAGGCCTCCCAGTAATGCGGCGAGACCCGCCGGTAGCCGCGCATGCGGTCGCGCAAGTCGATGATGCCCTTGTCCGCGCCCAGGTCGAGCCCGTCGAACTTCACCAACTCGCTGCCCGCGCGCTGCGCCATCTGCTCGTCGCCGGAGTAGACCATCAGCACCGCGAGCCACTCGACCGACTGGCCCAGGTTGCCCTTCTTGAATTCGTGCGCGGCCTGCAGCAGGCGGTCCTCGCACCAGGCCTCGCGATCGCTGGTCAGCTTGTCGAACAACGCCAAGCCTTCGGCGCGCTCGTCGCCCTTGGCGCTCTCGAGCCAGCGGTTGAGCACCGCGAAGGCTTCCTTGTAGTTGCGCGGCTGAGCCCAGGTCAGCGACTCGATCTCGAACTTGAGCTCGGGGAACGTCGCCGGCTTGCTCAAGTCGACCATGTCGGAGTAGCGCTCCTTCTTGCGGCGCACCCACTCCATCTCCGGGTGATCGGGCCAGCGGCGCTCGAACTCGGCCAAGCGCTTCATGAACACGCGCACCACGGGCTTCTCGATCTTCGACGACAGGCGTTGCTGTTCGAAGTTGATCAGCTGGGTCTGCAGGAAGTCCGATCCGGCGTCGTTGCGCGCCGCGAGGTCACCGGCCTTGCGACCCTCGGCGATTTGCTGCTTGAGCTTCTCGATCTCGCCGCGCTGCAGATCGCTGAGCTTCTCGGGCTCGGGGATCAAGCGCAGGTCTTGCTCGGCCTGGTCGTAGACCGCGGCCTTGACGTTCTCGCGGGCGCGGATGATCTGCGCGTCGGCCGCCAGCGTCGGCGCTGGAGCGTTGCCGATGTTGGCGCGCACGATGAAGAACACGATCACCGCGATCGGGCCCAAGATCATCAGCATGTGCGCCGGCTTGAGCCCCTTGTCCTTGTAGAGCTCGCGGCTCGAGCGCTCCCAGGCCTGTTTTTCCTTGGGCTTTTGGCTCTCGGCCGGCGCGCCGGCCTCCGGCGGATCGACCAGGATCTTGGCGTCGCCGATCGAGAGCGGCGTGTTCTTCGGCACCACCGTCTCGGCCGTCGCCGGGCGCCCGGCGAGCTTGGGCGGTACGACGCCCGGCTTGGGGCGGAGCTTGACCACGCCGTCGAGCACCTCGAGCTCGGCGTGCAGTTCCGCCACGCTGGCCGAGCTGAGCCTGAGCGTCGCTTGCGGTCCGCTGCCGACCGTGATCACACCGTTGCCGACCTTGAACGCACGGCGCTTTCCGCCCTCTTCGACCACGAAACGCGTCATTGCGGGAGTTCCTTCTGGAAGGCCGTGTCCGAGCCGAAATTCTGGGTCCAGTAGTTCGAGGCGTTGGCGCTGGCCAGCTCGCGGTGCCCGGCCATCAAGATGTTCCGGTGGTGACCGCTGGAGTGCAACCACCCGTCGTGCGCGGCCTGCGGATCGCCGCCGACCATCGCGCAGTTCTCGCTCACGCCCTTGGCATAGCCCGCGAGCTTCATGCGGTCGAAGGGCGAGCGCCGCGCCGGGTCGCCCTGCTCGAAGTGCCCGAAATCGCCGGTGTTGGCCATGTACTCCGAGTGGCCTTGCGCCGCGACTTGGATGCGCGGGTTCCAGGCCAGCGCGCGCCGCCCCAGCATCGTTCGGTAGCGATTGGTGATGCGGACTTGCTCGCGCTCGGCGACGTTGGGCAAGAGCGCGTCATCGACGTCCTTGCGCCCGTCGAGCTCCTTCCAGCGCCGTTCGTTGTAGGCCGCCACGGCGCGGTCGTAGGCCAAGTCCTGCGCCTCCTTCGCGCTCCAGGCGAAGCTCGCCAACTCGATCTCGTCCAGCTCGCGCTCTTGGACCAGCAGGTACTCGGGAGCCTCGTCGGAGAACGCGAAGTCGAGCCGGAGCCCGGCGTGCAGCGCGCGGCAACCGGCGAGCTCCTCGCAAGCCGCGCGGAAATCCTTGGCGAGCTTGACGCGCTTGTCGTGCCGCCAAGCGTCGCGCACGGCGGAGACCAACTCGTCGACGCGCTGCTGGGCCTTGGCGTATTCGCCGGCGGTGTGGGGCGGTTCCGGCGGCGCGTAGGGATAGAAGTAGACGTTCTCGTCGAAGATCAGCGCGAGAGCCGCCGCGCGCGCGAGATCGAGCTCGCGGCGCGCCTGCGCCAGCGACTTCAGGCCCGCCGCGGTCTTGGTCTTCGCCAGGGCGCGCTGAGCCAGCTCCGTCCGCGCGCGCAACGCCTCGCGCACCGTGCTCTCGCTGGCCACCGCGAGCAGTGCCGCGAACGCGGCGTCGCGGGCGTCGGGCGACGCCTCGCGAAACGCCGACAGCGCCTCGGCCTCGTTGCTGGCAGCCTGCGCCGTCTCCAGCTGACCGCGCGTGACCCATTTGCGTCCGTCGAGCACCCAGCGTTGGTTGGTCCCGATGCCGCCGCGCGCGCGCGCGACGATGCTCGCCGCGTCGCTGTGGGCCACGTCGCCGCTCTCGACCATGCGCGCGAGCTCCGCCAGGGCGCGCTCTTGCAGGGAGAGGTCGGATCCGCGCAGCACCTCGGCGACGAAGCCGCGGCGCGCGAGCGCGGAGAGCTCGACGGCTTGCACCAGCGATCCCAAGAGCTCGAGCGAGGCCTCGCGCCACTCGCGCAGGCTTCCTCCCTGGGTCCAGCCGCCGGGAGCGAGGGCTTCGATGCCCGTGCGCTCGAAACGCGCGGGATCGGCGCGGAAAGCCTCGGACAACTCCGAGCGCAGCGCGATGCGCGCGCGCAGATCCTGCGCTTCGCCGAGGTAGTCGTCGCGCACGTGGCCCGGGAACAGCTTGCGGCTCGCGGCCAGCCAACACTGGCGCGCGAAGGCCAGGTCGTCGGCGGCCGCGCTCTCCTTGGCCAAGGCCTCGAGTTGATTGGCGTTCAATCCATCGGGAACCGGCTTGGCGGCGAGCTGGGGATCGACCTCCGGCTCGGGCTCGACCGCCGCGTCCCGCGCGCGATCGGCGAGCGCCTCGGCCTCGGCTCGCCGGGCCTCACGCTCGGTCCGCGCCAGCCGTTCGGACTTGTCGGCGAGCTCGCGCGCCAACTCACCCAGCGCCTCGAATCCGTGGGCTGTCGGGAAACGCTCGAGGTTCTTCGCGAGCCAATCGCTGGCGGAGCGCGCGCCCTGCTCGCGCTCGATCTGACGCACCTGATCCGACAGGCGCTGGGCCTCCAGGCCGGCGGCGTCGGAGAGCTCGGCGCGCAAGCTCGCCAGATCGCCGGTGAACTCGCGTGGCTCGCCCGCCAACATCGCCAGCAGCGACTCGGCGCGCGACCATTGATGGCCGTCGAGGGCCTCGCGCACGTCTCCGCGGACGCGAGCAATGCGTTGGCGCAGCTCGGCATCGAGAGCCGCTTCGTCCGCGAGCTGGTCCCGCGACTTGGTGCGCGCCGGCGCGCGCGCCGCGAGGATGTCGGTCAAGCCGCTGAGCGTGCGCGCCACCTCGTCGCGCGCCCCGGAGTCGACGGTGCGGTCGCGCAGCGTCTTGAGGCGCTCGCGGATCTGGTTCGGGCTAGCCTCGCCGGCCGCGGCCAGGAGCTCCTCGATCTTGGCGCCGATGGCGGCGCGTTCGGCCCGCGCCCGGTCGATCGCGGCGCGCAGGGCATCGGCATCGCTGCCCTCGACGCCGTTCAGCAGGCGCGTCGCGCGCTCCAGATCGCCCGCCTGGATCGCGCTGCGCGCCGAGCGCGTCGCCTCTCCGCTGCCACAGGCACACACCAAGACCAACAGACACGACAGGAAAGAGCGCTTGGACATCGTGGAGGCGAGGGCAGCCAGGGTACCGGCCACCCGGCAAACGGTCACCCAAGTTCGGTGCGGGAGTGCGCGTGAAAAAGCGCTCTCTCGCTCCCGCGCGACGGTCGCAGTAGCTTCTCGGTCGATGCCGCCCGCCGTCGACGCCTTGGCCCTGGCCGAACGACTCGATACCCGCTACGCGCGCCTGCACACCTCGAAGGAGGATGCCTTCTGGACGGCGCGCATGGGCCTCGCCGACGATGCTGCGGCAGCGCAGCGCGAGCTCGACGTGCTCGACGTCGAGCTGCAGGGGTTCCTGCAAGCCCCCGAGCGCTTGGCCGAGGTGCGCGCCGCGCTCGACGCCTTGGGTGACGACGCCCCGCGAGAACTGGGCGTGCGCCTCGAAGGCTGGCGGCGGACCTTCGAGAGCCACGTGATCGATTCGGCCGCGGCGCGCGCGCTGGCCGCGGAGCTGGTCGTCGACGAAGGCCGCCTCGAGCACGCGCGCGGTGCGATGGAGCTCGGCTACCGCGATCCCGCGCAGGGTTTCGTGCGCGCCTCGAGCGTCAAGCTCTCGGCCATGCTGCGCTCGGAAAGTGCCGAGCACCTGCGACGCGCCGCGTGGGACGGATTGCGCGGCATCGAGACCCACGTGCTCGATCAGGGATTCCTCGACATCGTGCGCAAGCGCAATCGTCTCGGCCGCGCGTTGGGCGCCGAGGACTACTACGACTGGAAGACGCGCCGCGTCGAAGGCCTGGGCAAGCACGAGGTGTTCGCGCTGCTCGACGAGCTCGAGGCGCGCACCGCCGACGCCGCGCGGCGCGCGCTGGACGCGCTGCGGACGAAGCACGGTGCGGCTCGGGTCACGCCCTGGAACGTGCAGTACCTCGTCAGCGGCGACGTCACGCGCGAGTCAGACCCCTACTTTCCGTTCCGCTCGGCGTTGGCGCGCTGGGGACGCTCGTTCGCGGCGCTGGGCATCCGCTACCGCGGCGCGGAACTCGTGCTCGACCTCGTCGATCGCCGTGGCAAGTACGAGAACGGCTTCATGCACGGCCCGGTGGTCGCGTGGCGACACTCCGGCAGCTTCGTCCCGGCGCGCATCCACTTCACCGCCAATGCGATCCCCACGCTGCCGGGCTCCGGCCAGCGCGCCATGGCGACCCTGTTCCACGAGGGCGGACACGCCGCGCACTTCGCCAACATCGACATGCCCAGTCCGTGCTTCGGTCAAGAGTTCGCGCCGACCTCGGTCGCGTTCTCCGAGACGCAGAGCATGCTGCTCGACAGCTTGCTCGACGACGCCGACTGGCAGCAGCGCTATGCCTTGGACAGCGCCGGTCGCCCGCTGCCGATCGAGCTGGTCGACAAGGCGCTCGCTGCCTCGCAACCCTTCGCCGCTTGGAATGCGCGTGCGATGCTCGCGGTGTGCTACGGCGAGCGGGCGCTGTACGAGATTCCCGACGAGCAGCTCACCGCTGAGCGCGTGCTGCGCGAATTGCGCGAGGTCGAGCGGCGCCTGCTGTTCCTCGACCAAGGCAGCCCGCGGCCGATCCTGGCGGTGCCGCACCTGCTGGCCGGCGATTCGAGCGCGTACTACCACGGCTACGTGCTGGCCGAGATGGCCGTGCACCAAGCGCGGCGCCACTTCGTCGCGCGCGACGGCACGCTGGTCGACAATCCGCGCGTCGGCCCCGATCTCGCGCGCCTGTGGTGGCAGCCGGGAAACAGCCTGCGCTTCGACGAGTTCGTGCGGCGGCTCACGAGGGAAGAGCTGTCGGCCGAGGCCTTCGCACACCACGTCAACCGCGACCTCGCGACCGCGCTGCACGATGCGCACGCGGCCATCGAGCGCCTCGAGCGCGTGCCGCGCTTCGACGGTCCAGTCGAGCTCGACGCGCGCCTGCGCGTGGTCCACGGCCGCGAGGTCGTCGCCGAGCTGAACGGGGACTTCGAGGCCTGCGCCGCGCAGTTCGCGCGCTGGATCGACGCGCGGGCCGAGGCGGATCGAGGCTAGCGCGTGCACCGCGCCTTCGAGCTCGCGCGCGTCGCCGCCCTGTTCCTGTTCGGACTGGCGCTCGGACTGCATTTCGCGCGCATGGGCTACATGCCGCTCGACCAGTCGATCTGCTTCGATGGCGGGTGGCGCTGGCTCTCGGGCGAGCTGCCGTTCGCGGACTACGTCGCACCCAACGGCTTCCCGGTGCACGCGCTGCAGGCCGCGTTCTTCGCGCTCTTCGGTGTCGACTGGTTCGCGTACTGCTTGCACGCCGCGGTGGTCAACGGGCTCGCGGTCGTGCTCGTCGATCGCCTGCTCGTGCGGCTGGGCCTGGCGCGCGCGGCGGCCTCGGTGTTCGCGGCCTGCACCGCGATCGCGTTCTATCCGCCGTTCGGCGTGCCCTACATGGACCAGCACGCGTTCTTCTTCGCGCTCGTGGCGCTGGTCGCGGCGCTCGAGGCGGCGCGCGCGCGCACGGCGCGCCAGGTCCAGCTCCTGTGGTGGTGTTCCGGAGTCGCGCTGGCGCTGGCCTACCTGTGCAAGCAGATCCCGAGCGTGTTCTTCGCGCCGCTGGTCGCGTGGATCGCGGTGTGGAGCGAGCGGCGCGTCTTCCGCGGCCTGTGGAACGCGGCCAAGGGCGCGCTCGCCACCTTCGCCGTCGTGCTCGCCGCCGGAGCGCTGCTCGTCCCGGAATTCGCGTACCGCGTGCGGACCTACTGGCTCGACTTGCCGAGCGAGGAAGGCGCGCGCCGCCTGGGCTACGTGCCCGATGTCGGGAGCATCCTGCGGCGCTTCGAAGAAACGCGCGTGCAGCTCGACCTGTGGTCGATCACGGCCGTGCACCTGCTGTGCGTTCCAAGCGCGCTCGTCGGATTGGCCCTGCTCCGGCGCGCGTGGCGCGAGCGCGAGTGGCGCTGGGGCGCGGTCCTGGGCCGAGCGGCTGCAGCCGAGTGCGTGCTGCTCAGTTGCTTGATGTTCATCGCGCTCACCGGCAACGACAAGGAGATCGGTGTTCCGCTGGTGTTCGCCAGCACGGGCCTCGCGGCCGCGGCGCTGGCGACGTTGGGCTCGGTGGGCGGCGCCGCGCGACGTTGGGTCTCCCGCGCGGCCGTGTTACTCCTGGCGCTGATCGCAGCTCGCGACGCCTGGACCTTCGGCGAGCGCGTCGTCGCCACGCGCAAGGTCAACGACATGACCTTCGACGCGGCCCTGGCCGAGGCGAGCGCTGCCGAGCTCCCCGAGGAATTCGCCTACCTGCGCTGGAGTGTGCCCAAGCTCGTGCGCTACACGCCGAGCGATCTGCGCGCGCTGCGCGACTACCTGCGCTCGCGCGGCGGAGCGTTCTTCCTCGTCGGCGACGCCTCGCCGCTGTACGGCATGCTCGGCCAGCCCTCGATCTCACCCGCGCTGTGGTACCACCCCGCGCTGACCTTTCCGGTCCCCCACGATCCGCGCTTTCCGGAGTTCGAGCAGCGGCTCCTCGAGCGCTTCGAAGCCCGCGGGGTGCGCACGATCGTGATCGAGCCGCGGGTGTGGGTGGGCTACCGGGCACCGGAAGGAGAGACCCCGCCGGCGCGCCTGATCACGCTCGATTCGTTCCCGCGCATCCGCGCTGCCGTGGACGCGCGCCGTGTCGCGGAGCGCGACGTCGGCGCGTTCCATGTCATCGAGCTGGCCGACGTTTGACGTTCGCGGCGCCGCGGCGCGCGGCGAAGATGCCGTAGCTGTGGGCCAGGCTCGCGCGCCGGCCCAGGCCATACACCGCGTGCCAGCACACCGCGTCGGGACCGTGCGACGGCAGCAAGATCGAGTCGCCCGCTCGCAGGTGGAAGAAGGTCCCGCGCTCGACCAAGTGGCGCGTGAAGCGCGGCGTCGCGTTGAGCAGCTTCGAGAGCGCCTCGTCGGTGGTGTCGTCGAGCGCTCGCAGCGCCTTGCGTGGAGTCCCGGCGCGCTTCTTCAATACCCCTCGCGCGAACGCCGCGACCGATTCCGCCAGCTCGTGCTTGGGCAGCGCGAACCACGCGGTTTCGCCGGCGAGCTGACTGAACACGACGCCCAACTGGTGTTCCTCGTCGTCGTGGTGGAACAGCGCTCCCCCGCCGGGCGCGTTGTTGTAGACGATGCGCTCGGAGAGTCGCGGGCGCGTGCCGATCAGCTGCTCGATCAACGCGAGCAACGCGCCGTTGTCGGTGATCGCGCGGCACTCCGGGAACACGGCCTCGGCGAAACGCTCGGCCCACGGGGCGCGGCGCGTCTCCCCCTGCCAGTCGAGCAGTGCCTCGGAGCCGAACGAGAAGCGCACGCGCAGCGAGCGGTCGCGCTCGTCGTGGGCGATCCAGGAGAGCTTGGCGTACAGGTCGCGCGCCACGGCGCGCCGCTGGGACAGGCCGTCGGCGAAGACCTTCTCGATCTCGCGCGTGTCGCCGGCGTCGATCGAAGCGCCCGCGGGGCGCAGTTCCTTCGTGGGCCCGACGCGCTCCCACAGCTCGTCCTGGAAGCTCGCGCCCGCGCGCAAGCGCTCGAACAGGGCCAAGCTGGCGCGGATCGGCGCGGCGAAGCGCCGCGGAGCGTCCCCGAGCGCGTCGAGCAGCACGATCGGCCGGTCCTCGTCCCACAGGCGCTGGCACTCGGCGATGAACGCGAGATCGTCCCACGGTGTGCGCGCGCGCACGTCGGGTGCCACGAACGCGCCGTGCTCGACTCCACGACGCTCCAATCGAATCGCTTTGGACTTCATCGCGCCGGATCTTAGTCGGCACGTTCCCCGCGCGCTCGCTCGGCGCAGATTGCCCGCGCTCGAGCGTGGCGTAGGATCGGCACCATGGCTTTCATCGACACACGCAGCGCGGTCCGCTTCGCCACCGACAAGCTCGAGAAGGTCGGGCTGTTCGAGACTCCGCACATGTTCTGCGATCTCTACTGCCTCGAGCCAGGCCAAGCGCAGAAGCCCCACGCCCACGCCGGCGCGACGAAGTTCTACTTCGTGCTCCAAGGTCGCGTGCGCGCGACACTGGGCGCGGAGCAGCGCGAGCTCGGCGCGGGTGAGCTCGCCTGGTCCGCTCCGGGCGAGAGCCACGGCGTCGAGAACGTCTCCAGCGAGCGCGCCGTGTTGCTGGTCGCGATGGCGCCCAACCCCAACCGCCCCTGAGTCCACGGCGCTCCGGGCCGGCGAGTCACACGGCGCGAGCGCTTCGAGCCGACCAGTGATGTCGTTGGTGGGCGCCGGCGCCGGCACGTCGAGCACTCTGAGCTCCACCATCGGAGAACCCGCGCGCGATCCGCGGATCCTGCGGAGCAGTGGCTCATCCACGAATCTGAGGCGAGAGGTCCGAGGGCTTGATCGCGCCATCGGAGAGCGCCACGCAGCGGCGGATCTCGTTCTCGAGCTCGCGCACGTTGCCCGGCCAGCGCCAGCGGTCGAGCAGCTCCAGCGCCTCGGGCGTGATCCGCGCGGAGCGCCCCATCTCGCGCTCCATCGACTGCAAGAAGAAGCGCACCAGGTGCGGGATGTCGCCCTTGCGCTCGCGCAACGGAGGCAACTGCACGGTGACCACCGCCAAGCGGAAGTACAGGTCCTCGCGGAAGGTCAGTGCCTTGCACATCGCGCGCAGGTCCTTGTTGGTGGCCGCGACGATGCGCACGTCCACCTTGGTCACCTTGTTCGAGCCCACCGGTCGCACCTCGCCCTCCTGCAGCACGCGCAAGAGCTTGGGCTGCATCGCCAGCGGCATGTCGCCGATCTCGTCGAGGAACACGGTGCCCTTGTCGGCCGCGACGAAGTGCCCCGGTCGATCGGCGATGGCGCCGGTGAACGAACCGCGCTTGTGGCCGAACAGCTCGCTCTCCAGCAAGTCCGCGGGAACCGCGGCACAGTTCTCCGCCAGGAACGGCTTGCCCTTGCGCGCGCCGAATTCGTGCAGTGCGCGCGCCACGAGTTCCTTGCCGGTCCCGGTCTCTCCGAGGATCAGCACCGGCACGTCGCTGGGAACGATCTTGTCGAGCAGCGCGGAGACCTCGCGCATCGGCTTGGAGTCGCCGACCATGCCATAGCGCACCGGGATCGCGCGCTCGTCGGGCGCGACGTCCATGCGCGCCTGGAGCGCGTCGCCCAGCAATGGCCGCAGATCCTCGAACACGCCTTCCTCGCGCGCCTCGCTCAACAGCCGCTGCAGGCGCTCGCGCAACTCGTGGCTCTTCGCCTCGCGGGTCATCGCCGGCCTCCGCCGAGCTTCTTGAGTCGCGCGTAGGCCAGCAGCAGTTGCTTGGTGCCGTGGCGCTCGAAGCGCACGCTGGCGCGCGCGTTGGTACCGGTACCCGCGAGCATCTCGACGCGTCCGCGGCCGAAGTGGTCGTGCTCGACCATGTCTCCCACCGAGAGCACGGCCTGCGCGGGCGCGCTGGGCTCCGCGACGTAGTCGCCGAGCGCCTCGCTCTCGTCCTCGAGTCCGTGCACCAGCGGGCGCGGAATCTCGTCGAGGAAACGCGAGGGCCGACAGTACACCTCTCCGCCGAAGTGCCGGCGCAGCGTGGCGTGCGTCAACACCAGTCGCTCCTGTGCGCGCGTCATGCCGACGTAGAACAAGCGTCGCTCCTCTTCGATGCCCTGCTCCGAACCGCCCGAGGCCCCCGCGACGGCGCGTTGATGCGGGAGCAAGTCCTCCTCGACGCCGGCGACGAACACGCAGGGAAACTCGAGCCCCTTGGCGGCATGCAGGGTCATCAGCGCGACCTTGGGCATGTCGCGCTCGAATCCGTCGGCGTCGCTGACCAGCGCGATGTCCTGCAAGAAGCCGCGCAGCCCGCCTTCGGGAGCCTGCGCGTCGTACTGCTCGGCATGGCCGAGCAACTCTTGGACGTTGGCCTCGCGATCGACCTCGTCGCGCTCGGCCGATTTCGCCAGCCACTCCCAGTAGTTGGCCTCCTCGATCGCGGCCTGAATCGCGATCGACGCCGGGCCGTTGGCGTGCACCACCAAGCGCTCCATGGCTCCGGCGAAGGCCTGCAGCGCTGCGCGCGCGCGCCCCTTCACCAGCGCTCGGGCCTCCTCGGACTGCACGGCGCGCAGCAGGGGTACGCGACGGTCCAGCGACCATTGTCGCAGGTCCTCGATCGACTTGTCGCCGATGCCGCGCGCCGGCACGCCCAGCGCGCGCACGCAGGCCTCGTCGTCCTGAGCGTTGACCATCACGCGCAAGTACGCCACCAAGTCCTTGATCTCGCGCCGCTGATAGAACTCGGTGCCCGCGACGATCTGATAGGGAATGCTGGTCAGCCGCAGCGCGCGCTCCAGCGCCCGCTGCATGAAGTTGGCGCGGTAGAAGATGGCGAACTCGTCGTGCGAGCGCCCTTCGTCGGCCAGCGCGCGGATGCGAAAGGCGATCTCGCGCGCCTCGTCGTCCTCGTCGGAGCACTGCAGGACCGCGAGCTTTTCGCCGGGCCCCTTCTGCGAGCGCAGCTCCTTGTCCTTGCGCTGGCGGTTGTTGCGGATCACGGCCTGCGCCGCGTCGAGGATGTTCTGCGAGGAGCGGTAGTTCTCCTCGAGCTTGACCACGCGCGCGCCGGGATAGTCCTTCTCGAAGTCCAGGATGTTGCGCACGTCGGCCCCGCGCCAGGCGTAGATCGACTGATCGGGATCGCCGCACACGGCCAAGTTGCGGTGGAACGTGGTCAGGTGGCGCAGCATCCGGTACTGGATGCGATTGGTGTCCTGGTACTCGTCGACCAGCACGTGTCGGAAGCGGTCCGCGTACAAGTCGCGCACGCCGGGGACGCTGTCGAAGAGCTCGATCACCTTGACCAGCAGGTCGTCGAAGTCCAGCGCGTTGTTCTTGCGCAGCGCCGCGGCGTAGTCCTTGTAGACGCGTTGGAACACCTGGTCGCTGAAGCCCTGTTCGCCCGAGCCCTCGGCGGCCAGCTCGCGGTTCTTGCGCTCGCTGATCCAAGCACCGACGTCACCCGGCTTGTAGGCCGTGGTGTCGAAGCCCGCGTTCTTGATCAGGTCACGGATCAGCTTGGAGCGATCGTCGGTGTCGTAGATCGTGAAGTCGCGCGTGTAGCCCTCGAGGTGCTCGATCTCGCGCCTCAGGATGCGCGCGCAGGTCGAGTGGAAGGTCGCGACCCACGCGCCGTGGGGCACGCCCAGTTGCGCGCAGCGCTCGCGCATCTCACCGGCGGCCTTGTTGGTGAACGTGATCGCGAGCACCGCGCCGGGATGGACCGCGCGCACTTGGGTCAGATAGGCGATGCGGCGCGTGATGACGCGCGTCTTGCCCGAGCCGGCGCCAGCGAGGATCAGCAGCGGCCCGTCCCCATGGACCACAGCCGCGCGCTGTGCCTCGTTGAGGCCCTCGAGCAGGGCCGCGCCGCGCTCCGCGTCGCTCGCACGAGGCTGCGCCACGAAAGCCCGCGCCAAGCTCGCCGGCGGCGCGGGCGGCGGATCGGGGAACAAGCTCGCGGTCCGCTGGAACTCCGGCCGGTCCGTGCTCATCTGCGCTGCGTCCTCATGCAACGCGTCAGTCTATCGCGACACGCCGCGGCTTCGCAGTCGCGCGTGGCACGAGATTCGGCGTTGTTTACGATGGCGCGATGCACCGTGGATCGCTCCTCGTCGCGTGCGCGCTCGCCGCGGGCTGTGCGTCGTGCAGCGACCGCGCCTCGCCGCCCAACATCCTGCTGATCTCGATCGACAGCCTGCGGCCCGACCACCTGTCGTGCTACGGCTACGAGCGACCGACGAGCCCCACGATCGACGCCTTGGCCGCGAGCGGCGTGCGCTTCGACTCCGCGGTCAGCACCACCTCGTGGACGCTGCCGGCGCACGCGGCATTGTTCACCGGGCTCTTCGATTCGACGCATGGACTGTTCGACAACGGCTTGCGACTGTCGCAGGAGCTGCCGACGTTGGCCGGGGAGCTGCGCACGCTGGGCTACCACACGGCGGGCTTCTTCGGCGGTCCGTACTTGCACCCGACCTTCGGCCTGGGCGCGGGCTTCGAGCACTACGAGAGCTGCATGACCGCGGTTCCCGGCGACTTGAGCGAGGACGAGCTGCGCCAAGAGTCGCGTTCAGCGGTCGGGCGCTCGCACGACGACGTCACGGGCCCGCGCACGCTCGAGGCGGTCAGCGCTTGGAGCACTGCACGCCCCACGGACCGCCCGTACTTCCTGTTCGTGCACCTGTGGGACGTGCACTACGACTTCATCCCGCCGCCTCCTTTCGACACGCTGTTCGATCCCGACTACGGCGGCTCGCTCGACGGGCGCGGCTTCATGTCGCGGCCCGAGGTGCACGCCAAGATGGAGCCGCGCGACCTGCAGCACCTCAAGGCCCTGTACGACGGCGAGATCCGCTTCACGGACGACGTGCTCGGGCAACTGCTGGCTCGCCTGCGCGCGCAAGGCGCGCTCGAGAACACCCTGATCGTGGTCACCGCGGACCACGGCGAGGAGTTCTTCGAGCACGGCGGCAAGGGCCACCAGAAAACGCTCTTCGACGAGGTGCTGCGCATCCCGTTGGTCTTGAACTGGGAGGGCGTGCTCGACGGGCCGCGCGTCGTCGCCGACCAGGTGCGGATCGTGGACTTGATGCCCAGCTTGCTGCGCGCGGCGGGCGCCAAGTCGTTGCCGACGATGCAGGGTCGCGACATCCTGCCGTTGGCCCGCGGAGAGCGCCTCGCTCCCGCGCCAGCGCTGGCCGAGCTGCACGCCGACAAGCGCGACTTCCGCGCCCTGCGCACGCTCGACTTCAAGGTGATCGACTACGGCCGCGCGCCGGACGGCCGCGCGTTGCCGATCCAGGGCTTCGATCTGGGCCGCGACCCCTCCGAGATGCAGCCCCTGCGACCGGGCGGAGGTACGCGCGTCGACGCGCTGCACGCGGAGCTCGAGCGCTCGCGCGAAGCGGCGCTCGCATTGCGCAAGTACCTCGGCGCGCGCGCGCAGCACACTGCGATCGACGCCGAGCTCGAGCGCAAACTGCGCGAGACCGGCTACCTGGGCGAGACCGCGAAGGACAAATGAGCGCGGAGCATGGCACGCCGGGCCGAGCAGCGCTCGCGGCGCACGCGGCGAGTCTCGCGCTCGTGTTCGCCGCGCTGTTCGCCTGGACCTGGGGCAAGTGGCCCGATCCACTGGTCGACTTCGGGCGCGAGCTGTACGTGCCCTGGCGCATGCTCGAGGGCGACGTGCTCTTCCGCGACATCGCCTGGTTCAACGGCCCGCTCTCGCCGCACTTCAATGCCTGCATGTTCAGCGTGTTCGGCGCGGGCCTGGCGACGCTCGTGTGGGTCAACGCCGGCTTGTTCGCGATCACGCTCGCGCTGCTGCACTCGATCGTGCGCCATGCAGCGTCGCTCGGCGCCGCGACGGCGGCTTGCGCGACGGTGATGGCGCTGTGCGGTTTCGGCCAGCTGGTGGGGATCGGGAACTACAACTTCATCACGCCCTACTCGCACGAGGCGACGCACGGCGTGTTGCTCGGCCTGGTCGCCTTGGCGGCGGCGCAGCGTTGGGGCGGGAGGCGCTCGATCGCCTGGGTGCTGCTCAGCGGATGCGCGGTGGGCTCGAGCTTCCTGACCAAGCCCGAGATGTTCGTGGCGGCGCTGGCGGGAGCGGGAGCGTCGCTCGCGCTGCTGACCTGGAGCGCGCGTTTCGACTGGCGACGCACGTTCGTCGCATTCGCGCTCGGCTTGTTGACTCCGCTGCTGCTCGCCTGGGTCGGTCAGATCTCGACGCTCGGTTCGGACGGCGCCTGGCGCTCGACGCTCGGAGCATGGCCCGAGCTCGCGGGCAGCGAGGTCGCAGAGCTCGCCTTCTACCGCAAGGGTCTGGGCCTCGACGCGCCGGGCGAGAACCTGCTCGCCGCCTTGGCCTGGGGCGCCGGAACACTGGCGCTGTTCGCGCCTTCCTGGCTACTGGCCGCGTGGGGCCGCGAAGGGCGACGGCGCATCGTCGCCGCCGCCGCCGCGACGCTGCTCACCGCTGGCGTGTTCGCGCTCTCACGCGACGCGTTGAGTTGGCCCCACGCCGCGCGGCCGTGGCCCTTCTTGATGCTCGCGCTCACACTCGTGTGCGGCGCGGTCGCGCTGCGCCATCGAGGCAACGCCCGCTGGCCGCAGGCCGCGGGGCTGGCCGTGTTCTCGTTGGCGATGCTGCTCAAGATGGTGCTGAACGCGCGACTGATCCACTACGGATTCGCGCTGGCCCTGCCGGCGGCGGCCACGCTCGTGGCGGCGCTGTGGTGCTGGATTCCGCGTCTGGCCGCGCCGCGCCTGGGTGACGGCTTGGTGGTGCGCGCCGCCACCGCGACCGCGCTCACGGCCTTGTGCGCGATCCACTTGGGCGTCACGGCGCGCATGCACTCGCACAAGCGCGTCGAGCTCGGCAGCGGTCGCGACGCATTCCTGACCGACGTGCGCGGTCAATTCGTGCAGC
This sequence comes from Planctomycetota bacterium, assembly GCA_020853575.1. Classification (GTDB taxonomy): domain Bacteria; phylum Planctomycetota; class UBA1135; order UBA1135; genus F1-120-MAGs118. Next base: position 85,243 of record JADYYP010000064.1, read on the forward strand.
AGGCGCTCGACTGGCTGGCGAGCTACCAAAGCGCGCGCACGGCGCCACCGACGCTCGCGGTGTTCCCCGAGGGAGTGACCATCAACTACTTGGCGCGCCTCGAGAACCCGACTCCGTTCGTCAACTTCATGCCGCCCGAGATCGTGCTCTTCGGCGAGGACGAGATCCGCGCCGCCTTCGAAGCACATCCGCCGGACCTCGTGCTGCTGACGCACAAGAGCACCGCGGAGTACGGCTTTCCGTGGTTTGGGCGCGACTACGCGCAGAGCCTGTTCCAGTGGCTCGCGACCCACTACCACCCGGTCGCCCTGTTCGGTGATCCGCCTTTGGGCCTGAGCATGCCCGGCGAACCTCCACTGCAGCGCGCGCCCGTGTTCGGCATTCGCGTCTTCGAGCGCAACCCATGAGCCCCGACGTGCTCGTCGATCCGGTGTGTGGCATGAGCGTGGCCCACGATGCCCCGCTGGTCCACGTGCACCAGGGCACCACCTATCGCTTCTGCGCGCGCTCGTGCCTCGAGCGCTTCAGGGCCGAGCCCCACAAGTTCCTCGCGCAAGGGCGCGGGACGGCGCGCTCCGAACCCGGTCTCGCGCACGCGCTGCACGTGTGCCCGATGTGCGCAGGCGTGCACAGCACCGGACCGTCGATGTGCCCCAAGTGTGGCATGGCGCTCGAGCCCGCCGTCGTGACGCGCGACGATCCGTTCGAGCACGAGCAACGCGCCATGAAGCGGCGCCTGTTCGTCGCCGCCCCGCTCGCAGCCGCGACGATGGCCTTGATGCTGCCGCCCCTGCACGAGCTCGCGCCGCACGGCTGGACGGCCTGGATCGAGGGCGCGCTCGCGACCCCGGTCGTGTTCTACGCCGGATGGCCGATCCTCGAGCGCGGAGTCGCGTCACTGCGCGCACGCTCGCTCAACATGTTCACGCTGCTCGCGCTGGGCATCGCGACCGCGTGGACCACGAGCGTCATCGCGCTCGTCGCGCCCGCTTCCGGACTGAGCTCGACCTTCGAGGCTTCGGCGACGATCACCGCTCTGGCGCTGCTCGGTCAAGTGCTCGAGCTCGGAGCGCGCCGCAAGACCAGCGCGGCGCTGCGCGAGTTGCTCGACCTCGCGCCCAAGACCGCGCTGGTCCTCGACCCCCTGGGACGCGAGCGCGAGCTTCCTCTGGAAAAAGTCGAGCCGGGCTTCGTGCTGCGCGTCAAGCCCGGCATGAGCGTGCCGGTCGATGGCGTGGTGCTCGAAGGCCAGGCCGCGGTCGACGAGTCGATGCTCACCGGCGAGCCCGAGGCCGTGAGCAAGGGCCCCAACCAACGCGTCGTCGGCGCCACGCTCGTCGTGCGCGGGTCGTTCTCGATGATCGCGGAGAAGGTCGGCCACGAGACCGCGCTTGCGCGGATCATCGCGCTGGTCGCGCAAGCGCAGCGCAGCCGCGCGCCGATCCAGGAGCTCGCCGACCGCGTGGCCGCCTGGTTCGTGCCGCTGGTGGTCGCGTGCGCGGCCGTGGCGGCGCTGGCCTGGAACGTTGCGGGCGTCGAGCACGCGCTGGCCCGCGGCCTGGTCGCCGCGGTGTCGGTGTTGATCATCGCCTGTCCCTGCGCGCTGGGCCTCGCGACGCCGATGTCGATCGTCGTCGCGACCTCGCGCGGAGCCCGCGAAGGCGTGCTGTTCCGCGATGCGCAGGCGCTGCAGCTCTTGGGCTCGATCGAGGTCTTGCTGGTGGACAAGACGGGCACCTTGACCGAAGGTCAGCCGCGGCTCGTGCGCATCGAGGCTCTCGAACACGAGTCGGAAGACGAGTGCCTGGCGCTGGCGGCATCGGTGGAGCGCTCGAGCGAGCACCCGCTGGGGTTCGCCATCGTCACCGCGGCCCGCGAGCGCGGCCTGGAGCTGCACGCTGTCGCGAACTTCGCGCACGCTGCGGGCCGAGGCGTGCTCGGCTTCGTCGCCGGGCGGCGCGTGGCGCTGGGCAACGCGCTCTACCTGCGCGGGCTGGGCCTCGACGTCGCGCGAGCCGACCAGCGGGCCGAAGAGCTCGCGCGCGCGGGGCGCACGGTGACGCTGCTCGGACTCGACGAGCGCGTGAGCGCGGTGTTCGCCGTCGAGGATCCGCCGCGCGCGGGGGCTCGCGAAGCGCTCGCGGAATTGCGCGCCCAGGGCCTCGAGGTGCACATGCTGACCGGCGATCGACGCGCCACCGCCGAGGCCGTCGCGGGCGAGCTCGGACTCGAGCACGTCCACGCCCAGGCCACGCCCGAGTCGAAGGCCGAGATCGTGCGCGAGCTGCGCGCGGCGCGACGACGGGTGGCGATGGCCGGCGACGGCATCAACGACGCCCCCGCGCTCGCCGCGGCCGATGTCGGCATCGCCATGGGCGGCGGCGTGGACATCGCCAAGGAAACGGCGGCGGTCACGCTGGTCCGCGGCGACCTGCGGGCGTTGGCGCGTTCGATCGAGCTCTCGCGCGCGACGCTGCGCAACATCCGCCAGAACCTGGCCTTCGCCCTGGGCTACAACGCGCTGTGCATCCCGCTCGCGGCCGGAGCGCTGTATCCGCTGACCGGCCAGATGCTCTCGCCGATGATCGCGGCGCTGGCGATGACCTTCAGCTCGGTCAGCGTGATCGGCAACGCCCTGCGCCTGCGACGCGCGCGCTCCTGACTCGCGCAGCCGCGCGCTCGCGCGTAACCTGGCGCGCTTCATGATCGTCATCAACAACGTCTCGAAGCACTACGGGCGGCGACTGTTGCTCGTCGAGGCCTCGTTCCAGCTCAATCCCGGCGACAAGGTCGGGCTCGTCGGGCCCAACGGCTCGGGCAAGTCGACCTTGTTCCGCTTGATCGTCGGCGAAGAGCAGCCCGACGACGGCGAGGTCGGCGTGCCCAAGCGCACCACCATCGGCTATTTCCGCCAGGACGCGGGCGAGATGAGTGGCCGCAGCGTGCTCGACGAGGCGATCGCGGGCTCCGGGCGGTTGGGCGACCTGCACCACGAGTTGACCGAGCTCGAGCACGCGCTCGGCGATCCCGCTCGCGCCGAGGAGCTCGACGCGATCTTGGCGCGTTTCGGCGAGGTGCAGGGCGAGTACCAGCAGCTGGGCGGCTACGACCTCGAAGCGCGCGCCAAGGAGGTGCTGCACGGCCTGGGTTTCCACGACGAGCAGATCTCGGGCGACGTCGGCGCGCTCTCGGGCGGTTGGCGCATGCGCGTGTCGATCGCCAAGGTGCTGATCGGCAAGCCCGACGTGCTGTTGCTGGACGAGCCGACCAACCACCTCGACATCGAGTCGATCCTGTGGCTCGAGCAGTTCCTGGTGAACTCCGAGGCAGCGGTGCTGATGACCTGCCACGACCGCGATTTCATGAACCGCGTCGTGCGTCGCACGGTCGAGATCGCGGAGGGCCAACTGGTCGAGTACGGCGGCAACTACGACTTCTACGACCGCGAGCGAGCGGTCCGCGCGCGCGAGCAGGAGGCGGCCTACGCGCGCCAACAGGCCATGCTCAAGAAGGAAGAGCGCTTCATCGAGCGCTTCGAGCGCCACGTGGCCAAGGCCGCGCAAGTGCAATCGCGCATCAAGAAGCTCGACAAGATCGACAAGCTCGAGCCGCCGCGCAAACGCGAGGTGGTGGCCCTCGAGTTCCGCACCCCACCGCGCTCGGGCAACGACGTCGCGACGCTGGCGGGGATCTGCAAGCGCTACGGCGAGCGGGCGATCTACGAGCGCTTCGACTTCGAGGTCAAGCGCGGCGAGCGCTGGTGCGTGATGGGCCAGAACGGCGCCGGCAAGACCACGCTCCTCAAGCTCGTCGCCGGAGTGATCCAGCCCGACCAGGGCACCGTCAAGTTGGGTGCGAGCCTGAAACTGGGCTACTTCGCGCAGTCGTCGCTGGAGATCCTCGATCCCACGGCGACGGTTTGGGAGCAGATCGACCGCGCCTTTCCGCTCGCGACCACGCCCTCCAAGCGCAGTCTGCTCGGCGCCTTCGACTTCCCGGGCGACGAGATCGACAAGCGCATCGGCGTGCTCTCGGGCGGTGAGCGCTCGCGCCTGGTGCTGGCGCAGATGCTCTTCGATCCGCCGAACTTCCTGGTGCTCGACGAGCCCACCAATCACCTCGACTTGCTCACCAAGGAGATGCTGGTGAAGACGCTCGCCAACTTCGATGGCACGATGCTCTTCGTCAGCCACGACCGCACCTTCTTGAAGGGCCTCGCCACCAAGGTGCTCGACTTGTCGGGCGGCGGCGACGAGATCGCGCGCAAGCCCTTGGTGTTCCACTCGAGCTACGACAAGTGGGTCGAGATGACCGGCCACGAGGCGCCGGGCGTGCACC
>JADYYP010000065.1 GCA_020853575.1 Planctomycetota bacterium
GGGAGGGCTCTGATGCCGCGCATGGTTGGCACACTCAGCTTTGGGAGAGGGCGCTTCATCCTGGAACTCGAACCGCACGTGATGATGCGCGCCAAGCGCATCTTCTCCCAGGTCTCGAAGCGTCAGCAGGGCCGGCTGTCTCTCAGCGCGACGCCGGCCGTGGCGCGCGACATCGAGTGGTTCGCAGAGCGCTACCCGCTCGCGATGGACTCCGAGGACGCCGCGCGGCTCGACCACCTTGCGCGCAAGCACGAGGTCGCGATGGCTGCCGTGCAGTCGGTCCTCGAGCGATCGTGCGAGCCGCCGACCTTCGATCTCGCGATCCCCGCCCGGGCGTACCAGCGAGCAGCCGCGGACCTCGTGCTCAAGACGGGCCGACTGCTCGTCGGGGACGACGTAGGGTTGGGGAAGACCGCGACCGCGATCTGTGTGCTGAGCGAGCAGCGCGCGCGACCCGCGGTCGTCGTGACCCTCACACACTTGACCGGCCAATGGCGAGCGGAGATCGCGCGCTTCGCCCCCCAGCTCCACGTGCTCGTGCCCAAGAAGGGCACGCCGCAGCCGCGCGACCTCGAAGCGCTGACCGGGCTCATCCGGCCGGACGTCGTGGTGCTCAACTACCACAAGCTCGCTGGCTGGGCCGACGCGCTCGTCAAGGTGTTCGGCGCTCGCTGCGTGGTCTTCGACGAGGTGCAGGAGCTGCGCACCGGAACCGCATCCTCGAAGGGAGCGGCCGCGGAACTGATCGCGAACAAGTGCGAGTTCCGCGTCGGCCTGTCCGCGACGCCGGTGTTCAATTACGGCGGCGAGATCCGCACGATCCTCCAGTACCTGGAGCCGGGCTGTCTCGGCACGGTGGAGGAGTTCTCGACCGAGTGGTGCTCGGGCTGGGGCGACGAGAAGATCAAGGAGCCCAAGGCGCTGGGGAGCCACCTGCGCGAGCGCGGCCTGCTGTTGCGCCGGACCTCGGCGGACGTGGTCGACGAGGTGCCGGAACTCGCCAAGCCGATCCGCATCCCGCACCTGGTCGACTCGGACACCGAGACGATCGAGCGCGCACAGTCGAGCGCCGCGGAGTTCGCTCGCATCGTGCTCGCTGCCACTGCGACCGGCATCGAACGCATGCAGGCCTCGAGCGAGATCGACTGGCGGCTGCGCCAGGCGACCGGAATCGCGAAGGCGCCCTACGTTGCCGCGTTCGTTCGGATGTTGCTCGAGGAGAGCGAGGAGCGCGTGCTCCTCTTCGGCTGGCACAAGGCGGTGTACGCGCTCTGGCGTGACGCGCTGAAGCAGTTCCTGCCGGTGTTCTTCACGGGAGACGAGACCGCGGCGGAGAAGGACCACGCCAAGCGCGAGTTCCTGGAGGGAAAGTCGCGCGTGCTGGTCATGTCGCTGCGCGCCGGCGCGGGGCTCGACGGGCTCCAAGAGAAGTGCCGCTGCGTGGTCTTCGGTGAACTCGACTGGAGCCCCGGAGTGCACGAACAGTGCATTGGCCGTGTCCATCGACCTGGCCAGCCAGACGCCGTGCGCGCGTTCTTCCTGCACTCCGACTCGGGCTCGGACCCGCTGATCGTGGAAGTGCTCGGGATCAAGCGCGCGCAGGCCGAGGGCATCCGCGATCCGCTTGCGTCAGGCGTCGAGGAGGTCGTGGACACGACCGAGCGCATTCGCCGGCTCGCCGAGTCGTGCCTGCGCAGGGCCGCGAGCCGCGAGCAACAGGAGCTGAGCGCGTGAAGTCCACGAGTTCACCCGCCGAGCGTGAGTGGCGCGAGCGTCTCGAGGCGCGCGAAGCAACTCGGCGTCGCAAGCAGGCGGGCGAGTTGGTGATCAGCAACGAAGAGCTGGCGGAGCGCATCCGCCAGGCAGGAGAGCGCGCCAAGCGCGCGCAGGTCGAGGAGCACGAACATGAGTCGTGAACGCTATGTCCCCTTGTTCTCGTCGATCCGCGGCTCCAACAAGCTGGCGAAGCTGAGCGACGACACCGCGCGGATGTTCTGGTTCTTCCTGCTCGCTCAGTGCGACGGGTGGGGCCGCATCGACGCTCGGCCGGCCATGTTGAACGCCGAGGTCTGGCCGCTGCTCGGGAAGTCCGCGGACGACGTCCGGCACTGCGTGGAAGCGCTCGAAGCCGTCGGGCTGGTCGAGCGCCACTCCGATGGGGAGCGCGAGTGGCTGCAGCTCCCCGACTGGGAGGAGAAGGCGGGGACGGTGGGCAAGGCCGATCACCGGAGACAGTCCGCGTTCCCCGACTCGACGGACGAGACGCGTCAGGAGACGGGCCGGGCTGAGCCGAGCACGGGCCAGAGTCGGGCCAACGCGGGGCCAACGCTGGGCCAGTCACTAGCCACCGAAGGACAGGACCGGGCCACCTCTCACGCGCGCGCCCGCAAGCCTGAGCCTGAGCCTGAGAATGAGCCTGAGATTCAGAGCGTCGCCGCTGACGCGCGACGCCGCCGCGGAAGCACGGCGACGCAGGCCTGGGACCGAGCGTGGACGGAGCGCCGGACCACGCCATTCGCCTGGACCCGAGCCCACGCCATCGCGCTCGAGAGGCACTTCGGCGGGCCGTCCTGCCGCGGCAACCTGCCCGAGCTCGAGCGGCGCATCGCCGCGTTCCTCGACACCGACGACGCGTTCCTGCGAAAGCGCTGCACGCCCAGCCAGCTCGTGGCCTCGTGGCACCAGTTCGACCCCGAGCAGTCGGCGCGCCCGCCGACGCGCTCGAAGGCCGCCGCGGCGAACGACGCGGCCACGGCGCACACGCGTGCGGTCCTGGCTGCGCTCGGCGGCGCCGAGATCGACGGCGCGCAGCACGGCGAACCTCGCGAGGTCGACGCGATCGTCGTCGAGAGCGGGAGGGTCGCGTGAGCGCCAACGTCCCCGCGGTGCGCCAGCAGCACTCGCCGCTCACGGCGCTCGCCATCGCCTCGGCGTCATCGAGCCTGCCGGCCCGTCCGGCGCAGACGCCGCTCGAGGCGATCGTGCAGGCGCACGCGGTGTTCGCCGCGGCCTACGGAAACCTGTGGATTCCGGCGGAGAACGCGCAGCTCGCGTGGAACGTCGTGCTCGGTGACACCACGCCCGACGAGATCGCGGCCGCGTCGATCGCCTGGATGCGCGACGTGACGCCCGACGAGCGAGGCCGGCCGCGCGGCGGATTCCCCCCGAACCCGTCGCAGATCCGCGTGCGAATCATCGAGGTCCGCAGGTCCTCGGAACGAGAGCGCGTGGCGCGGGAGCGCGAGCAGGAGCGAGCCGTCGAGATCGCGCAGCGCGTCGCCGGCCTGAAGGCGACCGGGCGCTGGGAGTCGCTCTCCGCTGCGGAGCGGGAGAACCTCGCGACCTGGGAGGCCTACGGCTCGCGCGTGATCGCTACGCGCGCTGCGGCAGAAGCTCGCGCCGCGCAGTCGGCTGCGACACCGAAGCCGGCGGCCGACGTGGCGAGCGCTCGAGGTGACGCGAGGAAGCCCGCCAATGGCCCCGCGTGCGCGTCGTTCAGCGCCGGCGCGGTGGTCGTACTCGCCGGGCTCTTGCTCGGCGCTCGGGCTGCGAGGTTCGAGCCCGTGCGCGAAGCGCGCACCGCGGCCATCGAAGCGCTGGCGTCCCTCAGATTCGCGTGGCCCGGAGGCTACGCGGTGAACATCTCAACCCTGGAAGCGAGAGGCGAAAACCAAAGTGGGTAACCCCATCCGAACGACGAACCAAACTGGCGCCGAGATCAAGACTCGCAAGGTGTCGACCGAGGGCATCGGCGGATGGGTCGATCGGCACTGCAAGAACGTGGTCGCCGAGTGGGAGGCCGGCGAGTTCGCCGTCACGAACGAGCTCTGCACGTGCTGGATCGACGGCAGCGGCAACGCGCAGTGCGAGTGCACGGTGCGCAACGACGGCGAGACCGATGCGCAGTTCCTGTCGCGTCACATCGGAGACGCGACCACGCTGA
>JADYYP010000066.1 GCA_020853575.1 Planctomycetota bacterium
CCGAGCGGGCGGATCGGGACGACGTCAATAGTTGCCATCGCGCACCTCGTAGTGCGTGGCCTTGCCGAGCGAGCGCCCGCCGCGCGCCACCCAGTCCGCGGTCCAGTCGACGAGCCGCGGGAGCGAGACCTCCGGCGCGCCGAAGAGCTGCCGCGCCTCGGTCGTGTCCACGAGCCAAGCGCTGTCGGACTCGACCCCGGTCAGCACGGGCGTGACGCCGAACCGCTCCCCGAACGCCGCCGCGAGCGCGCGGATCCCAGTCGCGGGCCCGCTGACGTTCAGCCCCGTCGTGGGCGCGGTGCAGTGCGCGAGCGCGCGCAGCGCCTGGCTGTTGGCGTCGCCCTGCCAGATCACGTTGACGTGCCCCATCGCGAGGTCGATCGGCTCGCGCGCGAGCACCTTGCGCGCGACGTCGTGCAGCACGCCGTAGCGCATGTCGATCGCGTAGGAGAGCCGGATGAGGCGGCCGGGCGTGCCGTACCGGTGGGAGAAGTGCTGGAACAGCCGCTCGCGCGCGACGCAGGAGTTCGCGTACTCGCCGGGCGGCGGCACGGTCGGCGTGTCCTCCCTCGCGCCCCCGCTCGAGACCGGAACAAAGGGGTATACGCAGGCGGTGGAGAACACCACGATGCGCGAATGCGCGAACCGTTCCGCGACGATCGCCGGGACGAGGGCGTTCATCGCCCAGGTGAGGTGCTCGGCGCCGGTCGAGCCGAACTTGCGGCCGGCCATGAAGACGACGTTGGGCGCGGCGGGCAGGCGCGCCACCGCGGCGCGATCCAGCAGGTCGCACTCGATGGTCCGAACGCCTGTGGCGGCGAGCGCCGAGCGCAGGCCGGGCTCGGAGAAGCGTGCCACGCCGATCACTTCGCGCTTGGGCACCGCGCGCTTCGCGAGGCGCGCGAGCGTCGGCCCCATCTTGCCGCCGACGCCCAGCACCAGGATGTCGCCCGGGACGCGCGCGAGGTCGGCGACGAGCGACGGCGAGGGCGTCGTCATGACGTCCTCGAGGTGTTCGACGGACTCGAGGCGGTCGGGCAGCTGCATCGCCGCTCCGGTTACGCCCGCCGATGCTCGCCGACCCGGACGATCTTCATCGTGTTCGTCCCCCCCGACGCGCCGATCGGCTCGCCGAACGAGACGACGATGAGATCGCCCTGCGCCACCAGGCCGTTCTTCACCAGCACCGCCTCGGCCTCCTCGAGCAGCGCGTCGCGGTCGTGCCCCTGGTAGCTCACGGTGATCGGCTGCACGTCGCGGAAGAGGCTCACCCGGTAGCGCGTCGAGGTCTGCGACGTGAGCGCGTAGATCGGCACCCCGCAGTTCAGCCGCGACATCCACAGCGCGGTCGATCCGGACTCGGTCAGCGCCGCGATCGCCTTCACTTTCAGGTGGTACGCGGTGAACAGCGCCGCCATCGCGATCGACTGGTCGATGCGCGTGAACACGCGGTCGAGGAATTCGCGGTCGAGGTGGACCGGCGAGCTCTTCTCCGCCTCGACGCAGATGCGGCTCATCGCCTCGATCGTCTCGACCGGGTACTGGCCGGCGGCGGTTTCCGCCGAGAGCATCACCGCATCGGTCCCGTCGAGTACCGCGTTGGCGACGTCGGACACCTCCGCGCGCGTCGGCACCGGGCTCGCGATCATCGACTCCATCATCTGGGTCGCGGTGATCGTGAGCCGGTTGTGCTCGCGCGCGACGTGGATCATGCGCTTCTGGAGCGCCGGCACCGACGCGTCCCCGACCTCGACCGCGAGGTCGCCGCGCGCCACCATGATCCCGTCGCACGCGGCGAGGATGTCCTCGAACGCCTCGCGCTCGACCGCCTCGGCGCGCTCGATCTTCGCGATCAGGAACGCCTTGCCGCCCGCGGCGCGCAGCAGCTCGCGCGCCATGTACATGTCCTTGCCGCTCTTCGGGAACGACACCGCGAGGTAGTCGGCAGTGATGTCCGCGGCAAGGCGAACGTCCTCCATGTCCTTCGCGGTGAGCGCGGGCGCGGTCAGGCCGCCCCCCAGGCGATTGATGCCCTTGTTGTTCGAGAGCACGCCGCCATGGCGCACGCGGCTGTGGATCTCGCTCCCCGCGACGCGCTCGACGTCGAACACGATCTTGCCGTCGTCGAGGAGCAGCACGTCGCCGGCGCGCACGTCCTGCGGCAGCTCCTTGTAATCGAGGCCGACGCGCGACGGGTCGCCGAGCGTGCACGCAGCGTCCAGGATGAACGCATCGCCCGGTTTGAGCGTGACGCGACCGTCCTTGAACTTTCCGACGCGGATCTTCGGCCCCTGCAGATCGGCCATGATGCCCACGGTGCGCCCGGTCTTGCGGCACAGCTCGCGCACGAGCGCGGCGCGCGCGCGGTGATCGTCGGGCGAGCCGTGGGAGAAGTTCATGCGCACGACGTCGACGCCGGCGCGGATCATGCGCTCGAGCACCGCTGGGTCGCTCGAAGCGGGCCCGAGCGTCGCGACGATCTTCGTGCTGCGCCGGCGTTCGGTCGCGGGAGACTGGTGCGGCAGCATGCGGCTCCTGGTCGCTCTTCTTGGTGGCGTCACGTTACGACAGGGCTAGCGCCTGTCGCAAGCGCCATCGTGCCGATCGACGCCAGCCAGCAGCCGCGGAAAGGCGCACCGCTTCACTGGCTGGTTCGACCTCGGAAGCATCAAAGCCGGGGCTCGCGGCCGCGGCTCGTGTGCCAGAACGCCAGCACTTCCAGCGTTCCCCTCGAAACGCGATAGTAGAGGTAGTAGCGAATCCGGCTGAGCGTCAGCCGACGGATACCCTCGGTGCTAGCGTGTCGCGCTGGAATGCCGAGGCCAGGGTGGGTCGATAGCAGTGAGAGCGCGCGAGCCACGTCCTCGCGGACCGCGCCCGGAGCAAGAGACCGGTTCTCTTGCCACCACGCCGCGGCCCGCTCGACTTGTGCGCTCGCGCGGCGCGAGACCTTGATAAGAAGAGGCGGGCTCAACCGAAGCGGCGCAGACGTTCCAGCAGCGCATCCGCCGTGACGTACTCGCCGCGCTCGATCTCGGCGATCGAGGCGCGCAGCTCTGCCTCTTCCTCCACGGTCAAGTCGAAGGATTCCTGATCCTCGCGCACGACCACCGTCACCTTGGTGCCTTCTGCGAGGGCTTCCCCGTCGACGACGACCTTTCCG
>JADYYP010000067.1 GCA_020853575.1 Planctomycetota bacterium
CACAACAGACTTCGCGGGCTTCTCATCCGCTGGGAGCGCAACGCAGCCAACTACTTGGCGATGGTCCAACTCGCCTGCGGCCTCATCGCGTTTCAACAGACGTATGGGTTTTAGGACGTGCTCTTAGTCGAGATAATGCTGTCGACGGAACCGGAGGAGCCACTCAGTCAAGAGCAAGCGTGCGGCGATGAGTGCCTCTTTGTCACGGGTTTGCCAGATGTCTGCGTCACCATAGGGACTGGACAGTATGGTCTACTTGATGTTCGACCAGAGTTTCGAGGTTCAAATGGGGAGATGCTCTACTTTTTGGAACGTACCGACGTTGGGCTGCGGCGCAAGGAGTAGCCTCGCCGACGAGAAGAGCATTTGGAGTGAGAACGGTATCGCGGTGTGCCTCTGTCATGTGACGTTCAGCGCCAGCGTCCGAGGTCAAGCGATTTTCGCGACGGTTCGGGAGGTCGCGGCTCGAGATCCTCAGTGAACGAGGGGAATAGCCTGGCTGATTGGGTGCCCCAGAGCGTGCATGTGTGGCCTGTGACCGACGCCGATCCCTCGGGCAGCCCGTGCGGGCGCTGGGTGGTGAATGTCACGCGCCATTCGAGTGGGTGCTCGCGTCGCCACGGCGACACGAGCCGTAATAGCAAGGGGGCTCCGCCCCCTGGGACCCCCGGTGTTCCATCCCAGAGGGGGTACCCTTTTCTTGCTGCCGCCAGTGGGGTTCTCCGGCAAGAAACGTGACGGGCAACAGTCGACTGAGCTCCGCGGCGCGGCCGAAGCCTTGGCGCACGGGGCGATTTGCCCGTGGACTTGCGAAGGCCCGTAACGGTTCCGAGCCGCTGCGGATCGAGCATGGCGCGTCGCACGACGTCTCGTGCCGCGCGCGCCCAAACCGGAGAGTCCACCGTGAAGCACGCCCGCACATTCCCCGTCAGCTCCGCACTGTGCCTGCTCGCCTCGAGCGCCGCCGCGTTCCAGTCCTCGACCACGCGCGTCAGCGTGAGCTCCGCCGGCACACAAGGAAACAGCCTCAGCCACCAGGCCCGGATCTCCGCCGACGGCCGCTTCGTCGCGTTCCACAGCTCGGCCAGCAACCTCGTCGGTGGCGACACCAATGCTGCGCCCGACGTGTTCGTGCGCGACCTCCTCACGAGCACGACCGAGCGTGTGAGCGTCGCCACCGGAGGAGCGCAGGGCAACGGCAGTGGGTTCGAGCCCGCGATCTCCCCCGACGGCCGCTTCGTCGCGTTCGCCAGCTACGCCTCGAATTTCGTCGCGGGCGATGTCGGCGGAGTCGCGGACATCTTCGTGCGCGACCGACTGAATGGCACGACCACGTGCGTCAGTCTCTCGACCGGCGGCGTACTCGGTGATGCCGAAAGCCACCTGCCTTCAGTCTCGTCGGACGGCCGTTTCATTGCATTCGAGAGCTACGCCGCCAACCTCGTTGCCGGCGACACGAACGGGCAGCCGGACATCTTCGTGCGCGACCTCACGCTCGGCACAACCGAGCGCATCAGCATCTCGACCAGCGGAACGCAGAGCGATTGGTACAGCACGGAGGCGGTCATCTCCGCCGACGGACGCTTCGTCGCCTTCCAGACCGGAGCCACCAACCTCTTCGGTGGAGACAACAACTTCCGCCCGGACATTCTCGTGCGCGACCGCGCGCTGGGCACGACGACGTGCGTGAGCAACGGAATCGTCGGGGGCTTTGGAAGCGGTGGCGGCTTCGATCCGTCGATGTCGAGCGACGGGCGCTTCGTCGCGTTCCACAGCGACGGACCGGACCTCGTCACGGGCGACACGAACTTCACGGCGGACGTCTTCGTCCACGATCGCCTGCTCGGCATCAGGGAACGCGCCAGCATCGGTGCGGGCGGAGTGCAGGCCGATGCAGGCAGCCAGTCGGGCGTGATCTCCGCCGACGGCAGGTGCGTGGCCTTCGTGAGCTTCGCCTCCAACATCGGCGTCGGCGACACCAATGGGAGCATGGACGTCTACTGGCGCGACCGAGTTGGCGACGCGACCGAGCGCATGAGCGTGTCCACGGCCGGAGTGCAGAACTTCGCCGTGAATCAGTACCCGACGATTTCGGCCGACGGACGGCGTGTCGCGTTCGAGAGCTGCGCGACGACGCTCGTCGCGGGCGACACCAACGGCTTCATCGACTGCTTCCTACGCGATCGTGGCGTGGCGTTTCCAACGAGCTACTGCACGTCGGGCACGACGACCAACGGGTGCAACGCGACCATCTCGGCGATCACCAATCCGAGCGTGTCGCTCGCCAGCGCTTGCACGCTCGACGTCACCAACGTCGAGGGCCAGAAACTGGGGCTCTTCTTCTACGGTGTCGACAACACGGGCTTCACGCCGGTTCCGTGGGCGGCGACGAGCACGAGCTTCTTGTGCGTCAAGCCTCCGACTCAGCGCACCTTGGCGCAGCCGTCGGGCGGGACCGCGAACGCGTGCAACGGCTCGCTGGCCCTCGATTGGAATGCCTTCCAACTCGCGAACCCCGCCGCGCTCGGAACTCCCTGGCTAGCTGGCGAAAAAGCCTACGTTCAGGCCTGGTTCCGCGACCCGCCCGCTCCCAAGACCACCAACCTGTCCAACGCGGTCGAGCTCACCTACCAGCCGTGATGCGACGCGGTGAGCGCCGCCACGAGCGCGGGGTGACGAGATCCGTGCTCTCGCTGGACGACGCTCACGGGCGACGCGCGACTCGGACGCGGTCCGTCAGTGGAACGTGATCGCTAGACCGCTCGAGAGGTTCGTGGTCGCTGTTGGATTGACGTCGCGGTGCCAGGCTTGGAAGTTCCAGGTCTGCCCGGCGAGGAACACGGCGCCGCCGGGCAGCGCCTGGAAGTCGACGGCGTAGGTGAGCATGTTCGACGCCGCCGTGTTCTGCGTGCTGCCGCCCATGCGCATCACGGGCGGGCCGACGCACAACGTGCCTTGGCCGGCCAAGAACAGGGGCATCTGCTGCTGCGACGACGACATCAGGAACAGACCGAGCACCGCTTGCGGCACCGGAGTCGCGCGCAGCGTGAGGTTCTGTTCGACGACGCGCACCGATCCTTCGGCGGTCGTCACGGCGCTGGCGCCCGTGGAGTTCGCGGGCGAAGTGCAATACGTCAGGCCAATCGTGCAGTCCATGCCGGAGAACCAAGCTCCGGGGCTGCCGAGATCACCTTGGCTCGAAGACCACGAGCCCTGTGCGTCGCTGGCGCTCGCCAACACCCAGCGATAGGCGTCGTCGGCTCCCGCGGCGAGCTCGCAACCCGAGGCGCTGCGATTCTGCGCGCGCACGCTGCCGGGGAAGTTCTGGTCGCCGTACACCAGCCGATCGACCAAGCTCGCGCTGGAGTCGAACACGTGGATGGCGTCGTTGCGGCTGAGATTCGCCGTGTTGAGGCCGAGCACCGTGACGCCCGAGAGACCCCACGACGAGCTGAATGCAGCGGAGTCGCCTTCGGTGATCACGATCGACTGCCCCGAAGCCACGACGCCGGCGGGTGACAGGTCGAAGACGCCCGGTGTGGCGGAGTCGTCGTCGCAGCTCCAGCCCGTGAGGTCGATGCCGACGGTGCTCAGATTGGTCAGCTCGAAGAACTCGGGCCCAGCGCCGGAGTACATGTACTCGGTGATGCGCATTCCCGTCGCGCCGAGCGCATAGCGGGCCTCGAGCGGTGCGCCTTCCGCGCGCCGTGGCTCGAACACCATCGCAGCGCCATCCGCGGCACCCGACGCGGCGCCGACGTAGTACTCGACGATCGCACCGCTCGAGCCGACGATCGGCAGCGTTGCGCCGTAGACGTCGTCGCCGCTCGCGCCGTCGCCGTGCAACCCATCGTCGAACATCGGCGTCGAGATGAACCGGCCCTGCAGGCGCGAATAGAGCAGCACCTCCGCGACCGGCACGCTCGGTCCGCGCACTTGCGCGCTCACCTGCACGCTCTGGCCGGCCTGCGGCGCGCTGGGCGTGTGCTGCACCCAGTCGATCACCGGCGGCGGGTCGCCGAGCTCCGGATCCGCGAGCAGGAACGCGCGGCGCTGATCGACGAAGTTCTGCAGCCCCGGCGCGATGATCGTCAGCGCCCCCGCTTGGATCGGGATGTCGCTGGCGAAGTTCTGCTGGAACTCCGCGTAGCTGTAGATCTTCTTCGGATCCGCCTGCACGGCGGCGTCGATCAGCGCCCGCGCCGCATCGATCTTGGGGCCGAGCGTGCTCCAGGAGAAGTCGGCCAGCATCGCGCGCAGATGCGCGTAGTAGCGCTCTCGCGCGCGCGCGTCCTGCATCAGCCGTTGGAGCACGGGCCGCTCGGCGTCACCGAAGTGGAACGTGCTCGGGAGCGTGTAGAGCACGCCACCGGGCCAGCGCACGAGCGCCACGCCGAACGACTCGTTGCCGTCGTAGTTGTTGAGGTGCGCCTGGCCGTGGCGCGGATCGAGATACACGTAGAAGTCGGCGCCCTTGGCGATGTAGCTGTCCTTGTCCATGAACAGGTTCTCGCCCGCGACGCACCACAGCGCCGAATCGACGGAGAGCTTGGCGTCCAGCGTCGCGTACTGACCGATCGGGGTGTTGGCGACGACGTTGCACAGATCGATGAACGTCTGCCAGGGATTGGGCAGTCCTCCGTCGTCCTTGAGCTCGTACGAGCGCTGGTACGCGAGCGGGTTCGTGCCGAGGTACTGCAACGCGCCACCGGTCGACTCGACTGCTTTCCAGCGCGCGCCGTTCGACGAGGCGAAGAACTCGCGCAACAGGGTCGCGTTGTACTGCTGCACGTTCGCGTAGACGCCCCAATCCTGCCCGTTGATGCGCAACACGACGTGGTTCGCGCGCGGTGCGGGCATGTAGTCTCGGAGGAAGTTGAAGAAGGCCACTTCGCGACAGAACGTGGGATCCTCGAAGGCGTTGTTGAGATTGAGCGTCTTGTAGCCGCCGAGATCGAGGTTCGGATCGGTGAAGTCCAGCTCGATGTTGAACGAGGCCTTTTGCGAGCCCGGCGGCAACAGGTTGAATGACGTCTTGCCCTTGATGCGCACGCCGACGCCGGGGTAGACGACGCCCTTGTAGGTCAGGTCCGCCGCCAGGTTCTGATCGAGCCCCGCGTCGTAATTGGCGACGAGCGTCGACCAGAACATCGGACTGGCGAACGCGATATCGATCGTCTCGAGCTGCGTGACGTCGTACAGGTCGTTCGACTGCGCAACGGCAACGACCGAAGTCAGGGCCGACAACACCGCGGCATGTGCGCAACGCATCAGACTTGCTCCCTGTGCGGCGAATCGGACAGGCAATGCGCGGCGGCCGTCGTCGCGGCTGCGCGCCCGCCTCGTCGCCGCCACTCTGATTTCCCGAGGGCCGTCACACCTCTGGCGTCGATGCCAGGTCGGTGGGAATCGGTTCAGGATATCTCGAGTCCCTGCGCCGGCTCCCGTTGAGCCCGGGCTCGCTCTGGGGACGCTCGACGGGACTCGAGCCCGACTTCGGCGGGCAAGCGCGCGTCTCGTGGCGGCCGCTCGCGCGCGCTCGAGAGCCGCGGTGGCGCCGCGGCACGGAGGAGCACGCAGCCTCGATCTAGAACTCCCGCGCCACTCGAGCCGGCGCGGGGCGTGCCGCACCTTCGAACGGAAATGAGCGGACGAGAGCCTCGAGCGCGACCGGCGCGTGCGTGGGTTGGCTCGCGCTCGTCACTCGGCGCCGCATCGAGAGGCCGCCTCCGAGCCGTCGGCCGAAGGGACCCTGGAACAGCCCCGACACGGCACGCCGCGAGGCGAACACCGCGTTCGCGAGCCGGCGGCGAGCGGCGGGTCGCGCATTTCCTGGAATCTCGGTCGCGCGTCCGGAAGGACGGCGGATTGGGGCGCGTTCCAGTCCTCCCCCACTCCTTGCGCAGCGCACCAAGCTCACCATGAACGCGACCCGATTCCTTCTCCGCACCTCGGTCTTGGCCTGCGCCACGGCACTCCATGCCCAGACCTTGGTGCGCTCGGTCAACGGCCCCGCGGCGCTCGCGCGCTTCGGAAAGGCGTGCCTCCTCATTCCCGACCAGAATGGCGACGGAGTGAAGGACGTGCTCCTGGGCGCGCCCGGATTCAACTCAGGCCGCGGCGCGATCTACTGCGTGTCCGGTGCCTACCTGATGACAGGAGTGGGCGCCTCGAGCCTGTGGAGCCTGGCGCCGACGGCCAACGCCGGAGACGAGTTCGGGACCGCGATCGACGACGTCGGAGACGTCACCGGGGACGGTGTGCGCGATTACGCGGTCGGCCAGCCCGGATACGACAACCCTTCGAGCAGCACCGCGGGAGCGGTGCGCCTCGTCAACGGCGCGACGCGCACGGTCGTCTCGCTGATCCAAGGCAGCGGCTTCGCCGCGTTGGGAACCTCGCTGGCGGCCTGTGGGGACGTCAATGGCAATGGCGTCGCCGATCTCGCGGTCGGAGCACCCGCGGCCGGCGTAACTGGCATGGTGTTCGTGCTCGACGGCAGCTCGCTCGACACGTCCGATTTCGTCTCGTTTGTCGCGATAAGGACAATCAGTGGCACGAGCAACGACTGGTCCGTGGGGCAGTCCGTGTCCGGAGGCAAGGACCTCACCGGAGATGGAGTCCCGGACATCTTGATCGGCGCTCCGCACTCCGACGGCCCGAACACTGCCCTCGACTCCGGCCTCGTCATCCTGTTCAACCCCGCGACCAGCACGTCGAAGAAAATCTACTCGAGCGTTCTGGGTGAGCACTTCGGTACTTCCGTTTCGGTCGGCGACGACTACGACGGCGACGGCGTTGCCGACGTCGTCGTCGGGGCGCCCGACTTCCAAAACGGCACGGGGTATCGAATTGGGCGCGCCGTCGTGCTCTCCGGCGCGCGCATCGCTGCGCTTCAACAGCCCTACGAGATGCGCTCGATCCCGTTCGCGAGCTCGGTCCTGCCCCCGCCGACGCACAACGATCCCGATCCGAACTTCCGCTTCGGCGCCTCCGTTCGTGCCGTGGCCGATCTCAACGGCGACGGCGTCGGGGACTACATGGTCGGCGCTCCGGACTTCTTCACGGCCGCGTTCCCCAGTGGCTGGAACTTCCGAGGTGTGGTGCGCATCTACTCAGGAGCGACGGGAACGCAGTTGAGCTCGATCGCCGGTTCCGCGACGGACAAGCTGGGAGACGGACCCGGCTGCTCGATCGGTGACCTGAACGGCGACGGGCTGCGTGAGCTGATCGTGACTGGCTCCCTGGCGGATGCCGGTGGAACCGACAGCGGTGTGCTGCGCTGCTACCGGCTGTTTCCCATCGCGGCCGTGCCCTACTGCATCGCGAAGGTCAACAGCCTGGGATGTTCGCCGAGCGTCGGCTCGAGCGGCACGGCGAGCGCAACTTCGGGGGCTCCGTTCCTCGTCACCTGTTCCCAGGTGATCAACCAGAAGCAGGGTCTGCTGTTCTATTCGCACACACCGGCGTTCATCCCGTTCCAGGGCGGCACGAAGTGCGTCGGCGCGCCCGCCGCGCGCACACCCATCCAGGACTCCGGCGGTTCGCTGGTCGGCAACGACTGCAGCGGCGGTTTCAGCCTCGACTTCAATGCGCGCATCGCGAGCGGCATCGACCCCACACTGAGCTCGGGCAGCGAGGTTTACGCGCAGTTCTGGTCGCGCGACCCGGCGAGTGTGAGCACCACGAGCCCGTCGAACGCGATCCAGTTCGTGATCAACCCGTGATATGGACGGACCGCGCTAGCGCCGCCGACGGATTTCGCCGGACTTGAGTCGTTGCCGAGGCTGGCTGCCCGAAAGGACGGTCAGCCTCGTGTGTTTCCCGGCCACTTGGCAAGGAGCGCGAGGACGGCGAGCGTCGGAGCTCTTAGCGACGGTCGAGGCCAGCAGCGGTCTCGGAGAGGTTTCATCCGCTGGCTCGTGGCTCTCGCGCACGGCCCGGCTCGGGGCATCTCGGCTGCGAGCGCGCTGCGTTCAGGCAACCTCATCGCGACATCGATCGACCGCGGCCGTGGGCGTCGACGAACGTGTCGAGCACCTGGACAGCTCGCGATGTACTCCCATACGCTCCGCCGCGACAGCCCGTGCGCGGGAGCCACGCGACCACCTCGGCAGGGGCTGGTTCGCATGGACATGGAGCGCGAGCGGTGCATCCCATGTGCATGTCGAACGCCAACGCCAATTTCTATCCGTCGCTGCTCTCGGTGTGTGCCGCGCTCCTCGGTGCATGCGCTCCACTGCGCGTGGACGACGTCAACCGACCGGAGCGGTATGCAGCGTCGTGGGGACAGTTCTTCGTCGACACCTACACCAATCCTCGTCAAGTCTCGTTGCTTCGGCTGGGTGCCGGCGAGGCGCGCCCCGCCGAGTACTGGGTGTTCGAGTGGACCGCTCGGGATCAGCGGCTGCGGCCGTTGCACAGCGCCCAGCTCCGCACGCGCTGGGCTCCATGGTCGTGGCGCGCGGCGGCTGATGGTCGCTTCCTCGTGACCTTCGACGATCGCTTCGAACCGCAGGGATCGACCGACACCTGTGTCGTGATCTACGACTTCGTCCGCGGCGAAAGCGTTGCGGTGCGAGCTGACGAGTTCGTGCCCCAGCGCTGGCTGGCGAGCGCGAGCGCGCGCGCCCGATGGGACGGTGGTCCCGCGTACGTCGACCCGCTGCTGCACGTGATCTACACGACCACGCCCGCTCGAGCGCGAGCAGACACCAATCCCTTCGTCGTCATCGACTTGCTCAGCCTCAGCGTGGGTGTGGAGCCCGTCCCGGAGCACCTGCCCGCTCGGGCCTACTGTGAGACCGCCGACGGTCACGCATGGGAGTGGGAGTGCTCCATGGGCGACGCGCGAGAACCCGACTGGCTCGAGCCCCTCGCCTTGCCGAAGTTCCTGAAAGGCGAGCGCGTCCAGGCGTGCTCGGGCGGAGAGGCCGGCGGCACGATCGAGGACACGGTCTACTTCCGCCTCGAAGCGGCCAGCGGCGATTACGTGCGTTGCGCCGCCAGCGAATGGACGGCCCCTCCGCTGAGCGGGCAGCCTCGGACCAGGTAGCGCGTCCGCCGCGCGAACCGCGAACGATCATGGGCGCTCGCGCATCGGAGCGCGAAGCGCAGGGGGCTGGAATGCTCTGGTCCCCCTGCCGCGGGGATCCGGGAGATTCCTGCCGCTTCGTTCGAGCGCTCGGGCGCCCGCGAAGTCGGCGGAACCTCTACCGCGCCACGGTATCGGTGGCAGAATCAGGATGCGGCATTTCGCCCGCACGTTGCACGTCGACCCCCAAGGCCGCTGATCGGTGCTCTCGGCGCGCACGTTTCAACTCAGGAGCAACTCAGGTCCATGAACTCAAATTCCCGCAGGTACGCCATCGCGGCGGCCGTGATCGTCGGAGCCATCGCTCCGAGCATGGCTCGCCCTTCGCCCCAGTCGCAGGAGACGCAGGAGCAACTGCAGCGTCTGTCGCGCGAGATCCAACGACTCGTGCAACAGGGCGCCAGCCCGAGCGTGATCGATGCGCTCAAGGTCGACTACGAGAAGCTCGCCGCGCTGGTCGGCGAGAGCAGTGACTCCAATCCCGTCCAACACGCTGGTTCCAGCTCGCTCAGCACATCACAAATGGCCAGCGCCCCCGCCTGCGGCGGCGCGTTGACCACGACGAACTTCGTCGGCGGTGGCGCCGGCTCGGCGATCTCCGGCGGAACGACGCCGCTGATCACGACTGAGACCGTCAATGTGTCGGGGCTCGGCTCGTACATCTGGGACGTCAACTTCAACCTCAACCTGCCGCACACCTTCGCCAGCGACCTCGACATCACCCTGCAGTCGCCCGCCGGCACGCTCGTGACGATCACGACCGACAACGGCGGAGCGAACGACAACGTGTACGCCGGGACGTTGTTCGACGACAGCACGCTGCCGGCGACGAGCACGGTGACGGACTTCGTCTACACCAACCTGGTCGTCGCGACCCCGCTGGCCCCGGAAGGTCGCTTGACGAACTTCCGCGGTGAAGACCCCAATGGCGTGTGGACGCTGCGCGTCGTCGACGACGCGGGCGGCGACGTCGGCAACCTGAACGCGTGGTCGATCGACGTCACCACGCTCGCCGCGGCACCGACGGAAACCACCACGAGCGTCAGCAAGCTGCCGGGTCTCGCGATCACCGACCTCGCCACGGTCGTCGACACCCAGACGGTCACCACGACCGACACGTACCTCTCGAACCTCTCGCTGTATCTCGAAGTCCTCCACACGGAGTGCCAGGACCTCGACATCACCTTGACCTCGCCCGCGGGTACGGTCGTGACCGTGACGACCGACAACGGCGCAGCGAACGACAACGTGTTCAACGGCACGTTGTTCAGCAACGACGCGTTGCTCACGGTCACCGACGCGGTCTACACCAACCTCGTCCCGGCGCCGCTGCTCTCGCCCGAAGGCGGATTCGAAGCCTTCGTCGGCCAAGACCCCAACGGCATCTGGACGCTGTCGGTCACCGACGACCTCGCCACGGACGTGGGCACGCTCGTCCGCTGGGACCTCAACGTCACCACCGCCGCGGCGGCGCCGAGCCCGAGCGCTCCGGCCAACTTCGGCCAGGCCACGGGCATCCTGATCACCAACGGCACGGTCAACTTGCCGCCGCTGGTCGTCACGGCGAGCGTCTCGGGCGTCGGCACCAGCCTGTGGGACCTCGATCTGTTCACGGACCTGTCCCACACCTCGGCCGGCGACTTCGACATCACGCTGACGTCGCCCGCGGGCACGACGGTCGTGGTGACGACGGACAACGGCGGCACCAACGACAACACGTTCGCTGGAACGCTGTGGGACGAGAACACCACGGACACCTGCACCGACCACGTCTACGCCAACCTGACGCTGGCCACGCCGCTCTCGCCCGAAGGTCGCTTCAGCGCGTTCCGCGGCGAAGATCCCAACGGCACCTGGACCTTGTCGATCGGTGACGACGCGACGGCCGACAACGGCACGCTCAACTCGTGGTCGCTCGCGGTGACCACCATCCCGAGCGCGCCGACGACGGTCACGACGACCTTCTCGCAATCACCGGCGCTCCCGGTCCCGACCGGCGCTCCGACGACGACGGCCGGCACGACGATCGACACGCTTGCCGTCAGCGGCATCGGGACCTCGATCGCCAACGTCATCCTCGACACCAACATCACGCACACCTTCGCGGGCGACCTCGACATCACGCTGACGTCGCCGGCCGGTACGGTGGTCGTGGTCACGACGGACAACGGTGGCGGCAACGACAACGTGTTCGCGGGCACGACGTGGAGCGGAGATTCGACGAACGTCGCCACCGACTTCGTGTTCGTCAACCTCACCGTGGCTCCTCTGCTCTCGCCCGAGGGCTCGTTCGACAACTTCATCGGCCAGGATCCGAACGGCACCTGGACGCTGACGATCGTCGACGACGCGAGCGGCGACTTCGGCGCGCTCAACAGCTGGGGCTTGACGATCGCGACCTGTGGCTCGGCGCCGGTCGTGTACTGCACGTCGGGCACGACGACCAACGGTTGCATCCCGTCGATCAGCGCGACGGGCAATCCGAACGTCGCGCACTCGAACTCCTGCGTCATCGACTGCCTCAACGTCGAGGCCCAGAAGACCGGGTTGTTCTTCTACGGCTTGACCCAGAGCGGCGTGCCGTGGTGCTCGGGCGGCACGAGCTTCCTGTGCGTCAAGGCCCCGACGCAGCGCACCAGCGTGGGCAACACCGGCGGCTCGCCGGGTGGCGCCTGCGACGGCACCTTCCAGCTCGACTGGAACGCGTGGCAACTCGGGCACCCCGGCGCGCTCGGCAACCCCTGGACGGCCGGCAACAAGGCCTACGTGCAGTTGTGGTTCCGCGACCCGCCGGTGTGCAAGACCACTGCTCTGTCGGACGCCGTCGAGCTCACCTACCAACCGTGAGCTGATCGGCCGCACTTGAACTCCGACCGCGCCCGACGCGGCGCGGCTCGGAGGGAGTCGACGAAGGACGCCTCGGCGTCCTTCGTGTGTTTCAAGCGCAGCGCATCAAGGTTCGCTCGCGCGAGAGCGGGCACGTCCGCGCGCGAGTCGCCCGCGCCTCGTGAGCGTGGTGCACGCAACGGCGCGGAGCCGAGCGACACTCCAGAGCTCGGCAGCGATGCCTAGGACCACCGATCCATCGGCGACGCGAGGCGAAACGCTCGAAGCGGACGCCGCGGGACCGACGCTCAACGCGCAACCAGAACGAGCGGGAAGTCCTGGCCGAATCCGTAGGACGCGGGGAACTGCAGAGCGCCCTTGTGCGACCGGCTGACCTCCGGCACTTGCGCCTCGAGGAAGGCCTTGAGCTCGTTGACCGACACACGGCCGTCGCCCGAGTCCGCACTACCTCCCAGCGCGTCGAGCAGGACGTAGGTGAAGACTCCGTGTCCCAGGGATTTCACTTCGCTCGCGAACTGCTGCGAGCCCGAAGCCGTGATCCAGTGCGTGCCCGTCGAACGCGCGAGTTGCGCGATGGCCTTCTCCTCCGCGGCGCCGCGGGCGGCGACGGCGTCGAGCGCGCCCGCCGACTGGCAGGCGTCGAGCAAATAGAGCTGCTTCTGCGCGGGGATTTTGCGCGAGAACTCACGCAACTCCGCGGCGGAGATCGCCAGCCGCGCGAGCGACTCGTCGTCGCCGTAGAGCTGGGTGACATCGTGCGGAGCGAGGTAGAAGCGCGGCTCGGACTCGCTCGACATCACCCCGTGCCCGGCGTAGTAGAAGACGAAGACGTCGTTCTTGCCGGATGTGCCTTGGACCCGCTCGAGCGCGGCGACGATCTTGGCCCGCTGAGCGTCGGCGTCGTAGATCTCCTGCACCTCGACGCTGCTCACGATCCCGGCCGAACGCTCGGCGAGCCTGGAGCAAAATGCACGCGCGTCGTCGACGGCGTAATTGAGGTCGTATTTCGAATTGCGATAGTGATTGATGCCGACGACCAAGAGATGCAGACGGATCCCCGTGGGCGCCGCGGACGCAGGGCCGGCGAGCAGGACCTCGCTAGGTCCCGACTCGGTGCGCGTTTCGTCGATCGCCACGGCGCGGAACGCATTGTCGCCAGGCACGAGCGCTACCGTCCAACGATGCAGCGACTCGCCGACGTCGAGCTCGTCGTCCTCCACCACCAAACCGCGGGTCGACTGCTCGACGAGCTTTCCGTTGTGGAAGAGCCGCACTTCCGCGATCGCGGGGCCGGAGGACTTCACGCGCGCGACGAGCTTCACCTCGGCGCCGTCGTTGCGCGTGCCGTCCTGCGACAGCTTGAGGCTCGGCGGAGCCGTGAGCACGGGCACGACCGGCGGCGGAGCATCGCCTCCCAGCGCGAGCAGCTCTCCCACGAGATCGGGCGTGTGGAAGCGCTCGAAGTAGCTCTCCAGCGGCAGATTGCGATTGCCCTGCACGAACGCGACGCGGTCCGCTGCGCCGGCGGAAGCCGCGAAGCGCACGTCGGCTCCGGCGACGATCCACTGGCCGTCCTCGAACACCGCGATCGAGGCCACGGGGCGCGGCAGGTCGAGATCCCACAACTCGAGCGCGCCGCTCTTGAACGAGAGCACGAGGAAGCGCGGGTCGCGTAGGAAGGCGAGGCCGACGACGCCCTCGCGTGGCTGCACGTCGACGAACAAGCGCCGCACGGCGGTCTCGACCACCCGCAGTCGACCGTACTCGAGCGTCGCGAAGCGCTCGCCGTCCGCGGACAGCGCGCTGGGCGGACTGTCGCGCAGTGGAGTGTGGAAAAGGCGCTGTGCCATCACGCTCTTGCCCGTCGTCGCGAGGCGGCAGATGAAGTCGACGCCAACACCAGGCACGTCGTTGACGATCAGCGCGAGAACCTCGTTGCCAAGGAACTCGAGGTGCAGCGGTTGCGCGCGGAGCACCTCGCTCCACAACGTCTTCTTCGCCGCGAGATCGAGCATCGAGAGCTTCCAGCCGCCGTCGACGAGTCCGACGGTCGCGCAGCGCCGCTCGTCCGGCGAGAGCGCGATCGTCGCGGTCTCGGGCTCGAGCACGTACATGCCGAGCTCGCGCGGCGACCACAGCACCGCGTCCTGACGCGTGTCGATGATCGACACGGCCGTCGTGGAGCGCAGTGCCAACAGGCGTCCCGAGGTCGACAGAGCGGACGCGATCGGATCGTCCCACGCGTCCTGGCTCGGCAGCACCCGGGTCGCCCTTTCGGGGCTTTTCAGGCTGCCGACGCGCAGTTTTCGCGTGCCGGGCTCCGGTCGCGCCGTCGACTTGCCGTCGGCGCTGATCGACAGCCGTGCCGTGTCGAAACCAAGGTCGCGCGCGACCACGCCCGAGGGCTGGAGCGCGATGCGCCAGCTGCCCATGAACACTTCGTCGTCGACTGGGCTGGACAGGAGCGGTCCGGCTGGAATCAGGCGCGGTGCCAGCTCCTTCGCCGGACTCGAGCCACGCACGACGAACACACGACCGCCGCTGGTGCCGACCCAGACGTCGAGCTTGTGCGCGACCGCGCTGCTCTCGAGTGCGAGCGTCGCCCCCAATCCGTGAGGTCGAACGGACGTGGCCGTGAGCGTCGCGAGATCGACGTCGACGAGTTCCTTGTGCGTGCGCAGGAGCAGCTTGCCGTCGCGATCGAGGAAGTCGCGCGAGCGCGGCGCGAGCTCGACAGCACCGTCGGCAAGCGGGAAGCTCGACTGGGCGAGCACCGAGAAATCCGCAGGCGAAAGGCGCTTGACGCGTCCCTGGGTAGCCGCGCCGTTGCCCTCGATCGAGAACAGGTACAGCTGTCCATCCGAACCGCGTGCGGTCCGTCCGGTCCCCAGCTGCGCGGGCTCGGCGAGCTCCATCCACTCCCCGAGCTTGAGCAGTCGATGGTGCGCGCCGCCAACCGTGCTGACCAGAAAACGATTGCCTCCGAGCGCGACGAGATCGCCGCCGGAGTGCGTGCCCTGCGGAAACGCGTCGACGCCCGACCACGACAGGCCCCACGCATCTTCGTTGCGCTTGAGCTTGCCGAACTTCAGTTCGCGGATCGCGAGACCGCCCGGCGTGTTCAGGTCGCCCCACGGCGAGGTGCGGAAGAGGCGTGTCCCGGAATCGTCGAGGAAAAGCGCATCTCCACCCGAAATCACGAGCCGCACGCGCTCCTCCAGCGTCAGCGGATCGAGCAGGATCACCGCATCGACGCCTGCGATCGCGAGCGCCTTGCGCTGCTCCCACCAGAACGTGTGCGCTCGACCGCTCCCGGCGAACTGACCGGTCGATTCGTAGCGGCGCAGCACGCGCCCCGAGCCGAGATCCCAGATCTTGGTCTCGACGGAATCGGTCGTGACCAGCCAACGATCGTCGGGCGTGATCGCGACGTCCTGAACGGGCGTCGAATGCGCGCGCTGGATCTCGAGGTACGCGAGCTGCGGCGTCTGCGGCGCCTGTTGCGCGACCACGGAGGCCGCGACGAACAGCTGGTGGAGGAGCGCCTGCATCTAGAGCTCCCTCCAGTGGCGCAGCAGAGCCCGGCGCGTGTCGGGAAGCAGCGCGTAGGCGAAGTTGCGCGCGTTCACGCTCTCGCTCGTGGTCGCGAGCTGCACGAGGCGCCAGGTGACGGAGATGTCGAGACGTGAAAGAGTGCTGCTGATGATCGACTGGGCGCCGCCGATCGCCGGCGTTCCGACGGCAAAGCGCGCGAAGAGCGCCGCGTAGGCGTCGATCACGGCCGCATCGAGCGTGTCGTCGTCGGGCGCCTGCTCGAGCTGCTCCAGCGCCAAGACCAACTCCGCGATGTCCTCGCGCACGAACAGCGCCTGAAAGTCGTAGCCAAAGCGCCGATTGAAGAGCGCCTCCACCGTGTTGCCCTGCGGATTCGCCGGCCACTTCGCCTGCGCCGCCTGGACGCCGGCCCGGCCGTGCCGCTGTGCAAAACGCGCGATCTCGGCGCAGAAGAGGTCCTCTCCGCCCTCGGAGTACCAGCCGTACTGGTCCCCGAGCGCATACAGGCCCTCGAGGAAGCGGCCGAGCGCCGTGATCTCGCGCTCGAGCTCCGCACCGGGCCCGATGGCGTCGTTGAGCTCGCGCGCGATCCGCGCATAGGCCGCGAGCCGCTGCTCGCGCGGCATCTCCGGTACGGCCGGAACGTCCTCGACCTCATCCGGCGCCGCGTCGGTCCCGTTGCCCGCATCCGTGTTCGTCCACGGGATGTCGCCGCCGGCGTCGGTGTTGGTCCACGGCTCATCCGTCGCGTCCTGCGCGAGCGGCGCGAGATTCCAGACCGTCGCGTGCGGCCACGTGGTGCCGTCGGGATGGGTGACGAGCTCCGCCGGACCTTCGACGCACACCGTCAGGCGCGACTTGTCGTCGACGACGACGCGCGTGCCATCGAGCGAGCGCGCGCCGTAGCCCATGGACTGCGCCGTCACGCGCACGTCGACGAGCTCGAGGACTCCCGGCTGCTCCTCCTCGCCGCCCAGGAACGCCATCTGCACCGCGTCGCCGCGGCAGCGCTCGAAGCGCAGCCGCTCGAATCGAGCGGAGCCGCGCTCGATGCGCACACCCTTGGCGAGGTCGAGGAATTGCGCGTCCGCGAGCTCGAGGCGAGTTCCCGCCGAGTGGAGCACGCACTCACCGAGGTTGGAGTTCGGATCGCCGCGGAAGCCCATCCTTTCGATCCGCACGGGCCCCGTTCCTGCGTCCACCGAGAAGACGCAGGAAGCAACGCTCAAGGGCGAGAGCAGCGTGGTGCCGGGTCCAGCGCCGCGCAGCGTGACCGCGCTGTGGATCCTCAGGCTCTCGCGATACTCGCCGGGAGCGAGCACGATCACGTCGCCGTCGACGGCCACCGCGAGGGCGCGCGCCAACGTGCCGTACTGGCCGGGCACGCGCAGCTCGCCCGCCAGTGCGACGGGCGAGAGGAACAGGATCGAAAGCGGAAGGAGTCTCATGGAATGGATCACGGTCGCGTGAGCGCGATGGGAAAGTCCTGTCCGGAGCCGTAGCTCGCGGGATATTGCTGCGCGCCGCGGTGCTCGAGCGCGAGTTCCGGCACGCGGGTCTCGAGGTAGCTCGAGAGCTCGAGCACGGTGAGCTGCCGGTCCGCGCCGGCCGCGGCACCTTCGAGCGCCTCGAGCGTCGCGTACGTGAACAGCCCGTGTCCGAGCGCCTTGAATTCCGCCGCGAATTGCTCGGCACCGGATGCGACGAGCCAGTGGGTGCCGCTCGCTCGCGCAAGCTGCGCGATCGCCTTCTCCTCGGCGGCGCCACGCTGCGCGAGACCCTCCAGCGCTCCGCCGGACTGGCAAGCGTCGAGCAGGAAGAGCTGCTTCTGCGCGCGAATCGCCTGCGACCACGCGAGCAGGTCCTTGGTCGGCACACCCCTCTGCGCGAGGCCCGTGTCGTCGCCGTAGAGCTGCGTGATGTCGTGCGGGGCGAGATGGAACGCACCGCGCCCGTCGATCACGCCGTGGCCGGCGTAGTAGAACACGAACACGTCGGTCGGCGAGGCACTGGCGGCGATGCGCTCGAAGTGCTGCGCGAGACCAGCGCGCGTGACCTCGGCATCGAGCGCGAGCGTGATGTCGGCCTGTTCGAAGAGCCCGCCGGCGCGCTCGCGCCACGCCGCCGAGAAGGCCTGTGCATCGGCGCGCGCGTAGTTGAGGTTGTACTTGGGGTTGGCGTACTCGTTGACGCCGCAGGCGAGCAGGAACAGGCGCGGGTGCGCGGCCACCGCCCCGCCACGTTCGAGCGCGAGCTCGGCCGGCGCGGATTCGGTGCGCTGGGAGGTGAGGGCGACGAGGCGCAGGAGGTTGGGGCCGGGGACGAGCTCGAGCGAATGCTCCAGGCTGAAGCTCGCAGTCGCCTTTGCGCTGGAATCGCCGTCCTTTTCGGGCTTTCCGCTGAGCGGAACGCGCTTGCCGTTGTGGAAGAGGCGCAATTCGCCCGGCGCTCGCGATCCGTGAGCGCGCAGCACCAGCTCGACCGTTCCAGTCGCCGAGACAGGACCACTGGCGAGCAACTCGACGCGCGGTGGCGCCTCGAGCTTCGCGAGCTCCACTTTCGGCGGCGGCAAGACCTCGCCGGAGAGCGCTCGGTGCAGCAGGCGCGGCGTGTAGAAGGCCTCGGAGAAAGCCGCCAGCGGAAGTGCTTCGCGACCGCGCACGTAGAAGAGTTCCTCGAGCGCCTTGGGGCTCGCGTCGAAGCGTCCGTCCGGTGTCGCGACGACCCACTCGCCGCCCTCGAGCGTCGCCAAGGTCGCGACGTGGGCGCCCGAGACTCCATCGAGCACCTGCACGCGCCCGTCATCACAACCCAGCCACACGTGCCGATCTTCAGGCCCGAACGCCAGTGCCGAATAGGTCCAATCCGGGACCTGAATCTGCCTCTCGCAATAGCCGTCGTTCGGGCGCGTGAGGTACACCGTCGTGCCTGAGCCGACAGCCGCGAGCTTGCCGCTCTGCAGCCATGTTCCGCGGTGCCCGCCGAGACGGTTCTCCCAGTACGGGCTTCGCTCGAGCTCACCCGTGGTCGCGGACACCGCGACATACTGGTTGTGATCTCCGTGGATGCCGCCGATCTGCGTGCCGTCGAGCACGAAACGCATCTGCGCGATCGCCACGGGCGCGGTCCACGCCACTCGACCGTCGGCAACCTCGAACAGCGCGAGCTCGCCGTCGACCCGCAACGAATTGTCCGCGTTGGTGTGCGTGCGATAGCCCGAGACGGCGACGCGTTCGCCGTCGGGAGAGAACGCGAGCGCGCCGAGGGCCGAGAACGTGACCGAGCTGGCGCCGACATCCTTCGACCATTCGAGCGTGCGCGCGGTGACGGCAACCAGATGCAGCCGATTCCACGTGCGAACCGCTGCGTGGCGCCCGCTCGGGTCGAGCAGGATCTCCTGCGGATACTGGCCCTCACCGAGCGACAGGCGAGCTTCGACGGCTCCTTTCGCGGCGAGGAACTGCACTTCGAACGGCTCGGCGCGTGCGACGAGCAGGCCGCCGCCGGGACGCCGTGCGACGAGCTGCGGCTGGGCCGGAAGCGGTACGACCGACATGCCCGCGTCGCCCCACGACACACGCGCGGGATGCGCCCCGCCGATCCACATCTCGTTCGCGCCGGGTTCCGCGCGCATGGAGCGCACCGCGTCCGTGCGGCCTTCCCAGCGCTCGACGATCGCCTGCTTGCGCTCGTCGTAGAAGCCGAGCTCGTAGCGATTGACACCGACAGGCGTTGCGAGCGACACGATCCACTCGCCGGACTGCCGACCCGGTGCTCCAACGAGCGGGTCGACATCGCGAGGCAGCGGCGCCGGCGCGGACAGCTCCTCGCCGTGAAAGCGACGCAGGTGGGAGTCGACGATGGGCAGCGGGAAGCCACTCGCGCCGTGCCACCAAACACGTTGGGAATAGAACTCCGAGCTGGCGAGGAAGTCGCGCGTTCCGAGCACCACTCCGCTCGCTCCGTCGCGCCAGGCGAGGTGCTGGACCTTCTTGTCCTGCGGGTCCGTCGCGAGCGAGAGCAGCCGCCCGTCCGGCAGGAAGCCGCGCACCGCATCCGCGGCGGGGAATTCGAGCGTGAGCTCGCCCAACGCGAGATCGACGACCTTGGCCGTGCCATCGGGCAGCGCGACGCACGCGCGCGTGCCGTGGCGCGTGAGCTTCGCCAGCCCCGCGGGATCGCCGGAGTACGGACCGCCGACGAGCTCGTCCGCTTCGATTTCCTGCGGCCGCACGCGCGCCAGCCACCAACGGCTCTTCGCGACGCCGGCGGCGAGCAGCGTGTCTCCCTCGAGATCGTCGCTCACGTCGCTCGCGCCCTCGAGCGGCAGGCGCGCGAAGACCTCCATCGTGCGCAGCTCGACCACCGTCACGGCCTCGCTGGCGGCCGCCGCAACGAAGTTCGCGTCGCCGCTCCACGCCAACGCCTCGACGCCCCGCTCGGGCTGACGCACGAGGTCGGCGTGGAAGTGCTCGCGTCCACCTTGCGCGGCGCGAATCTGCACGAAACCCAGCCGGTCGGCGCTCGCGACCCACGCCGCGTCGGGACTGAGCGCGATCGCCGTGATGCGGTTGGTGTGGCCCGCCGACGGAAGCGCGAGGCGCGCCTGCGGAAGTGCCTGTGCGTTCGACGTCAGCGCGAGCAGCAGTGTGGCGAGCATCAGTCGTGCCTCAGCTCGATCATCAGCGGGACGATGTCGCCCGCCGGGGGCTTGGAGAGCGCGAATCCGATCTCGGTGGCTGAGTAGCGCACATGCTCGCGCGAGATCAGCCGCTCACCGAGCGCGGCCGTTGCGCGCGTCGAGAGCGTGCCTTCGCTCGCTTTCAGCTCGGCGAGCAGCTCCTTCGTGTCGATCGGTCGCGCGGAGAAGAGCAGCAGCAGGTAGTCGGAGCCCGGTTGATCATCCATGCGGATGACCTTGGTTTCCGAAGGGAAGGCCAGCGTGCTCTTGCGGCCGATGCGCGGTGACATGCCGTCGTCGAACGGCAGGATCTGCGTGACTTCGCCGGTGAGGTCCGTGGCGTACGCGTACAGGTAGCACTCGCTCTCGGCGGTGACGCGGAAGCGGAAGCGTGTGCCCGAGGGATAGCTGCGCGACATGCGGTAGGCGACGAGCTCCTCGAGCTCGAGCTGCCCTTCGGCCGCGCGGTACGCGGCCATCGCTTCGCCGTCGCGTTGCTCGAACGTCAGCTTGCCGCCCAGCCAGGCCTGCGCGAGTGCGCTGCCCTCCGAGGCCGCATCCTCGAGCCGCGGACCGTAAGCCTGCAGCGCGCCGAGCGAGTACAGTCCGTACTCGCGATAGGGAATCCACACGTAGCCGCCGTCGGCCCAGTTCGGTCCCCACGAATTGAGCACGCGGAAACAGCCACCCTCGAGCGTGTCGTCGTAGCCGACGACGAGCATCGCGTGGCGTCCATGCTGACCGCTGGGGCCGTTGTCGCTCGGCTGCTCGCGCCACACCTTGCCCGGTGAGTAGAAGCTCTGCGGGACGATGAAGCACAGCACGACGGGGAAGCCCTCCGCCAGTGCCTTGCGCGTCGTGTCCACGCGCACCTGAGGCTCCTGCTCGTCGAGGAAGTACAGGATCGCGTAGTCCTCGATGCGGTAGTCGACGGCCTCGAGCAATGCGATCTGACTCGGCGCCACGTTGCACGCGTAGGGCATCGTCACCGCGCGCGGGATCCCGAGTGCCTTCAGCGTGTCCAAAGCCAGCACTGGATTCGAGCCCGCTTGGCAATCGGTGTCTTGAGGAGCCTTGATCGCTTGGTAGAGAAACGCCGGCGAGAACGCCATGGCGTCGAGCCGCGCTCGATCCGTGAGATCGTGCTCGATCCCGTACAACACCGTGCGCATGTGGTAGCCGATGGCCCACGCCGCGCACGTCCCGTAGCGACCCTGGTCACCTGGTGTCGGGCAATGGCGCTCGAGCGAGACGCGCGGCGGAAGCTCCGCGTAGCTCGCGCGCGTGAGCAGCGGCTTGTACGGCGTGCCACGGTAGCTCGCCGTGTCGAACACCAGGCCCATCGCGGGCTTCTCGACGTTCGGGGACTGGGCCAGCGCACTGGAGAGCACGCACGCGAGGAGCAGCGAGTGAGCGACCATCGGGTGTCGCTACATCGACCGGGGATGCGTGTTGCTGCAGCTTTGCCCCCAGCGGTCTCGGGTACGGAACGCGGACCAGGGCAGGGCCGGCCGACGGTCCGCCGCCGCCACGGTGCGCGCGCCGGACAGGCCTCATCTCCGGTGGCCAGACACGATCGAGGGCTCGCGCGGGATAGCGCGCCGCTGACGAGTGCGCGATACTTGCGAGTGGGAGAGAGCTTGCCCGCGCGACCATGGAGTTCGAGACCGAGGATGTGCTGCTCGAGCGAGCGCGGGCAGGCGATTCGAATTCGCTGTCGCGCCTGCTCGCGGCGCACGCACCCGCCCTAGAACGCATGATCGCCCTGCGCTTGGACGCTCGGTTGGGCCGTCGCCTGGAGGCCTCCGACATCCTGCAAGAGACGTTGACGCTCGCGGCCCAGCGCTTCGCCGATTGGTCGCGCGAGCAACGCTATCCGTTGCGGCTGTGGCTGCGCCTGCTCGCGACCCAGGCGCTCCAGTCGGCGTTCCGCGAGCATCATCGGCTCAAGCGCGATTTGGGCCGCGAATCCAGCGACATCGCGGCGCGGCTCCATCCGACGGCCGAGCGCGCGGCGGACTGGTACGCCTCGACACACACCTCCCCCACCGAGGCCGTGCGCCGCGGCGAGATGCGCGAGCGCGTGCTCGCGGCGCTCGCGCAGCTCGACGACATCGATCGCGAAGTGCTCGTGCTGCGCTCCTTCGAGCAACTCTCCAACGAAGAGGCGGCGCTCGAGCTCGGCATCGATCCCGCCGCGGCCAGCAAGCGCTTCGCTCGCGCCCTGCAGCGCATCCGGCCCGCGCTGCGTGGTCTGTCCGACGACAATACGCGGGGTGCGACGTGAGTGCCGACGAGCTCGAGTTGGCCGCCGCGGTCGAGCGCTTCGTCGCCGGGTTGCGCTCGTCTAGCCCCGTGACGGCGCGGGAGTTCGCGGCACGCCATCCGGCCCTTGCACCCGAGCTCCTGCCGGCGCTGGAAGCCGCGGAGGATCTCGAGCGCTGGACCGGCGGCGCACACGACGAGATCGCCGAGGGCCTGCAACGCCTGGGCGTGTTCCGCGTCGAGGGCGAGCTCGGCCGCGGTGGCATGGGCATCGTGTGCGCGGCCGTCGACGAGCAGCTCGGGCGTCGCGTCGCGCTCAAACTGCTGCCGCGCTCGATGCTCTCGAGTCCATCGGCACGCGCGCGCTTCCAACGCGAAGCGAGCCTCGCGGCGCGTTTGCACCATCCGGGGATTTGCACCGTCCATGGCGCCGGCGTGACGGACGGCCAGCCCTGGATCGCGATGCGTCTGGTCGAAGGTCGGTCGCTCGCGGAGGCGATCTCCTCGGCGCGAGAGCGCGGACTGCAAACGGCCGCGCTGACGGCTGGACCTTCGGGAAGCGAGCCGCGAGACCTCGCGCGCTGCTGCGCGAGCGTGGCGCGCGCGCTGGCCTTCGCGCATGCCCAAGGAGTGATCCATCGTGACGTCAAGCCCTCCAACGTGCTCGTCGAGCCCGGCGGCCAACCCGTACTGCTGGACTTCGGAGTGGCGCTCGACAGCGGCACCGACGCACCGTCGCTCACGCGCACCGGTGAGACCGCGGGCACGCCTGCGTACCTCGCGCCGGAGTTGATCTCAGGCGAGCGCGCGCGTCCCGACGAGCGCTGCGACGTCTATGCCTTGGGTATCACCCTCTACGAGTGCCTGACTCTCCAGCAGCCCTTCACCGCGCCCACGCGCGAGTCGCTGTACCGCACGATCCTCGAAGGCACGCCGCAGGACGCGCGCCGCCGCAATGCCCAAATCCCTCGGGATCTGGCGGTGATCGTCGCGACTGCGATCGAGCGCGATCCCCAGCGGCGCTACGCCAGCGCGAACGCCTTGGCCCAGGACCTCGAGGCCTTCGTCGCCGGGCGCGAGATCGCCGCACGACCGGCGCGTGCGTTCGAGCGCGCGCTCCGATGGGCCAAGCGCGAGCCGCGCCAGGCGCTGCTGGTCGGCGCATTGTTCGTCGCTGGTGCGGGAGTCGCGCTCGCGGGCGGCATGGCGATCGCCGCGCGCGATCAAGCGCGGATCGGCCGAGAGGCGCAGCGTGCTCGCGCTGTCGAGGAAGCGCTGGCCGAGGCCTATTCGACGATGGGCCACGTGAGTTCGAGGGCCGCGGTCAGCGAATTCGACGCCGTTTTGGCGCTCGCCCCCGACAACGAAGAGGCCAAGATCGGAGTGATCCTGGCGACGCTGCGCGGAGGCGATGACCGACGTGCTCTCGAGCTCCTCGACGACGCGCCGCGCACACCAGCCTACGAGCGGTTGCGCGCCATCGCCGAACATCGCGCGACCACCGACGACGACCCGAGCTGGCTGGCGAGCGCCAGCGCGTTCGAGCTCTTCGTCGCTGGCGAGGCCCTGCGCATCGAGGGTGAGCGACGGCCGCCCAGCGAGCAGGCGCAGATCTTCGGCGAGGCTCTCGCCCGCATCGACGAGGCCGTCGTGCGCTCGCCACAGGCACGTGCCGTGTACCACCAGATGCGTGCCTTGAATGCGTCGAAGCTCGGAGACGAAGCGACCACGCTCTCGGCAACCCAAGCGCTCGTCGCGCTCTGGCCGGACTCGTCGTGGTCGCTCTTCCAAGCCGGGTCCGCGCTGACCAAGATCGATCCACATCGGGCGCTGTCGCTGCTGGAGCGGTCCGCCGCGCTCGATCCGTCACGCGCGTCGACGTTTCAATGCATTGGCATCGCGCACTTCGAGCTCGGTGAATTCGAGGAAGCACTGGTTCCACTGCGCCGCGCGCTCGCGCTCGATCCCCAGGACGAGCTGGCCGCGAACGCGATCGGCGTGGCGTGGATGCGACTCGGCTGTCCGGACGAGGCGCGCGGCGCGTTCCGCGATGCGCTGTCGCTCAATCCGTTCGAGATCGGACCGTGGGCCAACCTGACTTTGTTGGAGCCCGGCGCGGCGGAGACCGCGGCCGCAGCAGCCCACGTGCTCGACCTCGATCCAGGTCAGGCTGGGCACCGCGCGATATACGCCCAAGCACTGTTCGAAATCGGCGACGTCGCGCGCGCGCGACGAATTCGCACGGCTGATCGTGGAGGACGGGCGCAAGCCGATGGTCTGGAACGCCTACGCCATGACGCTCGCCTCCGGCGGAGAGCTGCAACTGGCGCTCGACGCCTTGGGTGTTTCGCGCACGCTGCAGCCCAGCCAGCCCGAGATCGACGAGTTCCAATCACAGCTCGAGGCCGCGCTCCAGGCCGGCGGCTAGCTTGCGCCCGGGCCTTCGCGGTCCGCAAGCGCCCGATTTCTTGCGTCTTCTTCGGGAATTGCAGTCGCCGGCGTCGCGAGCTGGCGGATCAGCCCCGACGCACTGGACTCCAGTCCAGTCGGAGGCCAGGTCCAGGAGACGACGACTTGAACACCCAGCTCGTTTGTTGTTGCTTTGCGCTCGTTTGGAGTGCTCACGCACGTGCCCAGACGCTCGTGCGCTCCGTGAATGGCCCCGTGGCTGGAGCACAGTTCGGCCGGGTTTCGATCGTGGTGCCCGACCAAAACGCCGACGGTTTCAAGGACTTACTGCTCGGCGCACCCGGATTCAACGGCGGACGCGGCGCCGTCTACTGCGTGTCGGGCGCGTATCTCGCGAACGGAAGCGGTGCGTCGACTCTGTGGTCCATCGCTCCGGCGACGGCCGTCGGCGATCAGTTTGGATTCGCGCTCGCAAACGTCGGTGACGTCACCAATGACGGCGTGGCCGACTTCCTCGTCGGTCAACCGGGTCATGACGGTGGAGGCACCGACGGCGGGGCCGTGCGCTTGATCAGCGGTAGCACGCACACGGTTGGGCCTGAGCTCTACGGCCCCGTCGCCGGCGCACGCATGGGCTCGTCGCTCACCTCCTGCACGGACGTGAACGGAGACGGCAAGCGCGACGCGGCGGTCGGTGCACCAGGGCCGACGAGCAATGGATCGCTGATGTTCATCCTCAAGAGCACCGGACTGGCGGCCGGCGGAGCACTCAGCGCCTTCAACCTCCACTCGACCACCTATGCCGGCGGAATGTTCGCGACGTCGCTCACCAGCGGGTTCGACTACGACGGCGATGGCTACGAGGAACTCGTCATCGGAGGGCCCGAAAGCCCCAATGGGACAGCCCTCAACGCAGGCGCCATCGTGATCCTCTCTCTGGCTCCCACGGGGGCCCTCGGTTCATCGTATGCCTCTCCTGTCGGTGGCGAGCGTTTTGGGCAGTCGGTTTCGATGGGTCAAGACTACGACGGTGATGGCGCACCGGACATCGTCGTCGGAGCACCCAATTCGCCAGATGCGAACGGATTCGAAGTGGGCCGGGTGGTCGTGATTTCAGGCCTGCGCCTCTTCAACCACACGCCTCCCTACGAGATCTACTCGTTTCCCTTCGGGACCGCGACGCCGCCCGCAAGTCACGCCGACCCCAATCCGCATTTCCACTTCGGGGCCGCCGTGCATGCCTGCGCGGATCTCAACAACGACGGTGTCGGCGAGATTCTGGCCGGTGCGCCGGACTTCTTCTCGCAGGGCCTCACCGGCTGGAACTACCGCGGACTCGTGAGGGTCTTCTCGGGCGCGACCGGCACGACGCTCGCGAGCATCGCGGGCGCAGCGACCGACCGGCTTGGCCAAGGACTCGCAGGCGCCGTCAATGATCTCGACGGCGATGGATTCAAGGAATTCGCCGTTGCAGGTGCTCTCTCCGATGCGGGCGGCACCGACAGTGGCGTGCTTCGCTGCTATCGATTGTTCCCGGTGGCACCCGTTGCGTACTGCACCGGCAAGGTCAATAGCCTCGGCTGCACGCCGACGGTGGGATACAGCGGCAGTCCAAGCGCGAGTTCCACGGCGCCGTACCTCGTCACAGGCTCGAGCTTCGTCAATCAGAAGAACGGACTGCTCTTCTACTCGCACGCACCGACCGCCGTGGTGTTCCAAGCCGGAACGAAGTGCGTCGCCAACCCGACGGTGCGCACCACCGCGCAGAACTCCGGTGGCTCCACCGGCGGCCCGGACTGCAGCGGCGCTTACAGCTTCGACTTCTCGGCGTGGACGGCGAGTGGCGTCGATCCCTCGCTCGTCGCAGGCAGCGAAGTGTTCGCGCAGTACTGGTCGCGCGACCCTGCGACCCCCAGTCACACGAGCCTGTCCAACGCGCTTCGTTTCGTCCTCAATCCCTGAAGCTCGCGGCGAGACGCGCGACTTTCCTCTGACTGTCACTCTTGGTCGTGCCCAAGGAACTCAACGTGAAGCACACGCTGACTGCTCTTCTCTTCGTTGCCTCCGTCTTGTGTGGCTCCTCCATCGCTCAGACGCTCTTGCGCACTGTCAATGGCCCTTTTCCCGGGATTCGATTCGGCGCGGCCTGTATCCCTGTGCCAGATCAGAACGGCGACGGAAGCAAGGACCTGCTCGTCGGTGCGCCGAACTTCAACGGTGCGCGCGGCGCGATCTATTGCGTGTCGGGCACATACCTCGCCAGCGGAGTGGGTGCGCAGATCCTGTGGTCGTTGGCCCCCACGGGTTCGGTCGACGACAACTTCGGCGCGGCCCTAGCCGATGTCGGCGATGTCACGGGCGATGGGGTCCATGACTTTCTCGTCGGTGAGCCCGGCTACGACTTCAGCACTTCGACCGGGCAGCAGAATGTCGGTGCGGTGCGCTTGGTCAACGGCGCTTCGCACGGAATCGTCTCTCTGATTCGCGGCAGCTACGGAGATCGCCTGGGGACGTCCATCTCGGCCTGTGGAGATCTCAATAGCAATGGATATGTCGACGTGGCCATCGGTGGCCCCGACTACAGCATTGTTGGAGTGGTGCGAATCCTCGACGGCATCGTGCTCACACAGAATGCGGAAGTCTCGACCGTCGACATGGAGGCGGTGTCTGGGACTTTCTACGGTGATCGTCTCGGACTGTCGGTAGCCAGCGGGTTCGACCTGACGGGAGACGGGAAGTCGGATGTCGTGATCGGCGTCCCAGGCTTCACGGCGGGCGGCGCCCACGGGGCGGGGAAAGTGGTCATCTACGACCCGATCCAAGACCTCTCCTACTCCGTCACGGCCTTCGTGACCTACGAGTATCTCGGGAGCTCGGTCGCGATCGGCGACGACTACGACGCGGATGGCGTGCGCGACATCGTCGCAGGAGCGCCGTTCTTCCAGAACGGAACGGGCTATGACGTCGGTCGCGCCGTGGTGTTTTCCACTGCGAGGGTTCTCGCCCAGACGCCGCCGTACGAGATCTACTCATTTCCCTACGGCGGTGTGACTCCGCCGACCAATCACGCAGATCCCGAGCCGCACTTCCACTTCGGGACGACCGTCAGCGCCAGTACGGACCTCAACAACGACGGCGTTGCCGAGATCCTGATCGGCGCGCCCGACTACTTCACGCAGGGACTCAGCGGCTGGAACTTCCGCGGCTTGGTGCGGATCTACTCGGGGGCGTCGGGCCAATTGCTCACCTCCGTCACGGGTGGTTCGACCGATCGCCTCGGCAGCGCCATCGCGCCCAATGTCGGTGACCTAGACGGCGACGGGTTCGGGGAACTCGCGCTCGCCGGCGCACTGTCGGACGCCGGTGGTACCGACAGTGGGGTGCTGCGTTGCTACCGCTTGTTTCCGATTCCGGCGTCGAGTTACTGCATTGGAAAGCTCAACAGCGCCGGCTGCACTCCATTCATGACCGCCAATGGCATTGCCAGTGCGAGCGCCACGACTGCATTCCCTGTGGGCGCGCTGAACGTGGTCAACCAGAAGAATGGGCTCCTCTTCTACGGTCAGTCGTCCAGCGCGACACCGTTCCAGGGCGGCACCAAGTGTGTCGGCAATCCGATTCACCGCACCGTCGTTCAGGCCTCTGGCGGGTCGGCGAGCGGCGCCGATTGCACCGGCTCCTTCAGCTTCGACTTCAACGCCTGGATCGGCAGCGGTGTCGACTCGTCACTGACGCCCGGGGCCGAGGTGTTCTCTCAGTACTGGTCGCGCGACCCCGCCTCGCCCAGTCACACGAGCCTCTCGAACGCCCTGCGCTTCGTGGTCAACCCCTGACGGCTCGATGCTCGAGCGGGGACGGTGGTCGGAACCGAGGTCCGGCGCCGCGCGCGCGACCAACAGCACCGGGCAGCGCGCTCGTCGCAACGGTCGACGCGCGCCGCCTCGGCCTACGTCCAGCGGCGCTCCCGATGCTCCGACGCGGAGCTGAACCGCCACGCTCCCGCCGACTCGAGTCACCGACCACGAAATTCTCCCATGCGCCCGTAACGGATCGCCTGCGTCGCGGGTGGCTAAGAAAGGGCCATGACGCGCCCGCGGAGAACTGCGATGAAGAAGGCTGCAGCTGTGAGATGTGCGTGGGCGTTGATCCTGCTCGGTAGCGCGGCTCGGGCGCAGTGGAGCGCGACCGAGGAGGCGCTGCTCCAGGCGCAGTTGGGCGGCCTGGGCGGAGTCGGCTCGGCTGTGGAGGTGCAGGGCGACCGGTGTGTCGTCGGCTACCCGCGCGGCTCGTCTGGCCTGAGCGGGCGCGCAATGGTCTACCGGCGAAGCGCCGGCTCCTGGACGATCGAGCAAACGCTGCAAGCCGCCGATGACCTTGTCGGCAACCTGTTCGGGAACGCGCTCGCGCTGGACGGCGACACCTTGGTCGTCGGGGCTCGCGGAACGGTGGTCAACGGCTTTGGGCTCGCCGGCGCGGCCTACGTGTTCGTCCGCAGCGGGACGACGTGGACGCAGCAGGCCAAGCTGGTCCCATCCGATCCCG
This sequence comes from Planctomycetota bacterium, assembly GCA_020853575.1. Taxonomy (GTDB): domain Bacteria; phylum Planctomycetota; class UBA1135; order UBA1135; genus F1-120-MAGs118. The sequence goes on from JADYYP010000067.1 coordinate 29,394, forward strand.
AGCAGAATGCCGAGTTCGGCTACGCGCTGACGCTCGATGGCGACACTTGCGCGGTCGGTGCGCCGCAGTCGACGACGAACGGCACTCAATACGCCGGCGCCACGTACGTGTTCGTGCGCAACGGAAGCTCGTGGACGCAACAACAGCGCATCGTCCCCAACGCGCCCTTCAGCTACATCTACGGCTCGCGCTCGGGCCGCGCGGTCGCGCTGGCCGGCAACTCGCTCTTGATCGGCGCCCCGACCAGCTTCGACCTGGCATCGAACACGATTCTGGCCGGCCGCGTTTTCGAGTGGGTGCGTTCAGGACCGAGTTGGAGCCAGGTCGCGGAGCTCACGCCCAATGACGCGCCCGACGGACGCCAATTCGGCTGCTCGATCGGCTACGACGGCTCGCGCGCGATCATCGGCGCGTGGTCCGAGAACGACCTGCCTTCGGGCACGAGCGTGGGCACGGCCTACGTCTTCCGCCGCGCGGCGGGCTGGCAGCAGGAGGCCGAGCTGCCGCGCGCGGGTATCGACAACGGCGACAACTTCGGCCTGTCGGTCGACCTCGACGGTGCGCGTGCCGTCGTCGGAGCGCAGAACGCGGCGAGCTCCGCCGGAACGTCGACGGGCACGCTGCGCGTCTTCGAGTTCGACGGTGCGACGTGGGGTGAGAAGCTCGCGCTGGCGGGCTCGGCGACCGCCGTGGGCGACAAGCTGGGGACCGCGGTCGCACTCGATGGAACGATGCTGATCGCGGGCGCTCCCGCGGCGTCGGTGCCCGGTCTTTCCAGCGGCGAAGCGTACGTTTGGCGCATCGGCGCGGGACCACACGCGTATTGCACGGCGAAGACGAACAGCCTCGGTTGCGTGCCGGCGGTCGGTTGGAGCGGCAGCGCGAGCGCGAGCTCGGCCGCGGCGTTTTCCGTGAGCGCAACACAGGTGCTCAACCAGAAGTTGGGGCTCGCCTTCTACGGCTTCGCACCGACGGCCGCGCCGTTCCAAGGCGGATTCCTGTGCGTCGAGCCACCGACGCGCAGGCGCGTGAGCACGAACTCCGGAGGTTCGCCCTTGGGCTCGGATTGCAGCGGCAGCTACTCCTACGAGTTCAACGCGCTGATCCAGAGCGGCAGCGATCCCGCGCTCACCGCAGGCGCCGATCTGTACGTGCAGTTCTGGTACCGCGACCCCGCCAGTCCCAGCACCACCGGCCTGACCAACGCACTGCACGCGCTGATCCAGCCATAGCAGCTCGGCGAGACGGCACAGCGGTGTGCCTCCTCTCGCATTGAGAGCTCTCGGTGCCGCGGCACTGGTCGACTTCGCTTGCGCGCCACGGACCGCGAGTGACGACCCTCCGAGTGCGGGACAGCGCTGCGATTCGGCGCTCCACGTGCGGCACACAGACGCGGCAAGCTGGCCCCGGGACCCATCACCTGTAGCCACTTGCGCCGGATCACTTCCAGGCCAACGCTCTGCACGGCTGCGTTCGCTCTCAAGCTGGTACGCCCGGCCCTCCGATTTCCCGAGATCCACGTGGCGCCAGAGGAGACCGACGGGAGACTCCGCCGATGGAGAAGAAGTCTGCGAAAGCTGCTCGAGCATCCGACCAAGCCGCACCGGCTCGACTCGCCGCGAGCAAGGGCCGCGGCATGAGCCGTGGACCCTCGAGGAAGAAGGAACGCTCGTCGAGCGATCGATCCGGTGCCGCGCCGCGCGCCGTGACTGCCGGAGACGTCGCACCGCGCATGAATGGCGCGATGATCGAGAACGAACGCGTGGCGCGGGCCACCTCGCGCGCGCGCGCGGTCACGGAGATGGCGCTGACCGATGCCCTGAAGCACCACGCCGAAGGCCACGGCTTTCCGACCGGTCGGCCGGGTGAGTGGCTGTCGCGCGTGCAGGCACTGATCGCCGGCGCCTCACCCGACGACGTGCGCGCGCTGCGGCGCGCCTTGTTCAAGCCCGAGCGAGGCGAGGGTGCCGCGACGAACGGCGTCGATCCGGACCTCGAGCTCGCTCCGGGGTGGCGCGAGGGCGGGTACCCCTATCGGAACCTGATGTCGCGCAAGGTGTACGAGCGACACAAGTACCGGCTCCAGGTCGAGCTGCTGAAGCTCCAGGCCTGGGTCAAGGAAACCGGCCAGCGCGTCGTGATCCTCTTCGAAGGTCGCGACGCGGCGGGCAAGGGCGGAGCGATCAAGCGCTTCATGGAGCACCTCAATCCGCGCGGCGCGCGCGTCGTGGCGCTCGAGAAGCCGAGCGACGTCGAGCGCGGACAGTGGTACTTCCAGCGCTACGTCGAGCACCTGCCCACGCGCGGCGAAATCGTGCTGTTCGATCGCAGCTGGTACAACCGGGCGGGCGTCGAGCGCGTGATGGGATTCTGCAGCGCCGCCGAATACGACGAGTTCATGCGCCAGGCGCCGGAGTTCGAGCGCCACCTCGTGCGCAGCGGCGTGCACCTCTTCAAGTTCTGGTTCTCGGTGAGCCGCTCCGAGCAGCGCCGACGTTTCAAGGAGCGCGAGGCACACCCGCTCAAGCAGTGGAAGCTCTCGCCGGTGGACTTGGCGAGCCTGCACAAGTGGGATGACTACACGGCCGCCAAGGAGCAGATGTTCCTGCACACCGACACGTCCGATGCGCCCTGGACGGTGATCAAGAGCGATTGCAAGAAGCGCGCGCGCTTGAACGCCATGCGCTATCTGCTGCACCGCCTGCCCTACAAGAACAAGGACATCGCCGCCTTGGGCAGCGTCGACCCGCTGCTCGTGGGTCGCGCCGCGCTCGTGGCGGGCCGCACGGAAGAGATGGTGCCGGGCGACGCGAACTGAGCCTTCGGCGGCAATGGAACGTAGCGCGGCTTCGCTTACGGCTCACGGCAGCGCGAGCTCGACCGGCTCGCGGTCGATGAGCAGCGTGCGGCTGGTCGATTGCTCGGAGCCGACACTGACCTCGAAGCGGTAGGTGCCGGGTGCGAGCAGGAGCTTCTGCGGCGCGGAGGTCCACAGTCGACTCGCGAGCAGCCGCTCGCCATCCGCGTCGAAGATCGCGAAACGCACCTCGCGCCAGCGATTGTCCGAGGCCCTCAGGACGAGCGCCGTTCCGCGCACGAGCTCCAACCGCACGTCATCGAACGAACGCGTGCGTGCATCGAGCGTGCGCGCCACGAGCGCCCAGGGCGTGTCGCGCGTGTCGACCGAAACGCGGTACACCGCGCGCGACAGTCCGGAGATCCTGAACACGCCCTCGGACGAGGCCCTGGTGGAGTAGTGTCCCCCCGTGCGCAGGCTCGAGCCGCTCGCCGGGTCGATCAAGTCGTACCTGATGAGCACCTCCGCGCCGTTGCCCGTGTCGTCGGCGACTCGCCCCGCGATGACGCGCCCCTCGTCGAGCGCGATCTCTCCAAGGTCGTTCTCGACGCCGGCCTCGGCCCGAGCGCGCACTTCGCCGTTCTCGTGATTCGCGCTGTGCGCGTGGAGCGCGATCCAACCCGGCGAACAACGCTTCACGCGCATCGTCCCGGTGGCGTCGGTCGTCGCGCTCGTCGCAATCGAGGCGCAGTCGACCATGACCCTCATCCCCGCGAGCGGCTCGCGCGTGCGTGCGTCGACGAAGCGCGCGACGAGCGACGTGGGCGCGAGCCGCGGATCGTCGCGCTCGACGACGAACGTGACCTCGCTCTGTCCCGGCTCGATGCGCTGCGTGGCGAGGACGCGCTGTGCGAGCAGCAGGCTCACGAACAAGGGCGGCTCGACGTCGAGTCGCACGTATCCGATGCACGGCGGCTCGGGCTTGGGTGATGCGAAGGCGGAGTCTTGGAACGAGCCCACCCCGATGGGGTTGGTCCAACTGCCGCGCAGCTCGTCGCACCAGTCGCCGAGCGGCTCGAGCGTCGCCACCGCGAACAGGCCGAACTCGTGGAGCGGCGCGCCGGCGGTATCGACCACCTTGATCAGAACGCGCGGCTCGGGCACGAGCTCGAGGTCGAGGCGCCGCTCGCTCGCCGAGCCGTCGAGATCGATCACAGCGCTCGCGCGACCGCCGGATCCTCCGGCCGAGATCCACCAGCGCCCGGCGGCGAGGTCGGGCACGGAGTAGGCACCGTCCGAAGCGACGCTGACCACCGTGCGCTCGCCCCAGCGATCGGTGACGGAGGCGTACAGCTCGCCGCTGTGTTGCTCCTGGCCGCGCGGAGGACGCACGAAGCCATAGAGCAGCGTGCGAGACTGCGAGGGCGCGACCAAGGGCGCTTCGAGCGTCGTGCTCGCGCTCGTCGACGCAGCGTCGGGCTCCTGCGAAGGCGATTCGGTCGGAGCGTCCTCCGGCATCCGAACCGGATCGAGCGCCACCGACTCGTGGGCTTCAGCACTTGCCGGTGGCGCTACCGCCGCGTGCTCCTCGCGACGTCCGTCGAAGGCCAGCCAAGCAACGAGCACGAGCGCCACCGTCCCAAGGAGCGCCGCCAGGGTCCACGTTCTCACGGCGTTTCGAGCTCCACGGTCAGCGCTTCCGTACCGACCTCGAACCACTGCGTCCCGAGCACGCGCTCGTCCGCGATGCGCCGCAACTCGTAACGCCCCGGCCTCAGGCTCCACCCGCCGGGGTGCGATGCGTGCACCATGTCGAAAAGCAACGGCAGACCCTGGGCGTCGCACAAGAGCACGTCGCTCCCGCGGTACACGCCAGGGCGCGTGCGCACGACCACCCGAGTGCCTCGCTCGAGCTCGATCTCGAGCCCCGCCGCGGCGCCGGAGCGTGCGTCGACATCGAGCGCAGTGATCGCCCAGCCGTCGGCGATCGCCACCAGGCGCAAGCGCTCTGCTCCGAGCCAATCGAACTCGAATGAACCACCCGCGCGGGTCTCGATGTCCGCTCGGATGTCGGCATCGCGCGGAGAGCGGAGGCGGTCGAGCGCGAGCCAACGGAGCTGCGCGGTGACCGGCGTGCCGTCCTTCGTGAACACCAGACCGCTGATCAGCGCTGGGCGCGTGAGCTCGAGCGTGCCGAGCTCGACCACTTGCCCGGGTTCGATGCGCACGAAGCCGCCCACGTCGGCGAAGCCCGAGGCCACGACGCCGAGTGTGCGCAGGCCCGGCGTGAGGCGCTCCAGGTGCACGAGACCGTCAGCGTCCGAGGTGCCGCTCGTGACGCCGCCGTCGGTGAAGCCAAGGTTGACTTGGGCACCGGCGAGCGCCTCGCCGGTCGCGGCATCGACGCAGCGCACCGTCAGCGCTCCGAGCTGCTTCTCGAGCTCGGCGGGATCGACCTCGAACACGAGCTCGCTCTCCGTGCCGGCGACGAGCCGACTCTCGAGCACGACACTGCGCATCACGAGGCTCGCGAACAGCGGTGGCTCGGCGTGCAGCTCGAGCACGCCGCTCGCGCCCGCGGGCAACAGCTTCGAGCGCGCGAACTCGGCTCTCGAACGGTACAGGCCGTCGCCGACGTTCCAGGCGCTGCGCCCGTCGACGCCCTCGATGCGTTGCGGCTTCTCGCGCGTCGCCACGACGCACAGGCCGACGCCGATCGGGTCGAGGAACGCCGGCTCGTACAGGGCGCCGCTGCCGCGCTCGACGATCCTCACCGGCAGAGTGATCGCTGCGGTGAACGTGACGTCATGGCGGACGCGCTCGACCGAGCCGTCGAGCTCGAGCTCCCCGTCGATCGGCCAGCACCCGTCGTTCCAGCCGACGATGCGATAGCGGCCAGGCGCGAGCCCGAACAGCGAGTAGCCACCCTTCCCGCCGAGTGTCGCCTGATGCTCGCCGCCGCGCTCGTCGAAGAAGCTGATCTGTGCGCCCGCCTCCGAATCCGCGGGTTTGCCCTCGATTTCGCCCCACACGAGCACTCGGTCGAATCCGTGGGTCGACCTCGGCGCGCTCGGCGCCGCTTCGACGCGCGTGCGCTCGGCCTGCTCGGGCTCGCGCGCGCCCAACGCGTCTTGGGGAGACTCCATGGCCGGCTCGCCCGTCGCTGCGAGCCCTCCGGACGCGGTCGTACTCGTAGGTCCGCGCGACCAGAACAAGAGCACGACTAGCGCGAGCGCCGCGGCCCCAATGGCGATTCCGATCTTCATTGCAACCCCCACTCCTACGGCGACTTCGATCGACGGCGCGAGCTCGAGCGCCGGCACGAACAGCACGGACCACGCGCCTCGGGTCCCGTAGTCACGATCGAGCTTCGCACGCAGCTGCTCGTGCGCCCGCGCCAGACGGTTGCGGACGGTGGAGCTGGGGCAACGCAGGCGCGCGGCGATCTGCTCGGCGCCGAGCCCCTCGTAGTGCTTGAGCAGCACCACGGCGCGGTAGCTCTCGTCGAGCGACGCGACCGCCGCCAACACGCGGCTCTGAAGCTCGGCCTGAGCGAACAGCTCGTCGGGGCTCGGCACCGCCTCGCCGCGGGCGTGGGCGAGCTCGCGCTCGCGGCGGGCCTCGTCGCGCCTGACGCGACGGCGCCACAGGTGCCTGACGATCCCCCCGAGCCAAGGCCGCGCGATGCCGCGCGTTCCTCCGCCGCGCAGCACCTCGATCCACGTGTCTTGGACGAGGTCGTCGGACGCACCCGAGTCGGCGCACAAGCGCACCGCGAGCGCGCGCACCCACTCCCTGTGCGCGAACATCCCGTCCCAGCTCTCGCAATCGTCCATGCACCAACCCCGTGGCCGCCGCGGGCCGCATCGTCGCACGAATCTCGACGAAGTTCGGGGCGATCGAGCGCGCAACTCGTCGCGCGGGCTCCAAGAGCAGCGGATGGCGACCGCGAGCGACCAGCGAGCGCCACTCTCGAACCGGACCGACGGGCGTTCCGCGGACTTGGCGTTCCCCCTCGAGCGCTCGGATGCACGCTCGGCTAGACGCCCCTCCGGCCAGCGGCAGCGCGCTCACATCCGCTCGCCTGCTCCAGCGGGCAACTTCGCCGAGCGGCGTCTTGCGAGCGAGCCGTCGCGGTGCTTGCCTCGCCGCTCGAGCGGCAGGTCATTTCAACCGCTCGAGCCGGCCCTTGCGTCGAACGATGTTCTTGTAGTCCCACTGGATCGCGCGCGACTTTTTCAGCCACCGCCGCAAGGCGCTGGACTCGATCTCCGACAGCGCGTTGTAGAACACCGACGCGTCCTTGAACTTGGCGCCGCGGACATCGAGCCCGTCCTCGTCGAAGTCGGCGCCGCTCCAGAACATCAACCTGATGCCGCGCTTCTGCTTGCTGTAGCCCGCGATGGGGTTCCCGTCGAGGAACCACACCGGGTGCCCGTGCCAGAGCTTGCTCTCGGCCCCGGGCAGGCCGCGTTCGAGCTCCTTCGCGAGTGCGTCGCAGATCGCCTTGTCGCCGCGTTCGAGCTCGCGGTTGTACCCCAGAATTCCGGCGTCCATGGTGTGCCCCAGCCTGTGATGAGGAACGGGAGTGCGTGGATTCGCGCTCGCCGATTCGAGCTCCCGCGAGGTCGACCGGCGCGTCGACGGCGGCCGCCAGTGTAGAACGCCACCCGAAGGCGGTGGCGCGCAGCGTCGCGAAGACCGCAGGAAGTGGATTCCGAATGGAATTGCTGTGACGCTTTGGAGAGCCGTGTCGAGTCCCTCGCGATGAACATCCGTGACGTGGACGCCCTGTTCCGACGCTTCGCCCAACGTGGCGACGCCGAGGCCCTGGGCCAGGTGTTCGATGCGACCTGGGACGAGCTGTTCCGGGTTGCGCTGCACTTCGTCGAGCGGCCCGACGAGGCCGAGGACTTGGTGCAGTCGACGTGGTTGACCGCGATCGAGAAGGCGCGCGAGCCCGACCCCGAGCGACGGCTGATGCCGTGGCTGGTGGGCGTGCTCGCGCTCCACGCCCGCGAGGCTCGGCGACGGCGGCGGCGTGAGGTCGATCCCCAACGGATCGAACGACGCTCCGTCGAGACCGGCGACGCGCACGCGGAATCGGTCGAGCTCGCTCGCGCGGTTCGCGATGCGCTCTCCAGCGTGCCGGAGAGCTATCGCGCGGCGCTGCGCAGCCACCTCGTCGACGGCCGCAAGGCAGTGGAGATCGCGCTCGACACGGGTCAACGACCCGCGACGGTGCGCATGCAACTGCACCGCGGCCTCGAACATCTACGCAAGGCCCTACCGGCCGGACTCGCGCTCGGGGGAGCCATCGTGCTCACTCCGACGCGCGGGGTGGCGGCGGTGCGTGAGTGTGTGCTCGCGCGCGCGGCGGAGCTCGCTTTCGCGAGCGCGGCGTCCACGTCGGGAGTGTTCGTCGGAACCACTCTCGCGATGAAAAAACTCGTTCTCGGTCTCGCGCTGCTCGCCCTGCTCGTCGGTCTCGGATGGTGGCTGTCGGCGCCCGACAGCGCTGCCGGAAGTCCCGCGCCCGGAGCTGGAGTCGAGCTCCTCGCCGGTGCTGCGCCCGCGCCCGCCGACGCTCAAGTCACGCCGCCGCTCGAAACCACGCAGCGCAGCCCGATCGAAGTCGAAGCTCCGTCGCGTGAGATCGACTCCGGCGAGCGGCTCGCGCCGTTTCTCGCCGGGTGCTCGGGACGCGTGATCGATGCCAGCTCGGCCCCGGTCGCGAACATCGAGGTTGCGCTGGTCGATTTCGAGATGGCGGACATCCTCGGCTCCATCGAGTCGCTGAGCTTGGTGCGCGCGTCGTCGCGCACCGACGCCGAGGGCCGTTTCACACTGAGCGGCGCGCGACCGATGGCCATGCAAGCGCTGGTGGTCGATCCCGGCGGCCAGCGAGCGACACTGCGCGCGATCGACGCCGAGTTGCGCTCGGGAGCGACGACGGAGATCGGCGACGTGCGACTGGCCGCAGGCGCCGAGCTCACGGGCGAGGTGCGCGGCGCTTCTGGCGCGCCGATCGCCAACGCGCGCGTCGTCGCGCTGCCGCTGGGGTCGAGTGAGCAGTCGAGCGAGCTCGCCGCGTTGTTCGTGCCTCTCGCTACCGACTTGCTCGCGGTCGGACCGGACGAGCACACCACGCTCGGTTTCGTCGATCGCGACGGCACACCGTCGTCGGTCGTCCCGCTTTCGCCGATCGTGGCGAGCGCTCTTTCGCGTGCGCCCTTTCCGACCGCGCGCACCGACGACAGCGGTCACTTTCGCTTCGCGGAGCTCGCCGCGGGCAGGGTGCGCCTCGTGGCGATCGCCGAGGGACACTCCGGAGCTTGGCTCGACGTCGAGAACGGCGTCGCCGCGACCGACGTGATCACGCTCGCGCGCCTCACGCCGCGTGTCGTTCGTGTCGTCGACGCCTTGGGAAAACCGCTCGAAGGCGCCGAGTTGCTCGCGCGCGGCGGAACACCGCCGTCGCCCGAGCTGGGAGTCCCCGTGGCGCTGCAGCGCATGCCCGCGAGCGATGTCGATGGCCGCAGCGCCCTGCGCCTGGCCGCGAGCGCCCGGACAGCGACGGTGATGGTGCGTCGCAACGCGCACGAGCTGTGGACGGTCGTGCCCGAGCTCGCGCTCGACGCCGAAGCACTGATCCGATTGCCTTCGGCGGCCCGTTGGAGCTTGCGTGTGACCGACGGGGACGGCGCGCGCATCGAAGGCGTGAGCGTGCAACTGGCGTCGCGCGAGGACGCGACCACTCCGCTGCGCGGCGCGAGCACCCAACTCGCCTGCGACGAGCGCGACCCGACGCGCTTCGCCGTGCCCGACCTCGCGCTGGGATCCTACGTCGCGTGCGTGACAGCGCCGGGATTCCTGGGTGTCCTGCGCCCAATCGAGCTCACGGGAAGCGAGCTCGAAACGACGATCACATTGCGCCCGGGCGAGCCACTCATGGTCGAAGTGCTCGACCGTGCCACGCGCCACCCCGTGCGCGATGCGCGCGTGATCAGCACGCTCCCGCGTTTCCTGATCAGCGCCGCGAGCACGTACACCGACGAGCGCGGGCTCGCGCAAGTGCCGCGGTGGGACGGCGAAGGGCTGGCGACGACGACCGCGGTGTCCGTGCAGCATCCGGCGTGGTGCACCAGCGATCCCGAGAAGGTCGCGACGAGCGCGACACGACATCTGGCGCTGCTCGACCACGGCGGTGAGCTGCGTGCCACGCTCGTCGGAGCGCCGACGACGCGGAGCTACACGCTGCTCTTGTTCCGCGGTGATTCGCACACGGAGCTCGCGCGCATCGATGCACGCGCGGCGCTCGAGCTCGGCAACTTGCCCGTTGGACGATGGCAGTACGCCGTTGTGCCGTCGCTGGGTTCCTCGGACGCGCTCGCGGCGCTCACGCGTGGAAGTCCAGAGCCTCTGGCGGATGGCACGTTCGAGATCGCGAGCGGCGAAAGGACGGAGCTCGAGATCGACATGCTCGATCCGAGCGAAATCGCGGCAGTCCCGGCCTCCGTGCCGCGCGGCGGAGGTCTGCTGACGGGCTCGGTGATGCTCAACGGGGCCCCGGCGCGCGGCTGCACGGTGCGTGCGGTCTTCACGCGCGGCAACTTGACCTACTTGCTGGCCACGGCGCCGGTGGACGCGCGCGGTCGCTTCGAGATGCGCGACCTGCCCAGCGGGACACTGGATCTTTCGGTGGTTTCCGGCACGGATGAGCGCGGCGTCGAAGCCTGGAGCGGCCAGCGCACGCTCAGCGAAGGCGGCTTCGCGACGCTCGATGTCGTGCTGGAGTCGGGCGAATTGCCCGTGCGCGTGCTCGATGCGAAGGGCGCGGTGCTCGCGGGGGTTACGGTCAAGGCGATACGTTTGGGTGGGGCCGCTCGCGAGCAGGACTGGACCACGAACGGTGATGGAATCGCCCCAGTGGCCGTGTTCGCGTCGGGCCGCTGGCGCATCACGGCCATCGATGCCGAGCGCGGCTCCGCGCGCGTCGAACTCGACGTCGAGCTCGGCCGCACGCAGGAGACGCTCGAGTTGCGCTTGTCGCGCGGCGTCGCGTGCTCGGGCGAGATCCAGCTCGAAGGCCTGCGGCTCGACGCGCAGCGCGAGGCCACGCTGATCGTCGCCGATCTCGAGCGCGGCTTGCAGATCGACGTGCCGATCCGCGCGGGCTCCGACCGGCCGCGCTTCGATGTCGCGGGACTCGAGCCCGGCCAGTACCACGCCGTGCTGTGGACCGGGAGCGCCATGTCCGCGCCCGTGCAGTTCGAGCTCGGCCCGGGCGGCGAACGCAACCTCGTGCTGCGCATGCAAGCGCGACAGTGATTCACGCTCGGCGCACCGCAGACCTGGTGCGCGGCTCCACGCGTTCCGCGAACTCTCGACGCTCGCACCTCAGCCTCCGCAAGCAGCGACTCCGCGCCCGCACGTCGGTCCGTGCGAGCGCGGAGTCGTCGAAAAGTCCTGCGCGACTACTGCCAGGTGATGCTGACCGCGTCGGAGAGATTGAAGTTCGATCCACCGGCGCTCGGGTCGCGGAACCAGAACTGGAAGTTCGAGGTCAGGCCCGGGACGATCACGCCGGCCGCCGGCGATTGCGTGAGATCGACCACGCGCAGCGCGACGCCTTGCGCATTGGTCAGGATCGACGGTCCCAGGCGCCGTGTGCCGCCGCTGACGCAGCGGATGCCGTTGCCGAAGGGAACCTGCACCTGCGAGGGCCCGAAGAAGAAGATGCCGGCCTTCGCGGCCGGGGTGCGGTCGACCCACAGCGTCAGGTCGTTGTCGGTGACGCTCGTGCTGCCCAGGGCGCCGATGCGCGCGGCCTGGCCCGTCGAGTTGAGCGTCGCGGCGCAGTAGCGCGTCCCCACCGGCAAGTTCTGGCAATCGATCTCGAGCAAGCGCAGGTAGTCGATGCCGGCCTCGACCACGTTGCCCGGATTGGCGTCGGTCACCGAGAAACGCAGGCGCACCGTCGCGCTCGGGCTGACGAAGTCCGCGACGCGGTAGGTCTGGATGGTCCAGGCGTTGACGCTGGTGAGCGTCGCGAGCGGAGACCAAGTGCTGCCGTCGTTGTTGGAGATCTCGACCGTCATCACGTCGGCGCCGTCCGAGAGGAACCAGCGCGCGAAGCTGATGTACGGATCGGCGCTGACCGTGCAGTCGAAGGCGCGCGAGGTCAGGCGCGTCGGACCGCCGTCGACGTCGGAGTTGCCCACGACGTTGTCGGTCAAGAAGCAGCGCCCGGAGCCGTCGAAGTCGGTCGCCGGGTCATTGCGCACGCCGCCGCCCACCGGGACTTCCGGAACGGAACCCCACGGACCGTCGGTCAGGTTGGTGTGGGCGACGCTCCAGCCCACGCCGCTCTCGCAGTTGTCGACGAGCAGGGTGTTGGTGCCGCAGGTGTAGAACGTGCGCGTCCAGGAATCGCCGCCGCTGCCATCCCCGTTGCCGTCGAGCGCCGTTCCGAACGGATTCTGCAGCACCGCGGCGTTCGCGCTCACGTGGTACGCACCGGAGCCGAGCATCGCCCCGACCGAGCTGAATCGCACGCGGTTGCTGCTGATCAAGTACTCGTCCCAGGCAAGCGAGACGGCGTTGTCGTCGGCAGTCCCGAACACGCCGTCCGCGCCGGCGTACTCGAGCGTGAACGCGCCGGGTGCATTGACCGCGGTCGGATCGAGGATCTGGTCGAAGCGCAGCTCGAAACCGGTGAGCGCGCTCGACAGCGTCGCGCCGTCGGCGGGCAACCCCGTGACCGACTTCACCTTGGGCGCCGGCATGCTGAGCGTCATGGCGCGGTAGGCGTTGGCGCGCCCGCCGATCAAGCCCACGTAGGTCGGATTCTGCGCGTCGATGTTGTCCGCGAAGAAGCACAGCGCGGACGCGACCTGGTCGCGCGTCCAGGTCGGGTGCGCGGACCACACCAGCGCCGCGCTGCCGGCGGCATTGGGCGCGGCCATGCTCGTGCCCGACATCGTGCCGTAGCCACCTCCGACGAGCGTCGCGTAGATGCTCGAGCCCGGCGCCGCGATGTCCACGCCGTCGCCGTAGTTGCTGAAGGAGCTCTTCACGTCGGCTGAATCGGTGCTCGCGACCAGCAAGCTCTGGTGGAACGCCTGGCGCGGCGGATTGAGCGCGCTGTTGTTGCCGGCCGAGTTGAAGTGCAGCGCGCCGGCGTCGTAGATGTAGTCGAAGGCCGCGAGAACCGTGGGATCGCTCACCCAGCCGTCCATGTTGTAGCTGGTGCTGAGGATGCGCGCTCCGTTGTCGACGCCGTAGGCGAACGACTCCGCGATCTTGGCTGCGGTCCACGCCTGCCCGGTCGAATAGAACTGCAGCGGCATGATGGTCGAGCCGCCCGCGGTGCCGGCGACGCCAACGCCGTTGTTGGTGCGCGCGCCCGCGATGCCCGCGACGTGCGTGCCGTGTCCGTCCGTCCCGTTGGGATTGGGATCGTTGCCGACGAACACGAAGTCCCAGCCCGTGACGTCGTCGACGTATCCATTGCCGTCGTCGTCGATGCCGTTCGCGGCGACCTCGCCCGGGTTGACCCAGATGTTCTGCACCAAGTCCGGATGGTCGAGGTCCACGCCATCGTCGGTGATGCCCATGATCACCGAGGCGCTCCCGAAGGTCGTGTTCCAGGCCAAGTCGTTCTGCATCTTGGGATGGTGGTACTGCAGGCCGTAGCTCGGGTCGTTGGGCACGACCTCGCGCGGATCTCCCTCCAGCGCGGTGTTCGGGGCCGACCACTCGATGCCGCCGACCGAGCTCAGACGGCGCGTGAGCGTCTCGTGAGCGACGCGCGCCGGCGAGTATTCGATCAACACCACGTTGGTGACGCGCGACTCGCCACGGCGCGTCCATTGGAGGAGCGAGCGGGACGACTCGATGCGCAATCCGGGCGCGGCCGCCGCGAGATTCCAGCGCTCGAGCTCGGCTTGGAGGTCGACCGCGGTCGACGCCGACTCGAAGCACACCACCAGTTGACCGGGAACGGAGACGCGCTCGCCGAGCTCGGCCTGGGCCGACGCCGTGAGCACGGGAACCGACAAGAACAGTGCTGCGAGGAGGATCTTCATGTGGGCTCCGATCCTAGCGGAGCAGGCCGCGAACGGGCGCTCGGACCGGCAGCATCCTCGTGCGGGCGGAAGGTCAGGGGAGCGCGATTCACGTCAGGCTCGCGCGCGTCCGGCGGGCGCGCCGAGTCGACCTCGTGGAATCGGTGCCGGCGAGCAGTCGCAGACGACCGCGGCGCCGCGTCGGACTCCGCCAGAACCAAACTCCAACCTCAGCCGGTGTCAGAGGCGCTTGACGCGCCGCGCGAGCCGCGGGGATCCTGTGTCGCTTCCCGTCGCTCGCGCGTGCACGCGCCGCGCGACTCACCGCGAATCCCCAACCTCGATTTGCCTCTGACCATGACCAAAAACGTCCAAGCCATTCCCACCGGCCTCGCAGGCCCGATCCCGCACCTCGTCGCCAAGGACGCGAGCGCCGCGCTCGCCTTCTATGTCAAGGCCTTCGGTGCGCAGGAGGTCTGTCGCATGCCCGGACCCGATGGCCGACTGATGCACGCCGAGTTCACGCTCGACGGTCGCATGGTCTTCCTTGCCGACGACTTCCCCGAGTACTGCGGTGGCAAGGAGATGAACCCCAACGCGCTCGGCGGAACCGGCGTGACGATCCACCGCTATGTCGCCGACTGTGACGCGGCGATCGAGCGCGCGACGAAGGCCGGCGCCACGGTCGTGATGCCTCCCATGGACATGTTCTGGGGCGACCGCTACGGGCTGGTGCGCGACCCGTTCGGACACCACTGGGCGTTCGCCACGCACATCAAGGACATGACACCCGACGAGATGCTGGCCGCGAGCAAGGCCTGCTTCGAGCAGCCGGCCGCGAAGTGAGGTCGAGCGCGCCCGCGCGATCCGTGGCACACCCGGGCCGCGGATCGCGCGCGCAGCGCACGAGCGATCCGACCTGTTCGCGCTCGGCTCACCCGCGCGGCGTGACCGAGATGCGCGCCAAGTCTTGCCCGCGCAGGTACTCGGTCTCGAGCTCGCCGTGGAACGTGCGCGCGATCGCCGCGCCCAATCTGCGCGCCAGATGCACGCCGGTGGTCTCGATCTGGATCCAGTCGCGCGACGAGCGAACCGCCAGCACGCGCTCGAGAGGATGCTGGCTGCGCTCGCGATGCTCGCGGTTCCACATCAGGTGCATCAGCTCGTCGAACGAGCGCGCGACGTCGCGCGACACGCGCAGGATCCCGGCCGGGACCTTGTCTGCGATGCGCCGGCACGCCGGGCAGGTGCGCATTTCCGCGGCAGCGCCGCGGGGCGCCCAACTCCATCGGCCGCGCGCATAGGAGACGCCGCACGAGCCGCAAAACGCGCTGCCCGGCAACTTCGCGTCGAGCTTGTAGGGATCGTGCCGCCGCCGACCTTCTCCGCGACCGGAGCGCGTGCCGCGGACGGAACTGCTGGAGCGTCCACCCATATCACACCTCCTGTGGAGCGCTGATCGTAGGTCGCGCGCCGGCGGCGCGACGCGTTGCACACGGCGCATGCAGAGCTGCCGCAGTTCGTAGCCGCGCTCCTTCCGCGTGCGCCCGAGCGCCGCACGGATCACGGAGCGCGTGTGGTGAAGGCGACCTCGAAGGGCGCGAGTGGCACGCCTTCGGCGGAGCGAAAACCGTCCATGCCCTCGCTGTTGAGCATGAATCGATAGCTGGTGCCGGGCTCCAACTCGATCGCGACCTCGAGCACGCGCCGCGCCGCGTCGTAGGCCGGAGTGGCCTTGCCCAGGGGACAGCGCTCGCCCTTCAACTTGACGATCGACCACGACTGGTCGCGCATCTGGCGGTCGAACGTGATCACCAGCCGCTTCAGGCCCGGATCGACGTCGAGCGCACCATTGCGCGGCTCGATCGAAAGTACCTTGGGTCGAGACTCGTCGACTGCCGCGACACTCGCGGCGCGTTCCTCGAAGAAGGTCACCACGCGCGGCATGAACGCTTCGAAGCTCGCGTAGCGCGCGCGGTCGCTCTCGAACTCACCCAGCAGTCGCGCGAGATCCGGCACCCAGGTGAAGTGCTCCTTGACTTCCTCCGCCGCTTGTTCGTTGGCGGCGGCCTGACCCTCGGTCGCGAGTCGGCAGCGCACGACACTGGCGCGCACCAGGGACTCGTAGGCCACGGTCTTCCAGTTCCCGTAGCCCTGGCGCTGCATCTGCGCGGCGCACGAGGCGTGGATCCTCGAGAGCGCTGGCGCGAGGCGCTCGGCGAAACGGTCGACGACGGCATTGGTGTAGGAGTGGCACAGCTCGTGGATGTACAGCGGCAGGTAGCCCTCACCGAACACCGGTAGACCCTGCGCATCCCAAGTCCAGCAGCCGAAGATCGGCGTGATCTCCTCCGCGCGTCCGTCGGGAAAGCGCACGCCGACGCCGTAGTTGCCGCCGCCGCACAAGAGCCCCGGAATCGCTGTGTAGCTCGCGCCCTTGCGCGCTCCGAAGACGGCGTCGAACCAGGGCAGCGCCTTGCTCTGCGCGAGCCGTTGCGAGAGCCGCTGCTCGACCTGCGCGTAGAACTCGCGCTCCCCCGCGAAGAACTCCGCCGCCTTGGAGGCGCGCGCGAACTCACGGAGCTCGCCCAGGAACACGCGCGCTCCGACGCCGCCCCAGCGCGCGTCGAGGCGTTCGGGGCCACGCTCGAACGCAATGCGCTCCTCGAGCTCGGGCAGCGGTCCGACGTGCACCGCGAAGCTGGCAATGGCGTCGTAGGAGACCCCCTGCTCGGCTTTCAGCTGTTTCAGCCTGCGAACCGCCGCATGCTCCTTGAACGGTGAGAACTGCGCCGCGACCCGCTGGGCGTAGGGCGAGGCCGAGTTCGGCATGTTGAACTCGCGGAATTCGGCCAAGCGCGCGAGCGTCGTCAGCAGCTCGACGCGCGCGTCGACACGCACCTCGACTTGGCGCGCGGCACTGGCCAGCGAGCACAACGACAGCCACAGCCACACCATCCGACTCGCGCGCCACATGCGGGAACCTCCTGGTGCGCGATGGTAGCTCCGCGGCCCGGCGACCGATCCTCCGAGCGCGAACGCCGCGCCCCGTCGGAGCTCGACGACGGCGCGGCGTTCGATGTGGCGGGCGCGGTCACTGGCGGGCCGGCGGCAGCGGCTGCGGCACTCGATTGGCGATCGCCGGAATGCTCTGCAAGTACGTGAACACGTCGTGCAGGTCGGCATCGGTCAGTGCCGCGACGTTCTGGTACGGCATCGGAGGCAGCAGGTTGCGCCCGCGACCCAGGTGGCGCCCGGTGCGCACGGTGGCGGCGAAATCCGCCTCCTTCCAGCGCCCGATGCCGGTCTCCGGATCGGGCGTCAAGTTCGCGGTGAAGCTCGTCCCCCACGGCCCGTTCCAGGCCGTCAGCGTGCCCGCGGCCACGGTGTTCCAGGGACCCTCGGGCAAGCCCGGCGCCGGCGGCAGGGCCATCTCGGCGGGGTGCCCCGACAGCATGCGCGTCATGTCGGGCTCGGGCCCGTTGGGGCCGAGCTTGAGTGGCGTGTGGCAGTCGTTGCAGCCCATGGCCGTGACCAGATAGCGGCCGCGTTCGACGCTGCGCGCGTGATCGCGATCGGTGTCGGACATCGCGGTGGTGACGAGCACGAGGCCGATTCCGGCCGCAGCGACGAGGAGCAAGCTCTTGAGCAACATGGTGGTTCCTGTGGAGTGTTTTCAGCGTTGACGTTGGTGAGAGGAATGCGTGTCGGCGAGTCGCGCAGGCGCCAGGTCCTGCTCGATCCACTGCGACACGAGTTCGACCGCGGCGGTGTCGACCACGTGCGTCCCGAGCGCTGGCATCTGCAGCAGCGGGTCGCGCGACGAGATGCGACGGAAGAGCACGCTCGCGTGCGGGGCTCCGGGGACGATGCGCTCGCTGCGCTCGAGCTCGGCGAGCTGGAAGCGGCTCTCGACTCCGACGGACGTGCGCACCGCGGACGAGCCGCGCGCCAGGGAGAACTCGAGGTCGAGCCCGAGCTCCGCCAGGGGACCGCGCGCGTTGTGGCAGCTCGCGCAGTTCCCGTGGAGATAGCCCAGCACCGCTCGCTCGCGCTCCGAGCGCGCGGCGATCTGGGGCGCGCGCTCGCGGAATTCGCGAGGCAAGTCGCGGATCCACCCGCGCGCGACGAAGTCGTCGAGCTGGAGCTCCGCAGCGTTGTCGCCAGGCTCTCGCGAGGTCCGCGCGCTCGACAGCTGCAGGGCCGAGAAGCCCAGCACTTCCGAGGGCGTGCCCTGGTGGCACGCGCGACAGTCGAGCTCGCTCGGAATGTCGTGGGGCGCGCCGGACGTGCTCTGGCATGCACCGCGGAGGCCGCGTTGGGGCGCGAGCGAGGCGCTGCGTCCGTCGGGACTCCACACGTACGTCGCGTAGACCCAACGGCCGTCGCCGCCGAGCTGCATGTAGCGCGTTTCGACGCGGCGCTCGTAGGCGAACTCCTTCCAGAGCTGTGTGCCCACCGGAAAGCGCCAGGCGTCCGGATCACTGGCGTCGATCGAGCTCCCCGCCGGCAGTCGAATCCAGCGGCGCTTGCGCGCGCCGTCGGTCCACAGCGGGTATTGCGGCCGAAATGCGAGCACGTCGGAGGCGATGCGCTGCGTGCTCGGATCCGCGTACAGCCCCGTCTCGCGGAGCTCGCGTGGCGCCTGCGCTCCCGCGCTGCCGCTGCCGGCCGCGAGCACGATCCAAGCCGGCACCCCGAGCGTTCCGCACAGCACGAGCAGCGCCGCGGCCAGGCGGGTCCATTCGAAGGGCCTCACGACGCACGCTCCAGCGCGGCGGAGGCCACGAAGCGCACGTGCTCCGCGGGAATCGCGGCGCGGGCCGCGCACTTGGACCATGCGGACTCGCCGAGTCGGTGACGCGCGGGGGCCAGCAGACGCTCGAACGCCTCGCGCGGCATTTTCGCGTGCAAGCCGCCGATCAACTCGGCGCGCTCCCCTGCGTGCATCGCCGGCAGCATCAGCTCGAGCCACTGCGCCAAACGCTGCGGCGCGATGTCGGCCAGGATCGCGGCGTGCGCCGCACCGAGCAGCGCATCGTCGTGGCCGGCCCACAGCGCTCGATTGACCTCGCTCTCCTCACGTTGCATGTGGGCCACGTGCAACGCGACCAGCAGCGTCAGCTCCTCGTGCAGTTGGCGCGCGAGCCCGGCGCGCAGCTCCAGCGGCGCGCGCTCCAAGCGCTCGAGCAGCGCGCCCAACCCTTGGTGAGCGGCCTCGACGCGCAGATGTTCTGCCGCGATCTCCGCCGCGAGCCGCGGAGCCTGCGCAGCGACCAGGGGCATGATGTGCGAGTCCTCGTGGCGCGCGTGCTCGTCCAGGAATCCCAGCAGGCAGCGCACGCGGCGCAACGTGGGTTCGGCGCCGGCCGCGCCGGCGAACTCGGTGCGCGCGACCTCGGTCGCGGTCTCGAACAGCTCAGCCCTCAGTCCCTTGTGCACCAGCGCGTACAGATCGATGCGTTCCATGGCATTCGCCTCCGCGCCGGTACACGGAAACGAACCCCAGACTCCATCACCGAAAAGCGCGACTCCTCGAAAAGGCCGACCGCCGCGCGCTCAGAAGAACGCGATCTCGCGCGGCTCCTCGAGCCAGAAGTCGGGCTCCGTCGCTTGGAGTTGAGAGCGCGGAAACGGCCCCCAGGCCACGGCCGCCGTGCGCGTGCCCGCAGCGCGCCCCGAGGCCAGATCGTGCGGTGAATCGCCGACCATCACGGCGCGCGCGGGCTGCGCGCCGAGCAGCTCGAGGGCTCGCCGCACAGGCGCGGGATCGGGCTTGTGCTCGCTGACGTCGTCCGCGCCGACGACCGCGCCGAAAAGCTCCTCGTCGAACCCGCAGTGCCGCAATCCGCGGTAGGCACCCGCGCGCATCTTGCTGGTGACGATGCCCAGCCGCAGTCCGCGGAGCTTGAGCTCGCGCACGGCCTCGACAGCCCCGGGAAAGGCGCGCACCATCGCGTCGTGGTGCGCGAGGTTGTGCTCGCGGTACGTCGCGACCATGGCTTCGACCTCGCTCGCATCCGCGCTGAACTGGCCGAACTGCCAGCGCAGCGGCCGACCCAGGCCCGCGAGGAACACGTCGACATGAGGCTCGACTCCGCGGTGCACGCGCATCGTGTGCACGTAGCTACGGCGGATCAGCTCGATCGAGTCGATCAGCGTCCCATCGAGGTCGAACAGCACTGTGTCGATCATGCGTGGCACAGCATACGCGAGGCGACGGGCCTCAGTAGCCGAGCGCGCAACCGTCCTTGCGCGACTCGGACGCGCCCAAGTACACGCGCCGCTCGGGGTCCCAGCGGATCGCTTGGTAGCCGCCGAAGTCACCGACGTTGACGCCGACATCGTGGCCGCGCTGCACGAGCTCGCGCACGACCTCGGGCTCGAAGCCGGACTCGAGGTACACGCGGCCGCCCTCGGTCATGCGCTCTCCCGTCGGCTCCGACGACCCGTCGTGCAGGATGCGCGGCGCGTCTCCGGCCTCCTGGATGTTCATGCCGAAGTCGACGATGTTCATCACGATCTGCACGTGTCCCTGCGGCTGCGTCGCGCCGCCCATCACGCCGAAGGACAGGAAGGGCTCGCCGTTCTTGGTCACGAAGGCCGGAATGATCGTGTGGAACGGGCGCTTGCGCGGCGCGTAGCTGTTCGCTCGCCCCGGCGTGAGATCGAACATCTCGCCGCGGTCCTGCAGCACGAAACCGAGGTCGCCCGGCGTCATGCCCGATCCCATGCCGCGGTAGTTGCTCTGGATCCACGAGACCATCATCCCGCTCGCGTCCGCGGTGGTGAGGTAGATCGTGTCGCCGTCCTCCAGCGCGGGATTGCCGACCGGTTGGGACTTCGCTGCGCGCGCGCCGATCAGCTTGCGACGCTCGGCCGCGTAGCGCTCGCTGATCAGCGCTTCCACGGAAGTGGTCATGAAGCGCGGATCGGCGTACAGCCGCGCGCGGTCCTCGAAGGCCAGCTTCTTGGCCTCGACGAAACGGTGCACGTGCTGCGTCGAGCCGAATCCGGCGCCGGCGACGTCGAAACCCTCGAGCAGCTCGAGCATCTGCAGCGCGGCGATGCCTTGGCCGTTGGGCGGCAGCTCCCACACGTCGTAGCCGCGGTAGCCGATCGACACCGGCGTGACCCACTCGCCGCTGTGCTCCGCGAGGTCCTCGTAGGAGAGGAATCCGCCGTTGGCCTTCATGTAGGCGTCGATCCGACGCGCGATGTCGCCCTTGTAGAACGCGTCGCGACCTCCCTTGACGAGCGCCTCGAGCGTCGCGGCGAGCCGCGGGTTGGCGAACACGTCACCCTTCGCAGGAGCCTTGCCCGCGGGCAGGAAGGTCTCGGCGAAGCCCGGGTACTCGCGCAGCTTCTCGGCTCCGCGGGCCCAGTAGTGAGCGACGAGCTCGGTCACCGGCGCACCGTTGCGCGCCGCCTGGATCGCCGGCGCGAGCACGCGCTCCATCGGCAACTTGCCGAAGCGCGCGTGCAGCTGGAACCAACCGTCGACACAGCCCGGCACCGACACGGGCAAGGGCCCGAGCGGCGGGATGTGGCTCAGCTTGCGCGCGTGCAGCTCCTCGAGCGTGAGCGACGCCGGCGAGCGGCCGCTGCCGTTGAAGCCGACGAGCTCCTTCTTCGCCGGGTCCCAGACCAGCGCGAACATGTCGCCGCCCAAGCCGCAACCCGTGGGCTCGAGCAGCGCCTGCATGGCATTGGCGGCGATCGCGGCGTCGACCGCGCTGCCACCGGCGCGCAGCGTGTCGACCGCGGCCAGGGTCGCCAGCGGAATGCTGGTGGCGGCCATGCCGTGTTGTGCGATCACCTCCGAGCGCGTCGCGAACGGCTTGCCAGTGATGCGATCTCCGAGAAGCGCGATCAACGCGCCGACGACAGCCAACGTGCTCACGTGCATCCTCCGCGTCTGTGGGCTCCGCCCGCAGGGTGCCGCGCAGGCTAGCCCGGGCGGCTGACGACGCTCGCGGCGAAAACGCGAAAACGCCGGCGTTCCACGGCCTGTGCGAGCCGCGCACTCGAATGCCCGCGGCGCGCGAAATTCTCGAGCTCGTTGTCCGGATCGGAGCGCTCGCGCGCTGGGCCTGACGGTCGGGAGCCCGCGCCCCGGGAACGTCCAGACGGAGCGAGAGCGTCTCGCCCCCGGACGGTCGGCGCGAACTCCACCTTGTCCAAGAGGACTCGTCCGATGCTTCGCACCCACTTCCATGCTCGTTTCCTGCCCGCCGCGCTGAGCCTCGTCGCCAGCCTGCAGGCCTCCGCACAAACCGAGGTCGACTCCAGCGCCGCGCTGCGACTCGCAGCTGCGCGCCACGGCATCTCCGCCGACGGCCTGACGGTGCTCGAGAGCTCGCTGGCGCGCTACCCGCACGCCGGTCGCAGCGCGACGACGTACAAGCTCGCCGATGCGCAGGGCAACATCGTCGGCCTCGCGCTCGACGAGCGCGGTCGCGAGATCGACCCCGAAGTGCTCGTGGCCCTCGAAGAGCAAGCGCGCGCCGCGCAGTTCGGCAAGCTCGACGAAGCGTTGTTCACGCTCGTTGCCGCGCTCGAGCCCAGCCAGAAGCTGCCGGTCGCGATCTGGATTCGCGAGCAGGGCGTCAACGCCGTGCAGCGGCCGTTGCCCGAGGAGATGGAGTTCCTGTTCGCCGACCAAAAGGCCCACGAGGCATTCCAAGCCGAGGCCCACAAGGTGCGTGCGGACGCCGTGCGCGGCATCGTCGCGCCCGTGGCGCAGCTGCTCGACGACGCCAGCATCGGCTACGAGGCCAACGAGCTCGCTCCGGTGCTCTACGCGCACTTGACGGCGCAGCAGATCGAGCTCGTCGCGGCGCTCGAGGGCGTGGAGCGCGTGTACTCCGCGCCGAACGTCCAGGAAGCGCTCGACATCGCGCGGCAGACGGTCTACGCGCACTCGGTCGAAGCCCTCGGCATCACCGGCGCCGGTGTGCGCGCCGCGCAGATCGAGGTCGGCGGACGCATCGCGGTCGCCAATCCGTACCTCGCGGGAGTGATCCAAGACGGCACCTACGTGTGCGCCGGAGCGAGCGGCCACAGCACGTACGTCGCTGGCATCCTGCGCAGCACGCACCTGACGACGCGCGGCATCGCGCCCTCGATGTCGCTGTGGGCCGGCGGATCCTGCGGCGGCTGGGAGAGCGAGCTCACCAACCGTTCGACCGCCGCCTCCACCTGGGGCGCGCGCGCCTTCAACTGCAGCTTCGGGCGCAACGACGCCCGCGTCGTCGGATCGCTCGACCGCTACTACGACGGCTTGGTGCTCAACTCGGCGCGCACCGTGGTGATCGCCGCGGGCAACGAAGGTGGAGCCTCGGGCAACGTGCTCTCGCCGGCGACGGCCTACAACGTGATCACGGTGGGCGCGTTCGACGACAAGAACACCTTCGCGTGGAGCGGCGACACGATGAGCACCTTCACGAGCTGGGTCGATCCGATCTCGACGCACAGCGACCGCGAGAAGCCGGAGATCTCGGCGCCCGGCACCGGCATCCGCAGCACGACCACCGCGTCCCCTTGGGTCGGCACCTACGGCTCGACCAACGGCACCAGCTACGCGGCGCCGATCGTCACCGGCGCGGCGGTGCAGATGATGCAGCGCAACGCGGTGCTGCAGAGCTGGCCCGAGTCGGTCAAGGCGATCCTGATGACGACCGCGCTGCACGACATCGAGGCTCCGACGCGCCTGTCGGAGAAGGAAGGGGCGGGCTCGCTGGTCGCGATCTACGCCGACCAGATCGTGCGCCGCATCGGCGGCAACTGGGGTGGCATCAGCTACTCGTGCTCCGCGGCCGCGACCACGGACTTGACGAGCATGGCGCTCACCAGCGGACGCCGGCTGCGCGCGGTGATCGCTTGGGACAACGACCCGGCCTACTCGAGCTACTCGACGCAACCCTGCGCCGACCTCGACCTGCAGATCGTCAACGCGGCGGGCGTCGTGGTGGCGAGCTCGGCGAGCTGGGACAACACCTACGAAGTGATCGACTTCACCGTGCCGGCGACGGGAACCTACACCCTGCGTGTGTCGAAGTACCGCTGCAGCCTGAGCCCGCGCTACCTCGGTTGGTCGTGGTTCCAGCTGTAAACGCGAGCTGGATCTGACCGCGCCGGGCGATGTCCGCGAGACGTCGCCCGGCGTTGCGCATTGCATCGACACTTCGCGGAACGACGCCGGACCCGCGCGCTTGACGATGCGTCTCCCCAGGAGTTGACGCACTGTCAACCGTCGAACGCTGCGCCGCCCGTCTCACAGCCTCGGAGCACGCGCCGGTCGCGTGGCACGTGCGTTGATTCGGGCGCGGTCGCGGGTGCGACGGTCGCGCAGCCCGAACGTGGACCACTCTCCCCCACGGTTCGGGCGCGGCCATCGCCCCGCGGTCCAACTTCAGGAGCCGCGCGTGATCCTCGAACAGTTCTATCTGGGTTGCCTGGCGCATGCCTCGTACCTCGTCGCCGATGAGCGCACCAGGGTCGCCGCGATCGTCGACCCGCAGCGCGACGTCGACGTGTACCTCGAGCGTGCACGCGCGTTGGGGCTGGAGATCCGCCACGTCTTGCTGACGCACTTCCACGCCGACTTCGTCGCCGGCCACATCGAGCTCGAGCGCCGCACCAAGGCGCGCATCTACCTCGGCGAGCGCGCCAAGGCGGAATACGCCTTCACGGCGCTGCGCGACGGCGATGCCCTGGAGTTCGGCGACGTGCGGCTCTCGATCCTGGAGACGCCCGGGCACACGCCCGAGGGCATCTCGATCGTCGTCCACGATCTGCGCAAGAGCGACCGCGATCCGCACGCGGTCTTGACCGGCGACACGCTGTTCATCGGAGATGTCGGACGACCCGACCTGCTGGCCTCGGTCGGCGTGACGGCGGACGAGCTCGGGGCGCTGCTCTACGACTCGCTGCACGGCAAGTTGCTGGCGCTGCCGGACGCGACGCTGGTCTACCCCGCGCACGGCGCGGGATCGATGTGCGGCAAGCGCTTGTCGACCGAGAGCGTTTCGACGATCGGCGAGCAGCGGCGCTACAACTACGCGCTGCAGCCGATGAGCAAGCGCGAGTTCGTCGCGCTCGTCACCGCGGATCAACCCGAGGCCCCGGCGTACTTCCTCTACAACGCCACGCTCAATCGCATGGAGCGCGCGACGCTCGACGAGGCGCTCGAGCAAGCGCACAAGCCCTTGACGCTCGACGCGCTGCGCCTGCTCGCCAACCAAGGTGCGCAGGTCATCGACGTGCGAGCTCCCGCCGCGTTCGCGGCTGGCCATTTCGCCGGCGCGCTCAACATCGCGCTCGACGGCAGCTTCGCGACTTGGGTCGGCAGTCTGCTCGACCCCAAGCGACTGACTGTCGTGATCGCCGAGAGCGGGCGAGAAAGCGAAGCGGCACTGCGCATGGCGCGCGTCGGATTCGACCACGTCGCGGGCTTCCTCGCCGGCGGCGTGAGCCAGCTCGCCAACCAGGAAGCCCTCGTTGCCCGTACGCGCCGCATGACCGTGCAAGCGCTCGCGGAGCAACTCGACGGAGCGCACCCGCCGCTGGTGCTCGACGTGCGCACGCCCGCCGAGTGGAAGGCCGGTCACATCGACGGCGCGCTGCACGTGCCGCTGCAGAAGCTGGCCCAGCGCACCGACGAGCTCCCGCGCGATCGCGACCTGGCCGTGGTGTGCCGCACGGGCTACCGCTCTTCGATCGCGACCAGCTTGCTGGCGCGCGCGGGATTCGAGCGCTTGTACGACGTCGTCGGTGGCATGGAGGCGTGGAAGCTCTCCGGTGAGCAGCGCGCGAGCAAGCCTTCGTCCACGAACCAGGCGCGCTGAGGGACGATCGCAGTGGATACCAACTGGCCCTTCTGGCTCGCGGGCTTGGCGCTCGGCGGATTCGTGCCGGCCTTCGCCTGGCTCACCGGCAAGACGCTCGGCATCTCGTCGGGCTACTCCGAGATGTGCTCTCTGGCCGCGCCCGCGGGTAGCGAGCGTTGGAAGCTGTGGTTCGCGCTCGGGCTGCCGCTCGGCGGACTCGCGTCGAATGCGCTCGACGGCACGGTGTGGGCCGCGACGAGCTCGACCGAGATGCAAGCGACGCTGGGCGTGTCGACCGTGCCGCAGTACGCCTTGCTCGCGCTGGGCGGCGCGCTGATCGGCTACGGAGCACGCACCGCCGGCGGTTGCACGAGCGGTCACTCGATCGTCGGTATCGCGCTGGGCGCCAAGTCGAGCCTGATCGCGACGCTGGGATTCATGCTCGGTGGATTCGCCACGACTTGGGCCGTGGTGCAGGCGCTGGGAGCAACGCCGTGAAGCGTGCCGTGTTCGTCGCTGGAGGCGCGACCTTCGGCTTCTTCCTGTCGCGTGCGCGCGCCACGGAGTTCGAGGCGATCGTCGGCATGTTCCGGCTCACCGACCTGCACCTGTTCGGCGTGATCGGTGTCGCGATCGCGACCGCAGCGCTCGGCCTCGCGCTGTTGCGACGGACGGCGACGCACGCCTGGAGTGGCGAGCCGTTGCGCTTCGCGCGCAAGCCCTACCACCGCGCGGTGTTCGCGGGCGGCGTGCTCTTCGGCATCGGCTGGGCGCTCTCCGGAGCTTGTCCGGGCACCGCGCTCACGCAGCTCGGTGAAGGCAAGGCGTACGCGCTCGCCACGGTCGCCGGAATCCTCGTTGGCACATGGGCGCAGCGGCGCGTTTCCGCGCTGCGAGCGTCCGCTCAGGGAGCTTGACGCACCATGCCTTGGGTCTGGCTCGGAGCGCTCGGAATCGGTCTCAGCCTCGGAGTGCTGGGCTCGGGCGGCTCGATCCTGACCGTGCCGGTGTTGGTGTTCCTCGCGCACCAAGAGCGCAAGGTCGCGATCGCGAGCTCCCTCGGCATCGTCGGCGCGATCAGCCTCGCCGGCGCGATCCCCTACGCGCGTGCCAAGTTGATCGACTGGCGTGCCGTGCTCGTCTTCGGCGTTCCCGGCGTGCTCGGAACCTACTGCGGAGCGTGGCTCGCGAAATACGTCTCGGCGGACGTGCAGTTCGCCTTGCTCGCGGCGGTGATGCTCGCCGCCGCAGCGCTGCTGTTGAAGCGTCCTGAACAGCGCGTGAGCCGCGAGCACGCGCCGCGCGTCAGCGGGCTGGTCGCGCTCGAAGGGCTTGCGGTCGGCGTGCTCACGGGACTCGTCGGTGTCGGCGGAGGGTTTCTGATCGTTCCGGCGCTGGTGCTGCTCGGCGGCCTCGAGATGCGCCGCGCGGTGGCGACCAGCCTCGCGATCATCGCGCTCAAGTCGCTCGTGGGCTTCGCGAAGTCGGTCCAAGTGCTGTCCGAGCTCGAGCTCGAGCTCGACTGGAACGTGCTTGCACTGTTCGCCGCGGTCGGCATCGTCGGGAGCTTGGTGGGCGCACGCATCCAGCCAGCGATCCCACAGCGTGCGCTCCAACGCACGTTCGCACTTGTGCTCGTGTTGGTCGGACTTGGGCTTGCTTGGAATCAATTGCGATGAACGACGCTCACCAAAGGGAGTGCTCACGCATGTCCGCGAAGTCTCTGCACGTCTCGCTCGCGCTCGCCGCGGCGGGCTGGCTCTCCGCTTGTGGCGCCACCGGCTTCACACACGAGGAGCTGCAGGCGTTGTCGACCGCAAGGCCCGCGCGCTCCGCCGCCAAGCCCGAGTCCGCGTCGGTGCGCACGCTCGCGCGCGCCGTCGAGCTGGCGCTCGAGCGCAATCCGTCCTTGGCGGAAGCGACGGCTCGCGTGCGAGCCGCCGAGGCGGGTCTGCGACAAGCCCGCGCCGCGCTGTGGCCCATGGCCGGCGCCGATCTGGCGCTCACCTGGGCCGAAGCACCCTCGGTGTACTTGTTCAAGTCGATCGACGCGCGCTCGCTCGCGCAGAACACGGATTTCAACGACCCCGGCTCGCTCGAGAACACCGAGCTCGGCTTGGGCGCCAACTGGAACCTGTGGCGCGGTGGACGCGACCAGGCCACGATCGACGCCGCCAAGTTCGGGGTCGCGGCTGGCGTCGCGGCGGAGGACGCGCAGCGCAACGCTCTGATCGGCATGGTGGTCGCCGTGTGGCTCGATCACCGCGGCGCGCGCGAGCTCGCGACCTCCGACGAGGCTCGCGTCCGCATGCTCGAGCGCCAGCTCGGCGACGCGCGCGCGCGTGTCGCGTCGGGTTCTGCGCTCGATGTCGACGCGCTCGCGATCGAGGTGCGCCTGGCGCAAGCCCGTGAAGCGCGCACGCGCAGCCAACTCGCCGCGAAACTGGCGCTGGCGGCGTTGCGCGAGCTCCTGGCGCTGGAAGCGGAGGACGAGCTCGACCCCGCCCCGGAGGCGCCCGCCCCCGTGAGCGTCGCGGAGTCGCTCGAAGCGGCCTTGGCGCTGGCCCACGAACGGCGCCACGAGCTGCGCGCGGCGCGCGCGGGCCTCGATGCGGCGCAGATGCGCGTGCGCGCCGCGCAAGCGACCTGGAAGCCGCGGCTCGACCTGCAGGGCCGCGTGTGGGGCGACGACAACGAGGTCGGGCTCGACTTCGAGGAAGCGAATTCCGCGCTGACGCTCTCGCTCTCGTTCGACGTGCTCGATGGCGGCCTGCGCTCGGCGGGACGCGATGCAGCACGCGCGGAGAGCATGGCGGCACACGCTCGCTGGCGAGCCGCGGAGCTTGCGGTGCAGCACGACGTCGACCGAGCGTGGCTCGCGCTCGAGGGCGCGCGTGCACGACTCGAAGTCGCCGAACAAGCCGTGCGGGCGGCGGAACAAGGCTCCGAGCTCATCGCCAAGTTGCTCGAGAGCGGCGCGGCCACGACGTCGCGCTATCTCGACGCCGAGTCCGACCTCGCTCGCGCGCGCGCCGAGCACGTGCTCGCGCGCATCGACGTCCAACGCGCTGGCTTCGAGTTGCTGCGCGCCACTGGTTCGCTGGAGAACGTGTCATGGTGAACAAAGGCAGTGCTCTGTGGTCGTGGGTCGGGCTCCTCGCCGTTCTGGTCGGCGTCGTGCTCTACGCAGGCGGGTTCTTGTCCGGTGAGCGCATCGCCGCCGGTGATCGCGGTTCAGTGGAGAGCGAGCCGACTCCGCAGCGCACGGCGCAGGCCGAGCAGCTCACTCGCACGCTGCACGAGGACGCGGTCGGCACGGTGCGTTCGCGGCGGACGGTCGCGGTGGCCGCGCAATTGCCTGCAGCCATCGTGCGCGTGGAGGTCCAAGCGGGATCGGCGGTCAGCGCGGGTCAAGTGCTGGTCCAGCTCGACGACCGCGACTTGAAGGCCAAGGTCGCGCAGGCCAAGCAGGCGAGCATCGGCGCGGAGGCCGGGATCGCGCGCGCGACACAGGTGAAGGCCCAAGCGGATGCGCGCGCCGCTCAGGCCAGCTCGGCCCGCGAACGCGCCGCGAAGTTGCTGGCCGAAAAGGCGGCCACGATCGAGCAGATGGAAGCGGCCGAGGCGGGTCACCTCGCCGCGACCGCGGCCGTCGCCGAAGCCAACGCGGCCGTCGCTGGCGCGAACGCCGAACGTGAGCGCGCGCAGCAGGCAATCCACGAGGCCGAGATCGCCCTTGGTTTCGCCACCATCCATGCCCCGATCGACGGTGTCGTCGCGGAGCGCTTGGTCGAGGCCGGGGACCTGGCCTGGCCCGGCCGTACGTTGCTCGTGGTGCTCGACCCGACCTCGTTGCGGCTCGAGGCACGCGTGCGCGAGAGCCTGTCGAGCCGCTTGAAGGCCGGAGACGAGCTGCGCGTCACCTTCGACACGCTCGACCAGCACGTGGGCGCGCGCATCGCCGAGATCCTGCCGTCCGTCGATCCGCGCAGCCGGACCTTCGAGGTGCGCGCCGAGTTCGAGAGCCTCGCTGGCGTGCGGCCGGGGATGTTCGGTCGCTTGGCGATTCCGGCCGGAGAGCGCTCACTGGTGGTCGTGCCGCAGGACGCCGTTCGGCGCGTCGGTCAGCTGCGCAGCGTGGTCGTCGAGCACGCCGGCCAATGGAAGCGGCGCTTGGTGACCCTCGGGGAGAGCTTCGACGACGGGCGTGTCGAAGTGCTCTCCGGACTCGCGCACGGCGAGCGCGTCGGGCTCTCCGCGGAGTCGCAGCGATGAAGCCCGCGCATCCCGAGCACGAGGGCTGGATGTCGCGGATGGTCCGCGCCTTCACCGTCGGACCGCTCTCGCCCGTGTTGTTGATCCTGTCGGCCGCCTTCGGCTTGGTCGCGGTGCTCGCCACGCCACGCGAGGAAGAGCCGCAGATCGTGGTGCCGATGGCCGACGTGCTGGTGTCGTTCCCCGGCGCGAGCGCCGAAGAGGTCGAGCAACTGGTCGCGACGCCGCTCGAGAAGCTGATGTGGCAGATCGACGGTGTCGAGCACGTCTACTCGGTGTCCCGGCGCGGCGGCGCGGCCGTGACCGTGCGCTTCTTCGTCGGCGAGGACCGTGAGCGCGCGCTCGTGCGTCTGCAGTCCAAGATCGAGGCCCACCGCGGAGACGCGCCGCCGGGCGTCGCCGGTTGGATCGTGCGGCCAGTTGAGATCGACGACGTGCCGATCGTCGCTCTGACATTGTGGTCCAAGACCGTCGACGACGCGACGCTGCGTCGCGCCGGTGAGGAGCTGATGGCGCGCATCGAGGAGGTGCCCGACGTCTCGCGCACCGAGATTTTCGGCGGCTTCCCGCGCGAAGTGCGGGTCGAGCTCGACCCCGAGGCGCTCGCCGCGCGCGGACTGTCGCCGCTCGAAGTCGCGGGCGCTCTGTCCGCAGCCGATGCCGCGCTCGACATCGGCGCCTTCGATCGCGCGAACCAGCGCACCAACGTCTTCGCCGGCCCGTTCCTCGGCGGAGCGCGCGAGGTCGGCCAACTGGTCGTCGGCGCGAGCGGCGATCGACCGATCTACGTGCGCGACATCGCGGAAGTCGTCGACGGCCCGGCCGAGCCGCGCGCCCTGACGCGCATCGGCTTCGGCCCGCAGGGTGCCGCGCCGCAGGGCGAGAGCGCGCCGGCGGTGACGCTCGCGGTCTCGAAGAAGAAGGGCACCAACGCGGTGAACGTCGCCCAGGACGTGGTCGCGCGCGCGGAGCAACTGAAGCGTGAGATCCTGCCGGCGGACATCGAGCTGTTGGTCACGCGCGACTGGGGCGAGACCGCCAACCACAAGGTGGACGAGCTGCTCGGCCACCTCACGTTGGCGATCGTCACCGTGATCGCGCTGGTCGCGTTCGCGCTCGGACGCCGCGAGGGGCTGATCGTCGCCGCCGCCGTGCCGGTGACGTTCGCGCTCACCTTGGCCTTCAACCTGCTGGTTGGCTACTCGATCAACCGCGTGACGCTGTTCGCGCTGGTGCTCGTGCTCGGCCTGGTATGCGACGACCCGATCGTCGACGTCGAGAACATCCACCGCCACTTCAAGCGTGCCAAGCAAGCGCCGCTCGACGCGGTGATCGCCGCGGTCAACGAGGTCCGCCCACCGGTGATCGTCGCCACGCTCGCGGTGATCCTGTCCTTCCTGCCGATGTTCTTCATCACCGGCATGATGGGTCCCTACATGCGGCCGATGGCCTTCAACGTGCCCGTCGCGATGGCGATGAGCCTGTTGGTCGCGTTCACGGTCACGCCTTGGATGAGCTACAAGCTACTCAAGCCGCACGCCGGCGGTCACGACGAAGGCGACGGCGTGCTCGAGCGCATCTACGTGCGCTGGTTGCGCGCACTGTTGGACGAGAAGAGCGCGCGACGCATGTTGTGGGGTTCGATCGCGCTTTCGGGCGCGCTGGCGGTCGGACTGGGCGCGAGCGGAGCAGTGCCGCTCAAGATGCTGCCCTACGACAACAAGAGCGAGCTCGATCTGGTGATCGACCTGCCCGAGGGATCCACCCTGGAAGCGACCGACGCGACCGTGCGCGACATCGAGGCGCGGCTCGCCACCGTCGCGGAAGTCACCGACTTCGAGTCGTTCGTGGGCTGCTCGAGCCCGATCGACTTCAACGGGCTGGTGCGACGCTACAACCTGCGCGCGTCTCCGGAGCTGGCGCAAGTGCGTCTGCGACTGGTCGGCAAGGACGAACGCGAGCAGCAGAGCCACGAAATCGCGCTGCGCCTGCGGCGCGATCTGGAGAGCATCGTGCAGGCGCACGGTGCGACCTTGAAGATCGTCGAGCTGCCACCGGGCCCGCCGGTGCTGGCGACGTTGGTCGCGGAAGTGCGCGGGCCCGCCGAGCGCTCCTACGCGGAACTGCTCGAGTCCGGCCGACATCTCGCCAGCCGACTCGCGGCGCAGACCGGCGTGGTCGACGTGGACGTGATGGCCGAGGATCCGCGCGAGCGGCTCGAGTTCCGCCTCGACAAGGAAAAGGCCGCGCTGCACGGCATTTCCGGTGATGCCGTGACCCGCACGCTGGCGCTGGGCCTGTCGAGCGCCGGCGTCGCGACGGTGCACGAGCCGGGCGAGCGCCGGCCGCTGTTGCTCAAGCTCGGCCTCGATCGCGCGCACCGCAGCGGGGCCGAGGAGCTCGGGCGCCTGTCGGTCAAGGGTGGCGACGGCTCGCTGGTTCCGATCGCCGAGCTCGGACACTTCGAACGCACGCCCGAGGCCGGCTCGATCTACCACAAGGACCTGCAGCGCACGGTGTTCGTGCTGGGCGAGGTCGCCGGGCGTCCGCCGGCCGAGATCGTGCTCGCGTTGCAGTCCGAGCTCGAGTCGACGCCGCTGCCGCGCGGCATCGCGGCCGATTGGTCGGGCGAAGGCGAGTGGCAGATCACCCTGGACGTGTTCCGCGACCTTGGACTGGCCTTCGCGGGAGCGCTGGTCGGCATCTACGTGCTGCTGGTGTTGCAGACCCACTCGTTCGTGCTGCCGCTGATCGTGATGCTCTCGATCCCGCTGGGCGCGCTGGGCATCTTGCCCGGATTCTGGATCCTCAACCTGATGCTCGATCAGCCCGTCGGCGGCTTCGCCACTCCGGTGTTCTTCACCGCGACCGGCATGATCGGCATGATCGCGCTCGCCGGCATCGTGGTGCGCAACTCGATCATCCTGATCGACTTCATGCGCGAACGCGAAGCCCACGGCGATACGCTCGAAACCGCGGTGATCGAGAGCGGCTCCAAGCGCCTGCGTCCGATCCTGCTGACCGCCGGCGCCGCCATGCTCGGGGCCTGGCCGATCACGCTCGACCCGATCTTCTCCGGACTGGCATGGAGCCTGATCTTCGGGCTCGTGGCCTCGACCGGATTCACCCTGCTGGTAGTCCCGATCGCCTATCGCGCGTTGCGCGGCAAGCCGGCGACGGCGAACCCGAAGGCGGGCTGAGCGCGGGTCGGGGACGAGCGACACCCCGCCGTGAGTCGCGTCGCGCAGTGCGAGCTGCGCGGCGACTTTCGACGGGGCGCGATCGCAGTCGCGTTCGCTTTCGGACGCTCGAAGTTCGCGGTTGCCGCGCGGCGACGAGAACCCGTAGCGGCGTCGCCGCGCGGCAAGAGCCAGCAGACCGCGAAGTCCCCCGAGCCAACCCACGACGGCGAGCGAGGACGACGAGTGATCCGGGCCCGCGAGGCAAGGAACCCTCGAGCGTGACCCGTGCGCCGCGACCGTGCGGCACGCGCTGAACACGAGCTCAGTTCCGACGAGCGCCTGAACTGCGGTCCCCAACCCGCGAACATCAAGCGGCTCGACCGTCGCGACGAGCTCATCAGCCCGCAGTCCTCGCGCTCCCTGCCAAGACGCCAGGAAGCACACGAGGCTGACCCCCTCTCGGGCAGCCAGCCTCGGCAACAACTCGAGTCCGACTAGATTCGTCAAACGCGCTGGAGCAACCCCTCGAGATCAGGGGCACACGCTGAAGCGCAATGCGTCGGTCAGACCAGTTGTATGCGGAAGCGATGCGGGATCGCGGCTCCACCACTGCGCGTACACATTGTCCCCCGCCTGCAGCGCGTTCGCGTTCGTGTAGGCGTGAGAGAAATGGAACGAGTACGAGCCCGTGCAATTGCCCGGCGGAAGGGCGCCGCCGGAATCGGCGAGCGCGGTGCGGACCGTCGGTGTGGCAACGCACTTCGTGCCTCCTTGGAACGGAGTGATCTGCGCCGTGCGGCCCCAAAACAGCAGTCCCGCCTTGTGATCGAGGACGTCGGCCGCGTAGAGGACGAAGTCATCCGGACCGCTGACGCGCGGGAAACCGGTGTAGGCGATGCGCGGCGTGCAGCCTTGGCTGTTGGTCTTCGCCGTGCAGTACGCGACGGGCGACGGGCAGTAGTTGGCGCTGTACCAAATCGCGCCCATGTCGGCGCGCGTGCCGTCGGGATCGAGCCAGCCCGCCGGATCTCCCGCATCGATGCACAGAGACCCTGCGCGCAGCGCGAAGTCGTCCGTGAACGCGTCCCAGAACAATGGGTCGAGGTCGATGTTGCCGAGGCCGACGAAACCGCCCTCGATGTCGGAGTATGTCCCGCTACTCGCATTCAATTGATCTGGCGTGTTGGCGCGTGCGATGCAGCTCTGCAGCGTGCTCGCTTCCGCGCCGCCACCCTGGAGCCACGCGCGGTTGCGGTACAGCGTGCACTGCTTGAGAGTCGAGCTCTCGACGCCGCCTCCATAGTCGGCCTCGTTGTCGTACACCTGACACAGGTACAGGGTGCTGTTTGCCGCGCCGCCGCCGCGTGCTTGTCCCGACGTTTCCGTCGCCCGGTTGTCGCTCAAGATGCACTGCACCAAGTGAGCACTGTTGGCGCCGCCGCCCGCGGCCGGAATCGTCGCGCCGTCGCCCGAGGTCAGGTTGCCGAAGATGCGAGTGCTGCCCGCGTGTCCGCCCTCGACGCCGCCGCCGCTTCCCGAGAGCGACTGTCCGGCGGAAAGCGCCGCGTTGAAGCGCACCTCGCAGAAGTCGAGTGTCGAGTCGAGCGCTCCACCGCCATGGCCGTAAACCGTGTTGAGCTCGACGACACATCGCAGCAACGTCGAATTGCGGACACCGCCGCCGAAATCCTCCGTCGCGGTGCTGCAGCCGTAGTTGGCGCGCACGGTCGAGTACTGGGCGTAGATGCCGTCCGCGCCACAGCCGCGGAACGAGCAGTTGCCCTCGAATACGCATTGGTCGTACCAACCGCCCGAGGCCCCTCCACCTTCGAATGTCGCGACGTTGGAGAGGATCGAGCACGACTGCGCCGTGATCTGTCCGAACAGCCCGCCGCCGCTACCGAGCGCGATGTTGTCGCCGGAGTGATTGCCGTCGATCGTGCAGTGCTCCAGCGTCACGGCGTTGAGGGCCGCGACGCCGCCGCCCTTGGGGAATGCGCCGCCCAAGATGGTGTTGCCGCTGAATGTGCAGTCGACCACCGACGCGCTGCCCACACCGGCGCTGAACAGCCCTCCACCTGCAGGATCGTTGGACTGGAACACGGGACCGTTGTTGGCATTGTCGGTGACCGTCACCCGAAGCAGCGCGAGCGTGGCATCGCGCGCGTAGATCCCGGCGCCATCCCCGTCGCTCGTGTTGTCGCTCACGCTCGAATCCGTGAGAGCGACCGTGCCGCTGGCACCGAGCACATAGACACCACCGCCGACCCCGTCGAGGGATCCGAGCGGATCAGCCAGCGCGTGATTGTCCCGGATGGTCGCGTGCTCGATCGTCGGCGCGCCGCCGAGCGCGGCGATGCCGGCGCCGCGATTGGCGGTGCAGGCCTCGATGATGCACTCCCGGATGACGGGCGACGAACCCACGCACAAGACACCGCCGCCGGCCGACGTGCCCACGAGCGCGTTGCCCGCTCCATTGATCAGGCGGAAGCGCTCGAGGCGTGAGCCCGCGCCCTCGCCCGATTGGAACAACGCCACGCTGCCGAGTCCTTGGCCGTCGATGGTGGTCGCGAGTGGACCGTTCGCGGAGCGCACCACGATGGCCTTGCCGAGGAAGTCGATTCGCTCGAAGTATGTGCCAGGCAGAACCCTCAGTGAGTCGCCTGACTGCGTGCTGGGTTGGGCGATCGCGTATTGAATGCTCGCGTAGGGAAGCTGCGCCGATCCGTTGCCGGGCGGTGCGGCGTTGACGTCGACGTACCAAGTCGTCTGAGCAATTCCACTCTTGGCCAATGCGACGTACACAGCAGCGAACGCGACCCAGCCTGTCAGCAATCTCATCGTTCGATCTCCCCATTCCAACTGGATGTCAGTGCGAGCTCCCCCACGACAGACAACGAAGTGGGGCGCGCGGCGTGGCAGCCTAGTTCGCGCCGCTTGCCGCGACGAGCACATCAAGTGCGCACTTCTCGGTGCGCGGCTCCGTCACGGAGCGCTTCCAGCTCGCCTGGTCACCCAATCGCGCCGAGTTCGCCGAGCGCACGGCGCCTAGTGCTCCCCGCGCCGAGCCGACCCGAGGCTAGGCCGAGCCAGCCACCGAGGGCATCACTGCGCGCCGTGCGACTCTGCTAGCCTCCCTTGCGCGAGCCGCGATGGCGTGGCGCCGCACTCCTGGTTGCACACGCCTGCGGAGTCGTCCAGCGGCCTCGGTGAGCGAAGCTGCGCTCGATCGCGCGCGGCATTGTCGCCGCTGGTTGCACGACGGATCCGACTCGCGCGTTGGCCGCGGAACTTCGGCGCGCCGCAGCGCCGCGGATGCGTCCCTTGTCATCTCCCGTCGCTCCTCGCTGGCCTACGCTCGCTGGACCTATGGCTTCCCCCATCTGGAGTCGGCTGTTTCGAAGCACGCTCGCGCACGCGCCCGTTGACCTCGCCGCGCAGGCACTGTGCTGGCGCCTGCCGCGTCACGTGGTGATCGAGCCCACGAATCACTGCAACTTGCGTTGCCCGCTGTGTCCGCACGAGCAGCACCCACGTCCGCGCGGTTTCATGAGCTACGACGACTTCCGGACGTTGGCTCTCGAGGCGCGAGAGTTCGCGCACGGTCTGGTGCTCTATCTCCTCGGCGAGAGCTTGCTGCACCCCCGATTCTTCGGTCTCGTCGCGTGCGCCGAGGAGTTCGGCCTGCGCTGCACGGTGACGACCAATGGCGAGTTGCTCGACCGCCACGTCGCGGACGTTTTCGCGTCGCGACTCACCTCATTGTGCGTCACCGTCGACGGAGCGACACCGGAGACCCACGCGCGCTATCGGCGCGGAGGCGACGTGGCGCGCGTGAGGGCGGCGGTCGAACGCGTGCTCGCCGAGCGTCGGCGGCTCGGACGCGGTCCGCACGTCGCCGTGCAGACTCTCGCCTTGCCTTTCAACGCGGAAGAGCGCGAGTCGATCAGGAGCTGGGCGCTGGGCGCGGGTGCCGACGCGTTCGTCGTGCGCGATGTCAACGTCGGGATCCGGCGCTCGAGCGCCGAGGCGCAGGAGCTGGCTCTCGAGTACGTCGAGCCCGCAGCCCGGGAGCGAGCGATCGCCAAAGGAGCGCACGAAAGGTGCGAGGACGGTTCCAGGTGTGGCGAGCTCTGGCGCGCCACCGTGCTCTGGAACGGCGACGTCGTTCCGTGCATGCGCAGCGCGTGGGACGGCCGCGACAGCTTCGGCAACGTCTTTCGCGACGGAGGCCTGCGCAGCGTCTGGCGCTCGAAGCGCCACCTCGAGCACCTGCGTCGCCATCTCGCGCTGGTCGGGCGTGGCCAGTGCGCGAGCAGCGCCGGCGCCGGGGTCGCTCCCTCCGCGCGCCCGACTGTGTGAGCGACCAGGCGCGCCCGCGGCGAGCTTGGGCCGAATCGCTCCAATGCTCGGCGCGTCGCGATCGCGCGGTAGGACCCGCTCGCGCAGTTCCGTCCACTACTCCCGCGCCGCGGTCCAGGTCCGTGCGCTGACGATGCGCCGCTCGTCGGAACCGCCGAGCTGCCCGCACGTCCCGTTCGCGACGCTGCTTGCGGAGCCAACGCGCTCGCGCCATCGATCCCACGGGCGAGCGCGAAATCACGGTGGCCCTGGACCAACCCAGCGAGCCGCATCGTCCCGCGCCGGGCCACGAAGTCGGCGCGCCCTGAAGCCTGCGCAACCGGCGCACGCGCACGCTCCGGGCCGGGGCTCGCATGGCGCGACGCCTCGCAGCCACGGATCCGCGGCAGCGATCGGCGCCTCTGGCCCTACGGGCTCCCGCGAGGCTCCTCTCCGCGGTCGAGAGCGGCCGCGCTCGGCGGAGGTCGTCCGATCGCAGCTCCCGAACACGAGCGCGCTTTGGCGACTCCGTGGTGCTCTACTCGTGGGGTGCGACGGATACGCCTGGGACGTTCCTCGGCTCGCGCGCGCACGTTCTTGCCTCTGGGCCCGCGCAGTTGGGCCGCCGCGCCACGTCGGCCGATAGATTCACGCGATGTCCCCCCAGCCCGCCCCCGCGAGCGACGAAGAGCGACTGGACGAGCTCGTCGTCGAGTGCCTCGAGCGCATGGAGCGCGAAGGCGAAGCGGCGCTCGAATCCGTCGCTGGCGCGCACCCGAGCCTGGCGACGCGCCTGCGCGCGCGCATCTCCGCGCTGCGAGGAGCCGGACTGATCGGCGAGAGCGGGGCGGCGACCGAGGACTTCCCCGAACGACTCGGCGACTTTCGCCTGCTGCGCCGTCTCGGCGGCGGCGGCATGGGCGTCGTCTATCTCGCGCGCCAAGAGTCGCTCGGCCGCGAGGTCGCGCTCAAGGTCATTCGCCCCGAGCACATGTACTTCCCCGGCGCGCGCGAGCGTTTCCGGCGCGAAGTCGAGCTCGTCGCGCGGCTGCAGCACCCGGGCATTGTGCCGGTGCTCGTCTTCGGCGAGGAGCGTGGAGTTCCGTACTTCGCGATGGAGTACGTGCTCGGCGCGTCGCTCGGCGAGGTGCTCGACGCGCTGCGCGCCGAGGAGCCCGCGCGGCTCGAGGGCGCGCGCATCCTCGACGCACTGCTCGCGCGGACGGGCGAGGCACGGCCGGAGCTCGTGCCGCCGCTCTTCGCGGGCTCGTGGGCCGACGCCTGCGTGCGGATCGCGCGCGAGATCGCCGAGGCGCTCGAGCACGTGCACCGGCGCGGCATCGTGCACCGCGACATCAAGCCCTCGAACGTGATGATCACGCGCGAAGGGCGCGTGATGCTGCTCGACTTCGGGCTCTCGAGCTCGCAAGGCATCGACCGCCTGACGCGCACCGGCACGGTGCTCGGATCTCTGCCCTACGCGTCGCCCGAGCAGCTGCGCGATGGCCCGAGCGCCGTCGACGTGCGCAGTGACGTCTACGCGCTCGGCGTGTTGCTCTACGAGGCGCTCGCGCTGCGCCTGCCCTTCGAGGCTCCGTCCGCTGCGGCGCTGCAGCAGCAGATCATCGACGCCCGCGCGCCGAGCCTGGCGGGCGTCAATGGCGCCGTCAGCTGGGAGCTCGAGACCGTGTGCGCGACGGCCATGGAGCTCGATCCCGCGCGGCGCTACGCCAGTGCCGCGGAGCTCGCGCGCGATCTCGACAACGTGCTCGCCCGCCGGCCGATCGAAGCCCGCCGCGCGTCCGCATGGCTGCGCACGCGGCGTTGGGTGCAGCGCAATCCGGCGCGCGCGGCCGCGCTCGCAGCAAGCGCCCTGTTCGTGGTCGGCGCGCCCTCGATCTACGCCTGGCAACAGCGCGAGCGCTCGCTCGAGATCGCCGCGAAGAACCTCGAGCTCGATGCGGCTTTCCGAGCGGAGCAAGAGCTGCGCGCGACGGCCGACGCGCAACGCGCGCGCGCCGAGCAGAACCTCGCGGCGGCCTTGGGCGCGGTCGAGACGATGCTCACGCAAGTCGGCGAGAGCGACTTGCGCGAGGTGCCCGAGGCGGAGGACGTGCGCCACCGACTGCTGCAGCGCGCGCTCGAGTTCTATCAAGGGTTCGTGCGCACGGAGGGCGGCACGCCGGAGCTTGAACGCGAGCTGTGCGCCGCGCATGAGCGCATCGCGGGCTTGTCGGACGAGCTCGGGCTGCACTCGCAATGCCTCGAGGCCTCGGAGGCCGCGCTGGTGCTCGCGCGCAAGCTGTTGAAGCTCGATCGCGAGGACGCGCGCACGCTCGACATCGAGCAACGCGCGCTGATGGCGCGCTCGAAGTCGCTCAAGGCGTTGGGGCGACTCGACGAAGCGCTCGACGCCGCGCGCGGGAGCCTCGACGCATCTCGGAGCCTGGTGCTGTTGCGCGCCGACGATGCGCGAGCGCGTCACGCAGTCGCCATGGCCTGGGACCAGCTCGCGGCGCTGTACGAGCGCGTCGGTCAGCACGACGAAACGCTCGCGGCGTATCGCTCGGGCTTGCGCGCCCTCGACGAGTACACGGGTGCTGCATCGGAGCTACTCGGCAACGCTCGCGCCGCGCTGCTCACCGACATGGGGTCGTTCCACTTCAACGCGCGCGAGCTCGAACCCGCGCGCGAGGCCTTCCGCCAAGCGCTCACGCTCGCCCAAGCTCAATTCGACGCCGATCCGCGCAAACCGCGCCATCGGCGCGAGCTGGCGCGCTCGCTCGGCAGTCTCGTGCTGTGCCTCGATCCGGCGCGCGACGCCGACGAGGCGCGACGCTCGGCTCAACGCGCGGTCGAGCTCGTCGACGGGCTGGTGCGCGACTTCCCGCGCGCGACGCTCGATCGCGAATCACTCGTCAGCGCCTTGGTCAACCGCTCCAACTTGCTCAACGCCGGCGCGGGCGATCCGCAAGAGTCGCTGCGCTGCCTCGACCGCGCCGAGGCGGAGCAGCAGCGACTCATCGAGGAACAACCCGACGTGCCCGACCACCAGCGCTCGCTGGCGCGCGTGCGCGGCAATCGCGCCGCCGTGCTGCGCGCGCTCCGGCGGCTGGACGAGGCCAGCGATGCGATCGGGGCCGCGATCGCGAGCGCCGAGCTGGCGCAGGTCCGCTCCCCGACGGCTCTGCACGCGGGTGAGCTCGCGATGATGCACCACATCGCCGCGGACATCGCGCTGGAGCGAGGCGATCTGGAGCGTGTGCTCGCGAGCGCCAAGGCCGCGCTGGCCACACAGCGCGACGTCGCGCTCAACGCCATGCGTGCTGCCGCG
Source organism: Planctomycetota bacterium (assembly GCA_020853575.1). Taxonomy (GTDB): domain Bacteria; phylum Planctomycetota; class UBA1135; order UBA1135; genus F1-120-MAGs118. The sequence continues at coordinate 70,223 of JADYYP010000067.1, forward strand.
CGCATCGGGCGCTGCGTCGCGCTCACGCCCGCCTCCGACGCGCCCGCGCGGCAGCTCTACCTCGACGAGACCTTCGCAGCCCTCGACGTCGCTGTCGCCGACGGCTTCGCCGATTGGAAAGCGATCGCTGCCTCGGCGGCCTTCGCCGAGCTGCGCAGCGACCCGCGCTGGTCCGAGCTCGAGTCGCGCTTGGCGAGCAAGCAGCCCTGACGCGCGCTCACTTGCCGCCGCGCAGCTCGACGAACGCTTCGAACGTGCCGCGCCAATCGACCTTCTCGAGCGCGACGCTCGCCGCGCGCGCGAAGTCGCGCTTGGGCAGGCCCTCGAAGGCCTTGCGCTCGTTCCAAGTGATCGTCACCGGCTGCACGAGGTCGAGCATCTCGCTTGCGAGGCCGATCGTCAGCGCCTCGACGCCCTTGGACGTGATGCGCAGCACCTGTCCATCGCGCTCGGCGAAAACGCTCGCCGTCATGGGCTGCCCCGCCTCGCCCGACGATTCCACGGCGATGCGGTCGAGTCGCACCGAGTAACACCACGGCTGGCGCAGCGTCTGCACGGTCTTGGCGAGCTTCTGTGGATACGCCGCGCGCGGGCGCTCGGCGATCCAGCGCAGGCCCTCGTTCAAGTGAGCCCACACCGCGAGCTCGTGCTTGGCGCCGGCGATCTCGTCGAAGCGCACGCGTACGCCGAGCTGCTCGAGCTGCTTCACGGTCTCGCGCGGCTGAGCGATTGGACAGATCGGGTCCGCGTCGCCGTGCAGCACGAACACCGAGAGCTGCGTGAAGTTCGGCAGCGCGAAGCGCTGTTGGAACGAGACCGCGCTCATCGGCGCGATGCCGGCGAAGCGGTCGGCGCGCGCTTGGCCGAGCTGCCACGCCCAGAAGCCGGTCTGCGACAGGCCGGCGACGAACACGCGCTCGAGATCGATCGCGAAGCGCGAGGCGAGGTCGCGGAAACAGGCGTCGAAGACCAGCGCGACGTCGTCCTCGGGCCGCGCGCCGCGCAGGCCGTCGACGCCGATCTGCTCCACGATCTCGGTGCGCACGATCAGAGCGTTCTCGAGCCCGGCGGCGTCGCACTGCCCGCGGTAGAAAGCGAGGAAGCCCGCCTTCCCCTCGTCGCTTTCCTTCGCGCCGGAGCCGTGCCCCGGATCGATCAACAGCGGCGCGGGCTCGCGTGGGTCGTACTTCGCCGGCACGTCGACCCCGTAGCGGAAGGTGTCGTCGCCGGACGCGAAGGTGAACCCGTATTGCACGCTGCCGAAGCGCTCGAGCTTCTCGGCCTTCTTGCCCTTGCCGCGCGGCTTGGGCTCGCCGCTCGGCAGCGCGGGGCCATCGCGCAGCGCAGCGACGAGCGAAGCGAAGTCATACTTCGCCTGCAACGCGCCCGCGTGCTTCTCGAGAGCGCTCGCCGCCCGCGGGTCGATCAGCGCGGCTTCGAAGAGCTCGGCGAGCTTCGACGCGTCGGTCTTCGAAACCGGCGGCAACTTCGCCTGTGACTGGAACGCGACGAGCGCGAGCAGGGCTGCGAGCATCGCTCCCTCACTTCCGCGTCGGCAACTGCTGTGCGCCGCCGAAGCGCGGGTAGTTCTCGCTCCACCACTGCCGCCACCAGGCGGCGTCGTGCGACACGTCGTAGACGACTCCGGTCAAGGGCTCGAGCGCGTAGTAGCCCACGGCGTAGTCCATCTGTGGATTGGCCTCGTCGACGAGCACCGCCAGCGCCTGCGGCACAGCGCGCACGTCGCGGATCCTCGCGAGAGCGCTGGCGGCGCTGAAGGCGAGCCCGACGTCGGCGCTCGCGGGACGACGTAGCTGCGCGATCAGCGGCTCGATCGCCCACGTGAACCCCGGCTTGCCCACCAACTCGAGGTACGCGCGCGCCACGTCCTCGTGCGTCGCGAACGGACTGCCCTCGAGCGCCTGCAACTCGCCGCGCACGCGTGCCTCGTCGAGACGCATCCAGTCGAGCGCGCGGACGGCAAAGGCGACCAGACGCGGGTCGTCGTCGCCGAACCACGCGCGCGTCTGCGCCAACAGGCCGGCGCGCTCGAGCTCGGTGCCAAAGTCCGGCACGAAGCGCCGCGCGGCCTCGAAGCGCAGCGAGCTCAGCCGCGGCAGCTCGCGCAACAATGCGTCGCGATCGGCGGCGTGCAGGCGCTCCACCAACTCGCGCCCGTTCTCGCGCAACACGTCGGAGAGTGGCAACGCTCCGAAACGCGCGAACCACGCGTCACACTCGACGGTCGACGAGCTCAGGTCGCGGAAGGCGTACTCGAGCAGGTAGCTGAAAGCGCGGGCACGCACGCTGCCCTCGACGTCGTGCGCGCCCAGATCGAGCAACTGCACTGCGAGCTCGCTGCCCGAGCCGAACACGAACGGTTTGAAGAGCTGCTCGCGGTGCGCGAGCGGGATCTCGGGGTAGATCTCGCGCAGCACGGACAGGGCCAGCTCACCGTCGGCGGCGAGCATCTCCGCCAGTGCCAGTCCGTGGCGCCAGTCGTCCGGACGCTCGCGGAAGCGCGCCAAGAGCTGCTGCGGCTGCAGCGCGAGCTCCGCCGCCGCGGGCTCGACGCGTTCCGTCGCCGCGCTTCGCTCGAGCTCGCGAGCCGCACCGGCGAGCGCGTCGTTCGCAACCTGCACTTTCTGCGCCGCGGCGGCCTTGGCTTGCGCCGCCAAGGCCTGCGCCAGCGCATCGTGCGCCAACGCCTGTTGTTGCGCCGCCAGCGCCTGCTCGGCGCGCAAGCGCATCGCGAACAGCCCAGCGACGAGCGCCAGCACCACGATCACCACCCACTGGATGCGTACGAGCACGATTCGATCCCCCATCTGCGCGCGACGGCATGCGTCGCGGACCTTGCTGAAGTCACCGAAACGCTCGCGGGCGCGCGCGCGCGCCGCGTCGAGCGACAGTCCTTGCCGCGCGAGCTCGTCGCTCGCTTCGGCCAAGTGGAACTCGAGCTCGCGCTCGATCTCGTCCTCGATCTCCGCGTCCGAGCGCGGATCGGGCGCGAACCAACGTCGTGCCAGCGCCGCGAGTGACATCAGCGTGCCTCCGCCGCGGGCGAGCGCGGCTCGAGCACCTGCGCGATCGCATCGGAGAAGCGCTGCCAGCTCGCGCTGCGCGCCTTGAGCTCGGCGCGCCCGCTCTTGGTCAGCGAGTAGTATTTCGCGCGCCGGTTCGACTCGCTCGCGCCCCACTCCGCGTCGATCCAGCCGCGCCGCTCCATGCGGTGCAACGCGGGGTACAGCGAGCCCTCCTCGATCACGAGCACCTCCGCGCTCTTGCGCTGGATCTCGCGCACGATCGCGTAGCCGTGCAGGCGCTCGAGCGAGAGCGTCTTGAGCACCAAGAGTTCGATCGTTCCGGGCAGCAGTGCTTCGCGTTCGTCGGCCATGGCTTCCCCTTGTGCGACTAGGGAAGACTGTAGGAGCTTCCCATAGATGCGCAAGGGGTCGGATCGTTTTCTACGCTTCTCGCGCGGCGGAACGAGCGGGTGCCGTGCCGATCGCAGCGCTCCTCGAGCAGCGCTTGGGGCACTCGGCGCCGCTGGTCGAGGCACCGCAGGATGCGCGCGACCATTGCGCTGGGATGGTCGTTGGCTATCGAGGCCGCCCCCGAGCATTCGTTAGCCTCGCAGCCCCGCGCTCCATGAACGACCCCGTCTACTTCCCCGTGAACGACTTCGGCCCGGCGATGAAGGGCATCGTCATCGGCGGGCTCGGCATCTTCCACGTGTTCTTGGCGCAGTTCGCGATCGGCGGCGGGATGCTGATGGCGTACTTCCAATGGCTCGCAATGAGGGGCCGCGAGCCCAAGGCGCGCCTCGTGCTCGACAGCTACTTCCGCTGGCTCGTGCTGGTGAGCTTCGTCACCGGAGCGATCACCGGCGTGGCGATGTGGTTCACGAGCATCCAGATCTCGCCGGCGACCATCGGAGTGATGGTGAGCGAGTTCCACTGGGTGTGGGCGACGGAGTGGCTGTTCTTCTGGGTCGAGGTGATCGCGGGCTACGCGTTCTACCGCTACGGGAAGCGCCTCGACGACCGCACGCGCCTCGCGCTGCTCGTCACGTACTCGGTCGCTGGCTGGGGCTCGCTCTTCTGGATCAACGGCATCCTCTCGTGGCAGCTCACGCCGGGCGAGTGGGTCGCGACGCACGACCTGTGGGCCGGCTTCTTCAACGCGACGTTTTGGCCGAGCCTGGTGTACCGCACGATCGCCTGCGGCGTGATCGCCGGGCTCGTGATGGCGCTGATCGTCAACACGATGGGCGAGCTCGAGCGCGAGGACCGGCGGCGGCTCGTGCACCACTCCGCGCGCTTCATGTTGCCGGTGATCGCGATGCCGCTCGTCGGGGCCTGGTTCCTCGGCGCATTTCCCGAGGACAGCCGCGAGTGGGTGACGGGCGCCAGCGTCGCGATGACGCTGTTCCTCAATCTCACGATCGGAGCGAGCGCGCTGATCGGCGGGTACGTCGTGCTCGGCCTGTGGAAGCAGCGCCTGTTCATCAACGGAGCGACGGCGACGCTGTTGCTCGCTCTGGCTTTCGGCGCGACGGCGGGCGGTGAGTTCGTGCGCGAGGGCGCGCGCAAGCCCTTCACCATCCGCGAGGTGCTGTACTCGAACTCGATCCGGCCCGCCGATGTCGCGCGGCTGCGCGTCGAGGGCTGCACCAGCGCGGATCCGTACCCTGTGCGCGATGCCGCGCAGTATCCGACCGAGCAGCTGGTCAAGGGCGCGCTGGTGTTCCGCAACCAGTGCTCGATCTGCCACACGCTCTCGGGAGTCAATGCGCTCGAGCACCTGATGGGCGCGTGGACGCTCGACCAGCAGCGCATGAATGTGGCGAAGCTGCAGTGGACGAAGGGTTTCATGCCGCCGTTCGCGGGCACGCCGGACGAGCTCGAGGCGCTCGTGCAGCTCGTGCGCTGGCAGAGCGCGGATCGGCCGGAGACCTGGGAAACGAGCCACGATCCTGCAGCGCTCGCGCAGATTCGCCGCTGGCTGGAGGAAGCCGGCACGAGCCCGGCGAGCGCCGGAGGCGGGCGATGAGCATGCCGTTCCCGTTCGACCTCGCCTGGCCGACGTCGGGTTACCTCGCGCTGTACCTCGTCACGCTTCTGATGCACGCGCTGTTCATGTCGTACGTGCTCGGCGGCGCGCTCGCGGTGGCGTTCGTGCGCCTGCACGGTGTACGCGAGAACGGCCCGGTGACGCGCACCTTCATCGACTGGCTGCCGTTTGCGCTCTCGGCGGCGATCACCGCGGGTGTCGCGCCGCTGCTCTTCGTGCAGATCCTCTTCCAGCGCGAGTTCTACACGGCGAATCTGCTGTCGTTCCACCGCTGGATGGCGATCCTGCCGGTGCTGATCGGTGCGTTCTATCTCCTGTACCTGCTCAAGGCGAGGCCGCACGCGCGGCGACTCTCGGCGGCGGTCGCGAGCGCCGTCGCGCTGAGCGTGATCTTCGTCGCGTGGTCGTGGATCGAGAATCACATGCTCTCGCTCGATTCGAGTGCATGGGTGAAGCAGTACGAGAGCGGCGCGCTGGCCTACCGCGATCCGGCGGTCTTCCTGCGGCTCGCGTTCTGGCTCGCGCTCGCGCTTCCGACGGCATTCTGGCTCCTCGCGCTGCAGCTGCGCTTCGGCGCGAGTGGAGCCAAGCCCGAGGAGGCCCACTTCGCGACGCGCAGGCTCGCGCCCGTCGCGCTGGGCTTCTTGCTCGTCGCCGCCGCGCTCGCACCGTTCGTGCTGCGTGGCACGTGGAGTCTCTCGCCCGTCGACGAAACGCGCCTCGCCGGCGCCGACGTGCCGTACCTCGTGCTCGCCGCGGTCGGCGTGCTGCTCACGCTCGGCGGCTGGTTGAGCTCGCAGCACCTTCCGCGACTCTCCGGCCTGTGCGTCGTGCTCGGCTCGCTCGGCCTCGCGCTCACGTGGTGGGGCGTGCTGTGCGCACGCGAGCTCGTCCGTCTGGCGCGCCTCGACCTCGACACGCTCACGCAGCGCCACACCGAGCTCGCGACCTCCTCGGGTCTCGTCGTGTTCCTCGTTTTCGCCGTGCTCGCGCTCGCCGTCATCGCCTGGATCTTCGACCGCGTCGCGCGCTCGCTGCGCTAGCCACTGACTGCGACGCTTCCTCCAACTGGAGATGCTGCGCCTGGCGCCGAACTTCGAGGTGAGCACGCCGGCCCACCGCGCCGCACACCGCTGCCGACGTCGGCGAGCTGGTCGAGCAACTCGCCCGGCGCATCACGCGCCACCTACAGCGTCAAGGTCGCCTGCCCCGCGCGCATGCGCCCGTCGGCGCTGTACCTCCACCCCGCGGTCGACGACTGCCGCATCCAGCGGAGGTCATCCGCTCAGATGACCTATCCGCGCGACGCGCGCCCGACCTGGGAGCTCGCGATGGCGCAATGACCCGCGTTTGATGCGGGCCGAGGCTGATCGCGCCGGCATCGCTCTGACGACGCGCCGCAGTTCGCGGCGCTGATGGATCGCGAGCTCACGCAGGGGCACGCGCACTCGGATGGGACCGTCGTCGCGAAGGACTTCGTCGCGCAGGGCTAGAGCCGCGATGGAGCAGCGGCCCGGCCCAACCCTCGGGTGGCAGCTCGAGCCCAAGTCTCAGACCAGAGTTCCCAAATACCTGAACCGCTTCGAGCCAGCGCGGCACTGTGAGCGAAGTGGAACGCACGACGGAGAGAACGCCCATGCACTGCACTGCACTGCGCGCCCTGACTCTCGCAATCATCTCCGGCTACGGAGCCGCTCAAAATACGTGGTACGTGAGCGAGCTCGCGACGTCGCCGTTCGAAGGCACGCTCACACAGCCGTTCAAGGAGATCTCGCAGGCCATCGCCGATCCGGACACGCTCTCGGGCGACACGCTGCTCGTCCTGCCCGGTAAGTACGAGTCGTTTAGCACGGGTCTCAAGGGCGTTCACATTCGAAGCACCGATGGACCGCTTGTGACGAGCATCACGCCCGGCGCCGACTTCCGCACGGTCCGCCTGTTCGCGATGTCGGGCAACGACTTCGAGGGCTTCACGGTCTACGGCAAAGCAGGTGGATGGGCGGTGACAGGGCGGTCCGCCAACGTCAGTCGGTGCATTCTGCTCGGCCAGCCCAATGCCGAGTTCGGATTCCTCCAGGACGCGAACTGCGGCGTGAACGACTCCACAGTCAAGCACTGCCTCGTCGCAGGCTTCAAGTACGGCGTCTCGAGCAACGTCTACTGCATCGTGGTGGCCTCCAACTCGATCCTGCACGGCAACACCCACGATCTCGACACGGAGAGCCACTACTGCGTGTTCGGATCCGTGGGGTTCCTCGGGCTGCCCGTGAACTGCCTTCAGGTCAATCCCCAGGTCGTCGACTTCGCCGGGCACGACTTCCATCTGCTGCCGAACTCACCGTGCATCGACGCCGGAGATCCGAATTCGCCGCTCGATCCCGATGGCTCGCGCGCAGACATCGGCCCGTTCCCGTACGACGCGAACTATCTGCCGTACACGACCTACTGCACCGCCAAGGTGAACAGCCTGGGCTGCACGCCGCAGATCCAGGCCACCAACACCGGCAGCCTCACGAGCTCGCGGCCGTTCTGGCTCAGCTGCACAAATCAGATAAGCCAGCGCAGCGGCCTGTTGTCGTACGGGTTTGCGCCTCTCGCCGCGCCCTATCAAGGCGGCTTCAAGTGCGTAGCCGCGCCCACGCGGCGCTCCGGCGTGCTCAATTCCGGCGGAAACAGCGGCGCTCCGGATTGCTCGGGCGTGTTCACGCTCGACTTCAACCAGACGATCCGCGCCGGGCTCGATCCCGAGCTGGTGCTCGGCCAGGAAGTCTTCTGCCAGTTCTGGGCGCGCGACGCGACCGCGAGCTTCGGCAGCAACCGCAGCGACGCGCTGCGCTTCACGGTCGCGCCGTAGCGGCGGCTCGACGGGGCGCTGAGTTGATCTCACGCTGATTCGGCGGCTGGACGCGAGCGTCGTCGCAAGACGCTCGCGCGCTCATTGCAGGAACAGCACGCGCACGGCGCTCGACAGAGCCGTCGGCTCGACGACGCTTACCTCGAACCACTCGCGGCACACCCGCAGGTGACGCTTGGCGGGCCACAGCTCTGGGCCCGTGGCCCATGCGTCCAGCTCGCGCTCGAATATCGCGGTGAAGTTGCACCGGATCAGGCGGTCTACGCTGCCGTCGTCGTCGAGCTCGGGCGCCAGGTAGGCGAAGGCCGCTTAGTGGATGTCGTCGACGAAGGAACGGAGCATGCAGTGCACGTAGGGCTGCTGGGCTAGCAGAGTGACCACGGTGCGGTTGACGAGGCGCACGTCGGTGGGGCCGGGAAAACGACACGACGGTCCGGCGGCGTACTCAGCGCGGGCAGCGAACGTGGCCGCGTGGACCGCGTCGCGCGACCGGCTCCTGCAGACGACCAGGCTTTGCAGTTCGAGCGCCCGACTCTACGGCGCAAAGAGCACGCGAACGAACGCATGTCCCGTCGCAGTGGCGTCGTTACGCACGCGGACCGTCCAAGTACCCAGCTGCGTGATGGGCAGGTCGTCGAGGCTGATCAAGTTCCCGACGGGGGACGAGGAGCGGTAGTAGGTGAGATCCACGAACTGGCCGGCGGGGTCGATCACTTCGACACTGGGGATCAGCTCGCCCGACGCCTTGCGGACCGTGGCAAGCTCCACCACGCGCCCCGACACCGCCTCAAACTGGAAGTCATGGGCGGTGCTTGGGCTCACCAGTGCGTCGAGCACGATCTGGCGAGGGGAGCGCCCGCGCGTGAACAGCACCCAAGAACCGGCCGTGCCATTCGCGGCGTAAACATCGACGCGATACAGACCGGTCTGGGTGAGTTGGATCGGCGCGAGCGACTCCGTCCAGTGCCCTGGCTGGCCACCGGTTCCTGGCGTGACCACTGGAGGTGACCACTCGCCCAGCACCGCGCCATTCGTGCCGTAGAGCCGCGCTCGCGGCTCGATCGTGCCGCCACTCGCCGCGATGGCGAAAGCCGCTCGCGTGCCTGCGACTGCCTCGAAAACGTACGACGTGAGCCCGTCCAACGGCAGCGCCCCGGCGACGTCTTCGCCGAGTCGGAACACCGTGGCGCTGGGCGCACCCCCAACCTCCAAGGTGTAGCGACGCTGCTCGCTGGCACCGTTGCCGTCCGTCACGTGGAAGGCGACAGCGTGCGGGCCCACGTCGGCGATCGCGGGCGTCCACCGCAACTGTCCGTTGCTCGCGCCCAGCGTCATTCCGCTCGGCCCCTCGTCGAGCACGTACGTCAGCGACCCGCCCTCAGGGTCACGCGCATTGACGTCGAACTCGTACAGCGCACCCGCCTGCGCGACGAGATCGGGGCAACTACCGATCTGGGGCGGGAGATTCGGATCGATCGCGGCCACCACGCCGACAACGTAATCCCGCAACGCCGAGGCACCGTGGCTGTCCGTCACCTGGACCTGGAACGGCACGCGCCCCACGAGGTCAGCCGGCGGCGTCCAACTGAGCTGCCCACTCGTCGCACCGATCGACATTCCTGCCTGTGCCGTCGTCAGCGCGTAGCTCAGGGCGTCATTGTTCGCGTCGAACCCCGGCACGCGGTGCAGCATCGGAGCGCCGACGCGCGCAATCACCGACGCTGAGCCCTGCAACACCGGCGCGTTGTTCGCGCCCGCCACTCGTGCGAGCGAGACTGCGGTCGAAGACGGGAGGCCCGGCGCGCCCGCCGCGTCGATGGCCGTCACGCAGACCGCGTAGCGCTGCCCGGGCTGGGTCTCGAGAGAGACCGTCGTGTTGCCCGCGCCGTGAACCTCGATCACGTGCGGATCTCCACCGCGCTCGGGAGCAAAGGTCGCACGGTAGCCCGCCGCACCCTGGACGCGATTCCAGCGCAGGGTCAGCGATCCGTCGTCCTCGGGCGTCGTCACGACCATCGTCGGCGCCGCGAGCGCGCTCGACGGCGCGATCGTCACTCGCCCTGGCGCATAGGCGCGCGCGGGTGCGCTGCGCCCATCGTCGGCCTCGACCACCAAGAAGTACTGGCCCGCCGGCCAACTGGACAAATCGAGGGTTCGGCTTCCCGGCCCATCGACTTCCAGGTCCGTCGGTCCGATCGGCGTGCCATCGAATCCGACCTGGTCTCGATCGAGGTAGTAGCGCACGGTGGCGACGTCATCGCGGTCGAACGCGCTGTAGCTCACCAGCACACTCGTGCCTTGGACGTCGTTCGCCGGAGCGCTCACGACGACGCGGGGGCGCTCGTTGCCGACGATCACCGTCGTGTCGGCGATCGGTGTCTGACCGATCAATACGGTATCCCACGTGCCGACCTCCGGGTTCTGCACGGCGAACCACAGCGAGCCGTCCGAGCCCAGCGGTCCGAGGTAGGTCGCGATCTGCGTCAACGCCGACAAATCGGCCATCGCCGCCGGGCTGTTCTGCGGCGTGAACACGAGTCCGGTCGGACTGACCAACTGGAACTCTTGCAGCGTCCCGGCCAGCGGTCGCGCGCGGAACAGCGCCAAGGTCGTTCCGGCGGCGATGTTGAGCCCAAAGCTCTCGGCGGGGGGACCGAGAAACTCGATCCGGCCATCCATCATCACGGAGAGCGTGGCGGCGATCGGACCGATGTAGCCCGTCGCGACGACTCCGTTGTTGTTGAAGCTGATGATGTTCTGAGCCAGCGTCGCCGGTCCGAGCGGCCAACCCGCGGGGATCTGCACGGCACCGCTGACGGAGCCATTGACGTCGACGCCTGTGCCCGCCGTATTGCGCCGCACGGTGAGCCAGGCGTTGCCGACGAGGATGTCGAGGAAGTTGAGGTCCGCGACTCCGTAGAACCCCGTCGGTTCCAAAACCGTGTGCACGTTCCCAAACGGCAACCCGTCGTACGAGTACGCCCAGAAGAAGATGTTGCCCGCGATCGGAGTGTCCGGATCGAACATCGTCGCCGCGCCGTCCAGTTGGAACACCCACTGCGGTGAGGCCGTGAGCTGCGCCCCGATGTCGGCGGTCAGGATGCGAATGTTGTTGTTGGGGATCGGGATCCCGGGCGTGGTGGTCAGGTTGATCGTCGCGCCCAATGTCAGCGGGGGCTGCGCGAAGCCACTCACCGATCCACCCAGTCCGCGGATCGCGAACCCGGTGGTGCCGATCGGGATCTCAGGGCCGTTGGTGTACGAGGCGGCGATCGAGTCGAGCTGGCCGCCGACCATCGTCGCGCTCGCGTTGACGTTCAACCCCGGCGGCACGTTCAGTTTCAGGGTGCCCGAGATGCCGAAGTTGCCGCCGATGGTGTCGAACGAGACGTACAGCGGCTCGATGCGCCACGGCGCACCCGGGATCTGAACCGTGGGCTGAGTGAACACGCCGACCAGGTCGAAGCGCTGGGTGTTCTCCATCCACGTGAGGTTGTTGATCGTCACCTTGCTGTGGCCGAGCTCGGCCGGCAGAACGACCTTGCCTCCGATGCCCACGCCACGCACCGGCGCGAGGTAGACGTCCACGCGGTCGATCTCGATCTTGAGGCCGCCGACCTGCAGCGCGTGATTGAGGCCGGCTCCTGGCGACAGCGAGAGCTGAGCCTGCTGCGCACCGAGCACGATGTTGCCCGAGAGCATCGGGATCGGCCCTGCCGGCGTGAGCAGCGTCAACGCAGAACTGGTCTGGAGCGAGTTCGTGGACGTGTCGATCGCCGCGGTTCCGCTGATCCCGAGCAGGTTCTCGATCGAGACGTTGCCCGACACCTGCCAGAGCGGACCGCTGACCGTGAACTGATCGAAGTAGACCGTCACGCCGCCCGGGCCACCGAGCTGGAGCTGGTTCACGCCGGACCCCGGCGGAGCCGGCGACACCGTGAGCTGGAGCGGTAGCGACTTGTTGTCGAGCGGGTTGAGCGAGTTCTCGAACAGCAGTGAGGCTTGGTGGGTCCCGATCGGCGTGCTCTGCGGCGTGTAGCTGATCGTCACAGGGTTGGAGCCGCCGCCCGAGACGGCGCCGATCGATGGGCTGACGCTCAACCATGGCGTGTTCGCTGGGACGGTCTTCACGCGCCAGCTGAGGAGCGTGCTGGCGCCACCGACATTGAGCACGTTTCGCAGGTCAGAGGGAGGGGCCGCTCCGCCAGGGTGATACGTCTTGACGATCAGCGACGCGTTGTTGAGTTCGAGGTCCGGCGCAATTGCTGGAGCGATCGTGATCGAAACAGGCAGTGTCGTCGTGTCGCTCGTGTCGTTGTTGTTCTTGAAGACGAGGTTCGTGGCGTACTGGCCGGGCGCGAGGTTGGTCGTGGCGAAGGAGATCGTCACGCTTTGACCGAGAGATCCCTGCGCGACGCCGCTGCCGTTGCTCGACCAAGGGGCAACGCTGACCCAGTTCGCGGCGGGGGACTCGTCGACGTGCCAAGAGAGCCAGGAACCGGGGTCGCCGATGTTCTTGACGACACGCGGCACGGACGCGGGGGACGGGGCGCCCTCGATGAGGCTCGGCAACACGATCGGTGTCGTGCCAATCCAGATGCGGGCCTGCGGGGTTGGGGACGTCTGAGTGTCGCGCACGAAGACGTCTCCTGTGGCGTTCGTGTCGCCGGGGACGAGGTTTGACGCACCGCTTTCGAATGCTACGTAGCGGCCGTCACCAGACATGGCGCTGCAGTTGCTGTAGCTGTTTGGCTGCGCACCACTCGCCGCAAGACTGACTAGACTTGTCGCTCCACCAAGTTGGTCGCGCACGAACACGTCATAATACCCATTGGTGTCCCCGGACACGAGGTTGGTGGCATTGCTCGTGAACTCAATGTAGCGCCCGTCGGCCGAGATTGAACAGTTGCACGTGCTGCTCCCGTTGCCCGGTGATCCACCGCTTCCGACACTCACCAAGCTTGTGCTTCCGCTGACGCGGTCGCGCACGAACACATCCCAGGCGCCATTGGTGTCGCCTGGAATGAGATTGCCTGCGCTCCCGAACATGACAACATATCGACCATCACTGGAAATGGCTCCCACACCAGTGTCTGCGTCCGCCTGCACACCGGCAGAGGAAAGGCTCACAATGGTAGTTGTGCCAGCAACTCGATCATGCACAAATACATCGGAGTGGCTATTTGTGTCGCCAGGGACGAGATTCGGATTTACACTACTAAACGCCACAAATCGCCCGTCGCTAGAGAGCTGGGCGCCATACGAGTCGAACTGAAACTGAATCGGCCCCGGTAGCTGGTAGCTGATCAAAGAAGTGGTGGCTGTTGTGCGATCGTGCAGGTAGATGTTTGAGTAACTGTATGGTTGGCTGGCTACCAAGTTCGAGGCCTTGCTCTCGAATGCTACAAATCGACCATCGGAGGACACGGTGGCGCGTGCACTCTCCCCATTTGATTGCGCTCCACCGGTGGCGATGCTCACTCGACGAGTCAGATGGCTGATCCTGTCATGCACGAAGATGTCAGTTCTAGAATTCGTATCACCTACTACTAGGTTGTTCGCATAACTCTCGAATACGACATAGCGTCCGTTCGAGGAAATGGACGGGCGTAGGCAGCCCCAATTTGCCTGATCGCCTGTCGATGAGACGCTCACGCGAACCGTGGTGCCGGCTACACGGTCGTACACAAAAACGTCCATCCAGCCGTTTGTGTCGTTTAACACTAAATTGCTCGCCTGGCTTTCAAAAGCGACATAGCGGGCGTCGGCGGAAATTCCAGCACGGTAACTGGCCTGATTACCTTGCACGCCCGTGGAGTCGACGCTTACGCGCGTCGTCGTCCCCTGCTGACCGGCGGCATGCGAGGTCGTGAATGCTAGCGCGAACGCGGCAGGGCCCCCGAGTAGGCGAAGCCCTCTACCACAGCGTCGATGCCGCTCGTGGGACACTCCGTTGGCCTGTCCACCGAGAGTCCCTTCGCCCGCACCGCAACCCGCGCGACTCCAGATGCTCATGAGCCCACTCCTCAGTCCGATGCCCGCGCCCATTCGTCGGTGCGTCCGCGCCGCGCGGACACGGCGGTCCGGTGCCCAGCTTGGTCTCACCGAGCCTAGGGGCTCCATCGCAAGGCGTGTCGGCAGCGTTTGGGGATTCCTGGGGAATACCCACTGATTCGTACCCGGCGGTGAGCGCGCCAGCGCGCCTACCGGAGGCGATTCAGGGCGCAGTTCGTTCCGACTGACCCAGCCCCCAAGTTAGGGCCAGTCGTTTCCTCACACTCCGGCAGTCGTTGGAGGGTACGTACGGGGGGCGCTGGCCGTCGAGCTGCAGGCGTCGACGGTGAGCGCCGCAGCGTGCCTGCTGGAGCACGGCGCGACTCTGGAGCGAGCGCGGGTCGCGCGAGCAACTTGGCTGCGGCGTCGAGCGTCACGCCGTCGGCGTGGAAGTAGGCCAGGATCGCCAGCGTCGCCGCCAGCGCGATGCCACACAGCAGCAACAAGTTCGAGAGCACCGAGACACCACGCCGGGAGCTCCGGGGCGGTCTCCCAAGGCACTCCTGGACGCAACGCGTGGGGCGGATCGAGGCTGTTTGGGCTGGTTGGGTCCAGTTCCTGAACCAGGAAGCGGGTGGCGGGCGTTGGGTCAGGCGAGCGGACGGGCCTACGGCAACAGGAAGAAGGTGAGAGCGTTGCTCAAGCTCGTCGTCTTGGGCGCCGGCGGGTCGCGGTACCAGGCCTGGGCCCAGACCTGATCGCCGGGCGCGAAGGGCTGGCCGACCGCGGTCGGGTGCGTCGCGCGGTAGGCGTTCCAGTCGAGCGACAGCGAGCCGTCGCAGGCGCCGCTCGTGCCTCCCACCGTGGCGGTCGGAGTGTGCTCCGTCGGCGACTTCACGCACAGAAAACTCGAGCCCATGCCCCACGGTGAACTAACCGGCCCCGAGACTCCATAGAAGATCAGGGCGTTGTGCTGGCCGGGCAGCTGGGACGCAACGATCGAGTGGCCCGAGCTCGCAGTCACACTCGGCACGCCGCTGCCCGCGAGGCTCGCGACGCAACCTTGGCTCGACGTTCCTGCCGTGCAGTAACTCGTGCCCGCGACTTCGATCGGGCAACCCCAGCGCGCGATGTAGCTGTCGCCAGAGTCCGGCGCGCTGTTGAACAACCCGGCGACGATCAGCGACGAACCGTACAGGTCCTGATGCACGACCAGGGTGTTGACCTGCGCGACCTGGCCGGTCGTGCCCGAGCCGAGAGGAGACAAGCTCGTGCCGTTCCAGCGTGCAAGGCACGCGAACGGATTGCCGCCGATGGTGGTGAAGCTGCCGCCCATGAAGAGCGCCGGGCCCGTGCCGTCGTCGTGCACCGCGAGGGTTTCGACGGAGCTGTTGAGCCCGGGAAACGGAGTGGACCAAGCGCCGTTGCGCCAGCGCGCGAGCCACGGTCGCGACTGACCGCCCGCCATCTGGAAGCTGCCGCCGACGTACAGCGCGGACCCGCCGCCATCGTCGAAGACTGCCAGGCTATACGCCGACGCGCTCAGGCCGGCGCCGAGCGCGCTCCAACTGGTGCCGTTCCACTTGGCGATGTTGGCCGCGGGCACGCCGCCTATATTGCTGAAGGTACCGGCGACGAACAGGGCCGGGCCGGAGCCGTCGTCGTAGGTGACCATGGTATCGACGTTGACGAACGAGCCCTGGAGTCCCGTCCCCAGTGCGCTCCAGTTCGCGCCATTCCATCTGGCGATCCCGCCGGTGTTTGCCGTTCCGCCCGCGCTGGAGAAATAACCTCCGACGTAGAGCGCGGTACCCGAGCCGTCGTCGTGGCCGTAGAGCGCTGTGACGCTGCTGTTGACGCCACTGCCGAGGGCCGACCATGAACTCCCGTCCCACGAGGCGATGTAGCTCGCCGGGACACCGCCGGCCGACGAGAAGTAGCCCCCCACGTAGAGACGCGGGCCGCTGCCGACGTCGACGCTCTCGACCTCGCTCACGAACATGTTGGGCCCCGTGCCGACACCGTCCCAGCGGGTGCCTGTCCAACGCGCAAGGTACGGCGTTGCCGCAGCTCCGGCGTGCGTGAAGTTCCCGCCGGCGTAGATCTCGGGCCCCGAGCCGGAATCAAACGTAGCCGCGTCGAAGACGAACTCGTTCAGTCCCGTGCCGATGCTCGACCAACTCGTGCCCGACCAGCGCGCGAACTGATGGGAGCCCGTCGGGCCGGCAGCGCGGAAGTTGCCACCGACGTAGAGTTGCGCTCCCGAGCCGTCGTCGAACACTCCCAGCGCGGAGCCGAAGGTCGTCGAGGAACCTTCGCTCAGCCCAGTTCCCAGCGAGCTCAGCGCAGCACCATTCCAGCGCGCGATGTGGCCTATGGGGCTTATGAAGCTCCCCGTGAGGTAGAGCTCGGGCCCGGAGCCGGAGTCGAACACATCGATGGCGTAGATGGCGGTGGAGACTCCCGTATTCAGGGGCAGGGAGAACGGAGTACCGAACGTGACGCCGTCCCAGTCGCGCACCAAGGCGACCGACAACGTGTAGAACGGAGTCGAGATGTCGTTCATGCCGGCGAGGTACAGCCGCGGGCCCGCGCCGGCGTCGTACGTCACCATGCTGTAGATGAGCGACATCGACGTGAGAGTGTTCGTGATCGCGCTCCACACCGTGCCGTTCCAGCGCGCGACCCCGAACGTTGCGACCGGTCCCGCCGCCGTGAACTGTCCGCCGACGTAGAGCGCATCGCCGCCGCCGTCGTTGTAGGTCGCGAGCGAACGGACTGTGCCCGTGATGCCGTTCTGCAGCGCGGACCAGCTGTTGTTGCGCCAGCGCGCGATGTTCGCGGCCGGCGCGCCACCGGCGGTCGTGAAACTGCCGCCGACGTACAGCGCGGGGCCGTTGGCGTCGGTGTAGACCGCGAGGGCGTGCACCGTTCCGTTGAGTCCGGAGCCCAGGGTGCTCCACGAAGCGCCGTTCCACCTCGCGATGCGGGACGCCGGCGCTCCTCCGGCCGTGGTGAAATCGCCAGCAGCGTAGAGCGCGTCGCCAGTGCCGTCGTTGAACACGCACAGCCCGTGCACGGTGCCGTTGAGTCCGGAGCCCAAGGCGCCGCAGGTGGAGCCGTTCCACTTCGCGATGCGCGACGTCGCGAAACCTCCGGCGCTCTGGAAATCGCCGCCGATGTAAAGCGCGTTGCCGGTGCCGTCGTCGAACTCGCACATCGCGCGGACCATCTCGCTCACTCACGGTTCTCCACCGAACGTGGGTACGAAACCCGGCGTGCAAGCTTGCGCGGAGGCGCGGGCGTCGGCGCCCACGGCAAGGGCGCACGACAGCCAAGCCAAGGTCGAGACCACAAGTCGAAGCGCGGCTCGCCGCACGGGAAACGGGTCGTTAGCGCTGCGCGAGCGCGCCGAACGTGGACGAGCGAGAGTCTCGAGAATGACGTGCATGAAGCTGCCTTCTTGAAAGAGCCGCGCAGGAGTGTCCCGGCAATCGAGGTTAACCGGCATCCCTCACCAGCGCCAATTCTGGGGGCACGATCGGCCTGCTGGTGAGAGATGCGGGCTAGCTCGCTCCACGAATCTCGGAGCGCCAAGGTCGCCCGCCCCGCGCGTACTGACCGGCTGACGCTGACCAACCGGACGAGCGCGAGGCGTCGCTCTTCAACCAACTCTGCGCTGTGTCGATCCAAGGCGGCGCCGCGCTCGCGCCCGAGAGCTCGCCGCCGCCCTGTTCGCTGTGCGCAGACATCGACGGCTTCTCGTTGCACGCCAACGTGCTCGTGCCCGCCGGCGAGCTCGAGCGGCTCGAGCGTCTCTGTCGCTATGTGACTCGGCCGCCGATCGCCACGCGGCGCCTCGCGCTCGCACCGGACTGCCGCGACATCTATGGCCTGAAGCGCCACTGGCGTGACGGCACGTCGGCTGTCTCGTTCGATCCTCTCACCTTCATCGAGCGCCTGGGCGCGCTCGTGCCACCCCCACGCTCCCACAAGCTCACTTACCAAGGCATGCTCGCGCCGGCCTCCGCCTGGCGCGATCTCATCTTGCCCAAGCGCGCACCCGCATCCACTTCGCCTTCCTGCGGCCCGCTCGCTCCCAACTCGCCGACCGCGCCGAGCACCTCCGCCCGCTCGCGCTCGTCGCGCTCGCTGCTGGGCTGAGCTCCTGCTCGGATCCCCCAGCACGCCACCGACGCCCCCAGCCGGTGCGATCGGATCGACGAGCCGCCTCGCTCGCGCGAGACCGTAGTGCGGAGATCGGCACTGCGAATACGCTTCAGCGGGGGTCACTTGCGGGAGACGGACTCGACCCGACTGCGCAGCTCGCCGTATCTCGACACGTCGGCGGGCTTCGGAACGAATTCGTCGAGCGCCACGCGTGCGGCGGCAGGGGCACCGAGCGCCAGCAACGCCTCCACCTGCAGTGCAGCTCCGTCGAACGAATCAGGTGCCAACGCGCGCAGGCGGCGGGCGAGCACCAGCGCGAGTTCCTGCTCGCCGGCGTTCAGCGCCTCGCGAATGAACAGGGCCAGTTCCGCCGTGGTCGGGTCCTCGAGGGCCAGCGCGCGATGCAACTCCGACCGCGTCTGGTCGACATTTTCTTCGAAGCCCCCCAGCGCCGCGAGTCGCTGCTCGACTCGCAATCGCCAATAGCGCGCGGCGCGATCGACGTTGGGATAAATCGAAAAGGAATTCGCCGCCCTGGTCAAATGCTCACGCGCCTCTGCGAGCTGGTGGCGCTGGTCATCCACCGAGCCAGCGTTCTCGCGCGGCATCGAGCAGATCCCGAGATAGAAGTGGGTCATGCCCTCCGGATGTAGGGCGAGCGACTCACGGAGCGGCTTCAGCGCCAGTCCCGGGCTTATTCGCGCGGCAATGAAAGCGCGCGTGAGCGCGAGCCACGCCTGGTCGATCGGCGGCAGGTAGACGCGCGTGACAGCCACATCGCGATGAGTGTCCAGCGTGTTGGCCAACCGGAGTCCACGCGCGATCGCCATTCCGTCCCCGAGGAGGCGCAGATCCAGCACCTCGAACGGGCTCTCCAGCAGTGCAGGAAGACGTTCGCGCTGCGCTGTACACACATCGCACACACGCCGAAGTTCCGCGGACAGGTCCCCGGAGCCGAATTCGGCCACCGCTGCGCAGGCCTCGTCCACGCCATGGTCGTCGCGTTCGAGGGCGCTGATCATCCCCAACAGGAGGTCGGGGGACGGATCGCGCGGAAAGAGCGTGCGATACGCCTTTGCGCGGACACGGACCTCGTCGAAGCGTCCGAGGAAGAACAGGGAGACAAGGATCGCCGCGTGTGCGGAGTAGTGGGCGGGGTTCTGCGAGAGTGCGGACTGGAATTGGACGAGTGCACTTGGTGTCGACTCTGCGCGCAGACCGCTCGCGTACAGCTGATCGTCTGGATCCAGGCCGAGCGCGATCGCGTCGGTCAGTGCCGCCTGCGAGTTTTCGACGAAACGCACGTCACCTGTCGTCGACCAGGTTCCGAGTGTCAGATCGGCTCGGAGCAGCATCACTTTAGCCCGGACCGCACGATCGAGAGACTGGGAGGAGAGTTCCTCGATCATTCGGCTCGAATCATCGATTCGACCGAGCGCAAACAGCGAACGGGCGGCGAGAACTTGCACATGCGGCGACGCTGGCGCGCCGAACTCGGCGAGTTGCTCGGTGCGGGCAACGACTTCGGTCCAACGACCCGATCGATATGCGAGTTCCGCGGCGGACTCGTTGACAGCTATGTGCCTTTGCCTCTCCACCCGGGCGGTGCGACGCGCGGTGTCGGCAACGACCCAGCCCACGACGAGCAACGGCGCCATGAACAGCGCCAACGTTGTTGCACGATTGCGCCGGATCCATTTGCGAGCCCTGGCCCAGGCGCCCTTCTCATAGGCTCCCACGACGCGCCCTTCCAAATAGGCGCGCAGGTCCAGAGCGAGTGCCTCGGTGGTGGCGTAGCGCTGCGAGATCTCGCGCTGCATCGCCTTGTCGCAGATGGCCACCAGCTCAGGGGGCGCTGACGGCGCGAGACGCTCGATCGGCGCTGGCGGCTCGCGCAGGACGGTGAGCAGGATCGCGTTCTGCGACACGCGTGTTCCGCCGGGAGCGTACGGCATCTCGCCCGAGACGAGCTGGTAGAGCATCGCACCGATCGAATAGACGTCGGAGTGTGGCCCGAGGCTGGCGAGCTCGCCGCGCGCCTGCTCCAACGGCATGTAGCTCGGTGTACCGATGACGGTGCCGTCCATCGTCATGAGCGGCGAGCCCGGCGTGCCTTCGGTGCTGTCGCGGCGCACCGTGAGCACCTCGCTCGGCGCCGTCGCAGACTTCAGCCTGGGCCGCACGTCGCGTCTGTCCTCGCTACCGAGCACGCGTGCGAGGCCCCAGTCCATGACGTACACCTCGCCGAAACTCCCCACCATGACGTTGGCTGGCTTGAGGTCGCGGTGGAGAACACGCTTAGAGTGTGCGAACGACATCGCCTCGCACACGCGCAGCAACACGCCGAGCGCGCGGACCTGATTCCAGCCGTTGTGGCCCGTCTTCACGTGCTCGAAGATCTTGCGCAGGTCCTCGCCCTTCACGAGCTTCATCGTGAAGTACACGCGGCCCGAGGTGTCGAGTCCGAGCTCGTGCACGGGCACGATGCCGGGGTGATCGAGCTGGCCGGTGATCTGCGCCTCTTCGAGGAATCGGCCGAGCGTCTTGGGGTCGACATCGGGCGTGTGCGCCGTGGAGTTTCCGCTCTCGCCCGAGATGACTTTCATCGCCAGCGACCTCCGCAACTCGTCGTCCCAGACTTTCAGTACGACGCCCATCCCGCCGCGTCCGAGCTCGCCAAGCAGTCTGTAGCGGGTGCCACGAGGTCCATCCGTCCGGAGCCGATCGAGCAACGCGCTCGAAGGATCGGCGCCAGCGCGCGGCTCGCCGCCGAGGGAGACATCGGAGTCGATGCGATGCCCGTGCTCTACTCTCCGACGCTTCGAGACCGTGGTAGCGGAGAACTGGGTGCGCAGTCGACTCGCGAACTCGAATGCGGCGAACAGCTCCCGGAGGCGACTCGCATACTGCGGATGCGCGCGGCAATGGGCCTCGAAGTCGACCTCCTCGCCGGCGTCTCGCTGTCTCAGGAACTCCAGCAGCAACTCTTCGACCCGGGCGTCGAACTGCGAGCCTGAATGCGCCATGACGCGCAAGAGATTACCGCGCGTATCGCGTCTGCGGCGAGCCAGCGCCTGGGCTCGGTTCGCTCGTCGAGTGCAGAGCGGTCGCCGCCGCCCCCGGGATCACGAGCGCTGGGATGACGACTCGACCGGGCGCGACCGGCTCCAAACCCGGCTTCGCCGTCGTCCTGATGCGTCGTCGCGCCGCGCAGTCCGGCGCTCATGCCGCGCTTGGAGTCGATCGCCGGCCGCGCGACTTCAACGACCTCGTGCCCGCCGGCGAGCTCGAGCGGCTCGAGCATCTGTGCCGCTATGTGACTCGGCCGCCGATCGCCACGCGGCGCCTCGCGCAGGCGCCGGACGGCCGCGTCGTCTATGGCCTGAAGCGCCACTGGCGTGACGGCACGTCGGCTGTCTCGTTCGATCCTCTGGCCTTCATCGAGCGCTTGGGCGCGCTCGTGCCACCCCCACGCTCCCACAAGCTCACTTGCCAAGGCATGCTCGCGCCGTCCTCCGCCTGGCGCGATCTCATCTTGCCCAAGCGCGCACCCGCGTCCACTTCGCCTCCCTGCGGCCCGCTCGCCTCCAACTCGCCGACCGCGCCCAGCACCTCCGCCCGCTCGCGCTCGTCGCGCTCGACCTGGGCCGAGCTCTTGCGGCGCGTGTTCGCCGTCGACGTCCTCACCTGCCCTTGACGAGAGCGGCCCACGCCGCCTCATCGCGCAGCTCACAGACCCAGTCGTCGTGCGCAAGATCCTCGCGCACCTCGGCCACCCGACCGAGCCTCCACACCCTGCGCCGGCGCGCTCGCGCGAGCAGCTCGAGTCCGCCTGATGCCGCTGGCCCGTGCGCCGCCGAGCGCGCTCCTCGCCCGCAAACTGCGCCAACGAGTAGGTCCCGTCGTGTCCAAAGCGCCCGCGCCACGGCCCCTGTGAGCCTCGCAAGCCCGGCCCATCGAGGCCCGAGCTGGGCCCCTCGAGGCCACATGTCGGATCAGCCCGCCGCGGCGAACCTCCACCTTGCGGTCGACGACGGCCGCCTCCGGCGGAAGTCATCCGCTTGGAATTCCCATCCGCGTTCGAGGGCGGCGGCGTCGACCTCTTGCGCGAGGGCGAGCACTGGCGCGCCCTGCCCGGCGCCTTCCCCGACCTGCGCTTCGAGGACGAGAGCGCACTCGATGCGCACGTGCTCGGCGCAGAGGCCGGCTGGAAGGCGAAGACCCCCGAGCGCTCGGGTCCGTTCAAGCACGCTTTCGCGCGCGGGTTCGTGCGGGTCTACGGCACGCAGGGTTCGCCCGAGGAGCAGCGCGAGTTGTTCGAGCGCGCGCGCGCCGACGCGCAGACCTGGTGGTACCGCGGCAACGGCCGCGCGCGCATGCTGTCCGACTACGAGTACCTCGCGCAGGGTTCGCGCTCGGCCGCGGGCAACGTGATCCTCTGCGGCAACGCCGACACGAACCTGGCCTGGAAGGAGCGCCTCGGAGCGCGCGCCGATCCAGGTCAAGCGCGGCGAGCTGAAGGTCGGCACGCGCATCTTCCGCGGCGGCGACCTGTGCGCGCTGTTCGTCTTCCCGTCGACGCTCGACGATCCGAAGCTGCCCGAGCTCTTCGGTCTGGTCGGCGACACGGGCCCGGCCGGCACGCGCCTGTCGTCGATCGTGCCGTACTTCGCCTCGGGCGTGGGCCTGCCCGACTACACCGTCTTCGGTCCGGCGGTGCTCGAGAAGGGCGACGGCGGCGTGCTCTCCGCGGGCTGGTTCGACGCGCACTGGCAGCTCGATGGCCACGGCTTCCTCGCCGCGGACGAGAAGCCCGTCGCGAAATAGCCGGACTTCCCGTCACAGGCGCGCGCGCCGAGGATGGTGTGCGCCGTGAGCACGATCCGTCCCGAGGACACCGAGGCCCTGCTGGCCGAGGCGAGCTGGCTGCGCCGCCTCGCGCGCGGGCTCGTGCGCGACGCGAACGCGGCCGACGAGGTCGAGCAGGAGACCTGGCTCGCCGCGCTGCGCGCCAGGCCCGCCGCGCGCGCGGCCGAGCTGCGCGCCTGGCTCTCCGTCGTCGCGCGCAACGTCGCGCGCCGCGCGCGGCGCAGCGAGGAACTGCGCGCCGCGCACGAGCCGCGCGGCGCGCGCGAGGAGCGCGTCGACGGCCCTGACGAGCTCGCCGCGCGCGTCGAGCTGCAGAGGAAGCTCGCCGAGGCGCTGCTCGCGCTCGAGGAGCCCTACCGCAGCGCGCTCGTGCTGCGCTACTTCGACGGGCTCTCGACCATCGAGGTCGCACAGCGCCTCGCGATCTCGCACGAGGCCGCGCGCCAGCGCCTCTCGCGCGGCGTCGCGAAGCTGCGCGAGCGGCTCGATCGCGAACACGCCGGAGGCCGCGCCGGCTGGATGGCGGCGCTCGTGCCGCTGGCGCACGCGCCGAACGCATCGCTCACGGGAGGACTGCTGCTGATGGGAACGAAGACGAAGCTCGCCGCGCTGCTCGCGCTCGCGGCGCTGGCCGTGTGGATCTGGAAGGCACCGCGCGCACCCGAGCTGCCCGCGCCCGACGCACGCGTCGCCGCGCCGAGCCCGCTCGCGGCCGAACCCGCGCGCGAGGCGAGCTCCGCCGCCGAGCTCGAGGCGACCCGCGGCGAGGGGCGCAGCGCCGTCGAGATCCCGACGCTCGAATCGCGCATCGCGAACCCCGCGCCGGAGAACGTGCTGCGCGGGATCGTGCTCGATCCGCGGAACCGGCCCGTCGAGGGCGCGCGCATCCTCGCCTCGAGCTCGGTCTCCTACGACTACCAGACGCTCGACCTCGTGGTCGCCTCGCGCAGCGAGCGCGCGGGCGAAACGCACAGCGGCGCCGACGGACGCTTCGAGCTCGCGCTCGACCCGGCGCGCTTCTACCAGCTCGCGGTCGATCGCTCCGGCTTCGCGCAGGCGACGCTCGGAAGGCGGCATGCGGGCGAGACGGTCGTCGTGCACCTGCCCTACGGCGCCGCGATCGAGGGCCGCGTCACGCAGGGCGAGGCGAAGCTGCCGGTCGCGAACGCGCGCGTGCGCTGCTTCCTGCGCGGCAACGACAGCCCTGACGGCGCGCGCTTCGAGCAGTCGAGCGTGACGGACGCGAACGGCAGCTACCGCATCGACACGCTGCCGCCCGGGATCCTCTTCGTCGAGGCGACCGCGAGCGGCCTGCCGATGTCCGACTGGATCGAGGTGCACCCCGAGGCCGGCCGGACGATCACGCAGGACGTGCACCTCGCGGCCGAGACCTGGTTCCGCGGCCACGTGCTCGACGCGCTGACGCGCGCGCCGATCGCGAACGCCGAGCTCGGCACGATTTGGGTGCTGCGCACCTCGGTGCGCACGGACGCCGCCGGCGCGTTCACGCTGCCGCTCGACAAGGGCTCCGACGGCCAGATCTACGTGCGCGCCGCGGGCTACGGCTTCCGCAATGTCGCGCAGCCAACGGGCGCGGGCGCGACGAGCGCCGAGGGCCTCGAGATCCTGCTCGAGCCCGCGCGCCGCGCCAGCGGCCGCGTCGTCGACGAGCGCGGCGCGACGATCGCGGGGGCGTACGTCGCCGCCTGCGGCACGGACTTCGGCGCGGCGCAGCGCCACGACTGGGTCGGCACGACGACCGACGCGCAGGGACGCTACGCGCTCGCGGACCTGCGCCCCGACCTCGCGCACTCGCTGTTCGTGCGCGCGCAGGGCTTCGGCAGCTGCGTCTACGAGTTCCCCGCGAGCGAGAAGACGCAGGCCGCGCTCGAGCTCCCCGACGTCGTGCTGCGCCCCGCGGGCTCGATCCGCGGCCACGTCGTCGACGAGAGCGGCAAGCCGCAGCCCGACCTCGAGGTGATCCTGCGCGGCGTCAACGCCGACCGCGGCCGGTGGGACGCGCGCAGCGAGTCGTTCCTCGACTCCTACGTCGGCCAGCGCCAAGGCCGCACCGACGATCGAGGCGCATTCACCTTCGACGAGCTCGCCGAGGGCGAGTACGTGGTCGAGCTGCGCCGCGACGGCCACCAGGCCGCGGCGACGCGCTCGGTCGCGCTGAAGCCGGGCGAGCGCTGCGAGGGCGTCGAGCTCGTGCTCCCCGCCGGCGTGACGATGCAAGGCCGCGTGCACGACCGCGAGGGGAACCCCGTGGCCGGCGTGTATGTCAGCATCGAGCCGACCGCGCCGGGCCTCTCCGATTGCGACGTGCAGACCGGTGTCGACGGGACGTTCGTCGCGCGCGGTGTCCTGCCGGGCAACTACAGGATCCAGCTCTGGCCGCAGCACCGCGACTCCGGCGAACCCGACGCGAAGTTCCACGTGCACGCCGTGTTCGAGGATCAGCGCGCCGACGGTCACGAGCTCGACCTCCAGATCGAGGAGGGCATCTGGCTCAGCGGCAGCGTCGTCGAGCAGGACGGGACGCCGCTCGCCGGCGCGCTGGTGCAGGCGCTCGGTGCGGGCCAGGAGTTCGGCGAGACCGCCAGCACCGACGCACAGGGCCGCTTTCGAGTCGGCGTCGAGCGCGAGAAGGCCTACGCCGTCACCGCGCAGCGCGCGCTGGGCGATGGTCGGAGGATGATGTTCGACGCCGAGCCGAGCCGCTGTGGACAGGTCCCAGGAGCCTTCGGCGGCCGAGGCGAGCTGCGCATCGTGATGCCGGCGAAGTGAGGCACGCTACGGCTTCGCCGGAGAGCAAGCGTTCCACTCGTCCAAGGGCGCGATCGACGTCCACGACGGCATGCTCGTCCGCGAGCTCCCGCTCGGCACTCCGGCGCCCCTCCGACGCCCGAGCTGGGCCCTTGAGGCCACTTGACGGATCCTACCGCCGCGGCGAACCTCCAACCCGCGGTCGGCGACGACCACCTCCGGCGGAAGTCATCCGCTTGGAATTCCGCGCATGGATCGAAAGCACGCTGCCCCGCGGTCGACGTTCCTCCTCATCGCGCTCGCCGGTGCCCTGGCGCTGTGGTCGTTCGCGCGCACGTGGGACATGTCGCGTCGCTGGGCGGCGATGGCAAGTGCGAGGGCAACATCTACTCCGACGAGGAGCGCCAGCGCCTGGCGAAGCTGTACGCGCCGTCGAACAAGGCCGACCTCGGTGAGGGCGCGGACCGCGTGCGCAAGAGCAAGCTCAGTGCCGCTGTCACGCGGCGGCCGGAGCTCGAGACCTACTCGACGCCCTGGCTGTACACCGTGTTCGGCGCAACTCAGGACGGTCCGTATCGGACCGACATGGTGACGTTTCAGCACCTCGGTGTCGTCGCGTGGGTCGTGGCGCTCTTCGTGCTGTGCGGGCTGCTCGGCTTCTCGTGGCCCTAGCGCCTGCTCGCGGAAACGCTGTCGCTCGAATCGTTCGGTCCGTATCTCGAGGACCAGAGCTTAGGCAACGTCGGACGAGTGCAGATCGCCGGCTTGGTGCTGCTCGTGTGGCTGCTCGCGCGGGAGCGCTTCCTGCTCGCGGGGCTCACGCTCGGGCTCTTGGTCGCCTTCAAGCCGAATGTCGCCAGCGTCGCGCTCACGCTCGGAGGCGGCTGGCTCGTCAGCCGACAGGTCCACAAGCTCGCGCGCGTCGTCGTCGGTGCGCTCGACGGAGCGGCGTTGGCGGTCGCGCTCTCGAGTTGGTTCTTCGGTTCGGCCCGGTGCTGGAGCGATTGGCTGGAGCAGCTCGGACGCCTGATGCAGGAGGGCGCCTGGGACGACGTGAACTTCGCGCTGCCGCGCGTGCTGCGCGAGGTCGCGGGACTCGGGCAGCTCGCGTGGCTCGGCTGGCGCGCGCCGCTCGCGTTCTTCGGCGTGCTGTGGGTGCGGCGGGCAACGCTGTCGCGCGCGGTCATGGTCCTGCACGCGGGCGCGCCGCTCTCTGCGCGGCGCTTCGACGTGTTCTTGATGGGCGTCGGCGCGACGCTGCCGCTCCTGACCAGTGAGCTCGCTTGGTACCACTACTTCGTGGGCGTGCTCCCACTGTGCCTGTATCTACTCCGGCCCGCGGGAGAGCTCGATGGGCCCCCGCCCAGCCTGAGCTCGCGCCTCGCGTGCGTCGCCGCGTTGATCGCCGTGTCACTGGAGGCGCCGCGCATGCTCTTCGACCTCTCGCAAGAGGCGCACATGGCGCTCGTCGCCGCCGGAGCGGTCCTCGCCATGGGGCTCGCCTGTCACGTGCTGTGGCGTCTGGAGAGTGCGACGCGCTCTCCCGGCCCGCGGTAGTTGCGCTTTTCGCCCGCGCTCCGCGGCGGGGACGGAGCTCCAGCACGCCTGCGTCGCATTCGCCCTGCCGTTTTCTCACGTTGCTCGTTGGCGCGTGCGGACTTCCGCAGCGTGAGCTCCGTCCGGACAGGAGCCCGTGCTTCTGCGACGAACGTGGCAGTCCGGCGGAACCGCTCGAGCTCGTCGAGGAGGTGGTGAGCCGGAGCGGCGAGGGACTCTGTCCTGCCGTCACGGCACCAGGATGAACTCGAGCGCGCCGCTGAGACTCGTTGTCTTCGCGGCAGCCGGATCGCGATACCAGCACTGGGTGTCGATGATGTCGCCCACTGAAAAAGGCTCGCCGAGGACCGTCGAGGAACCTGCGATGAACGCGAGCCAGTCGTTGCTCATCGAGCCTTCGCAGGAGCCGCTCGGTCCGCCCGAGTTCTGGGCCGGGAGTCGTTGGGTTGGCGACTTGACGCACAGGTAGCTCGCGCTGCCGGGGCCCCAGGGCGATGCGGTCCGGCCGCTGACTCCGTAGAAGATCAGTCCGGCGCGCTGCGCCTCGAGATGGGCGACGGAGATCGTGAAGCCGGACGTCGCGCTGAGGCTCGGGACGCCGCTCGCGACGATCACCGGAACGCAGCCGCTCGTCGACGTGCCGGCCGTGCAGTACGTCGTCCACGCAGGCGTGATGCGCAGGATCCGATCCAACGAGAACTCCGCCACGTACAACGCGCCGTCAGGGCCGAACTCCATGTCCGACGCGCTGGCAAAGCCGGTTCCGATCTCCGTCGCGACGCCCGCCATGTTGATGCGCTGCAGCTTGTGCTGCGCGTCGATCGCGTACACGTGCTCGGCGGCCGCGCCGAGCGAGCCGATGGCGAAGCGCGTCGACTGCGCGAACGCCGCGTTGAGCAGCGCGCCAGCCGACGAGAACACCTGAATCGAGCCGTTGAGGTCGCCCGCGAAGATGCGGCCGGTCGAATCGACATCCAGCGCGGCGAGCTGCGGCGTCGTCGCGGCGAGCAAACTCGGGACTCCGCCGACACTCTGGTACAGGCCATTCTGCGAGGTGCCCGGGTTCGCGGCGTTCGTGAACAGCAGGCGCCCCGAGGGTTCGATCACGATCTCGGTCGGGTTGTGGAACGCGGTCGTAGGCCCGAAGAGCGCGGCGACGGTCTGGTCCGGCGCGATCCGCGAGATCTTCCCGCCGGAGACGTTCGAGATGATGCCGCCGACGAGCACGCCTCCGGCAACTCCGAAGACGCCATTGACGTCGACGACCACGGCGTCCGGATCCACGATCGTCGCCAGTCCGTACTCGGTCGCCACGCCGCCTCCCGCCGGGATGCGATGGATCTTGACCGCCGTGCTGTTGCCGCCGCCCGAACAGGACGCGTCTCGTCCAACGAACATCACGCCCGAGGGGTCGAACGCCATCCGCAAGGGATCGGTGACCGTCGCGTAGACCTCGACGGTGTACCCAGGCACGACAGGGAGCTGCGCCGCAGCGCGCTGGGTGAGGAGAGCGACGAGCATCGACGCGATCTGGAAGGAGCGTTTCACGATCGTTGGACCTGAATCAGTTGTCGAATCGGAGGCGCACGCGGCGCTCCTGAGACAATCCTGGACGGACTGACCGTGTTACACGGCAGCGCATCGGCCGCGTGCGCGAGCTCGCAGACCCCCGTTGCGCCGCGCCGCTCGAGCCCACGCCGTTCCACTTGGGCCGAGTGCTGAAGCACGTCTTCCCCGTCGACGTCCTCACCTGCCCTTGACGAGAGCGGCCCACGCCGCCTCATCGCGCAGCTCACCGACCCCATCGTCGTGCGCAAGATCCTCGGGCATCTCGGCCACCCGACCGAGCCTCCACGCCGTGCGCCGGACCGCTCGCGCGAACCGCTCGACGTCGCTCGAGGCCGCGCGCCGCTGCATCGCGATCGAACTCCATCAGGGCTTCGCCGTCGGAGGGGCAAGCTGTGACGAAGCCCGCACTTCGAGCTGCGGTTCAGATGGCACCCCCGACGGACGTCACGCCTCGACGCCACCGATGCTCCGGTTATTCTCCGGCCGCATGAGCGACTCGCGTCCGGATCGGGCAGGCTGGCATTCCGACTTGCCGACCTTCCACGGAACGACGCCTCAAGTCGTGGTGCGTGCGCTGGAGAGTTTCGTTGCAGATGCGAGCGACGAACAACGCTCCGCATGGAGTGGCTGGATCCCGCAACTCCAACGAGAGTCGCGGGAGCTTGTGGTCGCCGAACCGAGCGCTTCGAGCTACTGGGCGATCCTGGAGTACCGACTGCCTCGCGATGGTCGTCGTCCGGACGTCATCGTTCTCGAACAGGGCGTCGTGGTGGTCTTGGAACTCAAGGGACCGGACACGCCCCTTCGCGCGGGCTTGGACCAAGTGCTCGCCTACGCACGCGATCTGCGCGCGTACCACCTCGAGTGCCACGAACGTCCGGTCGTCCCGGTGCTCGTACAGCCGATGGCGAAACTCGAAGGTGAGACCGTCGACGGAGCCTGGGTGGTAGCCCCGCGTGGTCTCGATGGATTGCTGCAACGGATCGGACGCACGCTCAGCGCGACCCCGATCACCCCGGACGCGTTTCTCGCCGACGACACGTACTGTCCGCTCCCATCGATCGTGGAAGCGGCGCGCGACCTCTTCGAGCACGGCAATCTGCCGTACATCAAACGAGCGCGGGCCTGCACGGATCCGGCGCTCGAGACGATCGCGAACATCGCGCGCGAGGCCGCCACCACGAAGACACGGCATCTGGTGTTCCTGCAGGGTGTGCCAGGGAGCGGCAAGACGCTGGTCGGCTTGCAAGTCGTGCACGCGCGTTGGCTCAAGGACTTGGCGGTGCTTCGTGAAGATGGGCGACCGCGGCCACCTGCGGTCTACCTGTCCGGCAACGGCCCGCTGGTCGCTGTGATGCAGCATGCTCTCGCGGACGGCGGGGCCGGTGGCAAGACGTTTGTGCAGGGCGTGAAGGAGTACATCGCGTTCTACTCGAAGAAAAAGCGCATCCCGCCGGAGCGCTTGGTCGTGTTCGACGAGGCTCAACGCGCACACGACGCGGCTCAGTTCGCCAAGGTCCACAAGCAAGAAGAGGCTCATCACTCAGAACCTGCCCACCTCTTGCAGTTCATGGAGAGGGTTCCGGAGTGGTGTGTCCTCGTGGCGCTCGTCGGGACCGGGCAAGCGATTCACGTAGGAGAGGAAACGGGACTTCCGCTGTGGCGTGAGGCGCTGCGAAGCGCGACGGCCGACGACTGGACCGTCCACGCCTCCAGCACGACCGAGGAGGTGTTCTCCGGCAGCGAGATCAAGACCCGCTGGCATCCTTCCCTGTCGCTGGACACGGAACTTCGCCACCACCTCGTGCCGCGAGTGCACGAACTCGTCGAGTTTCTGGTCGAGCACGACGACGCACAAGCCGCAGCTCGCCTCGCAGCTCAGGTCCACGCCGACGGGCATCGTTTCCTGATCACGAGGACTCTCGACGCTGCGAAGGAGTACCTGCGTGCCCGCTATGGCGAATCACCTCGTGCTCGTTACGGCCTCATCGCCTCGTCTCGTTGCAAGCACCTCGAGACCGTCGGTATCGACAACTCGTTCCAAACGACCAAGCGCCTGAAGGTCGGCCCTTGGTACAACGCGCCGGCCACCGACGCGCTGTCCTGCCGTGCGCTCAACACCGTCGTGACCGAGTTTCAGGCCCAGGGACTCGAACTCGACATGGCGCTGCTCGCCTGGGGTACGGACTTTCGGCGCCACGACGGCCGCTGGAACAGCGCGCTCGCGCGACGTCACAAGGACAAGGTGGCCGATCCGCACGCCCTCCGCCGCAACGCCTACCGCGTGTTGCTGACGCGTGGTCGCGACGGCACCGTGATCTACGTGCCCAAGCTCGAATTCCTCGACGAAACCTGGGACTGGCTGTTGCGGTGCGGCGCACGACAGCTCGCGTCCGAAGCCTAGCCCGCCAAAAAAAGCTTGTCGCAAGTCGAAGCGCGCGAAGGCGACACATGGAGCGTGACGCAGGATCGCCGAAGTGCGGTTCGACGCCGTAGGGACTTGTTGAACGGGCTGCTTCGGATGGGGCCGCTTTCGCAGCGAGTCCTTGAGCTTGTTGGCGACGGAGTGAGCCCTCTCGCAGTTCTGGCCACGGCCCGCCGCGTCTCGTCGAGCACGAGCTTCGCGAGTTCGACAGAGCTGCGCGCACGCAGCAGCGGTCGCCCAGATCGAGCCCGATGGTGAGCGAGGTCGGCGACGTCGCGGCCGACGCTCCCTGCGTCGAGACTTCCTGCTTCGAGGGCTTGGACATCGAGCGCAACTGTGTGGCGCGTGCGACGGACGGGGTCTCAGACCGCTTGATGGTCTACCTCCTTGTGATTCGGGGTTGGTCAACACCCCCTTGGTACCACTGAGGCAGCGCAAGCTCGACCGCGCGTGGAGGTCGGCCTTCTCATCCCATCTATCCGCTCGTTCAGGGATCGATCGTGAAGTGCAGCGCGTTGGAGAGCGAGGTCGTGCTCGCGCTCGCGGGGTCGCGCGACCACCACTGCGTGCACACCTCGGTGCCCGCGCCCAAGGCCGGATAGGCACCGGAGTGGATCAACGCATTGAAGTTGACGAGGTACGTGCCCGTGCAATCGGTGCCCGTGCTCGAACCGCCAGAGTTCTGGGAGAAGGTGCGAATCACCGGCGACGCGACGCACAAGGTTCCGCCTTGGAATGCGACGTCGTTGGGGCGGAAGCCGAAGAACAGCAGGCCGTTCTTCTGATTGAGGAAGCTCGAGCCCGTCACGTTGAAGGTGGTCGAGGTGCCGAAGTCGGGCGAGCCCTGGAAGGCGATCGACGGCACGCAGCCGGCGCTGTTGGTCTTGCCCGTGCAGTAGGTCGTGACGCTGGTGGGGAAGACGCTCCACAGCTCGACCTTGCCGGCATTGGTGAATGCGCCGTCGTCCCAGTTGGGCGAGCCGACCAGGATGTCCGCGTAGCCGTCGTGATCGAGGTCGCCCGCACCCGCGACCGCCGCGCCCAAACT
Source organism: Planctomycetota bacterium (assembly GCA_020853575.1). Classification (GTDB taxonomy): domain Bacteria; phylum Planctomycetota; class UBA1135; order UBA1135; genus F1-120-MAGs118. The sequence goes on from JADYYP010000067.1 coordinate 102,554, forward strand.
CTCGCCCGCTTGCGAGCCAAAGCGCGCGCTGATGAGCAGTCCGGTCTTGCCCGAAAACACGTAGGCCGCGCCGCGATTGGCGGGCCCGAGCAAACCGTCGAAGTTCGGCGCGCCGACGATGAAGTCGAGGAAGCCGTCGCCGTTGACGTCGCCCGCGGCACCGAGCGCTTGGCCGAAATTCGAGTTCGCCGCGCCGTGCAGCGAGAACATCACCGTCGGCGAGAGGTTCAAGGTCAGCGCGCGGCCCGAGTACACGATCACCTTGCCCGCGTTGGTGCCGAACTCGTCGCTGTCGGGCGCGCCGACGATCACGTCGGGATAGGTGTCGCCGTCGAGGTCGCCCGGCAGCGCCACGCTCTTGCCGAAGCCCGCGTCGACGACCGTGTCGATCAACAGTTCGAGCTGCGCGCCGGTGTGGCCCGAGCACAGCCGCGCGCTGCCGACCGTCGAGCCCAAGTAGTTGTCGCCAGGATTGCCGACCAACACGTCGGTCCAGCCGTCGCGATCGACATCGCTGCCGCCGGCGAGCGCATAGCCGAAGTTGTCGTTCGCTGAACCCAGTCCGAGCGTCCGCAGCACGACGAGCTGCTGCGCCATGAACGCAGCGCCCGAGTAGATGCGCACGACGCCCGAGTCGACTCCGTTGAAGTCCTCGAACGGCGCGGCAACGGCGAGATCGCCGGCTCCGTCGTGATCGATGTCGCCCGCGCCCGCGACGGCGAAGCCGAACTTGTCGCCCGCGACGTTTCCGGCGAGCGAGGTGATCGTCGTCATCGCGGCGCGGTAGATGTACACGCGGCCGCGGCCTCCGTCGGAGTTGGGCGCGGCGACGGCGTACTCCGTGCGTCCGTCTCCGCTCGCATCGCCGAAGAACGCGAGCGCGTAGCCGAGCTGATCGCCGGGCACGTGGTTGGGCGCGTTGCCGAGGAACGGATCGATTTGCAGCGGGCCGTTGAAGGTCTGGCCCATCGCCGTCGAGCCAAAGTGCAAGCGCGCTCCGCCCTTGCTGTCGTCCTGCGGCCGATTGCCGTAGTGGCCGAGCAAGAAGTCGGGGTAGTTGTCGTTGTCGAGGTTGCCGCTCGCCGCGATCGCGCAGCCCAAGCGCGCGTTGGCGACTCCGATCTGGTCGACGAACAGCGAGGTTTGCGCGTGGGCGACGCTGGTCGCGGCCACTGCGGTCAGGACGAGGGCAGGGAAACGCTGGGACATCTGGGGGGGCTCCGATGCGGATCGAACCGTTGCCCAGGAATCCTCGGCGAGGCTCGCGCGTTACGCGAGAGCGGGGTCATTTTCCGCGAAAAGCGAGGGACCGGCGGGCGTCAAAATCGTCTCGCGGTGCAGCCGCGCTTCGGGGCGCGGGGTGACGACCTTGCTGACCAAGGGCCCGCGCTTGCCGATCTGGCGCGCGCCGGCCTCGCTCGCGGATCGAACCTCGCTGACTTTGCCCGTGAGCATCAAGAAGCCCTTGCCGCCGAGCGCCATCGCGACGTGGACGCGGAAGAGCTTCACCTCGGCCGCCTTCACGGCTGCGTCGGCGCCCTCGATGATCGAGGTCACCGAGAGGGCCTCGAGGATGCCGAGCTCATCCTCGTCGCGCTCCTCGAGAGCGACGCCGCCGGTGATCTCAGGAAACACGCGCTGGTCGATGTTGGGGATCAAGAGCTCGTCGATCAGCGCCTCGCGCGAGTCGCGCTTGCCTGCGGCGATGCTCGCTTCGACCGCGGCGACTTGACCACCGATCGTCACGCTGTACTTGCCCGAGCAGATCGTGCGCGCGACGAGCCCGGGGCCGCGCGAGAGCGCGTTACGCGGCGGCGCATCGGTCGCGTGCGCGAGCTCGCACGGCTCCGTCGCGCCGCGCCGCTCGAACCCACGCCGTTCCACTTGGGCCGAGTTGCTGAAGCGCGTTTTCGACATCGACGTGCTCATGAGCCCCCACTGCGGCGCTCGGCGCAAGCTGATCGCGCTGCTCACCGACCCCGCCGTTGCGCGCAAGACCCTCGCGGATCTCGGCCACCCGACCGCGCCTCCAATCCTCGCCCCCGCCCGCGTCACCGCCGAGTTCACCTTCGACGCGCAATCGCTCCACTCCCGAGCAACTCGCCGACCCGCACACCCAGCGCACCGGCGCGGCCGCGCTTGGTCCGCGGTGCCCACCACCCGCTGCGAAGCGAGGCGGCTCTGCCCCCTGATCACCCGAGCACGCCCGAGTGCTCGCCGCCGAGACCCGCCGAGCGGCCGCCGCGCTCCCCTGGGTCGGTGGTCATGAGCTTGGAGTTCCTCGCACGGCGACGCGGTCAGGATCTGAAGTCGAGCCCGGGCTCGCGTGCGAAGTCGCGCGGGTCCGGGCTCGCTGCTGTCCGGGGGCCTGGGCGGTGGCGGCGAACCTCACGCGGGCGCGACGAAATTGCTTGATCCGTGGGGCGGCGCCTAGGAAATCGCAAGCACGGGAGTAACACCCGCGCGGCTTCGAGGATGATCGAGCGCGCCCCGCGTCACCGCGGGGCAATCGGAGATCCCCACGATGTCGTTGGTCAGCTTTGTTTTCGCCGTCGCGCTGCAGTCGCCGCCGCTCGCCGTTGCCACGCTCCCGTCGCCCGAGGTCCCGCGCGACGCCAACTGCGGCACCCTCGCGCCGGTCGACGAGCTCCTCGACGACGCGATCCCGCTGCCCGAACCGGCGCAGTGGGAGGAGTGCGCTGGCGGCGATCGCCGCGTGGCCGCGCCGTCGGGCGATTCGTTCTTCCTGGGCTTCGCGTCCGGGAGCTACTACCCAGCCGCGGACGAGCGACTCGATCCGCAACTGGCGCTCGCGACTTGGTCGCCGACGCGCGACGCGCGGCCCGACGACGTCACCTACGGCTTCGTGATGTTCAGCAAGCGCATGACGCCCGAGCGCTTCGCCGCGCTCGAGCGCTTGGGCGCGCGCGTGCTCGAGTTCCAGCCGTTCTACTGCGTCAAGGCGGCGCTGCCGCGCACGCGTCTCGACGAAGTCGCCGCCCTGGACTTCGTGCGTTGGGTCGGCGCCGCGCGGCCGCAGCAGAAGCTCGACGTCGGACTTGCGAGCGCCATCGCCAACTTGCGTGGCGCTGAGCCGCTCGCGGTGGTCATCGACGTGTCCGAGTCGGACCTGTGCGCCGCGTCGAGCTCCGTCGCGGTCGGAGTCGTCGAGGAATCCAACGGCGACAACGCGCTTCCGGGCAACGACGAGTTCCGTCCGCGGCAGTGGATGTCGAACGGTTGGCAGCAGCACGCGCTCGAAGCTCACGGCGTGGAGTTGCTCGAGTACATCGACTCGTTGCACGCCTTTCGCGCCACGCTCGATCCGGCGCGGCTCGAAGAACTGGCCGAGCTCGACTTCGTGCAGTTCATCGAGCCCGTGCGGATGGCGCGACTGGCGCACGACGAGTCGATGCCGATGGTCGAGGCCGACCGCACGCGCGCGAGCTACGACGGTTCGACCAACAGCGTGGCGATCGCGGGCCTGATCGACTCGGGCTTCTACCTCGCACACTCGGCCATCGATCCGGTGAGCGTTGGCTTCGATCTGTCGAGCGATGCCACAGGTCCCTTCGTCGATGGCTGCGGGCACGGCACGCACGTGTGCGGGACGCTGCTCGGCAATGGCGATGTCAACGCGAGCTACGCGGGCGTCGCGCCCGGACTGGGCTGGGGCTCGACCGGTCGCTTCTACGCCGTGCGTATCGGCAACTCCGATTGCACGCTCTCGACGAGCTACGGAACGATGGCCTCGGCGATGCACACGCCCTACACCGATCCCGGCGGCAACACGACGCCGATTCCGATGGTCGTGGGTTGCTCGTGGGGTGTGTTTTCGTCGGCTGCCTATGGCACCGACTTCAACGCGCGCGTGTGGGACGCGGAGGTCTTCGATCGCGACCAGCAGTACGTGTTCGCGGCGGGCAACTCGGGTTCGATCCCGGGCCAGATGGACCTCGAGGGGGCGGCGAAGAACGTGATTTCGGTCGGCTCCGTCTACGACTGGGACGACCTGGCGCACGACCCCGGGGCCGTCGCGCAGAGCTCCAGTCGCGGCCCGACGGCAGACGGTCGATGGAAGCCCAATGTGTGCGCACCCGGCGACGGGATCCACTCGTGCGCGGCCGGCACGGCGACGGGCTACGCCTTCAAGACCGGCACGAGCACGGCGCAGCCGCACGTCGCCGGAATCGCGGCGCAGCTGTGCGACCACTACAGCGGGCTGCGCTATCACCCCGCCGCCTTGTCCGCCGTCCTGATGGCGAGCGCAGTCACACGCTCGAACCTCCTGTTGACGAGCCCGACGACCTCGGCTGCGCACTTGAATGCCTATGGCACCGGACGCGTCGACGCCTACAAGGCGCACTTCAGCGACAGCCAGCAGTCCCTGTACTTCTGGAACGCGACGTTGGCCTGGAACCAGTCGACCTCGGTCGACTTCCCGATCAGCGCCGGCGCGACGCGCGTGACGATCGTCGTGCACTACAAGGAACAGGAAGCACCCGCGGGCGGCGTGCGCGCGCTGATCAACGACCTCGATTCGTTCATCGACGCCTCACCGTTCCAGGCGGGCAACAACACCGGCGACTACACGGCGCAGCAATCGTCGCTCGACAACACCGAGGTGCGTAGCCTGGACAATCCGCTGGCCACGACCTGGCGCATCAAGGTCTATCCGTCGGCGATGATTCCGTTCCAGTCGGTCAAGGTCGGCATCTGTGCGATCGTCACCTATGGCGACACGACGCCGACGCCGGTGTTCGCGGTCACGACGACCGACGCGTACGTCAAGCCCTTCGAGAACACGACCTGCTCGGCGTTCTATTTCAATCCGAGCTACGTGGCGTCCGCGGTGTACCTCGACGCCAGCACGATCGCGACCAACCTGGTCTCGACCGTCGGGAAGCTGGCCGACGGCGCGGTCGTGGATTACGGCTTGGGAGTGAGCGGCACGGATGGCGCCGAGGTCGGCAACGTGCTGCACGGCACCTCCAAGTTCGTCACCTGGACCGTCAACTGGGGGAGCGAGGGCACCAAGAACTTCTCGGTCGAGGCGCGCTCGGACAACGCCGTCACGGCGAACGATGCCGTCGCCGTGTACGTCGATGGCACGCAGCCCGGCGCCGTGACCAACTTGGTCTCGACGACGCACACGCCCAACGTGTGGAGCAACAACTCCGCGGTCAGCTACCAGTGGACGGCGGCGACCGACAACCTCTCGGGTGTCGACGGTTACAGCGTGTTCACCACGAGCGCAGCCAATCAGCCGGGCGCGCTCAAGGACATCGAGCAGGTCACCAACTACTCGGAGACGCTCGGCCAGGGCACGTGGTGGTTCAACATCCGCACGGTCGACAACAGCGGCAACTGGGACGACGACTACGCGTCGCTGGGCCCGATCAAAATCGACACGCTCGCGCCCTTCGCGCCGACGGGAGTGAACTCGCCCAGCCATCCCAGCGGCGTGCAGCAGTGCGCCACGCTGGTGCAACTCGCGTGGAACCCGGCCGTCGACAACCTCGGCGGCTCGGGCGTCGCGGGGTACCTGGTCGCGATCAACTCGCTGGTGAACTTCGATCCAACCGGCGCTGCCAACGTGCCGGCGAATCAGACGAGCTACCAGGCCGACATCTTCTCGTCGCCCTTGGCGCGCTACGCGCACATTCGCACGCGCGACAACGCCGGCAACCTGTCGCCGACTGTGCACCTGGGGCCGTTCTACGCCAACGCGAACTCGGTGTTGAGCTACTGCACCGCGAAGACCAACTCGTTGGGCTGCGTCCCCGCGATCGGCTCGCAGAACGCGCCGTCGAAGTCGGCCGGCAACTTCACGGTCACGTGCGCGAACGTGCTCAACCAGAAGAACGGCCTGCTGTTCTTCGGTTCGACTGCGTCCGCCGTGCCGTTCCAAGGCGGCATCAAGTGTGTCGCGTCGCCGGTGTTCCGCGGCACGAACTTGAGCTCGGGCGGCGCGTCGAGCGGTAGCTCGTGCACCGGCACCTACACCTTCACCTTCGACACCGCGACGATGAACGCCTATGGCATGAGCCCCGGAAACACGGTGTATGCGCAGTGGTGGATGCGCGATCCCGCGAGCGCGTCGACCACGGGCTTGTCGAACGCATTGCAGTTCACCGTGTGCCAGTAGCTCGGCGCGGCGCCGTTCCATCGAGCGAGCGCGCACGCGCGACCGCGGCGCATTCGCGGCGGGAGAGTCCGGCGGGCTCTCGCGGCGCGTCGTGATCGACGTGGCGCGGGAACGCAACGGCAGCCGTCACTCGAGCGTCGTTGCGATGACCCTCCCGTCGACGGCGCGACCCCTCTGCGCCCGCGAGGCCACGCTTCCCCGCCGCTGCCGGATCCTCCGCAAGGCTCGGCCCCCTTCGGCGTCGGAAGCTGCGCTTCGACCTCGAGGGAGCCGCACCGCATGTCCAACCGACACGTTCCCGCGCTGCTCGCCCTCACCCTTGGTTGCCTGTTGGCCATCACGCTCCCGGCCCACTGGGGACGAGGCTCCTTCGACCATGCGCTCGTGGCCTTGGCGCTCAACTCGATCGCGGCCAGCGGAACGGGCCTCGCATTGGCCGGAGCCCTGCTCGTGCGCTTTCGCCGGCGCCGCAGGAGCGAGCACCCCGGCTGCAACCGCCTGCTCGCGGCGTGCACGACGGCTCTCGCGCTTCAACTCGCGCTGGGCACCTCCTTCCCGTTGGGACGTTGGCTGCACGAGCGCGACCTCACCGACGCCCGCCGCTGGTGTGAAGCGCAGCTCGCGTTCCTCGATCAAGTCCGACACGAGACCGGCGACTACCCCGAGCTCCTGCCCGTGACCGCCGAGAGCCCGCGCCTCTTCCGCACCGGCGACGCCGCCTACCGCAAGCTCGACCGTGCCTTCGAATTCGTCCTGCTCCCCCGCTCGCGAACGGGCCGCACAGGCGAAGCCATCAGCTCGACCGACCGCCGCTGGCGCCCTCGCAGCGAAGACGAATTCGCGGCGACGATGCCGATCCCGCGCTGAATGAGCAGCTCCTCTCCGGCCGTGCTCCGCGGGGCACTCGGATGTCGCACGAGCGCGTCGGCGTCACTCGTCGGGCACATCCGCCGTCTCCTTCGACCCTCTCACCTTCATCGAGCGGCTCGCGGCACTCGTTCCGCACCCACGCGCCCATCAGCTCACCTACCACGGCGTGCTTGCGCCGGCCTCCGCTTGGCGCGACCAGAGTCGTGCCCAAGCGCGCGCCGGTCTCCGCCGCCCACTCGCACGCGGCTTTCGCTCCCAACTCGCCGATCGCGCCAAGCACCTTCGCACGCCCGCGCTCGTCGCGCTCGTCGCGCTCAACGTGGGCCGAGCTCTTGCGCCGCGTCTTCGCTCTCGACGTGCTGACGTGTTCGCATTGCGGTGGTCCGCGCCGCCTGATCGCGCAGATCACAGACCCCATCGTCGTGCGCAAGATCCTCGCGCATCTCGGACTGCCCACCGAGCCTCCACGGCCCGCGCCGGCGCGCTCGCGCGAGCAGCTCGACTTCGCATGAGCCGCAGCCCGTCAACCCGCCGACCACGCTCCTCACCCGCAACCCGCGCCAACGAGTAGGTTCCGTCGTATCCAACGCGCCAGCACCACCGACCCGGCGCGCCTCACCCGCTTCGCAAGCCCGACCCAACGACGCCCGAGTTGGCCTCGGGCGGCAACTTGTGGATGTGCCCGCCGCGGCGAACTTCCACCTCCCGGTCGACGACGGCCGCCTGCGGCGGAACTCATCCGCCGAGTTTTCGATTCTGCCGTAGAGCTCGCGCTCAGGGATCGATTTCGAACGTCACCGCGTCGGTGAGGTTCGAGTTGTCGGGCGGCGCGAAGCCTGGGTCGCGGCTCCAGAATTGGGCCCACACCTGGCGGCCGGCGGCGAGGCGTGGGTCGAGACCGGCGGCGATCCAGGCGTTGAACTCGAAGGCGAGCGAGCCGCTGCAGTCGGTGCCGGTGAGGGAGCCGCCCGACGTTTGGCTCGGAGTGCGATGCACGGGCTGAGCGATGCACAGCGTGCCGCCCTGGAACGGCGCGCCGTTCGACGAATGAGTCGAGTAGAGCAGCATCCCGAGCCTCTGGTTCAGCACGTTGGCCGCGCGCAACTCGAAGCCGGACGGGAACGACGCCATCGGCACGCCCGCGTAGGAGATCGAGCTCACGCAGCCCAGCGAGTTGGTCTTGGCGGTGCAGTAGATCTGCGGCACGGGAAACTGGCGGGCGTAGACGTGGACCCATTGGTTTACGGGCTGGCTGAGCATGTTCGTCGAACTCGTGGAGAATGTAACGGTTCGTGCTCCGTCGCTCATGTTGGGCGGTGCCGCGCCAAGATCCGCCTCGACTCCGCCAGGCCCCACTGCCGGCCGCCAGGTCCGCGAAGTCACGAGGTCGTGGATGAAACCATCCCATGCTCCGTTCAGGTCGCCGATCTCGAGATTGGATGCGCTGCTCTCGAAGCCCACGAATCGGCCGCACGTCGAGAACATCGGATGTGAGGAACGACCATTTGCGGTCGCTCCGTTGGCGTCCAAGGACAAGCATCTCGTTGTCGAACCTGCGACGTCTCGAACGAACACGTCAAACTCGCTGTTTGAATCGTTCGCGACCAGATTCGTGGCCCGGCTGCAAAACGACACCCACCGCCCGTCCGGCGAGATCCGCGGGTAGAACGAGTGATCATTGCCGAGCATGCCGGCGCTCGTGCGGCTCACCAGAGTGGTCGTTCCAGCGATGCGGTCGCGAAGGTAGACGTCTTGCTTGCCATTGGTGTCGCCGACCACGAGATTCGTGGCCTCGCTCATGAACACGACGTAGCGACCGTCGCCCGAGATGTCGATCGGATCGATGGCCCCGGACGCGCCGTTGGCCTGAACTCCGGCGTCGTTCACGTCGACGCGTTCGGTCGTGCCCGCGACGAGATCGCGGACGAACACATCCGGGATGATTCCGTTGTTGTCTGGAACGACTAGAATGGTCGATAAGCTCGAAAACACGACGAAGCGACCGTCGTCCGACATCGCGAGACGCGCGATCGCGTGACCCTGCGCGCCCGTCGTCGAGATGCTGCACAAGATCGTGGTACCCAGCAAACGGTCCCGCACGAACGCATCTGGTCCGCCGTTCGTGTCGCCGGGAACCAGATCGTCGGCGTCGCTGCAGAACGCGACGTAACGGCCGTCGCTCGAGATGTCTGGATCTCCTTTGGCCTCCCAAGTACTCGTGCCACCAGTCAACGTGACGCTGATCAACTCGGGGCTCAAGCCGACGCGGCGATCGACCAGGTAGATGTCCCAAAGTGTGTTTTGATCGTTGGGAACCAACTGCGCCCTACTGACGTAGGCGACGACGCTGCCATCCGGAGTCAGCGCGCAGCGTCCGCTCGACCACTGATTGGGTTCTTGACCTTGCCAGTCGAGACTGATTCGTACGGGATGATCTCCGCCGCCTACGAGCGACGTCTGCGCCGAGGCAAACTCGAGTGTCGCGATTACCGCGAATGAGAAGGACGAAGCGTTCAAGATGACTTTGAGACTACGCATGGCGGATGGTGTCGTGTCACGAAATTCCCTTCCGCTTTGAAGGTCGGGACAGAGGCTGGCCGCCTCGTGTTCTTGTGAGCAGGCGGCTGGCAGCGTGGCTGATGAGCTCCTCGAGGTGCTCGCGTTTGTAGAAGCGCAGGTTGAGAAAGCGCTCGAGCTCCGCTTGACCTGGGCCGAGCTCTTGCGCCGCGTCTTCGCTCTCGACGTGCTGACGTGTCCGCATTGCGGCGGCCCACGCCGCCTGATCGCGCTGCTCACAGACCCCATCGTCGTGCGCAGGATCCTCGCGCATCTCGGCCACCCGACCGAGCCCCCACGCCCCGCTTTCGCGCGCTCACGCGAACTGCTCGACTTCGCCTGAGTCGCCGCCCCGTGCACCGCCGAGCACGCTCCTCACCCGCAACCCGCGCCAACGAGTAGGTCCCGTCGTATCCAAAGCGCCAGCGCCACCGACCATGCGCGCCTCGCACAGCTCGCAAGCTTGCCAACGATGCCCAATCTGGGCTGTGGTGGACCACTTGACGGATTAGTCCGCCGCGCCGAACCTCCACCTCGCGGCCGAAGACAAAAGCCCTCGGCCGATATCATCCGCTTGGAATTCCGATCCGCTTGCGCGATCGCGGAGTTCGTGGCGTGACGGTGCGAGCTTCGCGGTCGCGCAGGACAGAGCGTGGATTGCACTCACGCGTACGATGTGCAACATGATTCGCACACTCATCACGACTTGCGGCCCCGTGCCTCGCTGTCGCTTCGCCGTAGCGCTGCTCACTCTGCTCACTGCCGCGTGCGTCGCGACGCCGAAGGCCGAGCGCGCCGTGCCACGCCTTGTCGCCGAGTGGGAGCCCGCTGTCGGCGCGCTCGTCGTGTTCCCGTTCGAACTCCCTGACGAACTCGTGCGCGACCTCGCAGCGGAGGCGCCGCTGTTCGTGCTCGTCGGCGATGCCGAGCGCGCGGCGGCGGCAGAGAAGCTGCACACACTCGGTGTGGACGCGGCGCGCATCGAGTTCGTGCCGACCGCGGCGCGCAGCCCGTGGACGCGGGACTGGGGCCCGCATCAAGTCACAGGCCCGGACGGCGCCATCGCTCTCGTCGACCACGTCTTCCGCGGCTATCCGTGGGTGCCCGCGGACTGCGCTCCCGAGCACTTCACCTATCGCATGGGTCGCATGGAGGGCGAGGACCAGGCCGTTCCGACGCTCGCGAGCGCGCTGGGCCTGGCGACCGTACCGCTGCCCGCGATCGCCACCGGCGGAAACCTGCTCACTGACGGTCGCGAGCGCGCTTTCTGCACTCGCGCTCAGATCGTCGAGAACCACGACCTCGCCGACGAGGCCGCGTACCGCGCACTCTTGCGCGACACCCTCGGCATCACCGACCTCGTGGTGCTGGAGAACACCGAGCCGTTCGGGATCCAGCACATCGACTGTTGGCTAAAGGTGATCGACGCGGAGACGCTGCTCATCAAGGCGGCGCCCGTCGGCCACCCCGAGCACGCGCCGATCGAACGCAACGTGGCGTTGCTCTCGCAACTGACGACTCCTTCGGGAGGCCGCTATCGCATCGCGCGAATCGACTGCCCGCCGTTCCGCGGCGACTTCCTGCCGGCGTACACCAACTCGCTGCGGCTGGGCAACGTCGTGCACGTGCCGCTCTTCGGCGGAGAGGCCGACGAGCGCGCCCTCGCGACGTATCGCGCCCTTCTGCCGAGCTGCGAAGTGCGCGGCTACCGCTTCGACGGCTGGATGCACTTCGACGCGCTGCACTGCCGCACTCGCGCACTGCACGCAGTGCGTTGATGTGTTGACCGACGCGGTCGCGCGGAGTCCGGCTCCGAGCGTCAGCGCGCGCGAGCAGCCTGAAGGATCGCCGGCAACTCCGGCGGGACGCGGTGGATCGAGTAGACGAGCCCCGGCGTCATTCGTTCGCGCGTCGCGATCGTCAAGCCGAGGAACTTCGTCGTCTCCAGCTCGACCACGCGCGTGTGCACGAGGCTCGAAAAGACGCCCACGAGCTCGGGCTGGCCCGTCTCGGGGCTCCGGATCCACGCCGCGCCGCCCGACATCCCGCCGAGGTCGAGCCGATCGCCTGTGGCGTACCAGCACTCCTCGGAGCGTGAACGCAAGGCTTCCAGGATCTCGGGCGCGCCCCCGGCGTCGCGTGCATCCGGACCTGCGTGCTTCCCGACACGATCGTTCGAGGGCACGACGACCGCGTCGTCCGCGGGCGCCTCGCACGCGTGGACGGTGACCGCGGGCGTCGGCGCGAGCACGTCGATCGCGGGCTTCGCGTAGAAACCCAGAGCGAAGCCGGCGAGCGCGAGCTCGGTCCCCGGCTTCGGGCTCCAACTCGGGTCGAGCGCTGGCGCGTGAATCGGCGCGAAGCGTGCGAAGCGCGGGCTCGCGAGACGCAACAAGGCCCAGTCGCCGTGCGCCGCGTCCATGTCGCCGTGCTTTTCGACTCGCACGCGGGTCGTCAGGCCTTCGACCTCGAGCGAACTCCATCCCGTCGAGTCGGTCGCAAGCCCGACAGCGACGTGCTCGGCGGTCAGGATCAGATCCGGCGCGACCACGGTTCCGCTCGCGAGCGTGGGGCCCGCCGGATCGTAGAGCAGGACGACGACGCTCAACGCCTCGGCGTTCGCCCATGCGGGCGGAGTCGACGCGAAGTGCTTCACGAGCGGCATCGGAGCCGCCGCCGGTTCGTCGCGACCCGGGCCCGCGCATCCGGCCGAGACCGCCGCGAACGCGAAGACGCACGCCCAGCACGCGCTCGATCGCCACGCGGCCGCGCGCCGCGTGGCGGGGATGGAGCCTCGGAAGCTGAGCCGCGCTCCGTGCATCACCCGATCGTCAGCAGGAACTCGCCGTTCAGGCGCGTCTTCTTCATCGTCTGGAGGAGCATTTCCATCGACTCGACGGGGTCCATGTCATTGAGCACCTTGCGCAGCATCCAGATGCGGGCGTAGGACATCCAAGCGCATGACCTCGGCGCCAGCCTACCACCCCCCGGGGCGCCTTGGGGACAGTCCGGACCCGGCTCGTGCCCGCCAGCGAGCTCGAGCGGATCGAGCATCTGTGTCGCTATGTGACTCGGCCGCCGATCGCCACGCAGCGCCTCGCGCTCGCACCGGACGGCCGCGTCATCTACGGACTCAAACGGCATTGGCGTGACAGCACGTCGGCTGTCTCGTTCGATCCTCTCACCTTCATCGAGCGGCTCGCGGCGGAATCCTCTTCGCAACGACTCCAAGGCGTCGTTGAGATTCGCCGCTGCGCGACGAACCGAGGCTTGCCCTCCACCGCCGCGCGCCCATCAACTCACCTATCACGGCGTGCTCGCGCCGGCCCCCGCCTGGCGAGACCTCATCGTGCCCAAGCGCGCGCCCGCATCCACTTCGCCTACCTGCGGCCCGCTCGCTCCCAACTCGCCGACCGCGCCGAGCACCTCCGCCCGCTCGCGCTCGTCGCGCTCGCTGCTGGGCCGAGCTCTTGCGCCGCGTCTTCGCCGTCGACGTCCTCACCTGCCCGCACTGCGGTGGCCCGCGCCGCCTGATCGCGCAGCTCACAGACCCCGTCGTCGTGCGCAAGATCCTCACGCACCTCGGACTGCCCACCGAGCCTCCACGGCCCGCACCCGCCCGCTCACGCGAACAACTCGACTTCGCCTGAGCCGCGCGTCCCTTACGCCGCCGAGCACGCTCCTCACCCGCAACCCGCGCCAACGAGTAGGTCCCGTCGTATCCAAAGCGCCCGCGCCACCGACCAGGCGCGCCTCACCCGCTTCGCAAGCCCGGCCCACCGATGCCCGATGGCCTCGGGACGCAAATTGTGGATGTGCCCGCCGCGGCGAGCCTCCACCTCGCGGTCGCCGACGGCCGCCTCCGGCGAAAGTCATCCGCTTGGAGTTCCTTCCATGAGAAGGCCCCCAGCAGTCAAAGGGAAAATCGTGAGTCTTGTCCGGTC
>JADYYP010000068.1 GCA_020853575.1 Planctomycetota bacterium
CGTAGAGCGCGATCTCGGGCATCGACGAGGCGAACCAGTTGCGGCCCATCGGGCCGTCAGAATCGAACTGCGAGCCCGAGTGCGCTTGGCGCGCGTTGAACGAGCGGCCGATGCGCCAGGGCACGTCCGCAGGGAACGCGAGGTCGACGTCGTTCGTGGACCACGTGCCCGTGTCGAGCTGCACACCGTTGATCGCAGTCTCGCCGCGCCACGCGCTCTCGAATGGGTTGCCCGCGATCGCCATCCCATGCGTCGAGCCGGAGCGAGCAGAACCGTCGAGGTTGACGCCGCGCTGCTCCGGCCGCGGCTTCACGTCCTGCACGCCGCTCTTGCCCGCAAGGTACGTCGTCAGGCTCGCCGAGTAGGTCTCGAGGATCTGCTCGGCGGCGACGAGCGCCGACGCGCCAACGAACACCGCGGCGAAGCGAGCCGAGCGGGACGAAGGGAAGCGAACGAGCGAGAGCGAGAGACGCATGGGCCTTCTCGGGAAGGGACGACTGCGAGAGCGCGGAAAGGAACGCCCTGCGCGCGGCCAGTCTGCCCGGGGGGATGCGCGCAGCGCGATCGAAGCTAGCGAGGTCGCGGACCTTGGGAAGGTGGCTCGCTGCGGCGAATTCTCCGCTGCGTTGACTTACGACGGCGAACCCGAGCTCCAAGTCTTCGGCGCCAGATCTCGCGTTCGATCGAAGCCGGACTTCCTCTTGGGGCCCAATTTCTCGGAGTTCGTCGCGCATTTCGGTCATCGCGCACGCAGATCGAGCCCCTCGCACGTGAACCGCGTGGAGTCTCCCACCTGGGAACGTCGTAACTTCGCTTCGAGAATCCGATCGCACAGGGCTCGGTTCGTCGGCGAGTCGCACGCGTCGCGAGGCTCGTGGTAGAAGGATCTTGCTCGCGGCGCACCGTTCGCCATGGGGCAACTCGCGCTTCGAGCTGTGCTCGTTCGACCGAAACCGCTCGTTTTCTCCGGAGAATCCCGCATGTTCTCCCTGACCGCTCGTGCCTCGCTCGCTCGCCTGACGGGTTGCGCTCTCGGCTTCTCGATGCTGTTCGCTCCCGCGTGCTCCAACGCCGCTACGGCCGCGCCGACCACGAACTTCGCCGTCGCGTCACCTCCTTCGTCCGCCCTGCGCACGACCACGACCAACCTCGCGGTGCTCGCGACTCGCGTTGGCCTCGATGCCGAGTCGCTCACCGCCTCGGGCGTCACTTCGGGTTCTGTCGCTTCGCTCGTCGCCGCGCTGGCGGTAGCCGAGGGCGACCTGCCGACTCCGCTCGCGCAGCTCGACGCGACCTACACCTCCGCGCGTGCTTCGGTCCGCGCCGCCGAGCGCAAGATCCAAGGGGGAACCGCAACCGCGAGCGAGATCGCGGACTTCCCGGCGCAGGAGCAGGCGCTCGCGAACGCCCAGGCGGCGCGCGATGGAGCGCTGGACTCGCTCTTCACCTCGGCGACCGCCGGACTCACCGCCGGGCAGCGCACGGCCTTGAGCGCCATCCGAGCGAACCGCTCGTGGAAGCTGCCCACGGAGTTTCTCGTGACCTCGCGCACCGAGGCCGAGTGGATCGCGCTTCGAGACGCTCTCTCGAACGAGCGCACCGCCGCCAAGAACGGCGACACGCCGAACTCCGCGTGCCAGGCCCTGCTCGGAACGGAACGCGCCAACGCCTCGGTCGCGGCGGCCAAGACCGCGCTCGACACGAACCTCGCGTCGGTCACCTCTGCCTGGAACGCGGCCACCAACGCGTGAGGTGGCCGTGATCGGCGCAGCGCGGAGTTGGGCTCGGAAGGCACGCGGGCGCGCAGCCGTCACGCTGCGCGTTGCGGTGTGCGCTGCGCTTGCTCTGCCTACCCAGCTTCGCGCCCAGGACACCCAAGACTCCGAGCGCCAGCCCGTCGAGCCGACACGTCCCGCGCCGGCAACCTCCACTCAGGAAGACAAACAAGAGGCGCGCTGGGTGCTGAGCGAGTCCGAGCTCGAGCTGAGCACGCTGGGCGAGATGTGCGCGTCGGGCCTGGACCTGCACTTGGAGTTCGACCGCGCCAAGCTCGAAGGGAAGATCTCGCTCGATCGTCCGGGCAACTTCACCCTGCGCGAGCTGTGGGACGTCTTCAACCGCGAGCTCGCCGAGCTCGGCGAAGCGTCCGACAACAGCTCTACGTAGCCCGCCTCGCGCACCTGCCCGCGAGAACTCGTCTGTCGCCGCCGCCACGCCCAGTGGCCCAGCGTCCCACTGCAGATGTCACTGCGCTCCTCTCGCGCAACGCAAGCCAACCCTCGATCTCACTCCTTCGCTCCATCCCTGCCGGCGTGCCGTCCGACGTCCGCGTCGCCAGGTGTGCTTGGGCGAACAGCCACGATCGAGTTGGACCTCGCGACGGTCCACTTCGACGCGGAGGCGGACGTACTTGTGCGCCCAGCCCGCGTTGCAGCTCTCTGAGGCGTCGGCCGGCCCCAACTGGCGAGGTCTGGCGGAAGGCTCACGTGCGAGTCAGCGACTGCGCTGGAAATGACTGAAAACGAGCCGGATTGCCTGGCTGTTTCGGCGCGACAGAGCGTGCATGTGCTCGTCGCCGCGAGAGCCGCGGAGACGCACACAACACTCTCGAAAGGACGAATCGCCATGGCTCGGAAGAACTCGAAGAACACCGCGAACGCGCTCAACAGCACGCTGACCCTCGCCGAACTCGGCACGCGCTACATCACGCAGATGGAAGAGCGGGGCAAGAGCATCGGGACATGCTCCAGCTACCTGATGGAGCTCAAACTCGCGCAGAGCGTGCTCGGCGCCAACACGTTGGTGTCGACGCTGACGAACGACGCGATCGCGGAGTTCAATACGAGCTCACGCGTGATGACGCTCAAGTCCGGCGTCGCGAAGTCCCAACTCTCGATCGACAAGACGCGGCGCGTGCTGCGGCTCGCTCTGACGTGGGCGCACGCGAGCGGACTGCTCGCAGCGCCGATCATCGACGCCAAGAAGGACGCTCTCCCGGGCCTGATCGAGCCTGCGAGCCCGCGCGATGAGAACGTCGAGGCCGGCAACATCTCCGACTCGAACAGCCAGTCCAAAGAGGTGCGCGCGCGCAAGAGCGCGATCACGCTCGAAGTGGCGCACGAGATTGCCGTTGAAGCTGCGGACACTGCCGAGTTGGCGTTGCACGCGCAATCCGCAGCCTGAACACCAACGCGTCGATCCACACCGCCGACCTGTTCGCGACGCGCGCACGGGTCGGCCCTGCAACCGAAGGAGAGCAATCGTGATCGCATCGAGACTGGGGCGTGCGCTGAGCGCGGGCTCGTTGAAGCTGAAGAAGCGCGGCGCCGGGCCAGCGCGCTGGGTGCTCGCGTGGACCGACGCGGGCGGTCGACGGCACCGCCAGGCGCTCTCGACCGACAAGCGCACGGCCGAACGCTTGCGCGCCAAGCTCATCCACCAGCGCGACCTCGAAGTCGCCGGGCTCGGCGCCGTCGAGGGCCAGTCAATGTCGCTGGTCGAGCTACGTACGTCCTATCTGACCGACTTGAAGGCGCGCGTCGGCTCCAAGCAGTTGCGTAGCATCACCGATGCGCTGGTGCGCATGCTGCAAGCCCTCCCAGCGCAGCGGGTCCGAGACCTGCGCATGATCGATCTGATGCGCTACCGAACTGCACGGTTGGGTGAAGGCGTTGCTCACCGCACTGTCAACGTCGAGACTGGCGCGCTGCGCTCCATGTTGCGCTGGGCCGTGATGGCGGGCCTGATCGCTGAGAGCCCCCTGGCGCAGCTCAAGCCGCTCCCAACCGGCGAGCGTCATCAACGCCACGTGCGGCGTGCGCTTTCCGACAACGAGATCGAGCGCTTGCTCGCGGCCGCCAGGGAGGACGACGCGAGCTGTGAGGTGCTCTCGAGGGGCCGGCGCGTTCCTCAGGCCACGCTTTGGCTGGCGCTGATCGAGACCGGCGCACGCTGGGGCGAGCTGACCAGTACGACCTGGGCCGACCTGGACGCCGAACGACGCGCATTGACCCTGCGCGCGTCCAACACCAAGTCCGGCCGCACGCGCATGATCCCGCTGCGCCAAGACCTTGTGGTCGAACTGCTTGCACTTCGCGACATTCATCAGCGCGTGCGCATGCAGCTTGTGCGTTTGGGTGATCACGTCTTCCTATCGCCGGACGGTTCGAACTGGGCGACGTACACGACGAATGCCCGACGACTCCTTCGTCGAACGCTCGACCGCGCCGGCATCGACCGCATCAACTCGGCTGGCCACGTGATCGATGTGCACGCCTTGCGGCACACGGCGCTCAGCCGCATGGCGCGCCGCGGAGTGCCGCTGGTGATTGCACAGCGCATCGCCGGCCACAGCTCGCCCGATATCACCAGCCGCCACTACGTGCACGTCGACTTGGAAGACCTGCGCGTCGGCGTCGAAGAGTGCGGGCGCGAGAAGAGGGGCCTGATGGAGCGCAGCGCATAGGGTGCAATGGCGGCGCACGTCGAGGTGTGTGCGATTGTGATCGCTGAGACCCGCACCATCAGCCGCAGAGGTCGCGTCGTCGACGAAGCTGTCGCCGGATGCATGCCGAAGTGAAGCATGTCGGCTGGGGCGGGACTCAACCCGCCCTTGTGCCACGCCTCGTCCTACCCCGGCCCACCTCCGTTCGTCGGAGCTGTCTTCGACGCACGGACCCTTCGTTCGCGCTCTTCGACTTGGAGCAGTCGCCGGGCAAGCTGGTTGTCCGTGAGCGCATCGACGAAAGAACTGTCGCCGCTTTCCGTTCGTCTGAGGTGCTCGCCGTTCACCGCGGCGAGTTCGAGTCGCGTGGTCTCGTGCATGTACTGCATGCGCGAGAGGGAGGCGTTCGCCGTTTCGAGCGCTCGCACGGCATCGAGGCTGTGACGGAATGGTTTGTCGCGCAAGGCCTCGATCGCCTTCGCTTGAACCATTCCCCACAGCTTCACGTAACGACCGTACAGTTCGGCGCGCAATCGAAGGACTTCGTCTCTTGCGGCCAGCTGAGCGGACGCATCGATCTCCGCCGCGCGAGCCATCCAGAGCTCTCGGTTGGCGCGCTTTGCGACCGCCTGTCGTGTCACGCCGTAGCGCTCCGCGACCGCTTGAAAGCTCCGGCGAGTTCCCAGTCCCACGAAGTGCGAGAACGCTTCGGAGGGAAGTTTGCGCTTCATGCCGCACCTCGCTCGGTCGAGACGCACGCAAACGTCGCGCGAGTGTTTTCGAGCACCGCCGCCCGGCCGCTCAACAGCTCCCAGCGCCGCACTGCCGCGTCGACAAAAGCCGGACTGATTTCGAGCGCGTGGCATCGGCGGTGAAGTCGCTCCGCCGCGACGATCTGCGTGCCTGACCCCGAAAAAGGCTCGAGCACGATCTCACCCTCACGCGTGTGGAAGCGGATCGGGCGCTCGAAGATCTCGAGCGGTTTCTGCGTCGGGTGGATGCCGTCCTGTTGGCCGACCTGATCGATCTCCCACACCGTGCGCTCGGCCGGCGGCGGGCGTCGATCAGGCTCGGGCATGTTGCCTTCGACCCAGCCGTAGAAGCAGGGCTCGTGCTGCCACATGTAGTGTGAGCGGGTCAGCACCGCGCGCGCCTTGACCCACACGACGGTCTGATGAACGAGTAGGCCGTTTTGCTTCCAGGCAACTTCGACGAGCGACTGGCGCCGCGTCGCGTGCCACTGATAGACCGGCACGCGCTCGACGCAGTGCGGGAGCGCGACGCGCAGAAACGAGCCGAAGAAGTCGACGCTCGTTTGCGGGTCGACGTAGTCGTCCCAGTGCTTGTCCTTGACCTCCGCCTTGTTCGCGAACGACTGCGGATGATTGCCGCCTTGGTAGTCGACGAGGTACGGCGGATCGGTCGCGAGCAGCGCTGCCTTCGCGCCGTTCATCACGCGCGCCACGTCTTCGGATTTGGTCGAGTCGCCGCACAACAGTCGGTGATCGCCAAGCAGCCATAGATCACCTGTGCGAGTGGTCGGCGTTACCGGCGGTGTTTGCGGGCCGGGGTCCTCGCCGCACACCTTCGATGCGAGCGCAACTTCGTTGATCAAGGCGTCGATGTCGACGCGGTCGAAGCCCAGGCCTTCGATCGCGTTCTCGCTGCGCAGCGCGCCGAGCAGCTGCGCGAGTGCCGCGGTGTCCCACTCGGCGAGTTCGGCCGTCCTGTTCAGCGCGATTCCAAGGGCGGTCGCCTCGGTGGCTGAGAGCTCGACCTCGACGATGTCGCACTCTGTCCATCCAAGTGCCTTCATCGCGACGAGGCGACCGTTGCCGCCGATGATGCGACCGGTCGCGCGAAGCACGACGAGCGGTTCGACTTGACCGAAGCGGGCGAGGCTCGACTTGATCGCCTCGATGTTGTGCTCTGGATGCAGCCGAGCGTTGGCCGGATCGAGGGCGAGGGAGGTGAGAGCAACGCGCCTGATGGCGAGCGTGTGTCCGACGGCCGACGCGAGGGCGTTTGTGCCTTCGATTGCGTGGGTTGTCATGATGAAACGTGGCCTTCCCCGTTGTGCGGGAGGGTCTACGTCAGCGTCACGGTGGGGCGCGAAATGCGCGTCCGGCGCCAACCCTGCATACTGCTTGCGGCGCGGTTTTTCGGAGTCAACGATCCAGGGGGATCTCTGCAACGAAGTCCCCGAAATGGTGCAGCTGCCAGTGAATCAATGGCATTGTCAGTGAAATGGCAGCTGGGGGTGGGACGCGCGAGAGATGCGGTTCTTGGGCCCGCGGAGGGCACCATGTGGTCTTGACCCTCGTTTGGTTGACAGCCGCAACCACTGTCGAGGTGGCTGGAACCGACGTAAGTGCATGGGCACACGTCGGATGCCGTCGAAACTCGCTTTCACGAAAAGTGTTGCGTAGGTGGTTTTCTGTCAACCAACTCGAGCGTCGGCGCGCGGCGCGAATCGGCCTTCTTGAGGCCAAGAACGCGGTTTTGCGAAGGCGCGTGTCCGGGCCGGTTCACAACGAGTTGACATGCGCGCGGTCAGGCATGCTGCGGAGCGCCTGGTGCTCGGAAAGCGACGCGCACGGCAGGCTGGAGGTGGCGCTTTTCACCACGAGCGGCGTCGCGATGGCCGAACTCGTCGAGACGACTTCTCAGCGGCCTGCTGGCGGCGCAAACGGCGGCAGTCTCACGCCATGGGAGGCGTGCACATTCATGCCACAGGCACAGCTGTCCGAATGCGGCCTCGAAGAACCACGCGAATACGCCGAGGAAACTGGTACGCCCGGCGGGATTCGAACCCACGACCTTCTGCTCCGGAGGCCGAGGACGCGATCGCCTGCGAAACCGGGTGAGAGCGGAGAACTGCGGAGAATTGCGGAAAAACACGACGGAATCGGCCGTAACCGTTCGGCGAACGACGCCCTTGCGGCCTAGCGGATCGTTTGGCATTGGCGGCACCAAAGTGGCACTCGCCATCGTACGTGGCGCGCCGCAGATGATCACCGAGACGCGGTGACGAGGCGATCGAGGATCCGCTGCTTGCGCTCGCGGACCTCGGTCTCAAAGTGCTGCTTCCAACCGTGCGGAGTGAGCTTGGCGACGTCGGTCTCGACGCCGATGCGCAGCAGCACGTCGCGTAGGTAATCGCGCGGGTTGATTCCGATCTCGTGACACGTGCGCACGAGCGTGTAGAGCACGGCTGCGCGTTCGCCGCCCGTCTCCCGCTGGAAGAAGAGCCAGTTCTTGCGCCCTACCGCGAGCGGTCGCAGCGCGCGCTCGGCAGCGTTGTTCTCTGCTTCAAGCCGGCCGTCGTCGAGAAAACGGTACAGCGCTGTACGCAGATGCAGGCAGTAGTCGATCGCCTTGGCCAGCGGACACTTGTCGAGCACCTTGGGCCGCGTCATCACCAGCCAGTCGAAGAAGTCGTCGAGGACCTTGCGCGTGTGTTCCTCGCGCAATGCCGTGCGCTCGGGTGGATCGAGCCCGGCTTCCTTCGCGACGCGCTCTACCGTGAAGATCCGGCCGATACGGTCGAGCGCCTGGGCGGCGAGCTGCGGCTCGCTGATCCTGGCCTTGACGAAGTAGCGGCGCGCGTGCGCCCAGCACGCGACTTCGGTCGCGCCGCCTGTCACGAAGAGCGGGTTGTAGCCTTGGTAGGCGTCTGCGTGCACGTAGCCCTTGTACTTCGCCAGCACCGACAGCGGCCGCTCCGCCTCGCGCGACGGGGAGAAGTCGTACGCGCAGCGGCCATCGCCGTCGCAGTACACCCACACGCGACCCTCCTTGCGACCACCGCTGCCCGAGCGCGCGATCACCACCGGCGTGTCGTCGGTGAAGATGAAGGGCGACGCGAGCACTTCGGCCAGCGTCCACCGCGCGATCGGAGCCAGCAGATCGGCTGCGAATTTCACCGTCTCGCACATCACCGACCGCGCCACCGTCACGCCTTCGGACGCGTACTTCCGTTCCTGGCGGTGATACGGCATGTGGTGCAGGAAGCGCTCCTCGATCACGTGCGCCACGAAACCGACGCCGAGCAGGCCCTTGTCGAGCACGCGCGCCGGACCTGGCGCGATCATCACCGTTTCCTGACACGCGCGGCAGCAGTACTTCTTGCGCACGATCTCGTGCACCACGCAGGTTTCGATGCGCTCAAGTTCCTCCGCCGTCTCGCTGCCGAACTCTTCGAGCTGCGCGCCGCACTTGCAGCGACGCTGCTCGCCTTCGAGCTCGAACACCGTGCGGAAGCGCGGCTGATCCGCGGGAAACTCTCTGCGCCGACCGTGCGGCTTCTTGGGCGTGCCGCTGGAGACAGCGGATGTCGTCGCCGCAGCAGTACGCATCGCCGCGACGCGCGCCGCGGCTTCGGTCAGCTCGGCGAAGAGCAGGTGGCCCTGGTGGATAGGCGGAGCCGCGTGCCTCTCGCTCTTCGCTGCGAACACCATGTTGCGCAGCACGCGGACGTTGTGTTCGAGATTGGCGATCTGCTCGCGCTGCGCCGCGATCGTCTTCGCTTCGTCGGCAATGCGCTGGTCGCGGAGCGCGAGCTGTTGGCGTTGCGCGAGAATCAGCGCTTTGAGTTGCTCGACTTCATCGGGTAGCTCGCTCAGCTCGATCGCCAGATTCACGCGAAGTGATATTCACCTCGCGCGCGAAGTCACGGCGGAATCTCCCTGATTTCGTATCCACGCCCGAGAGCAACATCACTAGTTGCTCGCGCGAGAGCACGACTCGTCGAGCACCAGGACAAAGCGGCTCGAAGAAGCCGCGCTCAAGACGCTTCGTCAATGTCCAGAAACCGTTGCGATCCCACACCAGGAGCTTCACCCGATCACGACGACGGTTGAAGAAGCAGAAGATGTGACCGGAGAACGGGTCTTCTCCGATGTCGTCGCGAACCAGGCGCACCAGCCCGTCGATATCCGTGGACACGAAGACGGGAGTCGCCGACGCGAAGATGCGAACGGATCGCCGCAGCTTCAGCATCGCTCGATCGCCGCGAGCACACGCGCCAGCCCTTCGACGATGGCCGCTCCGTCGATCCGGACTCGGCGGTTGTCGGGGAGCACGACCTCGATCCGACTCGCGCTCGCGGCGCCGTGCTCGATCAGTTCGACGAAAGCCTGCTCCTCCCGATCGGGTGTTGCGTATCGCCGGCTCTCGTCACGGAATCGCGTGTTCCACGCGCGTACCGTGCGCACGTCGACGCCCGCCCGACGGGCGACCTCTCGCTGAGTCAGCCCCTGCCGCACCCCAAGCGCGATCCACTCGCGCGCACGCTCACGCCGAGAAACCAAGTCCATGCAAGCGAGCTTGCGACCTCGTTCGCGCCGCTTCCAGGCGCGGTTGGCCGAACGGTTACAATCGGCCCCCTGGCGTCGAGGCGAAAGCGGGTCAGAGCGGAGAATTCCGGGTGAGAGCGGGCGAAGTTTGCGGCGCTAAAGTGGCACAGGACGTCACGAGCGACCTGCTCGTCCACCGATCTCGTCGGGCTCGTGCGGCGACCCTGGCGCTATTCGCTCCCCGCGACGACCGTCGGGAGTACGAAAGGGGGCCGGCGGGCCGCCGAAGCGAACCGCCGACCCGGGAGAGGTCCCGCCGCGCTTCCCAGAACACGGTCGCCGCTCGCATGGCGCCGGTCCTTCGCGACGGGATCAGGTTGCGAGAATAGACCAAGCTCGGCGATCGAACGAGCCGGCCAAGATTCGAAGCCTGTCGAACTGCTCGCAGCCGGAGCGAGCCGCGCCTTGATCGAAACCTCGGCCCGTGGCTCAATCCCGGAATGAAGACGACCTCCCTCGACCGTGAGATCCGCGCCCGGCTCGATTCGTTCGCCGCCGAGCTTTCGAGCCTTGTGCGCACGGCTGCCGTGGATTCGATCCACGCCGCGCTAGGGGCCGCGCAGACGACGGCCGTAGCCGCTGGCGCTGCAGCCGAGAAACTCGACCGCAAGATCACGCGGCGCCGTCGGGGCGGCAAGCGCACGTCGGAGTCGGTGCTGGAGACCGCCGCGACCGTGCAGGCCTACATCAAGTCGCACGCTGGCGAGCGGCTGGAGCAGATCGCCAAGGGCCTGAGCATGTCCAGCAAGGACCTGAAGCTCCCGATCCAAAAGCTGTTCGCGCAGAAGGCGATCAAGACGAAGGGCAAGAAGCGCGGGACGATGTACTTCGCGAAGTAGGGCGACCCTGCGCCACCGATCGGATTGACAGTTCGGTGGACTTGGGGAGCATGGCGTCGGCGCGCTCGCGTTCCGCGGCGTGGTCTCGGTCACGGGTGCGCCACCGGTGCCCTAGACGAGGAAAACCCTCAATGAGCGCAACGCTTGATCCCGACGGCCAACCGATCGTCCGCTCGTTCAATGCCAAGCGTCTGGAGGACAGCGCGATCGACGAGCTGATCGGTGTCTGTCGCGGCGTGCTCGCGGACGGCGCGGTCTCCGATGGCGAGGCGCTGTTCCTGCTCGACTGGTTGAACAAGAACCGCGCTGCCGCGAACCTCTGGCCAGCAAACGTGCTGTACGAACGGCTGCGTCGCATGCTGCTCGACAAGCAGCTAGACCCCGACGAGCAGGGCGAACTACTCGTCTTGCTCCGCCAAGTGATCGGCGGCAGCCCGTCCGAGGCGGCAGATCTGCTCGCGCGCGTTGACACGGACGCCAGCGGAGACCCGCCGCGTAGCGTGTCCACCGCACTCCCGCTCGATGACCCACAGCCGACGATCGAGTTCGTCGGTCGCCAGTTCTGCCTGACGGGGAAGTTCGTGTACGGGAGCCGCACGGATTGCGAGGCGGAGGTCATCGCCCGCGGTGGGGCCGCCAAGTCCGGTCCGAGCCGGTCGACGTCGTATCTGGTGATTGGTCACGTAGGCAGCGCCCAGTGGATCCACTCCAGCCACGGCAGGAAGATCGAGAAGGCGGTCGAACTCCGCGAACTCGGAGCTCCGGTCGCGATCGTCTCCGAGTTGCACTGGACGAATGCTCTGATCGCTATGCCGCGGTAGCACACGCCGCGACACCCGCGGTGCGTCCCGAGCCAACTCGGGGCTAGCGGATCGAGAACCGCGTGCGCACGAGCTTCTTGCCGGCGCGGCCGCGACCACCCACAACGCGATGAGTAGTCCCTGGGCGGAGCCGCGTCGTCGACCCGACGACGGCTTCACCGCGGGTCAAGACGCCCTCGACGAACCGCTGAGCGTCAGCCGCTCGCTCCACGTCGCGGGCTAGGTCTTGAGCGAACTTCGACACTCGGACCGGCGTAGCGTTCCGCCTGGCCTTGCGCACGCTTCGTTGCTTCGACTTCTTGACCGGCATGGACACCGCAATGGTAGACCATCATCGGCATGTCCCTAGTCGAATCCGCAGTCAAACGTGCGCCGCCGCAGCAGCACGGCACCGTTGTCCGGATCGAGCGAGTGCGTCTTGTGCGGGTGCATCGGGTGCGCCACATGCGTCGCGTGCACCCCGCCCAGGTCAACGCGCCCACGGCAGAGCAACCTCTCGGTGAACCACCGAGCAGCCATTTCCGCGTCAGGCTGTGCCGCGGTGACGGCCGCGGCTGACGTGGCCTTCAGGATGCGCGGCGCCTCACTGGCGACGTGCACGTGGAGGTTGGTCTCGCCAAGTCCGAACGTGGCGCCCGGGATTGTCAGCATCGGCAGCTTCGTCAGCCCGAAGATCGATCGGGCCCGAGAGACACCGAGCCGTCGAGACCTTCCCCGCACCTGAGCCCGTCGCTGCGACGCGCTGGGAGACACGCCGTGGATCGACAAGACTCCCCGACGAATGAACGCGCTCTCGATCGCCGACCCGTAGCGTCCGCTGAACACGTCTTGGTCTGCCGCGATGAGCTGCTCGGCCACCTGCGCGAAGTAGTCCGGCGCGATGGGGGCGTCGCGGATCGCCTCGACGAGCAGGTGCGCGAAGTCGTCGCTGACTTGCGCGAGGATTGCGTCCGTCGGCTTCCCCAGAAGCGCCACCATGTTCGACATCGCCTCGAAGGCGCCGGCGGTGAACACGCGCGAGAAAGAGTGCGGCTCCGAGCTCAGATGAGAGTCCGGCGCCGACGGCGGCAGCGATTCCGGCACTCGGTAGAAGAACGAGTTGACCGCGTTGCGCAGCGCGTCTGGGGCAGCCCCCGAGGGCTCGAACTGGCGGATCGCCCATCCGAGTTCTTCCGCAACGCGCGATAGACGCGACGAGCGGTAGAGCTTGCTGCCGACCTCGGCGAGCACCGCTTGGCGCAGCTCGCTACTCTGGAGCCCGACTAAGATTGCACAGATGTCCCCGAAGGACTCGTGAAACGCAGCAGCCTCGACGCTAAGCGCGTCCCAGAGCTGCGGGCGGATGATGTCCAAGACGGCGTGTCCCATCTCGTGGAGCAAGATGTCCGGGCTCTCGCCCGAGTAGACCGTGCTCGCTCCGACGCGCTCGTGGAAGAACGACAGTCCGCGCCGGTCGTAGTAGGCGTTGAGATCGACGCCGCGATCGAGCGCGACGGGCAGCGACTTGCCGGTGAACCACTGCTCGCCCGGCAGGTGCTTGCTCCAGAACTTCGCGCCGCGCGCGAGCGCGTCCGAAGCCGCCCAGTACCGGAACCCCGACGTGCCGCGAGCGTACTGCCGAGCCTTGGGCCGAGCGCCCTTGATGTCGACGCGCAGCGAGTAGGCTGCGGGATCGGAGGCTCGCCGCGGGATCGGTTCGCCGCCGGCCATCGGGTCGTCGAGCCAGACCAGTACTCGCGTTGACTTGGCGGCCTTCGAAGGACGGTGGGAGCTCGGTCGTTTCGCGGGGCGAGTGGATTGCTTGCGACGCGTGGTGCTGGGGGACATTCGTGCCTCCGTGGGGTGGGAGACTCTCGGGGAGTTCGCTCCCTTCTTGCAGGGGCGCGCTCGCGAGCAAGGGAACGCGCAATCGACATGCTGAGCTCGGCCTCCCAGGCCTGAGACTAGAGACGCTGGGCGGCAGCGCGCACCCCCCGACGGAGGCTGCGCAGGACGTGGGCCGACTCGCGCCCGAAGGCGGCGTCGACGCGACGGGAACGGTGCGGCACGTTCAGCCCGCGTCGACGCCCGTGCACTGGGATCAGTTGGCACTCAGCGGGCCGGGGCCAGGCGAAGGCGCGGGTCTCACGCCGGTTGCGGCCACCGTGGCGCTGGTGCGAGCGACATCGCCGGTCACTCTCTCCACGCGGTCGTAGAGATCGTCGATGTCCTTTTGGCCGCGGCTCTTGCCAAGCGTCCGCAAGAGGGCGATCAGTCCGACGAGTCCTGCGCTTCCTCCGGCACCGAGCAGTCCGAAGAAGTCGCCTTCCGTCTCTTCCTGGATCGCCTTGATCTGGGCCTCGCTCAGACCCTGCGCCTTCCCGACTGCGTCGATCTGCGCTCGCAGCTCCGCGCGCAGCTTCTCGTCGGCGAGCACGTTAGCCTCTCGGGCATCGGCGATGACTTCTTCGCGCACCTTCGCGAGCTTCGACTCGTCGAGGGTTTTGAGTTGCTCTTCCAGCTTCGCGAGGCGGCTCTTGTCCGCTGGCTCCATGATCTCGCGATCCCGTGCGGAACGCTCGATCGCCTCGACCCGTCGCGCAACGCCAGCAAAGGGCTCCACGGCACGTTCAAGCGCGGCCAAGCGCGGCCCCTGCGCGGAGACCGTTGCGTCGAGCTTCTCCAGCTTCTGCTCCGACTCCTTTGCCGTGTCGTCGATGCCCCCGAGGAAGCTCGCGATCAGCGCGCCCACACCATCCACTCCGGGAACCGCCTTGCCCGCGATCCGCGCAATTGCCTCGACAATGTTGTTCATCAACCGGCGCTGGGCGTCGAGTTCGCTCCGAATCTGGGCGAATTGTGCCTCGCGCGCGGCGCTGCGCTCGTCCAGGTGGGCCTGGTAGCTGTCGAGCGGAGCAGGGTCTGAATTGGGATGGCTGCGTGCGGCAGCGATCACGGCGCCGGCCACGTCTTCGACGGCGCGGGTGCCGTTCTCTGCGTAGCGCTGCGTTGCGTCAGGCGAAACGCGACAGGCGATGGTCGCGAAGGAAACGAGAATCGCCGCACGGACAAGGCGCAGTCGGTTCATGGTGGGAAGTCCAATCGGGTTTCATGGGGGAAGCGCCGGTCGTCGTCGTCCGAGCGAATTGCGCGAACAGGCCGACGGCCGCGTGTGCGAACGGAGAGCGCTGAGCGGTCAGGGAGGTCGCGGTGTCAGACTGCGATCCCCATGACGACCGGACAGTGGTCGGACGCTACGGTCTTCGCGGTGACCCCGGCGAACCGCGACGTACCGGCCTGTGTCGCCTTGGGCGTCAGGCCCTTGCGCACGAGTTCGGGCAGCGCGTTGCTCACGTTTGCGAGCGACTTCGAGAGCAAGAGGTAATCGAGCTGGCGGTAGGCCTCCGGCAGGTGGCACTTCTTGTTTCCCTCCCAGTAGTGCGTCCAGCGCTCTGCTCCAGGGAGCCGCCCGATCACGTCCTCGATCTGATCCCAGTCCACGAGCGACTTGATGGCGCTGGTCGTGCCTTGGTCGGCCTCGCGGTAGTCGTTGAAGTCGCCGAGGACCACGAAGGGCTTCTTGCCGGCCTGCGCGCCGAAGCGGTCCTTGACGATCTTCTTCACGGCTGCGGCCTGATCGGCACGTCGGTCGCGCGTGCGCTTGCGGCCCTCGCACGGGTGTTCCTTGTCGAGCATGGACTTGAAGTGCTGCACGAACAGCGTCAGGGCCTTTCCGCCGCCGACATCGAGGTCCACTTCCAAGCAGTCGCGCGAGAAGACGCCCAGGTGCTGGTAGCTGCGCGCGTGAACGATCGGGAACTTGCTGAGCACGGCGACGTCGATCCGGCGGGGGTCGGGCCCGTCGATGAGGATCGAGTGGGGGAACGACTTGGAACCGCCCAGGAAGTCGTTGCGGAAGCGGCGCAAGACTTCGAGGTTCTCGACCTCTTGGAGCGCCACCACGTCGGCCTTCATGGCCTTGATCGCCGCGGCGGTGAGCTTCTTCTCCGTGGCGTTGAGCACGTCGAAGGCGGTCTGGTTGACGTCCCAGCCGTCCTTGACGGCGTTCTCGGGCTTGACGTTGGACTGGAAGCGGAACCGCGCGAAGAGGTTCTCGCAGTTGAACGTGCCGATGCGGACGGTGGTCATGGGGTGCTCTCCTCAGGGAATGCCAGGGGCCTGGCGTGCGAAAGGGAAAGGCCATACCCGGAAACGCAAACATGCTGACCGCACCCCTGAACTGCAGGGAAGGCCAACCTCGACAGAACAAGTTTCTAACCACCGAGATGATGGGCCACTTCACCCGCCCCATCGCCAGACCGCTAGATGCAACCCACAGCGCCGCCTGGAACCCGGCGAATTGGAGTTGCAGAAATTCAGTTTCCGCGGCTGCCTGACGGGCTCGACGTCGGAAAAACCGCAATCCAGCCCCCCTTTCGATCCCGAGAATAGGCCGCGAGTTCCGCGAGCAGCGGCTGGAGGTACGGCGACCGCTTCCCGCGCTGCGCCAAGAGGCACGTCTGCTGAACTTCGAGGAAAGCCGGAGCCAGACCTGACAGCATGCCCCGAATTCTCAGGTCACGTATGCGGCGATAGCGGTCGCCGGGGTCGGGCTGAATCCGAAGTGATGCAAGCTGGTAACGCTCCCATTCGTCGTCGGGAGGGGGAGTATCCCCGCAGGTCATTTTCATACGATAGTCCTCAAGCGACGCCATTAGTTGCGAGCGGAACACTCTAATCGGGTTCAGCAGGTCAGACCATTTCATCGATCATTCTCCGTGGTCAGACTCTTGGATCCGAAAGATGTCGGGCCCGGCGCTCGCAGATGAGCCAGAAGGGACTTAAGGGTGAAATCCCGCTTCTGAAATCGCTCCTTTACGCCCGTATCGTCGAGCAACGCGTGACGATAAGTGTCAAGGTAGTGGGAAAATGAAATGATGCGCTGTCGTGGTCCAAGCGTCTCGCGCAAGTGCCGCATTAAGTGGATGCCGGGTTCGGTGAGTGGATCGGCGCGCCATCCATCCAGGGAGAGCGAAATGTCTACGACTATGACATCTGGAGGCGTGTGGGTGGCGAGCTTCTTGATCGCATCGGCGCATGAGTACGCCATCTGCAGCTCCACTCCTGGAATCTGGACTGTGCTCCTCGGCGCGTCGTCGTCGATCCACAGGACTCGGGGGATAGCGTCGGTGCTCATGTATCAGTTCCGCGGCGGCGAGTCGGCAAGGATACCACGAAGGTCGTCAAAAAGGCACCGCCGGGCTCCGGCGTGCTCGAAGCTTCAATTGTCGCGTTGTTCAACGACGCGATGCGCCGCGCTTCAGCCAGTCCCAAGCCCATTCCGGACCGTTCGCCCCGCGCTCGGCGCCCGCGGTAACCATACTCGTAGATCGCACCGGTCGCGATCTCGTCCTGGTCGATCCCGATGCCGTACGAGGAGACTCGTACGACGATTCCATCCTCTGACGAGGTCCAACGCGACCCAACAGAAACGAAGCGCGGTCGATCTACTGCGTCATTCCCAGAATACGAGTATTTGATTGCGTTGTCAATCAGATTGAAAAACATCCGATAGATATGAGACGGAACCGCATTCACGAGTGCACGGAAGCTCGGCGTAAAATCAAGCCGAACGCCGCGCAGAGTTGCGTGCGGGCGAAGTGCTCTGCAGACCTCTTCTAGCAGTCGCGCCAAGTCTACCGAGCGGCGCGGTCGCACCGCACGACTGTCGCGATCGAGATAGCCAGTCGCGTTCTCTAGAGTAATGCGTATCGAGTCGACCTGAACCGCGATGTGCTCAAGCAGGTGTCGCGATCTCGTCGCCGAGAGCGTCGTCGCCGCATCCCCGGGAAAAAGAAGTGCATACAGAGAGTTGCAGTCGTTTGTGTCGATTAGTTGAGCAAGTCCAGGGTCAATTCGCCCGACTGGCTGTTCTTCCGGGCTTCGAATATACACAATACAGTAGTCCTTTAGAACGCTGAGTTGGCGTTCCAAGTCGTGCGCGAGTGCGCTGAGAACGGCCTGACTGACTCCGGCATCTGACGGACCGATTCCGCTCATGGATTGCGCCTCACCTGGACTCACGAGACAGTTCAATGAGTCTGGCACGATGTTCTGGCTGTTGCCAAATCCACTCAAGCAGCATGGCGTCGGCCAGGCTCTCCTGGAAGTAGCGTCGGTCAATACCGTTCGAGCGCGCTTCGACCAGGCGCGTGATACAACGCTCGGCCAACAACTGGGGAGCGCACCAAGGCTCATCCTTGAATGAGACCGTCACTGAAACTGATCCGGCGACCGAGTAGAGTTGCGCTAGGGTGTATGCAGTAGCTCCAGTTGGTGACCCACCGAGGGAACGAGCAACGATGAGATTCGACTCAAGAGAGTCAAGCGTCGATGCGAGTATTCCAGAATCGGTAGTCGTGAAACTTGAGCAGTACTCTCTTGCTAGCGGAGTTGTGCCGAGGAACTGGCGCCCGGCTACATGCGACTCATGCAGGAGGAGAATGCCGAGATCAGAAATGTTGTTGGCGCAGCGCGTGCTTGCCAGTACGGAAAGCGGCTGCCGTTGCGCTAGATACGCACTGTATGCCTGATAGGCCATTTCGCCGTACTCCAGCGGCGCATCAAAAGCGAGCGCCCTCGCCATGAACGTGTATTCGTCGGGTCGCGCATGTCTGAATCGATCTTCGAACTCAGTGTATTGCCGTAGAATCGACGCTACTGCGACGCCGAGCGTATTCATGGTCAGAGCTTCAGAAGGCAACTGCAGTTTACTGATCTCCGCTTCGGCTCCGCGTGCCAATTGGAATGCTTGGAGGTGGTACTCAAGGAGCGTGCCCTGTTCTCCAAGGTCGTTACATACCATTGCGAGCACGCTTAGCACGGCCGCACGTGATTCGCCGTCCATTTCGGGCGACAATGCGGCGACCACGCGACCCATGTCCAGCAAGCGGGTGGCATGCACGCGGCTGTACAGATGCATTTCGTACAGAGCGCGTTCAGCTTTGTCGAACTCGTGGGGCGATGTAACGTGATCGGAGTACAACAGTTGAAGGCAGGAGACTAAGGAAATAGACGGGCTACTGGTAGCCTCAGGTGGAGGTTGGTGAAGATCGACGAGCGACTGAAGCTCTCGACGAATGTGGTCTCCAGACGCGAACGATAGAGCTGAAGTCTGTAGCGTCCGCGCGAGGCGCATTTCATTCGCCTCGACAGAAACGCTGCGGAGGCTTGTCAGGACAGCATTACCCAGAAGGATCGCAACCAGGACGATTGTCAGCACGGACAATTGGGTGCGGCGCTGAACTGACTGAATTCGTCGCTCTGCTTCGTCGATTCGCTCAAGCACTCCCTGAGTGATGGTCGTCGTCGGCGCGTGGTTCGCCGGATTTGTCGAAGCGATTGGACCTCTACCAGCAATCCGACGCAATACGACTCCTAGTGGTCGCGGAAGTGCAGACTCAACGAAGTCGAGGGTGAAGTCTGGAAACGCGGCGAGGAAGATACCGGTCAATGCAGAGAGGAGCAGAATCGGGACGCTGATTGGAATCTGGAGCACACGCGAACCGACGTCCAGCTTGAACACGAGGAGGGACGGCTCGGAGACGAGCGCGACGACGCTACCGACTCCTAAGCTAACGCCCAGCCCACGGATCCAAGTGGTACGCGTCATTGAATTGCCCGATCGCAGGCGATTTCGACTGGGGCTGGAGGTCCCAGGCTCACGGTCCCCTGAGAAAGCCGTCGCGCCATGAGTCCGAGCGAGCCGCGGCCGAAGCCCGTCGCAACAGTACGCCACGTCGGCGTGAGTACTCCAGGAATCAGCCAGTGCATGCTAGTAGTTGTGGTTGGTCGAAGCCTGAGGGTACGTCGAAGTCACTGCATCCGCCGCCGGGCCCATGATTGCCAGAGTGGCGAGGTTTCTGCGAAAGCGATCGTCTGGAGCCAGTTCGGAAGACGCTCGTCGTCGCGACCCGAGCGCGTAACCGCCAGCGCCGCGCCCTGGATCGCCGGCAAGTAGCCCGGGCTCACCTGCAGCGCCGCATCGAAGCTCTCGATCGCGTCGCTGGTCCGGCCGGCTCGATCGAGGCAGATACCGAGGTTGACCCGCGGGTCGGGATGCCCCGGCATCAGCTTGCGCGCCCACTCGAACTCGTTCGCGGCCTCGTACAACTTGCCGGTATTGAGGAACACCACGCCGAGGTTGTTGTGCGCCGGGCCGAAGTAGAGGTCGGCCGTCAGCGCCTCGCGCAGCACGGCCTCGGCCTCGACGGGATCGCTCACGATCAGGTCCGCGCCTTCGCGGTTCAGCTTCTCCGCGCGCGAAGTGCTGCGCGCCACCTCGGTCATCGGCGCGTAGGGCCCCGACGGCGCTGACGTGCACGACGCCATCGCCGCGACCAACGTCAGCGCGATCCAGCTCGACTTCATCGGATCACCCTCGGCTCCAAGGTCGGCCAGCCGTCGTCCAGCCCGGCTAGGTCCAACGCGCGCGCCGACTCGTACTTGAGGTCCTCGAACCCCGTCGCCCTCATCACGTTGCAGCGCAAGAACACGAAGAAACGTGACTTGGTCTTGGTCTTCGAGCTGCTCTTGAACAGCTCGCCGACCAACGGAACGGCACCCAGCCACGGCACCCGCGACTCTGCCTCGCCCTCGGTCTCGACCTCCAAGCCACCGACAACCACGGTGAAGCCGTCCGGGATCGTCACCGCGCTCGTGAGCCGGTTTTCTTGCCTCGGGGGCGGTAGTTCGGCGCTCAGCGCCTCGCCGACGAACCTCGACAGCGACACGGTGTACTCGATCGCGATCTGGTCGCCGTCCGCCACCTGCGGCTTGACCGTCACGCGCGTGCCCGCGTCCAGCGTCCCTCCAAAGCTCGTGGTCGCCACGGTGTTCGACGCGTTCGTCGACGCGTAGGGCGTCTGCAGCGTCGAGTCGAGCGTCGCCTGCGCGTTGTTGGCGACGAGCACCTTGGGGATCGTCAGCGAGCGGCCTTCGTTCAGGGTTTCGAGCGCTCGCACCACCGCCGAAAAGTCGCCCGGGTCGAGCACGACAGCACTTGCCCCAGAGGCCACCTGCGCCGGGATCGAGGTAGCTGAAGGGTCGACCGAGCCCAGGCCGAAGAGGCTCGTCAAAGTCCACTCGCGGCCGTTCCGCACGCCGATCTTCCGCAGCTCGACGCCCAGGTCGCGCGCCTGGGACTCGGAGAGCGAGAGCACCAGCGCCTCGATCAAGACCTGAGCTTCTCGGACGTCGACCTCTTCGATCAGCCGCCCCAGTCCATCGAGCACGCGCGCTTCGCCGAAGGCAAGGATGCGGTTCGTCGCCTCGTCGGCGGCGAGCGTCACTTCGGCTCCCTTGCGAGCCCGAGTGTCGCCGGGCTTGGTGATCGGCGCCGTTGCGCCCTGCACGACCTCGGCGGGCTTCGTCGCCTCGATCGGTGCGCTGGGGTCTTCGAGCACGCCGGCGTCAAGAAGCCCTTCGAGAAGGGCCAGCACCTCGCTGACGCGGCGGTTCTTGATCGAGAAGGCTCTGAGCGGCCGGCGCGGTCCTTCCTCGACGTCGTTGAGGCGCGAGATCAGAGCCTGCACCTCTGCATGCACCCTGGGCGTCGCCGTGATGATCAGCGTCCCTGTGAGCGAGTCTTCGACCATGCGCCACTGTGAGGGGGCTTGGCCTTCTCGTCGAACGGTCGCCTCGACTAGTCTTGCGGTTTCTGCGAGCCCGAAGCGCCGTGGGACGTAGTGGATCGTCGCCACTGGCTCGGGCCGGTCGAACTCTTGGATCGTCGCGCGCCACCAGCCGATCTCTTTCGCTGGCGCCACGACCAAGAGGCTCGACGATTCCGGCAACGCGATCGCCGTCCCCGAGAGCGGAGCGCCGACGGCCTTGCGCGTCTGGACCACGCGTTCGAGCAGCGTCGCCATCGAGAGCGGCGCCATCTCGCGCACCGGCACCTCGGCGCTGATCGGTGCTGACGCTGGGAGATCTAGCAGCGCGATCACGCGCAGGGCCTGGTCGACGTGGGGCCGGAAGTCGGAGAGCACGATGGCGTTGCTGTCGCGCACGAGCGTCAACTGACCGCCCGTCTTCGAGAGCGTGAGCTTGACCGCCTCGGCGAGGTCTTCGGCCTTGCGGTGATCGAGCGTGACGACGAGCTTGACGTAGCCCGCCAGCGCGCCGGAAAGATCGGACGCTTCGACGCGTGCCGTGCTCGCTGCGTCGGCCAGAGGGACGATCTTGAATCCCGCGTGGCCCGGGGGCTGGACGGAGGCGAGGGAGCGTGCAGCGAGCTCGCGGTTGAAGACGTCCCACAGCTCTCTTGGGGTGTACTTGCCAGGCCGGTCGAGCGAGATCTTGCCCTCCAGCTTGGAGCGGTCGTATTCGAGGTGCAGGCCGAGGCCCGACACGCACATCTCCGCGACCGTGACGAGGTCGATCTCGGGTTCGAACAGCTCCCAGCGCGGCGTCTCCTTGGTTCCTTGCGGAGTTGCAGCGGGCGCTGCTGGCTTCGGCGCCGTCGGCTCCACCGGCGATCTGTCGGAGTCCTGCGCGACGGCCAATCCTTGCACAGCGAGCGCGGTGCACAGCGCCCAGGCTGCGCCCGCACTCCGCGTCGGCCTTCCTACCGAGCCGGTCACGGCCGCCTCAGGCGTTCGTGGCCGCGTTCCAGGCTGACGTCACAGACGAGAGGTTGGTGTCGAGCGCGGTCTTCGCAGCGGCCACCGAAGAGTTGGCGCGCTCGGTGCCGAGCAGGCTCTGGCAGCCGGAGTTCGGCGTGTCGCCGTTCTTGGCGGCCGTGCGTTCATTGGAAAGGGCGTCACGGAGCGCAATCCACTCGGCCTCGGTGCGCGAGACGACCAAGAACTCGGTCGACAACTTCCACGAGCGGTTGGCGCGGATCGCGCTCAAGGTCGCGCGCTGCGTGGAGGTCAGGCCTGCGGCGGCGGAGGCGAAGAGCGAGTCGAGAGCACCATCACGTGCTGTCTGCGCGGTCGCGAGCGCCTGTTCGAGCGAGGGGAATTCCGAAACCTCGCTGGCCGATGCCGTTCCCCCCTGGATCTTGCGCTCGGCTGCACGCAGGGCAGAACGTGCAGACGTGTAGGCCGCGTCGAGCTGCGAGAGCGGAGTCGGCAGGTCGCCCTCGGCCACTGCTAGTGAGGCAACGAGCGACGCGACGGACCCCGAAACGACGCCCGACGCAGCGAGTGCTTCGGCATCGAGCCCAACGCGCGTGGCGAGCACCGCGAGTTCTCCCGCGGTCGTGGTCGCGCTCGGGACGGACGAAGGCGGCGACGCAACGGCGAAGTTGGTGGTCGATGCGGCTGTCGCCGCGTTGGAGCAAGAAGGCGCGAGCAGCGTCGCGAAGGCGAGGGCGCAGCCGGTCAACGACACGAGCGAGGCACGAGCGGATGAGGAGAACATGCGGGATTCTCCGGATAAAACGAGCAGTTTCGATCGAACGAGCACAGCTCGAAGCGCGAGTCACCTCATGGCGAACCGTGCGCCGCGAGCGCCGACCTTCTACCACGCTTGATCGTGCAAGGCTGCGGCGTGGGGGACGAACTCGGCCAAAACGGAGATTCTCGGCGCGCGTAAGTCGAACATCGAAAATCCGACGAATCGAGGTTGGGCGGCGGTCGGGAGCCCTTCGTGCGGGGCGTATTTCTGGCGAGCCGCGCGCGCGTTGTGTCGCCCCGGCGGAAAGAGTTTCAAGAATTTCCGCGGAGGGCTCGGGTCGCGAATCGCTACGTCGATCGCAGGTTTTCGAGACGGCCTCGCACGATTCGCATCGCGCCTGCAGCGCTATTCTCCCGCGCCGTCCGCGCGAAACTCGACTGGTAGCCCCCCCCTCCCAGGAGACGCCGCACGGCGCTCGCTCTCTCGCCTCGGCTTCGCCAGGTTTCCTTGGAGACTCCCATGCGTTGCTCGCTCTCGCTCGCCCGCATCTGCTCGTCCCGCTCGGCTCGTTTCGCCCTGGTTTTCTGCGGGATTTCCGCCGCGGTCGCGGCCGAGCAAATTCTCGAAGCCTACTCGGCGAGCCTGACGACCTACCTCGCGGGCAAGACCGGCGTGCAGGATTCGAAGCCGCGCCCCGAGCAGCGCGCGGTCGGCCTCGACGGTTCGGGGCGAGCCGGTTCGACGCACGGGATCGCGATCGCCGGCAACCCCTTCGAGAGCGCGTGGCGCGGCGAGACTTCCGTGAACGGCGTGCAGCTCGACACCGGAACGTGGACGACGAACGACGTCGACCTCGCGTTCCCTGCCGACGTACCGTGGCGAATCGGTCGCAGCTTTGGCGCGCGCCAGACCCATAGCGGGGCGCAATACGATTCAGACGGTCCGGCCGGACGGAATTGGCACGCCTCGTCGATGCCGGAAATCGTTCTCTACGACGACGCGGACAACAGCAAGGACGTGCTCTACCTCGTGCTCGGAGCCGATCGCTACGTCGAGTACCAGCGCAAGGGTAGCTCGTCGAGCGAGTTCAAGGGCAAGAACGGCGCCGCGGGCCTGTTTCTCGAAGTGTCGGGCTCGCCCACGATCTACCGCCTGCTCGATCAGCGCGGATGGACCTTCGAGTTCTTCGGGTTCAACACGGGCGTCGCCGGAGCCGACGGGCTCTTGTGGCGTTCGATCAACCCCAACAGCGACAAGGCCTACGTCGGGGACGCGACGACAGCATCAACTGCCGTGACGAACGGATTCAGCGGCGGGCACTTGGTCTACGCCTTCGACAGCTCGGACCGTCGCTACACCTACTCTTGGAACTCCGACTCCACCCCGCACATCAGCCAGGTGAAGGTGGAGACGAAGACGGGCGGGACATGGTTCTCCAGCCCGACGGGCGTCACGGAAGTCGGCAAGGTCGACTACACCTACTACGGCGACGAGAGCTTTGGGGACCCGGGCGACCTCAAGACCGCGAAGGTGACGTTGCCGCTGACGGACTCTGGCATCAGCGACATCCGCACCACGTACTACCGCTACTGGGAGGGCACGTTCGACACGACCACCAACCCCGGCCACCCGCATGCACTGAAGCTCGTGGTCGGAGCCGAGGGGACTCGCAAGTACGACTGGACGGACTCGACCTTCGATGACGATTTTTTGACGGAGACCACGGACAACCTCAAGCCCTACGCGGCGGCCTACTTTCAGTACGACTCTAGCCACCGCGTGAACAAGGGATGGTTCAACGGGCAGTGCG
The DNA here is from genome assembly GCA_020853575.1 of Planctomycetota bacterium. Taxonomy (GTDB): domain Bacteria; phylum Planctomycetota; class UBA1135; order UBA1135; genus F1-120-MAGs118. Next base: position 24,654 of record JADYYP010000068.1, read on the forward strand.
GCTGCTCGGGCGCGGGCAGCGGCGAGTTCGAGTTCCGCTACGAGACCTCGGGCTACACCGACACGGCGAACTACGACACGGCCTGGGCGAGGCGCACCAGTGTGGAGCGGCCGGACGGCTCGTGGATGACCCAATACTTCGACGAGGTCGGTCAGCCGTTGCACCACGTGATCACCGACAGCGATCCGTCGGGGAGCCCGACGGGTCGGTGGGTCGTGAACGTGACGCGCGACTCGAACGGTTGCGTCACGGCAGTCGGCCAGCCCAACAACCTCAACACCGGAACCTACTCCCACTCGACGGGCACGATCCAAAGCAGCACGAGCGCGGGGCTGGTGCGGACCTTCGGTCGCGTGTCGACCGGAAGCGATCTCATCGGCTTCGTTGGCGCTGAGCACTTCAAGACCGCGGGGAGTTCGAGCAGCGCGTACTACGACCGCACGCTGAGCTACGCGATGCCCACGCAGACGATCTCGGGTGGGTCGAGCGCGGTGACGCGGCCGTTGGTTGCGGCGGACAAGCGCTACGCGACGGCGGCGACGGTTCTGGAGGCGAGCGAAGAGCGCTACGACTCGGCGACGAGCAGCACCGTGTCCAGCGCGATCACGGTCGTCCAACAAGATGTCGAGCATCTCGCGATCTCGACAACGAGCCTGGGCAGCGGAAGCGCGGACACGGACAAGACGCACCTGACTCTCGCCGGGCACGTCGATTACGCGAAGACGGACGACGGCGTGGTCACGTACCGCGAGTACACGAACGGCCAACTGACCAAGGAGATCGACGACGCCAACACGGGCAGCTTGAGCGAACCGGACGGTTTCTCGCACGCGGGCTCGGGGACTCCGGCGCACCTCGTGACCGAGCACGCCTACGACGCTCAGGGCCGGCGAACGACGACGACGCTGCCCGACGGGCGCGTGACGCAGAACTACTACACGCGCCTCGCCGATCGACGGCTGGTCGTGCTCTCGTTCCCCAAGTACGCCTCGGGCAGTGGGACTCGCTACGGGCCGGTCAGCTACTCGGTGACGAACCAAGCCGGCCGAGCCGAGGTGTCGGGCGTGATCGCGCTCACGAACAACGAGTCCACATCGGCGTTGACGGCCTTCATCGACGAGACGGACGCCGACGCGATCACGGCCGTGGACGTGGGAACGGTGGCGAAGTTGAGCACGAGCGTGCTCGATTCGAGCGGGACGCAGGTCTCCGAAGAGCGCACCTACTTCTCAATTCCGAGTTCTCTCCCCGGGACGGATGGGACGCACTACGACCCGACGAAGTACGGCTACGACTCGCTGGGCCGCAAGTGGCGCCTGAAGAACGCAGCGGGCACGATTCAGCGCACGGTCTACGACGCGCGCGGTCTGCGCTCGGCGTCTTGGAAGGGGACGAACGACTCGTCGTTCTCTGGAGGCGAATCGGGCACGGACAACATGGTGAAGACCGAGGCCTTCGAGTACGACTCGGGTTCGAGCGGCGGCAACGGCCACCTCACCAAGCGCACGGTCTTCGACGACTCCACGGGGACGGACAAGAGCGAGACGCAATTCAAGCTCGACGTGCGGGGCCGCGTGATCGCGGTGATCAATCCGACGTCACCGCACACCGTCAACGCCTACGACAACTTGGGCCGCGTCACGGCGACGGCGCAGTACAGCTCGTCGAGCGGGCTCAGCGAGACCAGTGCGCCGACGACCGCGACGAATCGCATCGCGCTCTCGGAGACTGCGTTCGACGAACGCGGGCAAGCGTGGAAGACGGTGCGCCACAAGATCGACGCTGCGGACGGCTCAGACGACGACAGTCTTGAGTCGAAGTCGTGGCGCGACTCCGAAGGACGCGTGATCAAGCAGGACGGCGAGCAGCTTTCGAAGACCCGTTTCGACCGCCTCGGGCGGACGACGCACCGTTTTGTCCTCGCGAACGACAACGACAGCGCCTACGCGGACGCTGACGATGTCACGGGCGACGTCGTGCTCGAAGAGCACCAGACGACCTTCGATTCGTACGGCAAGGTGGTGATGGAGGCGACAATCGCGCGGCACCACGACGACATCGGCGGGAGCCAGACCACCGGCGTGCTGGACACAAACGCGGACGGCGGCACTCCGGATCCGCTGGCGTACACCGCGGCGGACATCAAAGGGCGCATCCAGATCAACGCGACCTGGTACGACGCTTTCGATCGCGTGGCGGACACCGTGCAGTTCGGAACGTACAGCGGCTCGACGTTCGATCGTGACGGGATGAGCGTCCCAAGCCGCTCGACGACCGCGCTGCGCACGACGAACGACTACAACACCGACGGCACGCTCAAGCAGGTGACTGACCCCAAGGGGCTCGTCACGCGCTACGAGTACAACGCGGCCGGGCGGCGCACGAAGGTGATCGCGAACTACGTCGATGGGACTCCGGGTGGTGGTTCGGACAACGACCAAGACCAAGTGGTCAGCTACGCCTACACCGACGGACTGCAGGTCTCGATCACGGCGGACCTGCCCAGCGGCGAGACGGACCAGGTGACGACCTACGCGTTCGGGACGACGAAGGGTACGTCGGCAGGAGACTCGAAGGTCGCGACCGGCGACCTGCTGCACATCGTGACCTACCCCGACTCGGGCGGATCAAGCGACGTCGTGACCTTCGCGTACAACGCGCAAGGCCAAGAGGTGTGGAAGCAAGACCAGGCCGGGAACGTGATCGAGACGACGTACGACGACGCCGGCCGGCAGAGCGCGCGGGCGGTGACCACGCTTGCCAGCGGGTTCGATGGAGCCGTCCGGAGAATCGCGACGACCTACGACTCGCTCGGGCGCACGCAGCTCGTGACGCAGTACGACGCGGCCAGCGCGGGGAACGTGGTCGACGAGGTGAAGAACGTCTACGACGGCTGGGGCAACCTGACGAACTTCCAGCAGGACCGGGACTCGACGGTGGGGGCGAGTGGGTACAAGGAAGTGGCCTACGCCTACGCCAAGGCGACGACGGGCCGGAACACGCTGCGGCGCACGAGCCAGACCCTGCCCAACGGGGACGTCTACAACTTCGCCTACAGCTCGACGGGCGGGCTCTTGGACGCCGATGCCAGCCGCGTCATGCAGATCCAGAACAGCTCGAACACCGCGCTCGTGACCTACGACTACAATGGCACGGGCCAAGTCGTGCGGACCTACTACGAAGAGCCGGACGTGATGTGGAAGCTCGCGGGGTCGAGCTCGGGGAGCTATCCCGACCTGGACGCGTTCAACCGCGTGGCGGTCAGCAAGTGGACGAAGGACCTGTCGACCGACCGCGACTTCTACAACGTCACGCTCTCGTACGACGAGAACTCGAACATCACGGCGCAAGACGACTCGGTGCACTCGGGGCACGACGTCAAGTACTCCAACGACAACCTGAACCGGCTGATCGCGGCGGACGAGGGGACGCTGGCCAGCGGCTCGATCACGAGCCGGAAGCGCAAGCAAGAGTGGGCGTTGAACCAGACCGGCAACTGGAACACCGACAAGGTGGACCTGAACGGCGACGCCGACTACGCCGATGCTGGCGAACTGAACGACACGCGCGCGCACAACGCGGTGAACGAGCTCACGAGCCGGGACACGAACAGCACGTCGCCGGCGGAATACAACTTCACGTACGACGCGGCCGGGAACATGACCGACGACGGCGAGCTCTACACCTATGAGTGGGACGCCTTCTATCGGTTGCGCAAGGTCCGCAATCGCGGGGACGCGAGCCTGATCAGCGAGTACTGGTACAACGGGCTCGGTTTTTTGATCACGCGGCACCAGGACACGAACCGCTCGGGGACAGTCACGAGCGACGACAAGAAGTACCACACGTTCTATGACGAGCGCTGGCGGCCGGTCGCGACCTACCGCGGGGCGGACACGGATGCCAAGGAGCAGTTCGTCTACCACTGCGCCGGAGATGATGGATACGGCGGTAGCTCGTACATCGACGCGTGCGTGTTGAGGGACAAGGACGCGAGCACGGCGTGGACTTCGGCGTCCGACGGCGGCTTCGACGAACGCGTGTACTACTGTCAGAACTGGCGGGCGGACGTCGTCGCGATCGTGTCGTCGGCGGGCGAGCTGTGGGAGTGGGCGAAGTACTCGGCTTACGGGGCGCCGTTCGGGATGCCGGCAGGAGACTGCGACTCCGACGGGGACTGCGACTCGGCGGACGCGACGACGCTCGCGGGGTGGATCGGCGGGTCCTACGACGTGCGCGGCGACCTCGATCTCAACGGCGCTGTCGAGACGGCGGATCAGTCGCTGCAAAGCAATTACTCCGGGACATCGCTCGGGCGCGGGGTGCTGACGAACGTCGATAATCGCAAGGGGTACGCGGGGTACGAAGTTGACTGGGAGCGAGCCCGCGACTATCTAGTCAGATCTAGGATTTTTGGCACGACGCTTGGCCGCTGGACGTCGCGTGATCCACTTGATGCAATGCTCCAACTTAGGAACCAGTTGGAATACGTAGGTTCTGAACCGCTTACCGCCGCCGACCCAACAGGTCTAGTGACTCTATCCAGGCCGAGAACGAGCGTCAAAAAGACCACATGTAATCCCTCGGAGAGCGGAACCGGAGCCGTGCTCGCAGACAAATGCGAGATTCGATGCCAGTATCAATATCAGCCGCCAACAACTGGTCCTGCCAAGAAAGTGCCATCCGGCACACATGGGGCGCCCCCGGTGAGCGTAGTTGGGTTCATTGTGACTGAGATCTTCGCGTACATCCACGATTGTCGATGTCCGGAATCGGGGTCGGGGACGTGTATTTCCAATAGTGAACATGTTATTGAATTGACTCCAGTGCTACAGAACATGCCGCTTAGCTCACCCGATCTCACTGAGAACGCTGGCATAACCGGGCGTGGATTCGGATGGGGTGGCGTATCGCTTTACCCCTCCTACTATCCACTGGCATCGATGCCACCGACACTTGCGCCTTACTTCCAGACCGCGACTTTGAACGATACCTTTGGTCCATACTATCACAAGATGGCACCCGGAGAATCGCTCCCCACGTGGTGGAAGAACCCTCACGACACTTTTCCGCACATCCTAGCGGTCGGGCATTGGGAATGCTGTCCGAATCCGTACTGCCACACCGACTGCTCAAAGTAAGGAACGCGCTGACAATGCGAAGAGTTCGAATCGCAATGACGGTCGGAGTGGCCGCCCTCATTGTTGTGGTGATTCTGATGTTGCTCAACGCGGACAACGGATCATCCGTGACAGTCTCCGTCGTTTCGAGGCTCAACGGTGAATCGGACAAACTAGTGCTTACGATCGTCGAGATCGAGGATGACGTGTACTGTTGGCCAACACCTAACCTGGCGACGATGGACGCATCGACATGGACCTTTCCAGCTATCGACGATGGTTGGCTAGGCGCTCCCAGCACACAACACAGGACGGTGTTCCGTCAAGTTGGGGTTCGCGGCTGCGAACTCCGATTGCCGCGTGGTAACTACCTAGCGCGCGTGGCGGCTCCAGGCCAAATTGGTGGGCAGTACTTTGGCTGCGATGGTCAAGTCCCGGTTTCGGTGGCAGTGGAGCTCTACGCAGACGCGCCACTTTCGGTTGTGGTAGGTGACCAACAACTGCGCGGAGTGAGTGGCGTTCCGGTTGCCCTGATTGCTATCGCGGCCGACGGGAGTGAGACACTGATTTCTACGCGGCGGACAAGCATCGAAGGGCGCGCCGTTTATGAACATGCAGGAGCAGTTGTCGCGCGGTACGCTAGCAGTCGAAATGTGGACCCAGCAGATTCTGCTATTCGACTGGTCGTTCGGCTGTTGAGTGCGCTAGGCGAACGCGTCGAAGTGAAGGTGCCGGCTGACATGTCTCGATGGCAAGAGCTCAAGATGTCAGTGGGTGAATTAGTCGAAGCCGAAGTAAGATTCGCGAATGCGGACGGGACAGACCTGAGTGGTGATGTGGATTTGATAGTAGTCGGCGCGGATGACGCCCTTGCTATGTATGCCGAGAGCCTCGATGGCCGAATGTCGGCGGTAAGCAGTTCAACTCGACTTCGTGGGTGCAGCAAGTCGCTGCTCCTCGACGCGCATCTAGAAAAAGTGTCAGCATTGATTCGAAGGAACTGTGTTTCAGATCCCAAGGCGGTATTACTTTGTCAGCGCAAGTCGCCGGCGCGCGGCACCGACGAAGCGTGGGTGGGAATGGTGTCCGGTCCGAGCTTCGTGGTGGAGGTGTGCGACTCCTTCGGGAAGTCGCTCGTCTACAAGAGTGTATTTGTGAAGTTGTTCCAAACTGCACCGCTTTCGCACCAAGTCGGGCAATGTGATCCTGTCTGGAAACTTGTGCGGTCAGGGATAGTATCCAGTGATGAATTGGGGCGAGTGTGGATCGATCTCGACGTGCGGTCTTGGGGCTCTGAAAGCAAGATTGGTGTGACGATAGCTGATCGCACGTTCCAGGAATCGCTTTCTGGGATCGCAATCGTCGATACGTGGCCTGCTGGTGGTTCGAATGTTCTGCATGCGTCTGTTCGTTTGGCTCACCCTTCTCAAGTACTCGAAGGGAGCACTGCTGGGTTGGGTTTCGAAGATCCGGGTGGCGTCCGTGTCCAGGCTCTCTTGGGGGAGGTTGAAATCTCCAGCGCCCAAGCCGAGGACGATGGGAGGTTTTCGCTTGTTGTGGAAGACACGATGCTAGACGCAATTCACGTTCGACTCCTAGGTGGAGCCGGGAAATCTGTTACGCGGGAAGTGCCGATGCGCGGTGTCGGATTCAGAAAGATTGTGTTCGACTGATCAATGGAGCGTGCCCCGCCCGCTGTACATGTCCGGCCTGACCATCGCGACGGTGAGATTGCGGACGCGTGCGGCGTCTGTCGCGTGTAGTGTCAGGCCATTTCCTTCCGCTTTGAGGGTCGGGACAAGCGGCCACCTCCTCGTGTTCGTTCGACCAAGCCGTGCGCTTCGAGCGTGCTGAGGATCGCCTCGCGCTGAGCGCGGCGTAGCGCGCGCGGCGAAGCGTGTGTCGCGTGTAACGCAATCCCTTCCCATTTGGCGTAGTCCAGCGAGAGGACGAGTGGGAAGCTCGACAATCATGTGACGTCCAGGTGCAGCCCGAGACTGCACCGATCCAGGCCGCGCGGGGAGCGCGCTGAGCGTCGCGCCCGACGGACCCAGGCTGCACCGCCCGCACCGGATCGCCGACTGTTCGTCAGTGCCCGCGGGCCCGTGCCCCGAGACCTCACCGCCAGCCCCAGCTCCGCGGCGCGTCGAGGTGATCGACGCCGGCGAATGCCTGGGCCCCGGACTTCGCCACCCAGCCGTGACGCTGGGTCGCTGCGGACACGAGCACGGGACTGCACCGCCGGAGCGTGAATCGCCCAGCGTCCGCGCCGACCCGCTCGCCGCGAGGCGCACCCAGGCTGCACCGCACCCCGTTCGCTCCGGCGCCTGACCTCGCGAATGGATCGCGCCCGCGAACTCCCGGTCCACCGCGGCGCAAGCTGCGCGCCGACGGTCGGCGAACCAGCCTCCAAACTGCATCCAAACTGCACCGCAGCTTCACCGATTTCCGCGTTCTTCCCAGCGGGCTCTCGGCGTGGGCCCCGATGCTACTCCATGCCGTTTCTCGACTTGGGTGCAGATCGCCCCTTCGAACGGTGGTGAAGTCCGACATCCGAGGTGAAGTTTGGACTTCGGACCTTCCGAGCTCAGCAGACCCAAACATCGCTTCTGTGCTCTCGGATCGTCCATCGCGCTCGAACCGCAGCGTCGAACGCTACTGAGTCGCCGTGCGCGAACTGCTTGAGATCGACCTCGGCGAACACTACCTTTCAATGACTCGGGTCTACCTCCATTCGGGCACGCTGCCCCCTATCTCCAAACCCCCGAGTTCGCTCTTTCCCCGGCATCGCCGGGAGGGGTTTGGAATGTCCACGATCGCCCAAGAAAACGTCGTCGCGTCGCTGTCCGCCGCCGTCGGCCGCCAGCTCGCGATCCGCCGCGCTCCGCTGTGCGAGCTGCACATGGACCCGAGCAATGCGCGGCACCACCCGCGCCGCAACTTGGACGCGATCCAAGAGAGCCTCGCGCGCTTCGGTCAGGTCGAGCCGCTGATCATCCTCAAGTCCACGGGCCGCGTCGTCGGAGGCAACGGCCGGCTGGCCGCCATGAAGGCGATGGGCTGGGAATACGCCGACGTGGTCGAGCTGGACCTGACCGCGACCGAGGCCGCAGCACTGGCGATTGCGCTGAACAGAACTGCTGAGCTGGCCGAATGGGACGACGTCAACTTGCCGCAGATTCTCGCCGCGCTGCGCACCGAGAACGCGCTCGACGGCATCGGCTTCAACGCAAACGAAGTCGACGAGCTCTTGCGAGACGCCGGCATCGAAGTTCCGAGCACGGTGGACGACCCCGGCCCGCTCGAACCGCCGGTCAAGCCGGTCACCCAACTCGGCGATGTCTGGGAACTCGGCGATCACCGCCTGATGTGCGGCGACTCGACCTCGACGGACGACGTGGCGCGGCTGATGAACGGCGAGAAGGCGACGCTGCTGGCGACCGACCCTCCCTACCTCGTCGGCTACCAAGGCGGCAATCATCCGCAGAGCTGGGCGAACAAGGCCGACGTCAAGGACAAGCACTGGGACGACTACGTCGATCCGACCACAGGGCTGGAGTTCTTTTCGGCCTGGCTGAAGGCCGCGCTGCCGCACTGCATCGAACGCGTGCCTGTGTACCAGTGGCATGCCACTCGACGTCAGGTGCTCGTCGAAGAAGCCTGGAAGCGAAACGGCCTGCTCGTGCACCAGACGATTATCTGGGTGAAGTCGAGGCCGGTGCTGACGCGATCGCTCTACATGTGGCAGCACGAGCCCTGCTTCGTCGGCTGGCCTGAGGGCTTCATGCCCGAGCCCGATCGGCGACCGCCGCCAAGCGAACGCACGGTGTGGCAGATCGACCAGGTCGGACAACAGGACGGAATCCACCCAACCCAGAAGGCCTTGGAGATCTTCGCGAGGCCGATCCGGTTCCACACGCGCGAGGGCGAAGTCGTTCTCGAACCGTTCAGCGGCTCGGGCACGCAAATCGTCGCTGCGGAGTCCCTCCGCCGCCGCTGCCGCGCCATGGAGATCTCGCCCCCGTTCGTCGACGCTGCGCTGCGGCGTTGGGAGCAGGCCTCTGGCAAGAAAGCCGTGCTCGCCGGCACGAGCAAGTCCATCGAGGCTCTGGCCGTCGAGAGGCACGTGCCGTGAACCGCCGAATCCCCGAAGACGCGTTCTCGTTCTACTTCTCGCTCGGCCCCACGCGCAGCTACACCGAGGTCGCGAAGAAGTACGGCGTCAGCAAGCGCGCGGTCGTCGACTTCGCCAAGAAGGACGACTGGCAGTCGCGCATCGCGGAGGCCGAACGCACCTCGCGCCAACATGCCAACCAGCAGGCGGTCGAGTCACTGGACGAGATGAATCAGCGCCACCTCAAGGAGGCGCGCTACCTGCAGAGCAAGGGCTTGGAGGGCTTGAACCGCGGCGCGCCGGAGGTCGCGGCGGTGTCGCTCAAGGCCATCACCGCGGGCATCCAGTTGGAGCGACTGATTCGCGGCCAGGCGACGGAGCGCACCGAGACGTCGTTCGAAGAGGTTGTTCGGCGCGAGCATGCGCGTTGGTTGGAGCCGGCGCGTGGCGATGAAGACGGTGATGCTGGCGGTGACGAGGGCGACGGCAACGAGGGTGACAGCGACGAGGACCAGCAGGACGAAAGCGAGGAGCAAGATGATCGACGCGAACAAGGATCCGATCCCGCGCATTAACCGGGCGGCGTTCTTCCGCGACATCGGCTACAAACCCCACCCGGGCCAGCGAGCGGTCCACGCCTCGAAGAAGCGCTACCGAGTCGTCGCTTGCGGCTCGCGCTGGGGCAAGAGCGTGTGCGCCGCGATGGAGACGCTGGCCTCCGCGTTCGAGCCCCGCGAGTGCGCGATGATCTGGGTGGTCGCGCCGACGTACGACTTGGCGGACAGAATCTACCGTCAGATCGAGTTGAAGGTGCTCGAACGTCTGCCGCACCGCCTGATCGCCAAGAAGGAGGCCGAGCGTCGAATCCTGCTGCGCAACCTCGCCGGCGGTGTGTCAGAGATTCGCGCGAAGTCCGCTGACAATCCCGACAGCCTTCTGGGCGAGGGGCTCGACTTCTTGGTGGTCGACGAGGCCTCGCGTCTGCGGCCGCGAATCTGGAACAGCTTCTTGTCGCAGCGGCTCATGGACAAGCGCGGCTCGGCGCTGTTGATCAGCACTCCGCGCAGCAAGGGCTACTTCTACGACCTCTACCGGCGCGGCCAACCGCCCGACCCCGACCCGGACTACGCGAGTTGGAACATGCCGAGCTGGAGCAACCCAATGCTCCCCATGGCCGACATCGAAGCCGAACGCAGACGACTGCCGGACGCCGCGTTTCGCCAAGAGCTCGGGGCGGAGTTCATCGAGGGCGCCGGCGCGGTCTTCCACGGCATTCGCGACATCGCGGTGGGTGAGTTTCAGGAGCCGGTCGCGGGCGAACGCTACGTCGCGGGCTTGGATCTCGCAAAGGTGCAGGACTACACCGTTCTGATCATCATCAACTCGCGGCGCGAGGTGGTGTTCTATGATCGGTTCCATCGGCTCGATTGGGGGCTGCAGACAGCGCGCATCGTTGGCGCCACCAGCCGCTACCAACGCGCGCAGATTCTGTGCGACGTGACCGGCGTCGGCGATCCGATCTACGAAGAGCTCTGTCGAGCGGGCTGCCGCGTGACGCCGTACGCGTTCACCTCGCGATCGAAGTCGGCCCTGGTCGAGAACCTGGTCGTGATGTGCGAGCAGCGCAGGCTCGTACTGCCGCGTGCCGAGCTTTGGCCCGAGGGCATCGAGGAACTTGAGGACTTCCAGTACAGCGTGACGGACGCGGGGACCGTGCGCAGCGGCGCACCCTCGGGTCAGCACGACGACATCGTGATGGCGTTGGGTTTGGCGGCGTGGCAGGTTCGCGCCGAGCGGCCGCAGTATCGAATCTCAACGGTCAGGCGGCGAGATCCTCACATAGAGGCGCTGCGGCAACGACTGTGGCGCTGAGGCAGATTCGTGTGGATGCATTGTTGCTGACGAGGCGCGGGCGACACAGGTGAGGCGGACCTTGACGTGCGATTAGGGCACGTCCCGAGAGTTCGCCGGAAGGTCCAAAACGGCCTGGATGTGTTCGGCGAGTTGAGCCTCAGTGTGTCCGTCGCCGCGAAAGGCGCGGCGCGCAACAACCACAGAGGACCGAAGACCATGGCACGAAAGAACTCGAAGGCCGCAACGCACACGATCGACCCGAACCTGACGCTCGCGGATCTGACCCGCCGCTACGCGGAGAAGATGGAGGCCGAGGGCAAGTCCGCGGGGACCTGCTTCTCGTACTTGATGGAGCTCAAGCTCGCGCAGAGCGAGTTGGGAGCGGAGACGCTCGTGAGCACGCTGACGCCGGAATCGATCGCGGCGTTCAACGCGTCGAAGCGCGTGGTCAAGTTGAAGAACGGGCGCGCGAAGTCGCAGCTCTCGGTCGACAAGACCCGCCGCGTGCTCCGGCTCGCGCTCACCTGGGCTCACCAGTCCGGACTCATCGCCGAGGCGATCGTCGACCCCAAGCGCGACGCGATGCCGGGCGAGGGCGCGTCCGACGTCACCCTCGTGGTCGGGGACAAGATCGTCAACGACGCGGCGCCGGCGAAGAAGCGGCGCGGCCGCAAGCAGGCGGTCACGTTGGAGGTCTCGCAGGGCGAAGCCGAAGCGGCGGCAGACGAGGCGCAGGCCTCGATCGAGACCGAGGCGAGCGCGATCTCGAACGCGACGTCGGACGCGATCCCGGAGCCCACGACCGCGGCGTGATGCTTGAGACCGGACGGGCGCGCTCGATGGGCCGGGCGCGTCCGTCTGCCTTTCGTTCCGGAGGCGACGATGAAGCTGCAAGTGGCGCTGGAGCGGTTCGTCGCGCAGATGCGCGCGGACGGGCGGAGTGAACACACCCTCGGGCAGTACCGGCGGGCGATCGGATTGCTGGCCCGCTGGCTTGAGCGCGAGAAGCGCCCCTGCGAGGTCGGATCGATCACGCACGAGACAATCGCGGCGTTCCTGAACTCGCCAGACGTGCGCACGTGCGCGAGCGGGGCGCTCAAGGCGACGGTCACGGTCAACGCGACGCGGACGAGCATGCGCGTCTTCTTCGCCTACCTCCACGACGCGGGCTACGCGCCCACGAACGCCGCCAGGTTGGTGAGGCGCGCGATCTGCTCGCCACCGGCGCCGAAGGCCTTGGGCGACGCCGAGGTCGAGCGGCTGCTTCAGGTTGTCGATGCGGCGACCGGGCCGACGGCGCTACGCGACCGGGCGCTCATCCGGCTCCTGCTCGGGTCCGGCATCCGCATCGGCTCGGCGCTCGCGCTCGACGTTGATGACGTGGATCTCGAACGCGGCGAGCTCCGGCTTCTGCAGGTCAAAGGCGACCGGGTCGAGCGCGTCTTCCTGTCGGACAACGCCGCCACGGCGCTCGGGCGGTTGCTCGCGACGCTGCCGGCGAACGGTCCGGTGTTTCGAGGCCCGCGCGGCGAGCGGCTGCTCAAGCGCTGTGCGCAGCGGCGCATCACCCAACGGCTCGACGCCGCCGGGGTTCGCGACGCCAGCCCGCACAGCTTGAGGCACACGTTCGCGACCCGGCTCCTGCGCAGGACAGGGGATCTGTTCCTGGTCAAGACCGCGATGCTCCACCGCTCGATCGCATCGACTGCGGTCTACCTCACCGTGGATGACCGGCGGTGGCGTGAAGCGGTCGCGTCCATCGAACCGCGGCCGCGGAGCTGACCGGGGAGCGCCCATTCCAAGTTGCCTCCATCGACCGTGGTCGATCCATGTTCAGGGTGAACCGCGCTGCATCGCCCACCTTCAGCAAGGCTCGGTCGTTTGAGGAAGAACTCGATGTTCCTGCGTGCATTCCGTCGGCGGACGGGATAGCGCGGAGAACCTGCCGGACCTCAAGTTGGCTGGCAGGCGATCCGGTTCACGATGGAGGCATGCGATGGTTCAGGCTGACAGCTTGCTGGCAGATGTTCACCGAGTAGTCGATCAGGTGGTTGCAGCGCGAGCGAGTGCCTTTCGCGAACAGCGCGGAGCGACCTCGAAGATGAAGGCCCACAGGGACGCCCTCGCGTCGCTCCATCGGCTCGAAAGTGCCGAACTGCCGGGCGGTGCCGCTGCGGCCGCACGCCATTGGACCTCGGACTGGTTCAAGGCCATGCGCTCGTGGTCGGCGTTCTTCAAGGCGTGCGGGTCCGCGATGCCAACCATCTTGCCTGACGATGGATTCGCGTTTGCGCTCTGGGCCGCGATCACCAAAGGCGCGAAGCGCAGGGACGTCGAGCGGGCGCTCTCGGATGCGTTGCTGCGTCTCGGCAGGCAGGCACGACTGTCCACGAACCGCCTGGTCGAGACGTTGACTGGTCGCTTGGCCGAGGCTCTGCGCGCGACGCTTCGGGCTGAGCATGACGGCAAGACGACAGGCGAGTGCCCGAGGACGGAGTCGGTTCGAGCGGAGGCGCCGGCAGTCGTTCAGTCGCCCGATCCGAACGTGTCGGTGATCGCGAACCGGTTCCCCGACCCAGTTCAGCAGCGCGTCGTGCTCGACGCGTACCTCCTACTGACCGGCTCGATCTCAGCGTGGGTCACGCCGCGCGACTTGAAGCGCGCCGGGATTCCCCGTCGGACGATAGCTGAGGCGGCGCTGGCGTGGGGAGACCACGCCATTCACGACTCGCGTGGATGGAGCAGCTTTCGCCGCACGAGGGTTGTCGAGTGGGTAGCCCAGCAGTGGCGTCCGCGTTCGCCCTGACGAACGTGGCGGTCAACCGCCAGCCTGGCGGTGCTCCGCCGGTACCGCCACGTCCGATGATAAGGCCCTCGTGTAACTGACGATGGTCATCGAGCACGTCGCTGCTCGATCGACCATGCAGAACGAACAACACGAACTGTTGCCGCTGAGCGAGGCATCCCGGCGGCTTGGCGTCTGCCTCACGACACTGCGCACGTGGGTGCGTGAGGGTCGGGTTCCGTCCTACCGAGTAGGGAAGCGGTTCATCCGCATCAATTGGCACGAGCTACTCGCCGCGATCGCGGGCAAGAACGCGGAGCGAGGCGAGTAACCACCATGGGCGCCAAGCTCCACTGCCCGGATCTCGATCAAATTCTCGAACGACTCGACGCGGTGCGTCCGACGCCGGGAGGGTACTCCGCTCGCTGTCCCGCCCACGACGACAAGAACCCCAGCCTGAGTGTCTGGCTCGACAGCAGCGGCCGCGTATGCCTGAAATGCCACGCGGGCTGCAGCACCGATGTGGTCTGGGCGCAGATCGGGCTGGACCCGAGCGACAAACCTCTAGGCAAGCGCGCTGGCACTGCGCAGGGAAACGTAAGCAAACCGCCGCGCACGTTCGGTACCCCGAGCGACGCGGAGACGGCGATCCTCACGTCGGTCCGCAGGACTCTGGGCGACGAGGCCCGGATCTCCGGTCGTTGGCCCTACACCAACCTCGCCGGCGAAGAGGTGTTCCGCGTGGTGAGGATCGACAGCGCCGACGGCAGAAAGACCTACCGACCGCTGCATCCAACCTCGGGTGGCTGGGTCATCGGCGATCCCAAGCAACAGCTCCCGCTCTACCGGCTGGCCGAGCTCGACGCGGCGGACTTGGTCATCGTCGTCGAGGGCGAGAAGTGCGTCGAGGCTCTTCGAAGCGTCGGCTTCGCTGCGACGACCTCTGCACATGGCGCTGGCTCGGCTCACAAGACCGACTGGTCACCGCTGGCCGGACGCCCCGTCGTGATCTTGCCCGACCACGACGCAGCCGGCGAGAAGTACGGGGACGAGGTCTCGCGGATCTTGCGGGGCGCCTCCAGATCGAACGACGTCCTGATCGTTCGCCTTCCGGACCTCCCGGATGGCGGGGACATCGTCGACTTCATCGCGGCACGAGGAAGTGCGGGGCTGAGCAACACTCTGGTCCACGCGGAGATCGAGACGCTCATCGTGAACGCCCGTCGTGAACGCGAGGCCGTTCCCGAGAGCGACGAGAAGGCGGAGCCGCCGGTCAGCGGACTGAAGTTCGTTCCGTTCCCGCTCGCCGCGCTTCCCAAGCGGGCGCGCAGGATCATCCAGGTCGCGGCGCAGTCAATCGGCTGCGACCCGTCGTTCCTCGCCATGTCGCTTCTCACGGTGGCCGCCAGCGCGATCGGGAACTCAACCCGCATCCTGCTGAAAGAAGGCTGGAGCGAGCCGGCGCTGATCTGGACTGCGATCGTCGCGATGAGCGGCCAACAGAAATCACCCGCGATGGATGTCACCGTCGCGCCGTTGTCCAAGTTCCAGGCCCGAGCATTTCGGGAATACCAGGACGAGTTCCGGGAGTTCGAACGCGCCCAGAAGCAGCACGAGCGCGAGCTCGCGATGTGGACGAAGAAGAACTCCTCCGGAGATCCTCCAACGCCGCCCGAGGAACCCGTTCGACGTCGCTACACGTGCGACGACGTGACGATCGAAGGCCTGCTCCCGGTGTTGCAGGCTCAACCGCGCGGGTTGCTGATGCACGCCGACGAGCTGGCGTCGTGGTTGCGGAGCTTCGACAGGTACCGAAAGGGTCCGGGCTCGGATGTCCCGCGCTGGCTGTCGATCCACGGATGTCGCGAGGTCACGATCGACCGAAAGACGGGTGACCGGTTCATCTACGTTCCCCGGCCCGCGGTGTGCGTACTCGGGGGCGTGCAGCCGGGCACGCTCCGGCGATTGTTGACGCCCGACTACTTCGAGAACGGGCTCGCCGCGAGGCTCTTGGTGACGATGCCGCCGCTGCGGAAGCGCACCTGGTCCGACCAGGGCTTTCCCGACGCCGTGCGCGACGACCTTCAAGGGATTGTCGAACGCCTTCTGAAACTGGAGCTGTCGATCGACGACGACGGTCTGCCGGTACCGAAAATGCTCGGCCTAGCGCCGGACGCGAAAGAGCTCTGGATCGCGTTCTACAACCAGCACGCCGAGGAGCAGATTCAACTCGACGACAGCCTCGCGGCGGCATGGTCGAAGCTAGAGGCGTACGCAGCTCGTATCGCGCTCGTGCTGCACTGCCTCCGAGATGCTTGTGGCGAGCGAGTCGAGTCCGCCGTCGTCGACACGGAGACGATGGATGCCGCGATCTCGATCACCCGCTGGTGCGCGAACGAGGCGCGCCGGGTGTACGCGGCGCTGAAGGAGTCCGATGAAGAAGGGGCGACGCGCAGCACGCTGGAGCGCATTCGAGCATGCGGAGGGTCGACCACCGTTCGCGACTGGCAGCGGGCACGGTCGATCAAGACGGCGGCCGAAACTCGCAAGCAACTCAACCAGCTCGTGCTGTCCGGCGACGCGCGGTGGGTGCGCGAGCCGGTAGGTTCCGATGGCGGACACCAATCGGAGATATGCCAGCTCATCGACAAGACCTCGTCTGACACTTGCCCCCCTGGCGGGGTCCAGCAGGGCCAAGTGTCAGTGTCAGAGGTGTCAGAGGGTTCTTTCTCGCTTACCGCTGCGGATGGGCGCGCGCGAACGAGCGAGGATGATGACATCCATCGTGACGCCACTGACGACCTAGGAACCGTGTCGGATCGAGAAGCGGCTGAGGTAACCCTCGACACCAAGGAGGCTGCCCCCACTCTCGCCCCAGCTTCCCCGGAATCGAAATCGCTGCGAGAACGCTCTGACAGCACTGACACTGACACTTGCCCAACGGGCGCGCCTGCGGCGGGGCAAGTGTCAGACGCGAATGTGCCGAATCGCGCTAGTGCGCGGCCGAACGCGGAACTGCCGCGCTCCCCACAACCAAAGCAGAAAGCGGGGACCGGCTCCAAGAGGAAGCCCTGCCCGACGTGCGGCACCGCGTCCTTCGTCTGGCTGGAGGCGAAGCGGCAGTGGGTCTGCGTGAAGTGCGTGGTCGCGTCGGTGGCCGAGAGCGCCGACCCGGAGGGTTCCACCGAAACCGGGGAGTGGGTGGACGCATGAAAGCTGAGGCAGCCACCACCCTCCTCCTTGAGCTGCGGGCACGGGGAGCTCGTGTTCGCCTTGCGAGCGGGCGACTCCGGATCACGCCCCCGTCGGCGCTCACGCCTGAGTTGCAGTCGCGCATCGCGTCCTTGAGGTTCGAGCTCATGACCGCGATCCAGGACCCCGTCGCGCTCGCGGGCGAAGCGGATCTTGGCGACCTGGCGAGCGCGAGCGATGCCAGTACGACGAAGTGCTGCGCGTGCGGCGGGACGAGCTTCTGGACGTTGCTCCACCTGAGCAATTGGGTCTGTGCCGGGTGCCATGCGCCGGACTTCTCGCTCGACGAGATCCGTTGGCTGCACGTGTCGGCGCGGCCAGATGGCCCGACCTTCGGAACGCGTTCCATCGGATGCGATGACTGCCGGGGATCCGGATTCAAATGGATCGTCGGCAGGAAATGGACCGTCTGCGGGCGCTGCAACGACGGCCTCGGAGGAGGTGCCGCGTGAGTCCCAGCGCCAAGCTCTCCGTCTCGCGCGTGCAGTTCCGCGAAGCGCCCATCCTCGACCAACATGCCGGCCTTCTCGGCTGGGTCTCGATCGAGCTCAACGGCGCGCTGGTGATCGCAGACGTCCAAGTCCGCCGCACGCGCGAGGGGCGCGAGTACCTCGCGTTCCCGAGCCGCATCGACGGCCGAGGCGAGCGTCGCAGCGTCGTGCGGCCGCTGACCGACGAAGCCCGTGTCGAGATCGAGCGCCAAGTCGTCGCCGAGTTGCGCAAGCAGGGGAGGCTCGCGTCGTGAAGCCGACTAACCTGCAGAACGCGGCCGATCCGCGCGTGATCGCGCTGCTCGAACGCATCGTCGCCGGCATCGACGGCCTGCGCGAAGATCTCCGTCAAGACCTCGGATCAGGGGTTGAGGTCGTGCGCGAGTCGAGCAACGGTCACGCGGCCGTGAACCAGACCGCAGCCGCGACCGCCGATCGAGATCCGCTTCGCCTTCTCAGCCAGGCGGAGGTCGCAACGTTGCTCTTGATCGACGAAAGGACGCTTCGCGAGGCCCGTCATCTGGGCGACGCGCCGCCGTCGATCATGGTCGGCCGACGGCTGCGTTGGCGTCGGTGCGATATCGAGAAATGGCTGATGACCAGGAGGACGTCGTGAGCCAACTAGGGCGCGCGCTTGGACCGGGCTCGCTCAAGCTGCAACGTCGTGGCGACGGACCGCCGAGATGGGTGCTTGCTTGGCGCGACGCTCGCGGACATCGACATCGCCAGGCGCTTTCGACTGACCGCCGCGCCGCGGAGCGGATGCGAAGCCAGATAATTGCAAAGCGTGATTTGGAAGCTGGCGGGCTCGGCGCGGTCGAAGGTCAGTCGATGTTGCTCGTCGACTTGAGCTCGGCATATCTCTCTGACCTTCGGACGCGCGTCGGCAACTCGCAGTACGTCAATGTCAAGCTGCGCCTGGAGCACACGCTAGCAGCGCTCTCTGCCCAGCGCGTTCGCGATTTACGCGTGATCGACGTGCTCAAGCTGCGCGCCGAACGCGTGAATGCCGGCGCGTCGAACAGGACGGCGAACTGTGACGTGGCCGCACTCCGCGCAATGCTGAATTGGGCGGTTCAGTCGCAACTGATCGCCGAGTCGCCCCTGCGCGGCATCAAGCGCCTGCCCGATGGCGAAGCGAATCAGGTCTGCCGACGACGAGCAATGACCGAGGACGAGACCCGTTCGTTTCTCGCCGCCGCTCGCGTCGACGACGAACGCAACGACATCGCGCTCGCTGACCGGCGGATGAAGTCGAGAATTGAATGGAGGTCACGTGGAGTTACGTTCCGCCGTTCATCCCAAGCGCCGCGCGTTCCGCAGACATTGCTGTTCGAGTTCTTGGTCAGCTTCGGCGCGCGATACGGCGAGGCTCGAACGCTTGCTTGGGCGGACGTGGACTTACACTCGCGAACCGCCACGCTGCGCGCCGAAAACACAAAAAGCCACAGGGCGCGCTGCGTGCCCATCAGTCGAGCTTTCGCCGCCGAGCTGGTCGAGCTACGAGAACTGCACGGTCGCGTGCTAGGGCGCGACGCGAAAGGCAGGGACCATGTGTTCTTGAGTCCCGAAGGTAAACCGCTGCGCGAGGACACGGTCAACTGCATGCGCGTGTTCGATCGGCTGCTCGAAGCTGCCGGGATCGCGCGCGTCGACCAAATCGGGCGCAAACTCGACATTCATGCGCTCAGAGGAACCTGCGCGTCGACCCTGGCCCGGCGCGGCGTCGGCATCGCGATCGCGCAGAAGCTGCTCGGGCACTCATCGCCGACGTTGACAGCCAAACATTATCTGCGCCTCGAACTCGACGATGTCCGCGAAGCGATCGAGTCCGCGCCGTCCGTCACGATGCCAGGCAGGCCGAGGCTCGTGCGCGAGGAACTGGAGGAGCGCGCATGAGCGAGTTCCACGAGACGCGCATGGGCCGCGTGTTCCACGAGGTCACGCTGCCGAAGCTCATAGAGCAGTTGGCGCGGCTCAACGAGAGCGTCGAGCGCTTGGCGAAAGCGATCGAGGCCGACGCTGCGCGAGCGGAGCGCGATCACGAAGGAAACACGAGCCGATGAAGAATGAACTCGACCACTCGCACGCGGACCGCCCGACAGTCAGGCTCGTCGGCGCGAACGGAAACGCGATCAACATTCTCGGCTTGTGCTTCCGAGCCGCTCGCGGTGCGGGATGGAGCGCCAAACGCATCGCGGCCTTCCGCGCGGAGGCGACGAGCGGCGACTACGGGTATCTGCACGCTGTCGTGCGCGCGCACTTCGAGGTCAAGTGAGGCGAGCGGAATGCGACGGCGAGACCGAAGCGTGATCGCCAGATTCAGCAGCCGACGTAGCCGATCGGGTTCTGCGACCCCTTGGCGACGTACAGGGCGGCAGTCCCGGCCGATCCAGCCTGAACGGGACGTGGCCACACCGACCATGAACTCCCATCGGCCCCGGTCCTTGGGCGATCGTCGGCGTGCCGGCCGCCAGCGGACGCGCTCGAAGACGGCCCGAACGATGCCGTCGGCGACGGACACGACGTGTTCGCATGTCACGAGCGGATGGGGTTTGCGTGGCGCGGGAGCGCGAACCCTGGTCCGCCGGCTCGCTGGCTGCACGACGACCTCGGGCTGGGCTGTCACTTTGGCGGCCAAGCCGGATTGCGCCGCCGAACTGGCACGTGCACCCCCAACACGAAGCGACTCCGACGCATTGGTCGCCGCTGAGGCCCGATTGCAAGTCCCGGCACGATCTCTGCCGAGTGACGCGCAGGAGAGGAAATCCACCTACCGCTTCCGGTCCCACTCATGACCACAGAATCGCCCGCGACTCCCGAGCTTCCCAGTTCCCATCCCATGGCTGAACAGGACGCACTGGCAGATCGCCTTGTCCAGAACTTGAGTACGCGTGTGACCGCCGTGCTCCAGGAGGTCGACCAACTCGCGCGCAGTGCCGCCGAAAGAAGCAAGCACATCGAAGACGGCCGACTCTACGTCGACAAGGTTCGCCTTGAGGCGGAGACGGCGTTGAGCGCGGTCCGGGCAGCCGGTCAAGCTGTCCAGGTCGATGCGCAGTCGATGAGCACCTCGGTCAATCGAGTGAGTGCGATGCTCGAAACCGCGGAGAAACTCAATCTGCAGGCCATCGCTCACGCGAACGACGGGCAGGCCGCGCTCAAGCAGTTGAAGAGCGACGAGGCGGTCGCGGCTGAAGTAGCCACTGAGTCGGAGGCGCTCCTGGCGAAGATCAAGGAGACAGCAGAGTCTGCAGCACAGCACTCGGCTCACATCGAGGATGGTCGCGGGCACGCACAGAGCGTGCGCGAGAGCATCGACGAGCTGCACGCCAAGTCGACGAAGTCGGCGAGCGAGGCGCAGGCAGAGTCCGATCGGGCTCAGCAGATTTCGGATGCGATGCGCGACTTGCTCGCCGAGTTGAGCGCGACGAAGTCATCCGGTGCAAGCAGCTTGACGGAGATCACCAACCTGAAGGCCAACGCTGAGTCTCATATCGAGGCGACCAGGCATTTGGCCGAAACTGCAGCCGAAGTCGATGCGCGGATCAAGGCCTACGAGTCTCGACTCGCTGAATTCGACACGAAAGCAGCGGCACACCTCCAGACCATTGAGGGGCTGTTGCCTGGCGCGACAAGCGCAGGCTTGGCGTCCGCGTTCGGCATGCGCCGCCAGCACTTCAAGTGGCCCCAACGCGTCTGGCAGGGCGCATTCGTCGCGAGCGTCCTTGGGTTGCTCGGCTTGGCGGCGTGGGAGCTGGGTGTGGCTGGGCGAGCCGAGGCAGAACTGGAGTTGGCCCGATTGGGCGTGTCACTACTGCATCGGATCCCATTCGCCTTGCCTCTGATCTGGTTGGCGATCTACGCCTCGCGTCAGGCCGCACTGTCGAAGCACATCGAGGAGGACTACGCGTTCAAGGAGACCGCTTCGCGATCATTCGAGGGCTACCGGCGCCAGCTTGCCGAGATCGAGAAGGACGTCGCGCCCGATAGCCCGCTCGGCAGGTTCTGCACTGCGACACTGAACGTCATCACAACCCCACCCGGGCTGGTGTATTCCAAGCAGCGGACTGACGTATCGCCCGTGACGGCGCTCGCGGACTCCGCGAAACCGATTGCAAGCGCTGCGACGCAGGTCGTGCAGGCGAAGGCCAACAACAAGTAGCGTGATCGCTTCGCGAGACGTGGTCAACGGTGCAGCGAGATCCGGCCGCGCTCGCGGATCACTTGGACCTCGTCTGACCTCAGAGTTCGAGCTCGTCGCAATGGCGTGGCGGATCCGCGTCCAATGATGCGGAAAGTCGAGCTCAAGTATGGTTGGACCGTGGCGGACACGTTCGCTCGATCCGATCACTCAGGCGTCGTCAGCCGTTGCTGACTAACTTCGGCTGTCCGCCGTCTCGAACAGCGCCGCCGGCCGCACGCGCAGTCCCTTCGCCAGCTTGCCGATGTTGTCGATCGAGATGTTGATCTCGCCGCGTTCGACCTGGCCCACGTAGCTGCGGTCGAGGTCCGCACGGTAGGCCAGCTCGTCCTGCGTCAGGTCGGCCGCGAGACGTAGCTCGCGAACCCGCATCCCGAACTGCTCCCGGATCGACGGCTGGGTGCGGGGCATGGCTACCCCGCGACCGTGTCAGAAGGCGGATGCGCCTTCGACGGGCGTTACATACCATTCGAGGGCGTTACGTACCCTCGGCCTGACTCGACCGTGATGGGCGGCTCGATCGGAAGTCGGCGGGTGACGCGGCGCCACGCCGGGAGTTGCGAGTGAGGGCCAAGGACAAGCAAGCGACGACGATCCACGCGCGGGTACGTCAGGCGGCGACGAAACTCCTGGGGGACGAGCCTGCGGGTCTTCGATACTCCGAACTCCATCGCGCACTCGCAGTCGCACTGCCGGACATCAAGCCGACAAGCCTGCCCAGCGCGTTGGTTGCGTTCACGAACGACTTGCCAGCAGAGATCCAGAAGCCATCGCACGGTCTCTACGTGCACTGCAAGCACGCCGACGCGCTGAATCACGCAGGCGACTCGGAGTTGAGTCCGCCGAAGCCGAAGGTCCCGGAAACGGCCTTCTACGGGCCGTTCGCGGACTGGCTCATGCACGATCTTGAGGAGTGCACCAAGGCGATCGCGCTCGGCGGCAGCACGTTCGGATCAAAGTGGGGGACCCCCGACGTGATCGGCATCCGGGAGCAACGCCGCGGCGCGCTGATCGAGTTCCCTACCGAGATCGTGTCCGCGGAGATCAAGACTGCGGGATCGCAACTCATCGTGGCGTTCGGCCAGGCGGTCGCCTACCGGCTGTTCAGCCACAAGAGCTACCTGGTCGTGCCGGTGGACTCACCCGAACCGGACGTCGCGCGGCTCGACGTGCTGGCCCGCATGCTCGGGATCGGATTGATCCTGTTCGACGCGCAGTCCCCGGAAGTCCCGAACTTCTCGATCCGCGTGCGCGCGGCGAAGCACGAGCCAGACGGCTACTACCTGAACGACTGCCTGCGGCACGTGGAGAAAGAGCTCTTCGGTTGACCGCGGACTGGTGCGTACCCGAACTGGGAACGGCTTCGGACTCCGACTCGCTCGTATTGACGTGGGGAGGATCCGGGCGCGTACTCGGGGCATGGCGGAAACCGTGCAGGCGGAGATCCAGCGGCTGACCGCGGCGCTCGCGTCCGGATCGCCGCATTCGCGCGCAAGGCGCAGTCCACTCGCAAGGTCGAGATACGGCGGGAGTTGTCACCGACGGTGCTCGCGCGCGCGCCGCGTCCGTCGACGAATCTCAGCAGCAACAATCCTCCGCGTGGGCACTCAAGCGGCGACCACTACCTTGAACTTCACCGGCAATGCGGAGATGGGCCGAGTCACTGCAGTGGCGGCGCTCGTCGCCTTGAGCGGTTCGCGCGCCAACGCTCCATCATCGGTGCAATTGCCTGTCGCACGTGCGCGAGTTGCTCCTGAGATTCGGCCGCAGGAACCGTGTCTCCTGAACTAGCTAGAATCTCTTGAAGGCGGCGGATTTCCCGAGCCGTTTCGTCCGGCGTGACGTCACTGGGTGTCCTGACTTTGGTGGTTGACTCGTCAATGTCGACGTAGAGCCCGCGTTGCTTCTCCGCGTCCGCTGTGCCGTCACGAATCAGTTCTAGCTGCGCGTCCAGCGCTGACCAGGCAGTGGCCATTTCGCGACAGAACGGTTCGAGCAGCGGCTTCAGGTGTCTCATCTGTCCGACAACGATAGCGAGACGATGTGATTCCTCAGCCGCGCCGGGTGCGGCCTTCAGGTCACGTTTCAGGTCCGCTTCGATACGCGCGGCGTCGGGATGGCTACTCAGGCGCTCGACAACTCCAGTCAGGGACTCCAGAGCGATTGCAATCAACTGCTTCGACCAGTGCTTTCGGCGGATTGCCTGCAGGAGCTGCCCGTCGGCCGGCAGAAACCCGAATGCAATCTGCGATTGCCAGAAGGCCTTGCCGACTTCTTCCTGCCCGAGTATCGCCATCGCCATCGCGCGTCCGTGCCAGCCGCGTGTCGCCATCAGCTCCGCTTGTTCGAGAAACTCCCGAGCATTCTGAAGTGACGCCTGCGATGCGCACGCGAGTAGGAAGTAGTCGACCTGATCAGTCATCGATCATGCCCAGCCTTCGCACAGCAACTCCGCCTGCTCCAGCACCGTCGCTGTCGCCTTCTCCTGCTTGTCGGGCGGATAGCCGTGCTTTCGCAGGATGCGCTTGACGAGCACGCGCAGTTTGGCGCGCACGCTTTCCTTGACGGTCCAGTCGATCGTCACGTTCGAGCGCACCGTGGCGACGAGCTCGCGCGCAATCGTGCACAGCGCTTCGTCGCCCATCACCTTCACCGCGCTGTCGTTCACCTCCAGCGCTTCGTAAAAGGCTGACTCGTCGCGCGTCAGGTGTAGCTCCTCGCCGCGCCGGTCGGCCTCGCGCAGTTCCTTCGCCAACCGGATCAGCTCGTCGATCACCGCCGCGGTCTCGATGGCCCGGTTCTGGTAGGCGCGGATCGTCTTCTCCAGCATCTCGGCGAACGAGCGCGCCTGGACGAGGTGCCTCCGGCCGCGCTGCTGGATCTCGCCCGAGAGCAGCTTGCGCAACAGCTCGACCGCCAAGTTCTTGTAGGGGAGGCCGCGCACCTCGGCGAGGAACTCGTCCGAGAGGATCGAGATGTTCGGCCTCTGCAGCCCCGCGGCCTGGAAGATGTCCACGACCTGGTCGGTCGAGATCGCCTTCGAGACGATTTGCCGGATCGCGTGGTCGAGGTCTTCGTCCGAGCGGCCGCCCGTGACCTGCCGCTTCGAGATGGCGGCGTTCACCGCCTGGAAGAACGCCACGTCGTCGCGGATCGCGAGCGCTTCGGGATGCGGCACCGCGAGCGCGAACGCCTTCGAGAGATCGCGCACCGCCGTAGAGAGCCGCGCGGCTCCGTCCTTCTGCGCCAAGATGTGCTCTTGTGCGGCCGGCAGCACCGTGAGCCGCTCCGTCGGTTTCCCCGAGTGCCAGAGCTTCCAGTCGAAGCCATGGAACAGCGCGAGGCACACCTCGTGCTTCTCCAGCATCACCGCGACGGCCTCTTCTTGATCGATCGCCGTCCCACCGTGGCCGCCGCCTTCGGTGTAGTCCTTGAGCGCGAGCTTGAGCGACTCGGCAAGCCCGAGGTAGTCGACCACCAACCCGCCCGGCTTGTCGCGGAAGACTCGGTTGACGCGCGCGATCGCCTGCATCAGGCCGTGGCCCTTCATCGGCTTGTCGACGTACATCGTGTGCAGGCACGGGACGTCGAACCCCGTCAGCCACATGTCGCGCACGATCACGAGCCTCAACGGGTCGCTCGGGTCCTTGAAGCGGTTCGCGAGGTCTTCGCGCGCCTTCTTGTTGCGGATGTGCGGCTGGAAGTCGGCCCGATCGGACGCGCTGCCGGTCATCACCACCTTCATCACCCCTCGCTCGTCGGCGTCGTCGTGCCACGTGGGCCGCAGCTTGCGGATGGCAGCGTAGAGCTCGACGCAGATGCGCCGGCTCATGCACACGACGAGCGCTTTGCCTTCGTCCCGCGTCTGAACGAGCATGGCCTCAGCCCGTCGCTCGAAGTGCTCAACCAGGTCTTTCGCGATCACCGCAACGCGCTTGGGATCGCCGACGATTGCCTCCAGCGCGGCCCACTTGGTCTTGAGCTTCTCTCTGCGCTCGGCCTCCTCGCCCTCGGTCACCTCTTCGAAGTCGGGGTCGATCGTGGGCTTGGCTGAAGCCTCCAGTTCGAGCTTGGCGAGCCGGCTCTCGTAATAGATCGGCACCGTAGCGCCGTCCTCCACCGCGCGCTGGATGTCGTAGACGTCGATGTACTCACCGAAGACGGCGCGCGTGTTCTTGTCGGTCGACGCGATCGGAGTACCGGTGAACCCGATGAACGAGGCATTCGGCAGCGCGTCGCGCATGTGGCGCGCAAAGCCGTCGATGAAGTCGTACTGGCTGCGGTGGGCTTCGTCGGCGATCACGACGATGTTGCGGCGGTCGCTGAGCAACGGATGCTTGTCGCCGCGCTCGTCCGGGAAGAACTTCTGGATTGTCGTGAACACGACCCCGCCCGAGGCGACGGCGAGCTTGGCCCGCAGGTCGGCACGGTCCTTCGCCTGCACCGGCACCTGGCGCAACAGCTCGTGGCAGCGTGAGAAGGTGCCGAAGAGCTGGTCGTCGAGGTCGTTGCGGTCGGTGAGCACGACCAGCGTCGGATTCGCCATCGCGGGCTCCACGATCACCCGGCCGGCGTAGAAGGCCATCGTCAGGCTCTTGCCCGACCCCTGCGTGTGCCAGACCACTCCGGCGCGCTTGTCGCCCTTGGGCCGCGAGGCCTCAACCGTCTTCCGCACAGCTCGCTGCACCGCATGGAACTGGTGGTAGCCCGCCATCTTCTTCGTTGACCCGCCGTGCCCGTCGTCCTCGAACACCACGAAGTGGCGGATCAGGTCGAGGAAGCGCCGAGGTTCGAATGCGCCGCGCAGAAGGACTTCGAGCTCGGTGAGCTTCGACGAGGCCAGGTCGGTGCCGTCGACCGTGCGCCATGGCATGAAGCGCTCGCGGTCGGCGCTGAGCGTGCCGATGCGCGCTTCGAGGCCGTCGGAGACGACCAGCGCCTCGTTGAAGGTGAACAGCGCAGGGATCTGCTGCTTGTAGGTCTGGAGCTGCTGGAACGCGGTCCAGATCGTGGCGTTCTCGTCGGCGGCGTTCTTGAGCTCGATCACGCCCAGCGGCAGGCCGTTGACGAACAGCACGACGTCGGGCCGGCGGTTGATGCGGCCGTCGATCACCGCGAACTGGTTGACGGCCACGAAGTCGTTCGCGGTGACCTCGTCAAAGTCGATCAGGCGGACGGGGTCGTGGGCTGTGGTTCCGTCGCGGCGCAGGTACTCGACTGGTACGCCCTCAACGAGAAAGCTGTGGAACGCGTGGTTGGCGTCGAGGAGCTGCGGCGTGTCGATGCGCGTTATCCGACGGTAGGCCTCGTCGAGCGCTTCGGGCGGAACGGTGGGGTTGAGGCGTGCGAGCGCGTTGCGGAGGCGCGAGGGGAGAGATGGATCGATGAAGTTCTCGCGCTCCGCTGCAGGCTCGCCCGGCGCGATCTCTGGTCCGTGGAGCGACGAGAAACCCAACTCCCGCAACCACGCGAGCGCCGCCTCCTCCACGACAGACTCGCTGAAGCTCACTTCGCCGCTCCGCTCCTGCGCCATGGCAAGAACGCGCTCACGACTTCGCGCCGGGCTCGCACCTCGTTGGCCGTGCGCTCGATCAATTCGAGCGCCTCCAGCGCCGCGAGGTCACGCTGCAGGGTCTTCGTGGACTTCCCGGCGTACGCGCGCGCGATGCGCGGAGAAACCTCGGTGATCCGCGCGATCGGCACGGACCCCGGCGAAAGGCTCAGGTCGAGCACCAGGTGCCGCTGACGCACTTCGTGCGGGCTGTTCCGATCGTGGAACTTCTCGTGGACGTAGTTGCGCCACACGACGTCGAACTGCTGCCCGCGGATCAGCGCGAGCTGCTCGCGCAACCCGTCGACGAAACCACGCACGGCGTACTCGACGAACGGCACCAGGTCGTCGCCGGACTTGCTCGCCTGGTCGAGCAGGCGGTAGTACTCCGCTCGCGTCTGGTTGTAGTGATTGCTCAGGAGGTGCGCCGCCGGCGTCGGCACGCCCGCTGCGAGCAGGATGTGGAACTCCATCAGCCGCGCCGTGCGACCGTTGCCGTCGTCGAAGGGGTGGATCCACGCCAGGTAGACGTGCGCGACGACGGCTTCGAGCACGGCGTACGCGAGCTCCATCCCCTTCGGTGCGCGGAAGTCGGGGCCGTTCAGCCACGTGCACAGGCGTTCGAGTAAGTGCTCGCAGTCGACGGGCGGCGCGCCGCGGTACACGTTGCCGACGACGACCGAGTCGTGGCGCAAGCGCCCCGGGATCACGCCCTCCTTCAGCGGCAGCTTGTCGAGCACTTGGCGGTTGAACTCGGCCACGGTCTTGGGAGTGAGCGTGTCGTCGCCCTGCAGGCAGCGTTCGCCGATCGCGCGACAGGCCGCGACGATGTTGTCGATCTCCTGCGCGAGGTACTCCTTGGAGCGCGGCAGGTCGAGCTTGTTCTGGAGGTGGTCGAGCACCTCTCCCTCGGTCAGCGTGTTGCCTTCGATCGCCGTGGTCGCGAGCGCGCCCTTGGCGAGGAACAGGCGGTGCAGCTCGCGCGCCGTCGCCGGGCGCAGCGGGACACCCGCTATGTGCTCGCACTTGGACGCCGCCTCGCCCAGGTCCATCCACAGGCGCGGGCCAGAGTGGCGCAGGTCCAGGCGGAAGGTGATCCAGGGGTGGGAGCGCTCGTACGTCCGCATCGATGTCCACCTCGGTGGGCGCCGCAAGTATGCTCCAGGCCGATGGATGCGTCCACGGCGCCTGGCGCGATGTCCAGCGCGATGTCCAGGCGGCCGGGCGAGCCGAGGACTACCGCACGCCCTCTACGGCGCGTTCGGCGTCGCGCACGCGCAGCTCGCCGGAGAGGAGCTTCGGGAGGAGTGCATCGCGCAGCGAGGCGAGTGTGCGCATCTGGACGCTGTTTAAGACACGGCGTCGCCAGTGCGGCTGGATGATCGCGTCGGCGCGCTTGAGGACTTCCTTCGACGGAACCACGGCCTGCGCTTTGGTCAAGTGCCGTCGTTGGATGTGCCCCATCGTGGTTGCCTTGTCGGCAGCGATCGCGCGGAACTCCGGGAGATGGTGTTCGATCCACGAGTGGACGAACCAGATCGGATGCGTCGCGGATGTCACCTTGAACAGGTGCTGGTTCAAGGCACCTCGGCCGTTGGACCAGATCACGATCTCAAGGCTGCCGGACCACGAGAAGAGGACATCGCCGTCTTGCACTACGAACTGATCTGGCACAGCGGTGTTCGCGCGGTCGGTCTTTGAAGTGACGCCGGACCGCAGTTCGGCGATCTTGATCACTGGCAGCGAAAGCTCGCCAGCGGATGCCGGGAACTTCTGCAGGGCGAGGCCGTTGAGGAATGTTGCGATCTCGTCGAGTCCGCACGACGTCCACCCGAAAGGAACCTCGCCGATCTCGGACTCAACGACTCTTTCCGGGAACAGCCTCGCCGTCTCGGCATCCATGCCGACCGGCTGGCGGCCGGCGGCCTTGGCGCGGACGGGGTCGAAGTCGACGAACCACGACTTGAACAGCGCTCGCGTGATGCCTTCGAGCGTCTCGTTCATGCGGCGGTTTAGCTCGATCTTGTCGTCGAGCGCGCCGAGGATCGAGGCGATCGCGAGCTGCTCTGCGATGGGTGGCGCATCGACTCGGAAGTCCTCGATCATCCCCTTCGTTAGCGCGTTGCGAGTTGCACCGGCGGACGCGAGCGCCAGCATGTGAGCCTGCATCCTCGGGCTGACGAGCACGTAGCGAAGAAATCGGGCATCCACGCGGTTCGGATCAGGTCGGATGATCGCGACGTGCTGGTTGACTCGTGCCTCATGCACGAAGCGTGGCGCCTCGCAAACTCGCGCGACAGAGTCACCAGTGATGTTCAGAAGCACATCGCCCGGCTGTACCGTCACACCGTCAAGTTCTCGCGCGTGTTCAGGTCCGATGAACGCGAGGCCGTCCTCCTTGAATCCGCCGTTGTGCACGTTCTGGCTTCGAATCAGCGCCACGCCATGGTCTCGGTAGACATCGCTGCCACCTCGGGGCGTCGCTCCGCTCCCGATCTTGCAGCACACGTCGCCGAGGCGGATGAGGCTCATGCTGGAGGACGCCGCGCACCCGCGGGTCAGCCTGTCGCTCCGAGGCGGAGCAGGTTCGCCCGGATCGCCGTCTCCAGCTTTGCACTCTTCGCGAACTGCTCCTCCAGCGTCTTCGTCAGCCGCGCGAGCTTCTTCTCGAACGGCTCGCCATCGTCCTCGACGGCCGCCGCGCCGACATAGCGCCCCGGCGTCAGCACGTGGGCGTGCGAGCGCACCTCGTCGAGCTTCGCGCTCTTGCAGAAGCCCGCGACATCGGCGTACTTCGCCGCGTCCTTGTCGCCGCGCCAGGCGTGGTACGTCCCCGCGACCTTCGCGATGTCGGCTTCGGTGAATTCGCGATGCACGCGGTCGACCATCGTCCCGAGCTGGCGCGCGTCAATGAACAGCACCTCGCCACGTCGATCGCGGAAGCGGCCGTTCTTCTTGTTGCGCGCCAGAAACCACAGGCACACCGGGATCTGCGTCGAGTAGAAGAGCTGCCCCGGCAGCGCGA
Organism: Planctomycetota bacterium; assembly: GCA_020853575.1. Classification (GTDB taxonomy): domain Bacteria; phylum Planctomycetota; class UBA1135; order UBA1135; genus F1-120-MAGs118. The sequence goes on from JADYYP010000068.1 coordinate 55,050, forward strand.
CCATGCAGTCGACGAGGTCGGCCTCGACCATGGCATTGCGGATCTCGCCTTCGCCCGACTGGTTCGAGGACATCGAGCCGTTCGCGAGCACGAAGCCCGCCGTGCCCGTCGGCGCGAGGTGGTGCACGAAGTGCTGCACCCAGGCGAAGTTCGCGTTGCTCGCCGGCGGCGCTCCGTACTTCCAGCGCGCATCCTCGCGCAGGCGCTCGCCGCCCCAGTCGCTGTCGTTGAACGGCGGGTTGGCGAGCACGTAGTCCGCTTTGAGGTCCTTGTGCGCGTCGTTGTGGAACGAGCCCTCGTTGTTCCACTGGATGTTCGCGTCGATCCCGCGCAGCGCGAGGTTCATCTTCGCGAGCCGCCACGTCGTCTGGTTCGACTCTTGCCCGTACACGCTGATGTCGCCGCGGCGGCCGCCGTGCGCCTCGACGAACTTTTCCGACTGCACGAACATCCCGCCCGAGCCGCAGCAGGGGTCGAAGACGCGGCCCTTGTAGGGCGCGAGCATCTCGACGAGCACCTGAACCACGCAGCGCGGCGTGTAGAACTGGCCGCTCTGCTTGCCTTCCTGAGTAGCGAACTGCGAGAGGAAGTACTCGTAGACGCGGCCGAGGACGTCGTTCGAGCGGCTCTCGGGATCGCCCAGGCCGATGCCGCTGAACAGGTCGATCAGACCGCCCAGGCTGGTCTTGTCGAGCGCCGGCCGCGCGTAGTCCTTGGGGAGCACCCCCTTGAGGGTTGGGTTCTCCTTCTCGATCGCGACCATCGCGTCGTCGAGCAGCTTGCCGATCGTCGGCTGCTTGGCGTTGGCCTGCAGGTGGCTCCATCGCGCTGCCTTGGGCACCCAGAACACGTTCTCGGAGGTGTACTCGTCGCGATCTTCGGGGTCAGCGCCCTGAGCCTTGGCGGCCAGCAGCGCTGTCCGGCGCGCTTCGAAGGCGTCCGAGATGTACTTGAGGAAGATCAGGCCGAGGGCGACGTGCTTGTACTCGCCCGCGTCCATGTTCTTGCGCAGCTTGTCGGCCGCCAAAAACAGGCTGGCCTCGATGCCGAGCGGGCCACCGTTGCCATTCGGCTTCTTCTTCGAGCGTGCCACGCGGTCGTCGTCTCCCTGAATCGTCGCGGTCGGTCGTCGCTGTCGAGTTGGTCGCGGGGAGACTACCAGCCCGATCGGGGTCGTTCCGCGCTGGGGTGCATCTGCGCACTGATTCCGGCCTCCGGCAGCGGCTGGAGAACGCCCCGGTGGGGGACGGGCTGCGACGGCATCGGATCGCGAGGCATCGAGTTGTCATGGGCAACGCGAGCTCGATCGAACGCACCGATCGCCGGGTTGCTGCCGATGGCGGCGACGTCCTCGCGCCCACGCTCTCGTCATCCACTCCGCGAAACCGGGTGAGAGCGGAGAATTGCGGAAAATACCGGGCGAACCAAGTGGCACATTAGTGGCACACGACCCGGATTCGGAGGGATCGACCTGCTCGGAAACGCCGCGGAAGACCTCGCCGATGCGGCCGATCTACCTCGCGAGCGTCTGCTCGGCCGGCAGAAGGTCATCCGTTCTAAACTGCCCGGATTCGTCGAGGAATCCCGCTACCTGCGAGCGCGGCACCGGCCCGGAATGGCACGCGCTGGGCGATCGATCACCGTCGAAGAGGACGGGTGGTACGCCCGGCGGGATTCGAACCCACGACCTTCTGCTCCGGAGGCAGACGCTCTATCCAGCTGAGCTACGGGCGCGCGCGGAAGGGAGTCTAGGGGGCGGAGCTGACGGCGGCGAGGGGCAGGGGGCCGGATTGCTACTGGCGGGGTTGGGGATTGCCAGTACCCTGCAAGTAGGAGAGGGGTAAGGCTCGCTACGTGGGGTTTCGGGAAGTTCGAAGGTTCGTCGGCAAACTGACAGCGAGTTCGAACATGCGATTGAGCCGGAACGGCAACTCGGCGGGGGGTGGACGGCGCGCAGTGGCGCGGAGCGCCGGCGTGCTCGCCACGGTCGTGGTGGGCGCGGTGGGCGCCTGGTGGACCTGGTCCGACGATGGCGCGGCGCCGAAGCTGCACGCCGAAGGCGGCTTGACCGACGACTCCGACGGAGACGGCCTCAGCGATGGGTTGGAGCTGGCGCTGGGCACGCGCGCTGACCGCGCCGACAGCGATCTCGACGGCTTCGCGGACGCCGAGGAGCTCGCTCGCGGCAGCTCGCCGAACGCGGCGACATCGATCCCCGGCGCGGATGAAACGGCGCTGTCGATGGACGCGTACCGCGAGCGCGACAAGGTGCACCTGGTGACCGCGATCTACTTGCCCGACGGCAATCCCCACGGCAAGGCGCTCAACTTCGTGACGATCAAATCGGGTGCGATCGCGCCGGTCCCTTCGAGCGTCCTGCGCGGTGGGGGACCGATCCGCAGCGTTGCGACACGTGATTCCGGCGGCCGTGTGTTCATCCTCGACCCGATCGTGCCGGTGCGCTCTGTCACCGCGCGCGGCGGAATGGCGCTGGCGGCCACGATTGCCGACACCAATGGCTACCTGGCGGCCGACGCGGCGAACCTGAGCGTGGTCGACGGCGAGATCTTCCAACAGATCATCCTGGGCTACAGCTCGTTGCAGCCCGAACCCGTGGCGTCGGTCGGGCTCGGCATCGGCGGGGTGTACCGGCCGATCGGCACCGGCAACCCCAACTCGGCCTACGTCCTCGGCCAGATCTGCGCGCAGTCGACGATCGTCATCGGCGTGGTCGGAGCCCTGGTGACGCAAGAGGTCGTCCAAGCGGACTGTGTGCCCGGGTGGGACGCCCACTGCAGCCCGGGGTGCAGCGCCACGGTCGGGTCGACGATCAAGACCATCGATCCCGCGGCCTTGATCGGCGGGTAGCGGAAGTTCGTTCCGCGCTCGCCCCCCGGTCCGACCGTGGGGAATTTCGCGACGGAACAGAGCCCGGACCCTCTGCGTCCTAGGTCGCGAAGCGTACGGCGCGATGCACTCCGACCCCGATTCCAAGCTGATCCTCGCCTGCCAGGCGAGTCCCATGACGGGTTTGGAGGGACCGTTCCGGGAGCTGTACGAGCTCTACAAGGACCGCGTCTACAACGTCTGCTACCGCATCTCCGGCAACCCGAGCGACGCGCTCGACGCCGCGCAGGAGACCTTCGGGATCCTGTTCCGCAAGCTGCGCGAGTTCCGCTTCGAGTCCAAGTTCTCGAGCTGGGTCTACCGCATCGCGGTCAACGCCGCGATCGATCTGCGGCGCCGCAACAGCTCGCGCAAGCTGACCTCCCTCGACGCGTTGCAGGACACCCGTGACACGGGCTCGCGCGTGCCCGCGCGTTTCGACCCCGCGGACGAGCGCATCGAGATGCCGATCCATGCCGCGTCGCGCCACGAGCTCGAGCGCGAAGTGCAGCGGGCGATTCAGCGTCTCTCGCCGAAATTGCGGGCGATCACCGTGCTGCGCTACATCGAAAACCTCTCCTACGAGCAGATCGCCGAGACCCTGCAGATCTCGATCGGAACGGTGAAGTCGCGCTTGGCGCGCGCCCACGACATGCTCGACCGCGAGTTGACCCCGGTGCTCGACCGCTACTACCTCGGATGAGCGCGCCATGACCAGCCTTGCCTGCCGTCAATTCCGCTCCGCCGCGCTCGACCGATCCGTGAAGTCGTCGGGCGAGCCCGGAGGACACGCCGCGACGTGCGTCGCGTGCGCCCTGTGGCTCAAGCGACTCTCCGGGCGCGAGGAGTTGATCCGCTCGCTGCCGCGTGTCGTTGCGCCCGAGGACTTGATGGGGCGTGTCGTCGCTTCGTTTCATGCCGGCGAGCGTCAGGCCCGCGCGGTGCGCGCGCTGCGAGGGCTCGGCCGCGTCGAGATGCCGGCCGATCTCGAGCGCGCTGTCGAGGCTCGAGCGCGTGAGGCCGCCGCCCAGGATCCGCTGCCGGAGATCGGCGGCCGCGTCGAGGCGCCGTCGGTGCTCGTGCGCTTGATCCAGGAAGAGCTGCAGGATCCGGCCAAGGCACGCAGCGCTCGCTTCCTGGGCAGCCTGCCGCGTGTCCAGGCGCCGGCCGAGCTCGCCGAGCGCATCGCGGTGGAACTCGCGCGACCCGCTCGTCCCGCGCTGCGCGTGGGTGTGTGGGTGGCCTTCGCGGCGGCTTTGGTGCTCGCCATGTGCGCGCCGATTCTGTTCCCGAGTGCCATCAAACGTCGCCCGTTCCGCGTCGAACACTCGGATTCGCTGGCCGACCTCAGTCCCTTCTCCCGCGCCCTGCTCGACACCGCATCGAGCGGCATGCTGCCGCCGCGCAAGTCCTAGTCCGCATCGATGAAGCTCTCCATCCGACACTCGCTCGCATGCCTCGGCCTGGCGCTCGCCACGGTCGCGTGCGCGCCGTCGTCGGATGCTGCTGCTCCAAAGGACGAGTCGAGCGTCTCGATTTTCCTTTCGAGCACGCCTTCGGGTGCCGCCGTGCGACGCATGCACGAGGCGACGCTGCGGACGCGCTATTCCGGCGTGCGGCGCGTCGAACAGCATTGGCGCGTCGACAAGGTGCGCGAGCAGCTCGAGTACCGCGAGTCGGTCGCTTGCGATGGGCTGGGCCAGTTCTCGCTGGCGCCGGTCGAGCACGTCGCGCCCGCGATCAGCGTCAGTGAAGAGGCCATCTGGACACTGTTGCAGGAAGCACGCGAGGGGTTCCTCTTCCGTTACCGCGACTTCGCGATCCGCGACGTACGGGCCTTCGCGCGCAACTACACGATCACGCTCCTCGGAACGAGCGTGCAGGTGGCTGGGCGCGACTGCGACGAAATGCTCGTGCAGCGCCGCAAGAACGCCAACTCGCTCTACACGATCGCCGTCGACCGCGGCACCGGGTTGGTGCTGCGCACGCGACAGACCGAGCTCGATGGCACGTTGATCGGCGTCAACGAATTCGAATCGATCGACTTCGCGCCGACCTTCCAGCCGCCGCCGACCTGGCACGTGGCCTCGAACTCCGAGCAGCCCTTGCCGCCCGGTTCGGCTGGCGCCCAGCTCTTGGGGTTCGCGCCCAAGTTGCCGACCACCGACGGCGGGAGCTTCGTCCTACTCGACCTCACGCGCATCTCGTCGGTCGATCCCAGCGGCGTCGGCACGTTGCACTGGGCCAAGTCCACGCTGACCGACGGAGTCGAGGTCGTGATCTTCGTCCATGCCGGACCCGACCCGTCGTACACCGGGGACGACGCGATGCGCGTTTCGCCCTCGGTCGGGCCCTGGAATCACGTCGACGGAACGCTGCAGGGCGAGCGCTTGATGGCGCTCGGCCGGGTCTCGAGCGACGAGCTCCTGGACTTGATGGAAGCGGTGCTCTGAGAGCTCCGGCCGCCGAGACCGTGCTTTTTTCGCGGGGGTGACCGCGGCTCTCCACGGCCAGTTCGCCGCGAGGTCTCCAGCCCGCGCGGCGTGCGCTCCCGATGCTGTCGCTTGCAACCGGTGGCGCTCGCGCGCCAAAGTGGCGTGATGAAGATCTTCGTCACGGGTGCAACTGGGTTCATCGGCTCCGCGGTCGCAGGCGCGTTGGCTCGTGCTGGGCACGACGTGCTCGGCTTGACGCGAGGGACCGACAGGAGTCGCGTGCTCGAGTCGCTCGAAGTCGAGCCGCTGATCGGCAACCTCGACGACGCGCACATCTTGGCGGCCGCGGTCAGCCGTTGTGAGGTGCTCGTGCATTGCGCCGCGGAATACTCGCAGCGCTATCTCGAGCTCGACCGGCAGGCGGTGGTGACGATGCTCGAAGAGGCGGAGCACATGGTGCGACCGCGGCTGTTCATCTACACCAGTGGCGTGTGGGTCTACGGCGAGACCGGCGAGCACCGTGTCGACGAGTCCGACGACGTCAATCCGCCGGCGATGGTCACGGCGCGCGTCGAGAACGAACGCGCGGTGTTGGCCGCGAATCAGGGCGTGCTGCGCACTTTGGTGCTGCGTCCGGGATGCGTCTACGGCGGCCACGGGAGCTTGACCGCAATGTGGTTCCAGAGCGCGGAGCAGGACGGCGTCGCGCAGTTCGTCGGCGAGGGACACCAGCGTTGGGCAACGGTGCACCGCGACGATCTCGCCGATGCCTACATCCGCGCCGTCGAATCGCGCGAGGCGGGCGAGGTGTTCAACATCGTCGACCACAGTCGGTCCTCGGTGCGTGAGTGCGCCTCCGCCGCCGCCAAGGCGCTCGGCAAGAGCGGAGAAACGCACGCGATCCCGGTGGCGACGGCTGTGAAGAAACTCGGACCGATGGCGGAGTGTCTCGCGCTCGACCAGAACGTCGACAGCTCCAAGGCCACGCGCCGTCTGGGGTGGATTCCGCGACACACGGGTTTCGTGGACGACGTTCGCCGCTACTCCCTTTCGTGGGGCGCTTCGCGCTCCGCCGGCAGCTGAGCGAGAAAACTCTTCGCTCCGCAGCGATTCTCGAAATCGCCGCTCCGTCGCGCGCTGCGGGGTAGTCTCTTGGTGAACCCACCACCACGACCCACACCGATGCACGAAGAACGCGACGCTGGAGACTCCTTCTCGGAATCGAACCTCGACTCGGCCGAGTATCGCGAACGGTTGAAGCGCAAGCTCAACTGCTTGATCGCGGTGCTCGAAGTCGCGACGGCCAAGGTGAAGCAGTCGCTCGCCGGGCCCGCGCCGGACATCGACCGTCTCACGCGCATCCAGAAGAACCTTCAAGACACGCTCGACGTCTGCATGCGAGCCCGCAGCGCGCTCGACAAGCGCGGGACGCTGCCGGAGTCGCTCAGTCAGGACCTCGCGGCTGCGGTCAACCCGTCGATGCTGGGCGCCGCGGCCGCCCCGAAGTCGGAGCCGCGCACCCAGCGACCGGCCGCCCGAGGCCCGGAAAACGAGCTCAGCGCCGGAGAGCGCGCCAAGTTCAAGAGCCTGCCGAAGATCGACCGCTCGATGATCGGCACCTGCGATCTCGACGAGCTCTCGCGCCTGCTCCAAGGCTGACCCGCTGCCGATTCGATCCTGTTCCCAGCAAGTCGTTCGAGGGAAGTTCCGGGAGGGGCTTCCCTCGGGCCTTTTCCGGGGCGCGCGGTGCTCGTCGGTGCTTGTCGCCACCGCCCGCCGCCCCGCCGATCTGAGCGGACTGTGAACTCCCCAAGCGCCGATCTCGCGTAGGCTCGGGAGCGATGGACGACGTGGAGCTCGACGATACCCACGCGCTCGCGGCACAGACGAACTTCGTGCGCGAGCTGGCTCGTCGTCTGACGCGTGATGAGCATGCCGCGGAGGACATCGCCCAGGATGCGTGGCTGATCGCACTGCGCAAGCGCGACGCCGTGCGCGGTCCAATGCGCGCCTGGCTCGTGGGCGTGGTCGGCAACCTGGTGGTCGATCGGCGGAGATCGCGTCTGCGGCGCGACAGGCGCGAGCGGGCTGTGGCCCGGCCGGAAGCCGAGGCCCCGTTCGACTCCGCGATGCTCGCCGACGAGACACGCGCACGCGTCAAGCTCGTGATCGCCGAGCTTGCCCCGGCCTACCGTGATGTGCTCGTCCTGCGCTACTACGAGGATCTCTCGCCGGCGGAGATCGCGCAGCAGCTCGCGCTGCCGCTCGAAACCGTGCGCACGCGTCTCAAGCGCGGACTCGCGCAGTTGCGCCAGAAGTTGGCGCGCGAGGGGCGCGACGAGTCGACATTGCGCGGTTTGGTGTGGCTGCTCGTGGGCGAGAGCTGGCGAACAAGGCGACCCGCCTGGCGCGCGGCGGCATCTCTGGCCCTGGTGGTCATCGCTGGCGCGTTGATCGTGTGGGCGAGGCAGCGTCGCACTGAAGCAGCCCCCGCTGAGGAGGCCGCGGCGCCGAGTCACGAAGCCGCGCTCGAGGGCGCGCGCGCTCGAAGCGTGCAGGAGCCCGAGTCGCGCACGGCCAGTGCCGAGCCCGTGATCGATGAACCAGGCGGCCTGGTGCGCACGCGCTCGCTCGCCGGGACCGTGGTCGACACGGCGGGACGGCCCGTGGCGGGGGCCCGCGTCTCTTGGCGTCGAAACCGTCGTGACGTGGCGGCGAGCGAGGTCGCGTCGACCGCCAGCGCCACCGATGGCACGTTCGAACTGCTCGATGTCGACTCCGACTTCGTCGCGGATGCGAGCGACGGAGCGCGTCGAGCTCGCCTGAACCTGATCGGGGCGCGCGCCACTCGTGGTCGGCTCGCAGGCTTGGTCTTCGTGCTCGAAACGCCTCGCGCGCTGAGCGGTACGGTCGTCGACGCTCGCGGCGCCCCCGTGGAGGGAGCGCAGGTGCAGGTCGGTGCGCGAGCCGCGGACGGCGTCGAATTCCCCACGGCCTTTCGCGGCGTGAAGTGGGGGCGCGCACAGATGCTCTCGGCGACCACCGATCGCCGCGGGCGATTCCAGATCGAGGGCCTGCTCGGCGGCCTGCTGCGGTTGACCGCGTCGCATCCGGACTTCGCGCGAGCGGCGCTGGCGGTGTCCGCTGGAACCACCGAGGTCGAGGTCGTGATGCGCGAGGGCGTTGCTCCGCGCTGGCGCATCGTCGACGAGCGCGGAGGGCCGATCGAGGGTGCGCGAGTGCGGATGAAGCGCGCCGCCGTGGAGCGCGAAGCCACCAGCGACGCGCACGGGGAGTTCGTGCGCGAGCGCTTGGATGTCGGAGAGCGCTTGGACCTGGCCATCGAGGCCTCTGGTTTCGCGAGCGAGGTGCTTCAGAGCGTCGCGGTCGAGAGCGACGGAGTGCGCGACTTCGTCTTGAGCGCGCCGCGGAGCCTGCGTGGCGTCGTTCTCGATCGCGCAGGTCGTCCGCTGGGCGGGGCGAACCTGATCGCTCGCCGACCGCTGCTGGACGTTGCTCGGGCCGACCTGCGGTTGGCGCTGTTGCCTCCTGCGCTCGAGAGCGTGCGCAGCGACGCTCAGGGGCGATTCGAGTTCGCACGTGTTCCACCAGGGCCACTGACCATCGACGTGTGGTTGCAGCGCGGGTCCGAGGCCACGGAGACGTTTGCGATCGCGCCCGGCGAGCAGGCTGTCGAGCTGGAGATCGGCGCAGCCGACGCGCGCCGTCCCAAGCTCACGATCGCAGTGCGCGACGCCGGCAGCGGAACTGCGCTCGGGTCTTTCACCGTGAGCGCCACGCCGCGCGCCGACACGCTGCGTTTCGGAACGCGCGTGCTGCGCGTCGAGTCCGTCGACGCAACCCCATGGCACGCGCTCGAGCCCGGGTCGTGGTGGCTGCACGTCGAGGCACCTGGCCATGCGCCACTCGTGCGCGAGCTCGAGCTCGCGCCGTCCGCTGCGGAGACCCTCGAGCTCGAGCTCGAGCGCACGACCTCGCTCGCGCTCAGCGTGGTCGACGCCGCTGGGGCGCCGCTGGCGTTCGCGTCCGTCGCTCTGCGCCGAGCCTCCGGCGAGCGCGTGCTGACGGATCTGGGCGGCGATCGCAGCAGCGATGAGGTGGTGCTCGACCATCTCGGCCGCGCGCGCTTCGAAGCCTTGCCCGCGGCCAAGTTGACGCTCGAGATCCGCACGGCGTGGAGCGCGTCCGCGAGCCGCATCGAGCTCGACCTGGGGCGCGACGAGGTCCGCGAGAGCGTCGTGGTCCTTGAAGGCCTGCACCGCTCCGACATGACGCGGTCCTTGGTGCTCGACGGGCTCGAGGACTTCGAAGGCCGCGCGCTCGGCCTGCGCGTGCGCGACGCGTCGGGCGCGTCGCGTCTCGATTTCGTCGGACGGATCGTCGACGGCCAGCTCGAGCCCGCGGAGCAGCGCGACGTGTTGCTGGTCATGCGGCGGACCATCGACCTCGCGGCGGCGCACCCCGCCGACACCTGGCTCGAGCAGCGCGGCAGCGCTTGGCACGCGCCTGACGGAAGCACCGTCTTCAGCGCGGCCTGGCGAGCGATTCCGTTGCCGGCGGGGCGCGCCAGCGTCGAGCTCGAGCTCGAGGGCTGTCCGGGGCGCATCGAGAGCCTGGAGCCCGGCGCGTCGGATGTCGTCCTGCATCTCTCCTGCGCCAGCGCGGGCGACCGGGGATCGCGCTGACCGCGCTGGATGCGCTACAACACATCGTCGATGGCGGCCATCCCTTCGAGCTCACCACGCTCGCGCACGCTGGCTCGCGGTCGTCGCATCGTGCTGCGCACGCCGACGGCGGCCGACGAAGAGGAGTTCCTGGCGCTGCGGCGCGCGAGTTGGACCTTTCTCGCGCCCTGGCAGGCGGAATCGCCCGGCTTGGATCCGCTGGGCAGCGCGATGTTCGAGCGCTACTTGCGCTTCGGAGCCGCGCACGCGCGACTGCGTCTCTTGGTCTGCTCGCGCCGCAGCGGCGCGATCCTGGGCTCGATCTCGCTCAGCGACATCGATCGTGTGCGCGGAACGGCGACAGTGGGCTACTGGATCGGCGAGCGGCACGCGCGCAAGGGCAAGATGAGCGAGGCGCTCGCGTTGGTGCTCGAACGCGTCGCGTCGCGGCTCGACTTGCGCGCACTCGAGGTCTACGTGTTGCCCGAGAACCGGGCGTCGAAGGGGCTCTTGGCCAAGCTCGGCTTCACGCGCCGTGGCACGGCCTTCGACTACCAAGTCGTGCGCGGCGAGGCCCGCGATCACGAGCGTTGGACGTTCACTTGCCCCAGTCGCGCAAGTAGCGGAAATCCTGGTTGATGGTGCGCTTGGAGAGCTTGGCGATCAGTGGCATCACGCGCTTGAACTGCGTCGCGGCGATGCGCGACGCGACGCGCCGCACGAACTGCACGTCGAAGCCGCGTTCGACCAGCTCGGCCTCGCTCAGTCGTTCGTCGACCATCAAGTACAGCAGGCGATCGGCGTCGGCGTAGGTGAAGCCCAACTCGCCTTCGTCGGTCTGGCCTTCGAAGAGATCCGCCGACGGTGCCTTGTCGAGGATCTGCGCCGGAACGCCGAGATGCCGCGAGAGCTGGTAGATCTGGTGCTTGTACAGGTCGCCGATCGGATTGACGGCGCTGGCCGAGTCGCCCCACTGCGTCGAATAGCCCAGCAGGATCTCGGTCTTGTTGCTGGTGCCGATCACCAAGCCCTTGAAGTCCACCGATTGGTCGTACAGCACGATCATGCGGCAGCGCGCCATCACGTTGCCGCGGCGCATGCGGTCGCGCACGTCGTGCGCCGCGAGGTAGCCGTCGGCCATGGCCGTGATCTCGAGCTTCTTGGTGGCGATTCCCAGCGAGCTCGCCAGGAGTCGCGCGTGGCCCTCGCTGTCGGGATTCGAGGTCTTGTAGGGCATCATCACGCCGAGCACGTTCTGCGGTCCGAAGGCGCGCGCGCACAGCGCGGCCACCAGCGCCGAGTCGACGCCGCCCGAGATGCCCAGCACGGCCCGCGAGAAGCCGGCGCTGGCGAGCTCCTCGCGCAGGAACTGCACGAGCAAGCGCTCGACCAGCGGAGCGTGGATGTCGAGCGCGCTCATGCGCCCCTCCCGTTGCCGATGCGCGCCAGCCCTTGAGCCAGGATCCAGGGCTTCGAGTCGCGCAGGAGCGGTGTCGCGACGCGCGCGCGGCGCAGCTCGTGCGAGGTGATGCGCGCGTCGAGACGCCCGGTCTCGAGTCCGTCGAGTCCCGCGGATTGCGCTCCGAAGGGATCGATCACGCGCGAGCCACCCCAGAAGAAGATGCCGTCCTCCCAGCCGACGCGATTGCAGTACACGACCCAGGTCTGGAACAGGAGGCCGTGCGCTTCGAGCAACGTGCGCCACATGCGCTCGGAGCCCAGCTCCGTCGAGGCGTGGTCGATGCCGCGACCCGGGCTGCAGCTGGGGATCAGCATGGCGTCGACGCCGTCGAGGAAATGCTGGTAGCCGCTCGAGACGTGCCACACGTCCTCGCAGATCATGATGCCGAAGCGCCCGTGCTTGGAGGCGAACGAGTGGAAGCCCGAGCCCGCCGCGAACTCGCGCATCTCGTCGAACATGCCGTAGGTCACCAGGTGCACCTTGCGATGCACGTGCAGCGTGTGTCCGTCCTCCAGGAACGCGACCGAGTTGTAGATGCGGCCGTCGGAGGCGTGCTCGACGAAGCCCACGGCGATCGAGATGCGCCGCGAGAGCTCCTTCAAGCGCGCCAGCTCGGGCGAGTCGAGCGACAGCGCGACCTCGGCCGTCTGGTCCTTGAGGAAGTAGCCGGTCAGTGACAGCTCGGGAAACACGATGAGCTGCGATCCGCCGGCGATCGCGGCTTCGATCGCGGCCACGTGCTCTTCCAGATTGCGCCCGACGTTTCCGAGCGCCGGGTTGGTCTGGGCAACGGTGAGGCGACAGTCCATAGAGCGCCGATCCTACCCAGTGGCGAGCGCGGACGACTGCGGCGAATCGACTCCTCGCGGCACTCGCGCTGCGCCTCCGCCGTCAGCGCGCACGACGTGCGTGGGCCAGCGCGGCGCGGGACAACTCGGCGGTGTCGACACCGGCCGCTTCACCCTCGTAGTTGAGCAGCAGCCGGTGGCGCAGCGCCGGCACGCACACGGCCTCGAGGTCCTCGTGCGCGACGTGCAGTCGGCCGGCGAGCAGCGCGCGTGCCTTGGCGGCCCACAGGAGCGCCTGTCCGCCGCGCGGGCTGGCCCCGTGCCGCACGTAGCGCCGCACGCTCTCGGGGGCGTCGGCATCGGCATGTGTCGCCAGCACGGTGCGCGCGACGAGCTCGAGCATGTCGCTCGCCGCCGGGACCTCGCGCACCAACGCGCGCAGCCGTTCGAGCTCACCGCGACTCATCGCCGGCGCCACGGCGCGCACGCCGCCGCCGCCGGTCGCGTGCAACACCTGCACGATCTCGGCCAATTCGGGGCGCGAGATCACGATCTTGAACAGGAAGCGATCGAGCTGCGCCTCGGGCAATGGGAACGTGCCTTCCATCTCGATCGGATTCTCCGTCGCGATCAGGAAGAACGGCTGCTCGAGGGCGTGGGTCTCGCCGTACAGCGTGACGCGCGCCTCGGACATGGCTTCGAGCAAGGCCGACTGCGTGCGCGGACTCGCTCGGTTGATCTCGTCGGCGAGCACGACATTCGCGAACACCGGCCCGCGCTCGAAGCTGAAGTGCTTCTTCCCCTGCGCGTCCTCTTCGAGCAAGCGCGCGCCGAGGATGTCGCCGGGCATCAGGTCGGGCGTGAACTGGATGCGCCGGAACGACAGCGCCAGCCCGCTCGCGAGAGCTTGCACCAAGGTCGTCTTCCCCAGGCCCGGCACGCCTTCGATCAACACGTGGCCGCCGGCGTACAGCGCCCAGAAGAGCTCGTCGACGACACGCGCGTGGCCCACGAACACGTCGCGCACCGCACGCGCGAGCCGCGCGTGGGCCTGGAGCAGGCTCTCGAGCTCGCGCTCGAGGGCCTTCAGGTCGTTTCCAGTTTGCGCAGCATCCATTGCTCGAACTCGGGCAGATCGTGGACCGTCGCGCACCCCGGAGAATGGTGCGTCCGCGTACGGTCGATCAGGACCGGAAGGATGCCAAGCGCTCGCGCTCCGTGCACGTCTCGAACGAGGTCGTCGCCGAGGTGCACGGCGCGCTCCGCACGCACGCCGGCGCGGCGCAAGGCCAGCTCGAAGATCTCCGGCTCGGGCTTCTCGCGGCGTTCGAGCGCTGAAACGAGCGCGAAATCGAGCGCGCGGTCGAGTCCGAGCCCGCTCAGGATCTCGGGCAATCGCTCGCTCCAATTCGACACCACGCCGACCACCAGGCCTCGGCCGCGCAACGTGCAGCACAGCTCGAGCGCGCCGGGGAACAAGCGGTACGTGTCGGGCCGAGCAAAGCGCTCGATCAGGCGCGCGCGGACCGTCGCCAGCCGCGCCGCGGGCAAGCCCAGCCGTTCGACGAACACGGCCGCGATGAAATGCTCGAACCATCCCTGCGTGTAGCGGAAATGCCCGTCGATCTCGCGTGGCAGCGTGTCGTGCACGGCGTGCATCGCCGCGTGCATGGACTGCGGTGTGACGGCGAGCTCGACCTCGCGCGCCGCTTGAACGTAGAGCTCGAAACGCGATGGGTGTTCGTGGATCAGCGTGCCACCAGCATCCAGGAACACCGCAGAGATCGGAGCGCGCCTCGTCAAGCGCCACCAGGCTACGACGCGCCGCGAGGAGTTTCCCGCGCGTTGCGCTAAGCTCGCGCCTCGCCGATGCACTCGCGAACGTTCCATGCCGTGCTGCTCGCCACCGTCCTCGCGGCGGCCTGCTCGTCGACGCCCAAGGGGATCCGACGCTTGCCGCGCGCCTACGAGATCGACGCGGCTTCGGCTGGGGCCGCGGCGGAGCAGGGCGACTGGCTGCTGGCGGCCAGCCGCTGGTACGAGATCTACCTGCGCGACGACGCGGAGGCGGTGCGCGCCGGCGTCGAGACCGCGCGCTCGCTGGTCGCCGCGCGACAGATCCGCAGCGCGCGCGAGTTCCTCGAATCCGCCATCGTCGAGCATCGCGATCAATCCGAGCTCCTCGAGGCCTATGCCAACGTGCTGGTGCTCTCGGGGTTCAGGCGCGCCGCCGAACCGTACTTCGAGCGCGCGATCGACCTCGATCCGGACCGACGCTCGGCGATGCTCGCCCTGGCGCGCGTCCAGGTCGAGTTGAAGCACTTCACCAGCGCGTCGGAGTGGTTGCAGCGCCGACTGGACTTGGGCGCGAGCGACGCGGAGACCTGGAGTCTGTTGGCCAGCGCGCGCCGCGGCCAAGGTCGTCCGCTCGAGGCCTTCGCCGCTCACGAAAAGGCCTTCGAGCTCGGCGAAGCGCGCGCTGATCGCCTGGTGTTCGCGGCGACGGCGTTCCTCGAGCTCCCCGGCGACGAGCGCACGCCGCTGCGCGCCGCGAGCGCCGAACGCTGGTTGCGGCGCGCGCTCGAGCTCGAGCCGCGCGAGCCCTTGCATTTCGAGGCGTTGGGTCGGCTGCGCGAGGCAACGGGCCAGATCGACGCGGCGCTCGAGTGCTATCGCGCTGCTCTGGCCGTCGCTCCAGCACACGTGCGCAGTGGCTTGCGACTAGCGGAGTTGCTCGCGGGGCGCGGCGAGCGGGCGGCGGCGAGCGCCGTGCTCGAGGCTCTGCTGCCACTGGTGCCCGACGCCGAGCTCGCCGAGCCGGTCCGCGAGCGCCTGCGCGCGCTGCACGCCGCCGATCAGGCCACGGACGACGCGCCTCGGCCGCGCGAGCGCTGAACGACGCTGGCCCTCAGCGGCACAGGCGCGCCACGAGGGCTTCGACCTGATCGCTGAGCGCTTGCGCGAACTCTGATCCGAAGTCGACCTCGAGCACGTCGATCTCGGGGAATTGGTAGCGCCCCGAGTTGCGGTTGAAGGGGATGCCGTACTCCCACTTGTTGCCGTCGGAGGCGTGGATCGTGACCGCGACTTGATCGTCGCCTTCGACCGGCTCGACCGTGTATTTGACGACTTCGTAGTGGGCCATCGGGAACCAGCGTGGTCGTGCGAGCTGCGCGGCGGATCCTATCGGGCGCAGGCGCTCACGGACGCGAGCCGAACGAGCTTTCCTTGAGGAACAGGTAGTACATCTGACCCGGACTGCGCATGCGTCCGGCGGTCCATTCGGCCTCGTCGCCGATGCCCATGTAGATGTCGGCGCGGCCCGCGGTGCGGATCGCTCCACCGGTGTCCTGGTCGAACATGAAACGGTCGTAGACCACGGTCTCGTAATCCTCGAACTCGTTGCCCCACAGCTCGTCCCACCAGGTGCGCACGGCGGTGCGCTTCTTGGGCACGTCGACGTCGACGAACACGATCGCGCCGCGCGGGAACAGCGTTTTGTCGGTGGCCAGCGTTCGTCCGCCGGTGACGTCGACGTTGAGGCTGCCCTTGGGCGGACCGTCGATCTCGAGGAAGAACACGAAGCTGTCGTCCTTGGAGATGTACTCGAGCAGCTCCTCGGGATGGCTCTCGCCCCAGGCGCGGATCGCCGGCAGCGAGACTTCGTCGGCGTCGAGCTGGCCGTCCTCGACCAGCATGCGGCCGAGCGAGCGGTACTCGCGACCGTTCTTGCCGGCGTAACCGAAGCGGCGCTCGCTGCCGTCGTCGAGACGCACCACAGCCGAGCCGTTGACGTGCGCGATGAAGGCGTCGAGCGGATCGGCCAGATACACCAGCTCCAGCCCCTTGTTGCCCAAGTGCCCGCTGGCTTCGATCGCGGCGCGCGTCGGATAGGGCGCGAGCGAGCCATCGGCCTGGCGCTGACCGAGGATCGCGCCGTCCTTGGCCTTCACCAGGTCGTCCGGCAAGCGGTAGAGCGGATAGCGGTAGGTGTCGTTCGCGGTCAGACTGCCCTCGAGGATGGGCGTGCAATAGCCGGTGAACAACACTCCACCGCCTTCGCCGTCCCAGCCAGCGCTCTTGTAGATGTCGAAGTCGACGGCGACGGCCGCATCGAAGTCCTCGGGCGTGGGCGAGGTCTCGAGCAGGCGCTTGAAGTGCTCGAGACTCGCGAGCGAACGGCGGTGGTCGACGCCTTCGATGGGGAAGAACTGCTGCGAGCTCGGACGCTGGTGCCACGCGATCGAGTGCTCCAGCGCGAGCAGTGCCTCGTGGCGCTCGGCCCAGCTCTCGCGAAAGCTCGGGCGCTCGTCGCCGGGCTCGAGCTTGAGCAACGCGGGCCATCCCGGAGGAAGCGGGCGGCCGTATTCGGGCGTGGTGCAGGCGGCGGCGAGGAGCGGCAGGGCGAGCAGTGCGGCGAGGTGCGACTTCATGACGGCCGGAGCGTAGCGGTGCGCGTGCTGCGTGAGAAGCGCTGACGTCGCGCGCTCGGTGCGTAGCGCGACGCGCTCACCCGCGCTCGACGCACTCGCGATGCCGGCGCGCAACTCGGGCGCGGAGCCCACGGTCTCGACGTCCGGCGCCTGACGGGCGACGACGCACCCGACGACACGAGAGCTCGTGTCCTCGGATCCTCACGCGCTCAGCGTGCGGCCGCGGCGCGCGCCGCCACCGACGACAGACCCTTGCGCGGAATCCGCAGGTGGAAGCGCGCTCCGCCGAGCGGCGAGGTATCGACCGACACGCGCCCGGCATGGCGGTCGGCGGCGTCCTTGACCATCGCCAAGCCCAGTCCGTATCCGACACGTCGGCCGTGAGCCGTCGGCCCGCGGTAGAACGGGTCGAAGATCTTCTCGCGCTGTTCGACGGGCACGCCGGGTCCGTTGTCGTCGATGGTGATCACGATCTCCTGCTCGCGGCCGTCGATCTCGACCTTGACCTCGCCGTCCTTCTTGCACCAGTCGATGGCGTTGGCCGCCAGGTTGCGCAGCGCGCGCAGCATGCTCTCGCGGTCGCCGCGCATGCGCGTGTCGCCGCGTGTGTCGAGCTGGAAGCGGACGCCCAGGCGCTCGGCGCGCGCACGCTCGCGCTCGAGCCGCAGGCGCGCCTCGGTCACCAGATCGAATTCCTCGCTGACGGGCGAGTTCACGGCCGCGTTGCGCGGCGCGCAGATGGTCATCAGGTTGTCGATCGCGTCCCCGAGCTCGCGCATCTCCTCCAGGTTCGACTCGAGCACCTTGCGGTACGAATCGGCCTCGCGGCGCGAGAGCAGTGCGACCTCGGTCGCGCCGACGAGGTTCTGGATCGGAGCGCGCAGCTCGTGCGCCATGCTCGCGTACAGCACGCCCTGGCGCTCGGTGGCGACCTGGATGTTGCGCAGCAGTTGGTGCATGGCATCGACCACGTCGCGGATCTCGTCGGGCGCGCCGCTGACGTCGACGTCCACGCCCTCCAGCGGCGCTTGCACGCGGCGAGCGCTGGCGGCGACGCTGCGCAGCACTTGCGAAGCCCGGTGCAGGAGCAGCCAACCGATCAGCGCGCCGCCGAAGGCTCCGCCGACCATCAGCAGGCCCGCGAAGAGCTCGTAGCTGCGCAGCGAGTGGATGCGCGACGAGCCGTCGAGCAGGATCCCGACGTCCATCCCGTTCTGGAAGGTCTCGGTGCGCCAGCGCAATCCGCCCGCGAGGCGCTGCGTCGCCTTGGAAGGCTCGCGCGCCGGGACGTCGGCCGTCAGCAGCTCCTTCGCGCCGGCTTCGCCTTCGACCCAGCCGTGCGAAAGGCTCCAGAAGCGCCAAGCCACCGGATACGGTCCCTCGGTGGCGATCTCGTCCGCCAAGGCCAGCAGCTCTTCCTTGCCGGTGTGCGCGGGTCTCGTCGGATCTCCGGGGGCCTGGGCCAGGGCCTGCGATCGCACGCGCAGGTCCTTGAGGCGCGCCTCGGCCAGCGCGTCGAGCTCGGAGTCGGTCGAGCGCCGCAGGTAGTCGTCGGAGACCCAGGCCACGGCCAGCACCACCGCCGTCGTGGCGAGCAAGAAGAACAGCGTCAGGCGACGCGTCAGCGACCAACGGCGCGAAATCACTCCGCGCCCTGGATGCGATAGCCTTCACCGCGCACGGTCGAGATCAGCGCGGGCCCGTGGCGGTCCAGCTTGCGGCGCAGGCGCCCGATGTGGACGTCGACCAGGTTGGTCTCGGGCTCGCGCTCGAAACCCCACACGTCGCGCAGCAGGTCGGCGCGCGACAGCGTGCGACCTTCGGCGCGCACCAGCGCCAGCAACAAGTCGAACTCGCGCGGGCTCAGGTCGATCTTGCTGCCGTTGCGGTAGGCTGCGCGGCTCACCAAATCGAGGCGCACGTCGCGGACTTCGATCGGCGGGAGCGACTTGCGGCGGCGCACGACGACCTCGATGCGCGCCAAGAGCTCGCTGAACGCGAAGGGCTTGATGATGTAGTCCTCGGCTCCGAGCTTGAGGCCCTTGACGCGCTCTTCGACCGTGTCGCGCGCGGTGACGAACATCACCGGCGTTTCGCGTCCGACCTCGCGGACCTTCTCGAGCAGGTCCCAACCGGTCATCGCCGGGAGCATCACGTCGAGCAGGATCACGTCGAAGCCGCGCACGTCGTTGCGCAAGGTCTCGAGGGCCGCCTCGGCATCTCCGGCGCTCTCGCACACGAAGCCCGACTCGGTCAGGCCCGCGCGCACGTAGTCGCGCAACTTCGGATCGTCGTCGACGATCAACACTCGCATGGAGGACTCCTTGGACCGCTCGCTCGTGGGGGGGCGCGGCCGGCGGGCCGCGGAAAGCGGATTCTAGGCAGTTTCCGCGGGAAATGCGCGCTTCCGAGCCGCGTCGGCCGATGACATTGCCTTCATGGAGCGCGCGCTCATCGCGCCGTCGGGGCCTCGAGCACCAAGGCCGGATCGTGGGGCTGCGCGGCGCTCGTGCGCGCGAGGAACGCGAGCCCGTCGAAGTCCTGGCGTGGCACGCTGGCGAGGAGTTGCGTCGCGTCCCGTGTGCGTTCGTCGCAGTCGTCGGCGACGTTGTAGCCACCGAACCAGCGTTGGCCGTGGCCGGCGTCGAGCCACTCGGCGATCGGCCCCAGTCGCGGCGCGTTGCGCAGATCGACCAGGAAGTCGCCCGCGTGCACGCGCGCGAGCACGGCCTCCAGCCCTCCCTCAGGCGGCGCGGACATCCGGTAGCGACGGAAACCCCAGCGTCCCTCGGGCGTCGGCGCGTTGGCTTGGAACTCGCCTTCGCCGAAGGCGAAGCCCAGCGCGTAGTACGCGCTCCCCAGACTTTCCGCGATACAGCCGCCCATGCCGAGCTCCGCGCTCGACAGGTGCCGCAAAGGTCCGCGAGAAACGTGCGCGTTGTGGGCCCAAACCACGGCGCGCGCCGGTGTGCCCTCGAGCTGCTCGAGCAGCATTTCGGCCAACGCGCGGTCTCGTCCTCCGGGAGAATGGTGCATGCGCAACGCGCGCCGCAGCTCGCGCAAGCGCAACGCGAGCTCCGAATTCGCGTCGAGCGCGTCCGCGCGCTCCGTGGCCAGCTCGCGCTCGAGAGCCGCGAACTGCTCGTCCAGCGCGAAGTACGTGCTGGGGTCGCCCGACCACAGGGACTTGATCGCCGGTTCGATGCCGGAAGCCCAGTCGCGCAGTCTGGCGCCGAACTCGGCGTGCGCCTCTCCAAGCAGCTCTTCGATGCGCCGCACGGTGGCAGCCGGATCCTGCACGTCGATCCCGATGAAGCGCACGCGGTCGCGCTCACTGGCGGCGCGGTTCCACTCGCGCAGCTCGCGCAACAGTGCAGCGTTCTCGTCGACTTGCCAAATCAGCATCCCCAGGCCCTTGAGCGCCGCGTCGAGATCGTCGCTGCGTCCCGCGACATAGTCGTCGCAGGCCCGAGCCCGAGACGCGCTCGCCTCGTAGGCGACGACGCGGAAGCCCGCGTGCTCGATCAGGTGCATCGTCAGCGCGCGCTTGAGCTCGAAAGCCTCGTGCTGGCCGTGGGTTGCTTCGCCCAGTCCGACCACACGTGCCCCGCGAACGGCTTGGGCGAACGCCGCGAGCGCGTCGGCGCGCCGCTCGAGCGGCAGGGCCTCGCGCTGCAGCCACTCGTGGATGTCCCGCGGCTCGCGCAGCGGCGCCGCGCAAGCGCTCACGATCGTCAAAGCGATCCACACCGTCCGCGCGAGCACTGCGATTCGCATGGCGCGAGCCTAACGCCGTGCCGCCCGCGCTCAACGTTCGACGGCGCCGCCGGCGAAGACCCACGCGTTCCAGCCGCCCTCGAGGTCGGTCAGGAGATCGAAACCCGCTTGCTCGAGCAACGAGCACGCGATCGAGGATCGATAGCCGCCCTGGCATTGCACGACGAGCTCGCGCTCGCGCGGCAAACGGGCGCACAGCTCGCGCAGCTTCGGCAGCGGCTCGTGGCGCGCGTTCGCGATGTGCCCCGCGTCCCATTCGGCCCGCGTGCGCACGTCGACGACGAGCGGTGGCTGGGGGCTCTCGAGGCGCCGGCGCAATTCGTGGGCATCGATGCGCGGATGCGAGCGCACGAGCTCGGGGCGCGTCGCGAAGGCGGCCGCGCCGCCTTCGAGGTAACCGACGACGTGGTCGAATCCGATGCGCGCGAGGCGCACGGTCGCTTCGCGCTCGCTGCCTGGATCCGCGATCAACACGATGCGTTGGGAGGGTGCGATCAACTCGCCGGCCCAGTGCGCGAACTTGCCGGACAACCCGATGTTGGTGCTGCCCACCAGGTGCTGGCGGGCGTAGTCGCTCGGCTCGCGCGTGTCCAGCACCAACGCTCCGGCGTTGGCCAGGCGCAGCAGCTCCGCCAACGACAGTGGGCTCGAGCTGCGCGCGAGCACCGTGTCCAGCGTGGCGTGCGCGCGGCGGTTGAAGTCGGCGTCGAAGGCGAAGTAGGCCGGTGCGCTCGGCTGCGCGCTGGTCAGCTCGGCCACGAATTGCGCGCGCGAGAGGGGCTGCAGGGCCCAATTGAGACGCTTCTGCTGGCCCAGGGTCGAGCTGGTCTCCTTGCTCAGGTTCTTGCCGCACGCCGAGCCGGCGCCGTGCGCGGGGTAGACCAGCGTCGCGTCGTCCAGCGGCATCAGCTTGTCGCGCAGCGACGCGTAGAGTTGCTCGGCCAGCTCCTCCGCGCTGCACCCGATCGACACCAATAGGTCCGGCCGCCCGACGTCGCCGATGAACAGCGTGTCGCCGGTCAGCACCGCGTGCGGCGCGCGCGCCTCGCCGTCGAACACGAGCAGCGAGATCGATTCCGGCGTGTGTCCAGGCGTCTCGAGCACGCGCAGCCGCACCCGCCCGAGCGTGAGCTCGTCGCCGTCGCGCCGAGCCTGGAACGCGAAGTCCGCGTGCGCGCGGGCGCCGAGGTGGATCGTTGCCGCGCAGCGTGCGGCGAGCTCGAGATGTCCGGCCGCGAAGTCCGCATGGAAGTGCGTGAGCACCACGTGTCGGATCGTGAGCCCGTGGCGCGCCGCTGCCGCCAGGTACTGCTCGACGTCTCGCTGCGGATCGACGACGACCGCGGTGTGCGAGCTCTCGTCGCCGATCAAGTACGACGCATGGGACAAGCACGCCAAATAGAACTGCTCGAGGATCATCGCGCGTTGCGGTCCGGGACCGTGTGGGGCAATAGTATCGTGCGCCACGATGCCGGAGGTCGAGACGAGTCCGCGCGTGAGCTTCGGCGACGCACTGCGGTTCTGGTGCAAGCTCGGATTCATCAGTTTCGGCGGTCCGGCGGGCCAAATCGCGATCATGCACCGCGAGCTGGTCGAACGCCGGCGCTGGATCGACGAGCAACGCTTCTTGCACGCGCTCAATTTCTGCATGCTGCTGCCCGGGCCGGAGGCGATGCAGCTCGCAACCTACGTCGGCTGGCTCCTGCACGGGACGCGCGGCGGCATCGTGGCTGGTGCGCTGTTCGTGCTCCCATCCGTGTTCGTGCTGCTGGCCTTGTCATGGGTCTATGCCGCTCACGGTGAGCTGGCTTGGGTCGCGGCGTTGTTCGGCGGACTGCAGCCCGCGGTGATCGCCCTGATCCTGTCCGCCGGCGTGCGCATCGGCCGCAAGGCGCTCGATTCGCCGCTCAAGCTCGCGCTCGCGTTCGGCGGCTTGCTGGCCGTGCGCGTGTTCGACATCGCATTTCCATGGATCGTCTTGGTCGCGCTCGCGCTCGGCTTCTGGGTGGCGCGCCGCGAGCCGCGCGGCGTCGCGCCCGCGCTCCCGGCGGTGCCGTGGACGCGCACGCTGCGCGTGAGCGTGGTGTGCGTCGTGCTGTGGTGGAGCCCGGTGGCGCTCGCCGGCTTCGTAGAGGGCTGGGACGGGATCCTCGTCGCGCAGGGCACCTTCTTCAGCAAGGCAGCGATGGTGACCTTCGGCGGCGCCTACGCGGTGCTGCCCTATGTGGCCGACAGCGCGGTCGAGCACTTCCGCTGGCTGAGCGCGCCAGAAATGCTCGACGGACTGGCGCTGGCCGAGACCACGCCGGGTCCCTTGATCATGGTGGTGCAGTTCGTCGGCTTCATCGGTGGCTGGCGCGCGCCAGGGAGCTCGCCGGCGTGGCTGGCGGGCACGCTCTCGGCCGCGATCACCACGTGGGTCACGTTTCTGCCCTGCTTTCTGTGGGTTTTCGCCGCGGCGCCCTACGTCGAGCGCGTCCGCGGCGCCCCGCGCATCTCGAGCGCGCTGGCCATGGTCTCGGCGGCCGTCGTCGGCGTGATCGCGAATCTCTCGCTCACGCTCGGACAGCACAGCCTGGTCGACGCCAGCGGGTCGCTGGACTTCGTCGCTCTCGCACTCGTCGTGCTCGCGCTGGCGGGCTTGCAAATTTGGAAGTGGAGCGCGGTTTGGCTGGTGCTCGGCTTCGCCGCCATCGGGGGTCTGCGCTTCCTCCTGGGCGTCTGATCGGCGCGGCTGGGGTACACTCGCTCCCCGCCGTCGGACCTCCCCCAGTTCGCACCTCGTCCCGCATCTCGAAGAGTCCATGCGTCTTCTCAGCCACGCCCCCTTCGTGCTCGCGCTGTCGACTTCGGTCGCGGCGCAGAGCTCGACGGAGCAGCAACCGCTCCCCAGCGCGCCGCTCGGCAACGTATTGCTGATCGTCGCCGACGACGTGGGCTGCGACATGGTCGGCTTGTTCGGCCAACGGCCCGATGCGCCTCCGACGCCGACGTTGGATGCGCTCGCGGCCAGCGGTGTGTCGTTCGTGAGCACTTACACCGACCCGATCTGCTCGCCGACGCGTGCCTGCATCCTGACCGGTCGCTACGGCTTCCGCACCGGATTCGGCAGCGCGATCCCGCCCAGCGGCGTCGATCACTCGCTGGCGTCGAGCGAGGTCACGCTCCCCGAGCACCTGCGCGCGCTCGCGCCGCAGAGCATCGACAACGCCGCCATCGGCAAGTGGCACCTGAGCGCACCGCCGCTCAACGTCGCGCTCGAGCCCAACCTGCAGGGCTTCGATTGGTTCGAGGGCATGGCCGGCAACCTGTTCCTCGGCCAGACCTACTTCGCGCACACCAAGATCCGCAACGGCAACTCGATCCCGAGCACGACCTACATCACCACCGAGCAAGCCGACGACGCGCTGCACCGGACGCGCGTGCTGCAGGAACCGTGGTTCATGTACGTGGCCTTCAACGCCGGTCACGCGCCGTGGCACACACCGCCCGCGAACCTGCACGGCTACGCGCTCAGCGGCAATCCGAACGCGACGCCCGAGGACCACTACCGCGCGAGCGTCGAGGCCATGGACACCGAGCTCGGCCGGCTCTTGAACGGCATGGACCCCGAGGTGCGCTCGCGCACCACGGTGATCTTCATCGGCGACAACGGTTCGCCCAACGAGGTCGCGACTCCGCCGAGCGTTCCGGGGCAGAGCAAGGGCACGCTGTACGAGGGCGGCGTGCTGGTGCCGTTGATCGTCTCCGGGCCCGCAGTGCGCTATCCCGGCAGCCGTTGCTACTCGCTGGTCAACTCGGTCGACGTGTTCCCGACGGTGCTCGAGCTGTTGCACACTCCGGTGAGCGAAACGCAGCCCGCGCGGCGCGAGCTCGACGGCGTGAGCATCGTGCCCTACCTCGTGACGCCGTGGCGCGCGCCGTTGCGCGACTGGGTCTACGCCTCGCGCTTCGCTCCCAATGGGTTTGGGCCGTACTCGACCTACGGGCGGATGGTGCGCTCGAGCCGCTGGAAGTTGATCGAGCGCGACACCCAAGGCGACCTGTTCTTCGACATGGCCTCGAACCAGGGCGAGTCGCTCAACTTGGCCGCGGGACCGATGACGCCGCAGCAGACCACGGCCTACGGCCGTGCGAAGAAGGCGCTGCGCGAGATCTGGACGCAGTGATGCGGCGGATGGCGCGAGCGCGCTGACATGCCCGGCGCCGCGAGCGGTTTCCTCGCGCTCGCTCCGGTATAGTTGGAGCGTGGACCGCGGCGCGCAGGCTGCCGCGGAACTTTTTTCCGTCGATGCCCAGACTGCATTCACGCCGCACCTTGATCAGCGCCGGCCTGCTCGGTTGGGCCGCGTCGTGCTCTGGCGGCGGGGGGAGCGACAGCGGCGGCACGGTGCCCCCGACACCGCCCTCCAACGTGCTGTTGATCGTCGCCGACGACGTCGGCGTCGACATGCTCGGGGCCTACGGCGTCCATCCGAACTTCCCTCCGACGCCTCACATCGACGCCTTGATCGCCCAGGGTGTGTTGTTCGAGCGCTGCTACACCTCGCCGACCTGCTCACCGACGCGCGCAGCGATCTTGACCGGGCGCTATTCGTTCCGCACGGGCTTGGGGCAGCCGATCCAAGAGTGGTTGCCCGAGCACGCGCTGCAGCTCGATGAAGTGACGGTGCCCGAGATGCTGCATGCGTCGAGCCAGGGCGCGATCACCTCGACCGCGATCGGCAAGTGGCACTTGGGCTCGGCCGCGGTGGGGGACATCGACCACCCCAATCTCCAGGGCTTCGATTGGTTCGAGGGCACCTTCGGCAATCTGTACTTCGGCCAGACCTACTACGACCACTCGAAGATCACCAACGGCGTGCGCGAGTCGACCTTCGTGTACTCGACGACCGAGCAAGTCGACGACGCGCTCGAGCGCATCGAGGCGATGCCCGAGCCGTGGTTCCTCTACTTGGCTTTCAACGCGGCGCACCAGCCGTTCCACGCGCCGCCGCCGGCCCTGCACACCTACACGCTCGCCGGCAACCCCGACGACACGCCCTACGAGCACTACAGCGCGGCGATCCAAGCCATCGACACCGAGGTCGGGCGCTTGCTCAATTCGATCGACTCCGAGGTGCTCTCGCACACCACGGTGATCTTCATCGGCGACAACGGCTCACCCAACCAGGCGGTGATCCCGCCCTCGGTTCCCGGGCTGTCGAAGGGCTCGCTCTACGAAGGCGGTGTGCGCGTTCCGCTGGTGGTCGCCGGGCCCAAGGTCACGGCGCACGGCGAGCGCTGCTCGGCGTTGATCAACTCGGTCGACTTGTTCCCGACCATCGCCAACCTGATGGGCGTCGACATGCGTGCGGGCATCGGCGACAACCGCCCGATCGACGGCGTCGCGTTCGATGCGTACTTGACCGATCCCGCCCACAGCTCGCTGCGCGCGTGGGCCATCGCCGAGAAGTTCTCACCCAACGGTTTTGGTCCCTACGCCAGCCAGGGATGGATGATCCGCGACGAGCGCTGGAAGGTCATCCGTCGCACCGGGCAGCCCGACTTCTTCTTCGACATGGACGGGCTGGCGTTCGAGGGCGTGAATCTGGCCGCGGGCGCGCTGACGCCCGAGCAGCAAGCAGCCTACGATCGGCTTTCCGCGCAACTCGCGGCGGTGCTCGCCGGACCTTGAGCGCGCGCGCCGGCCGTCGCGCCCGCGTCATCGAGCTCTTTTGCCGCGCACGCTTGATCCGCGGCCCGCGCGACTCACACTGCGCGCGTGAATTGTCTCCTCGGGTGCCTCGGGTTCCTCGTGCCGCGCGGCGTGCTCGTCGTGCTGTGGCTCTCGGGCTATCTCGAGCGCGCCTACGACACGGCCATTTGGCCCCTGATGGGCTTCGTGTTCCTGCCGTTGACCACGATCACCTACGCCTGGGTGATCAACTCCCACGGGCAGGTCGAGGGGCTCTATACCGTCGGCTTGACCTTGGCGGTGCTCGCCGACTTGGGCGTGCTCTCGGGTTCGCGCGGCGCGAGCGAGAGCTGACACGCGGCCGCAGCCCCGGTCCGGCTCGGAGGCGCGTTCGCGGGCAGCTCGCGACTAGTCCGCCGTGCCGCCGAGCTCGCGGTGCAGCCACATGCGTGCGACGCGCCAATGGCGCACGATCGTCGGCGTCGAGACGCCCAGGATCGACGCGGTCTCCTCGACCGACAGCCCGGCGAAGAAGCGCAGCTCCACGACGCGGCCGAGCTCGGGATCCATCGCGCTCAGTCGTTGCAGCGCCTCGTCGAGAGCGAGCACGTCGCTGCCGCGCTCGCTGAACAGCTCCGCCGCTTGCTCCAGCGGCACGCGCTCGCGTGCGCCGCCGCGTTTGTCGGAGGCCTTGCGCCGCGCGTGATCGACCAGCGCACTGCGCATCGCGCGCGCCGCGAGGGCGACGAAGTGTCCGCGGTCGGCGAAATCGACGCTCTCGCCGCCGGCCATCCGCAGCCAGGCCTCGTGGATCAGCGCTGTCGGTTGCAGGGTGTGGCTCGCACCCTGGTCGCGCATCAGGCGCTCCGCCATGGCGTGCAGCTCCGCGTAGATCAACGGCAGGAGCTCGTTCGACGCCGACGCGTCCCCCTCCGACATGCGGCGCAACAACACGGTGACCGTCTTGGCATCGAACTCGGACACGGGCCTTCGGGGGGCATTGTCGTGCTCGCGCGAAGGAACGGCAACCGGGCCACGCGCACGAAAACCGGGCTCGCGGTCACGGCGGGAAACCCCGTCCCGGGGCGCGGCGTGTGTTTCGTAGCCTGTCCCATCCCCACCCAGCGCTTCGTCCGAGGATCTTCGGGACTTTCCGCCAACGCCGGGTTCTCGGCCGGGGAAAAGCACAGTGCACGATGGACTCGTCTCTTCACATCACACCCGAGAGCCTGGTGGCGCACGGCGGCTGGATGCGCGACCTGGCGTCGTCGCTCTTGGCCGACGCAGGCGCGGCGGACGATGTCGTCCAAGAGGCCTGGATCGCCGCCATGCGACGTCCGCCGGCCGAGGAGCGAGCGCTCGAGCCCTGGCTGGCGCGCGTCGTCCGCAACCTCGCTTGGAAGCGCCGCCGCAGTGAACAGCGCCGTGTCGAGCACGAGACGCGCAGTGCTTCGACGGAACCCTCGGACTCCGCGCACGACACTCTCGA
The DNA here is from genome assembly GCA_020853575.1 of Planctomycetota bacterium. GTDB lineage: Bacteria > Planctomycetota > UBA1135 > UBA1135 > F1-120-MAGs118. Next base: position 82,682 of record JADYYP010000068.1, read on the forward strand.
GCGCATCGAGACGCAGCGGATCCTGGTCGAGGCGGTTGCGGCGCTCGGCGAGCCGCTGCGCACGACGGTGGTGCTGCGGTGGTTCGAAGGGCTTTCGAGTGTGGAGATCGCGCGGCGCACGAACGTGCCGGAAGGCACGGTGCGTTGGCGGCTCAAGAGCGCGCTCGACGAGCTGCGCGAGCGCCTCGATCGGCGTTTCGGCTCGCGCGAGTCCTGGAGTGCCTGGTTGCTTCCTTGGTCGGTCGATCCGGCGTCGCTGTCGCTCGGTGGCGCGGCCTCGTCCGCGGTCTGGATTCCTGGAGTGTTGACGATGGGGCTGTTGGCGAAGCTCGCGGCGGCCGTGGTGGTCGTCGCCGCGGTGGGGGTGTGGTGGTGGAGCGAGGCTCGCGAGGGCCAGGCGTCGTCGCTCGAAGCTCGATCGGCGGCTGCCACGCTCGAGCCCGATGAGCCGCTGGCACTCGAGAGCAGCGTGGTGTTCCCGGGCTCGAAGCGCGAGGACGTCGCTCCCGCGGAACGCGCGAGCGAGACACCCGCCGAGGTCGCGCCGCAGGCTGCGCCGGCCGCGGCCACCCAAGCGACGCCGGCGGCGCGGCTGGAGATGCGCTTCGTCGACCGCAACGGGCGGCCGTGGTCCGGTGTGCGGGTGTCCGCGCTCGGCGAGGACGCGCCGGCTTCGACCAGCGACAGCGAGGGCCACGCGGTCTTCGAGTCGCGCTCCCCGAGCGACTTCGAGACGCAGTGGAGCGTCGAGCTGTACGCCCGGCGTGACGCGTGCGCGACCAGGCATTGGTACGTGACCGCGCACGCGGGAGCGAGCTCGAACCTCGGCGAGATCGTGCTCGGCCCGGGAGTGCGCGTGTCGGGCCGCGTCGTCGATCAGAACGGGCGCGCGCGCGGCGGCGTCGACGTCGGACTCGCTCCGGAGAGCTTCGACGTCTACGAAGGCGAAGCGCGGCTGCGGCGCCACGGCACGAGCGCCTTCGATCGCGTGATCGCGACGCGCAGCGCGCCCGATGGCTCGTTCGTGCTCGACGGCGTTGCGCTGGGTCGAGCGCGCGTCTGGGGCCGTGCGGAAGAGTCGCGCTTCGGTTGGAGCGAGGTGTTCGAGGCGCAGGAGAGCATCGACGTCGTCGGAGTCGAGCTCGTCGTGCCCGACCTCCTCGACACCGATCTCATCACGGGTGTGGTGCTCGATCCCGATGGCAAGCCCGTTCCTCGCGCGGCGGTCTCGGCGTACTTCGACGTGGGCCACGAGTCGGGCATGCGCATGCGACATGCGGACGCGACGGGGCACTTCGAGATCTTGGTCGAGCTCGACACGAGCTACGCCATCGTCGCCGCCGACGACTCCGGCCGTTTCGCGCCGGCGGCTGCCTTCGACGTGGCGCAGGGGACGCGCGGGCTCGAGCTGCGCCTGGGCGCGGCGGGCGAGCTGTTGTTCGACGTGCGCGACAGCGAAGGCAACGCGGTGCGCGGCGCGGTGCTGGCGCTGGCTCCGTGGATCGGCGATTCGACGAGCTTCTTCAACGCGCGACCGCGCGAGCTCGAAGCCGGGCGCTACGCGGCGAAGTCTCCCGGCCTGCCGTTCTCGCTCGAGGTTTCGGCGGCCGGCCTCCGACCGCGCAAGCTCGAGCGCCTCGAGCCGTCGGCGTGCGTCGCGCCCTTCGAGGTCGTGCTCGAACGAGCGTCGCGCCTGCGAGGCCAAGTGGTGGTCGCCGGCCGGCCGATCGCCGGCGCGCGCGTCACGTCGCACGCAGCCATCGAGCAAGGCTGGATGACGCGCGATGGCTTCGACTGCCTGTACGACCCCAACGCCGCGGACTCGCTGACCACGGCCGCCGCCGGCACCTTCGAGATCACCGCCTCGCCCGGCGAGCTGCTGTGGCTGCGCGCCGAGGCGCCGGGTTGGGCTGCCGCGGATCTTGGCCCGATCCGTGTTCCCGACGAGCGCGAGCTCGTGCTCGAGCTGACCGCCGGCGGCGCCATCGAAGGCCGCGTGCTCTTGCCCGACGGACGCGACGGCGAGGGCACGGTCGTCGGTGTCAACCGCGGTGACGGCGAGCCGCGCACGGTCCGCGCTGGTCCCGGCGGAGCCTTCCGCTTCGAGGGCTTGGCGCCGGGGAATTGGCAAGTGCAGCGCTGCGAGCGCGAGCTCGACCCGCACAGCCGCCAGACCACCCGATCGTCGCAGGACAAGCCGACCGAGTGGCCGTGCACGGTCCACGTCGGACGGGTGACGCGCTTCGATCTCGACCTGACGGAGCGCTGACTCGGCGCGCTCCGCGGCGTACAGTGCTCGTCATGGCCGAACCCATCGACGCTGTCCGAACCACGATCGAAGCCATCAATCGCCGCGACGCCGCTGCGGTCGCCGCGACGCTCTCGCCGGACGTCGCTTTCGTCGACGCCCACGGCCAACGCTACGAGGGCCGCAAGAAGCTGATGGAGGGCTGGCACAACTACTTCGCCACCTTTCCCGACTACTTGATCGAGATCGACAAGGAGCAGGCGGCGAGCAGCGGCGTGCTCGTGCTCGGGCACGCCTCGGCCAGCTACCACGGACGCAAGGACCGCGCGTGGCGCATCCCGATCGCGATCCGCGCGGAAACCAAGGACGGACTGGTCTCGCTGTGGCAGGTGTTCGCGGACACGCACCTGCCGTACGAGAGCATGCGCTGACGCGCGCGGCTCACCTCGGCTCGGCCGTCGAGTCGCCCGCCGCCGCGTGCGGCGCCGAGCGCGGCCGATCGCTGGTCAAGAGCAGCACTCCGCCCAGGATCAACGCTACTGCGAGCGCTTTGCGCCAGCTCATCGCTTCGCCGAGCAGCATCCAGCCCAGCACGGCGGCAGTCGCCGGCGCGACGGTGAACGCGATGGGCTTGATCCGGGAGACGTCGTCGAGCGCCAGCGCCGAATAGAAGCAGATCATCGCCAAGCCGCCGGCGAGGAGCCCCGAGCCGAGCACCAGCTTCGCTACGTCGCTCGCTGGCAGCTCGCGCCACGCCGGGCGCGCCTCGAAGGCCAGCCAATGCACCGCGGCATACCACGCGAGCCAGAGCAGCGGCAGCGCGACAGTCGAGCGCACCGCGATCGCCGTCAGAGGCCCGATGCGCCCGCCGTGCAGCACCGATTTCGTGCACAGCTCGCCGACGCCCCAACACAGCCCCGCCGTCACCGCCAAGAGGATCGCTTTCATCGCTGGCGAGCGCGCCCCGAAGGAGAGCTGGCCCGTGCCGCGAGCCTAGTCGCCGCACGAACCGAGCGCGCTTCGGCCGAGTGCGCACACTGGCGCCGCGCCGCGAATCTCAGCGGTTCTGCGGGCGATTTCCGGCCCGTGGAGGCACGCGCGTTTCGGACGGCGGCGGCTCGAGCAGCTTGGGATCGAGCGCGTCGAGCGCGGCTTGCAGTGTCGCTCCCCGGGGCCCGTCGCCGGCTTGCCCGAGCTTCGCTTGCAGCATCTTCGCGGTGTCGATCGGAGTGATGTTGAGCCCGTCGGGTGTCGCCGCCGAATCGGCGCGACGCGCGAAACACGCCAGCAACTCGTCGGTCGCGAGCCCCAAGGCGCCTTGACCGAGGGCGACGCGCGAACGTCCAGCGTGCGCCAGCGCGATGAAGTGGTCACACAGGTCGCGCCCAGCGGGAAGCGCGGCGACGTTGCGCTCGTAGAGCCCGATGCCGCGCGCGTAAGCGGCCAGCGCCTTCTCGAACTCACTGCGGCGCCGGAAGTGCTCGGCGGCGACGAGCGCGGCGTACCCCGCGAACCAGCTGAGCTGCGGCGACGCGTCGGCGGCCTCCAGGCGTTTGGAGTACTCGCTCTCGAGCCCCTCGGGCCCGCGCTCCCAAAGGATGCGCGAGCGCAATCGATCGTGGAGCAGCGCGGAGTCCGGGAAGCGCTTCAGCGCCTCGTCGAGCACAGCGTTCGCGCGCGGAGCGCCGCCGAGCCAGCGCAGGAAGTCGTAGTACGAGACCAGGTTCTCGTCCGTGACCAGCGGATGCACCGCGAGAGCCGCGTAGGCGGCGTTGACGTCCGCCAGCCACTCCGGCGGCCATTTCGAGTTCTCGCGGTAGGCCTTGCGGATCGCGAGCTGCCGCGACTGGGCGAACAGCGCCAGCACCCGCACTCGCACAGCGTCCGTCGCGCTCATCTCGGCGGACTGCGCGCTCCACATGCCGCCTTCGACGGCCGCGACCGCGCGCTCGAGGGCCTTGTTGGCCTCGCCGAGCTGGTCGTAGATCGCCGCCAACGTCGCATCGAGGCGCCATGACGCGAGTCCGAGCTCGCGCGCTTCCTCGGCGTTGCGGCGCGCATCTTCCAGCCACCAGCGGACGTAGCGCCGATCGCGCGCGGTCTCCTGCGCGCGCGCCAAGAGCGCCTCGGCCAGCTCGAGCTTGGCCTGCGGATCCGCGGGGCGCCCGTGGGCGGCGTCGGCGCGGCGCTCGACGCTCTCGGCGTACTCCCGTGAGCTCGCCGACGTCGCGGCGGCACCGGCGGCATCGATCCACGACGAGCCCAACGCGAGCCCCTTGTGCAGGGCCGCCAGCGTGCGACCGCGCGGGTATTTCTCGCCCAACTTCTCGGCGGCGGCGACCAGCGCATCGCGCTCGCTCGCATCCATCGGCACCTTGAGCGCGTCCGCGATCAAGTCCACGGCCGCCTCGCTCTGGTTGCGTGTCAAGGCGCTGCGCGCGACGCGCGCGAGCTCGACGTCGAGCCCGAAGATCGCCAGCCGCAGCAGGTCGTTCTGATCGACGGTGTGCTTTTCGGCGGCGGCGCGCAACAGGGCCAGGCGTTGCTCGCGCGTGCCCTGGATGTAGGCCGTCTCGAGCGCCGCGCGATCGAGCGCGTCGGCACTCGCGACGCGCTCGGGCATCGGAATGCCGTCGCGGGCGAGCTCGAGCGGCGCGGGACGACCCTCGACTCCGGCCTTGTACGCCGTGAACACGGTCTGCGTGTCCCACGAGTAGTAGACGTCGAACAGCTCGCTGCCGTCGAGCTCGAGCGCGATGTGGCGCGGAGACACGCGCTGGCCCTCGAAGTACTTCGCGTAGAGCTCGGTCTCGCACACGATGTGCTCGCCACAGGTCACGGTGCCGAAGCGCGGGCAGGGCACGCGCCGGCCTTGCTCGTCGTAGTCGCGCGGAGTGTGGCGATAGACCGACGCGATCACGCACACGTAGGGCTCGAGCGCCTTGGCCGTCTCGGGATCGCGGTAGCGCACGCCGGCGAAGTGCTCGCTCGCGATCTCGCCGTCCATGTTGACGCACACCATGATCGGTGCACCGGTCGCCTTCGAGACCGCGAGCGCATCGTCGAAGCTGCGTTGCCAAGGGATCAAGCACGGCTTGGCCCAGCCCTCGGCCGTTGCCGCGGGCCACATCTGTTCCTCGGTCATGCCCTCGGGCAACGCGGGAGGCGAGCCGAACTTGAACGAGTCCTTGCTCGGCGGCGCCCCGCCGGCGCGCGGCTGTTGAGCTCCGGCCGGAGCAGGCCGCGGCGCGCTCGCGGAGCCGCCCTGACTCTGCGCGCTTCCTCCGGGAGTGGCCTCTTGAGCGGCGCCGAGCGCGAGCGGCGCGAGCGACAGACCGAGCACGACACAGCGAGCCCAACGCGTGACCGAATTCGAGTGCATGGCCACCCGAGCCTCGCTTGTGCGCGCTGATTCGTCCAGCTTCCCTCGACCGCCGCACGTGGACCGAGCGCGTCGACCGCGGGGCCGCGCGGCGAGCACAGCCTCCGAAAGCGTCGGGTGGGGCGCTCGATGCTGCGCGGCCGCGGGCTTGCCGCGCTGTCGCGCGAGGCGTAGCTTCAGCCAATGCGCTCGCGTCTGGCATTGGCTCTGGTAGCCGCCGCGCTGTTCGGAGTGCTCGGCTGGGTCTTGCTCGAGTCCGGCGCGGAGTCGGGCGCGCATCCCGCGGAGCTCGAGCGCCCTGCCGCGCGCGGCACTGCTGCGAGCGCGGCGCCACCCAGTGCACCGGCGGAGCCCGACGCGTCGTTCGCGGAGCGCGAGGCACTCGGTCCGGCTCCCCAGGCTCCGGTCGATGTGCCGCGCGGATCGGACGAGATGCCGCAGGCGCCGTCGGACTCGCTGGTCGAGGTGCGCGTCCTCGAGCACGGCACTCGCGCGCCGCTCGCGAACGCGGAGATCCTCGTGTTCGACGAGCCCGCGCTGCATTTCGCGAAGCTCCTGCGCCGCGGCACGATCGACGCCACACGCGCGCAGCGCTCCGCGATCAGCGCTGCGGACGGACGAGCGACGATCGCGGTCGAGTCCGCGGCCTGCGTGCTGTTCGCGCGCCACGGGACGCGCTCCGGGTTCCTCAACGTGCGTCCGCCGACGGCGGCGCTCGAGCTCATCGTCGCGCCGGACAGCGCGGTGCGCGTGCACGTCACCGACCTCGCGGGCGCGCCGCTCTCGAATGTGCCGGTCACGCTGCGCCGCCGCCAAGGGCGTTTCCGCAGCGACTACGGCGCGTTCACGAGCGATGCACGCGGAGAGGTCGAGCTGCCGCATGCGCGCATGCTGGTCGCGACCGGACGCAGCGATGCCCGCTGGTCCGCGGTGGTCCGCGGAGTGTTCGAGCAGCCCGTTGGCGCGAGTATCGCCGAGTCGGAGCTCGACGGGCGCGTGGTCGAGTTGCGCGTTCCTCCGTTCGGAGCGTGCGTGGTCGAAGTGCGCGACGCGCGCGATCAACTGGACACGGCGTCGTTCGACGTTGCCCTCGACGTCGTGCGCGACGAGACGCGCGGACCCGAAGTGGCCGCGGCCCTGTCGAGTGATGGTGTGCTGCTGGACGACATCGTCGATGGTCGCGCACGCTTCGCGCTGGTCGAGCTCGGTCGCGCGCTCGAGGTGCGCGCAGTGGCTCGCGCGAGCTCGGGCAGCGTGCAAGTTCGCGGCATGGGGCCGATGAAAGCCGGAGAGAGCGTGACGCTGGTCGTCCGTCCAGCGGAGAGCGCGTGCGTGCTGCGCGGCCGAGTGTCGACGAGCCTCGGAGCGCCAGTGTTCGGCCGCTCGCTGCACCTACAGGTCAGGCGCACAGAGCGCGCTTCCGAGCCCGAGCTCTCGATCGACTCGACGCTCGGTCCATCCGCTGAGTTCCGCGTGTCGTTCCCCGCTCCCGCGGAGAGCGCGCCGCGTGAGCTCGTCGTCTCCGCCGACGATCCCAGGCGCATGGTGCGCTTCGTCGCGCGCGCGCGCTTGCCCGATGCGCTGCCGCCGGGTGAGTACGACCTGGGCCAGATGCAGCTCGAGGACGCGCCGCTCGTGGCGACCGGTGTCGTGCTCGACGACGACGGAACTCCGCTTCGCGACGTGAGCGTGCATTTGGAACTGCCGAGGAACTTCGGTGAGGGAGAGCAATGGTGGGCCGCGGGCGCGCCGCACGCCGCGACCGACACCCATGGGTACTTCGAGCTGCGCTCGAGCCGCGTGCCGGAGCGCTTTCGCGTCTCGAGCACAGCGACGCGGCAGGCGTTCCATTCACCGGTGTTCGATGCGCCGGTGCGCGACCTCGTGTTGCGTGCGCCGGCGAACGGTGCGCTCGCGGGGCGCATCCTCGTCGACCAGGCGCTGCGCGACGTCGCTTTGCGCATCCATTTGGAGCCCAGCGAACCGTCGATGGGCGAGCCACAGGTGCAAGCACTCGATTTGCGCACACAGGACGGAGCCTTCGAGCTCGCCGGCCTGACGACCGGCTCCTACGAGTTCGAGCTTCGGTGTGATGATGCACCCGACAGCGTCACATGCGCGACGCTCGAGGGCCTGGCGGTGCTCGCGAAGCGAGTGAACCGCGACGTGCGGCTGGACCCGCTCGATCTGCGCGGACTCCTGCGGCGGGTCGAGATCCGCGCCGTGTCGGAGTCGGGGGAGGCGCTCGCCGAGTGTTGGGTCCGCGAGCGCGTGCGCTGGAGCGATGGACGAGTCGAGGTCTCGCCGACGCACGAGCTCGGCGGCCCGCGACAGGTCCTGTGCGGCGCCGCTGGCGTGGACGTGCGGATCGGAGCGGCGGGGCACCTGGACGTCGAGCTCCTCGGGCTGGTCGAAGACACCGAAGTCGTGCTCCCACGGGCGCCGCTCGTGGTGTTCACGCTGCCGCCCGAGGTCGTGGCCGTGCTCGCGCCCGGCGAGTTGATCGGGCTGAGGCTGGAGAGTGCCACGTTCGAGCTGCCCGCGGGCGAGGCGCACGCCTACCAGTTCTTCCGCGCCGAGCGCCTCGAGCTTGCCGCGCCAGCACTGGGGCGTTCGCGCGTCGCGCTGCTCTTGCTGCGCAGGTCCGCGGAGGGCTCGTCCGCCTCCGGGATCGACGTCGATCCTGCGCAGTTCGTCGCCCTGTCCGCCGCGGGCCCGCGGGAGCCGATCGAGGTCAAGCTCACTCCCGCGGACGTTCAGCGCGCGCGCTCCACCAAGAGCGGCCGCTGATCCGCGTGCGCGCGTTCAGGGCGCGAGCTCGCCGGGCATCTCGCGATTCTCGAGGCCCAGGGCTGTTTCCAGCCACTGCTCGAGGAAGATCACTTGCTCGTCGCTCTCCGCGCCGCCGACGAGCTTGAAGGAGCGATTCGACTTGGTGGCGAGCCACAGCTCGTAGGTGGTCGAGGTCGAGCCGCGCTTGCCGCGGCGCACCTTGCTCTTGCAGTAGAGCTGGGCGATGTCGGCCGCGGGCAGCGTGCGGTTGCCGGCCCAGGGCAGCGGACCGTGGCGCACGCTGAGCTCGCGCCGGTCGAGCGTGATGCGCGTCGAGTTCACGAAGCCCGCGAGCGTCGCGTAGGTCAGTGCCACGCCGACGGCGAGGTGGCCGATCGGGAACAGCATCATGATCCAGTTCACGACTTCGCCGCCGAACACGATCGAGTACCACACCACCAGGAATCCGTCCCAGGCGATGCAGAAGCACGCCAAGAGCACGTGCAGCGGCTGGAACCAGCGCCAGGTGAGCTGCGCTCCGCGCTCGTCGCGTTCCAGCTTCACGCTCGAGGGCATCGGTGCCTTGGGGCGCGCGCGCGGCGCCTGGAGCGGAGTCCCCGGCAGCGTCGCGAGCGCTCCACAGTGGCCGCACACGAACACCCCGCGCGTGGCGTCGATGCTCTCCTTCGTGTAGTTCGAAGCACACGCGGGACATTGCAGGGTCGAGGGCTTTTCCATGGATTCGTAGGTGCGCGCCACGCTAGCAACGCCGGCCGCGGTTCGCGCTCAACCTTCGCTGGGCGGCGCGCCGCGAGCAGCGAGCTCGCCCTCGATCCAGCGGGCGATCCAGCGCATGTGCGCCTCGCTCTGCCCGTGTTGGAGCAATCGGCGCGAGCGACCGGCCGTGGTGGTGAGCCACAGCTCGTGGAATGCGGTGCGGCGACCGGTCCTGGAGTCGCGGCTTTCGCGCCTGCGCACGTCGAAGCTCGCGATCTCGCTCGTTGCCATGCGCGCGGTGCCGAACCAAGGCAGCGGAGCGTGGCGGACTTCGAGCTCGCCGCGCTGCACCCGGATCGAGCTCGAGTTGACCAGTCCGGCGAGCGCCAGGTAGCTCAGCGCGAGTCCCGCGGCGCCGAACAAAGCCAGCAGCGAGTACATCAGACCATGCGGGGCACGGGAGCCGTCGATGCCGACGAACCACAGCAGCAGCGCGCCGTTCCACATCACGCCGACCGCGGCCAGCACCCAGAAAAGCGGCTGAAACCAGCGCCAACGCAGCACGGGTCCGCGTTCGTCGCGCGCGAGCTCGATCTCGCGCGGCAGCGGAGAGTCGAGCGGCTGCACCGGCTGGCCCAGGCTCGCGGCCGGCGCGAGCCGGGCCAGCGGGACGCTCGTGGCGCACCGCGGACACGAGAGCTGTCCGCGCTTCTCGTCGTAGTCGCCTCGGGTGAGCACCTGCGAGCAACTCGGGCACACGAGGAGTTCGAGTTGGGCCATGGCTGAGCTTGGACGGCGTGGGGGCGCGGAGTTCTCGGCGCGCGACGCGCGATCTTCGCGCTTCGATCGCCGACATTCACCGTGGGCGCGCGCGGTCGCTCAAACCACCGTTGCTTGGGCCGCCGGCGCCTGACGCATCAGGCGCGCGAGGACGTGCAGGCCGCTCTCGAGCTCGGTGCGCGTGCGCGGAGTCGAGATGCACACGCGGACGGCGTGCGGCGCGACGGCGCGGCCGATCACGAAGGCCTCGGCCGGCGTCACGGCGACTCCCGCTTGGTGCGCGCGGCCGACGAAATCGCTCGCGCGCCACGGTTCGGGCAAGTGCAGCCACAAGTGGCAGCTCGACGGATCCGACGGGGCCGCCAGACTTCCGAGGATGCGCCGCGCGAGCGCTTGTCGCGCGCGTGCCTCCTCGCGCTTCTCGCGGGCGACGCGCGCCGCGGTGCCGTCTTGGATCCAGCGCGAGGCGAGCTCGGTCACTAGTGGTGCCGCGGTCCAACCGATCGCCGTCAGCGCGGCGATGGCGCGCTCGAGCACCTGCGGCGCGCCGCTCGGCGGCATCAGGAATCCCACGCGCAGGCCCGAGGAAACGCTCTTGGACAGGCTGGTGACGTAGTAGGTCGATTCCGGTGCGAGCGCGGCCAAGGGCGCGAGGTCGTTCGAGCCGACGAAGCCGTAGGTGTCGTCCTCGATCAGCGCGACGTCGTAGCGCCGCGCGATCTCCACCAACGAGCGCCGGCGCCCGAGATCGAGCGTGACCGCGGTCGGGTTGTGCGAGGTCGGCTGGCAGTACAGCGCCTTGACCGCGTTGCCATGGCAGGCCGCCTCGAAGGCCTCGGGGATCAGGCCGTGCTCGTCGATCGCGACGGGGTGCAGGCGCTGGCCCAGCATGCGCGTCAGCGGCTTGAGCCCGGTGTAGGTCAGGGCCTCGGCGAGCACGACGTCGCCCGGCTGCGCGCAGGTGGCGAGCGCGACCGCCAGGGCATGTTGCGCTCCGCCGGTGACGAGCACGCGCTCACCGGCGGCCGGCACGCCGCGCTCGGAGATCCAGCGCGCGCCCGCCGCGCAGTGGTTCGCCAGGCCCTGGAGGTGGTACCCGGTGAACAGCGCGTCCAAGTCGGCGCTCTTGGAGAGCTCGACCAAGGCTTGGCTGCGCTCGGCGGCCGACGGACCGCCCGCGGGGAGGTTGAAGGCCAGGTCGACGACACCCTCGGGGATGGCGCTGGTCTGTCCGGCGCTGAACGCGCGCGCGGCTGGGTGGCGCACGTAGCTGCCGCGGCCGACCTCGCCGTCGATCAAGCCGCGGCGCGCGGCCTCGGCGTAGGCGCGCGTGATCGTGCCCACATTGACCTGCAGCGAGCGGGCGAGCGCGCGGTGCGTCGGCAGCCGCGTCCCCGCGGAGAGCTTGCCGCTCTCGATGTCCCGCGCGAGCTGCTGGGCGATGACAAGGTACAGCGACTCATCGGCTTGGCTGAGATCCGGCTTCCATGTTGTCATGGTTTCAAGTCTCCATTTGACCGCGACAATAGTTGTCCCATGCTAGCACAATGCGCGCTGCTGATGTTGATAGCAGCGCTCGATCTCGGAATCAGCGGCCCAAGGCCCTCCTCAAATGTCTCAGGTAGCCACACCCAAGTCTCAGGACAAGTCGATCGCAACCGCCCCGATGTCCGTCAAGGTCGGGCTCGCCCGGATGCTCGCCGGGGGGGTGATCATGGACGTGACCGACGCCGAGCAGGCGCGCGTGGCCGAGGCGGCGGGCGCCGTGGCCGTGATGGCGCTCGAGCGCGTCCCCAGCGACATCCGCAAGGAAGGCGGCGTCGCGCGCATGTCGCCGGTCCACAAGGTCGAGGAAATCCGGGCCGCCGTGACCATCCCGGTGATGGCCAAGGCTCGCATCGGGCACTTCCTCGAGGCGCGCGTGCTCGAACAGCTCGGCGTCGACTTCATCGACGAGAGCGAGGTCCTCACGCCGGCCGACAGCGAGCACCACATCGAGAAGCACGACTTCAAGGTGCCCTTCGTGTGCGGCGCGACGTGCTTGGCGGAGGCCCTGCGGCGCATCGGCGAGGGCGCGGCGATGATCCGCACCAAGGGCGAGGCCGGCACTGGCGACATCGTCGAGGCGGTGCGCCACCTGCGCCTGGTCCAGCGCGAGCTGCGGGCGGTGCTGGGAGTGCCCAAGGAAGAGCTGATGGCGCTCGCCAAGGAGTTGCGTGCGCCCTACGAGCAACTGCTCGAGGTTCGGCGCCTGGGGCGGCTTCCGGTGCCCAACTTCGCCGCAGGTGGGGTGGCAACGCCGGCGGACGCCGCGCTGGTGATGGCGCTGGGGGCGGAGGCGGTGTTCGTCGGCTCGGGCATCTTCAAGTCCGACGACCCGGCGCGCACCGCGGCCGCGATCGTCAAGGCCACGGCGCGCTGGAGCGAGCCCGCGATCGTGACCGACGCCTGCCGCGAGGCCGGCTCGCCGATGCGCGGAGTGCACAGCGGCGCGTTGCCGACGAGCGAGCGCCTGGCGAGCCGGGGCTGGTGAGCGCGCGCCCCAACATGCAGCCTTCGAGCGCGCCCCGCGTCGGTGTCCTGGCACTTCAGGGCGGCTTCGAGCCGCACCTCCGCATGCTCGCCAGCCTCGGCGTCGAGGCGCGAGAGGTCCGCCGGCCCGCACAGCTCGCCGATCTGACGCATCTCGTGCTCCCTGGCGGCGAATCGACGACGCTGCACCACTTGCTGGCGCTGTTCGACATGTGGGACGTGCTGCGCGCGCGCGCGTTGGCCGGAGAGCTCGCGCTGTTCGGCACCTGCGCGGGAGCGATCCTGCTCGGCAAGAGCGATGGAACGCGCCCGCCGCGACTGGCGCTCCTGGACGCCGTGTGCGTCCGCAACGCCTACGGGACCCAGCTCGATTCGTCTCGAGAGACGCTCGCGGTCGCCGGCCAGCCGATGGACTGCACTTTCATCCGCGCGCCGAAGTTCACGCGGCTCGGGCCCGACGTGAGCGTGCTGGCGCGACGTGGTGACGACGCGGTGCTCGTCCAGGCTCCCGGGGTGCTCGCCGCGACGTTCCATCCGGAGCTCGGCGACGACCCGCGGGTGCACCGCCTGTTCCTCGAGGGCTGCGCGCCGTTCGCGCGCGCCGCGCACGAGCGCCTCGGCGTCGTCTGAGCCGCGGCGTGGGCCCGCGCAGCGGCGTCAGCGCGCGAATCGCACGCTGGCCGCGACCTGGGTGTCGATGAAGTTCCCGTAGGACATCACCCGCCCGCCGGCGAGCTTCCACACGTGAGCGAACTCGGTCGCGTAGCTCGCGCCCGTCGCTTTCGAGCGCACGCGCTCGCGGCCGAGCACGACCACGGTGCCGTCCTGCGCGATGAACTCGCGGGGCTCGAACTCGAGCACGTCCGCGGCCTCGGCGAGCTGGCGAAAGAACGCCAGCACACCTTCGCGGCCGCGGCGCACGCCGCCCCAGGGCAGGACGTCGGCGAGCGGGTAGCTCCACAGCACTTGCTCGTCGAGGTGCTCGAGGATCGAGGGGACGTCACCGCGGCCAAAGGCCGCGTACAGCGATCGAATGCGGTCGGAGTCGTTCATCGAGGTGCTCTTTTGGTTTCTCTCCGAGAGCCGAGCGCCGGCGGATGCACGTTGGGCTCGAAAACGCGGGCGGGCTGGTCCGCGCGGACCCGTCAGCGATCGCGCGCGCGCTCCGGAGGGCGAGCGTTGCCCGAGCTCGGCGGCGGAGCTTCGCGCTCGAAGGCCGGCAACCGCAACAGCTCGGGGTCGAGCGCGTCGAGCGCCGCCTGCAGTCTCGTCGCGAGCTCGGGCCGCTGGCGCTCGATGGCCCTGACGCGCAGTTGCTTGGCGGTGTCGACTGGCGACAGGTTGAGCCCGTCGAGGGTCGCCGCTGCGTCGGCCCGCCGCGCGAACGAAGCCAGGATGTCGGTCGTCGCGGCGTCCAGGTCGCCGCGCTCGAAGGCGACGCGCGCGCGCCCGCCGAGCGCGAGAGCGGCGTAGTGGTCGGAGCTCGCGCGGCTCTCGGGCGACTTGGTCACGCAGGCGTCGTAGTGCGCGAGCGCGCGAGCGTAGGACGCGACGGCCTTCTCGGGAGCGCCAGCGCGGCGCTGGTACTCCGCGGCGACGATCGAGGCATAGCCCGCGAACCACTCGAGGTCCGGCGCGGCACCCGGCGCGCGCGCCAGCTCGTCGTAGGCCGGCTCGAGCCCATCGACGCCCTTCTCGGCCAGGATGCGACCCCGCAGTCGATCGTGCAGCACCCACGAGCTCGCGAAACGCGCCAGCCCCTCGTCGAGCACGCGCGCGGCCTGCGCATGGGCGCCCAACGAGCGCAGGAAGTCATGGTGCGTCGCGACGTGCAGGTCCGTCCCCAGCGGATGACGCGCGAGCACCGCGTAGGCGGCGTGCACGTCGGTCAGCCACTGCGGCGGCCATTCCTTTTTCTCGCGCGATGCGCGCCAAATCGCGCGTTGGCGTGCGTCCGCGAACAGCTCGAGCACGGCCATCGAGCTCCAACTCGACGGATCCGCCGGCAAGCCGCCCACGGCCGCCTCGGCGCGCGTGCGGGCCAGCTCGAATTCGCCGAGCTGCGCGCTGGAGACCGCGACGGCGGCGTGGACGCGCCAGCCGCTGGCCCCGAGCTTCTCCGCCGCGAGCGCCGCGTCGCGCGCATCTTGGAACAACAGCCGCGCGAGCTTGCGCGTGGTCTCGGGCGCGGTCGCGAGCGCCAGGTTCGACTCGGCGAGCTCGAGCAATGTCTGCGCGTCCTCCGGCTGCGACCGAGCTCTTTGTGACTGGCTCTCGAGACGTGCCTCGAGCGAGTAGCTGTCCGTCGCCGGCGCCCGCGCGTCCTCGAGCGCTCGCGCCCAACCGGCGCTGTCGAGCGCGGCCGATCGGCTGGCGAGCCCGCGCTGCACCGCCGCGAGCGTGCGCGCGCGCGGGTACGTCCCACCCAAGCGCTCGAGCGCCGCGACCAGGGCTTCGCGCTCGAGCGCGTCCAGCGGAACACGCAGAGCGTCGCCGATCAGGTCGATCGCGGCCTCCGAGGTGCTCTCGCACAGCGCCTTGCGCGCGATCTTGGCGAGCTCGAGATCGAACCCGAACAGCGCCAGTCGCAAGAGCTCGACCGGATCGACCTCGCGTACTTGCAGCGCGCTCTCGAGCAGTCGGCGACGCTGCACGGCATCGCCTTGGACGAAAGCCTGTTCGACGGCCGCGCGGTCCCGCGTGTCGGCGCTCGCGACGCGCTCGAGCGCCGGGCGATCGCTGCGCACGACGTCATGCGTCGGTGGGCGGTCGAGCACGCCCTCGCGGATCGACTTGAACACCGAGGCCGTGTCGAAGGCATAGAACACGTCGTAGACCTCGGCCTGCGCTTGCTCGGGCTCGATCATGATGTGGCGCGGCGCGATGCGCCGGCCGTCCATGAACTTGTCGAAGAGCAAGGGCTCGATCGCGATGTGCTCGCCGCAGGTCACGCTGCCGAAACGCGGGCAGGGAATGCGCTGGCCGCGCTCGTCGTGGTCGCGCGGCGTGTGCCGATAGACCGAGGCGATCACGCACACGTACGGCTCGTAGAGCTGGGCGATGTCGGGCTGGCGATAGCGCACGCCGGCGTAGTGCTCGCTCGCGATCTCGCCGTCCATGTTGACGCACACCAGCACCGGCTTGCCGGTCGCGCGCGCGACCGCGAGCGCATCGTCGAAGGTGCGCTGCCAGGTGATCAGGCATGGCTTGGCCCAGTCCTCGGCGGTCGGCGCGTACCACGTCTGCTCGCGCGTCGGGCCCTGCGGCGGTGTCGGATTCGCGCCCTGCGGCGGGGCGAGCGGAGCGTTCGGCGGGGCGCCGCCTGGTGTTTGTGCCCGGGCGCAGAGCGCCGGCGCCGCGAGCGCCAGCAGCATTCCGTGGAGGAGCGAGAGACTTCGGTTCATCGTGGCTCGTGAGGTAGGCGGTTCGACCGGCGCGAGCTAGCCTGCGCGCGTGCACTGCGCGGACTCGCGGCCGGTCGTTGGTCCGCGTCCAACGCGAGCCGCGCGAAGGCGGACGTTAGAGCACGCCACCCGATCGGTCACGTTTCCGCTCCACAGCCTAGCCCGCCCCCAAGTTCCCGTTCGTCCATTGCCCTCGATCCCCGTTCGCTGCGCGCCGCTCCACCGCCCTTGAGTCTCCTGGCCCTCAGTCCGCTCCTGCTGCTCGCGCGCGTCGGGCCGCCCGCGCCGCAAGCGGGAAACGCGCACGATCAGCAGGTGTTCGTCGAGCTCGACGTGCCGCGCGCGAGCTACTTCGTCGAGCAGCCGATCCGCGCCAAGCTGCGCCTGGTGTTCGACCCGCAGTTCCTCGAGCACAACGTCATCCCGATCTTCCAGCAGGCGCTCGACGTGCCCGTGCAGGTGCAGTGGCCCGCAGAGTGGCCCGGCGCGCTCGCGTTGGGCGAGACCGCGGTCGAGGGCGCGGCGACGCGTACCTTCGTGCTCGACGAGCGCGTCGTGCGCGGGAGGCTCGCGGAGAGCCAGTGGATCGGCGGGCGCTCGTTCACCGTGCTCGAGCTCGAACGCAGCTTCGTGGCCGAGCACGCCGGTCGCCTGCAGGTGCCGGTGGCGAAGTTGCGCTTCGCCTACGCGACGCAGTTCCAGGAGGACTTCCTCCAGGGGCGCGTGCCCCAGGATCGCGTCGAGGTCGAGCTCGAGAGCACCGCACTCGAGCTCGAGGTGCTGCGCTTGCCGGACGCGGGGCGTCCCGCGGATTTCTCCGGCGCGGTCGGGCATTTCGCGCTCGAGGCGCGCTCGCAGGTGGGCCAAGTCGCGCTCGGTGAGGCCTTCGAGGTCGAGCTGATCGTGCGCGGTGAAGGCAACCTGACGCGCTTTCCCGCGCCGTGGCTCGATCGGCTCGAGGGCCTGCGCATGCTGGGTTTCGTCGAGGATCAGCGCGAGGGCGAGCGGCGGATCACCTACGAGTTCGCCGCGAGCTCCGCGCGGGTGCGCGAGTTCCCGTCGCTGCCCTTCGCGTTCTTCGATCCCACGCCGCCCGCGGGCTACACCACGCTGTGGACCAAGCCGATCGCGCTGCACGTCGAAGTGCCGTCCGGCAGCGCGGAGCCGGGTGCCGTCGCTGGTCATGCTGGCGAGGGCATCGAGGCCGCTGGCAGCGTGATGGTCGTCGCCGGCGTGCTGGCCGCGATCGTGGTGCTCGTGGTGGCGCTGATCGTGTGGCTCGCGCTCGGCCTGCGCCGCGCGCCGCCGCGCTGAGCCGAGCCGCGCGCTGCCGCTGGCCGCGAGAAAACACCGCGGGCCGGCGCGGGAGTGATCGAGCCGGCCCGTGGAGGATTGGACGGACGTGGAGCGCTACTTCAGGTTCATGCGCGCCAGACGCTTGGAGCGCTCGGCGGCGAATTTCGAGATGCCGGCCCACAGCGAGTCGGGGTCGATGTGCGCCTCTTTCTTGAGCTCGTCGACGTTGCCGCCGGTGCGCCAACGGTTGTCCCAGTCGCTCGAGAGCACGTACTCCTCGGCGACCTTGTGCGGGATCCAGTCGTGCATCAGACGGCGTGCGCCATTGGTGATGCAGGTCGAGTCCATCCAGTCGTTCCAGGGCAGCACGGAGTCGCGGTAGGACTCGGGTTGCATCTGGAACAGCTCCCAGGAAACCGCCTGCACCAGCTTCACGTTCGGGCCCTCGCCTCGGGCGAAGCGCGCGAGCAGCGCGTACAACGACTCGGTGGTGCTCGTGCCCTGCACGATCAGCGTGCCCTCCTTCGGACGCTTGGGATCGAAGTCGCGGATCACGTACGCGCCTTTGGCGGCGTCCATGTGCGACGGGATGCCGAGCGCGGCGCGGTCGGGCACCTTCACGTTGGGGCGCGTCAGGTGGATCGCGATGATCGGTTGCTTGCTGCGCAGGGCCGCGGCGAGCGCGGGCGCGACCTCGTTGTGCTCCCAGGGGTGCAGGTTGATCACCTGGCCGTCGGGGAACAGTTGCGTCACGCCCGGCGAGAAGATGCCGAAGTGCGTGCGGCTGTCCTCGGCGGTTTCCGGACCCGAGTGTCCGACGACCCAGATCACCTTGCCCACCTTCAGCGGGCAATCCTGAGCGAGTTGCGAGAAGAGCCGCATCAGGCCGTACTTCAGGTACGAGAACGAGCCGTAGGTCGAGCACGCGCCCCAGTAGCCCAGGAACTCCTTCTCGGGCTGCGCGCTGAGGTTGACGGTTGCGGCACCGACCACCAGGCCGGCGTTGGTGAACTCGGTGATCTGCTGCGGCAGCAGCGAGCCGTGCGGGTTCTTCGTGCGCTCGTACCAACCGAAGTTCTTCGCCGCGCCGAAGTCCTTGGCGAAGCCGAAGATCCCCGTCGATTCGGCCAGGTCCGCCGAGCAGGCCAGCACCAGCGGGCGACCCATTTTCTCGCGCGCGTAGCTGTTGAACCACGAGCCGAAGGTCAGGAAGGCGTTCTTGTTCGCGATCGCGGTGCCGGGAGCGACGAACAGCTCCTTGGGCAGGGCCTCGGGCGCGAGCCAGCTCTTGTCCTCGGCCAGATTCGTCGACGACGTCAGGCGGAATTGCTCGTGCTTCGCGGGCACGCTCTCGCCGATCTCGACCAGCGTGTCGGCGAGGTACTCCATCAGGTCCGGATCGTTCTCGAGCACGCTGAACACGGTCTTGAACCACGCGCGCGTCTGCTCGCGGCACTTGGACTCGCCCGGGTCGTTGACGTCGCCGCTGCCCTCGAAGGCGACGCCGTACTTGCGCGCGAAGTCCTCGCGGCACTTCCAGAAGAGCTCGGAGTTGCGTTTGTGCGCCGCGCCGTGCGAGTGGTAGTCGAACTTGTGGTAGCCGCGGCCCTTGCGCGTCTTGACCCACACGCAGCCCGGGCGACCACCGGTGTTCTCGTCGCACACGATCGAGAGCAAGGCCTTGGTGATCTCGGCGTAGTTGTCGCCTTCGGTGGTGCCTGCGACGCGGAAGCCATAGGGCTCGAACCATTCGACCGGCGTGCCGTGCACGACCTCGCTGTTGGCGAAGTGGTCGATGCCGTGGTCGTTCCAGTCGATCAGGTAGATCAGGTTGTCGAGGCCCAGACCCCAGGCGGAGTTCTTGACCTCGTGGTGCGCGCCCGCGGTGTGGCCGCCTTCGCCCTCGATGGCGAACACCTTCACGTCGCCCGCACCCGCGTGCTTGAGCGCCATGGCCTCGCCCAGCGCTGCCGGCGCGCCGTGACCCGAGGGCCCGGTGTTGAACTTGAAGAACAGCGTCTTGCCTTCCATCTCGGCGTGGCCCGGGAGGTGACCGTTGTGGCGCAGCCACAGGAGGTCCTCCCACGTGAGCTGGCGCTCGCTGGCGTGCGGCACGAGGTACTTCGGGTCTCCGGTTTGCGCGTAGCGCAGGCGCAGTGCCTCGTTGTAGACGGCGAGCATCGCGTAGATCGCCGGATTGCAGTGGCCCGCGACGAGCACCGCGCGATCGCCGAACGCGAGCTCCGGCCGGCGCACGTCCCAGCGCATCACGCCCAAGGTGGTCGCGACCAGCAGCGGCGTCTTCGAACGCGATCCGCCCGGGTGGCCGCTCTGGCGCAGGTTCAGCATCAAGTCGATGCACTGATCGATCAGGTCGCCGATTTTTTCCCAGTGCTGGAAGTGCGGGCGGAGGCTCTCGAACGACGGCTTCGTCAGGGTCTGCATGGCGCTTGGTTGGGTCGCGGAGCGGGTTCGTTGCGGTGCGCGACGAGTGCCGCGAACTGTAGCAAAGTGGCGCCGGGAATCCGGGGTCCTACGCACGCTCGACAGCGAGCGCTACGAAGTGTTGGCTAGCATCGGTAGGCAGCGATGTACGAGGAGCCCTGGATCGCGGACGGCTGGCTGCAGCGACACCCGCGCGCAATGCTCGCGGCGATCCTGCTGCTCGTGGCCGGCGTGTTCGCGGTCGACATCAGCTTGCCGACACACACCGCGGTCGGGTCGCTGTACGCGGTTCCGCTGCTGATCAGCCTGTGGCTCGAGCGCCGCAAGATCACGCTGTCGGTGGCCTGGGTGTGCGTCGTGCTCACGCTGGCCACGGTGTTCTTGCACGACAGCGAGGACAAGCTCGAGGTGATCGTCGCCAGCCGCGCGGCGACGGTGTTCTCGATCTCGGTCGCGACCATGCTCGGGCTGATGCGACTCAAGGCCGAGCGCGAGCTGCGATTCGTGCGCAAGACGGCGCTGACCACGCTGCGCAGCCTGGGTGAAGCCGTGCTGACCACGACCAACGACGGGCGCGTGCGCTTCGTCAACCGCGTGGCCGAACGGTTGCTCGACCAACCGCGCGCCAAGTTGCTCAACCGCCCGCTGAACGAAGTGTTCGTCGTGCAGGACCAGAACGAGCGTCCGCCGATCCTGGAGCTGGTCGAGAAGGGACTGACCGAGCAGCGCGAGGCACTGCTGTTCGATGCCACCGGCGCGCGCTTGCCGATCGAGTACACCCGCACACCGATCCTGAGCGCGGACGGCGAGCGCTACGGCACCGTCGTCGTGTTCCGCGACATCACGGCGCGCAAGGAGCACGAGGAAGCGATCAAGCGCCTGGCCTATCGGGACGAGCTCACCGGACTGCCCAACCGCACGTCGTTGCTCGATCGCTTGCAGCTCGAGCTGGCGCACGCCAAGCGCAACCGCGAGTCCCTGGGCGTGGTGTACCTCGACCTCGATGGCTTCAAGCAGGTCAACGACACCTGTGGCCACGAGGGCGGCGACGAGCTCCTGCGGCACGTCGCGCAACGCATGTCGTCGACGCTGCGCGCGGGCGACACGGTGGCGCGCCTGGGCGGCGACGAGTTCGTCGTGCTCTTGCCCGCGGTCGCGGGCCTCGAGGAGGCGCGCCGCGTGGGCGAGAAGCTCGTGGCGGCGATCGAGCAGCCGGTCGAGTGGAAGCGCCACCAGATGCGCGCCTCGGCCAGCGTCGGCATCGCGCTCTATCCGCGCGACGGCACCGAGCCCGACACGTTGATGCGCCGCGCCGACAAGGCCATGTACCGCGCCAAATCCGCTGGTGCGGGCCGTGTGGCGGTGGTCTCGTCGCTCGACGAGACGCAGTTCGACGCGTGAGCCGCCAGCGCGGTCCGCGCCGCGCTCACTCTTCCCAATAGCGCGCGAGCTCGTTGAGCGCGGCCTGCGTGGACCGCGAACCGCGCGACTCCCAACGTCGCATCGATTGGTACACCGTGCGCAGCGCCTCGTTCTCGCGCTGGTCGGGCACCTTGACGTCGCGCAGCACGGGAAACATCGAACCACTGACGCGGTTCCAGCGCGTGCGTCCCAGGCGCGTCTCGCCGGACGCCAGCAAGATGTTGAGCGCCAGCGCCGCGCGGACTTCGGGCACGGTCTCGCGCTCGAGCGCGTCGAGCATGCGGTCGATGACCTCGGCGCTGCGCAGCTTCCACAGGCCCTTGACCGCTGCCATGCGCACGCTCGGATCGTCGGCCGCCAGCCGCGCGAGCCAGTCGCGTTCGGTCGAGGCGCGCAGGGTGCTCTGCAACCTCGCGCGCGTCGCGGCGAGGAGCCCGTGCTCGGCGGCCTGGGCCTCGAAACGCGCGAGCCAATGCGACCAATCGGCGCCGGGACACTCGCGCGCGAGATCGAACACGATCGCCCAACCGACGAAGTGCACCAGCAGGTTCTCGCGCGAGTCGTACTCGTCGCTCGCCGCGAGCCGCATCAGGCGCGCGAGCTCGGAATCGGTCAGGACCTGCTCGCGCAACTCGCGCAGCGGCCAGCACGCGAGCCCATCGATGGTCCAGTTGCCGTCGAGCATCGCGCCGTCGCCGTAGAGCGACGCCAGACCTTCCTCGAACCACAGCGGCAAGCGTCGACCGAGCTCCGCGATGCGCGCGTGCACCAACTCGTGCACCACCGTGCCGACGTCGGAAGTGCCCAGGAACACGCCGCTCGTTTGGAAGAACAGCGGGCCGCCCTTGACGTGGTAAGCGCGCACTCGGGCCGGTCCGATGCCGGGGACGAACTGCAACTCGCCGGTCGAAGGTCCTTCGGGCGGCGCCGCGCCCTTGGGGGTGGGCGCGGGGCCGGACTCGCGGCGGGGCGCGAGCGTCGCATCGTCCTCCTCCCAAGCGTGCACGCGCACGCGGTTCTCGAACGCGCCCATCTTGCGCTCGACGACCTCGAAGGCCGGCTCGAGCGAGCGCCCGAAACGATCGATGTCGAGCGTCTCACCGTCCTTGACGAACAGGGTCCACGAGCCCGAGCGCTGCACCGGCGTCCACGAGGCGCACGCGCTGGTGGCGAGCGCGAGCACGACGACGATCCAGCCGCGGAGCATGCGGCCGATGTTGCGCGGGGTCCGCGGATCTGTCCAGTCGCGTCGTGCACCGGCCGGCGGCTTGACCCAATCCTCACGGCTCCAGCCGGACGCCAAGGCGCGCTTGTCGCTCGTCCGCGGCACGCTACTTTGAGCGGCGCTCAAGGCGGCCCGCGACGGGCGCCGATCGAGACCCTCTCCGGAGACCACCATGGCTACCTTTCGCTGCGAACTCGACGCTCCCAACAACATCGTGATGGTGATGGTGACCGAGGACGACGGCAGCGAGCACGACTACCAGTTCGACTTCGACCCGCGCTCGGGCCGCTACGAGTTCTCCGAGCGCGACCTGCTCGAGCGCGATTTCGGTGCGGAGTGGGTCGACGACCTCGAGCGCTCCGTGCGCAAGGTGATCGACCAGGCCGTCATCGCCAAGCGCCGCGCCGAAAAGGACGATCCCTGGGGCTGAGAGCTCGCGTACGAGCTCCGGGGATGTTGGATGCGCCGCCGCCGCGCGGACGCCGCGGCGTCGGCCGTACGGTAGCGCGACGGCACTCGAGGAACTCGGGCTCGGCTCCAACCTCGCTACGATGAGCGCGCCATGAAGCGTGTCTTCCTGATCGTGCTCGATTCGCTGGGGTGTGGGGCATTGCCGGATGCGGCGGCGTTCGGTGACCAGGGCACGCACACGCTCGACCACATCGTCGAGGCGGCGGGTGGGCTGGACGTGCCGAACCTCGAGCGGCTCGGGCTCGGGCACGTGCCGGGCGTGACGCGCGTGCGGCGCGTGGCGCGACCCGCGGGGGCCTTCGGGCGCTGCGCGGAGCGCTCGCCGGGCAAGGACACGTCGACCGGACACTGGGAGATGATGGGTTGCGTGCTCGACGCGCAGTTCCCGGTCTTCGCGCACGGTTTCCCGGCCGAGATCATCGATCCGTTCGTGGCGCGCAGCGGCGTCCCTGGCGTGCTGTGCAACGCTCCGGCGTCGGGCACGGCGGTGCTCGAGCAACTCGGCGCCGAGCACATCGCGAGCGGCAAGCCGATCGTCTACACCAGCGCCGACAGCGTCTTTCAGATCGCCTGTCACGAACGACACTTCGGTCTCGAGCGCCTCTATCGCTGCTGCGAGATCGCGCGCCAGATCCTCGACGAGCACGGCGTCGGTCGCGTGATCGCGCGTCCGTTCGTGGGCGAGCCAGGTTCGTTCCGGCGCACCTACAACCGCCGCGACTACTCGCTCAAGCCCTTCAAGGAAACGGCGCTCGTGCGCCTGCAGCGCGCGCGTGTGCCGGTCATCGGGGTCGGCAAGATCGAGGACATCTTCGCGGGCGACGGGATCGGCGAGTCCGTGCACACCGAGGGCAATCGCGACGGCATGGAGCAGGTGCTCCAGCTCGCGCGGCGCGTCGATCACGGGCTCGTGTTCGTCAACTTGGTCGACTTCGACATGCTCTACGGCCACCGCCGCGACGCGCGCGGATACCGAGCGGCGCTCGAGGCCTTCGATGCCGACTACGCGCGGCTGGAATCGCTGCTGCGCCCGGACGATGTGGTGCTGCTCACCGCGGACCACGGCAACGACCCGACCTTCCTCGAGACCACGGATCACACGCGCGAGTACGTGCCCGTGCTCGCCGCCGGTGCGCATGTGGAGCCCGGCGTCGAGCTCGGCACGCGCGCGAGCTTCGCCGACATCGGCGCCACGGTCGAGGCCTGCTTCGACCTGCCGCCGGCACCTCCGGGGCGCTCGTTCTGGCGCGAAATCCAGCGCTGAACGGCGCGCGCCGCGTCGAGCGCGTCGCTCACTCGGCGCCTCACAGTCCCGCGGTCGCCGCCAGGACCGGCGCGTACTCCTCGCGGCCCTCGAGCAGCGCGCGCGCCGCGCCGAGGAGCGCGCTCGCGTCCATGGGCGCCCGCGGGTCCGCCGCGACGCTGATCAGCTCGGGCGCAGCGTTGCCCACGAGCTCGATCCAGGTGCGCAAGGCCGCGTCGCACCACACCCGACTGGTGCTCGACTTGAGCGACATGCGCGTCGCGCGCTGGGAGCCGTCGAACGCGTTCCAGGCGAGGACCTCCGTGCTCGCGCGCGCGTCGTCGAGCGCGAGGAACGAGGTGCCGACCGGCCGCGGTCCCAGCAGCACGCACGACATGTCGAACGAGCCGCGGCGAGCACTGCTCGCGACATCGAATACGATCGAACGCCAGGTGAGTCGCGCCGAACCCGGCACGAGCCCGACGACGGCCAGCGATGCTCCGTCGTCGGAGAAGCCGATCCAACCGGGGGTCAGCTCGTCGAGCGCGACGCTGGCGCGCATCAACGGGCCGCCGTCGAGCGTTGCACGCACCTCGACGCGCCACTTGTCGGCGCTGAACAGCGGTGACTCGAAGCCACAGGCAGCGAAGGACTTGGAATCCGCGGAGAATGCGAGGCTCTGCGCGACGCCAAGCCATTCCCGCGCGGCGTCGAAGCTGGTGCTCGAGAGTCGGCGCCCGGTGCCCAATTCCGTCAGACGGACCGAGTCGCCGAAGCGCAGCGCGACGCGCTGTCCATCGCTCGAGAGCGCGCAGGCGAGCGGGGGCTCGCTGGACGTGTCCAGCAGCGACATTCGGCCATCGAGGCCGAAGGCGCTGGCCCCGCTCGCGCCAGCGATCACGATTCGACCATTGCGTGCATCGAGGCCCTGGATCGAAGAACGGCCGAGCTCGAGCTCGTGTCCGGCCAGCTCCGCGCCGTCGCGCGTCGAGAGGCTCCAGATCCTCGCGAAGCTCGGGCCCGCCCGTCCAGGCGCGGACTGCGCGGCGAGGTCGCGCTCGAGCGCGCCGATGCCGACGGCGAGCACGCTGTTTCCGTCGGGCGCGAACTCGACCCGCGACCAAGCCGCGGAGTCGGGCGCCGCGCGGCGCCACAGCACGTGCCTCGTCCGCGCGTCGAACAGCGTGATCTGCGCGCGGCTCCAGACCAAGGCGTGCGCGCCCTTCGCGTCGAGCGCGAGCTGGACGTCGGTGGAACCCGCCGCCGCGAGCGGTGTGCGGATCATCACCGCGCGCCAGGCGCCGGCGAGCGCGGCACGGACGTCGTCGCTGGGCGTCCCGGCGCGCAGCGCGTCGGCGAGCAACTCGACCCCGCGCGCCAGCGCGTTGAGCGCCTGTCCGGGCTCCTCCGTGCGCCGCACGATGGCCTCGGCCGCCGCTCGGCGCCGCTGCAGTGCGGCGCGCTCCTCGCTCTCCGCGGTCTGTTTCGCTTGGTCGCGGAGCTCCGCGAAATGCGAGTACGCGTCTTGCGCGGACTGAGCGCTTTCCCGTGCTTTGCGCGCGGCGTTTTCGCTCTCTCGCGCGGCCGCGTCGGCGGCGTTGCGCTGGCCCGTGAACTGCTCCAGATCGGCTTGGGCGGTGCTCGCCTGTTTGCGCAGGTCCTCCAGCGCTCGTTGCGTGGACTCGAGCTGCTTGCGCATCTCGTCCATGTCATGCGCCAAGGTGTCGCGATCGCGAGTCACCTTCTCGCGTTCGTCACGCAACTTCTTCAGGTCCTCGTCGACGCGGGCCTTCTCGTCGCGGAGCAGCTTTGCCTGCTCTTCGGCGACCACGAAGCGCTCGTAGGCGTCCTCGGCGGTCGCGAAGGCCATGCCTTGCGCCTCGACCGCGGCAGCGCGCGCATCGTTGGCGCTCGACTCCGCCGCGCGCGCCTCGCGGTACTTGACGCCGATCATCAGGAGCGCGCTCAACAGCACGACAGCGACCGTGCTCACCACCGAGAGGTAGGTGAGCGCCAGCCGTTGGCGCGCGACGCGGTGCACGTCGCGATGCGCCTCGAAGTACTCGCGCACCGCCGCGCTCGGCTCGAGCCCGTGCATGGCCTTGCTGGCGAGCAACCGTTCGGCGGTCATCAAGGCGGCGCTCTCCAGGCGCAACTGGGCATCGCGGCGCGCGAACTCGAGCAACGACGGCTTGCGCACGCGCCGGCCCCCGGCGACCCACGCCGCCGCGCGCGCTTCGAGCTCGGCCAACTCCGGAGCCTGGCTCAGTTGCTTCTCGCGCCAGGCGCGATTGGAACGGCGGATCGGCTGCAGGAAGCGGTCGTGGGAGAGCTCGTAGAACACCGCGCCGCCGCGGATCTCGGCGCGCAGCACGTGTTGCATCTCGAGCTGCTCGACGACCTTGGTCTGCATGCCGGCCGTCACATTGGGGCTCTTGGCGACGATGTTGCGCGTCCCTTCGGAGGTCATCAGCACGGCCTCGATCCACTCGCGCACGTGCGCCTCCGACTCGGAACCGTGGCCAGCGGCTGTCGCGACGCACGCGTCGTAGTACTCCTCGAGCGCAACGTCGAGCGAGCCGGCCGCGCGGATCACGCCGAGCTCGATCACGCTTTGCTCGGGCGCGAGCGAGTCCCAGACATTGCGACACGCGACCTGCAAGTGCACGGGCTCGACGAACTCTCCCTCGATCTCCTTCTGGGGCTCGCCGGGCACGGGCACGCGCAGCAGATTGCCGAGCAGCTCCTGCGCCGCGCCCGGGGCGAAGCTGCGACCCGCGAGCTCCACTGGACGTTGGATGGCCTCGAGGGCCGCGTCTCGGCGCAGACGCTCGAGTCGGTACTGAGCGCGGATGCGTTCGGGCAGGCAGCGCACGAATGGCGCCAACGAGGCCAGGTACTCCTCGCGCATGGCGAGCACGATGCGCAGGAAGGGCAGCGCGTCGGATGCCGCGCCCAAAGCGCGCAGGAACGGCTCTCGATCGCGCCAACGATCGACTTGGCGCGTGAAGAGCTCCTCGAATTGATCGATCACCAACACCACGGGCGCGTCGCTCTCGGCTGCGTGGTCCTGCACCAGGTGCTCGATGCACGCGGTGATCTCAGCGCGCGCCGCGACCGGGGTCGGGATGCCCAGCGAAACCAGGAGATGGAACGAGAAGACGTTGGCCAGCGACTCGAGTGCGAGGCCCTCGGGCAATTGGCCGCTGACACGCCCTGGTCCGAGGATCTTCGCGCCGCGCTCGGGTCGCACGAGCTCGGGGATCACGCGCGCGTTGAGCAGCGAGCTCTTGCCGGCACCGGATGGCGCGTACAACAGGAGCGCGCGGTGCGCCATCACCAGCGACACCAAGTCCTGTGTCTCCCGCTCGCGGCCGAAGAACACGCTCGCGTCCCGGCCGTCGAAGGGCCGCGGTCCGATGAAAGGCTCAAGCACCGACGGGGACATGGGGAGTCTCTCTGCGGCGTCGCAGCTCGCGCGCGAAGTCCGCGCACGAACCCCAGAAGGGCCGCACCTTCTGCTGTTTGAACGACTCTTGCAGGTAGCGGATCGAGGCCTCGAGCTCGCGCCGCTCGGTGGCGTCGCGCGGCGCGGGCTTGCGCAGTTGCACCGCGACATGGCGCGGTCCCTCGGCGCGGTGCAGGTAGTTCGCGAAGCTGCGGAACAGCACGCGGAAGTTCATGTCCTCCAGGCTGTAGCCCAAGAAGAGCAGCGTCGAGTTGCGGAACGCTTCTCGGACGCGCGGCGGAATGAGCATCTCGTCGGGTTGCTCGGCGCGTGCCTCGTTCTCGCTCAGGCGCACCAGGAAGTCGAGGTAGTCGTCCTCGGTGACGACCAGCGAGTCGAGCTCGCTCAAGTGACCGTGCAAGTGGAACACCAGCGGCCGTTCGGAGCTCGGCGGCACGAGCACGGGATCTTGCCCTGCTTCGTCGAGCTCGGCGCGATTCCAGCGGCAAATGCGACGTTGGACGCTGTGGTGCTGGCGGCGCTCGATGGCTTGGGACAGGAAGTCATCGTAGTTGGTGGTCAGGTACACCGGCAGATCGAGGCTGGCCACGATCGCGTGCGTGCTGTCGGGCGCGTCGAAGTCTGGCTCGCCGCACTGATCGAGCTTGCGCTTGATCAGGCCCTTGACGTGCAGCGAGCCCTCGCTGATCGCGCCGAACTGCGCGACGCGCGCGAGGTTTCCGCGGTCCGCGAAGGGGTAGTCGATCTCCGCGGCGATGTACTCGGCGAGCTCCGCACCACTCGGCAGCGTCGGCCGGCTCGCGCCCGCGCCCAGGAACGGAGTGCAGCGCTTCTGGTCGATGGCCAGCAGGAGCTTCTTCCAGTCCTGCTCGCTCCAGCTCTCGTACGGCAAGTCCAAGGCGTCGTCCGGCATGTCGCGCACTCCCTCGCGGGTCAAGATCGCGGGCCACGGCCGCGGGAGACGCTCGGTCTCCGTGCGCGGCAGTACAGGCTTCCCCGCTGCGGCTGGCAAGCTCGCCGTGGATTCGCGGACTCACGAGCCGCGCTCGGATCGGACGCGCACGAGCGTGAGCACTGGAGGGCGTCGTCGGAATCCGTCCGCGCGCCGTGCAGCCCGCCGTGACCAACGCCGTGCCCGGAGCCCGTCGAGCGCGGTTTCCGCCGAGCCGCGCGAGTCGACGCAGCTCAGGCCTCCGTCGCGAGCCTGCGCGCGGGATCGAGCGGCAACACGACCTCGAACCGCGAGCCTCGACCGGGCGTGCTGTCGGCGCGAATCGTGCCGCCGAACTGACGGATCAAGGCGAAGGACGTCGACAGGCCCAGTCCGTGTCCACGTCCGTCGCTCTTGGTGCTGAAGAACGGTTGGAACAGGCGCGCGCGCGTGGTCGCGTCCATGCCCGCTCCGGTGTCGTCGACGGTCGCGGTCGCGTACTCGCCCGGCGGCAGTCCGTCGAGCGCGTCGGTGAGCTGGCACGGCGCGAGTCGCAGCGTGATGCGCCCCGGTTCCGCGAGCGCCTCCCCGGCGTTCTTGACCAAGTTGATCAACACCCGCGAGAGTGCCGAGGCGTCGGCGAGCACGGGCAGCTCACCCGCCGCGTCTTCGATCGAGAACGTCGCCCGCGGACCCGCGGCGGAGCGCAGCACGGGCTCGAGTTTCGCGGCCAGCGCGCGCAGGTCGACCGGGCTCAGGTCGGCGCAACCCTCGCGGCCGATGGTCAGGAGCTCGGACACGAGCGTGCTGACCCCCAACGCGGCGTCACGGGCCGTGCGCGCGTGCTGCAAACGCTCTTCGGCGCTGCCGATCGGCCGCAGCGCGAGGTCGAGATTGCCCAGCAACACCGTCAACACGTTGTTGAGGTCGTGGGCCACGCCGCTGGCCACCTGGCCGATGGCGTTCAAGCGTTCCGTGCGCGCTGCGCGTTCTTCGGCGAGCTTGCGGTCGCGCACCTCGAGTGCGCGCGCCACCAATCCGGCCGCCGAGGTCGCGGCACATTGCTCGAGCACCGTCCAGTGCCGAGGTCCCTGGCCGATGTGCTCGAGGCAGATCACGCCCGCGACGCGACCCTTGCGGCGCACCGGCGCGTCGAGCATCGCCGTGATGCCCAGCGGCTCCAGGTAGTGCTCGAGGAACTCGCTGGTGCGCGGATCTCGGCGTGCATCGTCCGCGGCCAGCGTCAACGAACGTCGCAGCGAGGCCAGGTAGCGCGGGAACGAGCGCAGCCGCGAGCCCTGCGAGTGTTCTCCGCGGGCGGTCTCGAATTGGTCGAGGCAGCGCAGCTCGTCGGCCTCGTCGTTCAGCTCCCACACGCTGACCCGCGGCACGTCCAAGGCGCGCGCGATGGTCGAGGTGATGCGTCGCAGCGCGCCGTCGAAGTCATCGGTGTCGTGCTTCAAGAGCTCGAGATAGGCCTGCTGCTGGCGCACCAGCTGGGCCATCACGGCGCGCCGCTGGGGCTCGCTCTGGCGCCGGATCGGGTGCGCATCGAGCGCGCTGCGCACGCTGCGTCCGAGCTGCTCGCTGGGCGATTCCGTGGCCCACTGGCCGCTCGTTCCCCAGCGGAACACGACGCGCAGTTCCGGGCGCTGCGCGGCCAATTCGTCGAGCACGCGCGGGTCGAGTTGGTCGGGCAGGGGCAAGTCGACGATCAACAAATCGAACGTCGAGCGCTCCACCAGCGCGCGCAGCTCGGCGACGTCGGCCGCGTGCGAGACGTGGTTGGCGAAGCCCGCGTCGTGGAGCTCACCCGCGAGCAAATACGTGTCGTTGGGATCGCCAGCGAGGTGCAGCACGCTGATCGCGTGGGAAGGATCACCGATCTCGTGAGTGGAAGTCATTGGAAGGTTCGCGAGAGTGTTGCGCGACGCACGCCGCGAAGCACCGCTCCACGAGCCTAGCTCCGCCGACGTCCTCCAGGTATGGCGCGCCGGGCCGCGTCTCGAACGCAGGACGACTGCGAGACGGCGACGGCCCGTGGCCAATCCACCAGGCGCGAGCCGCGACTTCACGAGGCCGACCGTGCTCTGCGGCGCTCGATCGCATACCTTCTGCGCTCACCTCTCGAGGAGTCGACTCGTGTCCGATGTTCGTTCGATCCTGACCACCAAGCGCGACGGCCGGCGCCTCTCGGACGCGCAGATCCACGAGTTCATCTCGGGCTACGTCGCGGGCGAGATCACCGAGTACCACGCGGCCGCGCTGTTGATGGCGATCTTCATCCATGGGATGGAGGAGCGCGAGCTCGCGGTCTGGGCGCGCGCGATGCTCGAGAGCGGGCGTGTGCTGCGCTTCCCGCGGATCGCGGCGCCCAAGGTCGACAAGCACTCGACCGGCGGCATCGGCGACAAGGTCTCGATCCCGCTGGCGCCAGCGGCGGCGGCCTGCGGGTTGGCGGTGCCGATGATCTCCGGCCGCGGCCTGGGGCACACCGGCGGCACGCTCGACAAGCTCGAAGCGATTCCAGGTTTCCGCACGCAGCTTTCGGCCGACGAATTCGAGCGCTGCCTCGAGCGCACCGGCGTGGCGCTCGGAGGGCAGACGCCGGACCTGGTGCCGGCGGACCGCAAGCTGTACGCGCTGCGCGACGTCACCGGTTTGATCGAGTCGATCCCGCTGATCGCCAGCTCGATCATGTCGAAGAAGCTCGCCGAGGGGCTCGACGCCTTGGTGCTGGACGTGAAGTTCGGCTCGGGCGCGTTCATGGTCGAGCGCGAGCGCGGCGCGGCGCTGGCCCAGGCCATGCTGGGCCTGGCGCGCGACTTCGGTGTGCGGGCGACGGCGCTGCACACGAACATGGAGCGTCCACTCGGGCGTGCGGCGGGTCACACGCTCGAGATCCTCGAGAGCTTGGAGTGCCTAGAAGGTCGCGGTCCGGCGGACCTGCGCGAGCTCGTGTGCTTGCAGGGCGGCGAGATGCTGCGTCTGGCGGGCTTGGTCCCCACGCTCGAGCAGGGAAAAGGGCGCATCGCGCGCGCGCTCGACGATGGCAGCGCGCGCGAGTGCTTCGCCCGCGTGGTCCGCGAGCAAGGTGGTGACGCACGCTGCCTCGACCAGCGCTCGTTGTTCGCGCCCGCGCCGCGGGTCGAGCTGCTCCACGCGACGCGCGACGGCGTGCTCGCATGGCGCGATCTACGCGCCGTCGGCTTCGCGATCTGCGAGCTCGGCGGCGGTCGCAAGCAGCTCGGCGACGTGATCGACCCGCGCGTCGGCCTGGTGTTCTTGCGCGAGGAAGGGGCGCGCGTCTCACGCGGTGAGCCGTTGATCGAGATCCACCACGCCGAGCGCGGCTTGGCCGACGCACGCGCCAAGCTCGAGCGCTCGTTCGAACTTCGGCCCGAGCACGCACCCGCGCCGCTCGTGCTTGCGAGCTGGTCGGTCTGACGCTCCAGTAGCCGACGCATGCTCTACCTGCGGTGCATCATCGGGATCGCTTTCTTCGTCGGCCTGGCCTGGCTGATCTCCTGGGATCGCAAGCGCTTCCAATGGCGCGTCGTGCTCGGCGGAGTCGCGCTCCAGTTCTTGATCGTGGCCTTGGTCGCCAAGACCACGATGGGACACGCCTTCTTCTCGCGCGCGGCCGAGTTCGTCGGCACCTTGGTGTCCAAGACGGTGCCCGGGGCGCAAGTGGTCTTCGGTCACCTCGCGACCGACAGCGGAGCGGAGTTCGTGTTCGCGTTCGCCGGCACCGGACTGATCGTGATCATCTTCGTCTCGGCGCTGATGAGCGTGCTCTACCACCTGGGAGTGATGCAGGTCGCGGTGTGGGCGCTCGCCAAGCTGATGAGCGCCACGATGGGGCTCTCGGGCGGCGAGTCGATGGCGGCGGCGGCCAACATCTTCATGGGACAGACCGAAGCGCCGCTGGTGATCAAGCCCTACCTGCCGAGCATGACGCGCTCCGAGCTCAACTCGCTGATGACCGGCGGATTCGCGACCATCGCGGGCTCGGTGATGGCGATCTACATGGAGATCCTCGGGCCCGAGCTCGCGCCGCACCTGATCACCGCCTCGGTGATGAGCGCGCCAGCCTCGTTCGTGATCTCGAAGATCGTCCTGCCCGAGAGCGAAGTCCCCAGCACGGCCGGCAGGGTCGAGCTCAAGTTCGAGCGCTCGGCGGTCAACGTCATCGAGGCCGCGGCCAACGGCACGAGCGACGGGCTCAAGCTGTGGCTCAACGTGTGCGCCATGTTGATCGCGTTCATCGCTTTGGTGGCATTGCTCGATTGGCCGCTGGGCGCGCTCGGCGGGCAACTGAACGCCTTGGGATTGCTCGACGGCACGTTGTCCTTGGGGCGCATCCTCGGTTGGGTCTTCGCGCCTTTCGCCTGGGCGATCGGCATCGAAGGCTGGCACGACTGTCAGTTGGTCGGCTCGTTGCTCGGGACCCAGGTCTCGGTCAACGAGTTCGTCGGCTACAAGGCGCTCGGTCGCATCTTGCAAGAGAGCGATCCGGCGTTGCGATTCGAACATTCGCGCTCGGCCGTGCTGGCGAGCTACGCGCTGTGCGGCTTCGCCAATTTCGGCTCGATCGGGATCCAGATCGGTGGCATCTCGGCGCTCGTTCCCGAGCGCAAGCCGGAGCTCGCCAAGCTCGCCTTGCGCGCGATGGTCGGCGGCGCGTGCGCGTGCTGGATGACGGCGACTGTCGCGGGAGTGTTCCTGTGAGCTCGATCGTCGAGCGCGACGTCGAGCGTCTCGCGAGCAGTCTCGTGCGCCATGGAGTCGGCGCCGTGGAGGTGTCGTTCGTGCTGGGCTCCGGTCTGGGCGCGTTCGCCGAACGCATCACCCGGGCGCGGGCGATCCCCTACGCCGAAATCGACGGCCTGCCGGTCAGCGGCGTCGCGGGCCACGCCGGCAGGTTGGTCGTCGGAGAGATCGACGGCGTGCGCGTGCTCGCCCAGCAGGGTCGGGTGCATCTCTACGAGGGCTGGAGCGTGCACGAAGTGACGCGCGCGGTGCGTGCGATCGCGACGCTCGGCTGTCGGACGTTCGTGATGACCAACGCAGCTGGCGGCATTCGGCCCGAGTGGAGACCCGGCACGCTGATGGCGATCCGCGACCACATCAACATGCAGGGTCGCACTCCGCTGCGGCGCGCGGAGAGGGGCTTCGGCAATCCATACGACGATCGGTTGCGCGCTGGTCTGCAACGCGCGGCGCAAGAGCTCGCCATCGAGCTCGAGTACGGCGTGTACGTCGGGCTCCTGGGGCCGAGCTACGAGACGCCGGCCGAGATTCGCATGCTCGCGGCGTTCGGCGGGGACGCGGTCGGAATGAGCACCGTGGCCGAGGTGCTCGCGGCGCGCGCGTGCGGCGCGCGCGTGGCGGGCGTTTCGCTGATCACCAACCAGGCGGCGGGCATCTCGGGCGAGCGCCTGTCGCACGCCGAGGTGATTGCCGCGGGCCAGGAAGCCGCTGGGCGCTTCAGCGCGTTGCTCGAGCGTTCGGTGCGGCACATGCGCTGAACCTGGGCCGCGAGCGGGGCGCGTGCGGCGCGCGAGCGACCGAACTGGCAGTGACCGGAGTGCGTGCTACGCTGCTGCGCCTCCGATGAGCGCCGACATCCGCGAGATCGCCCACCGAGCCGCAGCGCGCGTGTTCGCCGAGCGCGGCCGGGTCGAGCACCCCGTTGCGCACCCCGCGCGCGAGGCCGTCCCCGGCGTCGACGTGGTGCTGACCGGCGCCAGGCCCAGCGAGGCGCCGCCGCGCACCGGTCGGGCCTTGGTCACGGCCGAATGCTTGGCGTCGACCGCCTCGGGCGGCTCGTTCGCCGTTCCCGAGGACGCAGTGGTCACTCCCCTGGCGCTGGAAGAAGCGCAGCGGCGCGGCATTCGGTTGGCGACTGCCGGAGCGCGCGAGCAGCGGCGCATCGGCGTCGGCTCGGACCACGGTGGGTTTGCGCTCAAGAAGGCCGTGCTCGCCTGGCTCGCCCAACACGGCCACCTGAGCGTCGATTTCGGAACCCGCGACGAGAATGCGGTCGACTATCCCGACTTCGCGCGCGCCGTGGCGGAGGCCGTGGCGAGTGGCCAGTGCGAGCTCGGCATCGTGGTCGACGGAGCGGGCATCGGCTCGGCGATCGCCGCCAACAAGGTCCCCGGCGTCCGCGCGGCGACGTGCTGCGACGTCGCCATGGCCAAGAACGCGCGCGAGCACAACTTCGCCAACGTGCTCGCGCTCGGCGGTAAGGGGGAGCGGGCCATCGCGCTCGAAATGGTCGCCACGTTCTTGGCCACTCCGACCGGCGAGGAGCGCCACCGCAGGCGCGTCGAGAAGATCAACGAGATCGAGCGGCGCTATGCGCGCGCGCCGCTTCCGCGCACCTGACCAACCCCTCCGTCTTTCGGGGCGGGGCCGCTTCGCCGCCCAACGACCACTCGACAAGCACATGCACGCGAAACCGACCTACATCAAGAAGTCGATCGGTCCGGCCGAGCTCGAGGCCCTGCTGGTCGAGATCGGGCGGCAGATCCTCGAGGAGGGCCCTGAGTCGTTCTTCCCGCACGGCTGCGCCACGGTCGAGGTCGAGTTCTGCCCCGACCGCGCGCGCGAGGTGATCGGCGCCGGCGCCTGTCGACTGGGCTATTGCGGCTGCCAGGCCCCCGAGCTCACCAGTCTCGCGTCGTACATCGATCACACCTTGCTCAAGCCCGAGGCGACGCTCGCGGAGGTCGACAAGCTGTGTGAGGAGGCCCTCAAGAACAAGTTCGCCAGCGTGTGCGTCAACGGCGTCCACGTGAGGCGTTGCGCCGAGATCCTCGCCGGGTCGGGGGTGTTGGTGTGCTCGGTGATCGGCTTTCCGCTCGGACAAAGCGCGACCGAGGTCAAGTGCTACGAGGCGCGTCGGGCGATCGAGGACGGCGCCTGCGAGATCGACATGGTGCTCAACGTCGGACTGATGAAGTCGGGCGCGGTCGACCTGGTCGAGCGCGACATCGGGGCGGTGACCGAGGTGTGCCATCGGCTGGGCGCGCGGCTCAAGGTGATCTTGGAGACCTGCCTGCTGACCGACGACGAGAAGCTCGAGGCTTGCCGGATCTCCAAGCGCGTGGGCGCGGACTTCGTCAAGACGTCCACCGGGTTCAACAAGGGCGGAGCGACGGCCCACGACATCGCGCTGATGCGGCGCGCCGTCGGTGAGGGGATGGGGGTCAAGGCCTCCGGTGGAGTGCGCGACCAGAAAACCGCCAAGGAGATGATCGCAGCCGGTGCCACGCGGATCGGCGCCAGCGCTTCGGTCGCGATCGTGCGCGGCGGCGCGTCCAGCTCGACCTACTGAGGATCGAGCACAGGGCCCGGCGGCGGCCTCGGGGACGCCCTGCGGCGCGCAGGCCAAAGGGCGACGAAGTTACTCCGTTATGGGCCCTGAATTACCCTCTGAAGGGACCCGAGGACTCAGCAAAGGCCCTTTTCGACCAGCGCGTGCGCGATCAGGAACTCGTCCGGGGCGTGGTCCGCGTCGCCGGGCACCAGCACGATCTCCTGGGGCTGCAGTCCCGCGTGCAAGGCCACCTGATAAACGCGCACGAGGTCCAGCACACGATCCTCCAAGCGCCGCCCGGCGGGGACCTGGAACACGAAGTCGACCAGTCCCTCGCCAATGGCGGCCAAGTCGACTTCCGGCAAGACGCCCGGTGCGACTTCGCGGATCGCTGCCCCACGCGGGGATGGATGGAAGTGGGAGGCGCCGCGCAGACCCCACAGGCGCGTGCCGTCGTGCGCGCGCAGTCGCCACTCGACGACAT
This sequence comes from Planctomycetota bacterium, assembly GCA_020853575.1. Lineage (GTDB taxonomy): Bacteria > Planctomycetota > UBA1135 > UBA1135 > F1-120-MAGs118. The sequence continues at coordinate 118,830 of JADYYP010000068.1, forward strand.
CCGCCAACGGACCGGACAAATCTGCGCGCGGGATCAGGACCAGGCCGCGTTGCACGGACTCGAGCCGCGAGAGTCTTTGGCGCCAGTAATCAGGGTCCAGCAGCAGCGAAGTCGGTGCTCGCTTACTGGGGGCAGCCATAATCGCCCGGCTAGCCGAGGGAGCGTGCGCTCCGAACGCAGGGAGTCGGATCAATTGCGATTTCCATCCCCGACTCCAGTGGATGGGAAGACTTTTGCAGGGAGTGAGGCGGCGCGCATGGATTGCACCGGGCGCGCCTCCGACTCACGCCTGCCCGCCGCGTGGGGAGGGGGTAAGACGCCCGTAACTCGCTGTCGCACGCGAACCTCGGTGGCGCGCGCGGCCTGTTCAGCGGCCGACCCGCGTCCTTATGATTCGCGCCCCCACTCGGCCGAGTCGCCTCGGGTTCGGTCGTCCCCCTGAAACTTCATTCATCTGGTTCCGCGTCGTCGAGCGCTCGACGGTGCGCCGCCAGCGCCCCGCATCTCCCAGGCTGAGGCAGGAGAGCGCGCGGGAGCAGGAGAGTCCCCGTCTTGCTAGCGATCATCAGCCTGATGACGTTGGGCCTTCACTCCGGGTCCACGTCGATGTTCCATTCCGCGTCCGAGGACCAAGCCACGGCTCGCAGCGTCTTGGTGCGCAGCGAGAAGTTGTACGTCACGCCCAAGCGCGTGATCGAGGGTGGGGCGCTGCTCATCCAAGACGGCGTGATCGTGCAAATCGGCCGAGGCCTCGAGGCGCCCGAAGGCGCGCGCGTGATCGAGGGTCGAGTCGTTTGCCCTGGATTCATCGACGCTTGGTCGAGCTTCGCGCTCGAGGAGAACGCTTTCGAAGACGACCGCGTCGGCCGCGCCACGCGCGCCAGCGATGCGCTCGACTCCTACGTCGATCCGCGCTTCGAGCAGCAAATCCTCGGCGCAGGGGTCACCGCCTACCGCGTGCAGCCTTCGGCGGGGGCGCGAGCGGGTGGCTTGGGAGCGGTAGTCCGACTGCACCCGGGGAAGCGCGCCGATCAGAGCACGCTGCTCGCGGATTGCTGCCTCGCGGGTGGCATCGGCCTGGCTCGGGACGGGCGCGCCGTCGACGTCTTCGATCGCGTGGGCGAGATCGATCGTTGGATCGGCGCGCTGTCGGATGGTCAGGCCTACCTCGAGGAGCAGAACGAGTACCGCCACGAGCTCGAGGAATGGCAAAAGAAGATCGCCGAGAAGGACAAGGAACTCGACGAGGCTTTCAAGAAGGCCAAGAAGGACCGCGAGAAGGCCCAGACCGAAGCCAAGGACAAGGGCACGGAGTTCAAGGAGAAGGAATACAAGGAAGACAAGAAGCCCAAGGCTCCGCGCTTCGACGAGGACAAGGCGGAACTCGCGCGCGTTGCTTCCGGTGAACTTCCCTTGGTGCTCGAGGTGCATCGCGCGCTCGAGATCCGCAGCTTGCTCGAAGGCACCAAGCGCTTCACGCGGTTGCGCTTGGCGATCGCGGGCGGGACCGACGCCTTGGAGTGCGCCGAAGAGCTCAAGGCGCGGCGCATTCCGGTGATCGTGTGGCCGCAGCCGACCGTCGGCGGGCGACCGGAAGAGGCGCGCGTCAAGGGCATGGGGTTGGCGGCCGCGCTGGAGTCCGCTGGCGTCGAAGTCATCCTGGGCAGCGGCGCGGCGGCTGGCATCGGCTCGCGCGACCTACCGCTGCTCGCCGCCCTGGCGGTCGGCCACGGGATGCAATCGGAGGCCGCGCTGGCCGCGATCACCACGCGCCCCGCGCGCATGTTCGACGTCTCCGACAAGGTCGGATCGCTCGAGGTCGGCCGCCAAGCCGACGTCGTCGTCTTCAGCGGCGAGCCCTTCGCCGCCACCACTCAAGTCCGGTTCGTCATTTCAGGCGGCGATCTCGTCGTCGAGGGGCGCTAGCGATGCTCACTTGGATTCTCGGTCTCGGCGGCGTCGTCGCCGCGGTTCCCGTGCAAGCGTCGGACGACCACGGCGCGCAGGCGTCGTTCGCGGTTCGAGCGCAGCACTTGCGGCTCTTCGGCAACGAGGTCGTGCACGACGGGGTGCTCGTCGTCGAGAACGGCAAGGTGCGGTACGCCGGTGACGCCAAGCGCGCTGGTGAGATCGGTCACGACGTGATCGAGCACGACGGTTGGCTCAGCGCCGGCCTGGTGGCCTGCCGGTCCTACAGCGGCACGCGCGGAGACACGCTCGAAGGCAAGCGTCCCTTGACTGCCGAGGCGCGCATCGCGGACGTGGTCGCCCTCGACCACGTCGATTTCGAACGCGCTTTGGCCGCCGGGATCACGACCATGGTCATCGCGCCCTCGGCTGCGAATGTGGTCAGTGGGGCAACGGCCGTGGTCAAGACGCACGGCGCCTCGTTCGTCTCGCGCGAGGCGCATCTGGCGCTCTCGTTCAGCGATTCCGCGCTGCGCTTCAATCGCTATCCGACCAGCTACATGGCCGCGCTCGGCGAGCTCGAGAACGCGCTCGCGCGGCCCTCGGGCGTGTGGAAGCGCGTCGCCGATGGCAAGTTGCCGGTGCTGCTCGACGCCGGATCCCGCGACGAGATCCAGCGCGCGGTGCGCTTCGCCAAAGACCACAAGCTCCAAGGCGCGCTGAGCCGCGCGCCGTGGGCTGGCGAGCTCGCCGACGACGTCAAGCAGTCCGGATTGGCGGTGATCGCCGGTCCGTTCGACGTCGGCACGGCCGAACGTTCACTGGCCTCGGTCGTGGCGCTGGCCAAGGCCGGAGTTCCGCTGGCCTTCGGCGTCGACGCGCCGTGGAACAGCGAGGAGGGCTTGCGGCTCTCGGCCGCCATGTGCATGCGCGCCGGGCTCGACGGCCGGACCGCCTGGGAGTCCCTGACCTCGACTGCCGCGGCGGTCGCCGGCGCCGGAACGCGCGTCGGCAAGCTCGTCAGTGGCTACGACGCCGACTTCGTGTTGTGGAGCGGCGATCCCTTGGATTTGACCAGTCGCGTGGTCGCCGTCTACGTCGACGGGCAGCGCGCTTTCGGAGGTGCAGAGTGAGCGTCTACTTCGGTCTCGCGATCGCACTGCTCGCCGGTGCGCCGCAGGAGGACAAGGACCGCACGTCCTGGACGATCTCGGCGGAGTGGGTCTACACCGCCGCCGGGGATGCGATCGAGGGTGGCCTGGTCACGGTCTCCGACGGCAAGATCCGCAGCGTGTCCTCGGGCGACGGCGGACAGCTCCAGTGCTTCGCCGTCACGCCTGGTCTGGTGGATCTCTCGGTGCGCATCGACCGCGGTTGGAACGCGGTCGAACAGTCGCGCGAGGTCACGCCGGAGATGCGCGTCGTCCAAGCGCTCGATTGGTTCGACGAAGGCTGGATGCGCGAAGCTCGCAGCGGTGTCACCACCGCGATGGTCAACGTCAGCGATCGCAACGTGGTCGGTGGCATGTCGGTGGTCGTCAAGACCGCCGGCGCATCGCCGCAAGCGCGCACGGTCAAGGCCGACAGCGTGCTCTACGGAGCGATCGGGTCCGCGCCGAGCAGCTCGAATCACCCGGCCTACGGTCGCCCCGACGACTTCTACTCGCGGCGTCCGACGACCCGCATGGGTGTCGAGTGGGAGTGGCGCAAGGCGTTCTACGACGCCGCGCTCGCGCAGCGCGACAAGAGCAAGCAGGTCGCTGGCACGACCGAGTTGCAGAAGGTGCTGGCCGGCGAGTTTCCGCTGATGATCCAGGCCTGGACCACGCAGGACATCCGCACCGCGGTGTTCCTGAAGGAAGAGCTGGAGCGCGAAGGCCTGGGCGCTCCGCGGCTGATCGTCGATGCGGCAGCGGAAGCCTGGCGCGAGCCCGATCTGCTCGTGCGCACCAAGACCCCCGTGGTGCTCCCGCCCTTCGCGCCGCAGGGCCGAACCGGCGAGGGTTCGTTCTTCGCGCTCGAGACCGCCGCGCAGCTGGACGCCAAGGGCCTGCTGGTCGCGCTCTCGGGCCACGGCGCGCGCCAAGTTTCGCAGCGTCTCGCGTACCAGCCGGGCTACGCCATGCGCGGCGGCATGACCTTCGACGCGGCACTCAAGACCGTCACCATCAATCCCGCGCGCATGGTCGGTGTCGACCGGCGCGTCGGCAGCCTCGAATCCGGCAAGGATGCGGACCTGGTGCTCTGGAGCGGCAAACCGTTCGAGCTCTCGTCCGCCGTCATCGGCGTCCTGGTCGACGGGCGCCTGATCCTCGATCCGCGTCAAGCGAACAAGTAGTCCCCTGGAACCTCAGCCCATCATGAACGTCTTCACCGCTTCCACCCGCGCCGCCGCGATCGCGATCGGCGCTCTCTTGCTCTCCGCGAACGCCGCAGCCGACGGCAAGCTCGCCATCAAGGCCGGCAAAGTGGTCCAGGGTCCGGGGATGCCCGAGATCGACAAGGGCGTGATCTTGATCGAGAACGGTCGCATCGCCGCGATCGGCGCCGACGTCAAGGTGCCTTGGGACGCGACCGTGATCGACGCACCCAAGCTGGTCGCGTTCCCAGGCTTCGTCGAAGCCCACAGCGCGCGCGGCATGGACCGACCGAACGAGAACATCGATCCGGCGGCGTTCCTCTCGGTGCGCGACTCGATCGACCCGGTCAATTTCTACTTCGAGGACTCGCTGCGCTGGGGCATCACGACCATCAACATCCAGCAGGGCAACAACTGCGTCATCGCCGGCCAAGGCATGGTCGTGCGGCCGATGGGAATCACCATCGACGAGATGACCGTCAAGACCGTGTCGGGCGTCAAGCTCTCGGCCACGCCCAAGGCTGGGATGTCGGCGGCCACGCAAGCACAAGCGCTGCGCAAGGCCTTTGGCGATCTGCAGCGCTACCTCGAGCAGCTGGTCCAAGAGAAGAAGGACGGCAACGACCGCGCGCGCCGCGAAGCGCTGTTCCAAGGCCGCGACCTGGAAGGCGAAAATGCCAAGGGCCGGGCGATGGAAGGCAGCGCCTGGAAGGTCGCCGGACTGGAGCTGATCCCGCGCGGCGAGATCGACGAGAAGCAGGTGCCGCTGTTGGCACTGGTCGAAGGCAAGCTGCCGGCGTTCTTCTACTGCGGTCGCCCGATGGACGTGCACCGCGCGCTGGAGGTGGCCCGGGACAACGGCTTCCTCGCGCGCACGACCTTGGTGATCTCGCCGGCTTGCTACAAGGCCGCCGACGTGATCGCCGAGGCGGGTGTGCCGGTGGTGCTCGAGGGACCGGTGGTGTTCACCGAAACCGACCCGCTGACCGGCGCTGAGACGGAGATCTTCGTCCCCGGCGAGCTGAAGAAGAAGAACGTGCGCTTCGCGCTCTCGAGCGCCAACACCACCACCGAGTCGCTGTGGTTCCAAGCAGCGCAGTGCGTCGGTCGCGGCATGACCAAGACCGACGCGGTCGCCAGCGTGACCACGATTCCCGCAGAGATTCTGGGCTTGGGCAAGCAGGTTGGCAGCCTCGAGGTCGGCAAGGCCGGCAACGTGCTGTTGTTCTCGGGCGAGCCGCTGTCGGTCACCTCGTGGGTCGAGAAGGTGGTGATCGAAGGCAAGGAAGCCTACGACCGCAGCAAGGACGTGCGCGTGAAGCACCTCATGGCGGGCAAGGCCCCGGCCAACACGCAGGCCATGGGTGGCTCGGCGTCGGCGGAGAAGAAGGTCGTGTGCTGCGAGGGTGAAGACCCGGCCGAGCACGCCAAGCACCTCGAGGCCGAAGCCAAGAAGAAGGACAAGGGCGAAGGAGAGGACAAGTGATGCGCTCGGTCCACTTCGCGATCGCGGCGGCGATCCTCTCCGGCGCTGGTGCGCATTCGAGCGCGCTGTCCAGCGGCGGCGCGACGGTGCTCAAGGCCGGAACCGTGCACACCGTCGAAGGCGCGCCGCTGACCGGCGGCGCCGCGGTCGTGATCCGCGACGGCCTGATCGTCGCCGTGGGCAAGGACCTGGCTCTTCCCGGCGGCGCGCAGGTGATCGACTACGGCCCGGACGCCGTGATCATCCCGGGACTGGTTTCCGCGGGCTCGGCCTACGGTGGCGGAGTCGGATCGGCGCGCACAGCGGATCCGAGCGTGCGCGCGCTCGATCATTTCGACGTCTACTCGCGGGTCTACATGACCGACGTCATGGGTGGCGTGACCACCGCTTACATCTCGCCAGCGCGTTCGCGCCTGATCGGCGGCCAGGGCGCGGTGGTGCGGCTCGCCGGAGACGAGTCCGAGCGCGTGCTCGACGAGAGCGCCTCGATCCACGGCACGATCACGTCGCAAGCGCGCAGCGTGCCGGGCTTCTGGGAGCCGCCGATCCCGGCCACGGTCGACGTCGGGCTCGGGGTCGCCGAGCCGCAGCTGCCGGGGTCCGCCATGGGCGCGGTGATCGCGCTCGACGAGCTGCTGGCGCGCGCCACGGGCCGCGTGAAAGACGACGGACTCTACGGACCGCAGACTTCGCAGACGCTGCGCGCGTTGATGCAGGCCGGAACGCCTTGGCGCATGGGTGCCGACAGCGCCGAAGAAGTGCGCGTGCTTCTGGAGTGGGCCCAGCGCGAAAAACTGCCGCTGGTCATCGAGGGTGCGAACGACGCCGATGCGCTGGCGCGCGAGCTGGCGGCGGCCAAGATTCCCGTGATCGTCGGGGTCGATGTCGCGACCGATGGCCCCGGGCGCGATTTCGGTTTCGGCCCCGATGCGCAGCGCCCGCGCTACGACGTGGCCGCGAAGCTCAGCGCTGCCGGGGTCGAGCTCGCCATCGCCACCGACGGTGGCCTGCGTCCGCAGGACCTGCGATTCGCGGCCCAGTTGGCCTCGCGCGGTGGACTCTCGAGCGACGCGGCGCTGCGCGCGATCACCCTCGGCGCGGCCAAGATCCTGGGCGTCGACGCCAAGGTCGGCAGCCTCGCCGTCGGCAAGGACGCGGACCTCTGCGTGCTGAACGGCGCTCCCATTTCGACGGACTCGACCGTGGTCGCCACCTGGGTGCGCGGTGAGCTCGCCTGGAAGGCGGCTTCGGGCAAGGCGACGGTGATCGAGGCCGACGAGGTGTACGTCGGTGACGGTCATGTGCTCAGCCCGGGGCAAGTGCTCCTGAAGGACGGGCGCATCGCCGAGATCGGGCGGCGCGTCAGCCATCCTCCGGGCGCCACGATCGTGCGCGCGCCGGCCGCCATGCCGGGCATGATCGACGCGCTCGGGTTCCTTGGACTCGAAGGCTCCAATCGAGTTCCGCAGACCGATTTCAAGCTCGCGCGCATCGTGCAGCCGGGCGACGAGACCGATCGCAGCGTGGCCAAGGCGGGCGTGACGACGGTGTTGTTGGCGCCGCGCGGCGTGAGCGACTCCGGTGCGCCGATCATGGCGTACAAGCCCGCGGCCAGCGATGTCGAGCACAGCGTGGTCGCCGATCCGAGTGCGCTGCGCGTGCAATGGAGCGACGTCAACAACCGCTTGCGCTCCGGCTCGCGCGTCAAGGAGACGCTCGAGAAGGCAGCGGCCTACGACAAGAAGTGGCGCGAGTACGAGGAGGCGCTCAAGAAGTGGGTACCTCCGGCTCCGGGCCAGGAAGTCGCGGCGGAGGACAAGAAGACCGACGAGAAGGCCAAGGACGGCGACAAGAAGGACGGCGAGAAGGCCGAGGAGAAGAAGGACGAGTCCGGCGACAAGAAGGACGACAAGAAGAAGAAGGACAAGAAGGACGAGGAGGAACCCGATCCGGTGACGGGTCAGTGGAGCGCCAAGGCCAGCGTTCCTCCGTTCGAAGTCGAGGGCGAGTTGCGCCTGCGACTCCAGCTCGCCGGTGACAAGATCTCGGGCTCGTTGCGCGGCGACCAAGTCTCGAGCACGCTCGTCCAGCTCGCTGGAACTTGGAAAGAGAAGAAGCTCGTGCTCCTGGGCCTGGGCTCGCGTGGCACGGTGCGCATCGAAGGCGAAGCCAAGGGCGGCAAGTTCGAGGCGACGCTCAAGATCGGCGCGCACGAGGCCAAGTTCAGCGCCAACCGCGACAGCAAGGAGCTGCCGGTCGCCAAGCGCCCCGAGATGCGCAGGCAGAAGACCGAGGAGCCGGCCGAGCCCAAGGGCAAGCCGCGCTCGCCGGGAGTCGATGCGCGCCTCGAGCCGTTCCGGCGCGCGATGCGGGGCGAGGCCGCGATCATCGTCAACGTCGATCGCGAGGACGAGATCCTCGCCTGTGTCGCGGCCTTCGAGGGCGCGGGCATCAAGCCGGTGCTCTACGGCGCCGACGACGCCTGGCGCGTCGCGGATCAGTTGCGCGGTCGTGTCGCGGGTGTGTTGCTCGCGCAGCGCGTGCTCGACATCGAGGAAGGCAAGGGCTGGAACGACGTGCGCAATCGCTACGTCGACCTGACCTCCGCCGGCATCGACATCGCGTTCCACAGCGCCGCGGAAGACGGCGCGTCCGAGCTCGCGATGATGGCGGTCTACGCCGCGTCGAAGGGCCTGGGAGCGGATGTGGCGTTGCGTGCGCTGACCGCGGACGCCGCGCGCATGATGGGCATCGCGTCACGCGTCGGACGACTGGCCGTCGGGCTCGACGCCGACGTGTTGTTGCTCGATGGACCGCCGCTCGCCCCTGCGACGAGCGTGCTGCGCGCCTTCGTCAACGGTGAAGAGATCCGCTGATGCTCTCGACGCGCGGGATCGTCGCCACGCTGGGCCTCGCATCACTCGCTGCCGCGCAAGTGCCGGCGGCGGGTGAAGCGGGCGGCGTCGGCTTGGCGATCCGCGCGCGCAAGCTCCTGACCTGCGCGGTCGACGGGCCGCAGGCCATCGACGACGGCGTGGTGTGGATCGAGGGCGGCAAGATCGTCGGCGTCGGACGCGCGGACGAGCTCGAGGTTCCGGCGCACTGCGCCGTGCTCGACGTCGGCGAGCGTTGGCTGTGCCCCGGCTTCATCGATCTGCACTGCCACGTCGCCGGACGGGACTTCTTCTCCGGCAACGACCTCAACGACGTGATCTACGTCACGCAGCCCGAGCAACGCGCATCGGCCGGAGTGATCCCGGCCAATCCCGCGCTGCAATTGGGACTCGCTGGCGGCGTGACCACCGTGCTGTTCATCCCTGGCTCGGGTTCGAATTGCGGCGGCCAGGGAATCTTGCTCAAGACCGGCCTCGAGCACTTCGAGGCGGCGCGCGTGCGCGACCCCGGCTCGCTCAAGGTCGCGCAGTGGGGCAACCCGGAAAACTGGGGCGTGGGCGTGGGCAAGACCTTCGAGAACTGGCACCTGCGCCAGATGTTCCGCCAAGGCGCGGGCTACGCGCGCGCTTGGCGCGAGTTCGCCGAGGGTCGCGGCCCGCGGCCTGAGACCAACATCCGCTTCGAAGTGTTCCGCGAGCTCGCCGAGAAGCGCACGCAGGTCTCGGTGCACACCCAGGTCTACCAGGTGGTGCTGATGACCATCACCATGATCCGCGTCGAGTTCGGGCTCGACGTGTTCATCGATCACGGGGAGTGGAAGGGCTTCCTCACGGCGCCGCTGGCGCAGGCGTTGGGCGTGCAGGCGATCATCGGTCCGCGCGAGATCGACACGCCCAGCCGTTCGTGGATGGACACGGACGGACAGATCCTGGGCATCGCCTCCGAGTACCAGCGGCGCGGCCACACGATGATCGGGTTCAACACCGACTCGCCGATCGTGCCCGAGGAGCAGTTGTTCCTCCAAGCCTCGATCGCCAGCCGCTTCGGCTTCGACACCTCCGAGGGCCAAGCGCTGCGCGGACTGACGATCGTGCCGGCCACGACGGCCGGCATCGCCGAGCGCGTGGGCAGTCTCGAGGTCGGCAAGGACGCGGACATCCTGGTGGCCAGCGGCGATCCGATCGATCCGCGCACCTCGATCGAGCGCGTGTTCATCGAAGGTCGCCAGGTCTACGACGCCGCCCGCGACGGGCGGAGATGGTGAGCCGATGAAGCTGCGCGCCTCGTTTCCGATCGTGCTGTGCCTGGCGAGCTCCACCGGCTTCGCGCAGGAGCCCGGTGAGCGCGGTGGTCCAGGCCTCGCGATCACGGCGGCCAAGGCCCTGATCTGCTCGTGGGATGGCGCGCAAGTGCTCGACCGCGCCGTACTGCTCGTCGATGACGGTCGCATCACGGCGCTCGGAGTGCAGGGCGAGCTCGCCATCCCGAGCGACTACGCGGTGCGCGATTTCGGCGCGCAGTGGCTGATGCCGGGCATGCTCGAGCTGCACTGTCACGTGGGCGGCTCGATCCAGGACATCAACGACGTGGTGTACCTCACGCAGCCCGAGCTGCGCGTCGCGCCGACGGTGATCAACGCCAATCCGCTGCTGATGGACGCGCTGTCCGCGGGCGTCACGACGGTGCTGTACATCCCTGGCTCGGGCGTGAACTGCGGTGGACGCGGCGTGCTCTTCAAGACCGGGTTGGGACGCTACGAGGAAGCGCTCGTGCGCGAGCCCGGTTCGCTCAAGATCGCGCAATACGGCAATCCCGAGAGTTGGGCCGTGGGCGTCGCCAAGACCTTCGAGAATTGGAGCCTGCGCAACATGCTCCAACAGGGTCGCGCCTATCACGCGCGCTGGAAGGCCTTCGAGGAGGGCCGCGGCGAACGGCCCGAGCGAGACCTACGGCTCGACGTGTTCCGCGACCTGTTCGACCACAAGACGCAGGTCTCGACGCACACGCAGATCTACCAGGTGGTGCTGATGACCCTGACGATGATTCGCCAGGAGTTCGGCCTGGACGTGTACATCGACCACGGCGAGTGGGATGGCGCGCTCGCGGCTCCGCTCGCGGAGAAGCTCGGTGTGCCGGCGATCGTCGGGCCGCGCGTGATCGACTGGAACAACCCGGGCTACCGTTTCGCGCTCGGGTTCGACGTGCACAACGACGGGCGCTACGAGGGCATCCACGCCAAGTACCAAGCGGGCGGGCACTCGATGATCGGCTTCAACACCGATTGCGTGTCCTTCCGTGGGCTGACGCCGCCGCCGGAGGAGCTGCCGTTGCAGGCCGCGATCGCGGTGCGCTACGGGTTCGACGACTCGGCGATGCAGACCGTTCGCGGCCTGACGATCGTTCCGGCGAAAGCGGCCGGGCTCGAGCAGCGCTTGGGCAGCTTGGAGGTCGGCAAGGACGCGGACATCGTGGTGGTCACCGGCCACCCGATCGATCCGCGCACCTCGGTCGAAGCCGTGTTCATCGAGGGGCGCAAGGTCTACGACGCGGTCGACGGCCGCAGATTTTGAGGAGCGACGACGAGATGCAACTCCGCGGCACGATCATCGGGTTCTGCGCGCTCCTGGCGGGCGTGGCGCGCGCTCAGGCGCCTGCGGCGGGCGAGAAGGACGGGCCGGGCTTGGCGCTGTTCACCGCCAAGGCCCTGGTGTGTTCGTGGGACGGCGAGCAAGTCGTCGACAACGCCGTCGTGCTCGTCAAGGACGGCCGCATCGAGAGCGTCGTGCCGCGCGCCGCGGCCGCGATTCCGGTGGGTTACGTGGTGCGCGACTTGGGACCGCTGTGGTGCATGCCGGGCATGATCGATCTGCACAGCCACGTCGGCGGTGCGATGGACATCAACGACATGGTGTACGTCACCAATCCCGAGCTGCGCGTCTCGACCTCGGTGATCCCCGACAATCCCAACTTCCGGCGCGCGGTCGCGGGCGCGGTGACGAGCGTGCTGTTCATCCCCGGCTCGGGCACCAACTCCGGGGGGCAGGGCATCCTGCTCAAGACCGGCCTGCCCAAGTACGAGGAGTCCGTGCTGCGGGATCCGGGCTCGCTCAAGGTGGCGCAGTGGGGTAACCCCGAGCGCTATCTCTTCGGCGTCGGCAAGACCTTCGAGAACTACCACATCCGCCAGATGTTCACGCAGGGCCGCGCCTACTGGAAGGCGTGGAAGGACTTCGAGTCCGGCACGGGCCCCAAGCCGGAGAAGAACATCCGCTTCGAGCTGCTGCGCGCGCTCTTCAACCACGAGACGCAGATCTCGACGCACACCCAAGTGGCGCAAGTCGTGATGATGACCATCGTCATGATCCGCGGCGAGTTCGGGCTCGACGTGTACATCGACCACGGCGAGTTCGGCGGCTACATCTACGCCGGTTTGGCCAAGAAGATGGGCGTGCCGGCGATCCTCGGTCCGCGCAACGTCGATGCGCCCACGCGCAGCGTGATCGACTGGGTCGGGACCAATCCCGAGCGCATGCAGGGTCTCGCCGCGGGCTACGCCGAGGCTGGGCACGACATGATCGGCTTCAACACCGACGCCAACGTCATTCCGCAGGAGGAGCTGTTCCTGCAGTCGGCGATGAACGTGCGCTTCGGCTTCGACAACTCCAACATGGCCGCCGTGCGCGGTCACACGATCGTGCCGGCCAAGACGGCCAAGATCGACGCGCGCGTGGGCAGTCTCGAGAAGGGCAAGGACGCGGACATCGTGGTGTTGACCGGGGACCCCTCCGATCCGCGCTCCGCCGTCGAGTTGGTCCTGATCGAAGGCCGCGTGGTCTACGACACCAAGCTGGAGACGAGGCGCTTCTGATGTCCGCGCGCGCTCTGGCCTCGACGCTTGGACTCTGCTCGCTCGCCCTGGTGGCGGCGGGCGGGCTCGCGTCGACATCGCAGGCGCAGGCGGCCGGTGAGCGCGGCGGTCCGGGTCTGGCCTTGATGGGTGCCAAGGCCTTGGTCGCATCGTGGGACGGCGAGCAGGTCGTCGACCACGCCGTGGTGCTCGTGCGCGACGGGAAGATCGAGCGCTGCGTCGAGCGCGACGTGGCGCTCGTGCCCAAGGACTACACGGTGCTCGATGTCGGCGACGCTTGGCTGATGCCGGGCATGATCGACTTGCACAGCCACATCGGTGGCACCGGCGACATCAACGACATGGTCTACCAGACCAACGAAGGCCTGCGCGTTTCGACCGCGGTCGTGCCGGAGAACGAGAACCTGCAACGCTGCTTGTCCGCCGGCGTCACCAGCGTGCTGTTCATCCCCGGGTCGGGCACGAACATGGGCGGCCAGGGCATCCTGATCAAAACGGGACTCGCGACCTTCGAGGAGATGCGCATCCGCGATCCGGGCTCGATGAAGGTCGCGCAGGGTGACAATCCGACGCGCTGGGGCTTCGGCATGGGTCGTTCGATGATGAACTACCACATCCGCGGCACGGTGCGGCGCGGACTGGGCTACGCCAAGCGCTGGGAAGCCTTCGAGCGCGACGGTGGCGCGCCGCCGGACGTCGACCCGCAGTTCGAGACCTTCCGCGCACTCAGCGCCAAGGAAGCGCAGATCTCGACGCACACGCAGATCTACCAACTCGTGCACGGCACGATCCGCATCCTCAAGCAGGAGTTCGAGCTCGAGGTGTTCATCGATCACGGCGAGTGGGGTGGCTATCTCGCCGCTCCCGAGGCCGAGCGCTTGGGCGTGCCGGCGATCGTCGGCCCGCGCGAGATCGACACCCCCGAAGGTCGTCAGTACACCGACGGAGCGATCCTGTCGTGCGCCGGTGAGTTCCAGCGCCGCGGACTCTCCAAGATCGGTTTCAACACCGACGCGCCCGTCGTGCCGGCGGAAGAGCTGCCGCTGCAGGCCGCGGTTTCGACCAAGTACGGCTTCGACGCGAGCGAGATGCAAGCCGTGCGCGGGTTGACGATCGTGCCCGCGGTCGTCGCCAAGATCGACGCTCGCGTGGGAAGCCTCGAGTACGGCAAGGACGCGGACATCGTCGTGATCACCGGCGATCCCGCCGACCCGCGCAGTTCCGTCGAGCGCGTGTTCATCGAAGGCCGCGAGGTCTATTCGGCCCAGGGCGGGGTGCGGCGATGGTGAGCCGGCGGCACCTAGTCCTGGGCTTGGCGTGCGCGAGCTGCGCGGCAACCGAATCGTCGCGCGACGTCGTCGAGCACCCGGCGACGCGCTTCGGCGAGGTGCGCGAGCTCGGGGCCGGTGAGCGCGGCCTGGCGATCGCCTGCGGCAAGCTGTTCACGCTCAACGATGCCGATGATGTGCTCACGCCGGGCTTGATCGTCGTGCGCGGCGAGCGCATCGAGTACGCCGGACCGCTGCTGGAAGTGCCGGCCGGATACGAGCGCGTCGACGCCCCGGGGCTGTGGGCCGCGCCGGGCATGGTCGATCTGCACTCGCACGTGCAGACCGGCGGCTGGGGCGACATCAACGACATGGTGTTGCCCTGCAATCCCAACTTCCGTACGTCGCCTTCGATCGTGCCGGCCAACCCCAACATCGCGCGCGCGTGCGCTGCCGGCGTGACCACGCTCTTCGGCATTCCGGGCAGCGGCACGAACAACTCCGGTTTCGGCGTGCTCTACAAGACGCGCTGCAGCGGCACCTACGAGCAGATCGTGCTGGCCGACCCCGGCGGCATGAAGGTCGCCCAGGACTACAACCCCGAGCGCACCGTCGACCTGGGCTCGTCGCGCGCCGGCATGGCCTGGACGCTCGAGTACTTCAACTCGCTCGCGATCGCTGCCAACGCGCAGGGGCGCAAGGACCCGGGCCTCGAGAATCTGCAGCGTGTGCACCGCGGCGAGCTCCCGGTCTTGATCCACACCGCCGGCAGCGACGCGTGCCACACCACGATCCGCATGTGGGGCGAGGTGCACCCCAACACGCGCGCGGTCCTGAGTCACGGTTGTTTCGACGGCTACCGCGTCGCGGACTACGCGGCGCGCGTCGGGATTCCGGTCAACCTCGGCCCGCGCACGTTCGATTGGTACCAATCGGAGGGTGAGTGGGTCGGCACGCCCGAGCGCTACGAGGCGGCGGGGGCCAACTTGATGTCGCTCAACACCGACGCGGGCGTGATGCCGCAGGAAGAGCTGTTCCTGCAGGGAGCCATGGGCGCGCGCTACGGCGCGAGCTCGTACTTGATGCTCAAGGCCTGCACGGTGAACCCCGCGAAATCGTTCGGCATCGACGATCGCGTCGGCAGCCTGCAGCCCGGCCGCCACGCCGACATCGTGCTATGGCGCGGCGATCCGCTCGATCCGCGAGCGCACGTCGAGTCCGTCTGGATCCAGGGCAAGCTCGAATACGATCGCGCGCGCGACGGACAGAAGTTCTAGCGCACGCGACTGAAGAGAATCCGTCATGACCATCCTCTCCACATTCCTGGCGTTCGCTCCGGCGCTCGTCCCTTCGTCCCAACCCGCCGGTGGCGGTCTCCTCGCGATCAAGGTCGGTCGCGCCGAGACGGCCTCCAAGGGCGTGATCGAGCACGCGGTGATCCTCGTCGACGGCGGCAAGATCATCGAGATCGGCTCCGACCTGCCGGTCGAGCGCGGCATCCCGGTGATCGAGCGGCCCGAGTGGGTCGTGCTCCCCGGATTGATCAATCCCTACTCGCGCATCGGTCTCGAGAGTCGCTCCGGGAGCGAGGTCACGCCGGAGGTTTCGCCGACGCCCGAGATCTCACCGCGGCATCCCGACTACGCGGAGCTGCTCGAAGCCGGCGTGACCACGCTCGGCCTGTATCCGCCGGGAATGGGCATCCCCGGCCAGGCGGCCGTCGTGCGTCCGCACGGCACCACGATCGGCGAGATGCTGGTCAAGGAAGGCGCCTACCTGAAGGTCTACTTCCGCTCGAACGCGGCCTCCAAGAAGTACGTCAAGGACGCTTGGGCCAGGGTCGACGAGTACGACGACAAGGTCAAGAAGGCCAAGGAGAAGTGGGACAAGGACAACGACAAGTCCAAGTCCAAGTCGTCGGAGAAGAAGGACGACGAGAAGAAGCCCGAGGAGAAGAAAGAGGGCGAGGACAAGAAGGACGAGAAGAAGGACGACAAGTCCAAGACCTTCGTGCCGCCCGAGCCCGACGCCAAGATCAAGCCCTTCGTCCAGGTGCGCGACGGCAAGCTGGGTGAGCTGGTCACGATCAGCCAAGCCTCGGATTGGGCGCATTGGCTGGACGCGATCGGCGAGCGCAAGTTCGGCTACACGCTGCGCGTGATGATGACGCGCGAGCTCGATCTGTTCGAAGTCAAGGAAGAGATCGGCAAGCAAGGCCTGCGCGTCGTGATGGAGCCCGAGATCACGCTGCACCCCAACACGATGCGCCAGCGCAATCTCCCGATGGAGCTCGTCCAAGCCGGCGCCAAGCTGGTGCTGATCCCGCGCAACGACACGGTCAACGACCACAAGAACTGGCTGCGCAACGTGGGCGAGATGATCGGCGCCGGGCTGGACCGCGAGGCGGCGCTCAAGGCGGTCACGATCGAAGCCGCTGCGGTGCTCGGGCTCGAGAAGGAGCTGGGCAGCCTGGAAAAAGGCAAGACAGCCAACATGGTGTTCTTCAACGGCGACCCGTTCGAGGTCGGGACGCAGGTGCAGGCCGTGATGCTCGAAGGTGAGTTCGTGTTCGGAGAGGTGAAGGAGTGAAGATGTCGATCCAACGACGAGCGTTCGGCGCCATCCAACGTCGCGCCCTCTTGGGCCTGATCGCGCTGTGCGGCGTGAGCCTGGTGTCGCCCGCGCTGACGCAGGACGCGGGCGAAAAAAAGGACGAGGCCGCGAAGAGCGCCGCAACCCCCAAGAAGGACGAGAAGAAGGACGAGTGGTTCGCCGTGCTCAACGGCGACGTCTACACCGGAACCGGCGCGGTTCTGCGCGGGGCAACCGTGCTCTCCAAGAACGGCGTGATCGAGGCCGTGGGCCACGAGCTCGAGCTGCCCAGCGACACCAAGACCTTGGATGCGACGGGACTGCGCGTGTATCCGGGCTTGGTGGCGATCAACTCGACGGGCTTGTTCGGTGCCGCCGGCGGTGAGTTCGCCGACTCGGTCGATCCCTACAACTCGCGCATGGTGCTGGCGCTCGCCAGCGGCATCACCAGCGCTGGTCAGTCGAACACCGCGCTCAAGCTGAAGCGCCGCGAGATCAAGGGCGTCGTGATGCGCGAGCGCTACCTGACCACGCTCTCGTTCTCGTCGTCCAATCCATCGGGCAAGCGCGAGTGGGTCGACAAGTTCGACAAGGCCTCCAAGTACCTGCGCGACTATCGCGACTGGGAGGAGAAGAAGAAGGACGACAAGGAGCTCAAGGAACCCTCGAATTCCGGCGTCGACTCGACCGCGCGCGCCATCCTCGAGGGCAAGACGCTCGCGCGCTTCAACGCGTCCAACCGCGAGGACTTGCTCGACATCGCGCGCCTCGCGCAGCGCTTCGGGTTCCGCCCGGTGATCGACGGCTGCGTCGAGGGCTGGACCGTGGCGGACGAGCTCGGTCGCGCCGGAGCCTACGCGGTGATCACGCCGCGCACACGCCGCGACAAGGAGGAGCAAGTCGTCCGCGACGGTGGCTCCAGCATCGAAAATGCCGCGATCCTGCATCGCTCTGGCGTGCAAGTGTGCGTGATCCCTTCCAACGTCGGGGTCGATCTCGGCGGCATCGCCGGGCGCGACATCTTGCACCTGCCGATCGAAGCGGACTTCGCCGTGCGCGGCGGGCTCTCCGAGCAAGCAGCTCTGGAGTCGATCACCATCGTGCCCGCGCGCCTGTTGGGCGTCGCGCACCGTGTCGGCTCGATCGAGAAGGGCAAGGATTGCGACCTGATCGTCACCGACGGCGACGTGCTGCATTACCAGACGCTGGTCCAGTACACGGTGGTCGACGGCAAGCAGGTGTACGACAAGTCGCAGGAGTTGTTCTTCGCGCACATCCGTCCGCGCGCCACCGCGCAACTCGCGCCAGAGGCGCGTCAAGACAAGGGCGAGGCCGCGGAGCACACCTCGGACGAGTCGGCCGAGACCAAGCCCGAAGAAACGAAGGGCGGCGACGACAAGACCCCGCCCGAGAAGAAGCCCGACGAGAAGAAGCCCGACGAGAAGAAGCCCGACGAGAAGAAGCCCGACGAGAAGAAGCCCGACGA
>JADYYP010000069.1 GCA_020853575.1 Planctomycetota bacterium
ACCCAGCCAGTTTTCCAGCCGCTCCACGCCTGATCTGCCAACCGCGTAGCGCCGCTTTTCCAAGCACCCCCAGGTGGACCAGCTTCACCCGAACTGAGGTGGACCTGAACAGGCGAGCCTTGACACCGCGTTCATGAATCCGCTGCTCGAGGACCAGGACACGGTGCTCGTCGGCCCGGGAACCTACGACGGAGGTCTCGTGGGGGCGGAGATCACCCTCGCGTCGACCCACGGCCCGGCCGTGACCGTGCTGCGCACACCGCTTCTCAATGCGCCGGTGATCCAGTGCCTTGCGCCCTGCACGGTGCGCGGGTTCACGATCCTCGGCGGCCCGGGGCAGCACGCGACGGCTGTGGCGCTCGACTCTGGCTCGCTCGAACGCTGCGCTGTCGTCGGTTTGGGCGGTGCGAGCCCGCAGGGCGTCGGCGTCAGCGCCTGCGGAATGACGATCCGCCAGTGCACGATCACGGGCTTTCAGGTCGGCGTGCTGCCGGCGAGCTACGCGTGCACGCCGGTGGTGCGCGACTCGATCGTGTACGGCAACACATTCGATCTCTCCTGGACCAACGTCGCGTATTCGTGCTACGGCGTCGATGACAGCTCGATCCACGGCGCGGGTAATTTCAGCGCTTCGCCGGCGTGGATCGGAGGTCCGACGAGCGATCTTCATTTGACCCTCGGCTCGCCGTGCATCGACGCGGGCGATCCGGCGTCGGCGCTCGATCCCGACGGATCCCGCGCGGATCTCGGAGCGTTTGCGTTCGACCTGCTCTACGCGGTGCCCGAGGTGTACTGCACCGCCAAGACCAACAGCTTGGGCTGCGTGCCGCAGATCGGCTATCAAGGCCTGGCGAGCGTCAGCATTCCCGCGCCCTTCGTGATCCGCGCGACGAACGAGCTCAACAACCGCGCCGGTTTGCTGTTCTGGGGCTACGCGCCGAAGAGCACGCCCTACCAAGGTGGCTGGCTGTGCGTGCAATCGCCGACCAGGCGATCGGGGCTGCTGAACTCCGGCGGTCAAGCGCTGGGTGACGACTGCTCCGGCGTCTTCCAGTTCGACTTCAACGCCTTGTTGCGCTCGGGCGAAGATCCCTTCGCGACCGTCGGCACCGAGATCTTCGCGCAGTTCTGGTCCCGCGACCCCGCCGCGAGTTTCTCCACCAACCGCACCAACGCACTGCGCTTCACCGCGCAACCGTGACGCACCGAGCCCGAGCAACTCTCCACGTGATTCGGCCCACGCGCCCGGACGCGGAGTGCGACAGAGCGCGGCTATCGCCGAGCACCCCGGTCATTGCGGCGCGGCGTGAGGCGGAAAGCCTGGCTTGGAGGAATCTGCCGCGGATTCCGGCGAGTCGCGCAGTCGGCGAATCGACGTGGCGGGGTGGCGCTCACCCTAGTTGTCAGCGCCTGGAATTCTCACGGGGTGACGTGAATCGACAGACGCACGCCGACGGTATGGCTGCGCGACACCGACTTCTCACCTCCAGTAAATGACGACTGTGCCTCCACCGCAGGCATGTGCCACGCTGCACCGCGGGCTACTCGATACTCAAGCGTGTCGGCACCGCCATCGATCAGTCCATCTGACTTTCGCGGCGTCGCGTCCGAGCCGAGATGCACGTCCCCACACAGCTCCCAGACGTTGCCATACACGTCGTGCAAGCCGAACGCATTCGGCCGGAGACTGCCCACGGATTGAATGTCCGGGTAATGTCTGCGGTTCGGCTCCGAGTAGTCGACATTGGCCACACCAGCGAGCAACTTCGAGTCGTTGCCTGGCCACCAGCTCGAAGTCGTCCCCGCGCGACATCCGTATTCCCACCGCGCCTGGCTAGGAAAATCGCACCAGCCTAGACCCCTCTGCAGCATGGCCGCGATGTCGTTCCAACTGTTGTTGTTAGCCGGAACCAGCGGCCGATCTGCGCCGTAGTGAAATCCTCGGCGTAGAGAAACACGGTCCCATTGCTCGTGCGTCAGTTCGCAACTCGATAGGAAGAACGGGTCGAGATCTACTCTGGTGATCCAATCCCGTTGCAGACTCGCTTCGTTCTCGTCCGTTGGTACGCGACCACCCGGCAGCAGGACGACGATCATGCCGCTCTCCGGAGTCAGCGCCAGTTTGCCCTCGCCGTCGCGCAGCACCCGACCGTCGGGTCCGAGCGTTGGCTCCGTGCCCGTCTGCAAGTGAACGAACTCCCATAGACCAGTCGCCGGGTTCTCACCGAGTGGCAGCAACCCGAGCTGTGGAGTCAGGCGTTCGCCGGTGGGCCACTTCTGGCCCGCATACTTGGGCGCCCTCGCGATGGCCTCGATCGCCTCGGCCCAGCGCGCTTTGGCCTTGGGGCTGAACGCCGCCTCTCTCGCGACCTCCAGCATCCGCGCCTGCCAAAGCAAATCCGCCTCGAGCGTCGTCAGCAGGCTGTGCCACCACTCGAGCTGGCCGTCCGCGAAGCGCCACGTGCGTCGCTCGCGGCAGCGCAGCAGCAGCTCTCTTAGAGCACGTCCTAAAACCTCTTTTAACCGGTGTTCGGATATGCTTTGTTGAGGTCCATGCCCAAGGACTTCTTCGACGTACCTGACGCGCTCTGGCGACGCATAGAGCCGCTCTTGCCACCCGA
>JADYYP010000070.1 GCA_020853575.1 Planctomycetota bacterium
ACCCAGCCAGTTTTCCAGCCGCTCCACGCCTGATCTGCCAACCGCGTAGCGCCGCTTTTCCAAGCACCCCCAGGTGGACCAGCTTCACCCGAACTGAGGTGGACCTGAACAGGCGAGCCTTGACACCAATGGTCGACTGCAGCGGAACGTGGTCGCTCGACTTCAACAAATGGCACGCGATCCAACCCTGGATCCCGGCCGGCGCGACCATCTGCGCCCAGTGGATCGGCCGCGACCCGGGCTTCGCCCCGCCGGCCAACTACATCCTCTCCGACGCTCTCGAGTTCAGCGTGATTCCGTAGCTGCGACGCTCAGGCGCGCGCGGCGCGGGCGCGAAGGTGCCGCGGCCGAGCGCGCTGCACTTTCCGGTGCGCGAGCGCGTCACGGTGAGCGCGTTCGCTACGCTTCAATCCAAGCCCATGGCACGCCGACCGACCAATGTCCGACCTGAACCTCGGCCGCACCCGATCCTGGAGCAGCACTTCCCGCGATGGACGGACTTCAAGGCCGCCTTTGCCGCCGAGTTGTTCTCCGACGGGCTGTTCCGGCGCGGGCGCTACCTGTTCCGCGGTCACGCCGACGCGAGTTGGCGGCTCGAATCGACCTTCGACCGCGCCTTCAAGAACCACTCGAAGGCCGTGCGCCTGACGATCGCCAACAAGCTGATCGCGCACTTCCGCCAGTTCCTCGAGGAGCAGCGGCTGGCGCTCGACGTGCTCGACAACGAGCAGCGCCTGTTGGCCCTGGGGCAGCACTTCGGCTTGCCCACGCGCTTGCTGGATTGGAGCGAGAGCCCCTACGTGGCGGCCTTCTTCGCGTTCCACAACACGGCCCTGTGGGGCGCGTCCGATAGCAATGTGGTGATCTGGGCCCTCGATACCGAGCACGCCATCTGGTCGCGTGAGTACGGTGTCGAGATCGTCGACGGTTCCACCTTGGGCAACGATCGCATCCGCAACCAGTCGGGCCGTTTCACGCTGTCGCGCACGCCCTACGCCAACTTGGAGGAGTACGTCGCCGCCCACGGCGACGGCGGGCATCCGCTGCGACGTTTCCTGCTTCCCGCGCGAGAGGCGCGGGCCGTGCTCGCCGATCTCGAGTCGATGCGCATCCACCACGCGACGGTCTATCCCGAAGTCTCCGGCTGCGCCTACGCGGCGCTGTTCCGCGCGGTGGTCGAAGTCAACGCTCACACCAGCTCCGAGGCGACGCGCGCGACTTGACCGCCCGGAATCGTCGCTCGCGCGCACCGCGGATAGCTCCTTCCCGAAAGCCCTCCCTTCCATGGCAGCGCAGAATCCCGTCATCGTCGTTCCCGGCATCACCGCCTCGGTCCTCGAGGACCGCTATCCGATCGATCCGGTCGACATCTGGAACGCCTCGACCAAGAAGGACTTCGAGCGCATCACGCTGCACCCCGACGACTTGCGCTACGAGGCCCAAGAGCCGGCGCGCGTCGTGGCGCGCAATCCGATCCAGCTCGCCTATGGCGACTTGGTCGAGGCCCTGCGTCACGACCTCAGCAAGAAGAAGGACAAGCCGACGCCGGTGTTCGCGTTCGGCTACGACTGGCGGCGCGACTGCTTCCTCAGCGCGGCGCAACTCGGTGCGATGGTGGACGAGGTGCTGGAGCGCACGCGGCTCTTGCCGCACTACAAGAAGGAACCGCCCGAGCGCGTCGATCTTGTGGCGCACTCGATGGGTGGGTTGGTCGTCGCCGCCTATCTGCGCGGCAGGCAAACCGGCGCGATCCCCGGAATCAGCCAGGGCGATTGCAAGGTCGGGCGCGTGGTCACGATCGGCACGCCGTTCCACGGCTCGGTCGACGCGGTGCACAAGCTCGCCACCGGTATGGGCTCGCTCACCGGACCTGCGCCGCGCGATCGCGAGCGCGAAGCGGCGCGCATGATGCCGGCGCTGTACCAGCTCTTGCCGTCGTTCCCCGAGGCCGCCGTGGGGAGCGTCGACAGGCTCCCCGTGGACCTGTTCGACCGCGTGAACTGGCAGAAGTCGGTGTTGGCGACGATGAAGGAGTTCATCCGCATGGTCGGGTCGGAGCGCGAGCCGACCGAGCTGTTCGAGCAATTCCTCGGCGACGCCAAGCGCTTGATCGAGACCGTCAACCAACTGGATCTCGACGGGCCGAACGCGATTCCGGAGGGGCGCGCGGGCTGGATCGCGATCGTCGGGCTCGGCGCCAAGACTCTGTCCCATGTCGAAGTCGAACGCGCCGGCCCGTGGTTCAAGCTGCTCGAGCCCGCCGATGTCGGACCGAAGGACATCCGCACGGGCGACGGCACCGTGCCCTTCCGCGGCGCGCAGCCGGGATTCCTCGCGCCCGAGCAACTCCTGGGCGTGACGCCCGACGATTTCTCGATCTGGGAGGTCGGCGACAAGGCGCTGCTGCACTTCGCCGGCTTCCACGGCATGTTGCCGAACGTGAACCTGGTGCAGCGGCTCGCGATCCGCCACTTGCGCGCGGACTACCGCGCGGAGTTCTGGGCGCACCCGGTTCCCGGGGTGACGACGCCGCAGTGGCCGGCGTGGATCGAGCGCCGCCCGCTGTGAGCCAGCGCGCTCGCGGAGCGTGTGGGGCGGGCGCGTGCGACGTTTCGGGCGCGCTCACCCCAGATTCACAGCGGCGCGCCGTCGATGTCGAGCATGCGCGGAGCGCCGAACTCGGGTTCGAGGCCGGCGAGCTCCTCGCGGCGACCGACGGCGAGCACCACTAGGCGTTCGGGCGCGATGTGAGCGCGCGCGAGATCGCGCAGGCCCGCCTGTCCGAGCTCGGCGAGCCGCGCCAGCCGCACCAGCGGGTAATCGTCGGGCCAACCGAAGCGCTCGACGGTGCGCAAGTAGCTCAGGCGCGCCGCGGGCGACTCGAACTGCCGCGCCAGCGATTGCTCCAGCGCGTCGCGCGTGAACTCGAGCTCCTGCTCGGTCGGGCCGTCGAGGAAGCCCCGCAACTCGTCGCGCGTCTCGCGGATCGCGGCCGCCGTGTGTTGCGCGTGGACCGTCGTGTGCACGGCGAACGGCGCGGGCCAGGTCGCGGCCTCGAAGGCCGAGCGCGCGCCGTAAGTGAAGCCGCGCTTCTCGCGCAGGTGCAAGTTGATGCGGCTGGTGAACTGGCCGCCGAGCGGGTAGTTCAGTCCCGAGAGCGCGAGCCACTGGGCAGCGCGCGCCGAGAGCGACATGTGGCCCAGGTGCAAGTCGGTCTGCGGCGCGTGCGGGCGATCGACGCAGTACAGGCCTGGGGGCGCGCTGCGGATCGCGAGCTCGGGCTCGGCGTGTGGCGTGTCCACGGCGCTCGGCCAACGACGGTCCAGCGGCGCGAGCAAGCGGGCGATGTCGTCGGCATCCCAGCGCCCGACCAGCGCGATGCGTGTGCGCGTTGGATCGAGCGCGGCGCGGTGGAAACGCCACAGGTCGTCGACGGTCAGGCGCGCGACCGAGTCCTCTGTGCCGAGCGCCGGCCAGCCCAAGATCGAGGCCTCGCCGTACATCAGGCGCGACCAGACGTGGGCGGCGACAGTGCTGGCGTCGTCGCCGCGGGCCGCCAGCGTCGCCAACCGCAGCTTGCGCACGCGCTCGAAGTCGCTCGGATCGAAGCGCGGCTCGAGCAGCACGTCGAACAGGAGCTCCAGGGCGCGCGGCAAGTGCTTGTCGAGCACGCGCAGCGACAGCACCAGGCCCTCATCGCCACCCGTGACGCGCAGGTCCGCGCCCAGGAAGTCGAGCGCGTCGATCAGCTCGACCGTCGAGAGCCGCGTCGTGCCTTCCTGCATCGTCTTGGCGACCAGCGAGGCCAGGCCGACGTGCTCGAGTGATTCGTGCACGCCGCCGCCCGGCAGCACCAGCTCGATCAGCGTCTCGGGGGTCGCGCTCGAGATCGTCGACGCGATCCGCGCGCCGTTCTCGAGCCGCGAGCGGCGGATCTCCGGAAGGCGCGGCTGGATGCGGCCCGTGGCCCTCGGAGCGGAGCTGCGCTCGACCGTCATCGCGGCCCCCAGCCGCGCGCGGCGGCCTCGAGTTGGCCCTCGGGAACGACCGAGAGCACGACCGGCGGCTGCTCGAGGATGTGGCGCGTGAGCACGTCGCGCACGTCGTCGACGTCGGTCGCGAGCACGCGCTCGAGCTCGCGCGCGAAGGCCGCCGGGTCGCCGCGCAACACATCGGAAAGCACCAGCGCCTGAACGCGCCCCGAGACGTTGTCGAACATCCGCACCACGTCCGCCTCGTAGCGGTTCTTCATGCGCTGCACGAGCTCGCGGCCGATGCCGTCGCGGCGCAGGCCCACGAGCAATTCGTGCGTGCGCTGCGCGAGCTGGTCGAGCGTCACACCCTTGGACGGAGTCAGCGTGATCGTGAAACGCCCCGCGATCTCGCCCAGGTGCGAAGCGCACGACACGTTCTTGGCGAGCGTGGTGTCGATCGTCAGCGCCTTGTCCAGCACCGAGGCGCGGCTGGCGGACAGCACCAAGGCGAGCATCGTCAGTGCGGCCTCGTCGCGCTCGCCGGCGGCGGGTGTCGGCCAGGCCAGCGTCAACTGCGGGAACTGCACGCGATCCTCGAGCACCACGCGCTGCTCGGCGCTGGCGCGGACGGGTTGGGGCCGCGGCCGCGGCACCTGTGGGCCGCGCGGGAGCTCGCCGAACCAGGCCTCGGCCAATTCGAAGGCGCGTTCGGGCGCGAGGTCTCCTCCGATGCCGAGCGTGGCGTTGTTCGGGCCGTACCAGCGGCGGAAGAAGCCCTCGACGTCGGCCAGCGTGGCGCCGATCAAGTCCTCGTGGCTGCCGATCGGGATGTGGGCGTAGGGATGTCCCGCGGGGAACAGCGCGGCCGCCAGCGCCTCGCCGACCCGCCCGTAGGGGCGTTGCTCGTAGTTCTGGCGCTTCTCGTTGCGCACGACGTCGCGTTGGTTGTCGAGCTTCTGCTGCGTCATCGCGTCCAGCAGGAAACCCATGCGGTCGCTTTCGAGCCACAGCGCGAGCTCGACTCGATTGGCTGGAACGGTCTCGAAGTACAGCGTGCGGTCGAAGCTCGTGTTGCCGTTGAGCGTGCCTCCGGCCTGCGTCACGTGGCGGAAGTGGCCGTCGCTGGCGACGTTCTTCGAGCCCTGGAACAACAGGTGCTCGAAGAGGTGCGCGAAACCCGACTTGCCCGGCTCCTCGCGCGCGCTGCCGACGTGGTAGCCGACGTACACCGCGGCCACGGGCGCGCTGCGATCCTCGTGGACCACCACGCGCAGTCCGTTGGACAACGTGTCGACATGGAAGCGGCAGGGCCCGCTGGCGGTGGGGATCGAACACGCTCGGCGCATCCCCGCGACTCTCCACCTCTCGCGCGCCGCTTGCAAGCGGCGAGTCTCGACGACGGCGGAGCCGGTCGGGAGCGACTCCTGACCGGCTCGAGCTCGACGGCGCGAGTCGCCGTGGATCACCAGTGGCAAGCGAGCACCCGCGCGCGTGCGCGGGTGAGGCTGCGCACGTGGTGCGCGGCGTCGAGTCCGCGGATCACGCGCCACGCATCGTCGTCGAGTCGCCCTTCGGCCTCCAGTCGGGCCGCGAGCGCTCGGGCGGCGCGCGAGCGCGGTCGGCGCCGCGCCGTGGCTGCACGCGCCGGGGTGCGCAAGCGTTCGACGATGTGGGGCCAGCGGCCCGGGCCCGCGGTGCCCGCCGCGGGCTGCACTCCGGCCTGGATCAGGCGCGCGTGGGCCCGCGCGAACCACAGGAGGTGCTCGGCGACCTCGAGATCGTGCACCACGGCGAGGACCGCGCTGGGCACGACACCGAAGTGCTCGAGCGCGCGCTCCAACAGGCGGCGCGCGGACTCGCAGCGCGGCGCGAGATCGAGCAGGCTCGCCGGTTGGCCGGCGAGCGAGGGCGGCGCGAGGCGCTCGAGATCGCCGTAGGCGCCGGAGCGCAACACATCGGTCGAGTCCAGACGCGGCGTCGCGCTGGCGGCGGTCTCGGAGGTCGACGAGAAGCAGTCGGAGGGGCGAGAGTCGAGGACCATGGCGGGAACTCCAGTCGTGGGTCAGGGGTCGGACGCGGGACGGGCGGCGCGCGCGGCGGAGCGAGCGCGCGAGGGCGGGAAAACGTCTTGGAACGAGGGGCGCTCGTCGGTCAGCGGTCGGTAGGGGCGCAGCGAGATGTCCCAACCTTGGCTCTCGCCCCAGCGGCACAGGGAGCGCGCGAAGCGCTCGGTGTCGAGCTCGTCGGGCAACGCCACCTTGGCCTCGAACATCCACAGCGGGATGCCCTGCTCCGCCGCCGCGTAGGTGGAACCCGCGATGCCCTTGGCATCGCCGCCGCAACGGCGGACCTGCTCGAGCACCGCGGCCGCGATGCCGCGCTCGTCGTAGGAGAAGGCCGAGACGACGAACAGCTGCTCAGGCGTCGCGCGGGCCGACGCGCGCGCGGCGCAAGGCGTGGCGTCGCGCACGATCCAACGCGCGCAGGTATCCAGAGCGGGAAGCTCGCGCTCGAAGCTCTCGAACGCGAGCTCGTGCCCTTCGAGCACCAGCGAGAGCGAGTAGTCGCCGCCGAGCAGGCTGCCGCTCAACTTGCGGACGTTGAGCGGCGCGCGATGCGCGAGCGCCACGGTGTCGGCGACGAATCCGGGACGATCGGGAACGGTTCCAACGATGAGTTTGGCGAGACGAGTCGAGCGCATGGGCGATTCCTTTGAACGTGCTGGAGATTGCGGTGCCGCACGAGAGCGCGGAGCGATATCCGTGCTCGCCGCTCAGCAACCGGAAGTGGCCCACGTCGACTCGCCGGCAACGCTGCTCACGCTCGCGACACTCGCGCCGAACATCTCGCGCGCTGCGCACGTCTCGAAGGCCACGCTCGCCACGCGGAGCGCTCTCGGCGTCGAAGCGCTGCGCTCGCTCGCGCTCCGCTGTCGAGAGCGATCGACGAGTTCCGCGGCGGGTTGCGAAACTCGGCCGATGGATCGAGGTTAGTAGCGCAGGCAGGCGTCGTCGGAGGTTCCCCCGTGTCCGATGCTCCCCGAGAACGCACGAGAGTTCGTTCCACGCCGATCGCGGCGCGAGACGTCGCTCACGCGACGGACGACGACTCCGTCGAATGCGCGTGCGTGACGCGCGCGCTGCGCTGCGCAGCCTGCGGCAAGTTGTGCCGCGACACCCGCGAAGCAGCGCCGCGCAGCGAGCACCGCGGCCAAGGGACGTTCGAGTTCGGGTCCGGCGAGCGCGCCTCGGACTGGCGTTCCGACAACGGCGACCTCGATGGGCTGCACGTGCGGGACGCGGGGCTCGCGGCCGCCTGGTTCCGCGTCGCGAGCGACCCCATCCGCGGTGCCTTCGACCCGAGCGCCGTCGACGAGGAGTTCGAGGACCATCGCGCAGTGCTCGGTTTGATCGAGCTCCTGGCGACGCACTGCCCCGGGATGTTCGAGGGCGTCAACATGGACACGCGCCGCGGTGCGCTGTACCGCGTGTTGACCGGCGGCTACCTGTTCCGCGATGCGCAGCGCGGCGGGACCTCGGAGCACTCGCCAAAGACGCAACGGATGTGGGTCTCGCGCCTGCGCATGAGCCTCGAGGAGCTCGAGTCGGATGCGGTCGAGTTCATCGAGGTGATCAGTGAGCAGCTG
This sequence comes from Planctomycetota bacterium, assembly GCA_020853575.1. Taxonomy (GTDB): domain Bacteria; phylum Planctomycetota; class UBA1135; order UBA1135; genus F1-120-MAGs118. Next base: position 7,621 of record JADYYP010000070.1, read on the forward strand.
CGGGAAAGCTACGGCCAGTACGCGCCCTACTGGCATCACTGGTGGGGGCCCTCGCGACGCGTCAAGTCGCGACCGCGCCGGCGCACGGGCAGTCGGCGGCGACGGTGAAGGCGCCGGCGGGCGTTGTCGTGCTCCTACGCAACGCGGGCGCATGCGGGTTTGATCCACGCCGTCGTTGACTTGGCGCGCGCGGGCACAACGATGTTCGGCCGCCCATGTCGAACGCGATCTCCAATGCGCTGCTGTTGCTCGGCCTGGCCACCATGGCCGTGGTCGGTTGGTTCCTCTTCGGCCGCGAGAAGCCGCCGGCCCCCGAGGCCCAGCGACCGCCGTTCATGGTGGCCGTGACGCTCGGCGAGGCGCGCCGCGGCGAGCTCGCTCCCGAGGCCGCGCTCACCGGCGAGGTGGCCTCCGGCGCGAGAACGCGCATCGGCTTCGAGGTCGCCGGTCGCATCACCGAGATCGCGGTCGAGGCCGGCGCGCGTGTCGAAGCCGGCAGCGTGCTCGCCCGACTCGATCGGCGTGACGCGGAAGTGGCCTTGGCGCGCGCCCAAGCCGCCGAAGGGCTGGCGACGCGCGAGCTCGAGCGCTGGCTCGCCGGCACGCGTGTCGAGGAGCGCAAGCGGCTCGCGGCCGAGCTCGCGGCGCGCCGGGCCGAGGCGGAGCTCGCGCGCAAGCAGGTGGAACGAGGGCGTGAGCTGGTCAAGGCCGCGGTGATGTCGAACAACGACTACGACGCGCTGGTCTCGCAAGACGAGGCCGCCGTGGCGCGCGTGGCTGCGGCGGAGCAAGTGCTCGCCGAGGCCGAGGCGGGCGCGCGGCAGGAGGAGATCGCCGTCCAGCGCGCGGAAGTGGCTTTGCGCCGCGCCGAGGTCGAGATCGCGCGGCGCGCGCTCGAGAAGTGCGAGCTCGTCGCGCCCTTCCCCGCGGCGGTCGTGGAACGCATCGCGTCGGTGGGGGACTCGGTCGTGGCCGGGACCGCGGTGCTCGAGATCGTCGACCGCTCGCGGCGCGAGCTGCAGGTCGAGCTGCCCAGCTCGATCGCCGCGCGCGTGCCGGCGGATGCGCGGGTGGTGATCGGCATCGAGGATGACGCGAGTTTTCGCCTGGAGACGCGCCTCGACACGCTGGTGCCGGTGGCCGACCAGCAGAGCCGCGCGTTCCGCGGCATCGCGCGGCTGGCCGCCGACGAGGATCGCGACGAGCGCCTCAAGCCGGGCATGTTCGTGCGCGTGCGCCTGACGCTGGCCCCTCTGCACGACGCGATCTTGGTGCCGCAAGACGCCGTGCGCGTGTTGCCGCAGGGCTCGGTGGTGGTGCGCGCCAAGGCTGGCGAGGCGCCCGCTGGCGCGCCGGCGGGGGCTGCGGCGCTCACCGCCGAGTGGGTCTCGGTGCGCGTCGTGGCGTCGCACGCCGGCGAGAGCGCGGTCGAGTCGCTCGCAGCGCCGCTCGCGGCGGGTGACAAGCTGGTGCTGATCGGCGCCGACATGGCCTTCCCCGGAGCTCCGCTGCTGCCGCGCGAGCCCGTCGCCAGCGGAGCGCACCAGCCGTGAATCCGATCCGTTGGTCGGTCCACAACCCGTACATGATCGCCGTCGGGGTGATCCTGACGGTGCTGTTCAGCTTCCTCGCCTACCGCACGATCCCGATCCAGCTCAAGCCGACCGTCGATCGTCCGTTGATCACGGTCGCGACCAACTTCCGCGGCGCGTCCGCGATCGAGGTCGAGGAGCAGATCACGCGCGAGCTCGAGGACGTGCTGCAAGCCGTCGAGGGCTTGGAGGAGATGAGCTCGGAGTCGGCCGAGGGCCGCAGCCAGATCACGCTGGAGTACGAGCTCGGCACCGACACGCGCGCGGCGGTGGTCGACGTGATCAACAAGCTCACGCAGGTGCCGCGCTTGCCCGAGGAGGCCGACGAGCCCGAGGTCGAGATCGCGCCCAGCGATTCGCAGCAGGTGATGTGGATCGCAATGCGCTCGAGCTACTCGGCCGACCGCGTGCGGCGCATCGTCAAGGACGACGTCGAGTCGCGGCTCAAGCGCGTCGAGGGCGTGTCCGACCTGCTGGTGGTCGGCGGCGAGGAGAACGAGATCCAGGTGCGCATCGATCCCGACCGCCTGGTCGGATTCGGCGTGTCGATGGCCGAGCTCGGGCAAGCGCTCTCGCGCGGCAACGTCAACGTGCGCGGTGGCACGATCGAGACCGCGACGCGCCAGTGGGTGGTGCGCACCGTGGGCAAGGCCGAGGTTCCGGCGCGGCTCGAGGATCTGATCGTCAAGGAGACGCCCGGCGGCAGCGTGACCCTGGGACAGGTGGCCCAGGTGGTCGACACCTACCGCGAGACCTCGAGCTTCGTCAGCATCAACGGCACGCCGGGCGTCGCCATCGGCATCAGCCGCAAGAGCGGCTCGAACGTGGTCGAGATGATCGAGGATCTCGAGGCGAGCTGCGCCGAGATCAACCGCATCTTCGCCAACCGCGGCATCGATCTGTGGATGGAGCCGGTGTACCGCGAGTCGGGCTACATCTACGACGCGATCGAGTTCGTCTACGGCAACCTGTGGATGGGCTCGATGCTGGCGATCGTGGTGCTGGCGTTGTTCCTGCGCAACGGCCGCAGCGTGGCCATCATCGCGCTCTCGATCCCGGTCTCGTTGGTGGCGGTGTTCTTGGTGCTCAAGGGGCTCGACCGCACGCTCAACGTGATCTCCCTGGCGGGCTTGGCCTTCGCCAGCGGCATGGTCGTCGACAATGCGATCGTGGTGCTCGAGAACATCTTCCGCCACCGCCAGATGGGCAAGTCGCTCACCGAGTCGGCGGTCGACGGCGGCCGCGAGGTGTGGGGCGGGGTGCTGGCCTCGACGCTCACGACCGTTGCGGTGTTCATTCCGATCCTGTTGCACCACGACGAGGCCAGCCAGTTGTTCGCCGACATCGCCCTGGCGATCTCGGCCGCGGTGATGCTCTCGCTGGTGGTCGCATTGACGGTGGTGCCGGTCATGTCGGCCCTGTGGCTGGGGGAGTTGCGCGACAGCGCGCTGACCTCTTCGGCGGTCCCCTTGGGCTTCGTCGGACGGCTCTACTCGCGCCTGATCGACGGATTGACGGCGCGCGGTGGAACCAAGGGCAAGCTCGGCTTCGTGCTGCTGGTCGTCGCCGCGTCGCTGGCCTCGCTGGTGATCGTGCCACCCGCCGAGTACCTGCCGACCGGCAGCCGCAACCTGGTGTTCTTCTTCGCTTCGCCGATTCCCGGCACGCGGCCCGAGCAGGCGCGCGACAACTTCCGGCCGCTCGAGCAGTTCATCCTGTCGCAGAAGGAAACGCTCCAGACCTTCGCGGTCACCGGCCCGCGCTTCAACGGCGGCGGAGTGGTGCTCAAGGACGAGTTCTCGGACGCGGCCACCATCGCCGATTTCCACGGGCGCCTGTATGGCCCGGCGATGACGCTGGCCGGCTTCCAGTTCGTGGTGCCGGTGCGCTCGAGCTTGTTCGAGGATCCGGGCAAGCAGTTCGAGATCGAGCTCTCGGGACCCGACTTCGCGACGCTCGAGCGTGCCAGCAACGACCTGCAAGGGCGCTTGCGCGCGTTGGCCGGCGTGCAGTTCGTGCGCAGCTCGCTGGTCACGGGCCGTCCGGAGTTGCGCGTCGAGATCGACGAGCGCAAGGCCAAGGACCTGGGGCTGTCGGTCGAGGAGATCGGCAGCGTGGTCGAGACCGCCGTCGCCGGCCGGCGCTACACGACGCTGATCGAGGGCGGGCGCGACGTGGACGTCAACGTCGTCGTGCCCCAGGAGCGCATCGCGTCGCCCGAGGAGCTCGCGGCGCTGCGCTTCCTCACACCCTCGGGCAAGGTCGTCGCGCTCGACTCGGTGGCGCGCATCGATTTGACCACCGGCCCGCAGTCGGTGCGGCGACTCGAGCGCGAGCGCAACGTGCTGCTCACGGTGAACATCGCGCCCCGGGCGCCGCTCTCGACCCTGATCGACCAGGTCGAGCGCGAGGTGTTCCCGCCGCTGGCGGCGGAGCTGGGCTCGGCCTACACGCTGCGCACCGGCGGTTCCGCGGACAAGTTCAAGTCGACCATCCAGGCCCTGAGCCAGGGCTTCGGACTGTCGATCCTGATCATCTACCTGTTGCTGGTCGCGCTGTTCTCGAGCTGGAGCGCGCCGTTCGTGATCCTGACCGCGGTGCCGTTGGCGCTGTCCGGTGGCCTGGTGGGAATCCGCTTGGCCCACGAGTACTCGGGCGGGCAGGCCAACTTCGACGTGATCTCGATGCTGGGCTTCATCATCTTGGCCGGCCTGGTGGTCAACAACTCGATCCTGATCGTCCACCAGGCGAACAACTTCCGCGCGCAGGGCCTCGACCGCCGGCGCGCCCTGGCCGAGTCCTCGAAGACTCGCCTGCGGCCGATCCTGATGACCGTGATCACCACCATCGCCGGCATGTTGCCCTTGGCGATGGGCAATGGCTCTGGCGCCGAGCTCTACCAGGGTTTGGCGGCGGTGATCGTCGGTGGCCTGACGGTGTCGACCGTGTTCACGCTGTTCCTCGTGCCGGCGATCCTCTCGATCGGCCACGACTGGATCGAACGCCGCGAGCCGCGCTCCGCGAGCGTGTGACCCGAGCGCGCGTTCCGGCTAGGCGGCGCGCGCGCCGGCTTCGACAGCCGATCCCAGCTCCGCTCGGCAGTCGGTGGAGCGGACCTGCGACGGCGACGCCCGCGGAGTGGCAGACTCGGCGGTCCGTTTCTCGTTTCCTCGGGAGGATCCGATGGTGCGTTCCTGGGCTTGGGCGGCGTGGGCAGTGGTGGGCTTGGCCTCGAGCGGCGCGGCGCAGACGCTGCTCGCGAGCGATGTCACCAACTTGGGCATCGACGACGGAGCGATCACTCCTGACGGCCGACTGGGCGTGATGCGCGAGAACTCGAGCGCCTCGACCGCGCGCATCGTCGACATGGCGACCGGCCAGCTCCTCAGCGCGACGATGTCGAGCTTGGGCGCGATCAGCGGCGCGGCGCAGGACGCCGTTGCGGTCACCAACACGCGCGCGGTCGTGCTCGGCAGCTCGGTGATGGTGCTCGACCTGACCAACCCGACGGCGCCGCTGCTCGCGGAGCACGATGCCGGGACCTGGCCGCGCGATGTCGAGATCACGCCCGACGGCACCAAGGCGGTCGTGCGCGGCGGCTCGGCGGGCGTGGGCACGGTCGGTGAGTTGCTCGTGCTCGACCTGACGAGCGGTGCGGTGCTCGCGACGGGCTCCGGCAGCCCGGGCAATCCGCTTGCAACAGCGCACACCTACAACGTGGACAGCGTCGTCACCAACGACCAGTTCGGGCTGTGCTTGTCGATCGTGGGCGTCGGCAGCAGCGCCCACACGCGCGTGACCATCTTCGATCTGAGCCCCGCGGGCGGCGGAGCGCCGTTCATCGCCTATCAGACCGGGGCCGCCAGTGGCGCGACCCAAGACCAGCTCGGTGCGCCGCACGACGTGGCGCTTTCGCCCGATGGGCGCTACGCGGCGGTGCGCTCGGAGGCCTCGGTCGGCCTGTACGACCTCTCGGGCAGCACGCCGGCGCGCGTGTGGCACAAGCGTCTGTTCGGCGACCCCGGCCCGATGGGTTTCACTTCGATGGACTCGATCGAGCTCAGTGACACGCACGTCGTCACCGCCAGTCGCTGGACCGGCGCGGGCTTCGGCGCGCAGGTCGACATCTTCGATTTCAGCGGAACGCAGTGGTTCAGTCGCGTCCGCGGCGACCCGCACGACGTGGTGATCACGCCCGACGGTCGCTTGTCGCTCCTGCGCACGCACCGCGCGCTGTTCATGTTCGACCTGGCGCACTTGCCGGCGGCGCCGCGCGTGTTGCCGATCGACCACCGCGAGATGCTCGCGACGCACACGTTCTATGGAGCGGGCTACGACTCGATCGCAGTGACCAACGAGCTCGCGGTCGCGGTGGCACGCGTCAACGGCTCGGCCTTCGCCAACGTGTTCGACATCTCCGCAGACACGCTGCAAATGCGCATGCAGACGGGAATCACCGAGAAGCCCGTCGACGTCGCGCTCTCGCCCGACGCGAGTTGGCTCGCGATCACCGGCACGACCTTCGTCAGCGTGATCGACCTGCTGACGCGGCGCGTCGCATTCCAACACGACCCACTGACCGAGCCCATCGGGTTCTTCCCTTGGTGCGACGGCGTCGAGATCGACAACGGCCACGTGCTCGCGTTCGGCGTCGGTCAGGCCAACTTCAACGCCGGCTGGTACGACGTGATCGCGCTGTTCCCCGCTGCGCAGAACTACTGCGCCGCCAATCCCAACTCGAGCGGCGAGGCGGCCCACCTGCACGCGGTCGGGAGCAACTCGGTCCAGGCCGACGACATGTCGATCTGGTGCACCGGCCTGCCGTTCGGGGCCAACGGAACCATGGTCTACGCGACGGGCCAGGCTTCGACGCCCCTGGGCGGCGGCATCCTGTGCCTCTCGGGCCAGCGCTACTTCATGCCCATGGCCAACGCCGTCGGCACGATGGTCGAGCAGGCCTTCGACTACAGCGGCTCGACCTCGATGGGCGGCGCGATCTCCGCCGGCTCGACCTGGAACTTCCAGTTCCGCTACCGCGATCCGCTGGCCAGCGGCCCGCAGTTCAATCTCAGCGACGGCTTGAGCGTGACCTTCACCAACTAGCCACGCACCGCAGCCCCGCGTGCTCCGTCGGTCTCGAGATCGGCGGGGCGCGCTCGTCCCAGGTCGTAGGGACGACTACGAGCAACTCGGCGCGGCGCGCGGCGCAGAGCAGCGTAGTCTGGTGGCCCAGCGTGCAGCGCGACCTGCCGGAGGCGGTCGGTCGACCAAGGGTCTTCCGCCAGGCGCGCGCACCACAGCTCGAAGGAGAAAGCCCGTGTCGAATGCCCCGCTCGTCTGGTCGTGTGCCCCGCTCGTGAGCTTGTGCGCCTGCGCGAGCGTCGCGGGCGCTCCCCGTGATCCCGATCCGCGTTCGGGCGAAGCGGAGCTGGCCGCCCGCTATGACGCGACGGCCCAAGCGCCCGAGCGCGCGCGGCGTCGGATCCACGACGTGACCTTGATGGTCGAGAGCTACGAGCCTGACACGCTCGATGTCGAGCTCGACGGCGACAAGGTCGGCGAGCTCGACGACGTCGAACGCACGCTGACGCACCTGCGCTATCGCGTCGGCCCGCAGGCCGGCGGGTTCTTCGTCGGCTTGGTGAGCGAGGAGTTCGAGAGCGCTGCGTTCGGAGCGGACGATTCCGCCGAGTTGGTGGGGATCGAGTTGGGCGGCGATGGGTTCGTGCGCTTGGCTCGCGAGGGCGGCGCGGCGCCCGCGATCGACTGGGGCGTCGGACTCGAGATCGTCGGCGGACAGCTCGATGCCACCGACGACGACGTTGCCGAGGCCGACTTCGCGCTGCGCCTGGGCGTCGGCGTCGATCTGTGGGACTTCGATCTCTCGGGTGGCTTCCACTCGCGGACCACGGCGCTGGCGATCGACGATGCGGCGGACACGGTCTTCGTGGGCAGCAACGCCGGCGCCTACTTGCGCGCGGCGTACCGCCCCGACGAGCTCCCGATCACCGGGAGCGTGATGCTCACCTTCGGCGACTTGGAGGGTGCCGCCCTCGGTTTCGGACTGCACCTGTAGCTCGAGCCCGAGCGCCGGCGCACCGACCTTCCGCGAGCTCGCGGCGTCACTTCTTCACGAGCTCAGCGCCAGGAGCGCACGAGCGAGAAACGCACGCTCTCGACGGCCTGCGCGCCTTTGAACATCGTCCAGCGCGCCTGCACGTGGGCGTCGTCGAGGAACACGAACTCGGCGGCGCCCATGTAGTTCCCGGCCTCGGAGTCGACATTCGCGCCACCGTCGAAGGCGAAGCGAATGCGCTCGGGCGCCTGGCTCGGCGCGGCGATCATCCGCGGCTGGTTGGCGAGCGTGCAGTAGTGCGTCAAGGCCAGGCGGCCCGCGTCGAGCGTGTACACGGTCACCATCTCGTGCGGCGAGTCGGCGAACAGCGTCTCGACCACGGCGCTGCCCGCGCTCGTCACGCGGTAGCGCACCAGCGCGCCCGCGGGAGCGTCGCTGTCTTGCGCCAGCACGACCCACTCGCCGGAGAGCGACTTCAAGCGCTCGAACTGCGCGTTGGCCGTCGGATCGGTCGCGTGCGAACGCACGGAGGCACAAGCAGCGAGCGAGAGGAGCAGCGGGAAGAGTCGTGCGGATCGCATGGTGGGTCGCGGGTCGGTGCGGGTCGCGTCTGCGCGGAGTCTAGCCCGAGGCGAGCCGCGCGAGCTAACGTGACGCGGTGAAGATCCTTGGGCCTTGCCTCCTCGTCGCGCCCGCGTTCGCCGCATGCGCGTTCTCGCAGACCGTCAGCAGCCCCGAGCAGCACCTCCAGCGTCCTGTCGGTGGCGACTTCACCTTGGCCGACTGGCGCGAGGTCTCGAGCTACTTCGACCTGCTCGACGCGCAGAGCGCGCGCGTGCAAGTCGAGCGTGCGGGGCGCACCACCGAAGGCCGTGAGTTCCTCGTGGCGACGATCGCGAGCGAGGCCAACATGGCGCGCTTGCCGGCGATCAAGGCCGCGGCCGCCAAGCTCGCGGATCCGCGCGGACTGGATGACGCGGCGCGCGCCAAGGCACTCGACGACGCCGTGCCGATCCTGATGGTCTCGATCGCCATGCACTCGACCGAGGCTGCGGCCCCGCAGTTCGGGATGGAGTTCGCGCATCGGTTGGCCACCAGCGACGCCGAGCCCTTCAAGACGGCGCGCGAGAAGCTGGTGGTGGTGCTGATCCCGTGCACCAATCCCGACGGGCTCGACCACGTGTGCGAGTGGTACCGCGGTGTGGTCGGGACGCCCTTCGAAGCCGCCGGCATGACCAAGCTCTACCAGCACTACGCCGGTCACGACAACAACCGCGACTGGTTCGCGCTGACCCAGAGCGAGACCCGCATCGTCACGCGCTTGCTCTACGACGTGTGGCACCCGCACGTGTACTGGGACGTGCACCAACAAGGGCAATCGGCGGAGCGCATGTTCGTGCCTCCGTTCCGCGATCCGCTCAATCCGAATCTGGACCCCGCGGTGATGGCGAGCATCAACTTGCTCGGTACGCGCGCAATGCTCGACATGACCCGCGAGGGGCTCTCGGGCGTCGCCTGCGGCGTGACCTTCGACCAGTGGTGGAACGGCGGCAACCGCAACGTGCCCGTGCGCCACAACATCATCGGCCTGCTGACCGAGGCGGCGTCGGTGAACCTCGCCAGTCCCGTATTCCTCGAGCAATCGAAGCTGCGCGCCCCCGGCGGCAAGGGCAGTTACGCGCCGAGCGTCAACTTCCCGATGCCCTGGCCGGGAGGCTGGTGGCACTTGCGCGACATCATCGACTACGAGCACGCCTTCGGGCGCTCGCTGTTGCGCAGCCTGTCCGCGGAGCCGCGCACATGGCTCGAGGGCGCGCTCGCCGCATCTCAGCGCGCGATCGAAAAGGGCCGCGAGGACTCGCCGCGCGCCTGGGTCATCCCCAGCGACAACGAGGACCGCGGGGCGACGCGGCGCTTGGTCGACACGCTGCTCGAGGGCGGCGTGGAGCTGCACAGCGCGAGCGCTGCATTCCAGGTCGACGGCCGCGAGTACCCCGCGCATTCGCTGGTGATCCTGCGCGACCAGCCCTACGGGCAGCACGTCAAGGACCTGTTCGAGACCCAGCGCTACCCCGAGGGCGAGCCACCCTACGACGTCGCGGGTTGGACGCTGCCGGCGTTGTTCGGCGTGCGGCGCGTGGAATGCGTCGAGCGGCCGCGAGTGCAGCTCGAGCGCGTCGAGGTCGCGAGCACGGCCGTCGAGCGTTTCGGCGCGCGTTCGCCGCTGGTGTGGTCGGCGCGCGAGAGCGACGCTTGGCCCAGCGTTTTCGCGGCGCTGCAAGGCGGCAAACCGCTGACGTTCGAGCGCTCCAAGGGCGAATTCCGCGAAGGGCGCGAAACGGGCGAGGGCCGATTGACGCTCGACTCATTGCCGCGCGTCGGCGTCGTCGCGCCCTGGACGGGCTCGATGGACGAGGGCTGGATGCGCTGGGTGTTCGACACCTGGAAGCTGCCGTACTCGACGGTGCGCTTCGAGGCGTTGCGCGCCGGAGCGCTCGACTCCTGGCTCGACGTGCTGGTGATCCCCGACCTCGCTGCGAACGCGCTCGACCAAGGCCGAGCGCCGGGCAGCGCGCCCAGCGAGTTCACGCGCGGACTCGATCCCGAGGGAGCGGTGGCGATCGAGGAGTTCGTGCGCCGCGGAGGAACGCTGATCACCGTCGGCGCCGCGAGCGCGTGGGCGATCGAGCTGTTCGAGCTCCCGCTGGTCGACGTCACCAAGGAGAAGCGCAAGGACGGCGAGGCCGAGTTCTCCTGTCCGGGCAGCGTGTTGCGCGCGATCCCGCGCGACTCGCGCTTCTGCGCCGGATTGCCCGAGTCGGTGGCGCTGTTCGGCTCGAGTCCCGCGGCCTGGCGAGTCGAGGCGCGCAAGGGCGAGACCAAGGACCCGCGCTCGCTGGAGACACTGCTCGAGTACGCGCCGACGCGGTTGTTGCTCTCGGGTTGGATCCGCGCGCCACAGACGATCGAAGGCCAAGCGGCCTGGATCCGCGCCAGCCACGGCGCCGGAGCGCTGCACCTCTTCGGGTTCAGCCCGCACTACCGCGGTTGGTCGCAGCAGACCTTTGGGCTGCTGTTCCGCGCGCTGCTCCTGGAGCGCGGCCGATGAAGCGTGGGGGCGTCGTGGTGCTGCTCCTGCTCGCCGGCTGCGCGCCGGACTTCCGCGACGCATCGCGGCTCTTGGCGCAGAGTGCCCCGGCGCCGCGCGAGCCGCTCGCCGAGCGCCGCACGATTTACTTCGACGCCCAGCACACGCGCGTGCGCCGCCAGTGGGGCGTGTTGATCCAGCACGACAACTCGACCGTGCTGCACGGCAGCGACGAGCAGTTCTTCGCCGACGGCACGCCCGAGTACGTGCGCCACTACGACCACGGCGAGCCGTGCGGCGCGTGGCGCGCGTTCTGGGTCAATGGCCGGCCGAAGATGGAGGCCGAGTACGGCGCGAGCGAGCCCAGGCCGATGCGTTGGTGGCACGAGAACGGGCAGCTTTCGAGCGAAGGCTTGGCGAGCAACGGACTCAAGGAAGGCGAGTGGACCTTCTGGCACGACAACGGCGCCAAACTCTCGACCGGGCGCTACGTCGGCGGCAGGCGCGAGGGCACGTGGCTGTTCTGGACGGCGACCGGAGCGCCGCTCGAAGCGCTCGAATTCCGCGGCGACGTCCGCGTGCGCAAGGTGCCGTTCCCGGGCTCGTGAGCGCGGTCGTTCTCGGAGCTCACCAGCTCCATGTCAGGCCGAGGCTGGCGATCCAATCGCTGGCGTCGTGCCCCAGACCGCGCTCGAGTGCCGCGTCGAGCTGCGTGGCGTCGGCTGCGAGCCAAGCGACACCGGCTCCGACGTAGAGCGGGTCTGGACCGCGTTCGAGCGCGGGGAACCACGCGCTCTCGACGAACACGCTCCAGCGCTCGGAAAGCGTGCGCGAAAGGGCCAGCGCCAGCGCCGCGGCATCGAGCTCACTCGGACCCGAGGGCGTGCGCGAGAGCCCGAGCAGCGCGCGCGCGATCGTGTCGTCGGCCAGGGCTAAATCGGCGACCAAGGACAGCGCGTACGCCGGATCGTCGCTGGTGAACGGACGCTCACCGGTCGGTGCGCGCACACTGGCGATCAGCGCGGCGGGCGACGACGTCGGCAACGCGAGCTTGAACCCCAGCTCGAGGTCCCCGCTGCCGTGCTCGTTGTTGGTCGACGCTCCGTGTTCCTCGCGCTCGAGCGCCAGCGGCGTCGCCGCCAGGCGCAGCTCGAGATAGGCCGTCGCGCCGTAGCGTGCTTGCGCCGTCGCCGTGGTCCGTTGCAGCTCGGAATGCGCCGAGCGCGAACTCTCGACGTTCGGCAGGCCGAGCTCGAGTTGCAGCGCGCCGCGTGGAACGAGCGTGGGTGCGAACAGGAAGCCCGGGCGATCGCTGGCGATCGGGCGTAGGCGCGCGCCGGGAGCCGAGCAACTCGCGAGCAGCGCGGCGAGGACGAAGACGTGTTGCGTGTGGGCCATGCGCCGATCCTGGTGCGCGGCCGCGGGCTCGCAGCGCACGGACGCGCGAATCAACGTCGCCATAGCGCGCGCAGCGTCGGTCTTAGCGCCTCCTTAGCGGCCTCCCGGCCTAGCCTGCGATTCCCCGACAGGAGGTCGATACACCGTGGACCTGCTTTACGTGCTGCTCTTCGTTGCGTTCTTGGCCCCGCTCGCGTGGGTCGTCGCGCGTGACGCGCGAGAGGTCTGAGCCATGCTCGTGCTCGATTGGATCGCCGGAGCGCTCGTCGTCTCCCTGCTGGTGTACCTGGCGCTCGCGTTGTTCAAGCCGGAGCTCTTCGAATGAGCGCCGTCGACGGTCTGGAGCTCGCGCTGTACGTCGGCGTGCTGCTCGCGCTGGCGTGGCCGCTGGGCACGTACATGGCGCGCGTGTTCGGCGGCGAGCGCACGTGGCTCAGCACGATTGCGTCACCGCTCGAGCGCGCGCTGTACCGCGCCGGTGGAGTCGACCCGAGCCGCGCGATGAACTGGAAGGCCTACGCGCTCGCGATGCTGGTGTTCCAGGGCGCCGGGTTCGCGCTGCTGTATGCGCTGCAGCGCATGCAGTCGGTGCTCCCGCTCAACCCGCAGGCGCTCTCGGACGTGCCGCCACACCTGGCCTTCAACACGGCGGTCAGCTTCGTCAGCAACACCAACTGGCAGAGCTACGGCGGCGAAACGACCATGAGCGCGTTCACGCAACTCGTCGGACTGACGGTGCAGAACTTCGTCTCGGCCGCGACCGGCATCGCGGTGCTCGTGGCCCTCGTGCGCGGATTCGTCGGTCGAACGACCGAAGCCCTCGGCAACTTCTGGGTCGACCTGGTGCGCGCGACGGTCTACGTGCTCTTGCCGCTGGCCCTCGTCGTCGCGCTGGCGCTCGTTTCGCAGGGCGTCGTGCAATCGCTCGCGAGCGCGGTGACGGCCGCGACGCTGGAGGGGGGAGCTCCGCAGCCGATCGCGCTCGGGCTGGTCGCTTCGCAAGTGGCGATCAAGCAACTCGGAACCAACGGCGGGGGCTTCTTCAACGTGAACTCGGCGCACCCGTTCGAGAATCCGACGCCGCTCTCGAACGGCATCGAGCTGCTCTCGATCCTGCTCTTGCCCGCGGCGCTGTGCTTCACCTTCGGCCGCCTGGTCAAGGATCTGCGCCAAGGCTGGGCGTTGCTCGCGGCGATGCTGGTGATGTTCGTTCCGCTCGCGTTGTTCGCGATCGCGGCCGAGCACGGCGCACCGCCGAGCGTGGCCGGCATGGAAGTCGATGCCATGTCGAGCGCGTCCTCTCCTGGCGGAAACATGGAGGGCAAGGAGCTGCGCGTGGGCGTCGCGGAGTCCGCGCTGTGGGCGGTGGCGACGACGGCGGCCTCGAACGGCTCGGTCAATTCGATGCACGATTCCTTCACGCCGCTGGGCGGCTTGGTGCCGATGTTCCTGATGCAACTCGGCGAGGTCGTGTTCGGAGGCGTCGGTTCGGGCCTGTACGGAATGGCGCTGTTCGCGCTGGTCGCGGTGTTCATCGCCGGCCTGATGGTCGGGCGCACGCCCGAGTATCTCGGCAAGAAGATCGGCGTGTTCGAGATGCAAATGGCCTCGGTGGCGATCCTCGCGCCATGCGCGATGGTGTTGATCGGAACCGCGCTGGCATGCGCGACCGACAGCGGGAGAGCCTCGCTCCAAGACCGCGGTCCGCACGGGTTCAGCGAGCTGCTCTACGCCTTCTCGTCGGCCTCGAACAACAACGGCAGCGCCTTCGCGGGGCTCACTGCAGCGACCGACTTCTACGACGCGCTCCTGGGCTTGGCCATGCTCGTCGGGCGCTACCTGGTGGCCTTGCCGGTGCTGGCGATCGCCGGCTCGCTGGCGGCGAAGAAGAGCGTGCCGACGAGTCCGGGGACACTGGCGACGCACGACGTGCTGTTCGTGGTGTTGCTGGTCGGCGTGGTGTTGCTCGTCGGCGCGCTCAACTTCGTGCCCGCCTTGGCCCTGGGGCCGATCGTCGAGCACTTGAGGATGCATTGACATGGGGACCAGCGAGCAATTGGGGGGAGCCGCTCAGCTCCCGCAACGCCGTGGAGCGCGCTCCTACGACGCCGCGATGATCGGCGCCGCCGTGCGGCAGTCCTTGGTGAAGCTCCACCCACGCCGACAGATCCGCAACCCGGTGATGTTCGTGGTGTGGGTCGGGGCCTTGCTCACCAGCGCTCTGTCGCTGCAGGCCGCGGTGGCGGAGGGCGATGCGCCCGCGGGTTTCGTGCTGTCGATCGCGCTGTGGCTGTGGTTCACCGTGCTGTTCGCCAATTTCGCGGAGTCCATGGCCGAGAGTCGCGGCCGCGCGCAGGCCGAGAGCCTGCGCCAATCGCGCCAAGAGTCGATCGCCAAGGTCCTGCCGCATGGCGAGCGCGCGGAGCATCCCAACCTGCTCCCGGCACACCTGCTGATCCGCGGCCAGATCGTGCTGGTCGAAGCCGGCGACACCATTCCGTGCGACGGCGAAGTGCTGCAGGGCATTGCATCGGTCGACGAGAGCGCGATCACCGGCGAGAGCGCTCCCGTGATCCGCGAGAGCGGCGGCGACCGCAGCGCGGTCACGGGCGGCACGCGCGTGCTGTCCGACTGGCTCATGGTGCGCTGCTCCGCTTCGCACGGAGATTCGTTCCTCGACCGCATGATCGCGCTCGTCGAAGGCGCCAAGCGCAAGAAGACGCCCAACGAGGTGGCGCTCGAGATCCTGCTCGCGGGGCTTTCAATCGTGTTCCTGATCGTCACCGCCTGCCTACGCCCGTACTCGCACTTCGCCGTTGCCGAGCAGGGCTCCGGCGCTCCGGTCGGGATCACCGTGCTCGTGGCCCTGCTGGTGTGCCTGATCCCAACGACCATCGGGGGACTGCTCTCGGCCATCGGCATCGCGGGCATGGACCGCATGATCCGCAAGAACGTGGTGGCGACCTCGGGTCGAGCCGTCGAGGCCGCCGGGGACGTCGACGTGCTGCTGCTCGACAAGACCGGCACGATCACCCTGGGCAACCGTCAGGCGGTCGCGTTCCTCGCGGCCCGCGGCGTCGACGAGCGCGCGCTGGCCGACGCCGCGCAACTCGCGTCGCTCGCCGACGAGACTCCCGAGGGTCGCAGCATCGTGGTGCTGGCGAAGGCGCGACACGCGATCCGCGAGCGCGACATCCATGGTCTGCAGGCGCGCTTCGTGGCCTTCTCGGCGCACACGCGCATGAGCGGCGTCGACGTCGAGGGTGCCAGGATTCGCAAGGGAGCGCCGGATGCGATCAAGGCCTGGATCCTGGCGCAGCACCGCGCGTGGCCGTCCGAGATCGACGAGTCCGTGCGCGCCGTCGCGCTCACCGGAGGGACACCGCTGGTGGTCGCGAACGACGAGCGCGTGCTCGGCGTGGTGCACCTGAAGGACGTGCTCAAGGGAGGCATCAAAGAGCGCTTCGCCGAGCTGCGGCGGATGGGCATCAAGACCGTGATGATCACCGGCGACAACGCCCTGACGGCGGCGGCGATCGCGGCCGAGGCCGGCGTCGACGACTACCTGGCCGAGGCGACGCCCGAGGCCAAGTTGGAATTGATCCGCGACTACCAGTCGCGCGGGCACTTGGTCGCGATGACCGGCGACGGCACCAACGACGCGCCGGCGCTGGCGCAGGCCGACGTCGCGGTCGCCATGAACAGCGGTACGCAGGCTGCGAAGGAAGCCGGCAACATGGTCGACCTCGACAGCAACCCGACCAAGCTGATCGAGGTCGTCGAGACCGGCAAGCAGATGCTGATGACGCGCGGCGCGCTGACCACGTTCAGCATCGCGAACGACGTGGCCAAGTACTTCGCCATCGTCCCGGCCGCGTTCGTGGCGACGTATCCGGAGCTCGGCGCTCTCGATCTGATGCACCTCGGCTCGCCCACGAGGGCGATCCTCTCGGCGGTGATCTTCAATGCGTTGATCATCGTGGTGCTGATCCCTCTGGCACTGCGCGGCGTCACCTACAGGCCGCGCGGCGCGGCGCAGGTCCTGCGGCGCAATCTGCTGCTCTTCGGCGCCGGTGGCTTGGTCGTCCCGTTCATCGGCATCAAGGCCGTCGACATGCTCTTGGGTGTGTTGGGAGTCGCGTGAGGTTCGTCATGGTGCGCCGTCAGGTCTCGATCGCCGTTCGCATGCTGCTGGTGATGACCCTGCTCACGGGCGTGGTCTATCCAGCGTTGGTGACGTTCGTCGCGCAGCTGGTCTTCCCGGCGCGCGCGCAGGGCAGCTTGATCCTGCGCGATGGCCGCGTCGTCGGATCGGAGCTGATCGGACAGCACTTCACCTCGCCGCGCTACTTCTGGGGTCGGCCCTCGGCGACCTCGAGGCCCTACGACGCGAGCGCTTCGGCGGGCTCGAACTGGGGGCCGCTGGCTCCCGAGCTGCGCACTGCCGTCGCGTCGCGCGTGGAGCTCTTGCGCGCGTCCGATCCCGCGCAGCGGGAGCCGATCCCGGTCGACCTCGTCACGGCCTCGGGCAGCGGGCTCGATCCGCACATCTCTCCGGCCTCGGCGCTGTGGCAAGCGCCGCGCGTGGCGCGCGAGCGCGGCTTGAGCGAGGCTCGCGTGCGCGAACTCGTCGGGCAGTACAGCGAACCGCGCACCTTTGGCCTGCTCGGCCAGCCGCGCGTCAACGTGCTACGGCTCAATCTGGCGCTCGACGAGCTGCGCTAGCGATACTCCAGATCCATGGACGACGCTCGCCGACCGGACCCGGAGGAGTTGCTCGCGCGCGCGGCGCGCGAGGAGCGCCTGGCGAAGCGCGGCAAGCTGAAGATCTACTTCGGCGCGGCGCCGGGCGTGGGCAAGACCTTCGCGATGCTCGAGGGCGCGCAGGCTCGGCGGCGCCACGGGCTCGACGTCGTGGTCGGCTGGATGGAGACGCACGGACGGCGCGAGACCGAGGATCTGGCGCGCGATCTGGAGCGACTGGCCCCGCGACAAGTCGACTACCGCGGCGTGAAGCTCTCGGAATTCGATCTCGACGGGGCGCTGGCGCGCCGACCGGGGTTGCTGCTGCTCGACGAGCTGGCGCACACCAACGCGGCCGGCTCGCGTCATGCGCGGCGCTGGCAAGACATCGAGGAGTTGCTCGAGGCGGGCCTCGACGTGCACACGACGCTCAACGTGCAACACGTCGAGAGCCTCAACGACATCGTCGAGCAGATCATCGGCGTGCGCGTGCGCGAGACCGTGCCGGACCGGGTCTTCGACGCCGCCGACGAGGTCGAGTTGGTCGACCTGCCGCCCGACGAACTGCTCAGCCGCTTGCGCGAGGGCAAGGTCTACGTGCCGCTGCAAGCGGAGCGCGCGGCGCAGAACTTCTTCCGCAAGGAGAACCTGCTGGCGCTGCGCGAGCTCGCGCTGCGTCGCACCGCGGAACGCGTCGACGCCCAGACGGACGAGTTTCGGCGCGCACACGGCCTGGCGGGCATCTGGAGCGTGCGCGAGCGCGTCGTCGCCGTCCTCGAGGCGCGCACCGATGCGACCAACATCGTGCGCGCGGCGTACCGCGTGGCCGCTCGGGCACGCGCGCCTTGGATGGCACTGAACGTCGAAACGCCCGAGGTGCAGCGCTTGGCGGAGCCCGATCGCGAGCGACTGGACGAAGCGCTCGAGTTGGCGCGGCGCCTTGGAGCGGAGGCCGCGGTCGTGCGCGGGGTGGATTTCGTCGAGGAAATCCTGGCCTTCGCCCGCGAGCGCCGCGCGACGCACGTCCTGATCTCGCGCCCGACCGGGTCGGGATGGCGGCGGCTGGCGCGGGCCTGGACCTTGGTCCGCTTGGCGCGCGACGCCGGCGCGATCGACGTGCTCGTCACGGCGGGCGAGGCGCACGACGCCGCGCCGGCGCGCGGAGTGGCGCGACCCAGCGTCGTCGTCGGACGCCACTTCGCGTACGCGCTCGCGGCCGTGTCGGCGAGCACTGCGCTGTGCTGGAGCGTGCGTTCGGTGACATCGCTCGCCGATCACGTGATGATCTACTTGCTCGGCGTGCTGGTGGTCGCGAGCCGGCTGCCGCGCTTGCCTTCGCTCGTAGCGGCGATCGCCAGCGTGGTGGCGTTGGACTTCTTCTTCGTGCCGCCCTATTTCCGTTTCGCGGTGGCCGACGTGCAGCACGTCTTGTCGTTCGTGGTGATGCTCGCAGTGGGACTGATCGTGAGCTCGTACACCGTGCGCTTGCGCGAGCAGGCCGACGCCGCGAGCCAGCGAGAGCGCCGCACCGCCGCGCTGTATGCGATGAGCCGGCAATTCGTGATCGAAACCGGCGTCGGGGAGATCGCTTCGACGGCGATCCGCTACATCCGCGAGATCGTCGACACCGAGACCTTCATCCTGCTCGCGGACCGCTCGAGCAACCTCTCGCCCTGCGGCGGCGAGGGCGCGTGGGTCGCCGGCGACGAGCGCGAGCTCGCGGCGGCGCGCTTGGTGCACGAGCACGGCCGTCTCGCGGGCTATGGCACCGACACACTGCCGGGCTCGCAGTGTCTGTACATTCCGCTCGTGGGATCGGCCGGTCACTTGGGCGTGTTCGGCGTGGCGCTGGCGCGCCGCGCGGCGCCGCTGACGGCGTTCCAGTGGCAAGCGCTCGAGACCTTCGTGGCGCAGACCGCGCTGGCGATCGAGCGCGCGCTGCTCGTCGAACGCACGGCGACGGCACAGGTCGCGGTCGAGGCCGAACGAGCGCGCGGTGAGCTCCTGAGCGCGGTGACGCACGACGTGCGCACGCCGCTGACGGCGATCCACGGCTCGGCGCAGACCCTGATCGCGACCGGCGGCGAGCTCGCGCCCGAGCGGCGGCTCGAGCTGCTCGAGGTCATTCGCGACGAGAGCGAGCGGCTGTCGCGCTTGGTCAGCGACCTGCTCGAGCTGACACGCATCGAGTCGGGAACGCTGCGCGTGCGCAAGGAGCCTTGTCCAGTCGACGACGTGATCGACTCCGCGGTCGAGCGACTCGAGAGCAAGCTGGCGGGGCGCACGGTGACGCGCGCCGTGCCCGGCGAGGTGCTGGTCGCGGCGCTCGACCCCGTGCTGTTCGAGCACGTGTTGGTCAATCTGATCGAGAACGCGACCAAGTACACGCCGCCGGAGACACCGATCGAGGTGCGTGCGTTCGAGCGCGAGGGCGCCGTGGTGTTCGAGGTCTCCGATCGCGGTCCGGGGATCGCGCCCGCGGAGTTGGAGCGAATCTTCGAGCGCTTCTATCGCGCGTGCGATGGCGACCGCGGCGGCGGAACGGGCCTGGGGCTGACGGTCTCACGGGCCATCGTGCGCGCGCACGACGGGCGGATCTCGGCCGAGAACCGAGCCGGTGGGGGAGCGACGTTTCGCGTGGAGCTACCCGCGAGCGGACCTCTCGCCCAGCGTGCGAGCGCGGAGCGCGCGCGATGAGCGCGGCGCCGTCGGAGTCGGGCACGCCGCCTCTGGTCCTGCTGGTCGAGGACGAGCTCCCGCTGGTGCGCTTCATCGAGGCCAGCCTGACGAGTGCCGGCTATCGAGTGCTCCACGCCGCGAGCGGAGCGCAGGCCACGCGCATGGCGACGCAATACGTGCCCGACCTGGTGCTGCTCGACCTCGGATTGCCCGACGTCGACGGCCTGACGGTGCTCGCGACGCTGCGGGTTTGGTTCCGCGGCCCGATCCTGATCGTGTCCGCGCGCGGGCAGGAGCGCCGCAAGGTCGAAGCGCTCGACGCCGGAGCGGACGACTACGTGACCAAGCCTTTCGGCATTCCCGAGCTGCTCGCGCGCATCCGCGTCGCGCTGCGACACGTGGCGCGCGAGGCGACGCGCGCCGCGTGCACCGTGCTCGAGAACGGCCCGTTGCGCATCGACCTCGAGGCCCGGCGCGTGACCTGCGCCGGGCGCGAAGTGCATCTCACGCCGATCGAGTTCAAGTTGCTGCTCACGCTCGCTCGGCACGTCGGCAAGGTCGTGACGCAGCGCCAGTTGCTCGAGGACGTCTGGGGACCGCGCAGCACCGAGGAGACGCAGTACTTGCGCGTCTACATGACGCACCTGCGGCGCAAGCTGGACCCGGGTCCGAGCGGGCCGCGCTTGTTCAGCACCGAGGCTGGAGTCGGCTACCGCTTGGAGAGCATCGAAGACACCGGCGCGTGAGCTCCGTCAGCGCCGGACCGCCAGCACCGTCAGCGGCACCGCGGCTCGGCGCACGGGCCGCAGGCGGTCGTAGCAGCAGTGGAAGGCGTAGCCGTACGCGGCGTAGACCGTGGTCAGCGCGAGATCCGCAACCAGAGCCTCGGCCCAATCGAGATCAGCCCACAGCACCAGCACGGGACAGCTGACGAGCATCGCGCCGAGCTCGTGCGCCAGCGTGTGCAGGATGCGGACGCGGTGTGGTCGCTCGCTCGCGACACGCGCGCACCAGCGGGCTTCGCCGGCGTCGAACAGGGTGTTGAACGCGGCCGACCAGGCCATCACCGATAGCGACAGCAGCGCGAGCAGCGAGCACGACTCGTGCAGTGCTCGCGCGCTGGCCCAACCGTAGAGCGGTGTCACCAAGCACAGGCCGAGGGCTTCGAACCACAGGGTCTGGTGCAGGCGTTCACGGGGCGTGCGCTGGACGTAGTGCATGGGGAGCGGCGTTCCACGCAACCTGGCGCAACGTGGGGCGCGCTCCCGCCACGGAATCCCGCGGGAATCCGCGGGTTGGCTCTCAATATCCGCGCTTGCCCGAGCTGCGCGCCCAATCGACGAAGGCGGCCAACCCGGCCTCGCGCGACAGCTGCTCGGTCGGGAGCTTGCGCGCGGCGATCGGGAGCTCGAGCTCGCGGTAGATCAAGTCGTCGTCGAAACCGACCGCCGCGGCGTCCGCGCGCGTGCAAGCGAACACCAAGCGCGCCGGCCGCGCCCAGTACAGCGCTCCGAGACACATCGGGCAGGGCTCGCAGCTCGAATACACGGTGCAGCCCTCGAGCTGGAAGCTGGAGAGCTTCTCGCAGGCCGCGCGCAGCGCGACGACCTCCGCGTGGGCCGTCGGGTCGTTCCACAGCGTGACGCGGTTCTGGCCCTCGGCGATGCACGCCCCGGCGCGCACCACCACGGCGCCAAAGGGGCCGCCGCCGCTGGCGACCGAATGGCGCGCCAGCTCGATCGCTCGCTCGATCCAGTGTTCGTCGCCGGGCTGCATCGGCGCGAGAATCGCGCACGGGAGCTCGCGCATCAAGCGTCGCCTCGAGCCCTGGGGGCGGGCGCGGTCCTGTCGGCTCGCACCGAGAGGCGATGGCACGCCGCGGGGTCCGCAGTAGGCTGACGCTCCGCGCGCACTCGCCGCGCCCTCCCGTTCCGCGTCCGAGGTCCGAGTCTCGAGGCTCTCCGATGTCGCTCTTCCTGTGCGCCGCTGTCTTGGCCTGGTCCGCTCCGCAAGGCGTCGCTTACCGCGAGCCGCCGCAGGCGATCGTCGACTTGGTCGACGCTCCGCTCGCGCCCACGCCGCGCGTCAGTCCCACGGGCCGGTGGATCCTGTTCGTCGAGCGCCCGGCGCTGCCGAGCATCGCCGACGTCGCGCGTCCGTGGATCGGGCTCGCCGGCTTGCGGCTCGACCCGCGCACCAACGCCCCACACCAGACGAGCTTCGACACCGGGCTCGTGTTGCGCGAGCTCGAGGG
This sequence comes from Planctomycetota bacterium, assembly GCA_020853575.1. Lineage (GTDB taxonomy): Bacteria > Planctomycetota > UBA1135 > UBA1135 > F1-120-MAGs118. Next base: position 29,451 of record JADYYP010000070.1, read on the forward strand.
CCGCGAGCAGCGACGCGTGCCGCTGCCCAACGGCGCGCGCATCGGCAGCGTCGCCTGGTCGCACCACGACAAGCTGTTCGCGTTCACGCTCGTGAACGAGGACGGCGTCGAGCTGTGGTGCTGCGATGCGCTCGAGCTCGTTCCACGCCGCGTCGCCGAAGGGCTCAACACGCTGTTCGACGGCTTCCAGTGGATGCCGGACGGAACCACGCTGGCCTATGCGCGCATTCCCGCGGCGCGCGGTGCGGCTCCCCAGGCGCCGCGCGCTCCCGAGGGACCCGCCGTGCAGGAATCGAGCGGCCGCAAGTCGCCCGCGCGCACCTTCCAGGACTTGTTGCGCGACGAGCACGACAGCGCGCTGCTCGAGCATTACGCGCAGGCGCAGCTCGCGACCGTGAGCTGGGACGGCAAGCGTCGCGCGGACATCGGCGCACCGGGCGCGTTGCTCTCGTTCGAGAGCTCACCCGACCAGTTGTGTTGGCTGGTGACGACGCTCGAGCGCCCCTACTCCTACGTGATGACGCTCGAGCGTTTTCCGTCGCGCACGGAGGTCTGGGACGCCAGCGGCAAGCGCGTGCGCGAGATCGAGCGCCACGGGTTGCTCGACTCGATCCCGATCGAGGGCGTGCCGACCGGTCCGCGCTCGATCGCGTGGCGTGCGAGCAAGCCGGCGACGCTGGTGTGGCTCGAAGCCCTCGACGGCGGTGATCCAAAGGTCAAGGTGCCGCACCGGGATCGTTGGATGGAGCTCGATCTGCGCTCGAAGAGCGAGCCCCGCGAGTTCCTCAAGGTCGAGCATCGCGCGCGCGGCTTGGTGTGGTTCCGCGAGCCGACGTTGGTGGTCGCGAGCGAGTTCGACCGCGACCGCAGGTGGGTGCGCGCGACGTTGCACGACCTCAGCGGCGCTCGCGCGAGCGTCGTGCTCGAGGACCGCAACCAGAACGACCGCTACGGCAATCCGGGCTCGATCCTGAGCGAGCCCCTGCCCGACGGCACGCGCGTCGCGCGCCAGGTGGGTGACTGGATCTTCCGCAGCGGCGAGGGCGACTCCCCCGAGGGCGCGCGACCGTTCCTCGATCGCCAGAGCCTGGCCAGCAGGACCAGCGAGCGCCTGTGGCGTTGCCAGGAAAACGCCTACGAGAGCGTGGCGAGCATCGTGCGCGTCGACGCCACCGCGATGCCGACCTTGGTCACGCGGCGTGAGTCGCCCAGCGAGCCGCCCAATCTGTGGTTGCGCGACTTGGCGGCGCGCAGCGAGCGCCAACTCTCGGACTTCGCCGATCCGCAGCCGTCGATCCGCGGCATCCACAAGGAGCTGGTCAAGTACCAGCGCAGCGATGGGGTGCAGCTCTCGGCGACGCTCTACTTGCCGGCCGACTACCGTCCGGGGACGCGCCTGCCGCTGGTCGTGTGGGCCTATCCACTCGAGTACACCGATCCCGCGACCGCCGGTCAGGTCTCGGGGTCGCCGCAGCGCTTCACCACCATCCGCGGCTCCTCGCACCTGTTCTTCCTGACGCAGGGCTACGCGGTGATGGACGAGGCGACCATGCCGGTGGTCGGCGATCCGGAGACGATGAACGACACGTTCCTCGAGCAGATCGCGGCCTCGGCCAAGGCGGCGATCGACTACGCCGTGGCGCGCGGCGTCGCGGATCCGGCGCGCGTCGGCGTCGGCGGACACAGCTACGGGGCCTTCATGACCGCCAACTTGCTCGCGCACACCGACCTGTTCCGCGCCGGCTGCGCGCGCAGCGGCGCATACAACCGCTCGCTGACGCCCTTCGGTTTCCAGAGCGAGCGGCGCACCCTGTGGGAGGCGCCCGAGGTGTACGAGCTGCTCTCGCCCTTCCAGCACGCGCACAAGATCAACGAGCCCTTGCTGCTGATCCACGGCGAGAAGGACTCGAACCCCGGCACGTTCCCGATCCAGTCCGAGCGGCTCTACCAAGCGATCGCCGGCAACGGTGGCACCGTGCGCTGGGTGGTCCTGCCAGAGGAAAGCCACGGCTACGCCGCGCGCGAGTCCGTGCTGCACACACTGGCCGAGATGCTCGGTTGGTTCGACCGCTACGTGAAAGCTGCGGCGCCGATCGAGGACGCGGCAGCGACGGAGCGGCGCTGACGGCGCGCGCCTCGCGCACCTTTCGCGTTACGCCGGCGTAGCGCCGTGCGACCAGTCTCGAACCGGAGTCCTGCGGGCGCGTGGCGTTCGTTTCGGCGGAAGCTCCCCAAGTCCTGGGGTGAGCGGGAGCTACGCCGCCGCAGGCTGCGGCACCGCAGTTGCCAAGCGGCGCGCTCTTCACGTTCGCCTTGCAATCCAACCCATCGCTCCACATGCGTCTTCGCTCCATCGGCATCCTGCTCGCCGCCGCTTCGCTCGCGATCCTCTGGCCCGCGCTCGCCTGCCAGGCTCCGCTGACCAAGCCCGAGCTCAAGCTCGACACGAAGTCCGGCGAGCCGGTCGGACTGCACAGCTACAAGCGCTGGTCGGACAAGATCGCGCAAGGTGCCGAGCCCGAGGGTGAAGCGGCCTTCGCGAACCTCGCTGCTCTGGGCATCAAGAACATCCTCTCGGTCGACGGCACTCCGACCGAGGTGGAGCTGGCGGCGAAGTACGGCCTGCGCTACGTGCACGTTCCGATCGGCTACGACGGCATCACGGACAGCGAGGCGCTCCAGATCGTCAAGGCCGTCGAGGACACCGAGGGACCGATCTACGTGCACTGCCACCACGGACTGCACCGCGGTCCGGCGGCGGCGATGCTCGCGCGGCGCGCGCTCGAGGGCCTCTCGGCCGAGCAGGCGGCCGCGGACATGAAGGCCTCGGGGACCAGCCCCAGGTACGCGGGCCTGTACCGCGACGTGCAGAACTTCGCCAAGCCCAGCGACAGCGCGCTGGCCGCATGCCCGATGCCGCCGGCGCTGCGCGCGCCCAAGGGCATGGTGCAGTCGATGGTCAAGATCAACCGCAGCTGGGACTTCGTGCTGCAGGGTGGGAGCGCCAAGTGGGGCAAGCTCGCCGATCACCCCGACATCGACCTGGCCCACGAGGTCGGCATGATCGAGAACGTGCTGCGCGGGCTGCACGAGGCCGAGCAGAAGAAGGCCACTCCCGATTCCAAGCTGGTCACGTTGTTCGGCGAAGCGCAGCAGGCCTCGGTCGAGCTCGAGAGCGCGATCCGCGCCGGACAAGTCGATGCGTCCGACCAAGCCTTCAAGCGCCTGAAGGCGTCTTGCGACGCGTGCCACGCCGACTACCGCAACTGAGCGGCGCTCGGAGAGCGCATTGAATGCAGGGCGCGCGCGCAGTGGCGTGGCGCGCCCTGCGCCACTCAGCGGGGGCGCTCGAGCGCGCTCCGGCGGTTCGATGGCCTTGCGCGGGCCCGCGGGTGCTCGACCAACGCGCCAGCGCGCGGCGCAACGGACGACGCTATCCTCCTCGCCCCGATGTCTCCGCTTCCCCGTATTCCGCGCTCGGCCGACGACGACTGCGCGCCGCCGATCGTGGCCGAGCGACGGCGGCTCGCCGAGCGCTCTGCCGGCCGCGAGCTCGCGCATCTCGCGGGGCGTGCGGTCGACCCCGCCCAGGCGCGCGGCAACGTCGAGAACTCGATCGGGTTCGCGCAGGTGCCCGTGGGGCTCGCCGGGCCCTTGCTGGTCCACGCCAGCAGCGGCGCGCGCGAGGTCTACGTTCCGATGGCGACCAACGAAGGCGCGTTGGTCGCGTCGTACTCGCGCGGCATGCGCGTCACGAGCGCCGCGGGCGGCGTGCGAGCGCGCGTCGTGCGCGAGGCGCTGACGCAGCATCCGATGCTCGTGTACGCGGGTGTCGAAGAAGCCCTGCGCGCGGCACAGATCGCGCGCGCGGCGTTCGAGGAGTTCGCGGCCCTGACCAGCGCTGGGTCGCGCCATGGACGGCTGGTGGCGCTCGACACGCGCGTCATCGGAAATCGTCTGGTGCTCGAGCTGAGCTTCACCACCGGTGACGCGATCGGCATCAACATGGCCGCGTTGGCCAGTGAGCGCATCAGCGAGCAACTCGCGCGGCGCAGCGCTGCGCGCGAGCGCTACGTGCACGGACAGGATGTCGAGAAGCGCGCGAACGCCTACGCCCTGGCCCGTGGACGCGGTCGCAGCGTCGTCGCCGAGGCGACCATTGCGCGCCAGCTCCTCGCGGAGCAGTTGCGCGTCTCCCCGGAGCAGCTGCGAGCGATCCAGGCCGCCTACGCCGCCGGATTCGCGCAACTTGGAACGCACAATTGGCTGGTGCAGTCGGCCAACGGCTTGGCAGCCGTGATGCTCGCCTGTGGCCAAGACGTCGCTTATCTCCCCGAGTGCGCGACCGGCTACCTCGAGTTCCAGGTGACCCCGGAAGGCGCTCTGTACGCCGCGGCCACGTTGCCTTCGCTGCTCGTCGGCACCGTCGGCGGAGGCTCGCAAAAGGGCACGGCCGCCGAGTGTCTGTCGATTCTCGGCTGCGCTGGGGCCGGTCACGCGAACACCTTCGCCGAGATCCTGGGAGCGGTGGTGCTCGCCGGGGAGCTCTCGCTGATGGCCAGTTTCTGCACGCACGAGTTCACGGCCGCGCACGAGCGTTTGGGCCGCAATCGGCCGAGCGATGTCGTCTGATACGCAATCGCGGACCAGGCCCGAGGTGTGGGTCGTCGCCGCGTGGGCGGTGGTGCTCGCGGAGTTCGTGCTCGCGATCTACCTGGGCCTCAAGCGGCCGGGCGTCGGCCCGGTCAAGGCCTTTCTCTACGGACCGCCAGTGATCGCCGTGGTCGCGCTGGCGCTCGGCGTCTGCGGCGTGGTGTGGAGCGCCTTGCGGCGGCCCTTCGCCACGACCCAGCGGCTGGTCGCGTGGTGCTTGCTGGGCTTCGTGATCCTGAGCGCGACCTATCCGTTGCCGTTCCCCAGCGCTCGCAGCTCGCGGCCCAGCGCGGTACGCGTGCGCTTCCCGCTCGAAGGCGAGTGGACCACGGCCTGGGGCGGCGAAGGCGAGATGAGCCAGATGCTGCGCACGCGCCCCGATCGCTGCTTCGGCTTCGCGTTCGTGCTCGCGCGCGACGGCATCACGCGCGCGGAGTCCGGCGATCCGCGGACGGCCTTTGCGCTCCACGCGCCGGTAGTCGCGCCGGCGAGCGGTACCGTCGTGCGCGTCGTGGACGACTTGCCGGACGAGGACGCGCCGCGCGAGCACGACCTGGGCAATCACGTGGTGCTCGAGGTCGCGCCACAGGAGTTCCTGTTCGTGTGCGGACTCGAGCAGGGCTCGTGCGCGGTGCGCGTCGGCGAGAGCATCGCCGCGGGCGCACCCTTGGCGCGCGTCGGGGCCTCGGGGCGTTCTCTGCTCTTGCCCGAGGCGCATCTCGCGCTGCACATGCAAGACACGCCCGATCCGCTGTGGGGCCAGGGCATTCCGTTCTACTTCTTCGAGAGCTCGATCGACGGAGCGCGGATCGCGCGCGCCGTCCCGACGGGCCGCGGCTACTTTCCTGGGCGTGCGATCACCGGACAACGGATCGCGCACACTCCGTGAGCTCATGAACATCGATCCCACGTCGAGCACCGAGCTCTACCGCCGCGCCGCGCAGCCCGTGCTCGACGAGCTCGCTGAGCTGGGCTTCAAGGTCCACCAACTGCCCGAGCTGCGGCGCTTCGGCGCGCGCTACGCGGTTGCCGTGCCCGCGTTGGCGCGGCACCTGGCTTCGACGCAGCACGCCGGCGTGAAGGAGGACTTGGCGCGCGTGCTCGCCGTCCCGTGGGCCAAGGAGCACGCGCTGCGGCCGCTGCTCCAGACCTTCCGCTCGACACCGAACTCGCCGCCCGCGACCAAGGCCGCGATCGCGGCCGCGATCGAGGTGCTCGCCGACGCGTCGATCGAGCTCGAGCTGATCGAGCTGTGCTTGGCCACGGAGCACGGCAACGCGCGCGAGCTGCTGGTGCTCGCGCTGGCCAAGCTGGACTCGCCGGGCGTGGTCGAGGTGCTCACCGACTTGTTGCGCGACCGCGGCGTCGGCGGGCACGCGTTGCGAGCGCTGCTGGCGCGGGCGCAGCGCGGTCGCATCGAGTTCGACGCGCTCCACATCAAGCCCTACTTCGGCGACGGTCGTGCGTGGGTCCGGCGCGCGGCCAAGGAGCTGGCGCAGGTGATCGACGCGCAGCGCTAGGGCGCGCTCAAGGCGCGTCGAAGTCCGCCGCGCTCTCGGGCTGCGGCTCGAGCAGTGCGGACGACTCGCGGCTGGGGAGCGCGGCTGCGATGCTCGCGGAGTCGACCGCGGTTTCGTCGCGATCCGCCGCGGGAGTCGGGCGCGCGTCTGCGCGCTGCACGCCTCGGTCGAGCGTCGACTGCAGCTCGATCTGCGCCGTGAGCACGGCATCCGCGGTCTGCGCGAAGGCGTGGGCCAGCTCGTTGCGCTGGGCGCGCGCCTGCTCCTCGAAGCGCGCTCCAAGGCGCTCGATGCACGCGCTGAGCTCGACGTTCGCGCTGAGGATCGCCTCAGACGCTTGTGCCAGCGCGTGACCGGACGCGTCGCGTTGGACGCGAGCATGGTTGTCGACGCGCGCTGCGAGTTCCGCGAGGCAGCGTTGCAGCTCGGACTGTGCGCTGGCGGTCGAGCCCAACGCGCGCTGGAAGATGTCCTGGACGGTGCGGAGTTGGGCGCTGGCGTCCTCGGAGACGAGCTTCCGCACGCTCTCCGCGAGGGCCTCGAGCTCGGAGTCCGACCGGCCCGACAGGGCCTGGACGCCGGCGAGCACGAGCTCGGTGGACTCGCGCTGCTCGCGGCTCTGGGCTTCGATGCGCGCATCGACCAGGTGCATCCTGTCGCGCGCCTCGACCAGCGCGGCTTGGGTCGCCGCGCGCGCTTGCTCGAGGACTTCGCGCAGTCCGCGCGAGCCGTCGTCGAGCCTGCGCCCCAACTGCTGCACGCCGGCGAACACGTCGGTGTGTCCGGCATTGATGGTCGACGCCAGTCCAGCGAGCGCTCGGTCGAGCGCCTTGAGCTGCGCCTGTGAGTGCTTTTCGATCCCAGCCGCGAAGTTGCGCAGCGCCGCCTGCACTTCCTTGGCCGTCGCGCGAGCGTCGGTGGCCGCGTTCGCGGACGCGTCGCGTTGCAGTTGCGCGTGCGCCTCGTTGCGAGCGGCGAGCTGCTCCAGCGACTCGCGCAGTCCCGCGAGCTCCGCCCGCTCCGCCGCTTGCGCTTCGTCGAGCCGCGCGGCGAGTGCGCTGGACTGAGCCTTGGAGACCTCGTCGACGCGCGCGTCGATCCGGGCCAGTGCCCTGTCGAGCTCCTCGGCGGCTGCCCGCGCCTGGGCCTTGGCCTGCGTCGAGGCCTGTTCGAGCGCCTGGCGCTGGTCCCGCGCGAGCTGCTCGGTCTGACGTCCGAGCGCCTGGAGCGCGGTTTCGAGCCCCTTCGCTCGGACGCTCGCGGTTTGCTCCAACGCAGTCTGCTGCGTGGTCTGCGCGTCGAGGCGTTGCGCGATCTCGGACAGTGCGGTGCCGAGCTCCTGCGCGTCCGCGCGCGATCGCACCAACGCCTCGGCGTGGGCCCGTTCGCTGGCGGTGCGCTCCGCGGCGGCGCGCGATTCGAGCTCGCGACCGAGCGCCTCGAGCGACGCGCGCAGCTCCGAGGAGTGAGAGCGTTGCACGTCCCCGATCTGCGCGAACGCCGCGTCAACGTGTGCATCGCGCTCGGCCAGGCGCGCCGAGAGCTCCTGTGCGAGGGTGCTCACGCGCTGCTCGACGCGTTCGCCGTGCTCGCGACGCTCCGCTTCCGCGCGGAGCAGGCCGTCCGAGAGGTGCTCGAGGTTGCGCTGCACGAGCTCGTGGGTGCCGTGGAGGCGCTGAGCGAGTTCGGCGCGCGCATCCGCGGCCTGGCTCTCGAGCTTCTCGAGCACGCGTTGCGAGCGCTCTTCGTCCGACTGCGCGTTGCGCGCGATGGCCTGCTGCGCGCGGGCCAGTTCCTCCTCGAGCTTGCCGGTCGAGTCGAGCACTCCCTGCACCAAGCGCGCGGCTGCCTGGTGACCCTCCTGGAGCTGTTCGAGCGCATCGGCCAGCGTTGCGCGCTGGGCGCGGGAGCTCTCGCTGGTCGACGTCTCGAGCTCTTCCATTCGCGTGGTCAGCGCTCGCGCGGTCCGTTCGAGCTCCGTGGCGTTGCGCGTCGAGAGCGCTTGCAGCGCGTCGGCTTGCGCCTTGTGGGCGTTCTCCAAGCGCGTCCGCAAGTCGTCCACGCAGGCGCCGAGACGTTGCACGGGCCGGTTGCGCTCCTGATCGGTCACGAAATCGCCCAGGCTCTTGATCGCGTGATAGAGCTTCTGCACTTCCTCGCGCACGTCCTTGTGACTGACTTGGACGTGTTGCACGGCGACCGACTGACGGCGGTGCTCGAAAGCGATGTGCTCCAGTCGCGACGTGTCGCGGTCGACCCCTTCGACCATGCGGCGAATGCCCCACAGCGCGCGCCGCAACACTCCGACCGAGTACAGCACCAACCCGCCGACAGCGAGCGTGACCGAGTGCGAGCTCACGTCGCCCAAGCGCTGCAGGTACTGCGCGCCATCGGGCCAAGCCTTGGGCAGGACCGCGATCCCCACGCCCAGCGCGCCGACGACGATTCCCGAGATCTTCCACTGACGGAAGCTGGGCGTGTCGAGGTCCACGCGCCGACGCGCTTCTCCGCCCTGCTGCGTGGCGTTGGCCTTGATCTCGGAGCGCGGCGCATTCGCGGCCTCGGGCGCCGCGGAGGCCTGGGGCGCGGGCACGCTCGTTTGGATGGCGCTCGGCGGGTTCACTTGGACCGCTGTGTCGGGATTCGTCTGCGGTGCTTGGTTCTGCTCGGTCATGGCAAGTGGGGGGACTCGAGGTGGAAGATCGAGGCTGTGGTCGAGGCGCGCTCGCTCTCGGCAACGCGCGGAAGACGCGTCGCGAGACACGCGCAGCCAGAGCGAACGATCCGCAACTTCCTTCGGATCGGCAGCGCGTGGTCTTGAGCGACTCGCGGGAAAGCGAGCGATGGGGCGCGCGACCGCGCGCTGCCCTCGGGCGCGCGGCCGGAGCTCAGAGCTTTCTTCGTGGGCTGGAGCGCGCGTTCAGCTCGCGCGTTGGCGCGCGCGCGAGCGCTCCAAGCCGTCGGAGTACGCCTGCCCATCGGCGACCGGGGCCATGAGCTGCGCAGCGTTGAGCTTGCGGAACGAGCCCTCGGCGCTGCGCAGCAGGCGCCACAGGATCACGTGCGCGTTGGGGCAGGCGGGCAGGGCCTTGGCCTGCGAGGTCAGCACGCGCAGCGCGGCCAAGGGCGACTCCACCACGCTCGTCGTGCGCAGGTGTGCCCAGTGCTCGCGCGGGAACGCGAAGTAGCTCGAGAGGCGCGGCCACTCGCGCTGCAGGCCCTCGGCAGCCTCGGGCGCGCGCTGTCCATAGGCTTCACGGAACGCGTCCTTGAGCTCGCTGGCGGTCGCTCGCGTGTCGGCGGCGAGCATCGCGCGCAGGCGCGTGAGCGCGCGCCGCTGGCCGCGCTTGGGCACGGCCGAGACGAGGCGTTCCGCGCTGGACGTCCAGTCGAACTGGCAGCGCCCGTTCCATCCCAGGCCCGCGCTCGCCGACCACACTCCGAGCGCGGCGTCGGCGACCAGGAGTCGGGGCGCAGCGAGCCCGCGCGCGACCGCGCCCTGCAACACGCGCTGCCAGGCAGCGCCGCTCGAACGCGGACCCACGTCGACGGCGAGGAGCGACTTCGAGCCGTCGAGCATGCCGCCGATCAAGAGCAGCAGCGAGTCGTCCGCGCCGCCGAGGCCCGTGCGCACGGCGCAACCATCGGCCCACAGGTAGACCGCGGGCTGCTCGATGGGCGTCTCCTTCCAGCGCTCGTAGGCGTGCGACCAGCGCTCGACCAGGCGCTGCATCTGCGGCTCGGCGAGCGGCTCGTCGCGGCCGAGGATCGTGCGCACGGCGAGCTCCAAGTCGCACTCGGCCAGGGCGTCCAGGTAGCCGCGCGGAAGCTCCGCGGCGGAGCCATCGGCGCGGCGCCCGAACAGCTCGTCGAGGCGTGCGTCGACCAGTGCGTCGAGCGATGCGCCCTCCGCCTCGGACGTACGGCGCTGCGCGTCGAGCGCAGAGCTCAAGGACTCGACTTGCGCGCGGATGTCGTGAACCTGCTCCTCGTGCTCGATCAATTCCTGCGCACGGCTCTCCAGCGCGCGCCGCAACTCGGCGTCGCGAGCGTTGAGCTCGCGGTGCTCCGCCGAGAGCCGCAGGAATTCGTGCTCGCGTTGCTCGAGCGCGCGCTCGAGCGCGCTGGAGCGTTCGGCGAGGTCGCGGCCCGTAGCGCGGGCCTCGTCGAGCTGGGCGCGCAGCGTCGCCTCGAGCGACTGAGATGCGCGCGCGGATTCAGCCGTGGAGGCACGCGTCGCCAGCAGCTCGGACTGGAGCCGCTCGAGTCGCTCGGCGCGTCGCGCGAGCTCGGCATCGCAGCCGTCGATGTGCCCCTGGAGCTCGCGGACGCGTGTCGCCAGCGTGCGCTCGAGCTCCTGGATGCGCTGCTCCGCGGCCTGGCCCGCTTGCGCGCGCTCCGTGACCTGCGCCGCGAGTTGCGTTGTCTCGTGCTCGAGGTGGGCCAGGCGCGTGCTCGAGCGTTGCTGATCGCCGCGCAGCGCCTCCACTTCGCCCGCGCGTTGCTCCGCCAATGCGCGCCACTCGTCAGCGGTCCGTGCCTGCTCGGCGACCGCGCGCTCGAGCTCCCGCCGCTGCTCCTCGATCCCGTTGGCGTGCACTCCCGAGGCGCTCAGTTCTTCCGCGAGTCGCTGGCTCTCGCCCTCGCAGGCGCTGGCGTGCTCGCGAGCCCGCGTCAACTCGTCTTGCAGTGAACGCAGCGCTTCGGCGCGGCGTGCCAGCTCGGCATCGCAGCCGTCGATGTGGCCGCGCAACTCGCGGACTTGTTGAGCGTGGCCGGTTTCGAGCCCGCGGACTCGCTCGTCGCGCTCGGTCAGCGCGCACGCCTGCTCCGCGAGTCGTCGCGCGAGGTCCGCGCTACGCGCATCGGCGTCCCGCGCAGCGGATCTGGTCTGATCGAGCTCGGCGTTGGCAAGTGCCACGGTGGCCTCCAGGGCCGCGCGGGCCTGGTCGAGCTCGGCATGCGCGCTGCGCAGCGTCGCGAGCTCGCCGGTGAGCGAGGCGTGCTCTCGGGTCGCCGCTCCGAGCTCGGCGCGCGCCGCTTCCAGCTCTCCGCGGACTCGGGCGAGGTCCTCGTCGCGCGTCACGATGTGCGCGCGGAACTCGGCGCCATGTGCCTCCAGCTTGCTCGAGAGCTCCGCGGCCCGTTCGTTGGCGCGAGCGAGCTCGGTCTGCGATTGCTCGAGCTCGGCGCGGCAGGTGCTCCAGGCCGCATGCTCGTCAGCGAGCTGCCGTTCGAGCTCCGCGAGCCGCGCGCCGCTGTCGGCGCCAACGGCCTGCGCTGCAGCGAGCCGGCGCTCGAGCTCAGAGGCTCGCTCGCGCTGGCTCTCGCCGAGCGCGCGGGCTTCCGCCATCCGTGCGTTGGCGTCGTTGGCCAGGATCAGCGAGCGCTCCAACTCCTCGCGAAGGGCGCGCACGTTCGAGGCACTGTGCTCGAGCTGCGCACGCGACGAGCGTGCATCGTTCTCGAGTCGCTCGACGCGGGTCTTGGCGGCGTTCGAGAGCCGGGTCAAGCGCGCTTCGAGCGTGGCGAGGCGTTGGGTGCGCTGCTCCTGAGCGGCCGAGAGCTCTGCCGCGCGCGGTTCGAGCTCCGCCAAGCGCCGCGCGGTGTGCGTCGCTTCGGCCTGCTCTCGAACCAGCTGTTCACGCGTCGCCGCGAGCAGCTGTTCGTTGGCGTCGATCTGCGCCGACAGCTCCTGGATGCGTTGCTCGTCGCCCACGTGCGTTCCGAGCAGCTCCGCTGCCCGCCGCCGCATGTCGGCGAGCTCGGCGCGCGCGCGTTCCACCTCCGCGGTGCACTCGTTGGCGCGCGCCTCGGCGCGGATGAGCTGAGCCTGTTGCTCCGTTTCACGCACGGCCAGTGCGCGCGCCTCGCTCGCTCGGCTGTGCTCGGCGCCCGCGAGCGCCTCGCGAGTGCGCGCCAAGTCCGCCTCGACGTCGCCCGCGCGTCGTGCCAGCTCCGCAGCGTTCGTTTCGCACAGCGCCAGCTGGCGTGCGCGCTCCTCGAGCTCGGCCGTCTTGCGCTCGTCGAGCGCGCGCAGCTCGTCGCGCAGCGCTGCCAACGCGGACTCGTGCGCGCGCGCTCGATCGTCGCCCTCGCAGGCGAGCGCCACGAGCTCGTCGCTCTTGAGGCGCAGCGCCGTCCGCGCGGCGTTCAGATCGCTGGCCGCGTGCTCCAGGCGCGCCGTGAGCTCGGACTTCGCCTGGGCCAAGGCGCGGCGTTCCTCGTCGACGTCCCCGAGCTTGCGGTCGAGCTCGCCGACGCGCGTCTCGATGCGCTCGACCAGCGCGCGCTGCTCGCCGAGCTTCGGAAGGTCGTAGGGTGCGAGCCGGAGCTCGCGAGCGCGCGTCGAGCGCTTGCGCAGTTGCCCCACGAGCACCAGCGAGAGCACGCAGACGGCGAGGAGTAGCGCGAGGACGATTTCGTTGGACATGCGGGCCGGCGGGGGAGGGGACGATGAACGTCGACGGCGTGGCGAGCGCACGGGCGGGACCGGGGACGGCGCGCGGCGACTCGCCTCGACGCGAGTCGAGGTGCTCCCTTGATCGGAATCCTTGGCGCGAGAGCCGTAGCGGAAGCCCGCGCGCTCGGACGGGCGGGCAACGGCGAGAGCCCGCTCCCGCGGGTCTCGCTGGTGGACTTTTTTTCCGCTCGAAGGCGCCGAGGAGCGTTCGTCGGCTCGCGCGGATCGCGGATGACTGCGTGGCCAGTCCGCGGCCAACGCGGCGCGCGAGTGCAGCGGCCGAGGTGCTCGCGCGCTACCCTGTCGCGCCCTCGAGCTCGAATCCCGCGTGAACCCGACCCTTCTGCTCGCGATCGCGACGCTGGCGCTCGTCGTCGGTCCGCTGTTCGACAAGCTCGCGCGCAGCGTGCCGCTCGTGCCGGCCTTGGTCGACGGCGCGACGGTGGGCGGGATCGTGGTGGTCAGCTTCCTGCACCTGATGCCCGAGGCCGGGGCGCACCTGGGTTGGTGGGCGCTGGTCCTGATGGCGCTCGGGCTGGTGCTCCCGATGTTCGCCGAGCGGCTCCTGGCGCACGGCAACGAGTCGCTCAAGCTGCCGGTCGGCGTGCTGGTGGTCGTGCTGCTCTTGACTCACGAGGTGATCGAGAGCGCGGCCTTGGCGTCCAAGGCCAACGAGGAGCGCGTCGGCATCGCGACCCTGCTGGTGGTCGTCGGTCACCGACTGCCGCTCGGTTTGCTCCTGTGGGGCCATACCAAGCAGCGCTTCGGTTCGGTGTGGTCGGTGGCCGCATTGCTCGCGGTCGCGTCCATGACCTGGTTTGGCCCAGTGCTCGTGCCGCTCGAGTCCGCGACGACGTTCACCGCCGTGCTGTCGGCGCTGCTCGCGGGGGGCCTGTTGCATCTGGTGCTGCAACACGCGCCCGCCTCGGAGCAGTCGCACGAGCACGAGCACCTCAGGCACTTCGCCGCCGCGCTCGGCACCGTGATCGCGGTCGCGTTCTTCGTCCCTTACTTGTTGGCGGGAGGCGCGCACCACGGCCACGAGCACACCGAGGACGTCTCTGGTTTCGCCGATCGCTTGATCGAGCTCGTCGTCGAGTCCGCGCCCTACCTGCTGGTGGGAGTCGTCGGAGCGGCGTTGATCGAGGCCTTCTTGCCGGTGAGCATCACGCGGCGCGCGGCGGGGGGCTCGCGCCTGCGCCAGGCACTGATGGGGGTCGCGGTCGGCACGCCGATGCCGGTGTGCTCGTGCGGAGTGTTGCCGATCTATCGCTCGCTGATGCGCAAGGGCGTCGGAGCGAGCGCGTCCCTGGCGTTCCTGATCTCCGCGCCCGAAATCGGCGTCGATTCGTTGCTCTTGTCCTGGAGCATGCTCGGACCGTCGGTGACGTTCGCGCGCCTGGCGTGCGCGCTGATCCTCGCGCTCGCCATCGGCTACGTCGTCGGCGGAGTGGCCGAGCGCGTGGGGCGCAACGAGATCGAGCACGCGCACGACGAGGTGCGGCAACCAGGCGCGCTGCGTCGCATGCGGCACGCATTGCTCGAGACCTGGGGGCATCTCGCGCCCTGGATCTTGTTCGGACTGATCCTCACCGCGATGGTCGAGCCTTGGATCTCGACCGAATGGGCGCGCCAGACCCCCGCGTGGTTGCAGGTGATCGTGCTCAGCCTGGCCGGCATGCCGACCTACATCTGCGCCACTGCGGCGACGCCCTTCGCGGCACTGTTGCTGGCGAAGGGTTTCGCTCCCGGCGCCGTCATCGCGTTCCTGTTGACCGGTCCGGCGACCAACTTGACGACCTTCGGCGCGCTGCAGCGCATGCACTCGCGCAAGGTGGCCCTGGCCTTCGTGGCAACGGCCTTCGTGGTCACCTGCGCCCTGGGGATGGCCGTTCAGCTCGCTCCGCTGGCAGCGCAGCCCGCGGGGCCGAGCAGTGAGCACGCGCACGACCACGGGGCGCCGGCGTTCGTCGCCGCGGCGTTGCTCGGGGTCTTGACCCTGTGGGTGCTGTTCCGCGAGGGCCCGCGCGCCTTCCTGGGGCAACTGTGGAGTTCCGAGGGTGCACTCGGGCACGGGCACTCCCACGCACATGGAGCTCCTGGGGCCCCAGCGCAGGGCCACGACCACGCCCACGGTTGACGCGTCGGGCGCTGTCGCTACCCTATTCGCCTCCCAAACTCGTGCGAGACCTCGCGGGCAGCGCGGCCCAAGGCCTCCGGAGTGTCGTGGCTCGGTGCTCGATGTCGAGCGCTGGGTCGGCCCCTTCGATTCGACCGTCCACCCTTTCGTTTCCTCACGATGAGCTCCGCCACCGAGACCAAAGCCCAACCCGGTGCCAGCGCCAAGCGCCTGGCCAACTACCGGAACATCGGCATCATGGCCCACATCGACGCCGGCAAGACCACGGTGTCGGAGCGCATCCTGTTCCTCGCGCAGAAGATCCACAAGATCGGCGAGGTGCACGAGGGCGCGGCCACGATGGACTACCTCGAGGACGAGCAGAAGCGTGGCATCACGATTCAGTCGGCCGCGACGCAGGTCGAGTGGGCGGGCAACACGATCAACCTGATCGACACGCCGGGTCACGTCGACTTCACGGCCGAGGTCGAGCGCAGCCTGCGCGTGCTCGACGGAGCAGTCGCGGTGTTCGACGGAGTCAACGGCGTCGAAGCCCAGTCCGAGACCGTTTGGCGCCAAGCGGACAAGTACCGCGTGCCGCGCATCTGCTTCATCAACAAGCTCGACCGCGTCGGCGCCGACTTCTACTACTCGGTGCAGACGATCACCGACCGCCTCGGTGCGCGTCCGGTTCCGATCCAGCTGCCCGTCGGTGGTGAGAAGGACTTCCGCGGACTGATCGACTTGGTGCGCATGCGCTACCTCGAGTTCGAGGACGACTCCGAGGGCAAGAAGTGGAAGGACCTCGACATCCCGGCCGAGATGCTCGACAAGGCCAAGGAGTGGCGCCACAAGATGCTCGAGTTCGCCGCGGAGAACGACGAGGAGCTGCTCGATCTGTTCGTCGACGACAAGGAACCGTCGATCGAATTGGTCATGAAGGCCCTGCGCAAGGGCACCTTGAAGATGGACATCTTCCCGGTCGTGTGCGGCTCCGCCCTCAAGCACAAGGGCGTGCGGTTCGTGCTCGACGCGGTGGTCAACTACCTGCCCGCGCCGATCGATGTGCCGTCGATCGAAGGCAGCGTGCCGCGCAAGCCCGACGAGAAGCTCACGCGCCGCTGTGACGACGACGAGCCGCTCTCCGCGCTGGCCTTCAAGACCATCGCGGAGCCCACCGGCGACTTGACCTTCGTGCGCGTCTACTCGGGCGTGCTCAAGCAAGGCGAGCGCATGACCAACCCGCGCACCGGCAAGTCGGAACGCGCGACGCGCATCGTGCGCATGCACGCCAACAAGCGTCAGCCGATCGACGAGATCCGCGCCGGCGATATCGCCGCCGTGATCGGGCTCAAGCTGACCGTCACCGGCGACACGCTGTGCGACGAGGACAAGCCCATCCAACTCTCGAAGATCACCTTCCCCGAGACCGTGATCGCGATGTCGCTCGAGCCCAAGAAGTCGGCCGACCGCGACAAGCTGGGTGAGGTCATCGGCAAGTTGATGCGCGAGGACCCGACCTTCAAGGCGACGACCAACGAGCAGACGGGCGAGCTGGTCATCGCGGGCATGGGCGAGTTGCACCTCGACATCCTCGTGACGCGTATTTCGCGCGACTACAACTGCGAAGTGATCACGGGCAAGCCCAAGGTCGCCTACAAGCAACGACTGTCGAAGACCATCGACACCGAAGCGCGCTACATCCGTCAATCGGGCGGTCGCGGTCAGTTCGCCGTGATCAGCGTCAAGTTCGAGCCGGTCCAGACCGAAGGCAACGGCTTCGAGTTCGTCGACGGCATCGTCGGCGGTTCGGTGCCGCGCGAGTACATCCCCGCCGTCGAGAAGGGCCTCGAGAGCTCTTTCAACAGTGGTGGACGTCTGGGATATCCCTTCGTCAACGTGCGCGCGACGCTCTACGACGGCAAGGCTCACGACGTCGACTCGAGTGAAATGGCCTTCCAATCCGCCGGCCATCTCGCTTTCCGCCAAGCGGCCGAGAACAACGTCACGCTGCTCGAGCCGATCATGAAGATCGAGGTGCGCGTGCCCGAGGAGTTCTTGGGTGCCGTGGTGGGGGACTTGAACAGTCGCCGCGGCGAGGTCAACGAGGTCGACGCCCAGGGCAACCTGCGCGTGGTCCGCGGGCTGGTGCCGATCGCCGAGATGTTCGCCTACAGTTCCGCGCTGCGCGGCGCCACCCAAGGCCGCGGCTCCTACGCGATGGAGCTCTACGAGTACCGCGACGTCCCGCGCAACATCGCCGAAAAGATCCTCAAGGGCGAAGAGAAGTAAGCCCGTCTTCCGCGCGCCGCCGAGCGCGCGGAAGGCCCAGCGACGCCTTGGCGTCGTTGGGCAGGGACCTCCCGAGGCCGCGCTGCGGCGCGGCCGCTGGCTGAAGTCGACGTCTCATCTGCCGCGGCCGTTTCGCTGCGCCATTTCCGCGCGGAAGGCCCAGCGACGCCTTGGCGTCGTTGGGCAGGGACCTCCCGAGGCCGCGCTGCGGCGCGGCCGCTGGCTGAAGTCGACGTCTCATCTGCCGCGGCCGTTTCGCTGCGCCATTTCCGC
>JADYYP010000071.1 GCA_020853575.1 Planctomycetota bacterium
ACCCAGCCAGTTTTCCAGCCGCTCCACGCCTGATCTGCCAACCGCGTAGCGCCGCTTTTCCAAGCACCCCCAGGTGGACCAGCTTCACCCGAACTGAGGTGGACCTGAACAGGCGAGCCTTGACAAGAGACCTACGGACCGGCTGGGGCGCGCTTGACCGAGGTCGGCAAGGACCTCTGCCTGATCCCCGGCGCGGAGGTAGCGATCCTGAACATACTCGGCACCGACAACGCACGGCTGGGGCAAGTGACGTTGCCCCTGGACTCGTTCATCGGGTTTCACGAGGACGACCCTGCCCGCCGTGCGATGGCGGCGGCCATGTGGAGGACGAACGCGCCGATGCTACTCGAACAGGCGATCCGCAAGCAGTAGCCGCAGGGGTTCGCCAAGAGGTAGCTCCGCAGCGCGCGGCGCGAACGCAGGTAACCGTAGACACTGTGTCTACGGGGGGGCACGTCGCGCTGCGCGGGCTCAGCTCGCTGCCTTCTTCTCGTACGTCAGGCCGAAGACCGTGTCGGTCAGCCAGCGGCGGAACGACTCGTTGTCGCTGAACTGCTTGAACAACTCGGTGTCGTCCTTGAGCACGGCCGTCATCACGCGCGCGAGCGCTTTGTCGTGTTCGATGCGCGCGTTCTGCTTGTCGGAGTTCTCCTTGGCGTTCTGGTAGGCCGCGTCGGCCGAGACCTGGGCGGGGATCTCCTGCGTGATGAGTCGATGCACTCGGTCAGCGTCCGTCCACGGGATCTTGCCGAAGTGATCGTTGAAGCTCTTCACGATGTTGGACAGCCGGTCGAGTTCGGGCTCGGGCTTCCGGCCGCCGCCGGTTGTCGGGACCGGCTCGATCTCGGCGTCCTGATCTGGGAGCTGGATCTTCATCGCGGTCTGCTTCTCGATGCGGTAGCTGTCCATGTCGATCGAGTCGAGGATGCCCTTCGACAGGTCCTCCTCCTTCGGAGCGGGGAGCTTCGACACGAGGAAGTTCAAGAGCATCGAGAGCTTCTCCCAGTCGGCGTTCGTGTACGGAAGGATCGAGGCCAGGAACCCGTACGCGCGCAGGAACGCTTTCGCCTTGCCTTTGAAGTCAACCTGCCCGTCCTCGTCGAGGTGCGCGACGTACTGCGCAACGCACGCATCGAGGATCGGGTCCAGCTTGTCGCGATCGGCACCGTTCACGTAGAGATCGACGAACGTCTCGACCTGAGCGCTCGCGTAAACCTGATAGCCGTCGAGCGCGGCCTTGAGGTCGTGCAGCTTGTTCGGGTCGGTCTCCTCGCTGAGGATCGTCGTGCGGTAGTAGTCGGCGAACGCGGCCTCGATCGTGGCCGAGTCGTTCTGGAAGTCGAGCACGAACACGTCGTGCTTCTCGGGGTGCGCGCGGTTCAATCGCGAGAGCGTCTGCACGGCCTTGATACCCGCGAGCGGCTTGTCCACGTACATCGTGTGGAGGAGCGGCTCGTCGTAGCCGGTCTGGAACTTGTCCGCGCAGACGAGGATGCGGTACGGGTCCTCTTGGATCGTGTCGGCGATCTTGTTCGAGGGGAATCCGTTGAGCGACGCCTCGGTAACCTTCGCTCCGCCGTACTCGTGCTCGCCGGAGAAGGCGACGATCACCTTCCAAGGGCTCTTGCGCTCGGCGAGGTAGTCGCGCATCGCGTGGAAATACTGGAGCGCGCGCTCGATGCCGTTGCAGACGACCATCGCCCGCGCCTTGCCGCCGATCTTGTTCAGGCCGAGCACCTGCTCGTGGAAGTGATCGACCATGATCTCGGCCTTGAGTCGGATCGCGTGTTCGTGACTTTCGACGTACCGACGCAGCTTCTTCTTCGCGCGCTTGGTGTCGAACTCCGGGTCCGCTTCAACCGTCTTCACGAGCCTGTAGTACGAGTTGACCGGCGTGTACTGCTTGAGCACGTCGAGGATGAAGCCTTCCTGGATCGCCTGCTTCATCGTGTAGGCGTGGAACGGCCGGTGCTTCACCACGCCGCCGTCGCTGTACGCCTCGCCGAAGAGTTCGAGGGTCTTGTTCTTCGGCGTCGCCGTGAACGCGAAGTAGCTCGCGTTCGCGAGGAACTTCCTCGACTCCATGATCCGGTTGATCTTGTCCTCGGTCGTCTCGTCCTCTTCCTGTCCGCCCGCCTCCGAGAGCGCAGTGCTGAGCGCGGCGGACGTGCGACCGCCCTGACTGGAGTGCGCCTCGTCGATGAGGATCGCGAAGCGGCGGGACCTGTGCTGGCTTCCGATCTCTTCGAGGATGAAGGGGAACTTCTGGACCGTCGAGATGATGATCTTCTTGCCGCTCTCGATGAACGTCTTGAGGTCACCGGAGTTCTTCGCGTGGCCGACGGTCGCGCCGACCTGCGCGAACTGCTTGATCGTGCTACAGATTTGTTGATCGAGGATCGTGCGGTCCGTGACGACGAGGATGGAGTCGAACACCTCGGCGTCGGACTTGCGCAGCCCGATGAGTTGGTGCGCGAGCCACGCGATGGAGTTGCTCTTGCCGCTGCCTGCCGAGTGTTGGATCAGGTAGCGCTTGCCAGCCCCGCGCGTCGCCACGTCGGCGAGGAGCTTGCGCACCACGTCGAGTTGATGGAAGCGCGGGAAGACCTGAGTGGTCTTCTTCCGGCCTGACTTCTCGTCCTTCGACTCGACGACCTGAGCGTAGTTCTCCAGGATGTTCGTCAACCCATCCGGCGTGAGCACGCGCCTCCAGAGGAAGTCCGTCTTGATGCCATTCGGGTTCGGCGGATTCCCAGCGCCGTCGTTCCAGCCCTGGTTGAACGGCAGGAACCACGACGCCTTCCCCTTGAGCTGCGTGCAGAAGCGCACCTCGTGATCGTCCACCGCGAAGTGAACGACGCAGCGCTTGAACTGGAAGAGCAGCTCGCGTGGATCACGGTCCCGCTTGTACTGCTCGACTGCATCGGCGACCGTCTGCTTCGTCAGGCTGTTCTTGAGTTCAAACGTGGCGATCGGCAGGCCGTTGATGAACAGGCACAGGTCGAGCGCGAGCTGCGTCTCGTCGCGGCTGTAGCGGAGCTGCCGCGTCACGCTGAATCGGTTCTGGGCGAAGCGTTCCAGTGCCTTCGCGTTGCCGGGGCTCGGGGTGCCGTAGAAGAGCGCGATGTGGTGCGGGCCGTGCTTGACACCGTGTCTGAGCACGTCGATCACGCCGCGCTTCGCGATCTCGCCTTGGAGTCGTGCTAGGAACTTCTGACGCACGGGGCTCGCGTGGTCGAGGTCGAACGCTTCGACAAGGCTGAGCTGCGTCGCGGCGACGAAGGCGCGGAGCTGGACGAGATCGACCGCGTACTCGCGGTCGTAGTCCTTGGCGTCGCCGAGCAGCCACCCGGTCCCGTAGGTTGCCGGACGTTCGGCCACGCGGTCGCCTTTGGCCGGCGGAGGGGGCGGCGGCGGGGCCGTCATGGCCGCCACGATCAGGCTCTCCAGGCCCTTCTCGGAGGTGTCGCTCTTCATGCGGAGTGGGCTCCCCCCGGGGGCGTTGCCGGTCCCATCAAACACCCGTCAAGCAATCGAGGCGGCCCTAACCCTCGGGTCCTGCCTACGTTGTGGCCCCCGAGTCCCTCGGGAGCGGCCTCAGAGCGGCACCGCATCAAGCAACACCCCCTTGGTGCGACGCCGGGGCAGCCCAGAACGGCAGGTAGCGCCGGACCTTCGTGCCAACCTCGGCGTCCTGGACGACGATCAGCCCAGACTCGACGGCCTCGTTGAGCAGGCGCGAGGCCGTGGCCGCGTTCTTCTCTTCGATCCCGAAGCGCTCGCGCAGCGAGGTGTTCGTCATCGGCTGCCGGGTCACGTACCGCAAGCAGGCGTGGAGGTAGCAAGCTCGCACGCGGTCGGCCTTCTCCATGTCCTTCAACGCACGGTGGCCGAAGAGCACGATGCGCGTGGACTCGCCCGGCGTCTCGAACAGCGGCGCGGGAAGCTGGAACAGCTCGATCTGGAACACGACCTTGTCGATGCCGCTGCCGCGCTCCTCGCAGATGCCGAAGCGCCGCATGAGAGCCGCGAGCTTCTCGTTGCGCGATCGCGGCGGCTGATCGAGCATCCGATCGGTCGGAACGAGCGGCCGACCGGGGTTCGTGATCTCCATGCGGTCGTCGAACACCTCGATCATCGGCCCAGCGCCTGTGACCGCGAAGTCTTGGTGAATGAGCGCGTTCGCGACGACTTCACGCACGACGAGAGGCGGAAACATCGGAACGGTCTTGCGAAGCGCCTGCTCGATCACCTCGTTCGTCGGGAGGACAGCCAGAACACTCTGAACGAGCGCCTCGAAGCCCGCCGCGTAGCCAGTGGACACGACCTGCTCCTTCGTCGTGAGGATGCGTCCTTTCCCCGCATACTGGACGATGCGCACGACCTTTCGCCGCAGCCCATCGAACTGCGACAGGTCCTTGGCGAACAGGACAGCGCCGAGGTTCGTGATGCTCCACGCGCCTCCTTCCGATCGCTGCACGAGCCCATCGGCTTCCAAGGCGGCGAGAGTTCCCGTTCGGTCAGACGGAAGTGGAACGCGCAAGAGATCGAAGTAGGACGGGAAGGCGAGCACTTGGAGCACGTCGTCGCCGGACATCCGCTGCGCCGCGATACCGTCCTCGAACGCCGTCGTCGAGAAGCGCTGCCAAAGAGCGCGCTCCTTCTCGGAGTGGTCCTTGAGCTTCTTCTTGTAGGAGCCGACGCGGATGTACTCCTCGCCGTTGAAGCGGACGGGTTGGTGCAGAGCGCTGTCGATCTCCAGGACCACCACGCGCGCTCCATCGACTTCGGCGGTGTGGAAGCGGAAGGGAACCTGCGGCTGGAGGAGGCGCGTGAGCCAGTTCTCCAAGTCCTCGTTGCCTTGCTTCGTTCTCGCGGGCTCGAACGTGGTGCCAAGCACTCTCCTCGTCCCGTCCTCGATGCCCCACACGACGAAGGCCCGAGGCTTGTCGAGTAGCGCGGCCGAGTTCGCTAACGCCGAGATGTACTCGCCGATATCGGTCGGGTTCGAGTTGTTGACCTTGAACTCGACCCACTCGGTCTCGCGAGGCAAGGTACGCAACTCTAGAACGAGCGCGGAGGCGTCAGCGGACGAGCGCAATTCGCTCACACTCGAACCTCCTCGGCGTCATCCACTAGCTCGTCGTCGTGAAGGGCCTCTTCGGATTCACCACTCACGCCAAGGGTAGGTGAACTGAGCCTCGTGGCTGGCACTCGTGCTGCGGCGTCGCGTCCGTCAAGAGCCCCGAACACCATGTCGCGAGTCAACCGATCCATGTACTCGCGCAAGAGGTGGATCTCCACCTCCGCGCGACCGATCGTTGCCGCAAGCGTCCGGGTCAGCGACGTGCATCGCTCGACGAGAGCGCGTTGCTCCGTCAGGGGTGGCACCGCAAACCGGAAAGCGCGGAGCGCGGAGAGCGGCAAGTTGTTAGCGAGCCCCTCTGCGCCACTGATCGCCTGCTCCACTTGCTCACGGTAGTAGCGACTGTTCATCGCAAGGACCATGAACTCCGGGTCCACGCTGTCGTTGAACACGGGCCGGAACGTCTTGTCAGACAGCACCAATCGAAACGACAGACTGCGAACGCGCCCGACGGAGCCGACCAAGTTCGGCGACCCGCAGGCACGTGATATGAGTGTGTCCCCGGAGTTCACGACGATCTGTGGGTCGATCACGAACCCTGGCGGCAATCGCTTGTGCTCGCGCTCCCTGAACACACCGCGATTCACACATCCAGCCTTGAGGACACCCCAGGCGTCGCCATCGGCCAAGTAGCTCTCGGCCTGCGGACTTACGCCTTGGTCGATACGGTGAACGAGGGTCTTGAGGCGTCGAACGCTCCAGTTGTGAGGGATGCTCCCGATCGCGCGAAGCTCCGATGGCACTCGCCGCTCGGCCGCAGTGAAAGCACCTGTGACCGCTTGGTGGATCAGCACCTGCCTTTGCTCTTCGACACGCCGGATGATCGAGCGCTTTGCGTTGATGGCGGATCGCATCCGCCGTTCCGCGTGTTCAAGGAAGCGGACGATCGCGCGCTGCTCCTCCAGTGGCGGTGTCGGTGTCGGAATCTGCTTGAAGGCTTCCCAGTACAGCCTGTTTCGGTCCTTGACGATCCCGCGCGAGAACGTGTCGATCTCCCGCAGGTACTCTGACGTGCGGAACACGCGCGCGATGTAGGCGGCGTCCACATCCGGCACGGGCGCGGCGACGACGTACGCGGGGCTCACGAGTCCATCGACCGGCGCGACACCGACCGCGCCCTGCCACATGCGCATCGTGTTGTAGGCGAGGTCCCCAGCGCACGCCTGCTTGTACTTGGTTCGGTCGGACATCACCTGCTTCCGTCCGCCATCTTTCATGTCCCGCACGCGCACGCCCGATCGCAGCGACACCTCAAGGATTGGGAGATCGCTGTGCCCCGTCTTGTTGCGCTGCGTGAACAGTCGGCCGTTCCGTACGACCGACCACGACGCCGGGATCTTCGGCAGCCACGGCAGCCCGGAGTCCTTGTACTTCGGGTACGGAGGCAGATTGTCGATCACTACTCGTTCCTCCCCAGCGCCCCGAGTTTCGATCGGCTCGCTGCGCGATAGGTCTCGGGCGATCCGGGCACCAAGTCGATGCGGTAACGACGGCGATCAAGCACTTCAAGGAACCCCAGCACCTCGTCAGGTGGAACTACAAACTTGCCATCCTTGACGGAGATCGTGACGCCCGTCTGCTTGCAGCACCGCTTGAGAGCTGTCTTGTCGATGTTCGCAGACTCGCCTTGGGATCGAATCGACGCGAGGTAACGGGCCGCGCGAGGGTGCTTGGATGCGTAGGTCTCGATCGAATCGAACTCCACGAACGCCATCGACCGGCGAATCTCGGCGACGTTTGCCGGAACGGCGTCCAGGATGGCTCCCTGTAGATGGGCCGCGAACTCGAAACCGCTTGGCCGAAGGATGTGGATGCGCTCAGCGTCCACCAAGACATCGAAGTCGTTGTCCAACTTGAACACGTGGTCTTCGACGAGATGGAGGGCGTCGTTCACGACCTGGAGCAGCCGCTTCTTGAGCACGCCCTTGAATTGGGTTGCACGTCTCAGAGCCGTGAGGCGGCGACCTTGTGCGTCCGTGAACCGGGCGAAGTATGCGAACACGTCCGCTGGATTGGAGAGCGCTCGCGCGTTGACGGGAAGATTCGCGGCCTCGTGAAGCTGCCGCAGGTCGGACGCGAGCGCATCGTCGAACGCAACCGCGACGTACTCCTGGCTCGCGTACTTCTCAGAAGGCTCGTAGATTGAGGGCTCAGATGCGCTCGCGAGCATCGCATCCACAGTTGCGGCAGCCATTTCCTTGAGCGCGCTCTGAACGCTGGCTTCAACCGGGACATAGAAGTAGGCGGAGGCGCTCTCGTGTCCAACGCCGAACTCAGTGGTGCGGACGCTGTTCAGGTCGAATGCGAGCGTCATTCGGCCTCCTCGAAGTAGATGGTGTCGCTAAGTCTGTAGGCGCTCAAGGTCTGCCCAGGAGACAACGCCGGACGACGGGTGATGACGACGAATCTCTCGCGCCCGCTCAGCGAGTTGTTGTCGATGGGTGGCTGTACGGTGAAGACGCGGAAGCCCTGGAGCGCGAACAGGATGTTCATGTAGTGCAGGTTCAGGTGCCAGAACAGAAACACGATGAACACGATTGCGGCGGCCGTTGCGGAGATGTCTCGCCACGTCCCCAGCGGCACCGTGTAGAAGGGCAGCAAGAGCGCAAACAGATAGACGAGTACGTGGTCGCGATGATCTTCGGCGACGCCAATGGTCAGGGTTCGTAGTTCTCGGTTCTTGCGCGCCGCTCGCTTGCGCAGGATCAGCGCGAGGTTTGGCAGTACGACCATGAGGATGCAAGCAGGGACGAAGTAGCGGTCGGCGATGAACTCGTTGCCCCGTAGCGCCCAGAGCAGGAACAGCGGCGACATGCTGCTCAGGACCATGAGCAGCCGGGCAATTCTCAACCCCTCGCCATGCGTGGAGGGAATCACGGCGCGCTCCCTCTGACTGCCGACTCGATGCGGCGCGCTCGCGAGGTGTCGTGTTCGTCCGACGGTGCAGGCGAACGCTGGGTTGTCCCGACGATCTCCGCGATCAGTCCTTCGCTCTCGCGTTCCAGCGCGAGAATGTCGGCGCGGATCTCATCCAACGTGCGCAGCGGCTGGGGCTTGTAGAAGTGCCGCGTGAAGCTGACCTCGTACCCGATCTTGGTCGCCCCCTCGTCGATCCAGGCGTCGGGGGTGTGCGGCAACACCTCACGGCGGAAGAACGCTTCGATGCCACCCGGTTCGAGCAACGGGATCTGCTCGGAGTCACGGAGATCGGCGTCCGGCTCGTACTCGACGATCGCGCGCTTCCCGTCCACCGTCGTCTCGTAGCGCCCGTGCAGCGGATCGACCGACGACTTGCTGGGCTTGTGAACGCTCTTGATGACCGGCGGGGCAGTCTCGACCGTCCAGCTCACGGCGCGGAGCAACGCCTTCTTGTCGGGAGCGCTGAGCGCGAGCCCGAGCTTCTCGAGCGCTGCATCGACCCGAGCGCGGAACTCGTTGTGGTCTTCGTACAGCCCGTCGCCCAGCTCCTCGCGGAGCGCGTTGGCGACTTCGACGAGCTGTGAGTCCCGCGCCCACGTCTTGGCTTCGAGTAGCTTCTTGCGCTTCTTCTCCGGGATCGAGCGCTTCGTGGTCTCGCCGTTCTCCTCGTCGTCATCCTCGGACTCGCCCGCGCTCCACTTGTCGAGTAGTGCTTCGACCTTCGAGCGTACGCTGGCGAAGTTCTCGAAGATCGCTTCGCCGACGCTGTCGTACAGCTCGGTGCGGAGGTCGGGATCACCTGAGGTGAACCGCAGCGACTCGATTGCCTTGCGCGTCAACTGGCTGTGGAGGCGAAGCGGGCGCTCGACGCGGATCTTCCAGTAGCCGAAGGCTTCGTTCTGGAAGACCTTCGAGCACTCGGCGTCCTCGAAGCGCATGAACGTGTCGCAGATGCGCGCGATGTGCTCCTCGGCGAACTCGCAGTTCTTCTTCCCGAGGTTCTTCGGCAGCGGACGGAACCACCCAGTCGCGTCGATGAGCTGAACCTTGCCGCGTCGGTGCTCGGGCTTGCGGTTGGTGAGCACCCACACGTAGGTAGCGATGCCCGTGTTGTAGAACATGTTCAGGGGCAGGGCGACGATGGCTTCGAGCCAGTCGTTCTCGATGATCCACCGGCGGATGTTGCTCTCGCCTTGGCCTGCGTCGCCCGTGAAGAGCGACGATCCGTTGTGAACCTCGGCGATGCGGCTGCCGAGCGGCGTGCCGTGCTTCATCTTCGAGAGCATGTTCGCGAGGAACAGCATCTGGCCGTCGCTCGTGCGCGTGACGAGCGAGAACTCGCTGTCGCCGTCGTGCTCGATGAGGAAGCGCGGGTCCTTGAGTTCGTCCTTGCCGCCAAGGCGTTCGAGGTCACCCTTCCAGGACTTGCCGTACGGCGGGTTCGACAACATGAAGTCGAACTCGCGCGAAGGGAACGCATCGCTCGCGAGCGTCGAGTGCTCGGGACCGCCGACGATGTTGTCTGCCGCGTCGCCCTCGCCCTTGAGGAGCAGGTCGGACTTGCAGATCGCGTAGGTCTCGGCGTTGATCTCCTGCCCGTACAGGTGCGTCGCCACTTTCTTGCCGTGCTGCTTCGCGAGTTCCTGGAGCGTCTCTTCGGCAACCGTCAGCATCCCGCCGGTGCCGCACGCGCCGTCGTACAGGAGGTAGGTGCCCGACTTGATGCGATCGGCAACCGGCAGGAAGATCAGCCGCGCCATGAGCTTCACGGCGTCGCGCGGCGTCCAGTGCTCGCCTGCCTCCTCGTTGTTGTCCTCGTTGAAGCGACGGACAAGCTCCTCGAAGATCGTGCCCATGCCGTGGTTGTCGAGACCCGGCTGCTTGATCGAGTTGTCCGGGTTGCGAACGGCCTGCGGGCTGAGGTTGACGGTGGGGTCGAGGAACTTCTCGATTAGCGTCCCGAGCGCGTCCGCCTTCGAGAGGCGTGGGATCTGGTTGCGGAACTCGAAGTTGTCGAGGATGTCCTGGACGTTCGGCGAGAACCCGTCGAGGTACGCCTCGAAGTCGGCCTTGAGCTGCTCGCGATTGGAGCGCGAGCGCAGGTCGCGCAGCGTGAACTTCGACGTGTTGTAGAACGCCTGCCCGGCGGCCTGTCGTAGCGCTTGGTCCTGATTCGCGATCTTCGCCTTGTCCAGGTTGGCCTTCATGTCGAGGACGGCCTTCTTCGTCGGCTCCAGCACGGCGTCCAGGCGGCGGAGCACGGTGAAGGGCAGGATCACGTCCCGGTACTTCCCCCGGACGTAGACATCGCGCAGCACATCGTCCGCGATGTTCCAGATGAAGTTGGCGATCCAGGAGAGTTGGCCTTGATCCATGCGCGTCAGGTCCGGGTGCGAGGGAGACGAACCGCGTTGGCGGTCGTTCCGGGAGCGGGGGCGTCGATGTGGCTCACGCGCGGGCCTTCTTCTTCGCGCGGTCACGGACCTGGGCGGCGACCCAGCTCTCGACATCGGAGCGACGAAACCGCCACGCCGAGCCGAGCCGGAAGGACGGCAGCTCGCCGCTCTTCGCTAGGCGGTAGGTTTTCTTCTCCGACACGCGGAGCAGACGGGCGACTTCGGGGATGGTCATGACGCTGAGGGGCATGGCGGTACAGCCTGCGGGGTGAGGCGAGCCTCGGCTGCCATCATGTCCAAAACGTCCAAGGATCGCCAAGTGGAAGCTGGCTGCCCTGCGGGTCGCGGGCGGGGGAGAGGCCCGGCCGCTGGTAGACACGGTGTCTGCGGGGGCCGGTGCCACTCGCGGGTTCGGTCGCTGCGCAGGCCGGTCCCCCCGACAGCGGGGCGGGGAACGCTCAAGGATCGTCCGGGGCTCGCCGATGTCGAAGGGATGCTTCCCCTCCGCGCTTGGCCCTTCGTACTCGCTGCCGTCGCCAGCTCCTGCTCGGCGGTCGGTCCAAAGCTCGACCTGCCGACGCCGGTCGTCGTCAACGATGTCCGCGTCGAGCTGACCGGCGTGCTCACGCAATACGGACGCGGCGGAGTGGGCGGGTTCAGGGGAGCTGCAACCAACACGTCCGACGAAGCGCTCACGTACTGCGTCATCACGTTGGAACTGCTCGACCCGTCCGGCGCGAAGATCGGCGACGCGATGGCGACGACCACGCATCTAGACGCCGGACAGACGTGGCGCTTCGACGCTCACAACGCCAACACGATCTCCTCGCCCGTCGAGCGGGTCCGAGTAGCGCAGGTGCAGACCAACCGGAGCCTGCTCGCGGGGCTCGTGAAGCCGAGAGGGAATCCTGGTGCGTCCAGCGGCCGAAGCGGGGTCGATGCTACCCAGACACCGAAGGTCGATGCCCTCGCAGCTCCCTATGCGGATGAGCAGGCCGACCGCGTCGAGCGCGCCATCCTCCGCATCGGAGAGACCCGCCCGGTCGCCGGTGCTGCCACCGAGCCGTTCACCTTCACGATCCAGCTCGCGAAGCCGAAGGATGACGGCAGCTTCGCCGCCAACTTCCAAGCGGTCGCGTTCGTTCACACCGTCGCGGGGAACATCGAGGATGGCCTCGCGCTCTACCGCGTCGGACTCGTCGCGGGCGAGCCACGGATCGTGCTGCGTGGCCAGATCAACTCGCGGCGCTACGAGGTGTTGTGGGAGTCCTGGCAGGACGGCTGGCGGCGCGCTGGGAGCCCGGTCTCCCAGTGGATCGAGTTCGATGACTAGGTGCCGAGACGGCTCGCGCTGCGCTGGAC
The DNA here is from genome assembly GCA_020853575.1 of Planctomycetota bacterium. Taxonomy (GTDB): domain Bacteria; phylum Planctomycetota; class UBA1135; order UBA1135; genus F1-120-MAGs118. The sequence continues at coordinate 11,824 of JADYYP010000071.1, forward strand.
CGATGACATGGGGTCAGCGCTAGACACCGTGTCTGGCGAGCCCCCGGTTGCCACCCCGCCCTCAGGGTCATAGGGCACACGGCGCGTCTCGGCGATCGGCGGGCCGAACAGTCTCATGCTTCCGCTTGCAGAGAGACTGCGGCTCCCAGAGACCCTATCCCCCCGGTCGAAAAGCAGGCGGCGGGAGACGCTAGACACCGAGCGGCAGGGACATTCCTCGTAGACGGCGTGTCTGGCAAGCCTGCGGTCAGGACTGGGCCATCTGCGTCGCGATCGACTGGCGGATCTCAGCGTTCGTCATCTCGGGAAGCGATCCGCGACCCGTCGTCGGCAATCGGAGCGCGTGGTTGCTCCGATGCTTGGCAAGTCGGCGCTTCGCCCACGTCGTTGCCGGGGCGGAGTATCGCACCCGCTCGTTGAACGAACGCGATGGCGAGAACTTCGGTTGGCATCGCGCCGATGGATCGCGAGCAAGGGCGGAGGGCGACTCGATGAGCCACGCCGCGAACGCACCGAACTTCTCGATCGACACGACGTGTCCGTTCGCGACTTCGTCCACGACTTCCTCCAGGAATGCGGCGACGACGGCTTCGACCTGCTCGCGCTCCATGTCGAGGCGATGCGAGGTTGCGGTCAGCGCGCGCCGTAGGGGTTCGCCGCTTGCCTTCTTGGAGAAGCAGGAGAGATTCACGACGGTGATTATCGACAACGCAGTGCCCGGATGGAAGGCCGCCTGGATTCAGGGACGCGCCACGTGCGGCGGCAGCGTCGAGCCTTCGATCCAGGCGATCGGAACGCGCTCGCGCCCCTCGCGTTGCGCACGTTCGCACAGCTCGCGCAGGCCCTCGATGCCGAACCGCTGGACGATCTCGAAGCCGACGGCGTAGGCGTCGGAGCGGACCTCTCGGGGCGTCGTCGCCCACGTGCGTTCGCTGACTGCCAGCGCTTGCTCGCGGCGCTCGGGCGTGATTGAAGCAAGTCGGCGGTCCAACTCGGCGATACGTTCGTCGCGGAACTCGGGCGCAACGTGGACGGCGATGTAGTCCGCGAGTCCCTCCTCGATCGCGTGCGGCAACCGATCCCACGGCGCGCTCGCGTACCAGTGGACGAGTTCGTGCGCGACCGAGAAGCGCGCTTGGTCGCGCAGGGCCGCGTCGCCGATCACGATTCGACGCTCGACGATCTCGTCGCCGTCGCGCCACACCGCGAGCCCGAGACTCTCGCTGCCGGACACGTGGTAGATGACGAAGGGCGGCTCGGGCTCGACGCCGAGCTTGGTGCAGACCTCGGCTGTGAACAGGTTCCCAATCATCGCGAGCATCCGCGCGTCGTTCGGATCGTCGGCGCGGGCGACTCCTGAGGGAGAGCGGTGCTCGAACTCCGGCATCGAGCTGCACGAGGCGAGCGCGAGCTGGAGGACAAGGGAGAGCGTGAGGTGTCGCATCGAGAGGGTGGCGGAACAGGGGGCGATCGTAGAACCTGAACCCGTGTCGGAAATCGTCAGGGAGCGCTGTGGTCATGTCCTCCGCGCAGACAACGTGTCTACGGGGTGATCTTGCTTCGCAGCCTCCGACGTGAGTGCGTCGTCGCAGGTCCAGACGGGCGAGATCGGGGAGGACCGGCGTCAACTCGGACCGAGGAGGTCGCCGGGAACCGTTCTGCGGGGCGATCCATAGCAGATGTTGAGCAGAGAATCCGGGATGACGCTCGCGCGCTCCAGCAACCGTTTGATCTTCCCGTACTCGCGGTACGTCTTGGGGTCGCACGTCGCGCGCATCGCGGCGTCGAATGTCGCGCATCGAGCCATGTGCCCAGCGATCGTCTCTCGTCGCGTGTGGAAGACCTCGATCGGCGGATCGAGCTGCGCGATCTCGTACGCCAACGCGGTGTGCAGCGCGCGGTGGTCGAGGTAGTGAGAGACGGCGAACACCCCGTTTCGGCAGGACTCGACGAGTCGAATGCGCTCCGGCCTGTAGCCGGTCGGCGCGAGCAGCTCGGCGAGGCGTGCCAGTGTCTCGGGACCGCGCCACTGCCGCTCGACTCGAAGAACTGTCCCAGGGTCTGGGGCACCCGAGCAGCCTCGGCTCCTCATCTCCAGACCCTTGTCGTACACGGTCAGTCGGTTGTCCGTTCCCGCCCATGCGAGACCTCCCGTCCACCGCTGGGGAGCGGAAAGGGTGCGAGGCCACTTCGACAGCTCGTATCCACGCAGGACCCGCTGCACGTCCGTCTCGCGGTCGAGTGCCAAGGCGATCTCCGCGACGGCCCATTCGCGATCGCCGAACTGAGCCTTGTGCGTCGTGATCGGGAAGAGGTCGCGGGTGATCGCCTGTAGCGCCGCGACGACATCGGCCTCGCTCAGCTCGTGCAGTCGATCGTTCGTGAGTCCGAGGAGTCGAGGCAGGGAGGCGGTGACCGCCAACTTGCGTTCGTGGACGAACAGTCGGCACCCGTCTTCGCGTCTCAGGTAGCGCTCTGCCCCCGGCTCGATGTCGAAGAGCTGATCGTTCGGGCCGCGCTTGCAACGCGCCGCTCCAGCGACGGGCTCGAATCCGTTGTCTTCGAGCTGCCTTCGATCGCGCCCGTGCAGGGGTTGCAAGAGCGAGACGCGAACGCTGTCCACGATTCCGTGAGACGGAAGGTGGAGCCCACGCGATGCGACGAACTCAGCGAGCAGTGTCGATCGGTCGCGAATCGCCTGACGACGTGCTGCTTGTTCTGCGTGCGCCGCTGCGCGATGGCGCATCCAAGGAGGGGAGTTCTTCCCTTCCGTGCTTCCGATAGAAGGACCGCGAGCCGCGTGTCCCTCGCGCTCCAGACTCCGCGAGGAGCGTTGGGACGCTTCGTTTAGACGGCGTAGCTCGGGCCGAGCACGATGCGCCGTCGCCGTAGGGGACGCGCGTTCTGTAGGGGCGTGGACGCGCGGCACAGTTCGTCGGTAGACTTTCACTCGTCAGTCCTCCGACTCTCGCGTGGCATCCGGTTCCAACGTCGGCCGCGCGAGAGTCTTCTTCTTGGTGTTGATGGTGGGTGGGGATCGCCGTGTTTGGTGACGCGGCGTTCGGTGGCGACTGGTTCCGTCCTGACGGCGCGCCGGGCGCTGCGATGCGCATCGAACATCCCTCGCCCGTCTGAGGGGCCGGTCCGCTTCGACCTCGCACGTTGCTGGACACGGTGTCTACCGGAGGACCGGCCGACGCGGGGCCACGTGGCGGGAACGCACACCGGCTCGTCCACCGGGCGCGCGATGGGACCAAGTCCGTGGATCGCCCGGTTGCCGACCCCGTACGCTCGTGGGGACACGAAGCTGGAGCCGATGGCGGCGGGCAGGTTCGGGAGGCCGGTGCCGGGGCGGGGCGGGCGGATCTTCATGCCGCCAGCAACCTGCGCAGGGCCAGCGGATCTAGTTGCGCCGCCCCCTGCACAAAGAGTTCAATCCGCGTCTCGTTCCCCCGACCATCCTCGCAGCGCGGTGCGCGCGGGATGGTGCGCGCGGGATGGCGCGCGCGGGATGGCGCGCGCGGGATGGCGCGCGCGGGATGGCGCGCGCGGGATGGCGCGACGAATGGGAGCTCCCGAGACCTCACGCGCGCGGAACGGCCGGCAGTCGCGCGATCAGCACGGCACCGAGAGCGCTGGTCGAGATCAACAGCACTTCGTGCCAGGGCTCGAGGTGACCGATCCACAGGCTCGCGGCGACGGCGCATCCGAGCACTCCGATGGCGGACAGCTTGGTGTGCAGGCGTACGCCGCGATGTCGCTCCCAATCGTCGAGCATCGGGCCGAACACGCGCGACGCGCGCAGCCGTGCGTGGAGCTCTGGCGAGGAGCGCACCAAGCACCAGCTCGAGAGCAATACGAACGGCGTCGTGGGCAGGAGCGGGAGGAACAGGCCGACGAAACCCAGCGTGAGCGAGAGGGCGGCGGCAGAGAAATAAAGCGCGCGCACGGCGCCGCCAGTCTGGCCCACGCTCCTCGCCCGCTCCAGTGCGCGATGCTCGAAGGGATCGACATTGCCCGAGGCGTCCAAAGCGTCGCGGAGCGCGTGGCTGCGCGATCGCTCTGGATCCTCCCGGCCAGAGCAGCGCTCGAACGCACACTTCCGCGCAGTGCCGCGGCCCCTGGCGCGGCAGCACTTGCGGGATGCAACGCTGAGCTGCGCGGCACACGAGCTCGATGCGCGCAGCGAGCGCCGTGGTGGCGCAGTGCGCGCACGCGACGGCTCGCGCGGCGCCGCATGCTGCTGTAGAACCGCCGCGGCAGCTCCACTAACCCAAGCCATGATCTGGACCCCTCTGGCCTTGACCTTGGTCGCGTCCCTCCAAGCTCCGCGCTTCGACGACGCCCGCCAAATCCACTGGCAACGCTCGCTCGAGGATGCGCTGCTCCTGGTGCGCGAGACCCAGCGCCCGTTGCTGGTCGCGATCAACGCCGATGGTGAGTCGGGTTCCGAGCGCATCGTGCGCGAGCGCTACCGAGCTCCGCAATTCGTCGCTTCGACGCGCCCGTTCGTGTGCGTCGTGGGCAGCGTCTTCCGCCACAATCCGAGGGACTACGACGCGAGCGGCGCACGCCTGCCCTGTCCGCGGCTGGGCGAGGTCACCTGCGGCGAGCACATCGCGCTCGAACCGCTGCTCCACGAGCGATTCCTCCTGGGTGAGCGCATCGAGCTCGAAGGCGAACTCGTCGAGCGCATCTCACCGCGCCACGCATTGGTGCTCCCGGACGCCACGAAGGCCTGGGATTTCACGCTGCTCTTCGACCTGGGCACGCTCGATTCGGCGCTGCTCGACGCGGGCCGGGGCCTCGAGCCTCTCGATGCCGCTACGTTCCGCGATCCCGCATTCGATGTGCGGCTGCGCGCGCGACTGCGAAACGAGCAGAGCTTCGTGGAGTTGGTCGCGCGGCAGCACCAGCAGCTTTCGCAGCACGCCCCGACGCTCGCGGTGGACGGGCTCGCGGATGCGCTGCGGCGCGACCTCGCGCGCGTGGATTTCGGAGCGCACGCAACCGGCGCGCTCGGCGAGGACGAACTCGCCACACGGCTCTTCGACCTGGCGGCAACCGCCGGCGAGCTCGCGCAGACCGCGTGGGCGTTGCGCGACGCATGCGCCGACCCGAGCGCGCCCGAGCGCGCCGCCGAGTTGCTTCCGGCGCTCGCCGTGCTCGCTTGGGACGACATCGGCCAGCGCACGTTTCTCGAGTCCTACGGCGTACTCGCAGACCGAGATTTGGCGCGCGCCGCGCGTGCCGCGATCGCGCGCGCGGACCGGAGCGCCGGGACCCTAGAAGCGCTCGGCGAGCCCTTCGACGTGCTCGAGGTCGCGGCCGCACGTGCCGTCGAAGGCGTCGAGCCCGTGCGGACCGAGAAGCCCAAAGCGGAGCTACCCCCGGTGGAGGAGCTCGAGCGCGCACTGGAGCACGCCGACCTCGCCGCGGCTGGCGATCGTTCCGATCCGCAGCGGCAGCTGGTCCTCGGCCGCGCGCTGCTGCTGCTCGCGCGCCGGCTGTTGCAGGACGGTGGCCGTCGCGTCGACCTGATGCTCGAGGACGCCAAGCTGGCGCTGGCGGCCGCGAGCGCGGCCTACCCCGGCGATGTCCAGCTCCTGTTGGATCGCGCGCGCGTGGCCAATTACCTGTTCGATTTCGAGGACCAACAGCGGCTGGCCGAACGCGCCCTCGCGGTCGGCGGGGCGGATTTGCGCTCGCGCGAGCCGCTCAACGACGACATGACCGAGGCCGCGCGCTGGCTCGGAGACGCGTGCGCGCGGTCACTGGCCGCGCGCGCCGGTGGCGAGGTGGAGAGCGCCATGCGCGGCATGCTCAGCGGGGCCATGGCGCTGACCAAGGCCGCATTCGGCCCGGAGCACGATGCGAACGATTGGTTGAGCCTGGCGAGCTTCTATGGCGCGTTGGGTCGGACGCGCGAGCGCGTCGAGCTCGGCTACGCGGGGCTGATGCAGTACCCGGGCAACGCGGCCCTGCGCAGCGAATTCCTGAACGCGTGTTGGTCGATCGGCCGCCCCGAGCTGTTCGCCGAGCGCTCGGAAGCGCTGGCCGCGCGCTCACCCGAGATCGCGGAGTGCGCGTGGTACGCCGGATACGCGCGCGTGCTGCAGGCCGAGTGGGCGCGCCGCGGTGAAGATCCCGATCGCGCCGTCGAGCTCTACGCTCGGGCCGAAGGACACTTCCGGCGAGCCCTCGCGCTCGAGCCCAGCTACCGCGAATCGAGTGAGCATTATCTGGGCATGTGCGCGCTCGGCCGCGGCTTCGCGCACTTGCTGGCGGAGCGCCGCGCGCAGGCCGCGGACGCACTGGTCGACGCCGTTGCGGTGCGTCCGCAAGCGCTGCTCGTGCGCGACGGCCTCGATCGCGAGGGACTCGATCTGATCGACGGCGCGCTCGAATGGCGCTCCAGCGGCGCGAGCTCGGTCGCTGCGCTCGAGCTGCTCGACCGCTTGGAGGCGGCCCATCCCGGCGAAGCGCTCTACGCGCGAGCGATCTCCGACGGCGAGTTGCGCGAAGCACTGCGCGCCTTCGGACGCTCCGACGACGCGGCGGGGCTCGCCTACCTCGAGCGCGCGATCCTCGCCGGTCGACGGGCCTGCGCGCGGGTCGACGACGAGCGCAACCGCCGCGCGTTGGCGCAAGCGGCGACGATCCTGGCCGAGCACGAGCTCGAGCACGGAGGCGATCTCGCGCGCATCGCGGGCGCGCTCGCCGAGGCCGCGCCGCTGGTCGGCTACGCGGGAGAGTTGCCGCGCGTCGAGCACGCTTCACTCGAGGAACTGAATGCTCTAGCACGCGAGCTGCGCGCGCGCCTGGGACTCGCCCGGCCGGTGTTGCGCGCGGGTCGCTGAGCGCCGCGTCGGCGCCTCGTGCGCTGGCTCCGAGCACCTGGAACTTCCCGCGCTTTATCCGCAGGTTCGCGGTCCGCGGTCGCCGATCCATGCACTCTGCCCGCGGTCCACGGCGAAAAAGGCCGTGTTTTCTCTTCGCGGACGGCCGGCTTTCGGGCATGCTCCAACCCATCGCCCGCGTGCGCTCTCGCCGTGGGCCCGGGGTCGGACGCCACCGCGAGACGGTGTGCAGGCAGACCTCGAATCCGCTCAGATCCGGGTCGCACGTCCCGAATCCGATCGGTTGACCGAGCTCGCACTTGGCTTGATTCCCGTATTGGCTGTTTCTCGTGAGGCGCGGAGCAGGCGCCTGGGCCGCGCGCCCACCGACTCCTGCCCGCACTCGAGCGCCGCGTGCCGCTCGAGACGCTCGCGCTTCACACGAATGGCTCGCACACGAGCCGCGTTCGCTCCGAGTGCCGCCCAGGCGCGTCCGCGCGCCCGAGGCGAGAACTCGCGGCAACGCAACGCGTCGCAGGTCCGACCGGGCCTCGGGCGCTTCGGCTGGTGTGCGTGCGGCGCGCGTCTGCAGTCTCGGCGCAGCGCATGGAGCACGGCTCCGCGCTGACCAGGCTGCGACACAACTTCGCACGCTCGAAAGAGAGCGCCCTCGCGGCGCAGTACCCATGACTGTGAACGACCGTTCGACCCCGAAGAACTGGGAAGACATTCCGTTCGGCGCCCTGGATGTGCCCGCGGGCTACGCGCCCCCGAGCCCGAGGCCCGCGGCGCCCAAGCCCGAGGCTCCGGCTCCGTCAACCCCCGCGCGAGTTGCTCCGGCCCAGCCCGGAGCGAGCCACAGCGCTCGCGATCAGGGCTCGACGCGCGAGGCGCCCGGATCGAGGGATCCCGCCGGTCCGCGCGAGCCGCAAGGCGAGGGGCGCGATTGGCGCCGACCGGAAAACCGCCGCGGTCGCGGTCGCCGCGGAGGTCGGCGCCGCCGTCACGATGAGCAGCACGACGGCGGGGAGCCGGATGGTGGGGAGTTGGGCGGCGCGGAGCAGGGTGGGGGAGCGGATCAAGGCGGCGGCGACGAGCACGGTCGCGGCGACGGAGGGGCACAGCTGGATGCGTCCGCGAGCCGACGCGCTATCGCGAAGCACGAGCAAGGCGCGGGCGCGCCGCAGTCCGCTCATCCCGGGCAAGGGGATTTCGCTTTCCACTCGAGTCCAGCCGACGAGTTCTCCGCTCGCGACGACGATGCCGATGGCGGTGACTCTGGGCACGCTGGTGCGTCCGCGGACTCCGCGACAGCCGCAGGCGCCGCGGGAGGCTCGGAGTTCGAGCAGGGCGGCTGGCGCGATGGCGGTCGGCGCCGCCGGCGCCGCGGTCGGCGCGGACGCGGCGGTCCGGGTGGTCCGGGTGGACAGGTTGGTCAGGGCGGACAGGGCGGACAGGGCGGGGGCGGATCGGGCCACCCCGGAGCAGGCCCCCAGGCGGCGACGGGCGACGGCGCGCAGGCTGTGTTGCACGAGCGACCGCACCACGGGCAACGGCATGGGGGACAGGGGCATGGGGGACAGGGGCACGGGGGACAGGGGCATGGGGGACAGGGGCATGCCCGGCACGGCGACGCGCGCTCCGCGGACCCGCGCCATGCACCGCAGGTGCTTTCCGGCATGCTCGTCACCGAGAAGGGCGGCCACGGCGTCCTGAGACGCATCGAGGCACAGTTCCTCCCGAGCAAGGAGGACATCTGGGTCCCTCCGCATTTGATCCAGCGCTTCAAGCTGCGCGAGGGCTCGTTGGTCAGTGGCCCGTGCACCAAGGGCCAGCAGCATCGCTATCAGCTCAACCAAGTCGATCAAGTCGACGGCAAGGACCCGCGCGAGGTGCTCAACCTCGTACCGTTCAAGAAGCTCACCAGCATCGACCCCGACTTCCACTACGGGGTTGGTGACATCCAGGGCGACGTGTCGATGCGCGTGCTCGACGTGGTGTGCCCGGTCGGGCGCGGCTCTCGCGGCTTGATCGTCGCGCCGCCGCGCTCGGGCAAGACGATTCTGATGCGCAAGTTCGCCAACGCGATCACCGAGGGCTACCCCGACGTGCACTTGATGGTGCTCTTGATCGACGAACGCCCCGAGGAGGCGACGGAGTGGAAGCGCACCACCAAGGGCCAGGTGTTCGTCAGCACCAACGACGAGGACACGCGGAACCACGTCGAGCTCGCGGAAGTCGTTTTCAAGCGCTGCCAGCGCTTGGTGGAGCTCGGTCAGGACGTGGTCCTGCTGCTCGACTCGATCACGCGCTTGGCGCGCGCCTACAACAACCACCTCGGCACCTCCGGCAAGACCATGTCGGGCGGACTCGATTCGCGTGCCATGGAGCGCCCGCGCGCGTTCTTTGGCATGGCGCGCAATACCGAGACGGCGGGTTCGCTGACGATCCTGGGCACGACCTTGGTCGACACCGGATCGCGCATGGATCAGATGGTGTTCGAGGAGTTCAAAGGCACCGGCAACATGGAGATCGTGCTCTCGCGCAAGCTCGCCGACCGGCGCATCTTCCCCTCGATCGACATCGAGCGTTCGGGCACGCGCAAGGAAGAGAAGCTGCACTCCGCGACACGCTTGCGCCGCGTGCAGGTCCTGCGCCGCGTGCTGCTCAAGATGAACTTCGTCGAGGCCATGGAGCTGTTGATCGCCAAGCTCGAGGACGTCGAGAAGATCGACGACTTCCTCAAGCGCTTCGACGTCGACCCCGACGCCTGAGCTGTGCGCGCGGCGCTTTTCCGCGATCCTTAGAGCGGCACGGCCTGCCGCTGGCGCGTCGTTCTCGACTCGACTCGCACCCGCGTGCGACGCTGGGCCGCCAGCGCGAGCGCCTCGCGCGGCGCGACCCCCGATCGAGCGCGCCAGGGAAGCGGAGATCAGGTCGCGCGGAATGCGCATGATGATCCGTGGGCAGCCCCGGTGGGCGACCGCTCGCGCGCGACTGTCCCTCGAGCTCGGCCTGAGACCGCGGTTGTCGCTCGACAAGCAGGGTGCGCGAGGCGACGCTTCAAGTCGAATGTCCGCACGCCGCTCGATGCTCGCGATCGTGGTCCTCGCGCTCCTCGTGCGCGTGCTGCCGATCGACCACGGACTTCCGCGGCGCTACGTGCCCGATCACCACATGATCAAGCGCGCGCTCACGATGGCCAGCGAGCGCTCGCTCGCGCCGCGGATGACCGCGGAGATGTCGTATCCGTATCTCGTGCCCTACCTGCTGTTGCCGACCTACGCCGCGGAATACGCGCTCGGGCGCGTCGCGGGCGCTTGGGGCGGGAGCGCCGAGTTCGCTCAGGCGGCGACCTTGCGGCCGGGGCTGGTGCACCTGCCGGCGCGCGCGTGGATGGCGCTGTTCGGCGCGCTGACCGCATGGGCCGTGTACCGAGCCGCCCGCGCCGCGGAGTTGGGCTCGGGCGCGTTGTTCGCGAGCTATCTGGCCGCGACGTGCCTGCTCAACGTCCAACTCTCGACGCACGAGCGACCCTGGGCCGCGACCCTGTTCTTCGGCGCGCTCGCGGCGTGGGCCGCGGTGGTCCACGCGCGCAGCGGAGCACGCCGGGCGCTGCTCGCCTGCGGCGCCGCCGTCGGCTTGGCGTTCGCCTGCCACCAGTCGGGTCTCGCCTTCGCGGTCTTGCCCGCGCTCGCCTGGGGCTACGCCCCCAACGCGTGGCGCGGCAGCGAGCTGCGCCGCCGCTTGCTCGAGGGCGCGTGGTGCGCGCTCGTGTTCGCGGTCGTGGGCTTCGTCGCGGGGCATCTGTACTACCTGCACGGTCGTCCGAGCGGCGAGCAGGTCATCGGCGGCGGCGCGCACGACCACGCGGTCTCGATCGGCGGACAGACGATCCGCACCGACATCGAGCTCGACGCGATCCCGCGCATGTTGGCCGCGGTGCTCGGCTACGACGCGCTGCTTTCGCTGCTGGGCGTCGCCGGCCTGGCCCTCGCCTGGCGCATCCGCTGGCTCGCGCCGCTCGTGCTCGCGGCCTCGATCGTCGCGCTGGCGGCGTTGGTCAATCCGAGCGACCACGTGCGCTACTTGTCGCCCGCGCTGATGCTGCTCAGCTTGCCCGCCGGCGTGCTCGTGCAACGTCTGTGGGAGCGGCGCGCCCTGCGCCCGCTCGTCGCGCTCGCGCTGGCGCTGCCGCTCGTGCAAGCGCTGCGCTTCGACTGGGTCGTGCGCGCCGAGGACACGCGCGCCGCTGCGGAGCGCGTGCTCACCGAGCTCCCGCCGGGGTCGGTGGTCGCGATCGACCACTATGGTCCGCAGGTCGAGCTCTCGCGCGCGGCGCTGGAGCGTCTCGCTCGCCTGCGCCCGTTGTATGCACGCGAGGAGTTGCGCCGCAGCTACTTCGAGGCCGGTGTCGAGCCTCCCAACGGCGCGGGTCTGGATGCGATCCAGTGCGAGGACCTGTTCGGCATCGACCCTCGAACGCTGGAGTACACCGTCAAGGACGACCCGCGCGTGCGCGCGTTGGGAAGCACGCCGCGCGAAGTGTTGGCCGCGTTGGGCGTGACACACCTCGTCCTCGCGCGACGTCGACCCGGTCGCGAGCAGCGCCCGCTCGAGTCGCTCGTCGCTGGAAGCGCCGCGCTGCGCGTGGTCGATCCGTCCGCGGAGCCCGACGATCCGTGCCGCGAGGCGTTCTTGCCGACCGAGATGGACTTCGCCCTGGCCGCGCTGTGGCAAGTGGAGCGCCCCGGTCCGCGGCTCGAGCTCTACGCGCTGCTGCGCTAGGGGATCTTGTTCCACGGAGCGAGCCGCATCCAGGCGCAGCCCTGGGCGAGCGGGAGCACGAGCTTCCTGTGCATGAGCCTGCGCCTGAGTTCATGGGCGCTCAGAACGCGGGCGGTACGCTCGGTCAGCGCGACGGCGAGCTCGCGCGGGACTGGAACGCGTTCAAGGCAACCAGTCCAGCGGCCTTGGACTCGCCGCGCAGCGCGAGTCGAGTGTTCGCCGCCCTGAGTCGATTGCGCGATCCGCTCGCAGCCAAGACCGTCGGCCTGTCCAGCGGCTTGGAGCTCACGCTGCTCGAGCCGCAGCGACGCGCGTTCGGGGATGCTGCTGCCGAGCCGTGCGTCGGCGTAGGATGCGCGGCGATGTCACGCCTCGTCGTTTGCTTGCGGTCGTCCCTGGTGGTTGCGCTGGGCTTGGGTGCGTTTGCATGTTGGCGCGGCGCGCCCGCGGCGCTCGAGCTGCGCCCCAACGAGGCCTGGAAGGGCGAGCTCGAGTTCGCCACGGGCGGCCAGCGCGAGTTCGTGCTCGACGTGCCCGTCGATACGGTCAGCGCGCGCATCACCTTGCGCACCGAGATCCCCGACCTCGAACTGCTCGCGCGACCGCGCCGCCGCGTGGGCTCGCCCGCGGATGCCAGCGAGCGCGCCGACGGCTCCGAGGGCCCGCCCACGATCGTGCTCGACCGATTTGGAGCGGAGCGCGTCGCGGGCGAGCGCTGGTTCTTCGCCGTGCGCTGGCCCTACGAGGGACTGCCGCACATCGGTGACGAGCGCGTCGAGCGCACGGCGATCGAGCTCCAAGTCGAGACCTTCGCGGCGCGCGTCGACGGAGAGCTCTCCGGCGGCGTCGCGCTCGCATCCGCGCTCGACGCGGACTCCGGCGGCTTTCGCACCTTCAAGGTCGTCGTGCCCGACACCGCGCGAACTCTGCGACTGGACTTGTTCGACGTCTCCAGCGACCTGGACCTGTACGCGCACGCCGGGACGCAATCGCTGGAGTGGAACGATGACGTCGCCTTCGCCGAGAACAACTGGGGCCACGAGACGCTGCTGATCGACGCCGACGGAACGCCACCTCTGGTACCGGGCGCGTGGTTCGTCGACGTCTACGATTCGTTCGGACCGACGCGCACGCTGCCGTTCAAGATCGTGGCCAGCTTCGATCGCGAAGTACCCGAGCGCTTGCGCGGTTTTCCGGCGCTGCCGCCGCCGCACGGCGAAGTCGGGCTCGCGCGCGCGCTGCGCGCCGTGGTCGAGATCGCGACCGCCAACGGGCTGGGCAGTGGAACTTTGCTCACGCGCGACGGGTGGATCCTGACCAACGCACACGTGGTGGGCGATCAAGGCCAGCCCGAGATCGTGGTCTCCCTGACGCTCGATCCGACCTCGCCCGCGGAGGAGCTGTTCCGCGCCGAGCTCGTGAGGCTCGATTTCGAGCGCGATCTGGCGCTGATCCGCGTGACCAGCGGGATCTACGGTCAAGCGCTTCCGCGCGAGCTCCAACTCCCGACGCTGGAGCTGGGCGACGCGCGCGCGCTCGCGATCGGCGATCCCCTGTGGCTGGTGGGCTATCCCGCGACCGGTGGCACGGGCAGTCGCGTCACGATCAGCGCCACGCGCGGCATCGTGGCGGGTTTCGAGCGCGCCGACTTCGGCGTGTTGATCAAGACCGACGCCGAGATCACCAGCGGCAACTCCGGAGGCGCGGCGCTCGACGAGCACGGGACCTTGATCGGCGTGCCGAGCTCGACCGTCGAGAACGGTTCGGGGCAGATCGGCTACGTGCATCCGATCGATGCGCTGCCGCAGGCTTGGCGCGCGTTGCTCGCGCGCTGACCCACGCAAATCACTTCACGAGCCGTGCGAGCTCGGCTTCGAGCGCCGTCTTGCCCTGGGCGTCTCCGAGCTCGGCCGCCAGGACGAGAGCACGGCGCATCACGACCTCCGCGCGTTGCTTGGCACCCGCCGCAACCAACGCCTGGCCGAGAGCGCGCAACGCGTTGTACTCGTCACCCGCGAGCTGCAGATCGCGGTAGATCAAGGCCGCCTCGCCCAAGGGCGCGACCGCGCTCGCGTGCTCGCCCTTGGCGACCAACGCCGCACCCAGCGCGGAGAGGCCCATCGCGTGTCCCCACCAATCGCCGAGCGGGGCGGCGTGCTCGATGCACTCGCGCGCCTTGCTCTCCGCGCTGGCGAAGTCCTTGGCTTTGAGGGCCTTGCGCGACTCGCCGTGCGCGCGCTGTCCGGCGCGGAAGTGCTGCTTTTGTTCCTTCGACTGGCCGGCGAACGCGCTGGCGTAGTCCAGGAAGATCGGATGCCCGCTGACCTCGCTCGCGATGCGCGCACCCCACAGCGCTCGCGCGTGGTGCTCCGCGATCGCCTTCGCGTCCGGCGTCTCCGGCGATTTCTCCCAGGTCGCGAGCGCGCCCTCCAGGTCCTCGTCGATGGTGTAGAGCACCTCCCGGGGATGCGCACGCCACAGTGCGGCGCAGCCCTGCTCGTCCCGCGCGGCGAAGAGCGCGACGAACTGCTCGCGCGTCGAGCGCTCCTGCGCGCGGACGAGCTCCACCGGTGCACGAGTCGCCGAGGACGGGTTGGGGCAGGCGAGCAGCAAGCTGAGGGCGACGATCATGGGTGGTGCGCGAGGGTCGGTTCGACGACGTCGAAGAACATGTAGAGCGAGAGAGAGCTGAAGGCGTCCACGATGCGGCCCGAGCGCAGGAGCGCGCGCACCTCGTCGCGGGTGAAGATCGCCACCACGATGCGCTCGCTTGCTTCGTGCTCGGTCGAGCGCGCGATCCTGCAGTCGAGCGCGACGAAGGCGTGCGCGTAGTGATCGCTGATGCCGTTGATCGGGTAGAAGCCGGGCAATGCGACGAGGCGTCCAGCGACACAACCGGTTTCCTCGCGCAACTCGCGCTCGGCGCCTAGGCGCGGATCCTCGGCCGGATTCAGGCGCCCGGCGGGGAGCTCCCAGTGGGTCTCGCCGTGCGGATAGCGGTACTGGCCGATCAACACGAAGCGCCCGTCGGCGAGTCGCGGCACGACCACGACCGCGTCGCTGATCTCGACCACGTGGTGCACGCCGCTGGTTCCGTCGGGGAACACCACGTCGTCGGCGCGCAGGCCGCACCAGCGCGACTCGTAGATGCGCCGCGTCGCCGTCACCGCGAACGGCGCGAACGGCGGAGGATCGTCGGGAGTGGGGGACGTGGAGGAGGTGCTCACGGCAACGGGAGGGCGGCATGGTACGGGCTCGCTCCACACGCCTTCGAGTGCGCCGAGGCCGTTTCCCCAGTTCGATCGCAGTCCAGGCCTTCCGATCGTCCTCGGCGGCAACGCGTGCGAGGCTCGGCACATTCGGATTGCGCCGAGGGAGACGGCCGCCTCCGTGACGGCTCGCGCGGCCGGGCACGGCTCTCCGCGGCGGACGCAGCGGCGCTCGGGCCGTGCGCGGTGGTCGCGCTCGAGCCCGCGCGGCGCGTTGCGGTCGCCGGGATGGCGCAGGCGCACCGACCTGGAGCTGGGCTCACTCCCGCACAGCTCCCCCGGACGCCAAGCCATGCCCGGGATGGCTCGACGCCGCGGGCCAGCTCCCATAGATTCGAGGGCCTCGCTCCAAGCGCGTCCGGCGGCATGGACTCCGCGGCGGACCGCGGGCGAATGCGGAGTTCCGGAGTTCCTCACCCAAGTTCCTGGAGCCCGTCGCCACACTCGCACGAGCGCGCTGCAGCTTTCCGTGGTGCGCGTTTCGAGTCGTCTCCTGAAGCCCCTCTTTTCCCAGCCCAAAGGTCTGCAACCGTGAGCTTTCCCCGCGCTGCATTCGTGTTCTCCGCGCTGTCCTTGGTCGCGCGTCCAGCCGTCGCGCAAAACGGTCTCGAGCTGCTCTCCGAGCCGCACTTGCAGTGGGCCGATGTCGATGGCGATGGACGTTGGGACGCGGCGCTCGTCGACGGCCAGGGGCGCGTGGGCCTGTACTTGGGTTGGGGTGACGGGCGCTTCGAGGACATCACGCAGGCCAGCGGACTGGCGGCGCTCGAGGGCGCGAGTTGCGTTCTGCTGGAGGACTTGGACGGCGACGGGGACGTGGACCTGTTCGCCGGCTCGGCCACGCAGCGCGTGTGGCTGAACGCGGGCAATGCGTTGTTCGAGCCGAACCGCTGCGGGTTGGAGCACGAGGCCTTCGACCTCGCCGCGCGAGCGCTCGACTTCGACTCCGACGGTCGCGCGGACCTGTGGCTGCGCACCGAGACGGGCGAGATGCTCGCGCGCAACCTCGGTGGTGCGCGCTTCGAGGCACTGTCATTCCCCGCGGGAGGCGGCGCGTACGCGGTGCAGCCTGCGGCACTCGCTTCGGGCGAGCCCAGCGATTCCGCGCTGACCAGCGGCATCGCTTCCACGAGCCCCGGAGTGCGGCGGCTCGCGCGCTGGCGAGCGGCGTTGGCGAGCGCGAGCAGCGCCTCACAGCTCTCGTCCAGCCCGAGCATGGCGATGTCGGGTTCCACGGGGATCGGGAACCTGCCGATGGCGAGCTCGCCGACCTTCATCTGCGCGGGGACGATCGTCGACCAGGGCACCAACCAGTGCATCGAAGCCAGCTCGGTCCCGACCCTGGGCGAGCTCTATCCGCTCTCGACGAACCTCAACGTCTCAGCCGCCGGCAATGTCGGGGTCGGCACGCTGACACCGGGGGCCAAGCTCGACGTGAGCGGCTCGGTGCGCGCCAGCGGACAGCTCGTCTCGACCCAGGCCACGGGCTCGGCACCGCTGCTGGTGAGCTCGACGACCAAGGTGAACCAGCTCAACGCGGATCTGCTCGACGGCCTGGACGCGACGGCGTTCTCGCAGCTGGGGAGCTCGATCAGCTCGAGCGAGATCGTCGACGCCACGATCGTCGATGCGGACATCAGCGGCACGGCGGCGATCACGGGGACCAAGGTGATCCCGAACTTCGGCAACCAAGACATCGTGACCAGCGGCGAGTTGGCCGTGTGGGGAATGCGCACCGAGCGCAGCGGAACCATCACGCCGAACGTGATCGGCGGCGGCGACAACAACACTGCCTCGGTCGTCAACGGCTGCACGATTGCCGGAGGCGGATCCGCCGGGGGATTGGGCGGTGCCAACGCAGTCACGGACTCCTTCGGCACCATCGGTGGCGGGAACAGCAATACCGCTGGCAACGCGGACGCCGATCCCTCCAACGCTTGGTTCGCGACGGTCGCCGGGGGAAGTCAGAACTCCGCCAGGGGCGCGCACTCCGCGGTGATCGGCGGCAAGCAGAACTCCGCCGACGGTGACTTTGCCGTCGCGTTGGGCGGACACTCCAACTCCGCTTCGGGAGACTACGCTTGCGCCGCTGGCAAGAACGCCTTCGCTGGCCACTCGGGCTCCTTCGTGTGGTCGGACGCTTCCGGCGCCGCCGCCTCGACGGCTCCCAATCAGTTCCTGATCCAAGCCTCGGGCGGTGTGGGAGTCGGCACGACGACGCCCGAAGGGCCGCTGCACGTGGCCGAGGGGAGCGCCGGATCGATCTCGGCGAATGCGAGCGCCGCGGCGGTTCTCGAGCGCAACGCCAGCTGCTTTCTGCAGCTCTTGGCGCCCGATGCCAACGAGTCCGGCGTGCTGTTCGGCAATCCGTCCGACGGGGCCGCGGCCGGCGCGATCGTCTACAACTCGACGGCCGCCAACGGGCTCGCATTCCGCGTCGCGGGCAACAGCACGAAGATGGTGATCGACGCCAGCGGCAACGTCGGCGTGGGCACGACGGCTCCGACTTTCTTGCTGCACGTCAATGGCAGCGCGGGCAAGCCGGGCGGCGGCTCGTGGTCGGTGGCGAGCGACGCGCGCCTCAAGACGAATGTCGCAGAGCTCGACGGCGCGTTGGCCAAGCTGCTCCGGCTGCACGGCGTGACTTACGAGTACAAGGACCCCTCGGCGATCCACGAGCTCGAGGGCGAACAGACCGGCTTCCTCGCGCAGGAAGTCGAACGCGTGTTCCCCGAGTGGGTCGAGACCGGCGCCGATGGCTACAAGCGGCTCTCGATCCGCGGCTTCGAGGCCTTGACCGTCGAGGCGCTGCGCGAGCTGCGCGGCGAAGCTGCTGAGCGCGCCGCGCGCGACGCCGCGCGCATCGCGAGCTTGGAGGCGCAGATGGCCGAACTGAAAGCGCTGGTGCACGCCAGCCTGGCCGCGGGCAACGCGCGCTAAATGGACTGGGGCGTTTGCGCGCCCGAGGGATCATGAAAGCGCGTCCCCGTCGGCGTTGGCCCCGACGGGGACGCGCCGTCTTTCGAATCTCGCGCCGCGCTCAGTGCGCCGCGTGGCCCGCCTCGGGCCACAGCTCGCGCCAGTCGCGCTGCGGACTTGCGCGGCCGGCGAGGCGCTCGAGCCAGTCGCGCGGCACGCGCAGGTCCTCCAACGCCGTTTCGGCCAGGGCCTTCCCGCAGGCTTCGACGACCGACTCACTGTCGAGGTGGTGCAGCTCGTACACCTGGTCGGGGCGACCGCACTTGGAGAACTTGCGCACGGCGAGCGTCGTCTGCTTGACTCCGACGATCGAGCCGATGTTGTCGACCAGGCCCGCTTCGCCGTCGCACATGGCGACGATCGGCACGCGCCGACCGGCGAGACCGACGAGCTCGGACTCGTCGTCGACTTCGCGCGCGACCAGGTGCAGGTCGCCGTCGATCGCGAGGCCTTGTCGTAGGTGCGCGTAGCCGTCCCGGTCGCCCAGGATGCCGAGCAGCAGCTCTGGACTCGAGATCACGATCACGTTGGCGAACACGCCGCGCTCGAGCAGCTTGCGCGACGCCTCGACGGCCTCGGTCGCGACCGAGCCCATCGCGAACAGCTGCACCACGTTGTCGCCCGGCTCGTAGCCGGCGTAGCCGCGCCAGTCGACCAGG
Organism: Planctomycetota bacterium; assembly: GCA_020853575.1. Taxonomy (GTDB): domain Bacteria; phylum Planctomycetota; class UBA1135; order UBA1135; genus F1-120-MAGs118. The sequence goes on from JADYYP010000071.1 coordinate 30,358, forward strand.
TAGTAGCCGCCGGCGAGGCACTCGTGGCGCACGCGCTCGAGCAACTCGTCGTCGGGCTTGGTCGCGACCAGCGCTTCGTCCGTCGCGCCGCTCTGGCTCGAGCCCTTCGGCGCGAGCGCGCCGGTCCACGCACCCTCGACTTTCGAGCGCGCGTGCCTGCGCACGCAGTCGAGCAAGAGCCGCTGCGGGATGGCGCGCGTCACGGCCCGGATCAACACTCCGCGCCGGCCCTCGTTGGTGTCCTGCATGTGGCGCGCGATGGCGTCGGACAGGATCCAATCGACCTCGACCGCGAACAGCGGCTCCCAGGTGATCAGGTTGGGGATCTGGATGTCGCTCTTCCACGAATGCTGCGCGCCTTCGCTGGAGAGCGTCACGCCGCTGGGCGTGCCCATGATCACGAACTCTGCGCCCCAATAGAGGTTGTAGTAGAGCTGGTCGAGCGCGCGTTTGATGAAGAAGTCGTACACGGTCATGATCGGGAAGAACGGCAGGCCCGTGTAGTGGGCCATCTTCCCGAAGCTGGCCGCTGCGCTCATGCAGTTGGCCTCGGCGATCTCGAAGCGGATGTGGCGCGTCCAGACCTCCTCGTGCGTGATCAGCGAGGGGTGGCGGATTTCCTTGGGCAACTCGGCGTCGGGCTTCTGCTCGGGCGTCGGCCCGTAGATGCGCTGGTCCATCACCGGCGAGACGTTGGTCGAGGTGCCCACGTCCGGCGACAGCGTCAACACGAAGTCCGCGGCCGTCTTCCAGCGCTGCTCGTGCTGGGTCAACTCCTTGGAGCCCGACATCTTCGGACCGCCCTCGTCGGCGGTGCCGATGCGCACCAGCTTGCTCGCGAGTTGGCCCCACATCCACTGCGTGTGCGCCAAGGGGAACAGCGACAGGTCGATGTCGAGCGCGTGCGGGATCTGTCCGTCGCGGTCGATCTGCTCGCGCACCCAGGCTCGATTCTTCTCGCGCAGCTCCCGGTGCGCCGCCATGCCCGCGCGGAATTTCTGCGAGCGCGCGGCCAGGTAGCGGCCCTCGTCGCTGTGCGGGTCGAAACGCTGGAACGGCTGGTCGAAGCCCAGCCCGACGCGCTCGAGCAGGCGCTTGACCTCTTTTTCATCGGGCAGGGCCGAGTGATTCGAGGGATCGGCGGCACATTCCAGCGCCCAGCCCTTGAGCGTGTGCGCGATCACCAGGGTCGGCTGCGTGCGCGAGGTGCGCGCCTCGCCCAGCACCTCGATCAGCTTGGCCAGGTCGTGGCCGCCGAAGTCGGCGAACGAGCACAGGATCTCGTCGTCGCTCATCGACTCGACCAGCACCTTGCAGCGCGGCGCGAGTTGCACCGCGCGCCTGCGGATCTCGCCGGCGTCGCCGGAGAGCAGCAGCACCTGCAAGTCGTGGTCGGTCAAGAGCTTCTCGAAGAACTCGCGGTAGGCCTCGCCACCCTCGCGCTCGAAGAAGCTCTCGCGGAACCAGCCGTGGCGCACTTGCACGACTTTCCAGCCGTTGGCGCGCGCCGTGTTCTCGATGCGATCGCAGTCGGCGCCGTGCAGCCCGCGCTCGTTGGGAATGCGTGTGCCGTCGAGGTTCTGGCGGTTGTAGTCGATGATCCAAGTGACGTTGCCGAGCTGACGTTCCGCGACGTCGGGCAGGCACTCCAGCAGCGAACCCTCGCGGAACTCGCTGTCGCCGATCAGCGACCAGAAGTGCGCCCCCGCGGGCACCGACCAACCGTGGTCCTTGGCGTAGCGGTAGGCCAGCGCGAGGTACACGCTGACCACCGGCGGGATGCCGACCGAGCCCGAAGGCAGGAAGTGGAACGAGTCGGGATCGGTGCGCGCGTGGTAGCTCTGGAAGACGTCCGGGAACTCACTCGACTTGAAGGCGCGCAGCGTGTGCATCGCGCGCATCGACTCAGGCTCACTGAGCCACGTGCCGTCCTCGCGCCGGAACAAGTCGAGCAAGTGGTGCAGCGCGTGGTCGACCGGCGATGCGTGCGGCTTGCAGCACACGTAGTCTTCGGGCTCGCGCACGGCGAGGTGCAACGCGGCGAGGATGTGGTAGGCGCTGGCACACGACGCCGGATGTCCACCGACCTTGGGGTCGCCCGAGCGCTTGTCCTTGCGGTGATTGGCGTGCCAGATCATCGCCTGTGTCTGCGCGAAGGCGCGGTTGGTGATGCTGGTGAGCGTGCGGACATCGGCGTGGGCCAACGTGCGACCGGCGAGGTTCTTCATCGTGGACGGAGCGGGCTCGGCCGGGCGCTGCGGGAGCAGCGGGCCAGGACGGAGTGGTTGGGCGCGCAGATCGTGGGTCATGGTGCGGTTGCCGGACCGGCGGCGTTCGTGCGAGGGGAGCGCGCGGCGGTGCATGCGCCTCGCTCCGTGCCGCGGTCCGGACGGGGCGCGCATCCTACCAGCGCCGTGGCTGGTGCTCGACGGACTCCCCTTCGAGCTCGAGGCGCCATGGCGCAGCCCGCTCCACGAGCATCCGCCGGCATGGCGCACGCGAGTCGGCCGTGGGATCCGCGCGCAAGCGCGTCAGGGTTGCAGCGTGACGTGCAGCGCGTCCGTCCACCCGACGGGATGCGGCACCGAGTACGGATCGCGCGACGCAGCGCGCGGTCGGCGCCGCCGGCGCATCGTCAGCCGCAGGCCGCGCGCGAGCCTCTGGGCCGACCTGCGGCGTTGAGGCGAAAGCAGGGGGTCGGGCCGCTCAGACGGCGTCGATCAACGCGCGATAGCTCGCGACCATGTGCGCATGGGAGTAACACTGCGCGACGCGCTCGCGGTTTGCGCTTCCCAACTCGCTGCGCACCTCGCGCGAGGCGGCGAGCTCCATCAGGATCCGCGAGAGCGCGGCGTCGGTCTGGTCGTCGAGACTGGCAACGTAGCGCTGCTGCGACTGCGGCAACATCGCGCGCACGTCCCCGACGTCCGTCGCCATCACCGGCAGGGAGCTCGCCATGGCTTCCAGCAAGGCGATCGGCATCTGCTCGGTGTCCGAGGTGAGCGCGAACACGTCCATGGCGCGGTAGTGCTCGCGCGGGTCGGCGTGGTAGCCCGCGAAATGCACGCGGCCGGAGAGCTCCGGCACGCGCGCGAGCTCCTCCAGACCCGCGCGCTCGGGACCCTCGCCGAGCACCAAGGCGTGCACATCGCAGCGCGGCGCGCAACGCGCGACGGCGCGCAGCAAACGCGCGACGTTTTTCTCTGGCCGAAGATGACCGACCGCGCCGACGACGACTGCGTCGCGCGCGATGGCGTAGCGTTCGCGCAGCGCGGGCCGGCCGTCGGCCGCGGAGAAGCGCTCGATCTCGATGCCGTTGGGAATGAAGTGCAGGCGCTGCTCGGGCACGCGCCACAGCTCGCGCGCGATGCGCTGCAGGTTCTGCGAGATCACCACCACGCGCGTCGAGCCGCCGAGGGCGAGGCGCCGCATCCACACGCGCCGGCGCTTGAAGCCGCGGGCCTCGTCGGGCAGGAAACCGTCCTCGTGGTGGATCACGGCGAAACCGGCGCTGCGCGCCGCGAACACCGTGTCGATCGCGCCGAAGTTGTAGGTCAGCACCAGATCGGGCGCGAGCTCGCGCAGCACGGCGCGCATGCGTCGCGCGGTCGCGAGCGAGCCCGCCTTGGGCGGTGGATCGACGTAGCGAACGTCCAATGCGGGATCGAGCAACTCGCGCGCGCTCGTGCGGCCGTCCATGGCGACGATCGTGTGGCGCAGCTCCGGACCGAACGCCGCCAAGAGCTTGGCCGTGCGCACCTGAGGTCCGGCGGGGACGAACGTCGAGAAGACGTGGACCAGGTGCTTCACGCGCGCGCTATCCGACGTTGGGCGTCGTGTCGTCGAGCGTCATCGAGCGGATCGCGAGCTCGACGAAGCGCTCGCGCTCCTCGACGGGTCGCCAGCCCAGCACCGCTCGCGCGAGATCGCAAGCCAGCGGCACGTGGAGCGCCCGGCTCTTCAAGTCGCGGTAGCTCGGGAAAACCGCGTCCTTGCGCCGTCCCGCTCGCTTGACGAGCCACTTGCCGATCTCCATCAGCTGACTGCGCAGCAGCGAGCGCGGATGGAAGCGCAGCGCGCGACCCGTCGTCCGGCACATCTCGTCGACGACTTGCGCCGCCGTCAGCCCGGGATCCGCGCACAGGTTGAGCGCTTTTCCGTGCAGCTCGTCGGTCGGATGCAACGCGGCGCGCACCAGGGCCTCGGCGACGTCGTCGACCCACACCAGCGGCAGCGGATGGTCGCCCGCGCCCCAGCCGACGCAGTGATTGTCGCGCACCCACAAGCCGACGCCGGAGTGCTGCAGTGCCGTGCCGCGTCCGAGCACCACGCCCGGGCGCAGGATCACCAGCGGCAAGCCCTTCGAGCGCTGCAGCTCGACCAGTGCCTGCTCGGTGGCGATCTTGCCGCGCGCGTACAGCGAGCGACCATCGGGCTGGGGGTCGGTGTCGAGCGCGTCCTGCAGCGGGCGAGTGCCGGCATCCGCGCCGAGGTACAGCGCGGCGATCGTCGAGGCGAACACGAAGCGCTTCACGCCGCACTCCAGCGCGAGCTCGGCGACGGCCTTGGTGCCGCCGACCATCGCGCGCTGGACGCTCTCCCACGTCGGTCCATTGCCCGTGGCGAGCTGCATCACGCATGTCGCGCCCCTCAATGCCTCGCGCAGCGAGCTCGAGTCCTCGAGGCTGCCGCGCACGAGCCGCGCTTGACCGCGTCGCGCTGCTTCGACCAGGAACGGCGGCAGCGCGTGAGCGCGGCGCACGACCGCGGTGAACGGGACGCCGCGCTCGACCAACTTGGCGAGCACGCGCTTGCCGATGAAGCCCGTGCCGCCGAGCACGACCACTTCGCCGGCGCGCGCGGCGCCCGGCGGCGGGATCTCGACCGTGGGCGGAGCCTTCTCGGTGATCCAACTGGTCGCCGACTCGCACCAGGCGAGCACCTGCTCGCCCTTGCGCGCGTCCGCGGGCAGCGGCTGATTCGCACGCAACGCCGCGTGGAACGCGCGGATCGAGCCGCGCATGCCGGCGAAGAACGCATCTTGTCGCGCGCCCAGGCCAAGGGTCTGCTTCAAGTAGTCGGCGAGCACGCCGCGCGCCGAGCGGCGCAACTCGCCGCCGCGCCGCCAGCCGGCCAGGAAGCTGTTCCAGAAGTCGAGGTACAGCGTCTTCGACTCACCCGCGGAGTGGTTGTGGAACAGGTCGGCCTCCAGCGAACCGTCGGAGCCCAGCACCTCCAGCGTGCTGCGCGTGAAGGCCGCTCCGAAGTGCAAGAAGAGCTCGACCGAACCGCGCTCGCCGCGTCCGGCGACGACCCAGCGCTCGTGGAACAGTTGCCCGGGTTGCAGCTCGCGCGAGCCGAGCATGGTGGTGTGCAGCACGCGCACGCCGCCGACCAGCTCGACGAGCTGCGCGAAGGGGTGCGGACACTGCTCGAAGATGATGTTGCGCGGCTCGCGGAACATCCAATGCGAGAAGTCGCCGGCGTCGAGCTGGCGCAGCGGCACCGACAGGCACACGCGCACGTGCTCGACACGCCCGATCTCGCCCGCGCGCAAGCGCTCGAGCAAGCGCTGGAAGGCTGGATGGAACACGGCGTTGTGGTTGACGCCGAGCACGACTCCGCGCGCGGCGGCGAGCTCGCCCAGCGTGCGCGCATCGTGCGCCGAGAGCGCCAGAGGTTTCTCGACGAAGGCCCCGATGCCGAGCTCGAGCAGCTCGCGCGTCACGGCCAGGTGCAAGTTGGGCGGCACGAGCACGTGCGCGACGTCGATCGCGTGCGGCGCGAGCTCGGAGAGCTTTCCCACGGCGTGCGGGATGCCGTGGCGCCGCGCCGCGCTCTGGGCCTTGACCAGGTCGGCGTCGCACACCGCGATCACCTCGACGCCCTCGGTTCCGCGCAAGATCTCGAGATGGAAATCGGCGATGAAACCGGCGCCGACGACGGCGACGCGGGTGGTGCGGCTCGAAAGGGGGGAGGCCAAGGGCGCTTTCGCTGGATGCGGACGGTGTGCGGACGGCACCAAGGCCGGCGCCGCGCTCGAAGGGGGCGTCATGGTAGGGACGGCGGGGCGCGACGGAAGCGCGCGCCACATGTATCGGCCGCGGCCCGCTCCGATCCCGTGCGAGGCGCAGCCAATCGAGGCGCGAAATCGCCCGCGCACGGACGCCGCTGTCGCAGGCGCGCGGGACCCGGCTCAAATCCGCGCGCCGAGTTCAGTTTCGCCGCGGCGGATCCGAAAGACTCCCATCTCCTCCTTCTTTTGGGCCCGGCATCACTGGCAACAGGGGTGTCCGGGCCCTCTCCCTTCCCAGGCTTCCAACGCGTGGAAAGCCCGCGCGCGCTCGGCTAGACTCCGGCGCTTTCCAAGACGAAGCGCGCCGCACGCCAACGAGCGGCCGATGCGCGGCGTCGCGGAGGAGCGATCCGATCGAGACGCGGAGCCCGACCCAGGGCTCTTTTCCTTTCCCGCGCCGCCCCAAACGGCCGGAAGTGTGCGCTCGCGGTCGCAACGAGCCTCCTCCATGCCGCAAGAATTCCCGCTCGGGTTGACGTTCGACGACGTCCTGCTGCTCCCGTGCCACTCGGACATCATCCCGCGTGATGTCGACGTGACCACGCGCTTCTCGCGCAACGTGCCGCTCAAGATCCCGCTCGCGTCGGCGGCCATGGACACGGTCACCGAAGCCGGGCTGGCGATCGCGCTGGCGCGCGAGGGCGGCATCGGCATCATCCACCGCAACTTCACCGTCGCGCAGCAGGTGGCGCAGGTCGACCAGGTCAAGCGTTCGGCCAACGGCGTGATCCTCGACCCAGTGACGCTGCCGCCCAACGCGACCGTGCAGCAGGCGCGCGAGCTGATGACGCGCAACAAGATCAGCGGCTTGCCGATCGTCGAAGGCGAGACCGTGGTCGGGATCCTGACCAGCCGTGATTGTCGTTTCCACGCCTCGGTCGACGCCAGCGTGGCGCAGCTGATGACCTCGAAGAACTTGGTCACGGCTCCGCCGGGGACCTCGCTCGACGAGGCGCGCGACCTGTTGCACAAGCACAAGGTCGAGAAGCTCCTGATCGTCGACAAGTCGATGCGCTTGCACGGCCTGATCACGATGAAGGACCTCAAGCAGCTCGCCGAGTTCCCCAACTCCTGCCGCGACGCGCGCGGTCGACTGCGCGTCGGAGCCGCGGTCGGAGTGCACGATCACGAGCGCGCGGAAGGGCTGGTCAAGGCCGGCGTCGACGTGCTCGTGGTCGACACCGCTCACGGCCACAGCAGCAACGTGATCAACACCGTGCGCGAGCTGAAGCAGCGTCTGCCGGTGGACGTCGTCGCCGGCAACGTCGCGACGGCGGAGGCCGCGCGCGCGCTGATCGCGGCTGGCGCCGACGGCGTCAAGGTCGGCATCGGACCGGGCTCGATCTGCACCACGCGCGTGGTCGCGGGCATCGGCGTGCCGCAGTTGACGGCGGTGCTCGAGTGCGTGTCCGCGGCGCGCGAGAGCGGCGTCCCGATCATCGCCGACGGCGGCATTCGGCTCTCGGGAGACATCGTCAAGGCGCTCGCCGCCGGCGCGTCCAGCGTGATGCTCGGCAGCTTGTTCGCGGGCCTCGAGGAGAGCCCGGGCGAGACGATCCTGTTCAAGGGGCGCTCGTTCAAGACGGTGCGCGGCATGGGCTCGATCGGAGCGATGATGGCCGGCGGCAAGTCGCGCTATCGCCAAGACGACGTCAAGGACGCGGACAAGCTCGTGCCCGAGGGCATCGAAGGCATGGTGCCCTACCGCGGCAAGCTCTCGAGCTTCACCTATCAGCTCGTCGGCGGTCTGCGCAGCGGCATGGGCTACATCGGAGCCAAGAACGTGCCCGAGCTGTGGCAGCGCGCCAAGTTCATCCGGATCACGGCGGCGGGGGTCAAGGAGAGCCACCCGCACGACGTCGCGATCACCAAGGAATCGACCAACTACTTCGTGACGCAAGAATGAACGACAAGCCCAAGGGCATCCTGGTCGTCGACCTGGGCGCGCAGTACGCGCAGTTGATCGCGCGGCGCGTGCGCGAAGCCGGCACGTATTGCGAGATCGCTCCCCCGCGGCGTGCGCTCGAAGCGGCGCGCGCGATGAACCTGGGCGGCATCATCCTCTCCGGCGGGCCGGCCTCGGTGTACGCGCCCGACGCGCCGCTCGTGCCGCGCGAGCTCACGCAACTGGGCGTGCCGATCCTGGGCATCTGCTACGGCATGCAGTGGTTGGCGCGCGAGCTCGGAGGCGAGGTCAAGGGCGCGAGCGCGCGCGAGTTCGGGCGGCAATCGATCGCAGTCGGCCAGGCGCAGGACATCTTCGAGGCCATCACGGGTCACACGGTGGTGTGGATGAGCCACGGCGACTCGGTCACCGCGCTCCCGCCGGGATTCGCGGTCTACGCCTCCACCGACACCTGCCCGATCGCCGCCATGGGCGACGTCGCACGCGGCTTCTTCGGCGTGCAGTTCCACCCCGAGGTGACGCACTCGGTCCGCGGCCGCGAAGTGCTCGAGAACTTCGTCAACCGCGTGTGCAAGTTGCCCGGCGATTGGCGTCCCGAGGGCATCGTCGAGCGCGAAGTGCGCAAGGTGCGCGAGATCGTCGGCGAAGACGGCGAGGTCGTACTCGGCCTGTCGGGCGGCGTCGACAGCTCGGTGGCCGCGATGATCGTGCAACGCGCGATCGGCAAGCGCCTGCACTGCATCTTCGTCGACAACGGCCTGTTGCGCCGGGGCGAGCGCGACGTCGTCGAGCAGCAATTCCGCGATCAATTCGGCATCGACTTGACCGTGGTCGACGCCAGCGAGCGCTTCCTCAAGAGCCTGGCCGGAGTCACCGATCCCGAGGCCAAGCGCAAGTTGATCGGCCGCGACTTCGTCGAGGTCTTCAAGCACGAGGCCAAGCGCTTCTCGCGCGCGCACTTCTTGGGCCAGGGCACGCTCTACCCCGACGTGATCGAGTCGGTCAACGTGCACGGCGGCAACACCGCGGTGATCAAGAGTCACCACAACGTCGGCGGCCTCCCGAAGGACCTCAACATGACCCTGGTCGAGCCGCTGCGCGAGCTCTTCAAGGACGAGGTGCGCGCCATCGGTCGCTATCTCGGTCTCGACGAGCGCATCGTCGGCCGCCAGCCGTTCCCCGGTCCGGGGCTCGCCGTGCGCTGCCTGGGCGAGCTCTCGCGCGAGCGGCTCGACACGCTGCGCGCCGCGGACGCGATCGTGACCGGCGAGATCGAGGCCGCCGGCTTGCAGCGCGGCCTGTGGCAGTACTTCGCCGTGCTGCTCCCGGTGCGTTCGGTGGGGGTGATGGGCGACGCTCGCACCTACGAAGAGGCCTGCGCGATCCGCGCGGTCGAGTCGACCGACGCCATGACCGCGGACTGGGCGCACCTGCCCTACGAGCTCCTGGGGAAGGTCTCCAACCGCATCATCAACGAGGTGCGCGGCATCAACCGCGTGGTGCTCGACATCTCGAGCAAGCCGCCGGCGACCATCGAGTGGGAGTAGCGCGGAAGAGCGCATTCGCGCCGTTCGGCGGGACGCACGAAATGGCGCGACGTCGCTATCCTGCCTCGCCCGTCCCGGGGTTCGCCGCGCCTCCTCGCACCGATCGCCTCGAGCCATGACAGACCAATCCTCCGACGCCACCGGCCCGGCGCCGCGCGTGATCGACCAGCGCTACGAAGTGGTGCGCCGCCTCGGCAAGGGAGGATTCGGCGAGGTGCACCTGGTCCGCGATCGACTGCACAACGGCGAGTTGCTGGCGATCAAGACACTGCGTCCGGTGGGCGGGATCGCGGAGGGCTTCGAGGAGCGCTTCCTGCGCGAGATCCGCATCCTGCGCGAGCTCTCGCACGAGGGCATTCCGCGCATCTACAACGACGGGCGCACCGCGGATGGCGACTACTTCTTCACCATGGAGTTCGTCGACGGCGTGACGCTCTCGAGCGTCTTGCGCCGCAAGCCCGGAGTACCGCTCGAGTCCGCGCGCATCGTGCGCATCGTGCGCCGCGTGCTCGAGATCCTGGACTACGCGCACCAGCGCGGCGTCGTGCACCGCGACCTCAAGCCCGGCAACATCATGCTGGTGCGCGAGGGGCAGGCCGACGAGGACGTGCGCGTGCTCGACTTCGGCATCGCCAAGGCGCTGCGCGGCGCCAACGCGAACCTCGACATGCCGACCCTGACCGCGGCCACGGGCATCGGAACGCCGCACTACATGGCGCCCGAGCAACTGCGCGGCACGCAGATCGACCAGCGCGCCGATCTCTACTCGCTCGGCGTGATGCTGTACCAGATGTGCTCTGGGCGCCTGCCGTTCGAGGGCGACACCGATCTGCAGATCGCCACCGCGCGGCTCGTCGAGGACCCCAAGCCGCTCGATCCGGACGTGACGCCGCCGCAGTTGCGCAAGCTGGTGTTCGACTTGCTCGCGCGCGATCCGGCGCAGCGCCCGCGCACGCGCGAGGTGCTCGGTGTCTTGCTCGAGGCGCACGGCGCGCGCGGCGCGGCCGAGCGGATCGGCAACGAAGCGACGATTCCCAACGGGATCGCCCTGGGCGACGTGCGGCGTTCCGACGCGCGTCGTACACGGCCTTGGCTCGTGGCCTTGATCGTGCTCTTGGCCTTGTCCGGCGCGAGCGCCTGGGCTTGGAAGGCCGGTTGGTTCGGAGCGCGCGAGCAGCCTCACGCGCGACTCGAGCCCGCGCCCGCGCCGAATGACGGCGCAGCGTCGGGTGCGAACGCTGCGCCGCACGCGGATCCAACGCCGAACGAGCCTCCGTCGAACATGTCGTCGTCGAGCGAACCGCCGTCGAGCGAGCCGCCGGCGTCGACCTCGGGCTCGAGTTCCGCCGCGCGCGACGCGGACGGTGATGGGGTCCCGGACGCCGCCGATCTCTGCCCGCAGGATCCGCTCAAGTCCGCGCCCGGTGCGTGTGGCTGCGGCGTGCCCGACCACGACCGCGACGGCGACGGCACCGCCGACTGCAAGGACGGTTGTCCCGACGATCCGGCCAAGACCGACGAAGGGGTCTGCGGTTGCGGAACGCCCGACACCGACAGCGACTCCGACGGAACGCCGGACTGCCACGATCGCTTCCCGTCCGATCCCAAGCGCACGCGCGCGGACGAGTGCGACTGCGGCCGGCACCACGGCGACTCCGACGGCGACGGGACGTTCGATTGCGCCGATGGTTGCCCGCAGAACGCGCTCAAGACCGCGCCCGGCGCGTGTGGCTGCGAGCGCAGCGATGTCGACACCGACGGCGACGGCACGGCCGATTGCGTCGATCTGTGTCCGCTCGATCCGCAGAAGCTCGCTCCCGGTGCTTGCGGGTGCGGAGTGAGCGAGGCCGACAGCGACGGTGACGGAGTCGCCGACTGCAACGATGGTTGCCCGCTCGATCGCAACAAGACCACGCCGGGGATGTGCGGTTGCGGCGTGTCGGACGTCGACTCCGACGGCGACCGCACGGCGGATTGCGTCGACGGTTGCCCCGACGATCGCTCCAAGACCGCTCCCGGGGTGTGCGGCTGCGGAGTTCCGGACGTCGATCTCGATGGCAACGGCGCGATCGACTGCACCGAAGTGAAGAAGCCCGCCAAGGTCGAGCCGACGCAGCCGCCACAGCGTCTGACGGAGCCCGAGCGGCCCGCGCTGAGCTGGGCCGAGGTGCTGGCGCAGGCGCCGGATCCTGCGGTCGTCACCGACGAGGACTTGCGCCGCCGCATCGGCGCCACGGGTCTTCCCTGGCGTGTGCGCGATCGCCGGACGGGGATCGAGCTCTTGCTGGTGCCACCCGGGCGCTACACACGCGGCGCGGATCGCAAGAGCGATCCCGAAGCCGACAAGTACGAGCAACCGCCGCATCCGGTCGAGCTCACCAAGCCGTTCTACCTCGGGCGCTACGAGGTCACCGAGGCACAGTGGAGCGCGGTCGGCGCGGGGAACGCGGCGAGCGCGGACCTCGGGCTCCCACAGGCCGATGTCACTTTCATCAAGGCCGGTGAGTGGCTGGCGCGCTCGGGCGGCTTGCGCTTGCCGACCGAGGCGCAGTGGGAGTACGCGGCCCGCGCGGGCACCACCACTCCGCGCTATGGCGAGCTCGATCAGGTCGCCTGGTACAAGAAGAACAGCGGCGGAGCGAAGCACGAGGTCGGCACCAAGCGCGCGAACCCGTTGGGCTTCCACGACATGCTCGGCAACGTGCGCGAGTGGTGCGGCGACAGCTACGTCGCCTATCCGCGGACGCCCGATCTCTTGGTCGATCCGGCGGGCCCCCCCGATGGCAAGGGCTACGCGTTGCGCGGCGCGTGCTGGCTCAGCGACGGCGGCAATTGCCGCGCCTCGTTCCGCAACCGCTGGTCGCCGAAGGACGGCGGTCCGGGCGACGGCCTGCGCGTCGCGCGCGATCCGTGAGCGCCGGGCCTCGGTCGCGCGAGCGACGCGGGCCGCCACCACGGTTGCGATAGGCCGCGATTTGCGGAGAATCCGCGGCATGGCACCCAAGACACTGCTCGCGGGCGTGTGGATCGCGTTGCTCGCCGCTCTCGCGCCCGCTCAAGGCGCGAGCGACTCGCTCGAGCGTTGGCTCGAGAACGTGCGCGGCACGCTCGACGCCAAGGACTGGGGCGCGGCGCTGGAGCGGGTCACGCTCGGACTGGAGTACTATCCGGACGAGTCGCGTCTGTTGGAGCTGGCCGCCAGCGCGGCGCAGGAGAACGGTGAGTCCGATCTCGCGCTGTGGTACGCCGAGCTGGCGCTCGAGGCGCTGGCCGACGAGGTCGACCCGAAGGCCAAGGAAAAGCCGCAACGCGTGGTCGAGCTCGAGCGCATCGTCGAGCTGGTCGATCCGCTGCAGCGCAAGGGCGACCTGGTGATCGGCGAGTATCGCCAGGCGATGTTCGATGTCGGGCGCTCGATCGGCAAGCGCAAGCTCTACGCCAACGCGGTCGACCTGCTGTCGCGCAGCCGTGCGTTGGGCCTGGGCGCCAACGCGGACGAGGAACTGGCCAAGATCTACGACAACAAGAAGGCGGTCGAGGCGCTGCTCGAGACCGGGCTCGACGTGCCGCTCAAGGCCAAGAAGAAGCGCAAGTCCGCCGAGGCGCTCGCGAAGGAGGACCTGAAGCGCTCGGTGTGGGAGCAGGCCTACGAGATCAAGGGCGACAACTACACCATCAAGACCAACATGGGGCTGGAGATGGCCGAGTCGATGTCGCTCGCCATGGAGCAGGTCAATCGCTTCTACCGCAAGGTGTTCAAGGTCAAGGAGCGCGGCGGCAACACGGCACGCGTCGTGGTCAGCGTCTACAAGAGCCGCGCGGAGTTCGAGAAGTTCGAGAACTTGAAGGAGGACCAGAAGAACATGCTGGCCTTCTTCGTCCCCAACCAGAATCGCGTCGCGGCCTACGACCTGCGCGAGCACGGCTATGCGATCGGCGAGCTGTGGTCGACCCTGTTCCACGAGGCCAGCCACCAGTTCACGCACTTGGTCTCGGCCGACTTGATCCCGGGTTGGCTCAACGAAGGCACGGCGAGCTACTTCGAAGGCGCGCGGCTCCTGCCCAACGGATCGGTCGAGATGAACCTGATCCCCGAGGAGCGCCTGTTTTACCTGGAGAAGTCGCTGCGTGCGGGCGCGCCGACACTGCAGGAGGTGGTCTCGTACTACCAGCCCGGTTCCTACGACGGCGAGTTCTATCCCTTCGGCTGGGGCCTGGTGTACTTCCTCCTCAACTACGAGAACGAGGCCTGCGAGCGCATCTACGTGCCGGTGTACCAGGACTACATGGCGGCCTATGGCACCGGCGGCAAGCACGATCCCTTCCAGCGCTTCGTCGACTTCTTCGTCGTCAAGGCCAAGGACCCGGCGATCAAGAGCTTCGCGGACTTCGAGGCGCGCTGGAAGGGCTGGATCCTCGCGTTGCACGGCCTGTATTTCGGCGACGCGAGCCAGGCCGACGTGTTGATCGCGCGCGCGCGCAAGCAGGCCGCGGCGAAAAAGCTCGAGGCCGCCGCGGAGAGCTACCGCTGGGCGCTGAAGAAGCGACCGGGCGACGTGACGGCGCTGGTCGAGCTGGGAGACCTGCTGGCGCGCGACAAGGCGCTCGACGCGGCGCTGTACTTCTATCGACAGGCCTTGGTCGGCGCGCGCGGCGTGGCGCAGGCCTCGGCGCCGATCGCGGAGCGCTCGACCAAGCAGATCGCGGCTCTCGACGAGGACCTGGGCAAGGCCTTGGCGGCGGCGGAGGGCAAGCTGTTCTCGGCCTGCGATTCGACGGCGGCGCAGTACATCGAGAAGGACTTCCCGCGCGCCGCGCTGCGCATGCTCGATCGCGCGGCGCTGGCCTGCGGTGGATCGGCGCGCCTGTCCGAGACGCGCGCCAAGATCGCGGCCGAGCACGAGGTCGACACGCGGCGCTGGCGCCGGCCGCTGCTCGAGCCCGGGCTCTCCCAGTGGCGCGCGAGCGAGCTGTGGAAGCCCGACGGCGACGCGCTCTTCGCCAAGATCGAGCGCACCCAGTTCGCGACTTGGAACCCCGTCATGCCCGCGCGCTATCGCGTCGAGGTGCGCTGGAAGGACGTCGTGTTGGAACCCGGCGGCTTCATCGCCTTGACCTTCGGCGCCGCCGACGGCGCGCTGCAGTACTTCGGCGTGTCGGACGACGGCCTCGCGGAGGTCGGCCGCATCGTCAAGACTTGGGAGCCGCTCGAAGAACTCGGGCTGATTCCGTTGCGCGCGCTCGAGTCGGTGACGATCGCGATCGACGTGGCGCCGGAGAAGACCGTGTTCAGCGTCGACGGCAAGGTGGTGCACGAGCGCGCGTATCTGCCGGACGAGCTCGCGGGACGCGTGGGAGTGGTGCTCCAGCGCGGCTCCGCGGGCTTCGAGGGACTGCGCGTGCGCTACTGAGAGCTTGCGACGGAAGGCGGGCACGAGCTCTCGAGAAGCTGGGTGCGCCGGCGCTCGCGGGGCGCTGTGCGTCGAGCGCGGATCAGGGAGCGCTGGTGAGGTTCGTGCCGGGCGGCGCGCGGTCGAGCAGCGGCGTCAACGCGGGGCGCGCCAGTGACACGACCAAGTTGCCGCGCGCGACGCAGCCCCGCGCGTGAGCTTGCAGGTACACGGCGGCTTGGCCGCTCGCGCCGGACTCGTTGCCATCGACGATCGTGTTGTCCTCGATGCGCACGCCGATCGAGTGACCGACCGAAATCGCGCTCATCCAGGAGTCTTCGATCACGTTGCCCTGGATCACCGCGCCGTCGTGGTTGTCGACCACGATGCCGTTGAGCCCGCAGGAGCGAATCGAGTTGTGGGCGACCACGACGTGCGTGCGGTGCTCGGGTTGCACGTTGGCGAGCTGGATGCCGCCGCTGGTCGCCGGATTGGCCACGTTTGCGCATCCGCGGATGCGGTTGTTCGCGATCAAGACCCCGTCGGTGGCGCGCTGCGCATCGTTGGATCCGCACAGGATCCCGGGCCCGACCCCACCGACGACGACGTTCGAGCTGCACACCAGGTCGACGTTGGAGAGCAATAGGATGCCGCTGCCGACCGTCAGCCCGTTGCTGGCGACGTGACCCACGCAGTCGCGTACCACGTTGCCCGCGACCACCGCGCCGCTGCAGTTGGAGAGATACAGCCCGGCCTTCGAGCCGCGCACGACCGTGCAGCTCTCGATGCGTACGTCGCTGCTGTCGGCGATGGCCAAGCCGTCGGCGTCCGCGTCGCTGACCGTCACCCCGCGCACGAGCACGTCCTCGCAACGCCACAGTTGCACGAGCCCGTGCGCCAACCTGCGGCCGATGCCGCCGGTGCCGCGAACCTGGAACGATTCGAGCCGCACGCTCGCGGCGTTCTGCACGCGCAGGAGCTGCACCGCGGGTGTCGCGGTGCGCAATTCGGCGCCCGGAGTGCCGACGATTCGAACGGGTCCGTTGACCAACAAGCACTGCGTTTTGCCGGGCGGCGGATTGACCAGGATCGGAAACGCAGGGAGCAACAGCGTGCGGCCGCGCGCCGCGTCGAGCGCGCGTTGGACGTGTGCGGTGTAGTCGACATTGCCCGTGAGCGAGGCGCCGGCCGGCAGGAAGCTCGCGACGTCCAGCGGCGTTCCCGGCGGAACGACTTGGACCGAGGACGCGGGCGGGAGCGCGACGACGCCGACGACTGCCAGCGCCAGCGCGCAGGCCAGAACGATGGTCGAGGTGGGACGTTTGAGCACGCGGACTTGATCGACGCGACGGCGCACGCGACTCCACTCGCTGGCGGCGTCGCGCGCGTCGGTCGCGGAATCAGGCTCGATTTCGGCTCAAGAGCCCGCTCGTCGGGCTTTTGGTGCGCCGTGGGTGGGCGCTGAGCGCCTTCCTTGAGTACGCTGCGCGGATCGCGGCCGTGTGCGCAGGCCGCCACTCGACAGCACCTCGAAACGCGCGCGACCGGAGCTCCCCATGCGTCTGCTGATTGGAACCACCCTCGGACTGGCCCCGATCCTCGCCCCGCTTCCGCTCGGCGACGAGCTCGAGTTCAAGGTCAAGGCCGACACGCGGCTCGAGAAGACCTTCGACAGCGAGCTCGCGCTCGAGCTGGCCGAGATGAAGATGAAGTTCGGCGACGAGGAGCTGCCCGCGGATCACACCGACGGCCTCGAGATGCAGATCGTCTCCAAGGACCATCTGGTGTTCGTGGATCATTACCGCGCGCTCGCGGACGGCCGGCCGACGAGCTTGGTGCGCACCTTCGAGGCGCTGGAGAGCAGCGAGTCGCAGAAACAGAGTTTCGACGGCGAAGGCGACGAGAGCACCACCGACAAGGAGAGCAAGCTCGAAGGCAAGTCGGTGCTGTTCCAATGGAACGAGGAGCAGTCGGAGTTCGCCGTGAGCTTCCACGAGGACGAGGGTGACGCGGAGCTGCTCACGGAGCTCGTCGAGGACACCGACTTGCGCGCTTTCTTGCCGGGGAAAAGCGTCGCCGCCGGCGACAGTTGGCCGGTCGAGGCGCGCGCCTTCGACGCCATCTTGAGTCCGGGGGGCGACCTGGCGCTGCTGTCCGGCGAGGAGGCCGACGACTCCGAGGAGGTCGACGATCAGCTGGACCAGAACCTCTCAGGCGAGATCAAGGTGACTTTCGTCGAGACGCGCGACGAAGCGGGCACGCGCGTCGCCGTCTTGCACGTCGAGGCGGAGCTCGCGACACACTCCGAGAGCACCTCCGAGGAAGACGGCGAGTCGAGCGTCGAGACCTACCGGATCGAGCTCGACGTCGAGGGCGACATCCTGTGGGACTTGGCCCACGGTCGTCCCTGGTCGTACGCGATCGAGGGCAAGTCCCAGGTGGTGGTCGAGACCAAGTCGGAAGTGGCGCTCGAGGACACGCAGCTCTCGATGTCGCAGACGCTGCGGTTCGAAGGCAAGTACAGCGCGAGCGGCCGCTGGACGAGCGCCGAGTAGCGCGCACCTTGGCCGCGGTCGAGCCGACCGGAGAGGAGTTTCGCTCCACGCGTTGGAGTGTCGTGGCGCGTGCGCGCGGTCCGGCGACGCGCGAGGCGCGCGAAGCCCTGGGCCTGCTGTTCGAGGCCTATTCCTACCCGTTGTACGTCTTCGCGCGCCGCCGAGGCCTGGCGCCCGAAGACGCCCGAGACGCCGTGGCGGAGCTGTTCGCCCAGGCGCTCGAGAAGGACTCGCTCGCGGGCGCTGATCCACTGCGCGGTCGCTTCCGTGCCTACGTGCTGGGAGCGCTCGAGAACTTGCTCGCCAACCGCCGGCGCTCGTGGAACGCGCTCAAGCGCGGCGGCGGCCGTTCGACGATCTCGCTGGACGTCGACGACGCCGAGCGGCGCTGCGCGCGCGAGCCCGCGGGTGGCACGGATCCGCGGCGCGTGTACGAGGCGGCCTGGGCGCGGACCGTGATCGAGCGCTCCTTCGAGCGCGTGCGTGGCGACTACGCGGGGCGCGGCGAGAGCGTGCTCTACGAGCGCCTGCGCGCGCACCTGATCGACGACGCAGCGCCGGCGCGCCAAGCGCAACTGGCCCTGGAGCTCGGCAAGTCCGAGGACGCGATCAAGGTCGCACTGCACCGCCTGCGCAAGCGCTTCCGCGTGGCTCTCGAGGCCGAGATCGCCGAGACGGTCGAAAGCCCGGCGGCGATCGAGGACGAGCTCAACCACCTGTTCGAGGCCCTGGGACGCTGAGGCTCCGGGCCGCGCGCGCCGGCACGGCAGCGCGACCCGCGGAGCGCGCCGAAATCCGTGCGCGGGGGCTGTAACCTCCGCGCACCGGCAGGTCAGGCGTCCGCGGACGGAGACCTGTGACCCAATGGAAACTGCCAGGACCTGTGCGCGCTGCGGCGCGCTGCTCGCCGCCGACCAAGCCGCGGATCAACCCTGCCCGCGCTGCTTGCTGCGCATCGGCGTGCAGAGCTCGGCGGGCGCACCGACCGGCGCGCGCGCGCCTGCGCCCAGCCTGGCGGAGCTACAGCCTTACTTTGCACGGCTCGAGTTGCTGGCGCTCGTCGGCGAGGGCGGCATGGGGGCGGTGTACAAGGCGCGCGACAAGGAGCTCGAGCGTGTCGTCGCGCTCAAGATCCTGACCGTGCAGGAAGGCGAGCGCGCGCAGTTCGACGAGCGCTTCGCACGCGAGGCGCGTGCGCTGGCGCGGCTCGCGCATCCCAACATCGCCGGCGTGCACGACCACGGACGCGCGGGGCCGTGGAGCTACCTCGTGCTCGAATACGTCGACGGCGAGAATCTCCGACGCGTGATGCGCTCGCGCGGCGTGAAGCCCGCCGAGGCGCTGCGTTGGGTGGGGGAGATCTGCTCGGCGTTGCAGTACGCGCACGACAACGGTGTCGTGCACCGCGACATCAAGCCCGAGAACGTGCTCGTCGACGCGGCGGGGCGCATCAAGGTCGTCGACTTCGGGCTCGCGAAGTTGAGCGACCGCCGTCCAGGCGAGGCCACGCTGACCGGCACGCAGCAGTCGCTGGGGACGTGGCACTACATGGCCCCGGAGCAATACGAGCGGCCGCAGACGGTCGATCACCGTGCCGACATCTACTCGCTGGGAGTTGTGCTGTACGAGTTGCTCACCGGCGAAGTGCCGGTCGGGCGCTTCGAGCTGCCGTCGCAGAAGATCCAGGTCGACGTGCGCGTCGACGACGTGGTCTTGAAGTCGCTCGCGCGCGAGCCCGAAAAGCGCTATCAGGCGATCGGCGAGGTCAAGCGCCAGGTCGACGACATCGAGCGCGGCGCGCCACCGGTCGCGAGCGCTCCGCCGTCGGGCGTTGCGCGTCGCGCGGCGCTTTGGCCGTGGCTGCTCGCGGCGGCCGGCATCGTCGCGGTCGGGGGCGCGCTCGCCCTGCTGTTCATCGGCGCGCGCACGGCACCGATCGCGGCGAGCTCGGCGCCCTCCGTCGCGCCCACGGGCGTGTCCGGGATCGGAGCCGCGAGTTGGGCGGCGCTCGCAGCGCTCCCGATCCTGCTTTCGATGGTGCTCGCCGGCGTTGCCGTGGTGTTGGCGCTGCGCAGCTCCGCGTCCAAGCGCGGCCAGCGTGAGCCTGCGCTGGGTGCCGCTCACTCGGGTGTCGCAGCGTCGCGTGCGCTGGGCCGGAGCTCGCCCTGGATGGTGCTCGCGCTCGTCCTCGGCGGCTTAGCGCTGCTGGCGGGTCTGGCCGTGTTGGCGTGGATCGTCGCCGTCCCATCCGGGCCGCCGCCGGTCGACCTCGGAGCGTCACCTGCGCCGCAGCCGCCGGCCACGGCGTTTCCCGCCGTGCGCACGTTGCTCGCGGCCGTCGTGCCCGTGGTGGTCCTCGGGGGCGCGTTGCTGGTGCTCGCCGTGGTGTACGTGCGGCGCTCGCGCGCTGGCGCTGCGAGCGCTGCGGTCGCGCGCGGAGGCACGTGGCTGGCGGGCCTGGTCGCGGTGGTGGTGATGGTCGCGGCGCTCTTCGGTTGTCTGGGGTATTGGTATCTGAGCGACGCCGAGTTCGCGCGCAACGACGTGCCGCGCGCCGCCGAGTCGTCGTCGCCACCCACGCCCGACGTGCGCTGAGGAGCGAGCGGGAATCGAAGTCCATGTTCCAGGAGTTGCAGTCATGAGTGACGGGGACCGCAAGGGGTTGGGGACCGCAGCGTGGATCGCAATCGTCGTCGGCGGGTTGATCGTCGTCGCGCTCGCGGCCGGTTGCGTGTTCGCGATGTTGTTCGGCGTGCGCTTGCGGTCGCAGTCGCTGTCGGGGACGTCGGTGACAGCGCCGGCGGGCTCGAGCGCGCCGGTGTCGCCCGCGCCAGCACCCGCGCCGCAACCCAGCTCGCGCTAACGCTTGTTGAGCGCGCGCGTGACCAACGGTCCGATCAGGCCGCCGATCACGAGCAGCACCGCGAGCAACAGCGCGATGCGCACGAAGGCGCGGCCGCCGCGCGGCAAGGTCGTCGCGAACAACCCGACCACGGCCGCGCCGAACATCACCAGGCCGCAGATCAGGACCCAGCCCTGGCTGAAGAACAGGCGCAAGTCGCGCACGGCGTGCTCGCCGTCGTCATCGAGCTTCCAACCTCGCGGCAAGGCGGCGCGCAGCTCCGCCGGCGTCGGTGGACGTCCGTCGCCCCGAATGCGCGAGCGGTCCACGAGCTCGTCGACGTGCACTCGGCGCTCGCTCATCCCGCGCTCCCGCGCTCCGCGATCAGGCGGCCCAGCAAGTCGCGCACGGCCTGCGGCTTGGCCTTGCCGCCGGAGAGCTTCATCACCGGCCCGATCAACGCTCCCAGCGCTTTTTCGTTGCCGCCGCGCACCTCGGCGACGATCCGCTCCGAGCCCGCCAGGACCTCGCGGCACCAGCGCTCGAGCTGCGCCGTGTCCTCGATCTGCTCGAGGCCCAGATCGCGCAACAGCTCGCGCGGCGCCTTGGGCGTCGAGCACATGGCGCGCAGGATCGTGCGCGCTCCGGCGCGGTTGGTCTTGCCGGAGTCCGCGAGCTCGATCAACTGCGCCAGATCGAAGGGCTTGAACGTCAGCTCGTCGACAGCGCGGACGCCGCTGGAGGGGTCCTTGAAGAGAGCCAGCACTTCGTTTCCCAGCCAATTGGCGACGTCCTTCGCCGAGCTCGAGAAGCGCAGCGTGGCCTCGAAGTAGTCGGCCAGCGCGCGCGAGCTGGTCATCACGCCCGCGTCGTACTCGCACAGGCCGAGCGTGTCCGTGTAGCGCTTGCGGCGCGCCGCCGGCAGTTCCGGCAGATGCGCACGCGCGCGCTCGAGGTGCTCGCGCGTGACGTGGAACGGCGGCAAGTCGGGGTCGGGGAAGTAGCGGTAGTCGTGTGCGTCTTCCTTGGCGCGCATCGTGCGGGTCTCGCCGCGCTGCACGTCGAACAGGCGCGTCTCCTGCACCGGCGCCCGCGAGGGCTCTCCACTTTCGTAGGCCTCGATCTGTCGGCGGATCTCGTACTCGAGCGCCGCGACGACGTGCGCGAACGAATTCAAGTTCTTCAGCTCGACCTTGGTGCCGAGCGGCGTGCCCGCGCGGTGCACGGAGACATTCACGTCGCAGCGCAGGGAGCCCTTCTCCATGTCGCACTCGCTGACCCCGGCGAACTGCAGGATCTCCTTGAGCGCGCTCAAGTACTCGTGAGCTTCGGCGGGCGTCGAGATGTCGGGCTCGCTGACGCACTCGATCAGTGGCACGCCGGCGCGGTTGAGATCGACGAGAGTGACTTGGCCACGATCGTGGATCGCCTTGCCCGCGTCCTCCTCGAGATGGATGCGCTTGAGCCGCACGCGCTTGCCCGTCGCGAGCGTGAGGCCGCCGCCGCTGCACAGGGGTTGGTCGTACTGTGAGATCTGGTAGCCCTTGGGCAGGTCGCAGTAGAAGTAGTGCTTGCGGTCGAACTTGCTGCGCGCGGCGACCTCGCACCCGAGCGCCAGCGCGGCGCGCAGGCCCAGCTCGAGCGCCTCGCGGTTGAGCACGGGCAACGCGCCCGGCTGTCCGGTGCACAACGGACACACCAGCGTGTTCGGGGGCTCGCCGAAGGCGTTGCGGCAGGCGCAGAACAGCTTGGAGGCCGTTGCGAGCTGGCAGTGCACCTCGAGCCCGATCACTGCATTCCACGCGGCGTTCACGCGACACCTCCGGCGACGAGCGGCGGCAACCTGCGGTGATGCTCGGTCGCCGCTTGGTAGCAGCGCGCCACGCTCAACACGCGCGCGTCCTCGAAGGCTGGGCCGATCAACTGCAGGCCGACAGGCAACTCGACGCCGTCCTCGGCCGCGCAGCCGCAGGGCACGCTGATCGCCGGCAGTCCGGCCAGGCTCGTCGGCACCGTCAGCACGTCGCACAAGTACATGGCCAGCGGGTCGCTGAGCTTCTCGCCGAGACGGAAGGCCGGCGTCGGACTGGTCGGGGCTGCGAGCACGTCGACGCGCTCGAACGCGGCCTGGAAGTCGCGCAGGATCGCGCGCCGCACCTTGAGCGCGCGCAGGTACCACGCGTCGTAGTAGCCGCTCGAAAGCACGTAGGTTCCGAGCAGGATGCGACGCAGCGCCTCGGCACCGAAGGCAGCGCCCCGCGTGGCCGCGAACATGCCCTGCAGCGAGCCGTCGCCCGCGATTCGCGCCCCGTAGCGCACTCCGTCGTAGCGCGCGAGGTTGCTCGAGGCCTCCGCGGTCGCGACCACGTAGTACGCGGCGATCGCGTGGCGCGTGGTGGGCAAGTCGAGCTCGACGAGCTCGGCGCCCAGCCGTCGCAAGTCGTCCAGCGCCTGCTCGAGCGGTTGTCGGACGCGCCCATCGAGGTCCGCGGGGAAGTACTCGCGCGGCAGCCCCACACGCAGCCCGCGCAGGTCGGTGCGGGCGGGCGCGGGCTCGAAGGGCGCGCGCAGTGCGCTGGTCGCGTCGCGCTCGTCGGCTCCGCTGATCACGGCCAGCACGCGCTCCACGTCCGCTGCGCTGGTCGCGAGCACCCCGACCGCGTCGAGCGACGAGCCGAACGCGATCAGTCCGTGGCGCGAGACCACGCCGTAGGTCGGCTTGTAGCCGGTGACGCCGCACAACGCGGCGGGTTGGCGCACCGAGCCGCCCGTGTCGCTGCCGAGCGCGAAGGGCACCATGCGCGCGGCGACCGCGGCAGCGCTGCCACTGGAGGACCCGCCGGGAGCGCGCGACAGATCCCAGGGATTGCGCGTCGAGCCGAAGCTCGAATTCTCGCCCGACGAGCCGAAGGCGAACTCGTCCATGTTGGCGATGCCGATCGGCACCGCGCCCTCGTCGATCAAGCGCTGCACCGCGCTGGCCGTGTAGGGCGCGCGATAGCCCTCGAGCATGCGGCTGCCGCAGCTCGCGATGCGTCCCTCGATGCACATGTTCGCCTTGACCACGAAAGGCATCCCGTGCAGCGCGCCGTGCGACTCGCTGCGGTCGAGCTCCGCGGCGCGCGCTGCGGCCCCCGCGGCGTCGACCTCGAGCAAGGCGCCGATGTCCTCGTCGTAGCGCTCGATGCGATCGAGCGCGGTTGCGAGCGCTGCACGGGCGCTCATGCGTCACCGCCGATGACCTTTGGAACCGCGAACCAATCGCCCACGCGCTGCGGGGCGTTGGCGAGCGCGGAATCGGGCGACAGCCCGGTCCTGGCCCGGTCCTCGCGCGTCACGTCGTGCGCGGCGGTCGGCGAGCTCAGCGGCTCGAGGCCTTCGACGTCGAGCTCCGCCAGTCCGTGGAACGCGCTCAAAATGGCCTCGAAGTCGCGCGCCAACGCGGGAACCGCGTGCTCCGGCAGCGAGAGCCTCGCCAAGCTCGCCATTCGACGTACGACCGCTTCCGATTCTCGCGCGCTGGGATCCATGGATCGCGCGAGCCTACGGGAGCTCCGGCGCCCAGGGAACATCGCGCCGGTGAGGATCGACGCCACCACGGCTCGCGCAAAGTGCGGCGCGAGCTCGGCGCAAAGTCCGCATGCGCTTGTTCGCGCGCGCGCGCGAGTTAGCTTCATGGAGGTGATGACTCGTACGTCCGATCTCGCCGTGGAGCAGGCCTTTGCGCCCGACTGGGCTGGCTTGGGCTACGTGCTGGCGATCGTCGGCTGTTTCTTGCTCGCCAACGGCATCCTGTTCCGCAACCCGCGCGCGTTGGTCGCCGAGCGCCTGGGGCGCGCGCCGCAGCACCTGCGGCGCATCCGCGAGTTCATCTTCCACCGCGTGCAGATGGGCCTGGGGTTCGCGTTCTTGGTGGGGGGATTCGCCTCGATGCTCGGCGGCCGCTACCAGACAGTTCCGCCGCAGGGCTCGCTGGTGATGTGGATCGGGCTGGTGATCGTGCTCGCGGTGCTCTTGGAAGTGGTCGGTTGGTGGTGGTCGACGCATTCGCTGCGCAGCCACGTGCGCGACTTCCTGCGCGAGAATCCGCCCGAGTTCGAGACCGACCCCGCCTTGGCGCGCGAGGTCGGTGAGCTGTTCGGCGTCGAGACCCGTGCCGACGAGACGGTGCAGTCCTATGCGGCGCGTCTGCGGCATTCGCTCGGGTTGGCCGTCGCGGCGTCCCGCGGCTCTCGCTCGCGGGCGGACGAACCCGTTCAACGCGGGCGGGCTGCGATGTTCGGCGAGGACAGCGAGCCGGGGTTCGAGGAAACCTGAGGCACGGCGCGCGTCGCGCGCGAGTTTCTCCGGGATTGCCCGCAACTCTGGGCGCGGTCCGACGGTCGTCGTGGGCGTGGGACTTCCTCAATGGTGGCGTGAAGCGTGGCGTGACACCGTGGACGCGGTGTACCCGCCGATGTGCTCGCTGTGCGGCGCTGCCGCGCACGGGCGCGTGGCACTGGACGAGGGAACTGGGCTCACGGACAGCGTCGGACGCGCGCCGTCGTCTGTCGTTCTTTCCTCGGCCCGCGCCATGTCCGCCGAGCGAGTCCGCGTCGACGCTGCGGGGGATGACGCTGCGGGGGATGACGCTGAGCGGGATGACGCTGAGCGGGATGACGCTGAGCGGGATGACGCTGAGCGGGATGACGCTGAGCGGGACGTCGCCGGGACGGCTAGCGACCCGGATGGCGACGATGCGGGGGCCGACGATCAGCAGTTTGCGTGTGCGCTGCATGCGCTCCCACGCAAGCCCCGCGGGGTTCGTTGTTCGCGCTGCGCGGCACGCATGCCGCGAGCACTCGAGGGCGCGCCGCGCTGCGCCGAGTGTGTTCGAAAGTCCCCGGGGTTCGAGCGTCTGGTGGTGCTCGCCGATTACCGCCGACAACCCGCGATCCGAGAGTGGATCCTGGCCTTCAAGCACGGTGGGCGACGCGATCTAGCTTTGCCGCTGGGGACGGCCCTGGCGCGCTGCGCCGGTCCGGAGTTGCGCGCGCGCGGCGAGCGTGTCGTGCTGGTGCCGGTCCCACTGCATCTCGCGCGGCGCATCGAACGCGGCTACGACCAGGCGGCGCTGCTCGCCGACGAAGTGGGCGCCGCGACCGGCATCCGGGTCGTGCGCGCGCTCCGGCGCCAGCGTCCGACCGCAGTTCAAGGGGAGGTCGGCGCCGTTTCTCGGCGTGCCAACGTCCGGGGTGCGTTCGCCCCGCGTGCGCGCTGGGTCACCGGGCTGTCGAGGGGCCGCTGGGCCGAGTTCGATCGCGTGTGGTTGGTCGACGATGTCGTCACCAGCGGAGCAACGCTGCGCGAATGCGCCCGAGTGCTGCGACGCATGGGCGCTCGACGCGTGTCGGCCCTGGCAATCGCTCGCGCGGCCCGCGATCCCGGAGAAGAGGAGGGCCAAGAGTGGCGAGGAGAGGGTGGCGGCACCGAGGAGCGCGGGAAGGAGTGAGCCCGATGGAAGAGCAGCGCTGGGCCCCACTCGGCTCGACTCCGACGGCCTGCTCCGGCCCATTCTGATCTCGCGGTCTGAGGCCCCACGGGCGCCGCTCGAAACCGTGAGGGAGCGCTGCGGTTGGCTCTTTGACAATCAGGGTGTCGCGAGTGCGAGCTGTGGCCTGCGAGCTGTGGCCTGCGAGCTGTGGCCAAGGCCAACGGCCAACGGCCTCCGCTCAGCGGTACAGCTCGCTCTCCAGCTTGCCTTCCTGCTCCTCGGGGTGTTCGAGCTTGCGCGCGGCGCGGTTGCCGTTGCTCAAGAGCACGACGGTCGGAGTCACGGGCTTCTCCACGGCCTCGAAGGTCATGATGATGACCTCGTCGCCCGGTCGGATCAGGTGCGCGGCCGCGCCATTGATGCAGATGCAGCCCGAGCCCCGCTGTCCGGCAATCGTGTAGGTCTCCAGTCGCGTGCCGTTGGTGTTGTCGACGATCAGGACCTTCTCGAACGGCAGCATGTCCGCCAGGTCCATCAGGTCTTCGTCGATCGTCACGGATCCGACGTAGTCGAGGCGCGCCTCGGTGACGATGGCCTTGTGGAGCTTGGATCGGAGGAAGATGCGCATGCGGCGGACGGGGTGAAGGACGGAGCCGAGGGGCCGTTGCTGGAGCGCGGGGCTTGGAGAGGCAGCGGTGTGGTCGGCCTAAGTGCGGGTGAGCCTAGGTGCTGGTGTTTCAATCTGCCGGAGCATCTATGTGCCGGAGTAGGTCTCTCGGCCGCGGTCGAGCCGGGCCAGCGACTCTTCGAGGTGCTCGGGCGGGACCCCACAGCCTAGCCTCAGGTACCCCCCGGCACCGAAGTACTCTCCGGGGACGACTCCCAGATCCTCGGTTTCGGCCAGGTGCCTAGCCAGGGCGCGGGTGTCGCGCACGCCCTCGGCCCGCACGAAGGCGGTCAGCCCGTGGCCGTAGCTCCGACCGCGGAAGAGCTTGGATGCTGCGAGCCAGCGGTCGAACATCGGCTTGGAGCCGGACTCGATCGTCCCCAGCGGCCGGCGCAGCTCCGCCTCGACATCGAATGCCCGCAGCGCCGCGCGCAGGCTGGCCGTCGGCAAGTCGACGCAGTCCAGAAACAGCGCGTCCTCGAAGCGCGCGCGCCAACGCGACAGCTCGGATCCGAGCACCACCCAGCCGACGCGCAGCGCACCCAGCCCGTAGGCCTTGGTCAGGCTGCCGATGGAGAGCGCCGCTCCGAGCTCGCGCGCCGCACGGAAGGCCCGTTCCGGCGGCACGAACTCCTCGTAGATCTCGTTGGAGATCAGCGCGCCCCCGGTGCGCGCCGCCATCCGAGCCAATTCGCGGAGATCCGCGGCGGCTGTGCGCTGGCCGCTGGGGTTGTGCGGGGTGCTCAGGAACACGAATCCTGGGCGTGCACCCTCGAGCGCACGGGCCGCGCGCTCGAGATCGAGGCTCCAGTCCCGCTCGAGCGAGCGCTCGAGCTCGACCACCTCGGCACCGCTGCGCCGCGGGAGCGCGCGCAAGGGCTCGTAGGAAGGGCACTCGACGGCGACGCGGACCCCAGGGCCGAACAGCGCCGCTGCGACGATGGCCATCGCTCCGCTGGCGCCGGGTGTAACGAACACATCCTCCGCGGCGACCGCATAGCGCGCGGCGATGCGCTGGCGCACTTGGGGCAGCAGCGAACTGCCCGCGTACTCGAGATCGATCGAGCCGACGGATTCGAAGAGCGCGCGGTCGGCTGCCGGCATGCCCGACCCGCACAACGAGAAGCGGCTGCTCATCGCTTCCCGGCGAGCGAAGCACATGTAGGGGAACCAGCGCTCGTCCATCGCTCTCTCGAGCTTGCTCGACATGCCGCGAAACCTCGTGGTTTTCTGAGCGGATTGCGCGTGGAACACGACCTGCGCGCCCGCTAGGATTCGCGTCGTTCTAGCACGTCCGCCGCGTTTGCGGACGTGGCTCGTCGAGGGCGACCGCCGCGAGCGGTGCGCGCGACGCGGGTCGAGGGGCTCTCCGAACGGAACGACAGGAGAGATCGAGTTTCCTTAGCGCCACGGTTCCATCCATGAAGATTCGACGTTCGCCCATTCGAGATTGGACGCGTTCGCTCGTTGCTGTCGGATGTCTCTCCGCGCTTTCGTTCGCGCAGGCGAGCGCCGCGAGCGCGCCCGTGCCGACGCCCACCGACGCGGGCCAAAAGCCCGCCGAGGCTGCCAAGAAGTCGCAAAGTGACGAAGTCAAGTTCATGCGCTTCGTGCGCGCCGCCGCGAAGGGCGCGAAGGTGCGCAACATCTACGACGCTCAGGGTGTCGTGGTCGGCAACATTCCCGCCGAGGGGCTGCTGGCGGTATATGGCGAGCGCGCCGGTTGGCTCGAAGTCGAAGCGCCCGAGGGGCTGCAGGTGTGGGTCTACGGCGAGTACGTCCGTGCCACCAACGACCCGGGCCTGCTCGAGATCACCGGCGACAACGTGCACATGCGTCCGTTGCCGTCGCGCGAGACCGATGCGATGCCGCTCAAGCAGGCGCTGCGCAAGGGCGAGAAGGTGCGCCTGATCGGTCGCAAGGACGTCGCGCTCGATCTCTCGAAGGACTGGGTCAACGTCTGGTCTCCGGTGGGCACGCGAGCGTGGGTCGCCGCGAGTGAGACCGAAGCACTCCCCGCGGGTTCCGACGGAGCCGCGTTGTGGGCTGCCGCGGTATCTCGGGCGCGCAAGCTCTCCGGAGCAACGCCCGCCACGAGTCCGACGAGCGACGGCAAGCCCGTGCAGGCCGCGAGCGGTGCTCAAGAGCCGCGCTCGGTGAGTGAGGCGCTCGACGTCGCCGATCGCAAGCTCGCCGACGCGCGCGCCGCGGCGATGAAGGGCTCCGCGCCCGACATCGAAGGCGTGCGCCAGGCCTACCAAGGTGTGCTGGCGATGTCGCCGTCCGAGGCCGTGCGTTCGACCGTTCAGGATCGCCTGCGGACCTGCGACGCGGTCGCGGAGCTGTGGGCCATGACCGTGCAACTCGAGGACGCCAAGACCACCAACGCGGCGCTGCAGAAGCAACGCGAAGACGAGTTCAAGAAAGCTACCGAGCGCCTGTCTCCCGACGCGCGTTTCGACGGTCGCGGATGGCTGACCAAGCGCAACTACATCGGAGCGGACGCGCCGGTCTACGTGCTGGTGTTCGGCAACGACGTGATCGCCGAGGTGCGTTGCACCAGCGGGCGCTTCGACCTCGAAGACTTCGTCGACTGCGAGATCGGCTTCAACGGCACCCAGGCCAGTGGTCCGACGCGTTCGGCCCAACCCGGTCAGTCCCGTGCGGCTTCCTACGATGTCTCGCGCATCGAGGTGATCGCTCTGCGCGCCGCCAAGAAGAACTGAGGCTGGGCGATGTGGCGAGCGATCGTCGACTTCTGGCGACGCTTGGCTGCTCTCGGACCCGCGAGTCCGCTGTGCGACACGTGCAAGTGGGACTACGGCGGCGCGTGCAAGCGCCCCGAACGGCCGAACGCCACGCGCTGCCCTGATTACAAGCGCCGCTGAGGACGCCCGGAGCCGGCGGGCTCGAGCGGTACGCGGACGCGATCGCGTCGCACAACCGGAGTCCTGGGTCCGCGGCGCGCTGGATCTGGGAGTTGCCCTTTCGCGGCAGGCCTCGCGCTTGATTCAACTTCCGGAGCCGGTTCAGCTCCCGGAGTGTGGTTCAGCTCCCGGTGCTGGTTCAGCTTCATTCAGAGGAGACCGCGGTGAACTCACGGTCTCGAGGCTCGGCGCCCTGAGGGCGACGGTGCAGTCGACATCCCGAGAGCCCTTATCCGCGTTGCTTCACGGGCTCTCCGCCGCTGCGCTTTCGGCTTGCGGAAGCCAACTGGCCCGCACGCGCTGGAGCTCGTCGCGTTCGATGCCCGAGCGAATCTCCGCCATCAGTCGGTGGAACCAGCGGATGTTGTGGTGCGTGAGCAAGATCGCTCCCAGCATCTCCTCCGACTTGACCAGGTGTCGCAGATACGCGCGGGAGTAGCCGTGGACGCATGTGGGGCAGTCGCAGCGCGGGTCGAGCGGCCGGGGATCGCGCGCGAACTTCGCGTTGCGCAGGTTGAGCGCGCCTTCGCTGGTGAAGGCCTGGGCCGTCCGACCATGGCGAGTGGGCGTGACGCAATCGAACAGGTCGATGCCGCGTTCGATGGCGTCGAAGAAGTCGCGCGGCGTGCCCACGCCCATCAAGTAGCGCGGTCGGTCCGCTGGCAAGCGCGGACAGGCGGCCTCGATCGCCGCCACGACCTCCTCGCGCGATTCGCCGACGCTGACACCGCCGATCGCATACCCGACCAGATCGTGCGAGCACACGGCATCGACCGAGCGCTCGCGCAGGTCCGCGAAGGCGCCGCCTTGGACGATGCCGAACAGGGCCTGTCCGCGCTCTTCTCCGCCCAATTCACGGTGCCGGCGGACACAACGCTCCAACCAACGGTGCGTGCGTTCGGTGGCGAGCTCCACGGCGCCGCGATCGGACGGCCGCGAGGGGCAATGGTCGAAGGCCATCGCGACGTCCGCGCCGAGTCGCGCTTCGATCTCGATCACGCGCTCGGGAGTGAATCGGATGGTCGCGCCGTCGACCACCGAGCGAAACGTCGCGCCGTCGTCGTCGAGTTTGCGCAGATCCTCGAGGCTGAACACTTGGTAGCCACCGGAGTCGGTCAGGATCGGCCCGTCCCAGCGCATGAAGCGGTGCAATCCGCCGAGCTCCGCGATCAGCTCTTCACCGGGGCGCAGGTGAAGGTGATAGGTGTTGCCGAGCAGCATCGTGGTGCCCAACTCCGCGAGCTCGCGCGAGGTGACGCCCTTGACCGTGGCCTTGGTGCCGACCGGCATGAAGGCGGGCGTCTGCACCGCGCCGTGCGGCGTGCGGAAACACCCGCTGCGCGCGCGCGAGGTGCTCGAGCGGTGCCCGACTTCGAACGCGAATCCGTAGCGCTGCATCAGCGGAAGTCGGCGAGCTCGGCGCCGGGGTAGAAGTGGGCCAAGATGCGCTCGGCGCTCCACCCGGCGCGAGCGCAATCGCGCGCGGCTTCTTGGCACAGACCGACGCCGTGCCCGCGCCCGCGGCCTTCGAACAACAGTCCGTTCTCGAGTGTTTCTCCCTCGCGCGGCCAGGTGCGCGTGATGCGCGAGGAGGGCAACTTGTCCGCGCCGAGCGAGCGGCGCAGCTTCTCGAAGCTCCCGCGTGCGCTCCCGCGCTCGCCGCTCAGCTCGACCT
Source organism: Planctomycetota bacterium (assembly GCA_020853575.1). GTDB lineage: Bacteria > Planctomycetota > UBA1135 > UBA1135 > F1-120-MAGs118. Next base: position 61,416 of record JADYYP010000071.1, read on the forward strand.
CGAGCCAGCGCCCCGCGGCGTCCGTGCGCGTGGTTCGCAAGCGCTGCAGCGAGTTGCCGATGTTCCACTCGCGCGCGACGCGCTCGAGCGCGTCGCGCGGGGCGGTCCATTTCCACGCGATCGACGCCTGCGCTTCGCGAGCCGATGCGAGTTGACCCGAGCACGCTGGGCAGGTCACGGAGCGCAGGCACTCGAACGGAGCTTCCGGGAAGACGTCGCGCGCATTCGCGGTTGCTCCACCGCACGCGGCGTGGAAGCGCGCGTCGACCACGCGCCGCTCCTCGAGCAAGACGATGCCGCGAGTGCTCTCGAGCGCGCGCGAGAGCGTTTCGACCAACTCGCGTTCACGTGCGTTGCGCGGCACGAACACGCCCTCGTATGCCTGGTCGCGAACATCGGAGACCAGGTAGGGGTCGCTGCGTTTGCGCCCGCGCTCGTCCAGCGCGGCCACGGCATAGCTGCGCGAGGCGATCGCCTGCGCACGCAGGGACTCGAGCTCGCAGGTCCACAGCACCACCTCGCGCGCGACCACTCCGGCGACGTAGTCTTCGAGGTCGAGGACGTTGGTGACTTCGAGTCCCGGAGCACCGCGGCGCGCGCGAATCTCGAGCGAGCCACGGAAACGCCGCTCGCCGATCTCCAACATCGTCGTGCGCGTATTCAGCTTGACTGCATCCACTGGCGCGCCGCCATCCTGGATGACCTGCTCTCCGCGGCGCACGATGCGCGTCGGTGCGCGCGCGGCGCCGCGCACTTCGAGCTCCGCGCGCGACTCGAATTGCGACAGGCGCACGGAAACCGGACCACTCGCTCGCCGCAAGGTGGGGACAGGGGTTGCGGGCCGCGGAGCTGCGGCATCGAGGGGCTCGCGCGAGGTTCCAGGGCCGGCGAGCGCAGTGCGCTCCTGCGTGGTGCGCGTCGAGCTCGAGCGCGGGGGCAAGGTACAGGCGCCTACGCACAGCGCGAGCAGGACCGTTCTGCCGTTCACGGCGCTGCACCACCACGCTCGAGACCGACACTCTCCGGGTCGAGCCCCAGTGCCTGGCAACCCGCTCGCGTGATCAAGCGTCCGCGGCTCGTGCGTTCGATGAAGCCGCAGCGCAACAGGTGCGGCTCGAACACTTCCTCGATGGTGTCCTCGGCTTCGCCGACCGCCGCGGCGATGGTCTTGAGGCCCATCGGCCGCACGCCGCCGCGCGCCAAGCAGCTCAAGATGCGACGGTCGAGCTCCTCCAGCCCAAATTCGTCCACTCCCATGCGTCGCAGAGCCTCGCGCGCGTGCGGCTGCGTGGCGCTGTCGGCTCCGACGACCTGCACCAAGTCGCGCACGCGGCGCAGGAAGCGATTGGCGACGCGCGGCGTTCCGCGGCTGCGTTCGGCGATCACGCGCGCAGCCTCGTCGTCCAACGCGAGCCCCAGGATGCGCGACGAGCGCAACAGGATCGCGATCAGGTCCTCGCTCGGGTAGGGGCTCAAACGCTCGAGCAATCCGAAGCGACCGCGGAACGGAGCGGAGAGCAAGCCCTCGCGCGTGGTCGCGCCGACCAGCACGAAGCGCTCGAGCTTCAAGGGCAGAACGCGCGCGTTCGGTCCCTGATCCAGGGTCAAGTCGACGGCGAAATCCTCCATCGCGGAGTAGAGGTACTCCTCGACCGCCGGAGGCACGCGGTGGATCTCGTCGATGAACAGCACGTCGCCGCGCTTGAGCTGCGTCAGGATCCCGACCAAGTCGCGCGCGCGTTCCAGCGCGGGTCCGGTGGTCGAGTGCAACGTCGTGCCCAACTCGATCGCGATCAACTTGGCGAGACTCGTCTTGCCCAGGCCGGGCGGGCCCGAGAGCAGAACGTGGTCGGGAGCTTCGTCGCGCGCGCGAGCGGCCTGGATCGCGACGCGCAGGTTCTCGACCGACTGCCGCTGGCCGACGAACTCCTCGAAGCGCTGCGGGCGCAGCGTGTTCTCGAACTCGATTTCACGCGCGACAGCGGCCGGCCCGAGCAACGACTCCAGGCTCGCGCCGATCCGCTCAGCGTGGAAGATCGAGGTCGGCGCGTCCTCCGAACCGGCGTCGCGGGTCATCGGCACAGAGTAGCCCTTCGCCCGCGGCTGGCGAAGCCTCCGCGGAGCGGCGCCGCGTGCGTGCGCCGGGGTAGCGGGGAGCGCTCGTCCTCCGGCTCCAGCTCTCGCGGCGCCGCGCGCCGCGGGGAGGGGCGAGCGTGGAAGCGTCGGTGAGCTGGCGCCGCGCTCGACCGGCGCGCCGCCCTGCCCAGCCCGACGCAGCTGAAAGAAAGCGTCCTTCGATGCGTGCTGGCTAGCGAGCGCGCTGCGGACCGCGAAGAATCCCCATCTGGAGCGGTTGCAACTTGGCCTTGCGAGAGTAAAACCAGCGCAGACGAGCCTGGCCGAATCCCCGCGGGGATTTCTCCGGGATCCGATCCCCCGATCGAGGACGTTGTCCGTGGTGAGCCCCCGCTCGCCGCGCGCGGCATGGCGGCGCCTTCCTTCGGTTTTCGGTTCCCTCCTTCGGCGCTCGTCCGTCTTCGGTGCATCCCCGCCAAGTCTCGGGCGCGACCCGTGACCGCGCAGGGAGCACGCTCGTTCCCACAGCTCTCGTGGACACTGGCTTCGATGCAGCGACAACTTCGTTCTTGTTGGTGGCTCTTCCCCGCGGCGCTCCTGGCTTCGTGCAGCGGCGGATCGAAGGGCTCTGCGTCTCAGATGAACCTGGTCGAGGTCTCCAATGGCTTCGGCCTGATGTTGCCCTACCAGGTGCACAAGGCCGACGCGCAGGGTCAGC
>JADYYP010000072.1 GCA_020853575.1 Planctomycetota bacterium
AGCAAAGGAGTCCTGATCCGTGGTCTACATCGACACCGACAAACCCGCCGAACCGTTCGGCCCGCGCACCATGCGTCCCGGCATCGACCTTTGGGACATCGTGAAGTGCGAGCAGGCGCGCTCGCAGAAGTCCGGCGCTCAGATGCTCAAGCTCGAACTCGTGCGCACGTCGCAGGCGAACGACAAGTCACAGGATCGCATCTACGAGATCGTCATGCTCGAAGGCCCTGGATGGGCGATCGGCAAGGAAAAGCTCGTCGCGATGCTCGGCGGTGCGTTCAAGGGCGATTTTGACCCGCTCGAACTCGTCGGCAAGCGCGTGTGGTTGAACACCGTCGTCGAGACGTACAAGGGCGTCAACAAGACAACCGGCGAAGTCGTCCACCGTGAGAAACTGAAGGTGTTTGTCGCCGATCCGAAGTCAGCCGCAGACTTCGCTTGGTGCGGCATCCAGAACGAGAAGAACGTGCCCGCTGGTTGTGCGTTGCCGGGGACGGATACGCCGTTTTGAGGACTACGACGCGACGGGTGGCGTGGGCTGCCCGTCGCTGTCTGATTGGAGGGATTGATGGATTACGAAAGTTTTGTTCGATCGAAACTACACGAGTCGAACATGCACGGGTTTGATCCTGTGTTCGTTCCTGATTGCCTAATGCCGTTTCAGGCCGATCTTGTGCGTTGGGCAACTCGCAAGGGTAGATGCGCGATTTTCGCAGATTGCGGACTCGGCAAGTCATTGATGCAGCTCGTGTGGGCCGAGAACGTGGCGCGTAAGACAGGTGGTCGCATTCTCATCCTTTCTCCGCTCGCGGTTGGGGCGCAGACTGTGCGCGAGGCTGAGAAGTTTGGGATCGAGGCCGCGCGGTCACGCGACGGTTCTTTGCCAGCACAACTCATCGTCACGAACTACGAGCGACTTCACCTGTTCAATCCGACAGACTTTGTCGGGTGCGTGTGTGACGAATCGTCGATCTTGAAGAACTACGACGGCGCGACGAAAGCTGCAATCACCGAGTTCATGCGGAAGATGAGCTATCGCTTGCTCTGTACCGCAACCGCAGCCCCGAATGACTACATCGAGCTAGGCACGTCATCAGAAGCACTAGGCGAGCTTGGTTTCATGGACATGCTCGGGCGGTTCTTCAAGAACGACACGAACCCAACGAGCGACACCAGACGCAAGTACGCGCAGACTGGTGGCGAAGTTCCTAAGTGGCGTTTCAAGTGGCACGCTGAAATGCCATTTTGGCAGTGGGTGTGTTCGTGGGCGCGAGCTGTTCGCAAACCGTCTGATCTTGGCTTCAACAACGGCCCATTTCAGCTTCCGACTCTCATCGAACGAGAGCACATCGTCGCACCGTGCCGCCCGCGCGATGGGATGCTGTTCGACCTGCCATCAAAGGGGCTATGGGAGCAGCGCGAGGAACGACGCCGCACAATCGATGAGCGTTGCGGGATGGCCTCGGACCTTGCGAAGTTGCACGATTCGTCGATCCTGTGGTGCTACCTGAACGACGAAGGCGACCTGCTTGAAAAGCTTGTTCCGGACGCGGTCCAGGTGTGCGGCTCGCAATCGGACGACGAGAAGGAAGAGAAGTTGATGGCCTTCCTCTCGGGCGAGGCGAAGCGGCTGATCACGAAGCCGATGTGCGCCGGATTCGGGTTGAACCTTCAGCACTGCGCGCACATGACGTTTTTTCCGTCGCACTCGTACGAGCAGTACTACCAAAGCGTTCGGCGTTGCTGGCGCTTCGGTCAAAAGAGGCCGGTCACCGTCGACGTCGTCGCGAGCAAAGGCGAGTCTGCGGTCATGGCGAACCTTCAACGAAAGGCTACCGCAGCAGACCAGATGTTCGAGCGGCTTGTGACGAGCATGAATAACGCACTTCAAATTAGCACGTCGCGCACTTTCAACACGAAAACGGAGGCTCCATCGTGGCTGTAACAGATCAAGTTCTGACAGACCGCTTCGCGATCTATAACGGTGATTGCGTTGAGGTAATGAAGGATCTACCTGACGAGAAGATCCACCTTTCGCTCTACTCGCCGCCGTTCGGTGGTCTATATCACTACAGCAGCAACGAACGCGACCTGTCGAACTCGCGCGATTACGCCGAGTTCTTCAAGCACTACGAGTACGTCGTGCGCGAACTCGAGCGCGTGACGATGCCAGGTCGCATGACCGGCGTTCACTGTATGGACGTGCCGAGCGGTAACACTGGATGCGACCACATGGTCGACTTCCCCGGTGACATCATCCGGCTCCATGAACGACTCGGGTTCAACTACGTCGCGCGCTATCACGTCTGGAAGGAGCCGCTCGCCGTCCGCAATCGCACGATGGCGAAGAACCTCGCGCACAAAACCGTCGTCGAAGATGCTTCGAAGTGCTCGCTTGCCGCTGCCGACTACCTGCTCATGTTCAGGAAGCGCGGCACCAACCCAGTTCCGATCACTCACCCTAACGGACTCCTGAGCTACGCAGGCGAGCGCCAGATGCCGGCCGATCTGCTTCGCTACAAGGGTTGGAAGGGAAACCAAATCGAAAACCGTTTTTCGCATTGGATCTGGAGGCAGTACGCATCCGCATTTTGGGACGACATTCGAATCGGTCGTGTACTGCCTTACATCGACAGCAAGGAACCGGACGACGAGAAGCACGTCCACCCGCTCCAACTCGACGTGATTGAACGCGCTGTGATCCTGTGGAGCAATCCAGGCGAGACGGTGCTGACGCCGTTCCTCGGCGTTGGGTCGGAGGTCTACGGTGCGGTACTGAATGGTCGGCGCGGGATCGGTATCGAACTGAAGGCGTCCTACTTCAAGCAGGCAAGACTCAATCTGGAAAGCATCGAAAGAAGCAGTGAGACGCCTTTTCTGGACTTCGCCAAATGAGACACACCTTCCACCCATCCCGCTGCGAGTGTGGTCGCGTCCACGGCGCTCCGAGCCGCCGCAAGCAGCGCAAGCGTGGCTGCGTCCGATGCGGTGAGCCGCGCGGACGTGGGCGGTGGAAGTTCAGGCAGTGCGATGAGTGCCGTCGCATCGGCAGGATCAAGTACAAGTGACCCACCAACTCCGCGACTACCAGGTCCGTGCTGTCGAGATGCTGCGCGAGCGGCATCGAGATAGACCGTGCCTGGTAGTCGGGACCGGCGCGGGCAAGACGACGATCGCGTCCGAAGTCATCCGCGCGCACACCGAGCGCGGTGGCCGCTGCCTGTTCCTCGTCCATCGGCGCGAGCTGGTCGACCAAGCGCACGAGCGGCTAGCGCAGCACGGTGTCCGCGCTGGCCGCATCATCGCTGGGCACGACGAGGAGCGAAGCCTTGCGGTACAAGTGGCGAGCATCCAAAGCCTCGCACGCCGGAAGCACTGGCCCGCCTCGCTCGTGATCGTGGACGAGGCGCACCATGCCGTCGCCACGCAGTACCGCGATGTGCTCGACCGCTACAAGGACTCAATCCTGATCGGCTGCACTGCGACTCCGCTACGTCTCGACGGCAAGGGCCTCGGCGACGTGTTCGGTTGCCTCGTCGAGCCGGTGACGACCGCAACGCTCGTCGAGCAAGGCTTCCTCGTCGCGCCGCGTGTGTTCGCGCCGCCGGTCGACCTCAAAGGCATCCACATGCGCGCGGGTGACTACTCGTTGCCGGAACTCGTTGAGCGCGTGTCGCCGCTCGTCGGAAGCATCACCGAGACATGGTTCGAGCGTGCCAACGGCATGCGCACGGTTGCGTTCGCGTGCTCGATCGACCACTCGCGTCAGATCGTAGCCGCGTTTCAAGCGCGCGGTGTGAGCGCCGCGCATCTGGATGGGACGATGCCGCGTGAGGAGCGGGCGAGGGTCATCGCCGCGCTGCGGTCTGGTGAGGTGACGCTGATGTCGTCGTGCTCGATCGTGTCTGAGGGCTTCGACCTCCCCGCCCTCCAATGCGCGATCCAAGCGCGGCCGACCAAGAGCCTCGCGATGCACCGGCAGCAGATCGGCCGCATCATGCGCCCGCCCGGCCCCGTCGTCGTCCTCGACCACGCCGGCAACCACCACGAGCACGGCCTGGTCACCGACCCGATCGAGTGGAGCCTTGAAGGCAAGCCGAAGAAGCCACCAGCGAGCCCGACGCGGCAGTGCAAGGAGTGCTTCGCGATCTACGACGCATCGCTGCTCGCCTGTCCGGCGTGCGGTGCCGTGCCGGAGCCGAGCGAGTTGGTGCGCGTGCCGGGTGTTGAGAACGACGGCGAACTCACCGAGTTCAAGTCGCGCGAAGCCAAGGCCGAGTTCTACCGCGAGCTTGTAATCGAGGCGTCGCGTCGGTGGTATGCGATCGGGTGGGCGCGCGTGCGGTATCGCAACAAGTTCGGCGCGTTCCCGCGCTTCCCTGAGATCGAGGCGCAAGAGTATCAGTGCCGCGAGCATGAGCCGACGTGGCGCGAGTACGGCCCGAGGCGGGTGCTTCGGTGCGATCGGTGTTGTAGGACGGAGACTGTTGATGTCTGAATCCGACCTCCTAGCCAACATCCTCCTGACCTTCGGCTCCCGTCCAGGGCTCCGCATCTGGAGAAGCAATGTCCTCGTCGCCCGCGACCAATCAGGCCGCGTCGTGCGCGCGGGTGTCAAGGGGCAGGCGGACATCTCGGGCATCCTCGCGCCGAGCGGTCGGCGCATCGAGATCGAATGCAAGACCGCTGCCGGGCGGCAGTCGCCTGAGCAGCGCCGATGGCAAGCCATGATCGAGAAGTACGGCGGCATCTACGTCCTCGCCCGTTCTGTCGATGACGTCGAGCGGGCGCTGAGTGCCACATGACCTCCAAGCGCCCGCCCGGTGGGCACACCTTCAAGCCGTTCACCACCTGCGCCTGTGGGCGTAGGCATCGACCATCATTCCCGATCGGGGGCGCTCGTGACCGACGACATCTCCACCCTGTTCGCCCTCGGCCTCGGCCCGTGGACGATCCCCCTGCGGGGTAAGATCCCCGTCCTCGACGCATGGCAGTCGCTGCCGCCCGTCGACGAGGAGCAGGTCCGTGAGTGGGTCGACGCCGGGTTCAACCTCGGCCTGCGCACCGGCTCGCGATCTGGCATCGTGGTCATCGACGATGACCAACCGCGCAGCGGTGGCGGCAGCTACACGCCCCCACCGACCGGCCTCGTCGTTGCCACCCCGACCGGTGGCCGGCACTACTACTACCGCGCGCCGACGCCGTGTCCTGGCAACACCGCATCGCGCCTCGCCCCCCACGTCGACACGCGTGGCGAGGGCGGGCAAGTCGTGGTGCCGCCGAGTATCCACCCCACTGCTCGGTCTGCCTATCGGTTCGTCTCCACCGGCGCCCCCGGCGTGTGGCCCGAGCAGCCGGCCCCCGCTGCCCCACCGCGCCCCACCGGCACCGGCTATGCCGCCAAGGCTCTCGCGTCCGAGGTCCACCGCGTCCGCACCGCGCCCGAGGGCTCGCGCAACGACAGCCTCAACCGCGCCGCGTTCAACACCGGACAGCTCGTTGCCGGCGGCGTGCTCGATGCCGCGACGGTCCAGTCCGAGCTGCTGTCGGCCGCCATGCTCGCCGGCCTGTCCGAGCGCGAGGCTACCAGCACGATCGCGTCTGGCCTCAAGGCAGGGGCGCGCACCCCACGGGGTGTCCCCGCACCGACCACCGCCCCACCCACCCCCCGCACCCGCACCGACGCGCTCGTGCCCGGTGCGCATGTCATGCCCGGAGGCGAATACGTCGAGCAGGGTACCGATCGGTTCGCTACCGACGTCCTCGCCGCGATCGACCCGGACACGATCTACCGTCGGGCCGCCGTGCTCGGCGAGATCCATGACGGCGCGTTCGCGCCTATCCAGACGCACCGGATGCGCTCCATCGTCGATGCGTCGGTGCGGCTGATCGGTTCCAAACCCAACCCCGACGGCGAGCCGCAGATCACCTTCCGCACCTGCTCCCGCGACCTCGCGCAGCTCGTGCTCGAGCACGGCGCACTCCACGGCACCGTGCGCGACCTCAAGCACCTTGCCGCGCATCCCGTCGTCGTGGGCACAGACTTCATGCCCGCTCGCCCCGGCTGGAACCAGTCGTCCGGTGTCTACCTCACCTGCGCGTCGGTCCCCGTCCCGCTGCCGCTCGACACCGCCCGCGCCGTGCTCGATGACCTGATCGCCGACTTCCCGTTCCAGGCCCGTGCCGACCGCGACAACTTCCTCGGCCTGATGCTGACCCCAATCCTGCGCCCCGCGCTCGACGAGCCTGTCCCCATGCACCTGATCGGCTCCCCGATGGAGCGCACGGGCAAAACCAAGCTTGCCGAGATCGTCCTAGGCGTCTCCATCACCGGCCGCCGCACGCCCGCCATGCAGCTCGGCGACCGCGAGGAGGAGCGCGAGAAGCGCATCCTGTCGGTCCTCCTGCGCGGTCAAGGTCTGCTCCACCTTGACAACCTCTCCGAGTTCGTCGACTCCCCATCCCTCGCGTCCCTGCTGACCTCCAGCGAGTACCAGGGCCGCCCCCTCGGCTCGTCCCACGCACCCACGATCCCCAACGCCCTCACCGTCGTCGGCACCGGCAACAACGTCCACGCCAGCCCCGAGATTGCCAAGCGCATCGTCCCTGTGCGTCTGCTGCCCGCTACGGGCTCGCCTGAGACGCGCACCGACTTCCGCCACCCGGACCTGCTCGCGTACGTCCACGAGGCCCGTGAGCGCGTCCTGGCGGCTCTGCTGGGCCTGGTCGAGCATTGGCGGGCCAGTGGCCGGCCGCGGCATAGTGCGGGGTTCGGTGGGTTCGAGCGGTGGACTGCTGTCGTGGGTGGCATCCTCCAGGCGGCCGGGTACACGGATTGGTTGACCAACATGCTGGAGTGGCGTGGCGAGGTCGACGACTCGTCGTGCCAGGACACCGAGTTCGTCACGATCTGGGCGCGGCAACTCGGGCTGATCTGGGTCGACTCCGCGAACCTGTACGCCATCGCGACCGATCAAGCCCTCTACCCGTCCAAGGCCACCACCGAGCATGGGCGCAAGATCGCGTTCGGCCGCACCCTGAACCGGCTCAACAAGCGCATCGTCGGGCAGTACCGCATCGAGGTCGAAGGCGTGGGGTCGCGGAGGCAGGCGAGGCTCGTTATGGTGGATTCTTCCCAGTGAGGTGCGGGCGCGTCTATATTCGTTGGTTTTCATTTGTGAAAACCACGTCTCCTAACCCTCTTAACTGTAACACCTTATAGGTATTGTCTATATTCGCTATATTATTGGGTGCAAATGCATTAGAGGGGGGGGGGGGGGTCTAATAGTGCAGAGCGCCACAAGTGACTCCGAATACTCCGAATATAGACATGAGGCCCATTAACTAACTGTCACGACTCGATTTATGGCGTGTCTATATTCGCGCGAATATGGACCGAATATGGACATATCCCCAACGACAGGAGACCCCATGACCGAACACACACCGAACACAACCCTACGCGACACCATCCTCGCCGCACTCGCAGCATCCCTGGCCCTGGTCAGCATCGCCCTTGTGGCCCTCGCTGCCCACTCATTGGCGAGGCAGTGATGGTGCGCTCCTGCCGCAAAAAGTGCACAGCCTGCTCGCGCTGGCACTCCAACCCCAAGCGAAAGACCTGCCTTCGTTGCCGGTCCAGGTACAAGCGATGGCTTGTCAAGTCCGTTTTGCGGAACGGCTGAAAATAGATCCGCGCCTTCCTTAATGCGGAATGGAACGTGTGTTCAATTGCATTGAACTACTGTTCAACAACGCGCGGCAGCTTGGTACCCTCCACCCCCGCAAGACGAGCAGGAACGCACGCGCGGGGGCCGCGCCGGGGGCTCCCCTCCTACCCACCCATTGGGCTCTGTCCATGCCCGAACTGCTACCTATAGGTGACGCTCTAACCCACGCTCGCCAGCGCGGTTACGGACCATTGCGTGCGTTAGGTCCGATAATGTCGGTTCCGTTGTGTGGACGTTATGCGCGTAAGTCTATGATGACAGCGCACCTACGCGCCCCAATGGGTCGCAACGGGGTGCGGGGTTCGCGCGCGTGCGCATCCGTCCGCCATACCTGCGCCACACCTGAGCCCGGGCCTAGGGCGGGCCGTAGCAGGCCCGGGCCTAGCAGCCTCACACATATGGCGGGAGCAGGGGCGACGCGCTCGGGTGAATCGGCGCGCGGGGGCGGGAGGAGTGGGGGCACCCATCCGGCATATGTACCCAGTGCGGGAGAATCGCATGTCTGACCGCAATTGCGCGTCATGCCGCTGGTTCGGCGGTGCTCCGGGGTCGGAGCGTGGTGCTTGTCGGGTGTTGCCGCCGCGACCGGACGGGCGTGGTGGGGCTTCGTGGCCGGTGGTGGGTGGGTCGGATTGGTGTGGGGAGTGGGTCCCAGCGGCGGCGGATGGGGAGCGGAGGGTGAGGGAGTGAGATACCCACGCTGGCACATGGAACGAGCAGATCGACGGGCGGCGTTGTTTGACGTGGTGCCTGGCGATCGTGAGGTGGGGAAGTACTACGACGGCTGGAAGCTGTTGCGTTTTGACGACGAGGAGTCGGATCGACGGTGGTTCGATCGGTATTTCGAGTACGCGATGACGCATCTTCCTGGCGGCGCTGAGGTGTGCGGCGTGATTGGGTGCTGCGAGCCGGCGGCGCATCGTGGGTGGCATCGGGAGTATGTGGACGGGTTGGTCGAGGAACGGGTGTCGATCTGCGAGGCTGACGGGTTGTCGGCTGAGGCGGTGGAGCGGGCTGTGGAGCATACGCGGAGGTGGGCATGACCGCCGCCCGATGGAACCTCGTGATCGAGCAGGGTGCGGACTTCCAGGTGGACCTGACGTGGACGGCGGATGGGACGCCTGTGGACCTGACCGGGTACACGGGGGCGATGGACGTGCGGCGGTGGTACGCGGAGTCGGACGGGCAGACGGTGTTGACGGCGGAGACGACGGGCGGAGGGGGGAACGGGTTCATGGTGTTGGGTGGGGCATTGGGGACGATTCAGATTCGGGGACCTGCGGCGAACACGCAGAGCGTGGCTGGCGGGGACTATGTGTACGACGTTGAGGTCGTGAGCGGTAGCGGGACGGTGTACCGAGTGGTCGAGGGTGTGGCGGTGTGTCGGCCGGAGGTGACGAGGTGACTGTTCAGACGCTGACGGTGGGCGTGGTAGGTCCGCAGGGGCCGAGCAATGGGACGGTGACGGTCGGCAACGGGACGACGCACACCGGGAACTACAACGCGAGCAGCTATGGCGGTGACGCGTCGTTGGCGATCGAGGCAGCGCTTGCGGCATCGAAGCGGGTGGCGCTGCTGCCTGGTGTGCTGACGTGCGCGACGCCGATCGACATTGCGGCGGACGACTCGGTGATCGAGGCGTATGGGGCGACGCTGCGGCCGACGAGCGCGACGACGAGCACGGGGCAGTTGTTCGAGGTGACGGGCGACGGCGTGCGGATCATGGGCGGGCGGGTTGAGCTTACGCAGTTCACGAACGCGCAATACGTGATTCGTGGCAACGCGGCAGATGAGCTGTTGATCCGTGACCTGATCGTGGACGACCAGATCGACCCGACGACGTACACGACGAGCATGAAGCTGTTCCGGTTGGACGGGTGTAACTCGCCGACGATCGCGGACTGCCATGTGATGCCGAATCGGGGGCTGTCGATCTACGACGCGCGCAACTGCTACAGCGTGCGGATCGACAACCCGATGACTGGCGAGCGGTGGATCGACGAGCGGCTGTGCGACTCGGTGTATACGTTCAACGACTGTACGCACGCGCTGATTCGCGGCGGGTATGCGTTCGGGCTCGGCAGCGCATCGGCGAAGCTGGCGTTCGTGCTGCGGGCGTTCAACACCAGCAACAGCGTGCACCACGTCCGCATTGACGGCGGGTATTACGAGACGATCCTTGCGTCGCGTGGGTTCCAGGTCGAGGGCGGACGGCACGCCGAGTTCGAGAACATGAGCGTGGCATCGTTCACGGAGACGGACGTTGGCGTGTTCTGCGCGGTCGGGTCGACGGGCGACGCGACTGGTACGGGCGTGACGAACTTCGAGCTGGTGAACATCAAGAGCCACGACAACTGCAAGGTCGGCACGGGCGGAGCGCTGCTGTACACGCGCAAGGCGACGCGGGTGTCGATGGATGCGGTGCGGCACGTCGAGGCGTACGGCCGGCTGCTGCGTGCGGACACGACGAACACGGACACACTGGACTTGAACAACGTGCGAGCTCACTCGACGGTCGCGGCAGCGTCGTGGACCGGTGGACAGGACGCGGCGGCGTACATCGGGTCTGCGACGGTGACGAACTGGCGATTCAGGAACTGCCAGAGGCGCGGGTCGGGATCGGACGGGTTCCAGGCGTTCCATACGACGCCTCCGACTGGGCTCGATGAGGATGACGTGTCGTGACGCACATCGAGTTTCGGACATGCGCGAAGCGGAAGCTGCATCTGATCCGATCGGATGACGGTGACGCTTCGGACTGTGGGTTCGCATACACGCTGTTTGCGGCGTTGTCGCGGCAGTTGAGGAGCGCGCTCAAGCGTGGGAAGGTTCCGCCACCGGCTGCGATGGAAACGTTGAAGCAGTTGTGTACGGATCGGTTCGTGGACCAAAACGGCGTGGAGACGCGGACGCCGCAGGACGTGCGGCAGCGTGCGCTTGAGATGGTCCAGGCGCTGCGGATGTCGGGCGGGCGGGCGACGTCCATGCGGGCGAGGGTGCTGCGATGATGGAAGATGACATCGAGGAACAAGGCGAGATATCGCGCAAGAACATCCTGGCGGCGATGGCCGAGGCGGGGCTGGATGATGCTCTGCTTGGGCGCGAGTTGGCCGGGATCGTGAAGGACGCGGGGACGCAGGCGAAGATCAAGCTGGACGCCATTGCGTTGGCGATCTCGCTGAAGTCGGCGATGCCAAAGCGCGTCCAGAGGCACAAGATTCAGAGCGAGCAGTATGTGCTGCGCGCGACGTACCAAAACGGTGCGCTCCCGATGGATGCGGAGCGGTTGAAGCGGCTGAAGCCGACGGAGCGTGCGCTCCTGTTGGATCTGACGGCGAAGATGGAGACCCCAGACGATGGCTCGTGAAGCAAGTGCGACGATGACGGTGATTCTGTCGGCGATCCTTCGGGATACGGCGACGACGCGACTTTCGACGCCGCAAGCGATCGAGTCGTTCGACATCAGCAAGACGTTCTCGACGGGTACGGCGCACGGTCAGTTCGACCGGGTGTATTCGAAGTCGGACACGATTTCGGCGTCGGGCACGGCGGCGTTCGACCTGGCCGGCGCGCTGACGGACGGCCTTGGTCAGACGATCACGATGGCCGAGATCGTGGCGATTGCGATCTCGAACGATGCGACTGTTGCTGGCGTGGACATCCAAGTCGGTGCGGGATCGAACCCGCTGTCGACGCTTTTTGGCAACACGGCGGACTACATCCTGCTGAAGCCGGGTGGGTTCCACATCTACAGCTCGTACTACGACGGCGGCGGGTACGCGGTGACTGGCGGATCGGCGGACACGCTGACGCTGACGAACGCATCGGGCTCGACGGCTGCGCCCTACACGATCTGGATCGCTGGACGCAGCGCATGACGCCGATTCGTACTGGTCGAAACATGCGTTTCTCGTGGGATGCCGACCGGAAGCAGGTCGTGGTCCAGGTCGTCGGCGGAAGCGGTGCCGTGCTGAACACGGACCTGATGACGAAGGACGAATACGAGACGTTGCGTGCGGCGCTGGACGAGAAGTTCGGCGTTCGCAAGAAGGCGGCAGTGTGACGACTGCGACCGAGCGCGGGCGCGAGCACGTCATGCCCTCGCTATGGGCCGAGCGGCGACGGATGATCCACCGTCAGCCGTGGAGCTTCGTCGGTCGCGAGTACTTGAAGGCGATCCACGACGATTTCTCGCGACGGATTGTCGTGAAGAAGGCCGCGCAGATGGGGTTCACCGAGCTAGCGCAGAACCGATTGGCGCACTCGGTGGATTTCGGCGTCGCGGCGATGATGGTGCTGCCGACGGACGACGACGCGAAGCGGCATTCGAAGGCGCGGTTTTCGGAACTGCTCGACTCGAGTCCGTACCTGAAGGAGATGTTCACCGACGTCAACTCGGTGGACGTCAAGCGCAGCATGGACACGGCGCTGTACTTCGAAGGCTCGAACTCTCGATCGGCGTTGTACTCGGTGCCGGTCGGGCTGGTCGTGGTCGACGAGCGCGACCGCTGCGTACCGGCTGCGGTGGATGCGGTTGACCACCGACTCGACGGGCATTTGAACCCGTGCCGCATGGATATCTCGACGCCGACGCAACCGGCGAACGGTGTCGATGCGGACTACCAGGAGTCGGACCAGAAGCGGTGGATCGTGAGTTGCCACCACTGCGAGTGGACTGGGCCGCTGGCGTGCGAAGGCCCGTTCGAGTCGTGGGACTGCGTGACGTGGAAGAACCACCCGGCGATTCCAGAGCCAGAGAACATCGAGGCTGTCGCCAAGACGGCGCGCGTGAAGTGTCCGGGCTGCGGCAAGAAGTGGACTGAGGCCGAGCGGTTGAGCGCGGTCGCTGCGGGCAAGTGGGTCGCGCAGTATCCCGAGCGGTCGGTGAGCGGTTACGCGATCAATCAGTTGTGCTCGTCGACGAAGCCGGTGGTTGCGCTGGTTCAGCAGTTCTTCAAGGCGCATCACGATCCGAACCCGGACAAGATGCGCGAGTTCGTGAATCAGTCGCTTGGCGAGCCGTTCATCGGCGAGGGTGAGGAGATCACGGAGGAGATGGTCAAGGCGTGCGTCGTCCACGCGCGCCCGCGCGAGGCCGGGCTGTGCCTCGGTGTGGACCAGGGCAAGTACATGGACTGCCTGACCGGGTACATGCTCGGCGGCAAACTGGTCGTGGTCGGCGCGTACCACCTGAGCGGGTGGCACGAGATCGACAACCTGATGCGCGCGGAGCGGATCGTGTCGGCGGTGTGCGACCAGAACCCGGAGCGACGCGCGTCCGAGGAGTGGTGTGCGCGGTGGCCAGGCGTGGCGTTCCGTGGGTATCACCCGGAAGGCATGGCGCAGACGTATGCATGGGACCACAAGACGCAGGTCGTCCAGATCGCGCACGTCGCGGCGGTTGACCTGCTACTGAACCGGATTCGCGGCGGCTCGGTCGAGGTGTTCGACGGGCCGCTCGTGCCGAAGCTGTCGCGGCATTGGCGCGCGGTGAACGTGGTTCTACAGCGGACGCGCAAGGGGCTGCACGAGCGTCGCGTTGCGAAGATGGGCGACGACCACCTCGCGTTCGCGGCGCTGTATCTCGAAGCTGCTGCGTCGCGCGTGGTCGAGCACGGTGGGCCGCGCTTCGAAGCTGATCCTGAACTGTTGGCGGCGTTCGGCGGCGATGAGAAGCGGGACGAGTCGTGGTCGTTGCCCGCATCGTTCGGCGACACCGCCGAGGACTGGAAGAACTTCTGATGGGTACGAAGAAGGCGAAGGCCAGTCCAGACGCGATCGACTCTCGTCCTGTCATCGACTGGATGAACGACGTTGCGATGAACGATGCGAAGCTGCGCGAGTACGGCGAGCTTCAATCGCTGTTCGCGCGGCGCGAGGACGTGATCGAGAACCGAGGTTATTACCTCTCGTTCAATCCCAACTTCGAGAAGTTCGCGCCTGCGTCGATCAAGGAGCGGATGCGCGAGAAGATCATCTTCGACCCGCGCACCGGTATGGTCCCGGTCGGCTCGGGGTCAGAGCTGGTCAAGTACCAGATGGACGCGGCGGCGTGGTCTGGTGCCGGATCGCAGACGGTCGTGTCGCTCGGGTCGGTGAACCTGACGCGCGTGCAACAGGCGTGCACGTCGCTGTACCTGACGCATCCGTTGGCGAAGTCGGTTATCAATGCGTACACGATGCTGACGATCGGCGAGGGCGTCACGATCAACTGGACGCCGCCCGAAGCGAAGTCGAAGAAGTCGTCGCGCGTTCAGATGGAGTGGAACGAGATCGAGCGCGTGACGCGGTTTCAGCAGCGCATTCGGAACATGATCCGTTCTGTGTTCACGCTCGGCGAGGGCTTGACTGTCCTGTACCCGCTGCGGCGCAAGCCCGGACAGCGCGCGACGAGCTTCCGATTCGTCGAGCCTGACCGCATCCGCGAGATCTACTACAACGACCAGGACGTCGAGTCGGTGGTCGGGTATCGCATCAGCGGCGGGCCGGGTGGCAACGACTTGATGCTGTCCGCCGACGACGTGATCCACCACCGGATCGGGAGCATCGGCAACATCCCGCGCGGCATTCCGATTTTGCTGCCGGTGCTCCAGATGCTGCGGTACTGGACGCTGTTCGTCGAGAACCGGCACTGGCTGAACATGATCCGATGCCGCATCCCTGTCGTGCGGACGATCAAGGGATCGAGCGCGCAACTGAGCGCGGAGCGGTCGCGGCTGTCGACGCTGCCGAAGCCGGGCACGATCGCGATCGACTCGGAATCGGCGGAATGGAAGATGCCGTCGCTGAACATCGACGCGGCTGGAGCTGCGGACGACGCGCGACTGATCTTGCTCGGGATCGCGGCCGGCGTCGGGTTGCCGGAATACCTTGTGTCGGCGGACGCTGCGAACGCGAACTATGCGAGTGCGCTCGTGGTCGAGTCGCCGACGGTGCGCAACATCTTGGACCACCAGGAATCGTTCTCCTACGACATCTGCCGGATCGTGTCGGCGCTGACCGGGCGTGACACCGGGTTCAGCCCGCAGTTCCCGCCAGTCGTGCGCCGCAACGCTGCGGAGATGGCGCAAGCCGCGACCGCGCTGGTGCAGAATCAGGTCTGGTCGCGTCGGACGGCGTGCGAGATGACGGGCAAGTCGTGGGTCGACGAGGACGGCGAGCTTGAGCGCATCCGGCACGAGGAGGCGGAAGGCTTCGTGGCAGAGCCGACTGTCAGTCCGTTCAACAACACTGCCGACGGCGGCATGGGTCCGGCCAAGACCGGGGTAGCGCTTGGCGGCGCGTCGAACTCGGCGGATACGATCAAGTGACCGAGTACGTCCCAACCGACGACGAGCTGCGAGCGCTGCGTCTGCGGTACGAGCGACACGCGCCGTGCGGAGACTCACCGGAGCGGCATGGGCTGGTGATGAATGCAGTCCATGAGCTTGCTCGCGTGCTGCTGCGCGCGTGTCCGAGGTCGGTCGAGCTTGACAAGGCGCTGGACCATCTGGAGACGTGCCAGTGGGCGGCGAACGCGGCGATAGCGCGGCATGAGCAAACTTAGCGTCAACGCTCAACTCCTCCGCGACATGATCCGCGCGCGCGTCCAGCTTCACGCGATCGAACTGCGCGTGTTCCGCCGTGACGTGCTGCCGATCTTGCGCGCGATGGAAGGCGAGATCGCGTCCGCACTGAACGCGGCGAAGGATGGCACGAAGCCGCTTGGGCAGTACCGCGCCGCGCAGTACCAGGAGTTGCGTGCTGAGATCGCGGCGATCATCGCGAACACGGCGAAAGAAGCTCCCAACGCGCTCGTGGACGCGCTCGGCGACGTCGCATCGCGCGAGGTGCGACTGATGCGCGGGTCGATGAT
>JADYYP010000073.1 GCA_020853575.1 Planctomycetota bacterium
CGAGAAGAAGCCCGACGAGAAGAAGCCCGACGAGAAGAAGCCCGACGAGAAGAAGCCCGACGAGAAGAAGCCCGACGACGAGAAGCCCAAGGACGGCTGACGCTCGCGCTCGCGCGCGGATCACGGGGCTCGGAACCAAGTGTTCCGGGCCCCGTTCCTTTGGGTCACGCGTTCGACGCTCGTGCCGAGCCCGCTCGAGAGGCAGCGGAGCGCTCCATGGACGCACGAGGACCGCTCGCGCAGGTCAGTGATCAATCATGGCCTCGACGTCCGGCACCCTCCGAGCGACGGCGCGCACGACACGACGGAGGGCTCGAACCCTCGCTTTCGCGAGCCTTCAGCTCTCCAGCGCGCGAAACAGGCCATCGCGGGCCCAGGTCTCGAACCACGCTCGCACCGCGGATGAGCCGCGCATCGGGACGTCGCGCAGGCAAGCCGCCAGGCTCTCACCCGCGACCACACGCGCGAGCAATGCGTGCTCGCGCTGGCTCAGCTCGCGCCGCCACACGACGAACTCGCTCCTCCAGACCAGCGTGTGCGTCGTTCGTCGCGCGAGGCTCGCGCGGCGACCGTCGTGAAAGGCCTGCAGGTAGGTGTTTGCGTTGCTCGCGGCGCGCACGATTCTCAGCGCGCGGATCGGCCGCAGCTTCAGCGAGCCCCAACGCTCGGGAGGCCACGCGCGCAGGGATTCGAGTCGCAGCACGTCGTCGCGCGGTGCGTCGAACACGTCTTGCACCGTGCGCTCCAGCCGAGCCAGGTCGACCAGCGCGCCGCGGCAGCGGACGCGCGCGAGGAACGCCGGGAATGCCGCACCGAGCTGGTTCAGGCTGAAATGGCGCGAGGGGTGACGCTCGAGAAAGCGACTGGCGAGCTGTTCGAAGCGCGCGGCGCCGAGGGCTCGCTGGGTGGCGGGGAAGTCGCCCCGCAGGCACTCGACGAGCCGAGCATGGACGAGCTCCGAATACAGCGCGAGCCGCTCGACGGCGCCCAAGGTCGCCGACGGCAGGACCTCGCGCTCGATGCGCGCACGCCGCGCGCGGGGCAGCCGCCGCGCGTCGAGCGGACGCTCGATCTCGCGCAGCATCCACAGCTCGAACGAGCGCAGTCCGCGGTTCATCGGCGCGCTCCCGTGATCGCCGCCGTGCGCTTGCGCGCTTCGAGCGCCTCGGCGTGCACGCGTGCGAAACTCGGAATGCGCTCGTCCCATTCGATCAGCGTCGCGCGCGGCCCGGAGCGGCGGATCACGCCCTCGTACAGGCGCCACACGGGCTTCGGCACCGGCCCGATGTGCGTGTCGATGCAGTGCGAGCCGTGGTCGGTGTGCCCCGCGATGTGGATCTGCGCCACACGCTCGAGCGGGATCTCGCTCAAGTACTGCTCGGGATCCCAGCCGTGGTTGCGAGCGCTGACGTAGACGTTGTTGACGTCGAGCAACAGCGCGCAGTCGCCTTCTTCGGCCATGCGTCCGAGGAACTCGGACTCACGCATGGTGGAGCGCGCGAACGTGGCGTAGGTCGAGGGATTCTCCAGGACCAGCGGACGTTCGAGGATGTCCTGCACGACGCGGATGCGCTGCACCACGTGGCGCAGCGTGGATTCGGTGGTCACGAGCGGCAGGAGCTCGTGCGTGTTGCGTCCCGCGACGCCGGTCCAGCACACGTGGTCTCCGAGCCACACGGCATCGATGCGTTCCGCCAGCGCCTTCAGCTCGCGCAGGTACGCGCGGTCGAGCGGATCCGTGCTGCCGATCGAAAGCGACACACCGTGCATCACGATCGGATAGCGCTGCGCGACCTGCTCGAGCACCTCCAGCGGTCGCCCGCCGGTCGCCATGAAGTTCTCCGAGATGATCTCGAACCAGTCGACATCGGGCTCGCGCCGCAGCACGTGCTCGAAGTGCAGCGTGCGCAACCCGACGCCGAACCCGAGCGCGGGGAACGCGAAACCGCGCGCTGCGGCGCGCATCGCCACACGCTTTCGCGCCGCTGCGCTCACGCGCGACTCGCTCGCCGGCTCAGCCCTTGACCGGAACTGCGCAACCACCGCGTCCTTGGCACGAGTTCTTCCCCGCGCAACCGTTGTCTCCGCCGCGGCAACCACCCTGGCCCTTGCACGCGTTCATCGCCTTGCACGAGTGCTTGTCGGCGGTCGCGCAGCCTCCGCGTCCACGGCACGAGTTCTTCGCGGCGCAGCCGTTGTTCCCGGACTTGCATCCGCCGCGTCCCTTGCAGGAGTTGAGTCCCTTGCACGCATGGCGTTCGCCCGCTGAAACCGAGTCGTGGGATTGGCTCGGGCCCGCACAACCAGCCGCGCCGGCACCGGCGAACAGTCCGGCGATGGCGGCGGCGACCAGGGGAGCTCTCGTGCGGCGGGACTTGGCGTGCTGGGCGGTCATGGTGGTGCTTTGCGCGTGGCGTGGCGGGTGGAGGGAAGCGGAATGCGCGGGCCGTCGCCGCAGGGCTGCGCCGGATTGCCGATCCCGTGCGACGCTGCTAGGGTAACTCGCGTTCCTGCCAAAACTTAGAGGCGCGCCTAGGCCGCGCCAAGGTGGCGGCCGGGTCGACCCCCAGCCCACGATGATCCTGCGCGACCTCTTGCGATTGCTCGGCTCGGCCAAGCGCGACGGCCGCAATCTGACGCACGAGGAGGCCTTCCGCGCGTTCGAGCTGCTGTTCGCGGGCGGACAGAGCGAGATCCAGATCGGCGCGTTCCTGATCGCGCTGCGCTGGAAAGGTGTCACGGTCGAGGAGCTCACCGCCTTTGCCAAGGCTGCGCGCGCTCACGCCACGATTCCGTGCAAGGAGATGCGCGATCTGGTGGTCGTCGCTCCGCCCCAAGACGGCATGGACTCGTTTCCGCCGCTCGAAGTCGCCGGTGGCCTGATCGCGGCCGCCGCGGGTGCGCGCGTGTTGGTGATCACCGATCGCTGCGTGCCGCCCAAGCGCGGATTGACCGCGGCCAGCGTGCTGGAGCGACTCGGGCTCGACATGACCTGGGACCCCAGCGAGGCCGAGGACTGGGTCGCGAAGGCACGCTTCGCCGTCGTGTCCGCGTCGGGGCTCCTACCGGGACTGATGGGTCTGCGACGTGTGCGCGGCGAGATCGGCGTGCGCACGCCGCTGGCGACGGTAGAGAAATTGATCGCGCCGGACAAGGCGGCGATCGTGATCGGCGCACAGGGTGGACCGGTGCTCGGTGTGGCGGTCGAGGTGCTCCAAGCTCTCGGCCACGCGCGCGCCATCGCGATCCAGGGCCCCGAGGGCGGCGTGGTGCCTTCGACCAAGCGCAAGACTCGCGGCATCGAGCTCGCCGATGGTTTCCAAGTGCCACTGACGGTCGAGCCCAACGATCTGGGGCTGTGCTGTGGCGAAGAGCCTGAGCTGCCGATGTTCGGTCCGCCCGACGACGGCTACGGTTCAGGTGACAACAAGGCGCTGGTCGAGGCCTGTGGCGACATGACCGCGGCGGTGCTCGCGGGCGAAGGCGGTTCAGCGCGCTGTGCGGCATTGTTGAGCGCGGCCTTGATCCTCAAGGCCGCCGGTCGCGCGCCCACGGTGGCCGACGGTGTCTCGCTGGCGACCGAAGCGCTCGATTCCGGCGAGCCGCGGCGCATCCTCGAGCGGCTCAAGTCGCTCTCGTAGCGCCCGATGACGAGCGAAGAGACGTTCCGCGAGCACAACTGGTCGAGCAAGCCGATCCGCGACCTCGGACTGAAGATCGAGGGCACGCGCCTCGAGCCGGTGGTGGCCGAATTCCAGCGCGAAATCGAGGCGCTCGGACTGCGCGTGCGGCCGCGCTTCTACCTCTCGACCGAGTGGGGCGTGGTCACCGGCACGATCGCCATCGCCATCCCGTTCTATCTCGCCGAGGACGAGCTCAGCCAATTGCACGCCGAGAAGGGCGAGTTCCTCGAAGGCCGCGGGCGGCGCGAGCTGCTGCGCTACTTGCGCCACGAGTTGGGCCACGTGGTCAATTACGCCTACAAGCTGTACGACGACGGCGAGTGGGTGCGGCTCTTCGGTCCGATCACGCAGCCCTACCTCGAGGACTACCGTCCCTCGCCCTTCAGTCGCCGCTACGTGCGGCACTTGCCGGGTTGGTACGCGCAGAAACACCCCGACGAGGACTGGGCCGAGACGTTCGCGGTGTGGATGACGCCGGGCATCGACTGGCGCAACGACTACGCCGACCAACCGCTGGCGCTGAGCAAGCTCGAGTTCTGCGATCGCACGCTGCGCGCGCTCAAGGAGCGCGAGCCCTTGGTGGTCGTCGCCGAGACCGAAGAGGACGTGGCCGAGCTGGGCTACTCGCTCGAGGAGTACTACGGCCACATGGGTCAGCCCGGCGCCGAATTCCCACACGGGCTCGACGGCGCGCTGCGCGCCATCTTCGACGAGCTCGTGCCCGAGGCCGCCGGTGCCGCGCCCAAGCCCGCGTCGCGCTTGATCCGCTCGCTCGAGCGGGAGCTGATGGTCAACATCTACCGTTGGACGGGGCACTTTCCCGAGCGCACACGGGCTCTGATGCGCCACCTCGCGGAGCGCTCGGACGCGCTCTCCTTGGTGTACGACCCGGTCCGCGAGAACGAGGCGACGCTGGCCTTGGTCACCTTCGTCACGGCGCTCGCCATGAACCACGTGCACTCCGGCACGTACCAGCCCTGACGAGCGCGTCGCGTTTCAGGGCTTCAGGCGCGCCAGCGCGGGATGGTCGGGCGCGATGTGCGTGGCGCGGAACAAGGCGCGTGCATCACCGGGACCACCGGGACCACCCGGCCCGCGAGCGCGCGGCGGACCTCCACCCGGGGGAGCGCCACCGGGAGGGCCACCTCGTTCGCCACGTTCGCCGCGCCCACCGGGAGGACCGCCCAGCGGTGCGTCGCCACCGAGCGGATTGAGGAACTCCCACACGACCTCGCCCGCGGGCGTGAGCTCGACCACGCGCCCGGTCTCGCCCGCGCACACCAGCGTGTTGCCGTTGGCCAGACGTTGAGCGCCTGAAATATGACTCGAAAAGTCCGGTGAGCGAGAGCTGGCGACGAGCTCGACACGCACACCGCCCGCAGCGGTGAATGCGTCCTTCAGCGTGTCGCTGGTGAACGGCATGCGCAGCTCGTCGGCGCTCGAGAACTCGCGCAGCCCTTGCTCGCCGTTGTTGAACACCAGCACGTTGCCCGCACCCGGCAGGCCGGCCGGGATCCACTGCGCGTCGTGCTGGCCGAACAGGGTGCGCTCGCCCGTTCCCTTGTGCCAACGCGGATTGCCCCAGCGGAAGAGCAGATCACCACCGTGGCCCCAGCGGCCGCCGCTCGAGCCCTTGGCCTCGGCCGTGGTCGTCGAGTGGTCGATGAACCACAGCTCCGACAATTCGCGCGAGCTGAGCACGATCATGTCGAGCTCGGGCGAGTAGTCGATCGAGTTGCAGTGGAACCAGTCGGCGCCGCGCCCCGGACCGCCGCCGCGATCGCCGCCACCGGCCGCGGGCTTGTCGTCGCCGACGTAGCCGAGCTTGCGCAGCTTCTCGAGCTCCTCGCGTTCCGCCGCGGTGGGCTCGGGCGTGATCGAGGAGATGTTCACGTCGATGCGCTGCGGCTGCTTCGCGACCTCGCCGAAGTTCGGCAGTTGCGGATCGCGCTGTTGCACCAGGTGATCCCAGGCGTGCCATTCCCACACCAGCTTGCCGCCGCTCGGCCGCACCGGCTCGATCTCGAGCACCATGTCGGGCCACAGTTGCTTCGCGGGCAAGAGCCGTGGATCGCGGCCCGCGGCGAGCGCCTCGGCCTCGCTCTTCAACTCCCACGCGATCAGCAACACGTTTCCGTTCGGCAGCGGCTCGATGTCGTGGTGCTGGAGCCTGGTGCCGTCGGCGCACACGTACTCCCACACGAGCTTGCCGTCCCAGTCGAGCTCGCGCACTCGCCCGCCCTGGCCACCGCCTTCGAACACATCGCTCGCGACGCGCTCACAGCGCAGCAGATTCCCATTCGGCAGCAGGTACACGGACTGCCCTGGAGGTGCATCGCTCTTCCACTCGTGGACGGTCTTGCCATCGACGTCGAGCAGGTACGTCGAGGTCGAGCGCAGCGGCGCCAGCAGCGTGAATCCGGCGCTGGCGCTCTCGGCCTTCTTCAACAGCCCGCGCTTCTCCGCCGCGGGCGTGGCCCGCGCCGGCGGGGGCGCGGCAGGTTCCTGGGGGAGGTTGGCGAGGGACAGCAGCGTGAGGAGCAGCATGGTCGTGGTCGATCTCCGTGGTGGAGCGGTGCAACCCTGAGCGTGGGAGAAAGTCCTTGAGCGAATCTTGCGGTGCGCGCTTTTCGAGGAAATCGTGACGCGCATGCCCAACCATGTCACTCGTGCGCTCGCCGTGCTGTCCCTCGCGTTCGCTTGCGCCGCACCCGACGCCACGCACCCGCTCGCGCCGACGCGACCGCTCGCGCCGACTCGACCGCTCGCGACCACGCCGCGCGAAGCTTGGAAGCCCACCGAGGTGGCCCTGACGACGCGTTGGGGACGCCAAGTGCGCCCCGAGAACGCCTGGCGCGAGTATCCGCGGCCGACGATGGTGCGCGAGCGTTGGCTCAACCTGAACGGGCTGTGGGAGTTCGCGATCGACGCCGGCGAGGAGCGTCCGAGCGCATTCCAGGGCGAAATCCTGGTTCCGTTCCCGCTCGAGTCGTCGCTCTCGGGCGTGGGGCGCCGATTGGCCCGCGGCGAGCGGCTGTGGTATCGCCGCACCTTCGATCTGCCGCGTGAATGGAGCGGCGAGCGCGTGCTGCTGCACTTCGGCGCGGTCGATTGGCACGCGCTCGTGCTGCTCAACGGCGACGAGGTCGGCTCGCACCTCGGCGGCTACGACCCGTTCACGCTCGACATCACCGACGCGCTGCAGACGGGCGAGAACGAGCTCGTCGTCGCCGTGCTCGACCCCACTGACGCGGGCGGACAACCACGCGGCAAGCAGGTCTCGAAGCCCGAGGGCATCTGGTACACGCCCTCCAGTGGCATCTGGCAAACGGTGTGGCTCGAGCCGGTGCCACAGACGTTCGTGCGCGGCGCGGTGGTGCGCGCGGACTCGCAGGGCGATCTGGTGGTCGGCATCGAGGCCCAGGGTGGCGCCGCGGAGCAAATGCGCATCGAGCTCTCGAGCGCGGACGGCGTCCGTGTCGCCAGCGCGAGCGGCCCCGTCGGCGTGCAGCGCCTGCGCGTCGCTTCACCGCGCGTTTGGTCTCCGGACGATCCGTACCTGTACGACCTGCGGGTGACGCTGTTCGATCGCGCCGGCGTGGCACTCGACGAGATCCAGAGCTACTGCGGCTTCCGCGACATCGCGGTCGCGCGCGACGAGCACGGGGCGCCGCGCTTGCTGCTCAACGGACGGGCCCTGTTCCAATTCGGCCCGCTCGATCAGGGCTTCTGGCCGGACGGGCTCTACACGGCGCCGTCGATCGACGCGCTGCGCTTCGACATCGAGGCCGTGCGCCGCATGGGCGGCAACATGCTGCGCAAGCACGTCAAGGTCGAGCCCGAGCTCTTCTACACGCTCTGCGACCGGCTCGGCGTGCTGGTGTGGCAGGACATGCCGAGCGGCAACGCGGACCAGAGTCCGGAGTGGCGCGAGAACTTCGAGCGTGAGCTGCGCGAGCTGGTGCGCGACCGCGGCCACCATCCTTCGATCGTGATGTGGGTGCCGTTCAACGAAGGCTGGGGCCAGCACGAAACCGAGCGCATCACGGCCCTGGTGGAACAGCTCGACCCGTCGCGGCTCGTCGACGATGCGAGCGGTTGGACCGACGCGGGCGTCGGCGACGTGATCGACATCCACGCCTACCCGGGGCCGGCGATGGCCGCGCTCGAAGCGCGCCGCGCGAGCGTGCTCGGCGAGTTCGGCGGGCTCGGATTGCCGCTCGAAGGCCACACTTGGCTGGCGCAGGACAACTGGGGCTATCGCTCGTTCGCGAGCCGCGAGGAGCTGACCGCGGCCTACCTGGCGCTCGTCGAACAGCTGCCGTTGCTGATCGGACAGGGCCTGTGCGCCGCCGTGTACACGCAGACCACCGACGTCGAGATCGAGGTCAACGGCTGGCTGACCTACGACCGCGAGCAATGGAAGATCGACCCCGAGCGCGCGCTGCCCGCGACGCGCAAGTTGTACGAGCCGCCGCCGCGCTCGAAAGAGCTGCTGAAGCATGCCGGCAACGGTGGCGCGGCCGAGTGGAGCTTCACGTTCGATGCTCCGAGTCCGGCCTGGAGCGCGCTCGAATTCGACGCTTCCGCATGGAAGCGCGGACTCTCGGGTTTCGGCACGACCGGCACGCCGGGAGCGTTCGTCGGAACCGAGTGGAGCGCGAGCGAGATCTGGCTGCGGCGCGAGTTCGAGCTCGCCAGCCCGCCCAGCGGCGAGCTGCGCCTGTGGCTGCACCACGACGAAGCGGCCGAGGTGTATCTGAACGGAGTGTTGGCGGCGAAAGTCGCCGGCTACACGACGAATTACGTGCTGCTCGAGTTGTCCCCGGAGGCGCGCGCCGTGCTCCACGCCGGTCGCAACGTGCTCGCGATCCACTGCACGCAGACCACCGGAGGCCAGTACATCGACGCCGGGTTGGCGTTGCTCGAGTGAGGCTGCGGCGCGCGGCGCGTCACTTGGCGGCTTCGGCCGTGCTCGCCGGCCGCAGCTCCTCGAAGCGGATCGTGCGCGAGAGTTGCGCGGCGCGCTCGCCGTCGGGCAGCACGCGCGCCGCTCGACCGTCGAGCTCGGCGTGACCGATCACCATGGTGTTGACGCGCGGCGTGCTCTGCTGCGGGCCGAGTACGAAGTTGCGGCCTTCGTTGAGCCATAGGCGGCGCTCCGACAAGCCCGTGAACCAAGCGCGACCCTCCGCGCCGCTCGCCGCATCCGCCTCGACCACGTCCGCCGCCACCCAGCCGTGGCCGGGCACGAAGTACTCGGGCCAACAGCGATAACCGGGGTCGACTTCCTTGCCTTCGTTCTTCGCCAGCAGCCGATAGCCCATCTGCAGCCGCGTCGGAATGCCGCGCGCGCGCGCCAGGGCGATGAACAGCGAGTGCAGGTCCGTGCAGCACCCACCGCCGTTCGCGAGGCATTCGAGCGCGTCGCCGACGCCGCACTTGGGCTTGGTCGGGTCCTTCGAGTAGTGGTCGGCGTTGCCGGCGACGTACTCGAGCAGCTGCAGGGCTTCGCGCGCGATGTTGCGCGTGTCACCGCACACGCGGTCGGCGATGGCGCGCACCTGCGGCGTGACCTCCATGTGCGGATCGTCGAGGCGCAGCTCGCTCGCGAAGTACACGCGGTCGCCAGCGGTCAACGCGCCGATGTGCTCGGCGTCGATGTCCACGCGGATCGGCCGGCGTCGCAGGGTGAACTCGAGCTCGACCTCGAGCTGCGTGCTCGTCGGCGAGGCCACTTGCACGAACAGGAAGCGATTGCCGTGCTCGGCCTCGCGCTGCACGCTCCACGGCCCGGGCGCGGAGGTGATCTCCATGTCGAGCACCTCCTGCGCGCGGTCGTCGCTGGGGATCGCGATCCACCATCGGACGTCCGCCGTGCCGCTGGGAATCTCGCTGAGCGTCACCTTCTGCCGCACGCGATAGGTGCGCGAGACCTCGGGCGTGGCTTGGTCGAGCGACAGCTCTCGAGTCGGAGTCGTGAACGTCGAAAGAGCGAGGAGCGCGGCAAGCGAAAGCGACATGGTGGGGGAGCCTCGGGTTCGAGAGCGCGCCGAAATGCGGCGCGTGAGCGCGCTCCCCGAGGCAAGCGCGATACCAGCGGAGGGAGCTACTTCGCGGCGTGTCGCACACCGCAGGCTGCATAGGAACTACGCTAGGAGCGTGGAAATTGAGCGGGCTCGGGCAGCGCGCGGCTCGCATGTGTCGAACTGCGGCGTCGAGCAGCAGGCGCGGCTCCCCGGGCGCCGCGCCGCTGGCGAGCGCTCAGAGGGGCTCGAGGAAATCACGCTCTCGACGTTCGTCGTCCCGCGGGTGACGGCGCACCCCGCATCCCGTGAGTTCGTGTCCTCATTGCTTCACGAAGCATCACGGATGCCGTGGCGCTCGACCGCCAGGTCGACGATCTCGTTGACCAGTTGCACGTAGCTCATGCCGACGACCTTGGCCGAGTGCGCGAACTCGCTGTCCCGCTCGAGATAGCAGCTCGCGTTCACCTCGAGCACGTAGATGTCGCCCGATGGTGTCAGGCGCATGTCGACGCGACCGTAGTCGCGCACGCGCAGCGCTCGATAGGCGTCGAGGGCGACCTTCTGCACGCGCGCCTTGAGCTCGTCGGGCAGGTCGGCGATCACCGAGTTGGTGCCCTTGTACTCGGCGCTGCGTTTGTTCCACTTCGCCTTGCTCGACATGATCTTCGGCGTGCCCTCGGGGAAGCCCGAGAAGTCGATCTCGATCGGCGGCAGGGCCGTGGGCATCGCGTTGCCCAGCACGCCCACGTAGATCTCGCGGCCGTCGATGTACTCCTCGACCAGCGCCGCGTCGTTGATCTTGTCGTGGATCGCGATGATGCGCTTCATCATGTCGCGGAAGTTGTCGACCAAGGCGTTGGCGCCGATGCCGATCGACGCGTCCTGCCGCAGCGGCTTGACGAACAGCGGCATGCGCAAGTTGCCGCCGGTCTCGAAGTCCGAGTCCTGCGAGAACACCGCGAACTCGGGGTACTTGATCTTGTCGAAGGCCAGGAGCTTCTTGGTCAGCGCCTTGTCCTGCTGCATGTAGAACTCGCCCGGCCCGCCGCCCGTGTAGCGCAGGCCGAGCAAGTCGAGCACGCCGACGATGCCGACGGCGCCGAACAGCGCGTCGCCGAAGCTCTCGCACAGATTGAAGACCAAGTCGGGTTGTGCGGCCTTCAAGTCGTCGATGACGCGCTTGAGGTCGCGCCAAACGCCGATGATCACCGGCTCGTGCTCACCGTCGCGCAGCGCGGCCGCCACTTGCTCCGCCACCGGGTCGTGGTGGCCGGGGTCCTCGGACATCAGGTCGATCAGAACGGCAATGCGCATGCAGGGAACGGCACTCTAGCGTCGAGATCGGCGTTGGCGAGCGTCGAAGTGGAGCGCGCGCGACGTCGGCGTTCCGTTTCGGGGGCGCGCCGCGACGACGCGTTCGAGCCGCTCGCGCGGGTTCGAGGCTCGTGCACGCGCATCGCGGCGCCTGCTAGCCTGAAGCATGTGATCGACTTCTCGTGGCGCTTCGATTCCTGGTTCGAGCGACTTCCGCGTTCGCCGCGCGACAGTGGGCAAGTCGTGCGCTGCGTGGTGCGGACCGGGCGCGGCACGCGCGCGGCGCCCGACGAGCTCGAGCTCGTCGCGGGCCGCGGCATCGTCGGTGACTCCTGGGCCACGCACCCGCACAGCGCGCCGGGCAACCAGGTCTCGTTGATCAACATCCACGTCGCTCGCGCGGTGGCCGATGGCGACGAAGGCCGCACGCCCCTGACCGGAGACAACCTGCAGGTCGATCTCGAGCTCTCCGAGGCCAATTTGCCGGTCGGGACGCTACTGAGGATCGGCACGGCCGTCTTGCGCGTGTCGGAGGTGCCTCACCGGCCGTGCCGGAGCTTCGTCGAGCGCTTCGGCGCGACCCACACCAAGCGGGTGGCGCGTGCGACGCGCATCGGCCGGCGTGGGCGAGGCGTTTTGTGCGAGGTGCTGGCGAGCGGTCGCCTGCGTGTCGGCGATGCGATCGCGGTCGAGCGGCCCAAGTCCGGCGCCTAGCACCGGCGTGCTTGAGTCCCCGGCACGATTGCGGTAATCCGCAGCGCCGTGACCATCCGCTCGCTGTTCTCGCTCAAGCGCGGAGTCCGCACGCGCGGACGGATCGCGCACGCCGAGGACCGCTACGTGCGCATGCCCGAGCTGCTCTCGGGCGGCAATCGAGTCACGTTGCTCAGGCGCGGCGCGGCGGCCTACCCCGCGATGCTCGCGGAGATCGCCGCCGCGCGCCACCAGGTCCATCTCGAGACCTACATCCTGCGCTCCGACGTCATCGGCAGACGTTTCCAAGCCGCGCTCATCGAGCGCGCCGACGCCGGTGTCAAAGTGCGCCTGATGTTCGACTCGGTGGGCTCGTTCGGACTGGTCGAGGACGATTTCCTGGCCGAGCTGGCCCACCACGGCGTCGAGATCGTCGAGTACCACCCGATCCTGCCCTTCCGCCGGCGCCTGATCGTGCGCTTGCGCGCGTTGCGCCAGGCAGCCGAGCGCCGCATGCATCGCCCCGAGCGCGAGCTGCACCCGCGCGAGCCGGGCCACTGGAGCATCAACAACCGCGACCACCAGAAGCTCTTGATCGTCGACGACCGCGTGGCCTTCACCGGCGGGATCAACATCGGCGCCGAGTACGCGCCGCCACCGGAGGGCGGCGACTGGCACGACCTGCACGTGCGCGTCGAGGGGCCGGCGGCTGTGGGACTCGCTCGCATCTTCCAGCGCGCCTGGCTGCGCGGCGGTGGCGAGCGCTTCCCCGAGCCGCGCGAGCCGCATTCGAATCGCGACGCGCCGATGCGCGTGCACACCTGCGACAACTTCGGCCTGCGCAACCGCTCGCGGATGCACTCGTCCTACCGCCACGCGATCCGCGCGGCCGAGCACTCGGTGTGCATCATGAATGCCTATTTCATCCCCGACCAGTTGTTGATCTGGGCGCTCACCAAGGCCGCGCGCAACGGCGTGAGCGTGCGCGTGATGGTGCCGGCGAAGTCCGACGTGCGCCTGGTGTACCACGCCAGTCGCTACGTGTTCGGACGGTTGCTGCGCGCCGGCGTGCGCATCTTCGAATACCAGGAGCGCATGATGCACGCCAAGGCCGCTGCCATCGACACCGCATGGGCCACGATCGGCTCGTTCAACCTCGACCGGCGCTCGATGCTGCACAACCTCGAGGCCGGGTTGGTGATCCTCGACCACGGTTTCGGCGCGAGCCTGGAGCAGCACTTCGACGCGGAGCTCGAGCGTTGCCGCGAGATCACGCTCGCCGAATGGGAAGCCCGGCCCTGGTCGGCCTGGTTCAAGTCCTGGTTCGCGCACTTGTTCGCCTACTGGCTGTGAGCGCGCGCGAGTGAGACAGACGAGCGGCCGCGCCGGATCGCGACGCGACCGCTCGCTCGACGAGGACCGTGCTGGTCAGAGCGAATCGGGGTTGAAGAGCGCGAGCAGTTGCCCGCCCTCGACCAACTCACCGGGGATCGCGTAGTGCGCCTGGCTGTCGAGCAGGAACCAACCCGGTCCGAGCAGCGCCGATGCATCGACGATGCCCGAGCTTTCCTCGTCTTGCGTCAAGAAGCCTGCGCCGCCGGCGACGAACAGGCTCGCGTCGTGCTGCGCGATCAAGGTCAAGCTGTCGCTGGCGATCGTGTACTGCCAGATGCGCGCGAGATGCGCTTGGTTGCCGGGGTCCTCCTGGATCAAGAGGTGCCCGCGACGGTCGATCGTCAGATTGTCGAACATCTGTTGACCTTCGGTGCCGTCGAGCAACATCTCGATCGTTCCGCCGAGCTCCGGTTGGCCGAGCGCCTGGAAGCGCAAACGCCACAAGCGGCTGCGCCCCGGGCTCGCGGGCGTGTCGAAGCGATCGGTGGTCGCGAAATAGAAGTCGCGCGGATCCGCGGGATCCCACACGCCGTCCTCGGGCCGCAGGAACTCCGTCACACCGGCGGCCGTGCTCTCGGCTTGGAGTTGCGCGCCGCTCTTGCTCGACACGTCTCCCAACGGCGCGAGCTCGAACGTGGTCGCGCCGCCGAGGGCGCTCGCGCGGTCCTCGAGCGCCACGCCCGGAACGCGCACGCCGTAGAGCGCGCCGCCGACCAGCCCGGCGCGCTCGGCCGTCGTGCCGAAGCGGCGCTTGTCGCCGACATAGACGTAGACCTGGCCGGGGGTCGAATCGTCGAGCCCGATCACGACCGTGCGCCGGTTGGCGAAGGGTCGCGCGAGCAGGTTCTCCCAACTGCTCTTGCCGAGCGCCGAGAGCTCGAAGCTCGTTCCGGCCTCGGGGCCGGTGACCACGTGCGCGAACGCGCGTCCCTCGGCTCCGACCTCTTCGCCGCTCATGAACACGAAGGGCGCGGCGGGCGTGTTCTGGAAGAACGCCTTGCGCGCGGGCAAGTCGGCGGAGCACAGGCGACCGAGGGCGGGCCCGCCGCTGATGTGCTGCACGCTCTGGATCAGATCGGCGCCGGCGTGGACGGCGAGCGTCGCGCTGTCGATCTCCCACTTCGAAACGAACGAGCCGACTTGGCCGTGCGCGCGCACGGCTCCGACCGAGGCGCCCAGCTCGTGGTCGACGAGGAGCTCGAGCTTGCCGCCGGGCAGCGCCCGCGCGCCCAGGCCGTCGGGCAGACCGACCAAGCGATAGCCGCCCACCGTGTCGCCCACGGTGAGGATCGAGACGGTCTGAACCAGGGGCGCGACGGGCAGGATGTACGGAGCGCGCGAGCTGCTCGGCCCCTGGACTTGCGCGCTGGCCGCGCACAAGAGCGAGCTGGCGACGAGACACGACGTGATGAGTGTGGTGCGTTGCATGTCGAATTGGATTGCGATGTGAGATCGGGTTCTGGGTGACACGAGGACCACGAAGCTCGCGCTCGCATGCGAAGGCCGACCTGGGCCCCGCGCGAAGCGCCGTTCAAGAGCGCGACGCTTCGCAACCCGGCCTTCACACCCACTGCATGGAAAGCAGCATTCGTGCTCTGGCGCGAAGCGCGTGACAACGATCGAACAAGGCACTCAGCTCGAACTCGTGCGCGGCCACCCACGGCGCGCCCGCTGCGAGTATCGTGGCGTTCGACGCGCTGGCTCGGCTGCGCTCGCGAGGTGCGAGCGGCGGGCCGCGCCGTTCCTACCCCGCCGCTCCGAGGTCAACTCCGTGAAGCTCCGTACCCTCCGCACGTCCGCGAGCGTGCTCGCCACACTCGCCTTGGCGAGCCTCGCCGTCGCGCAGAACCAAGCGCTCAGCGTCTCGACGCCGCAGCTCGGCGGCTACATCGAGATTCCGGCTTCCAACCAGCTCGCGCCAGCGAAGTTCACCTTCGAGGCCTGGGTCACCTACGACGATTCGACGCTCCCCAGTGGCTGGGTGTATCCGACGATCGGCCGCAAGAACTTCGTGCAGGGCGTGGCCGAGTGGTTCCTGCGTGTCGATGCCAACAACAACGGTGGCCGCGTGCTGCGCCTGTGGATCAACGGCACGAGCGGAGTGGTCAACACCTCCTGGGCCTTCGGTGCAGGCCAACTCCTGCCGTGGACGCACATCGCGGCGACCTACGACGGCTCCTTCGCGCGGCTGTACGTCAACGGCGCGCAGGTGGCGCAATCGACGGGCACGGGCCCGATCGTTCCGCTGGGCGCGGCCACGCACATCGGCGCCGGCGACACGGCACCGGGCTCGGCCAACGAGCGCTGGAACGGACTGATCGACGAGGTGCGCATCTGGTCGGTGGCGCGCACGGCCCAGGAGATCGCGAGCGGCATGAACCAGCAGATCCTGGTCGCGCCGAACCTGATCGCGTCCTACGCGCTCAACGGCAATGCCCAGGACGCATCGGGCAACAATGTCCACGGCAACCTGATCTCGAACCCGGTGTTCGTGACCATCAACTCGCCCGCGGGGCCGAACTCGTACTGCACGTCGGGCACCTCGACCAACGCTTGCAACGCGAGCATCTCCGCCAACGCCAATCCCAACGTCGTGCACTCCTCGCCGTGCCTGGTCACGGTCAGTGGCGTCGAGGGTCAGAAGACCGGCATCATCTTCTATGGGTTGACCGCCCTGCCGCAGCCGTGGTGCACCAGCGGTGGCTCGAGCTTCCTGTGCGTCAAGCCGCCGACGCAGCGCACGCAGGTGCAGGCATCCGGCGGCACGGCGGGCCAGTGCGACGGCGCGTACACGCTCGACTGGAGCGCGTTCCACCTGGCCAACCCGGGCGCGCTCGGAGCGCCTTGGACCGTGGGCAGCAAGGCCTTCGTGCAGGGCTGGTTCCGCGATCCGCCGGCCTGCAAGACGACCAACCTCTCGAACGCCGTCGAGCTGACCTACATGCCTTGACCCGCTGCCGGCGCGCGCGTTTCGCGCTACCGCGGCCGCGACGCGCGCCCGGACCGCGGCGAGATTTTCGGCGATCGAGGCCGCGAGGACTTGTCGCGACGGGACCGCCGGGGTGCGATGGAGCATCTCAAGGAGCCTCCGCATGCCCCGTCGTGCTTCGATCGCCAGTTGGACCTTCGTCGTGTCGTGCCTCGTCGCCTGCGGAGACTCGCAGGACTCGCCGCCAACCGGAGTCGGAGGCGCCAACCAACGTGCGAGCTCGAACGCGGAGCCGCGCGCGGCGCGAGTAGTTATCAACGGGCGTGAGCTCAGCGCCGATGACCGAGCGGCGTTCAAGCAGCTCTATCGCGTCGAGCCCGCGGCCGGTGAGTATTGGTACGACACTGCCAGCGGACTGTGGGGACTCGCGGGCCAGGGCTCCGCCGGTTTCCTGTTGGCCGGGCACGATCTCGGGCAACTCGCGATCGACGCGTCGCGCGGCGACACGGACGTGTACCTCAACTCGCGCCGACTGCCGCTGGCCGAAGTCGCGCTGTTCGCCAACATCGTCGGCACGCCCGTGCTGCCCGGGCGCTACTGGCTCGACGGGCAAGGCAACTTCGGCTACGAGGGCAATCCGATGGCGGCCGGCAATCTCTACATGATCGCGATGCAGCGCAGCTCGGCAGCCTACGGGGGCGGAGTCGGCGGCGGCGCGGGTGGCGGAGGCGACAACTTCTGGAACACGCGCTTCTCGGCCGGAAACTACAACGCCGACAACTCCGCCGGCTACGTGAGCGTGCCGGGCGTCGGCCCCGTCAGCTACGGACTGTGATGGCGCGCCGCGCTGGTCGCGCTCGAAGTCGCTTCCCGACGCGCTGAAGCCGCCCCCCCGGCCAGCGGGGCTTCCGGGGCTTCGAGTTTGGGGTTCCTGGGCTCCCTAGCCGCCGGCGCCGCTGCGGGGGATTCGTTCAGCGCCGCAGCCTCGGCCGCGGCGTCCGTGGCGGGCGGATGCTCGTCCACGCACGGGGGAACCCATTTCCTTGGTCACGGCGGGTCGCAAATTGCGATTTTGTACCGAGAGGTCCCCGTCATGAACACACCGCTTCGGCTGCTCTGCTCGGCTTCGCTCGCGCTCGTCCCCTCACTCGCTCACGCGCAGATCACGGCGCGCGCGAGCGTCAGCTCGGCCAACGCCCAGGGCAACGCGAACACCGGGCCTACCGTCGTCTCCAGCGACGGGCGCTTCGTGGCCTTCGCGAGCACCGCGAGCAACCTCGTCACTGGCGATACCAACGGAGTCTGCGACGTTTTCGTCCGCGACCGTCAGCTCGCCACCACCGAGCGGGTGAGCCTCTCGACCGCCGGGGCGGAGGGCAATGCCTTGAGCGGCATGTCCGGCAATCAGGCCTACATCGAAGCCCTGCCGATGGGCTTCTCGATGTCGTCGGACGGTCGCTTCATCGTGTTCGAGAGCTTGGCCAGCAATCTCGTCGCCGGCGACACCAACGCACGCACCGACGTCTTCCTGCGCGACCGTCAGCTCGGGACCACAGTGCGCGTGAGCTTGACCGCGGGCGGTGGGCAGTGCGGCGGCGACTGCTGGCGTCCGAGCATCAGCGACGATGGTCGCTTCATCACGTTCCAGTCCGGCGACAACTCGATCGTCGCGGGCGACGTCACCGGCTTCGATGTCTTCGTGCGCGACCGCGCGCTGGCCACAACCTCCAAGGTGAGCCTCGGCACCGGCGGGACCCAGGGCAACAACGACTCCGAGGTGCTGGGCGGTCCAGGGATCATCTCGAGTGACGGCCGCTACGTCGTGTTCAGCTCGATGTGCAGCAACTTCGTCGCGGGCGACACGAACGGGACGTGGGACGCCTTCGTGTACGACCGCACGCTGCTCGTCACGACGCGAGTGAGCGTCTCGAACACGGGCGCCCAGGGCAATTCCGGCAACCCCGGCGTCGACGGCGCGCGCATGTCGAGTGATGGCCGCTACGTCGCCTTCACGAGCCAAGCGACCAATCTGGTGCCCGGGGACACCAACGGCTTCGCCGACGTGTTCGTCCGGGACACGCTCGCCAGCACGACGGTCTGCGCCAGTCTCGACACGAGCGGCTTCCCAGCAGCCAGTAGCGTCAGCTCCACGCCCTTCATCTCGGCCAACGGCCGCTTCGTCAGTTTCGACAGCGCGGCGAGCACGCTGGTCGCCGGCGACAGCAATTCGCGCCGCGATGCGTTCGTTCGCGACCTTCAGACGAACGCGGTGCGCATCGCCAGCCGCTCGTCGGCGGGCGCGCAGGGCAACGAGACGAGCTATGCCGGATCGCTGTCGAGTGACGGTCGCTTCGCGGCGTTCTGGAGCGTGTCGAACAACCTCGTCACGGGCGACACCAACGGTCGTTGGGACGCATTCGTCAACGACCGCGGCTCGAACGCCTACACCTCGTACTGCACCGCGGGAACTTCGACGAACGGCTGCCTGGCGACGATGAGCGCCGTCGGCACGCCGAGCGCGAGCGCCGGCGCGGGCTTCACGCTGACGGCGAGCGCGCTCGAAGGGCAGAAGTCCGGCCTGATCTTCTACGGCACGAACAACAGCGGGTTCACTCCGGTGCAGTGGGGCACGAGCACTTCGTTCCTGTGCGTCAAGTCGCCGACGCAGCGCTCGCTGGCCGCGAACTCGGGTGGGAACGCCGGCGCGTGCGATGGAACGCTCGCGCTCGACTGGAACGTCTTCGCCGCGACGCCGGGCGTGCTCGGTCATCCCTTCAGCTCCGGCCAACAGGTCTTCGCCCAGGCCTGGTACCGCGACCCGCCCAGCCCGAAGACGACGGGGCTCTCGAACGCGATCGAGTTCATCGTCGAGCCCTAGAGGCTGGCTCGCGCGCGGCGCGGAAGGTGTTGGCGGACGCGCACAGCGGCGTCTTCGAGCTCTGGCCGGAGAAGTCGGGTTCGGGAGCGCGTCGACCGCCGTGCTCGACGACGTTGGCCTTGGGACCGAGAGCGCTCCCCGACATCAACCCGTGCTGAGGTCGAGTAGGGGAGCTCCACGTCGTTTCACAAGTTGAGGTTGAGGATGCGGTCGCTGCGGTAGGGCCGATTGCGCGTGGTCGCCGTGCCCGGAAGGACCGCGGAGTTCGCTTGGTCGATGAACATCTGGCCGAGCGGCATGGACGGAGTCGAAGTCGGCATGGAGTAGGCCTGGAAACCGCCGTTGGTCGTGACGCCGAAGTAGTAGTCCTGGCGCGTGGGCAACTGGCAATCGACGTACAGCGCCTCGTTGCAATTCCAGCGCAGCTCCTCGACGCCAGGGAACACACTCGGATTGGTCCACATGCCGATCGGGAACGAGCGGAAGGGATCGCTGTTGGGGAACGGCACGACCATGCCTCCGAATCCGCCGAACGCGATCAGCTGACCCTCGAACCAGTTGGCCGGCCCGGTGCCGCACAGACACAACATCTGGTTCGGGGTGATCGAGGCCTGCACCAGCGGCTCCTCGATGTGGCAGCGCGCGGGCAGCACGGTCGCGTCCCAAGCGCGAATGCTCTCGGCCGCCATCGCCCCGGCCTCGACTTGTCCGGTGGCGCCGGCGACGAAGCCCGCGGCGGGGCCGACGAAGGTGTACTCGTCGGTCGGATGGAACGTGCCAGCGCGCGGGAAGCCGGGCGCGTGGTCGATCACGTCGCAAGCGTGCGTCAGCATCCACGCGCGCTCGGTGATGTTGCTCTGGCAGTCGAGCGCGTAGTCGATGTAGCCCGTGAAGCGCGCGTTCTGCCCGAACGAGTTGACGCACGACGGATCGCCGCAGCCGAAAGCTCCGGTCGCCACGCGTCGCAGGTCGCCATTGATCAGGTAGCGCCACACCTGCACGAACTGACCCGGCATCGGCGTCTCGAGCCACGTCCGCGCGTACGTGAAGTGCAGCTGTCCGGTCCACGTGACGGTGTTGCCGACGAGCACCCAGACGCGCGCGCGATACCAAGCGCAGGAGCTCTGCGGCGGAGTCATGTTGACGACCATCGGATTGAGCGGTCCGAAGATCACGCTGACGAGCGTTTGCGAGGTCAGCGTGCAGTTCTGCCAGCACAGCCCGAGCGACTGCTGCTGGAAGGCCCGCTGCTGGACGCTGGTCTGCGCGGCGGAGCAACCGGCTCCGGGGTTGTCGAGCATGTCGGGTTGGAAGCACTGCGCGGACGCCGAGGCCGACACAACGAGCGAGACGACGAACAGGGCGAGCGAGCGAACGAGTTTCATGGCGAGCACCTTCGGTTGGGCGTGGAGCGGGGCGAACCGAAGGCGCGCGGGTCGCGCAGCGCAGGACAGGAAACTCGCTTTCGCGCGCCGCTGGCTCATGGCTGGCTCGACGCCGAGCGACGCGCTCCAGGGCCCGCGAGGTCCGTCTAGTCGACGCTCTTCGCCGTCGACGCTGCGATTCTCGTCCACCCGCGGCCAACGGCCGCAGCAGGCACCCGACCTCAAGCCCGCGCCGCGAGGCGATCGGAACTCCTCGGCCTGGCGAGCGCGCCCCGAAATGTCACGGATTTCCGTCCTCCGGCTGCGCCGTGCACCAATGGTCCAGAGTTCGGCGACCGGTCGCCGCGGCGTGGCCGACGCGCAGCAGGCAGAACCCGAATCCAGATCGGTGTCCACGCCTGTCGCGCAGGGCGCTCACGCTCGAGTCGCCGAGCGGCCGGCTCATCCCATCTCAGTAGTTCTTGGCGAACAGCACTCGCTGTCTCGACGGAGCGCCGGTCTTGATGCACTTGCCCGGGCCGTCGTCGAGGCCTTCGCCGGCCAGCGGGATGCAGCGGATCGTGGCCTTGGTCGCTTCCTTGATCGCGAGCTCGGTCGCGGTCGTTCCGTCCCAGTGCGCGTAGACGTATTTCGATCCCTGGTCGGCGAAGAGCGACTCGAAATCGCTCCAACTGTCGAGCTTGACGGTGTTGGCCTCGCGGAAGGCGAGCGCGCGCGCGAACAGTTGCTTTTGGATCGCATCGAGGATCGCGCCCACGTGCACGCCGATGTTCTCGAAGGGCACCTTGAGCTTCTCCTTGGAGTCGGAGATGCGGCTTTTCGCCATCGCGGTCGCGCTGGCGACATCGCGCGGGCCGACCTCGAGGCGCAGCGGCACGCCCTTGCGCTCCCACTCGTAGTATTTCTCGCCCGGACGCATCGCGTCGCGGTCGTCGAGCTTCACCACGAGCCCGTCCTCGCGCAGCTCCGCGGCGATCTTCTGCGAAGCTTCGAGCACTTGGCTCTTCTCCGCATCGCTCTTCCAGATCGGAACGATCGCGACGTGGATCGGCGCGACGCGCGGCGGCAGCACGAGGCCGTTGTCGTCGCTGTGCACCATGATCAGCGCGCCGATGGTGCGCGTCGTGCAGCCCCAGGAGGTCTGCCACACGAAGTCGCGCGCGCCCTCCTTGTTCTGGAAGGTGACGTTGAAAGCGCGCCCGAAGTTCTGGCCCAGGTCGTGGCTCGTCGCTCCCTGGAGCGCCTTGCCGTCCTGCATGAGCGCTTCGACGCAATAGGTCGCGAGCGCGCCAGCGAACTTCTCGTTCGGCGTCTTCATGCCGCGCACGACGGGGATGGCGAGCACGTTCTGGTAGACATCGCGATAGATGTCGAGCATGCGGTGCACTTCCTCGACGGCCTCCGCGTGTGACGAGTGCGCCGTGTGGCCCTCTTGCCACCAGAACTCCGCCGTGCGCAGGAACAGGCGCGTGCGCAGCTCCCAGCGCATCACGCTGCACCACTGATTGAGCAAGAGCGGCAGGTCGC
Source organism: Planctomycetota bacterium (assembly GCA_020853575.1). GTDB lineage: Bacteria > Planctomycetota > UBA1135 > UBA1135 > F1-120-MAGs118. The sequence continues at coordinate 21,834 of JADYYP010000073.1, forward strand.
GATAGCTGTCGATCCACTTGGCGAAGAAGTGGCCGATGATCGTCTCGCTGGTGGGGCGGACGACACACGGCTCCTCGAGCTCGTTCTTGAGCTGGATCTTGCCGTCGACGGACTTCAATCCAGCGTGCGTGACGACCGCGCACTCCATCGCGAACCCCTCGGCGTGCTCGGCCTCCTTCTGGAGGAACGACAGCGGGATGAGCAACGGGAAGGCGGCGTTTTGGTGGCCCGTAGCCTTGAAGCGGCCGTCGAGCTCTGCCTGGATCTTCTCCCAGATCGCCCAGCCGTGCGGGCGCACGACCATGCATCCGCGGACCACGCCCGCGGGCTCGGCGAGCTGCGCGGCGGCGATGACGTCTTGGTACCACTGCGCGTAGTCCTGCGCACGTGAGGTGATGTGTTGCTCGGCCATCGGCGAATCTCGTGGCGCGACGCGAGGACCCGCCCATTCGGACCCTCCGGCGCGCGGGAAAGGCGAAGCAGCGTAGTGGACGGCTCGCACGGCCGCCAGCCGCACGTGTGCCGCCGGCCGCGTTCACGATCGGAACGGGTGGCCCCGCGGGCGACTCGACATCGCGAGCGCCCGCGGAACGCGAAGCGCGCAGCGTCAGTTCGAGCCCATCACGAAACGCACGCAGTTCTGCTGGGCCGCGCTCGCGCTGACGTTGTAGTACAGGTCCGTCGCGCCGTCGCCGTTGCGGTCGCCGAGCACGCGCGCCGTCGACATCACGAACTCGCTCTCCTGGAACTGGCGCAGCGGAGTGGGGCCGACCGCGGACCAAATCGTCTGCTCCCAGGCGACGAACTGCCCTTGGGTGTCCGCGATCAGGCGGCGCGCGCAGAACTCCCCGCCGACCGAGCCGTCGAAGTTCCCGGCGCTCTTCAGCTCGTGCGCGGCTTGCGCCAGCACGCCGACCAGAGCCCCGAATCGACCGCTGAAAATGCCGACGTCGCGTGCGTCGAGCGGCGACTGCCCGGTCTGCAGCTTGGAGATCCCCACGAAATCCGCGAATCCGTCCCCGTCGAAGTCCTCGATCGACGCGAACCCACGGAAGTCCGTGTAGTCCCCGGACACGACGGACGACTGGTAGAGCGAGGCGCAGTTCTTGGGATTGAGCAAGAAGAACGTGCCATCGCTGCGCTCGACCAGCACCTCGCGCACCCCGTCGTGATTCCAGTCCTCGGCGCGGCTGGTGACGGCACCCGCCACGACCGACGAGCACGTGCGCAGGACGCTACCGGACTTGCCCGAGACGACGCGATAGGGTGCGTTGGCAACTCCGATGTCTCCGACGCCGTCGGCATTGACGTCGTCCAGCGCCTCGAGCTCGCCCGACAGCGCGCTCGGCCACAGGAAGCTGCCCAGGAGTCCGCCCGTCGCGCCGCTCAACACGTGCATCGAGTAGAGCTGGAGGTTGGAGTCGAATCGATCCTGCACCACCAAGTCGTCGCTCTCGTCGTTGTTCCAGCGCCCGACGCTGACGACGCGCGCGCCGTAGAGCTGATTCGCCGTCGTGCCGAAGCGCGACCACAGCTGGCCGCAGTCCGCGGCCGAGTACGCGCGGATCGATCCTGCCAGTGCTGCCGGAGCGGCGGCGTCGAAGGGGAAGTGCAGCACCATGTCCGTGCCGCCATCGGAGTTCAGGTCTTCCACCGCTGTGGATTCCTGCGCTTCGTCCGAGCACAAGTCCGAACAGCGCACCCAAGTGATCGCGCCCGCCGCGCAACCCGGGTCGAACCCGATCGCCGCGCCGCGCGCGCAAGCATAGATGCGGTCCGTTCCGCTCGCGATCAGGTCCGAGGCGAGGCCGTCGATGCTGACGCTGTCGCCGAGAGCGAGTGTCGGCAGCGGCTCGCGGCGAATCTCCTGGCGCGATCCGTCCGGCATTTCCTGGACGATCACGAGCTCGTAGGGAACCAGCGCCGCGGTGTCGGCCGACAGCGTGACGTCGGGGAACAGCCCCGCGGGCCGGTAGCTGTCGTTGGTGACGATCAGCGCGCCGCTCGCGTCCTGCGCCAGGCTCAGGCGGCCGCGGAAGAAATGGTCGATCAAGCCCGCCGAAGCGGAGACCGCCGCGGGCGCGAGGAGCGACAGGTTGTCGACCACGACGCTGTCGATGCCATGAAACGTGTCGCAGGCGCTGCCGATGAGCGTCTTGCGCGCCGGAATCACGGATGGTGCGTTCAAGCCAGGCAGCAGGCGGCGTCGCGCGAGTCGATTCGTCGCTCCGTGGAACGCATCCGTGGAGCGGTAGTATTCCTCGGGCGTGTACAGCGCGTTCGGCGGGCAGCGGTCACTCGTGCTCAGCGTCCACGCGGCGGGGAACGGGTAGCTGGCGTCGATCGTGTCGTCGCTGAAGAAGTGCGTTGCCGTCTCCAGCACGCGTGCGTCGAAATAGCTCGCGTGGGTCAGGCGCGTCTCGGCGCCCACGCCGACGGTCGCGAACGCGTTGCGCGTCATGCTGATGAAGTTGGTCTCGCGCTCCTCGATCAGGCTGGCGCCCAGGACGGTCCCGGGAACGCCGAACAGCTCGTGGCCGGGGTGCGGGTCGTTGCGCGTGTGCGCGGGCGAAGTCTGGTCCTGCAAGAGGTGCACGTTGCAGCCCAGCGCCACGAGCATGTGCTCTTCGGCCTCGAGGCGCTCGAGTTCCTGCGCGCCGACGATCGAGGACTCGAAGTGCGCGACGGCCGCGCGCCAGGAGTACTCGTTGCCAGCACCGTCGAAAGCCCAATCGCGTGCGTTGTGCGGGCCGCCACTCAGCGGGGCGCCGGTGACGTCTTGGAAGTGGTTTCTCGGCCGGAACCACGAGAAATCGCCGAGCGCGCTGGGACATGCGTTCAGGGTGCACAGGCTCGTGATGAACAGCGACTGGCCGTCCTCGAGCACACTGCCGGCCATCACCAAGCCGTAGGCATCGCGCGTCAGGGTTCGGATGCGCGGCGAGGCCATCACCGCGGCCGCCAGATAGTCGGGACGATAGCTGCGCTGGTCGAACTCGAGCTCGACCACGACCTCGCGGAAGCGCACCGACTCACGCAAGGCCTCTTGGGTCAGTCGACAGTGCGTCGGGGTGTCGTGCGCGATGGCCAGCGCGGTCGGGCCGGAGCCGATCAATGCCGCGGCGGCGAGCCAAGAGCGCTGCGCATCGAGCGCGCGACACCGGACATTTCGATCTTGGTTCATGGCGCCTCTCGAAGGTTGCTCGGCGTTCATTCGCGGTTGCTCAGAAGGAGTGGATGCGCCACGGACCTGAACCCGACTGGCGCCGCAGCACCCACGCCAGCGCGCTTCCGCCCGTGGTCGAGCCCGTCTCGACCTGCGCGTAGGGCTCGCGACGCTCGATCTCGGAGGGCGCGGTGAGCTGCCCGATCGCAGCCAGGAACTCGGCGCGACTCGGCGGATCCGCCAGGACCGTCGCGACGAATCCGGCGAGGCTCTCGTCGAACAGCTCGAGCGCGTGGGCATCGTCCCCGGCGAGCAACTTCGAGATGGCGTCGCTCACGATTTCACTCGGGCTCTGGCCGGGAGCATCGCTCTGGATGTCGAACACCGCGATCCCCGAGGGCGCGCTGGCGCCGATCGCGATGCGGACTCCCGCGTCGCGGCGCGTGAAGCACAGACTGCGCGCATCCGGAGGAGCTTCGAACTCTCGCTGCAGTCCGCCGAAGGTGTCGACGAAGTACACACGCCGCGCTTGTGTGTCGAGCAGGGCGAGCGCGCCGCTCTCGTCGTCCAGCGCGAGGTCCGCGGGCGATGCGAGCACCACCGACGACGGCGGAACACCTTGTCCCCAGGACAACGACGGATTCCCGCGCGCGTCGAACACGCGCACCATGCTCGCGCCCGAGTCGAGCACCGCGATGCCGTCGCCGAACGACTGCAGGCGCGTCGGGCTCACGAACGCCGTCCCGCCCTCCTCGCTTCCGAGGATCACGCGCAGCACGGCGCCGGAGGTGTCGAAGACCTGCACGCGTCGATTGCCGCTGTCCGCCACCCAGACGTGGATCGAGTCATCGCGCGGATCGATGGTGATCGCGACGTCCGCTGGAGCGTCGAGCTCGCCCGGCGCGGCTCCCGACGTCCCGAGCTCTCCGTTCGTGCCGAAGCTGGCGTCGAGTTGCCATCCGGCGGCGGAGTCGTAGCGGCGCACGCGGTCCGCGCTCGAGTCCGCGACGAACCAGTCGCCCGCGGCGTCGACGCAGAAGCCCGAGGGCGTAGCGGCACCGGCGAGCACGGTCGTCGCCGTCGTCGATCCGTCTCGCGCGAGATGTCGGATCACCGCGCTGCTCGACGACAGGGCCAGCAGCCCATCGCTCAACGGATCGTCGGCCAGCTCGTCCACGGTTTCACCGGGGAGCCAGGCCGCGACTTGCGCCGCACCCGAGCCGGAGAGGCAAGTCAGCATCGCGGGCGATTCGGCCGCGCTGGCCAGCCACAGCCCGTTCGGCAAGCGCACCGAAACCCGCGGAGTATGCGCTCCGACGCCGGGCGCGGTGACGGTCACGAGCTCGTCGAACACGACACGCTGGTCTGGATGCGCGTCGCCATCGAGGTCGATCAGCGCGTGCGTCGGCGGTGCGACGTCGTCGCGCACCTGGATCAGCGCGATCACGGAGGATCCCGCGGCGCACACCGAGGGTTGGAAGATGGGCCGCACGGCGTTCGAGGGCGTCGCTGCGTTGACCAGCTCGACCGTCTGCTCGACGTCGCGACCGTCGCTGAAGTGCCCGCGGAACGCGAGCTGCTGGGCTCCCGCGGAGAGCGGGATGTCGAGCACGTAGTGCGAGCCTTGGAACTCGACAGCTTGCACCGTGCCCGGAGAGATGAGCGCGAGCGATTCGAGCCCAGGGGCGCGCGCTTCGAAGGTCACCGCCAGCGCATCGACCGCCGTCGAGGCGCCGACACCCAGGCCGAGCAGATCATTGGATGCCTGAGGGTTCCCTCCGCCGCCGCCGCCTCCTCCGCCGCCGCAAGCGCTGACCGCGCTCCACAGTGCGCACGCCCAAGCGAGGGTCCTGACCGTGGCGGGACGGACGTGCGTCGAGTGCGGCCGAAACCAGCCGGGAAGTGAGCTCATCGGTTCTCCTGAAGAACGACGTGGTTGTCGGGGCGGGGAGCCAGGTGTTGCGGACCGAGCGCGCCCTGCGTCAACGGGAGAGCGAGGCTTCGGGTGCGTCACTGCGACGTGACGACGGAAACTCGCAGCGCGCGACGCCGGGAGCATGGTACTGCGGCGGGCGCTTGCTCCGGAACTGCCGCAGGCGCCACGGGCGCCGAGATCGGCGTGGGAGGGCTCGCGCGCGGCTCCGCGAGCTCGCCCACGGCCCTGGCGCGGGGCGCGCCCGCATGGCGGAAGCCCCTCGGGCCGCTCAGGGTTGGATGTGCACGCGCAGACCGTTCGACAGTCCCGTGGTGCTCGCGCTCGCCGGATCGCGCATCCAGAACTGGCAGTACGCGTCGGCGCCGGCGACGAGCGCAGGGTCGAGCCCGCTGTCGATGTGCGCGTTGAAGTCGTAGGCGTACGAGCCCGTGCAACTCGAGCCGCTGGCGTTCCCGCCGGAGTTCGTCGCCGGCAAGCGCTGCGTCGGAGGCTGCACGCACAGCGAGCCTCCCTGGAACGGCGCGGCCGCGGGTGCATAGCCATAGAACATCAGGCCCTGCTTCTGGTTCAGCACCTGCACGACGCTCACGACGAACGCGTTCGGCGAGCTGACGCTCGGCGTGCCGCTCGAGCCGATCATTGGCACGCAGCCGAGGCTGTTGGTCTTGGCCGTGCAGAAGCTCGAGGTCGGAGGCGGTTGGACACCCCACACGTACGCCTCGCCTGGCGTGCCCGCGCTGGGCACGTCGGCGAGTTCCGCGCCCGCGAGCGCGAAGTCGGCGTCGAGCGCGACGGCGGTGCCGAGCCTGTCGGCGTCGCTCGTCGCGCTTCCGCTGAGCGCGAGGCGCTCGCTCCACGAGCTGCCGTCGAAGTCGAACAGCCGCACGGTGCCCGAGGTCGCGCCGCCGGTGCTCGCGCCGTTGGGCGCGCCGACGATCGCCGTCGTCCCGTCGAGCGCGACCGACGAGCCGAACGCGTCGGCGTCGTCGGTGCCAGCGCCGAGGAGCTTCTGCTCCTGCGTCCACGTCGCGCCGCGCTTGAAGACGTAGGCGCTGCCGACGTGAATGTTGCTCGGCAGATGGCTTTCCGCCCACGCGCCGAAGATCGCGCGCGTGCCGTCGAAGTCGATCGAGCAGGCGAATTGGCGTTGGTCCGGCGTGTCGTTCGCGACGATCTCCGCGCTCTGCGACCAACTCGACCCCGCGCGTGTCCATTCGAAGGCGCGGCCGGTCGAGATCGCGTTGTTGATCAAGTCGAACGAGAGCGGAGCTCCGATCAAGAGCGTGTTCCCGCGCAGGGCGAGCGCGCGCCCGCTGCGCGAGCCATAGATCGCGTTGAACGCGGCGTTCGGGACGATGCGCTGCTGCAGCGTCCAGGTCGCGCCACCGCGGACGAACACGTAGGTCGCGCCGGCGAACAGCGTGCTCGCGCTCGTCGACTGTGGGGCGCCGATCGCGCACGTGTCGCCGTCGAGCGCGACCGCGTAGCCGAATTCGGCCGACTGCTCGGGGTCGTTCGGCACGAGCTTGGCCTGCTGCGTCCACGTGCTCCCGTTGCGCACGAACACGTACGCCGCACCCGCGCCGAGGAACCCGCCGGTGGTCGCGCCGCGCGCGCCGACGACCAGCGTGTCGCCGTCGAGCGCGAGGGCGCAACCCAGGCCGTTGCCCACCGCGTCGTCCGCTGCGAGGAGCTCCGCTTGCTGCGTCCAAACCCCGCTCGAGCGCACGTGCACGACGGCCCGGCCGCTCAGTCCGGTCGAGAGGCGCGGCATCCCGACGGCGCACGTGCTTCCGTCGAGGGCGACCGCCGACCCGTAGCCGCTCAAGGGTGATGTCGTCGAGGGCAGCAGTCGCGCCTGTTCGACGGCGGACCACTGGGCGAAGCTCGCCGGGGCGAGCACGAGGGCGAGTGGGAGGGCGAGTGGGAGGGCGAGACGCAGGTGCATGAGCGAGCGCTTTCGCTAGGTGGGGAATCGAGCTTCCTCTCAGGCCATCCGCGCTTTGAACGTGGCGTTACAGCCCTCGGCCAAACGGACTCGACCCACGGCGCCGTCAGCCGCCGAAACGCTGCACGACGCTCTCGAGCACCGGCCTCGAGTTTGGCGGATGCGTCGCGAGCGCGCGTCGCATCGGTCGCGGCTCTCGCGGTGACGAGCTGGTCACAGACCTGGGCGCGCTCCCCGCGCGCTCGGTGGCGCTTGAACTCGATCAAGTCGGCACCGCACGTGTAGGCGAGGCCGCTCGCGCCGCCGGTGGGGGGCCCACGAGCGAGACCACTCGCCCGCGGTCGCGCGGAGGCCGGCGGCTGGGCGTGGGTCCGCCTTGGACGGAGACTGGGCGACCTCGGGGCGCTCGACAGCGTCGAACGCGCGACGGTCATCGGGGCTGCTCGCATCTCCGTGCGGCTGCTGGGACGAACTCGTTCGCTTCGACGAGCACGCGCGCGCCCTCGCACGCACAGCTCGCCAGCGCGAGGGCGACGTTGCTAGGAAGCTCCGCGCGGCCGAGAACCTCACTCGGCGCTCGCTCGTTTCGTTGCGGAGCTCGAGTGCGAGGCCAATCGCGACGGAGCGCGCTCGCAGTGGGCACCAGAACGAGAGTCGAGACCCACGCACCTCCGGGGCTGGCCGCTGCGCCCGTCTTCCGCGCTCCACGAGCTCGATCGCGAACGAATCGCGGGTGCTGTCAGCAAGTCGCGGTCTCGGTCGAGCGCCTGGCCTGCCCCCGGCATCGGCGAGTTCGAGCCCTCGAAATTCTGACGAACACGTTCCGATGTCTCATTCGGCGGCATCTGGCGGTCTCCGGCTCGCCCCAGGCGTCGCCGCGTGCCGCACACATCTACATCCATGCAGTTTCAGTCCGTCTCGTGCGTTTTTTGGTCGTGCGCCACACTCGGATCGATCGCGTCCGCGCAGTCCAGCGCGCCGCTGTACCCGGCCCAAGGACTGACTTCGTGGCCGGTCCCGGTCGAGGTCCTGCTCGGTGACCTCGACCTGAATGGCGCCCTCGATCTCGTGACCTTCACCTCGCAGCCCTCCGCAATGCACGTGCGGCTCGGCGACGGGGTCGGAGGGTTCGCGAATGCTGTGACGACGACGATCGGCAAGGCTCCGCGCAACGCTCAGTGGGCCGACTTCGATGGCGACGGCCTGCTCGACTTCGCTGTTTCCAACTTCGACTTCGACACGGTTCAGGTCTTTCGTGGCAATGGTCTCGGTGGGTTCACCGGCCCGACGACGCTCAGCGGATTCGCGGCACCGACCGACATCGCGGTCGGCGATTGGGACGGTGACTCGAACGTCGACCTCGCCGTGCTCGACTACAACCGTGTCGCGCTGCGCGTCGGCAACGGCGCGGGAGCTTTCTCGGGCTCGAGCGCGATCAGCCTGCCGGCCGCCGCGGCGCGGCTCGCCCGAGGCGACTTCGACTCGAACGGAACGAGCGACTTGGTGCTCTGCTCCGGGGTCGTGCCGAATCTCTACGTGATGCTCGGCAACGGTGCGGGCGGCTTCGGTCCCGCGATCCAGGTCCCGTCCGAAGTCGATGCTTGGCATCCGACGCCGGCGGATCTCGACGGCGACGGTCACGAGGACTTGGTCGTCGTGCGCAGTCTGACGCAAGAGATCGCGATTCTGCTCGGCGACGGAGCCGGTCACTTCGCGGCACCGACGACGACGACGGGGAGCGGCCTCGATGTGAGCGCCTTGAAGCTCGCCGACCTCGACTTCGATGGAAGGCTGGACGTCGTAGCGACGGACCTCGACGGTTCGCTGTGGTCGTACAGGAACGACGGCGCGGGTGGGTTGAGTCTCGTCGAGCAACGCCCGCTGGGCGGCACCCTGTCCGCGCTGGCGTTGGGCGACGTGAACACGGACGGGCGCGTCGATGCGGTGATCTGCGAGAGCTTCGCAAAGCGCGTCATCGTGGCGCTCGGCGACGGCGATGGCCGATTCGCCGGTGCTTCGAGCGAAGCCGCTGGCATCGGACCGCGAGCGCTCGTCAGCGGTGACTTCGATGGCGACGGCAGACGCGACCTGGCGACGGCCAACCGCGGCGGAGACGACGTATCGGTGCTCGCTGGCCTCGGGCTCGGACGGTTCGCGTCGGCCGCGCATTACGCGGTGGGAGCCGATCCTCGAGCGCTCGCCCGAGGCGACCTCGATGGCGATGGGCGCGATGATCTCGCGGTCGCCAACTACGGATCGTCCACGATCTCGATCCTGCGCTCACTCCCCGGCGGGGGCTTCGCTCCGGCGGCGACCGTCGCGACCGGTGTGAATCCTCGCGGCATCGCGATCGGCGACCTCGATCGGGATGGTCGCAACGACCTGCTGACGGTCAGCTACACGGCGGCTTCGGTGAGCGTCCACCTCGGAACCGCTGGCGGCGGCTTCGGCCTCCCGGTCGCGCATCCCGACACGGGCACGGGCATCGCGCTCGTGTGTGTCGACGTCGACAACGACGCGCGTTTGGACGTGGTGACGGTGAGCGGCTCGAGCAACGTCGTCTCGGTCCTGCGCGGCGACGGTCATGGCGGACTCGCCGCGCCGATCACGAGCCACGCCGGCGACGGTCCCACAACGCTGACCGCGGCCCACCTCGACGGGAACTCGAACATCGACCTAGTCGTCGGCAACGCGAACTCGTTCGCGCTGGCGATCCTGCGCGGCGATGGAGCGGGGCACTTCACGTTCGCCGACGTCGGCGTCGACGACGTTCCACGCGGCGTGGTGGTGGCGGATCTCGACGGCGACGGCTTCGTCGATCTCGTCGCGACGAACGAAACGCTCGACATGGTTTCGCTGCGGCGCGGCAGCGGGACGGGCTCGTTCGGCCCGCAGGCGCGCTTCATGCTCGGCACGGACTCGTGGGCGCTCGTCGCCGACGACTTCAACAGAGATGGGGCGCTCGACTTGGCCAGCACGCAGCCGAACGACGGGTTGGTCTCGGTGCAGCTCAACCGCAGGCTCGGTTCGCCGCGCGCGTACTGCACGGCGAGCACGACGACCCACGGTTGCTCACCGATCCTCGACTCCTCCGGAGTCCCGAGCGCGAGCGCGAGCTCCGGCTTCGCGGTCAGCGCGCGCGAGGTCGAGGGCCAGATCGCCGGTCTTTTCTTCTACGGGATCAACGGACGCCGAGACGCGCCGTGGGCGCCTGGAAGCACGAGCACGATGTGCGTTCGAGCTCCCCTGCAGCGCACGACGACGCAGCTCGGAGGCGGTGCGCCGGGCACGTGCGACGGTGTGCTCGCGCTCGACTTCAACCAGTATTTCGCGTCGCATCCGACCGCGCTCGGCCAACCGTCGCTCGCGGGTCGGACGATCGACGCGCAGGCCTGGTTCCGCGACGCGTCCGCGCCCACCTCGACCAACATGTCGGGCGCGATCGAGTTCGTCGTGCTCCCGTGATGCCGATGGAAACCCCGAACCCACCGCCGCGCCCGCGAGGCACAGCGAGGCCGCAAGGCCCTTGCCCTCAATGTCGCGTGAGCCCTCGACGGGCGCGTCAAGCCCCGAACTGGCGCAGGTGGTGATCGAGGTGCTTCCACATCAGCGCTTGCCACTCAGCGCTGGTGAGCACGCCGAAGAACGGATGCGGGTGTGGTGACAGGGCTGCGTCACCGCCCGAGGCGAAGCGCTCGACCCATTGTTCGAGCTCGCGGCGCTCGCGGTCGAAGTCGCGCGGCTCCGTGATCTTGAACTCTGGCCCGGTGGGCAAATTGCGACCGAAGGGCTTGTCGTTGGTCAGTCCGCGCTTCGCGAGGCGACCAAAGAGGATCCCCATCAGTGCACGCTTGGGCTTGAGATCGGAGAGCGCCGCGCGCAGCCCGACACTGCAGTGCGCGAACATCTGCGCGACGCCCATCTTGCCCCACAGCGGCCGCGAGCTCGGAGTCAGGCGCCGGATGCGTGCGAGCATCTCTTCCTTGTCCTCCGGTCGAAACAGTGTCTTGCGCATTGGCGGATCTCCCTTCGTGCGGGCGGAGAAGCTACTCGATGGAGCGCCCTCGCGCTCGTCACGGCGTCCTGCGTATGCGGATCTCGACGTTCGCCGATCCCGGTGCCACGCCGAGCACGCGCGTCGAATCGGGCCTCGCGTCGATCGACTCGCCCCAGGTCGGCGTGTTCGCCGAGACCAGGTCGACGAGCCCATCGAGCGGAACCTCCAGCGCGAACGATCCGTCGATCGCGCTGACGGTCTGGTCGAGGTGCTCGCCGTCGATGTCGAGGGCGAGCACTTGCGCGCTGTCGACGGGCGCGCCGTCGAGGTCGAGCACGCGCCCGCGGATCAAGGCGCCGCGGCGCAGCGTGATCGCGACGTCGCCCGTGCCGGCGGAGACGTGCTCGACGACCGTCGTGAGGAACACACGGCCCGCGCGGTGGTCGGTTTCCGTCTCGTAGGGGTAGACGTTGAGCGTGTAGCTCACCGAGTCGAGGCCCGTGACCCGGAAGCGACCGTCGGGGCCGACCTGCACATCGCCCGAACGTCCCTCGCCCTCGGGATCGGCACTGACGTAGACCGTCGGCAGCGGACCGTCGTCGCCGCTCGTGACGCGACCGGCGATCGCGAGCCCGGTCGGGACGATCAAGCGCACATCGCGCGTCGCGGCGCCGCGCTCGACCGTGATTGCGCGCTCGATGTGCTCGTGGGCGTCACGCCGCTGCAAGCGCAACACGTAGGCGCCCGGCGCGACGTCGGCGAACTCGAAGCGGCCGAGTTGGTCACTGCGCACCTCGCGCTCGGCGATGTACGAATCGATCAGCCAGCGCTCGTCGCTGGCGATCTCGCCGAAACGCGTGCGGGCGGCGTGAGCCCCGTCGAGCTGCACCCGTTCGCCCGCGAGCGGCGTGCCCGCGTCGTCGAGCACGAATCCGTCGACGTTCGATGCGCTCGGCATCACCACGTCGCCGAAGTCGAGCTCGCGGCGCTCGAACTCGTCGTCGGGGAAGTCGTAGACCGCGGTGCCGAGGCCGCGTTTGCGCAGCAGCAGGACGTGGCGCAAGTCGGGGCGCAGGTCGCGCAACTCGAAGCGGCCGTCGCCGCCGCTCGTGGATGAGCTCCAGTCCATGCGCTGCAAGCCTGTGTCACCGCCGAGGTCCGACGCGCCGGCCGCGACGTACACACCGGAGAGCGCTCGACCGCCTTCGTCGACGATGCGACCTCGCGCGAGGCGCGCGGGTGTGAGAGCGAAGTCGTGCCGCGTGTCGGGTGCGACGTGATCGGCGTCGACGGAACTCTCGAGCCGCCCGTAGCCCGCTGCGCGCACCGTGACGATGCCGCGGCCGCGCGCGAGGTGGCGCAGGGTGTACTCACCGTCGCGACTCGTCCGGACGGAGCGCTCGAAAGTCCAGCTTTGCGAGACCTCCGCGCCTGCGATCGGAGCGCCGGTCGTCGCGTCCGTGACCGAGCCCGAGACACTTGGCCCCGGCTCCAGCACGAAGTCGCGCTCGAGCTGCTGGCCCTCACGAATCGTGACGTACTCCTCGAGCGGTCTCGCGGAGTCGCCAGGGTCGATGGTGAGCAGCCACTCGCCCGACTTCAGCCCTTGGATCGAGAACGCGCCGTCGGTGCCGGTCGCGTCGCCGATGGACATGCGCGCTTCGGCGCTGCGGAGCTCGACAGCCGCGCCGGAGACAGGCCATCCATTGCCGGCGAGGGTGACGCGGCCGCGCAAAGACGCCATCGGCTCGAGCACCAACTCGACGAACGCGCCTGCGCAGCAAGACGTGGCGACGCTGGAGACCGCGACACGATTGCGCGCCTGGAGTCGATAGAGCACGCTCGCCTCGACGTCGAAAGCGAATTCGCCGCGCGCGTCGCTCTCGGTCGCAGCGACGTCGATGTGCGAGCGCGCGAGCTCGACGTCGAGCGAGTTCTGTCCGTCGGCCTCGCTGCGCCACAGCACGACCGACGCGCCCGCGACCAGCTTTCCGAGCGTGTCGACGACGCGTCCGCGCAGTCGTCGATCGGTCGCGGAAGGAGGCGATGGCGCGGTCTCCGCTGGATCGGATAGCGCGCCCGTCTCGCGGCGCGAAGCGTCCACGCTCGCGGTGGGGTGCTCCTCGTCGATGCGGGTGTCGGAGGCGTTCGAGCCGCTGTGCGTTGCGTTGTGCGGCTCGACCGCGGCACCGCCGTCGCCGCGTCGTGTCGCCCACGAGACCGCGAGCACGGCAAGCACGGAGAGCACGAGTCCGACAACGGTGATGACGCGAGCGCGCATGCGAAGCCGCGACGATAGCAGGGCGCGAGTGTTAGCGAGCTTTCGCGCGGGCGTCGCTCCAGGCGGCGATCTCCACGGCGCAGGGCCACGGAACCGTCGCGTGGAAGCTCGCCGCCGTGCTCCCGCGCTTCTCGACGTGATTCTGGCGACGAGCCGTGGCAGCGCTCGACGAGCGCGCCGGACGGAGTGCTCTCCTACGGTCCGACCTCGAAGCACAGCGCGTCGCTGAAGCTCGTTTGCGCGCCCGATGGCTGCGAGCCGTCGCGCAGCCAGAACTGCGCGTGCACCGCGGAGCCGATATGGAGCGCTGGATCGACACCGGAGCGCATCCAGGCGTTGAAGTCGAAGCTGAAGACTCCGCTGCAGTCGTTCGGCGGCGCCGAATTGCCGCCGGAGAATTGGATCGGCGTTCGATGCACGGGCGCGGCGACGCACAGCACGCCGCCGTGGAAAGGGAGCGCGCTCGAGCGTGTGCCATAGAGCAACAGGCCGGACTTCTGATTGAGCTCTTGTGTCGCCGTCAGCGTGAAGGCACTGAGCGAACTGGACGCTATGACGTCGTTCGCGGGTGACAGCGCGGACGAGAGTCTCGGTCACGAATTCGTGTGGGTGCCCGACCTCCAGGGATCTCGTCGTCGCCCCGTGGACGCCGCCAGAACAAGCCGGTCATGGGGTCGCGATCTTGTCGATATCGAACGGCGTGCTGTCCGAACTGAGCGAACGACGCGCTGCCGCACATGGCGCGAGCATCGGCGTCGGATCGCTACAATTCGCGCGTGAGTCGGAAGCTCGTGACCGCGGCGTCGATCTTCGCGCTCGTTGTCGTCGTCGTGCTGTGGTGGGTGATACGGAGCGCGCTCGGACGCGGAGCCGATCCGACTCCAGCGACACCGTGGCCCGAAGCGCAAACCGACACGCCGACGATTGAACTCGGCGACGCGCCGCTGCGTGAGGTGACGCCCGAGCACGACGTTCCCGCGTCGATCGCGGGAACCCCAGAAACTCCCGCGAGCGCTCCAACGGAACGCGCGAGGCTGCTCGCGCACCTCGTCGACAGCGCGGGGTCTGGCCGGCCCAACTCGGCGTACTTGCTCGTTCCACTTGGAGAAACCGGGTGTTTTCGGCCGCGCAGCGAGTGGATCGAGCGCGAGCTCGCGCCGGGGGCGTGGCGGGCTTGGTTCGCGCCGACGTACTGCGCGCCCGTCAGTTATGACATGCAATTGATCGCGGGCGACAACGACCTCGGCCGTGTGCAGTTTCCAGTCGTTGTCGAGGCGGGTGCGGTGCGCGTCGAGCTCGCCAAAGGCGATGCGCCGGATCAGCTCGGCGGAATCCTGTCGATTCGGTCGCTCGACAGCCTCGCGGTCGATCGCTGGAACTTCGTCGGCGACGGACCGTGGATGCGCCGCTTCGCGCCCGAGGGAACCGACGCCTCCTTCGAATTCGAGCATCTGCCGCGCGGTGAGTACGAAGTGCGCTTGTACGTCGGTCACGGCCAGCAGTTCGATCAGCTCTCGGGGCGCGCGTTCGTCCCGGGGGACGCCGTCGTCTTCCGCCGTCTCGACGACCTCGAGCGATGGGGTGTGGTCACGCGCGTGCACGACGCTCGCTCGTCGTCACCGCTCGAACAGATCTCCGTGATCGCCTTCGACTCGCGCAGCGTGACATCTTCCGAGTACTTCGGTGCCTTCGGCGAACAGATCACGCTAGTGCAACGCGGCGACGAGCGACGCTGGTTTGGCCTGGCGAAAGACCACGGATGCCTCGAGTTCGGTCCGTCGAGCCTGCGCCCTGTCGACGGCGTCGTGACATTGAAAGGCGAACTCGCGAGCGGTTTCGGCGCGGTGATCCTCGCGCGCGATGGAGACGTGCTCTTGCACACTCCGAGCGTCGGCCACGAGAGCGGACTGCGACGCGACCACGCCCCGCCACTCGCGGATGTCGCGATCCTCGCCGACGGCGTGGTCGTCGCGCGCACCGACGCCGACGGGCTCGCGCTCGTCAACTTGCCGCTCGCGCCGCGTGAGTTGCGGGCCGAATCTCCGGGGCGTTGCCAGATCGACTCGGAAAATCTGCGCAACGACCGCGTCCTTCACGCGGAGTCGCTCGTGCAGTTCTGGCTGGCGACGCCATAGCCCTAGGCACAGCCTTCACGCGCTTCGATCGAGCCGGGGCGGGGCACTTCCGCGACCAACCGTGGCCTCCGCCGGCCTCGACGAGGTTCGTCCCACCGGTGTCCGCGGAAGTACGTCCGAAAACCGCCAAGTGGTTGATCTCCCGGCCAACACGATTGCGTGCACAAGGATGGGACTCGCTTTCCGTGGCTACCGCGACGACGCCGGTTCGCGTCGATGGACCGGCCATACCAGAGGGGACCACAAGCCATGTCGTCTCAATCCATGTTCAACAGCAGGCTGGTTTCGCGTCACTCACGCTGTCTCACGTCGGCCATCGTGGTCGGTGGGCTGGCCTTGACCGTGCAGGGTTCCGACAACGGCACGACGCAGTGCGTGAGCATTTCGAGCGCAGGTGTACAGGGCAACGGAAACAGCTACTGGGGCAATGCGCCCTCGGATCGCTACATCAGCGGCGACGGGCGCTTCGTGGCGTTCCACTCCGAGTCCTCGAACCTCGCGCCGGGTGATGTCGGCTTCTGGAGCGACGTCTTCGTGCGCGACACCGTGCTTGGCACGACCGAGTGCGTCAGCGTCTCGAGCGCTGGCGCATACGGCAACGGCTCGAGCCGCATGCCATCGATCAGCGTCGACGGCCGCTTTGTGGCTTTCGACTCCGATGCGACGAATCTCGTCGCCAGCGACATCAACAACCAGCGCGACGTTTTCGTGCACGATCGTCTGACCGGCACAACGGAAATCGTCAGCCTGTGGAACGGCGGCGCGCAAGCGAACAACTACAGCCAGCGACCTTCGATCAGCGCCGACGGCCGCTTCGTCGCCTTCGAGTCGGTCGCGACCAACTGGATCCCGTTCAAGACGTTCCCGGTCGGGGACATCTTCGTGCGCGACCGCCTGCTCGGGACGACGGAGTGGGTGAGCCCGAACTCGAGCGGACTGCCCAACAACAACCACCACAGCGGGCAACCGTCGATCAGCGACGACGGGCGCTACGTCGCCTTCGCGTCGCTCGCGGGCGGGCTTGCGTCGACGAGTTTCGACACGACCTACACCTCGCAGGTCTACGTGCGCGATCGCCAAACCGCCACATCGGAGTGGATCAGCGTGTGCACGCTGGTTTCGGGAGAGGCCTGCGACAGCTACGAGCCGTCGATCAGCGGCGACGGCCGTTTCGTCGCCTACGAGTCCGACTCGACCGTGGTCGTACCCAACGACACCAACGGCATGCGCGACGTGTTCGTGCGCGATCGTCAAACCGGCCTCGCCGAGCGCGTCAACGTCAGCAGCAGCGGCGCGCAAGCCGTGACCGTCGGTCCATCGGTCAGCACGGGCAGCAGCCACGGTTCGATCAGCCGCGACGGTCGCTACGTCGCCTTCGACTCGTACGCGACGAACCTCGATCCGATCGACGTGCAACCGTTCAACTTCGAGGACATCTTCGTGCACGACCGGCAAACGGGCGTGACCACTCTCGTCAGCAAGAACGACGGCGGCGTGCAAGGCAGTTCATCGAGCGAAAACCCGGCGCTGAGCGCCGACGGAAGCTCGGTTGCGTTCGCGTCGTTTGCGACCAACCTCATGCCGGTCGACATCAACTTCGCGCCCGACATCTTCGTTCGGTCGCTCGGGACTTCGATCACCCAAACCTATTGCACCGCGGGAACGTCGAGCATCGGCTGCGCGCCGTCGATCTCCGCGACCGGCATCGCCAGCGCCAGTGCGGGCTTCGGATTCACGCTCGCCGTCACCAA
Source organism: Planctomycetota bacterium (assembly GCA_020853575.1). GTDB lineage: Bacteria > Planctomycetota > UBA1135 > UBA1135 > F1-120-MAGs118. The sequence goes on from JADYYP010000073.1 coordinate 39,048, forward strand.
CGTCGACGGCCAGCGCGCGGGGCTCATCTTCTATGGCCTCGACGGTCCGCTCGCCACGCCGTGGGGGCCGGGTGGAGCGAGCTATTTGTGCGTCAAGGCGCCGACTCAACGTATGTCGACGCAGAACTCGGGCGGCACGGTCGCGGGCTGCAACGGCGTCTTGAGCGAAGACTGGAACGCGTTCCTCGCGGCTAACTCCGGCGCGCTCGGTCAGCCTTTCGTCGGCGGCGAGACGGTCTGGGCCCAGGGCTGGTTCCGCGACCCGCCCGCGCAGAAGACCACGTCCTTCAGCGGTGGCTTGATCTTCACCGTCGCACCTTGATGCTGGCGCGGTGATGCCAGCGAGTCTCCGTGACTCGACTTGGCGTTGACTGCGAAACGTCGGGGAAGAGAACGGGTCCGCATCCCGACTGCAGGCGTCGACGCCAGCGGGTCGAGCTCGCTGCCGTGGCCGCTGCAGGTTGGACGCTTCGTCGCGTAGCGCAGCGTTGCGGACTCTCCCGCCGCGGCTGACTCGGACGATGCGCTCGAGAGCTTCGTACGCAACCGCGTCGCGATGACGACCGAACGCATGAGCTAGAGCCCCGGTGGAGGACCGGACATCCAAGCGCATGCCCGCTCGCCCGGCGCAGCTTGGAGTCCGGAGGCCTGGAGCTGCGGCGTTTTTCATGCGGCTCGTGGCGCGCGAAGAGCAGCTCGATCCAAGTGGAGCGACGCGTTGCGTCGGAGCCGTGGGAGCTCGCGCGACGGTTCTCCACACTCCGCAACCGCCAGGAAGCTCCGAGGGGCGCCGCGACGGGCGGACCTCCCTCTCAAACAGGATGGGTGGACCGAGCTTCCTGAACACGCGGATTACGCTGCGTCCGTGGTCAACAGAAGCGGCACAGAGCCGCAAGGAAGACGGTCCACCATGCAGAAGATATCCCAGTTCGTTGGTC
>JADYYP010000074.1 GCA_020853575.1 Planctomycetota bacterium
ATGGCCGCGGGTTGGACATTGCGCGCAGGTGCGCGCCGAATCCTGGATCGACGTGACGCCATCGAGTGACCGGCAGACCGGGCGGCGCTCGCGGTAGAGCGTGCGCGCCCCGCCGTAGCCGATGATGCGCGCGGTGACTTTGGCGAGCGGCTCTTGGCCTGGCTCCAGCACGAAGCCGCGCGGTGTGATCGTCAGGTAACGCACGAGCACGCGGTGCAGCAGCTCGCGCAACGGTTGGATATCACGTGCGGTCATGGCGTGCCTCAGGCGAGCTCCCAGCGTTGCAGCACGTCCTCGACCTGCTCGGGCTCGAGGCGGCCCTTGCCAGTCGCGGTCGCGAGCACGCGACGACACATCGGCAACACCAGGCCCGGGGCACCCTTGGCGTGCTCGAAGATCGCTCCGAGGCCTTGCTCACAGAAGCGCTTGGTGATCCCAGCACCGAAGTGGTGCTCGAGGAACGGACCGAGTTCTTCGAGCGCGAGACCAGTGAGCTCCTCGCGCACGACGATGCGACGCCACAGCGGTGGTTGCGCCATGAGCTCCGCGCGGAGGCGCGGCAGCCCGAGCAGGAGGACCTGCACCCGCCTGGTGCCGTCGAGATCGCTCTCGGCCAGCGCGCGCGCTTCGGCGAGCGTTTCTTCGGGCAGCTCGTGCGCTTCGTCGAACCACAGCAGCAGCTTCTGGGTCTCCTCACCGAGCGCGCGCACCAACTGCGTCAAGCACTCGGCGTGGCAGGTGCTCAACCGCACACGAAACTGCCGCGCGAGGACGCGGACCAACCCGGCGGCGCCGAGCTTGCGGGCTTCGGCGAAGTACACGATGCGATGCCGGGCGCGATCGAGGTCACCGCGTAGCTCGCGCACGAGGGCCGTCTTGCCGGTGCCGGTCTCGCCGGTGACGAGCGCGTAGGTCTCCTCGTGTTCGCACAGCGCCTCACGCAGGGTGTTGCGCACGCGGGTGAAATCACCATAGGCGAAGGGCTTGGGATTCATGCTGAGGGCGCCTCCTGGTGGCCCTGCGCGATCAGTCGCACGACGAAGTCGAGGTAGGTCGTGAGTGGCCGCCCTCCGCCGAGCGCTTGATGCGCCTGCGACAACGCCGCCACGAAGGGTCGCTGCGCGATAGGTCCGTGCTGTTTCCAGAAGGCGACGACCTCGCGGGCTTCGCGCTCGTGCGCGGGCATGGCTCGCGCCAAGAGCTGACTGAGGGCCGCGAACACCTCCGGTAGCCCGAACGCTGGCTCGGCGTTGCTGCGCTCGGTACGGCCGAAGCGATCGACGAGCTGTTGGAGTTGGCCAGCGCCGCGTCGCGTGGCCGGGGCCCGTGGTGCGGGTAGCGGCTTGGTTTCGAAGCGCGTCAGCTCGAGCTCGCGCTGATCGCGTGTCGCCATCACCGCGCGCGGCCGCAGCGGGTCATAGAAGCACCGACAGCGCTGGCCGGCGTGCGCCGCGGGAACGCGGAAATCGCCGTTGGGGAGTCGGATCGCGCCGGTCTTCGGGTCGCTCGCGGCGGTGTGCTCGACGAAGAAGGCGCGCTCGAGATCGGCGCGACTGAGCGTGCGTGTCGAGGCTCGACCCGCGAGCTTGGCCTCGGGGGTGCTGGCGATGCCGCGATGGTGATGACGTTGGTAGACGAGTGCGAGCATCGCATCGAGAAGCTGTTGCAGATGCTCGAGGTCGAGCACCTCTTGCACTTGCAGCTCGTCGATGAACCAGCGCTGGAGGGAGCGGTGGTAGGCCTCGATCTTGCCCTGCGCCTCCGGATGCCGGGCTTTCACGTGATTGCGATGCACGCCGCACAGCGCGAGCCCGTTGCGGAAGGCCATCGAATCGAAGGCCGAGCCCCGATCGAACTGCATGCGATCCGGCAGACCATGACGGAGTGCGGCGGCCTGGAACACCGTGATCGCGGCGATGGTGTCCTCGGCGTTGGCGACGACGGCGGCCAACACCGCGCGGCTGTGGTCGTCGAGCACGGTGAGCACGTGCACGGCAAGCCGTTCGCCGCCGCGCAAGCGCACCGGGAACGGTCCCTTGCCGTCGAGTTGCCACGACTCGTGCGGATGCTGCGCCTCATAGCGATCACGGAGTCGCGTGCGCCGCGTGCCGCGCAGCTTCTCGATACCGGCGTACGCTGCATGCGCGCGGAGCCGGCGCGCCAGGGTGGTCCGGGTCAAGGCGTAGTCGTCGAAGCGACTGCGCAGGTAGACGTCGAGCATGGTGAGCGAGCGATTGGGCTGCTCGTAGAGCAAGCCAATCGCGTACTCGATCCAGGCCGGCTCACCGCAGCGGTTGCGACCAACATCGCAGCGCGGCTTGGGCAAGAGCCCGGCGTAACCGTGGGCGCGATACGCGCTGATCCAGCGATGCAGCGTGCTCCGCGGGATGCGGCGCTGCTTGCCATCGGGCCAGAGAATCGCGCAGGACGTGCGCTGCCTGGTCACGCGTCGTTTGGTGGCGCGGTCGAGGGACGGGTCGACGAGGGGTGCGATCTGCTCGAAGCGCCAGGTGGCGATCGCGTACGAATCGGACATCGAGAACCTCCGTTGGGAAGGGGCAGTGCCCGAGTCTCGTGAACGCGGCTGACACGGTGTTCGAATCCCGTGCTCGAGAGTCCGGTACGGAACGTCAGCGGTAACGCCAAGCCGAAGCCGACCGCGAGAGCTCGCCACGCACACCACGGCAGGTCGTGACCGACGGCGACGCGAGCGGCGAGGAGCAACAGTCTGGCGACCATCACGAGTCGCTCGAGACGCGGCACCGAGCGATAACGCCGTGGATCGATCACGACGGCGGCAGGGTCGACGTCGAAGTCGACTGCTGGTCGGCGTCGCTGGGTCTCGACGATCGCCGCGTCGCAGCGGTCAGCCGCGGGGAGTTCGCCGGGTTGCCGACCGAGTCCGAAGGCGCCGAAGCCTTCGGTCCAGGCGTGCACGGTCGAGTGGACCGGCGATTCGCCGTGAAGCTCGGTCCAGGCCACTTGGCGCAGACTCCTGCCGTCGACGACATGGGCTCTCGTGAGCCGCTCGATCACCGCCAGCGTGTAGCGCTTCGCCGGCAGCACGTCGCTCGGCAAGACCCGGCTGCGCCGCCGACACGACCGGCAGCGGGCCAAGGCCACGACGAGCTTCCGCGCCACGATCGACTCTGCCCCGTGCGCGTCCCGCACGAGGGTGCGAACGCTACGGACCGCACGAGCGCGGCTCAGCTCCAACTCGCCCCCGGCAGCACGGACAGCTCGATTCCGGATCGAGGGTCAGACCACCTTTCGCCAGGAGCAGCTCGTAGGTAAGAAGTGGAGCCACAATCGTGATCGGCATGGGGCTATGCCATGTCGGTCGCCGTGGAGAGGCGGGTGCTACCGCCTCTCCACACTTTCATCGCGCCGACGAAGAAGGGTGCGTCAAGCTACCCGGCCGCGCCTGAACGTGAGCTCGTGAGATGAACTTCTCTGCTCGGCTCCCCTGAGGACGTGAGGCCGTGAGTGGCGCGAGTCGCGGGGAACGTCCCGATGAGCGTGAGACGCGAGGCTTGAGCAGCGTGGCACGCGACAGACGTACCCCATGCTCCAGACCGCTCGCCCGCTGAGCCCGGCTGTCCAGGAACTGCGCAGGCACCAGCGACTGCCATCCCACTCCCAGGTCTCGCCGAGTGGCATTGCTCCGGAGCTGGCCGTGTCG
>JADYYP010000075.1 GCA_020853575.1 Planctomycetota bacterium
CGGAGGGTGAGATCACGAAGAAGGACCTCGATCGAGCCCGCGAGGTCGCGCGCGACATCGACAAGCCCGGCAACAAGATCAAGGCGATCGTCAGCGTGATGATGCTGCGCGAGGGCTGGGACGTGAAGAACGTCACGGTCGTCCTCGGGCTACGGCCGTTCACCGCGAAGGCGGAGATCCTGCCCGAGCAGGTTATCGGACGGGGCTTGCGCTTGATGACAGAAGTCAGTCCCGACCGCACCCAGACCCTCGAAGTGCTGGGTACGCGGAACCTGCTCAAGGTGCTCCGCTCCCAGCTCGAAGCCGAGGGCGTCGGCGTGACGACGACTAAGACGGATCCGCCTCCGCCGATCGTCATCCAGCCGCTGCAGGAACGGCTCGCCTACGACATCGCCATTCCGATCACGAAGCCCAGGCTCGTGCATGACATCCGCAAGCTCTCGGAGCTGGACGTCGCGGGCCTCGACGCTATCTACGAGCAGACGGACCTTGCTGAGCAGTTCCGGTTGACGCTGCGGATGGAGTTCGGAACCACCGGCACGGAGGTTCACCAAGCCGACATCGCGGGCGGCGACCGGCCGCCGTCGCAGGCCCTGCTCGCGTCGATCACGAACAAGGTCATCGACCGCGCGAAGCTGCCGAACCGATTCGCCGAGCTGTATCCGGCCGTCAGGACGTACGTGGTGACCCGGTGCTTCGGGCGCGAGGTCGATGTCGACGACGACAACGTGCGATCCCACCTCGCGCGGCCCGACCTGCAGGAGGGCATCGCCAAGTACCTCGCCCGCAAGATCGCGGTGCTGACGATCGACAAGCGGTCGATCGAATTCGAGCGCGCCGACTTCCGGCTCTCGGAAACGAAGCCGTTCAGTTGGCGCAGGAACCTGCTCCCCGAGCCGCTCGTCCTGGCGCACACCGTCTTCAACTACGTCGCCACGTACAACGACTTCGAGCGCAGCTTCGCCGTTTTCCTGAACCGGGCCAAGGACGTGCTCCGCTTCGCGGCGCTCGGCACCACCGAGCAGGGTGAGTCCGGCACGCAGTTCCGCGTCGACTACCTGAAGCCCACGGGGGCGGTCGGCTTCTATCACCCGGACTGGGTCGTCGTTCAGGAGACGCCCGAGGGGCTCGTCCACTGGATCATCGAGACGAAGGGCCGCGTCTGGGAGGGCACGGCGGCGAAGGATGCCGCGATCGAGGACTGGTGCGACCGCGTCACGGAGAGCACCGGCACGACGTGGAAGTACCTCCGCGTCAACCAGTCGGACTTCGGGCGCGGTAAGTGGAACACTCTCGCGGACCTGCTCGCCTCGCCGAGCTTGTTCGGTAGCGACGTCGAAGCCAATCCGAGGACCCGCACATGAAGATCAAGTCGATTCGGATCGAGAACTTCCGTGCCTTCAAGGACGAGACGATACTTCTCGACGACTACACCTGCTTCGTGGGTGCGAACGGAGCTGGGAAATCGACCGTCCTGTGCGCGCTCAACGTGTTCTTCCGCGAGAAGGCCAGTTCCACGCCCAACGTGGAAGAGCTACTCGAAGAGGATTTCCACCGCGCAAACACGAAGGACCCTGTGAACATCACGGTCACTTTCGTTGCATTGAGCGAAGCGGAGCAGAACGACTTCGCTGACTACTTCCGCAATGACCAGCTCGTTGTTACGGCGCAAGCACACTTCGATTCGATCGAGAAGAAAGCTCCCGTCATTCAGCACGGACAGCGAATGGGAATGAAGGACTTTGCGCCGTTCTTCGAGGCCGAGAAGGCCAAGAAGAAGGTCGGCGACTTGAAGAAGATCTACGAGGACATTCGGAACATTCACGGGGATCTGCCGAAGCCTGGCAGCGGGCCGGCGATGGCTGACGCGTTGCGGGCGTTCGAAAGAGCGAATCCGGGTCTTACGACACTGCTCCCCAGTCCCGACCAGTTCTACGGTTTCACGGGCGACAACCTACTCGCCAAGCACGTTCAATGGGTCTACGTGCCCGCCGTGAAGGATGCCGCGTCCGAACAGGCCGAAGCGAAGAACACCGCGATCGGACGCCTCCTCGAGCGTGGGGTGCGGGCGAAGATCAACTTTTCGGCCGAACTCAAGAAGATCGAAGATGCAGCCAGGTCCAGCTACGAGTCGATGCTCGCCGTGCAGCAGAGCGCGCTCGACTCGCTGTCGAAGTCTCTGGAGCAGCGCCTTGGCGAGTGGGCACACCCCGACGTCTCCCTCGCACTGAGATGGCAGCAGGATCCGAAGAAGTCCGTCAAAGTGGACGAGCCCTTTGCGCAAGTCTTCGCTGGTGAGGGGCCCTTCACCGGCAGCCTATTCCGGTTCGGCCACGGGCTCCAGCGAGCGTACATCCTTGCATTGCTCCAGGAACTCGCATCTTCAGGCCAGGGTGATCAGCCCACTCTGCTACTCGCCATCGAGGAACCCGAGCTCTACCAGCACCCGCCTCAGTGCAGGTATCTCGCAAGCGTTCTCACAGATCTTTCGGAGAAGCGAACCCAGGTCATCGTCACGACGCACAGCCCGTTCTTCGTCAGCGGCGAGGTCTTCGAAAACGTTCGCCTCGTCCGAAAGAACCAGGCTCAGTCTGTCGCAACTGTCGGGCATGGAACGAGGGAGCGAATCGGCGAGTTGCTGGCGAAGGCTACCGGCAAGAAGGAGTTGAAACGGTCCGGCGCAGCGCGCGCGAGGTTGTCGCAGTCGCTGTGGCCCAGCGTGAATGAGATCTTCTTCTCCCCGCGACTTGTGCTGTGCGAGGGCCGCGAGGACCAAGCGTACATCCTCACCTACCTGGATCTTCTCGGTCGGCTAGACGACCTACGGCGAAATGGGTGTCACGTCGTGCCCGTGGACGGCAAGGGACCGATGGTAGTGCCGCTTGCGGTGGCTCGACACCTCGGGGTTGCCACGCTCGTCGTGTTCGATTCGGATGGTCACGAGACTCACGAGGAGGCTCGGAAGGACCATGCCAAGGACAATTCCGCGATCCTCCGGCTGTGCGGGTTCGACAACCCCGATCCGTTCCCGAAGGACACGCTGTGGTGCAGCGAGGTCGTGATGTGGGCGTCGGAGATCGGGAGCATCGTCCGCGCCGAATTCGATCAGGAGAAGCTGAAGCCGATCTGCGAGAAAGCGCGGCTGGACCTCGGGCAAGTGAAGAACCTGTCGAAGCACCCGCTCTTCATCGCCGGCTGGCTCACCGAAGCGTGGAACGCCGGGATGCGCTCGCCGACACTGCAGCGGCTCTGCGAGTTGATCCTGGTCCACTGCGCCGCGCCCAAGTCGCGGTCGAATGATCGGTCTACCCCGTCGTCAGCCGTCTAGCTCTGCCCCGGGCGCGGGTGAGGGCTCTGCTTCGGCCAGCGCAAGCTTCGCACGGCACCTACCGCGTCCGACTGACGGGGGGAGTGGGTCCTCCCCGCCGCGCATGCCCTGCGGGTGACGCGGACCGCCGGATTCCCCCAGGCTGAGGGATGGAAACCGGGTTTCCAACCCCGAGGTTTCCAGCGCAGACGCTTCCAGGTCGTGGCCAGCGCGAAGGACGGCCACGGCACGCACGGGGCCCGTCGCCGGCGGAGCTCCCTCGACCAGCCGGCGCGCGGCGGTACAACTTCCCGCGGTCTCGCCCCATCGCGAGGCCCGCGCCGACAGACGCGAAGAGCCGCCTAGGTTGACGACCCAGAGGCGGCTCCCGCGGGCGGGCGCGCAAGACTGAACGCCGCGAGGGCGACGCACCCACCGGGCGTCGTTGTATCCGACCTCGTGGCCCTGCGCGAGGTGAGCCCGATGCCGGAGTCGCCCGACGAGCGACGTGAGTTCGAAGCCTGCCTGCGTGAGCACGCGGAGGCGCAAGTACGGGAGCGAGCTCGCCGCGAGAGGGTCCGGCTCGCAGAAGCCCTGAAGGGGCACCTCGAAGCGTGCTCCGAGTTCGTGCACGACTGGGGTGCCTTCGGACACCGGATGTTCCCTGAGTATCCCGACGATTGGGCTGACAAGACACTCCTCGGACAGAGCCACTTGACCGACGAGTACACCGGGGCCGGCGACCCGACCTGGGATGACTGGGATGAAGCGAACAGGGTCGTCTGCGAAACCTGGGTCCGCTACTGGTGTCGCGCTGCGTGGGTCATCCGGCTGCTCGATTTGAACGACGTCGTGACGGGCAGCCAGCCGGACGGTGCGATCGATCGGCTCATCCACCGCCGATTCGCGCAGCTCCTGAAGGCCACCAGTTGGTCAGCCTGCGAGGCCCGTGGACTCAAGGTCGCATCGGACCTCAGGGAGCGTCGGGCCGAAGTGGCTCGGGGCGCGACCCCGAAGCTGCGCTACCAGTTCAACCGCTACTTCCGCGAGTGGTTGCTTCCGCGCGTCTCAGCCGCGATCGAACCGCTCGTCGAGCCTCCGACCAATCCACAGGCATCGGGACCGACCGAGCTCGCGGTCGAACCGGTGGTGGTCGACGCAGCGAAGCGGAATCCTGTCGTCGTGGCGCATGCGGATGACTTCTCCTGGCTGAGTGTTGGCCCGCGAAGATTCCGGTTCACCCGCCTCCAACAGGCACGGGTCATCGAGGCGCTCTACAAGGAGTGGGTCAAGGCCGACCTCGTGGATGGTGCTACCCTTCGCAGAGAGTTTCTCGCCGAGCGCGCCGACTCCAACGCCGACATGTTCCGCATCCAGAAGGTCTTCAGCGGCAACAATGCTCTCTTCAGCATCCTCCGCTCGCCGGCGAGGGGCCTCTGGGCGCTCTATCTGAACGAGGACGAAGAAGCCCAGAAAAAGGGCCAGTTCAAGGGACAGTTGAAGGGCAGTGCGCTTCCCCACAGTGGGGCGCATGGCCAAGAAGAAGGCAAGCCTCGTGACACTGAGGGAGCTCGCCAAGCGACTTCGCGTCCAAGCCGCGTGGCTCCGCGCCGAAAGCGATAGCGGCCGGCTCCCCCACCTCCGCATCGGACGGCAACGGCTGTTCAACCTCGCCGCCGTCCAGCAGGTCCTTGCTGACCGCGCAGCCAATGCACGAGGAGGGACCGATGAGCGACGCTGAGAAAAGCGGGCGGGGCCGCCAGTTTGCTCCTGGCGAACCCCGCGATGCGTCGGCTGTGGTGCGCGACGGCGAGAGCGTACACAACGGTCACGGGTCGCTCGAGTCGCTCCTTCTTCGTCAACAAGAAGCCGCACAACTCTGCGGCGTGAGCGCGCGCGAATTTCGTCGGTGGGTAGCTCGGGGCTTCGCGCCGGCACCGATTGTTGCGCACGGCGGCCGGCCGCTCTGGTCCCGCGCAGCGCTGGCGCGCTGGGTCGACGAGCTCGAACTGCGTGCTCAGCGCCGCGGAGGCGTGAGATGACCGCCGGCTGGAAGAGCGTCGGGAAGTGCTTGCCGTGCCCCGCCTGCGACGGCATCGACCGGTGCAGCTGGAAGGGCCACCTTCTCCACTGCTTCCGAGCGAAGAGTCCACCAGCGGGGATGCGCTTCGTACGCGACTCGAGGAGCGATCCTCGTGGAGCGATCTTCGCGCCCCTTGAGCGGCACGACGGCTCACGCCCGAACGGCCGCGGGTCCGCTCAACCATCACTCGACGCGCCGAATCGGCTTCACCTCCGCAACGAACACGATCGCTTTCGCGAACAGCTCGCAACCGAGGGACGCGGCTCGCTGGCACGCCGGCTCGGCGTTACGCCTGCATGCCTGACCGCACTGCAGGTCGGATGGGCGACCGCCTCGGACCTTCGGAAGCTCCGCGCCGGTGGTGCCGGCTGGAGCACAAGGCCGCCCGACGGCGCGTTCACGTTTCCCGAGCGTGACGCCGAAGGATGCATCGTCGGGTTCTCGCTGCGGACGATCGACGATCGCAAGGGCTCGCCGTCTTCGGACATCGGAGCGCGGCGCGGACTGATCGTTCCCGACGGATTCGAGACCGCGTCCGGGCCCGTACTAGTCGTCGAGGGAGCCACCGACGTCGCGGCAGCTCTCACGTTGGAGCTTCGGGCTGTTGGCAGACCGAGCAACGCGAGCGGCGTGGGCGACCTCACCGAACTCCTATGCCGCGTATCCGACGTCCTCATACTCGGCGAGAACGACTGCAAGCGGACCGGAGCCTTCCCCGGCCGCGACGGCATGCAAGCCGTCGCTCGGCAGCTCGCGCGCGCCTGGCACCGCTCCGTCCCATGCGCGCTTCCCCCGCAATGCGTCAAGGACGTGCGTGCCTGGCTTCAGGGCCGCGTGGCTGGCGGACTCGATCTGCAGGACAGCGTCGCGTGCGGGCGAGCGGGACTCGAACTCCTCGTCGAGCTCACGGACTGCAGCGAGTCGGTCCCGCCGGACCTCGCGTTGCCTGGGTCCGTCGCCGCATGGCGTCCGTTCCCCACGGAGCTGCTTCCAGAACCTCTGTTGCGCTTCGTGAGCGCCACCGGCCGGTCAATCGACTGCGACGAGAGCATGGTGGCGATCGCTGTGCTCGTTGCATGCGCCGGCCAGATCGGCAATGCACGACGCGTGCTCATCAAGCGTGGCTACACGCAGCCGTCGGTTCTCTGGGGTGCGATCGTCGGTGGGTCAGGCAGCGCGAAGAGCCCAGCCCTCGATGCCGCGTTCGCCCCGATCCGAGAGGACGAGTTGCGGTGCGGCGAAGAGCACGACCAAGCCCGCCGCCGCTACGAGCGTGAGCAGGTGGCGTATCTCGAAACGAGGAAGAGCGGCGTCAAGCTCGTAGCGAACGGCGAGGTTCCGGCACGGCCCGACGAGCCTCGGCGCGAGCGGCGTCTGGTCGACGACCTAACGCTGGAGGGACTCCGAGGAGCGTTGGTCGACTCCCCGCGCGGCGTCACGTGCTGTCGAGACGAGCTGGCGGGCTGGCTCGACAGCCACGATTCGTACAGGGACGGCAAAGGCGGCGATCTCTCGCGCTGGCTTTCCATGTTCGATGCCGGCCCGTTGATCGCCCTGCGGGCTGACGCGTCGCGTTGCGCCGACGTCCCGCATGCGGCTGTGTCGCTGATCGGCGGCATCCAGCCCGGACCCGCGCGACGCCGGTTCACCCGCGAGAACATCGAGAACGGCCTACTGGCGCGCATGCTCGTCGTAGCGCCGCCGCGACGACTCCAGCGTTGGTCTGACTTCGAGGTGTCGGGCGAAGTGTCTGGCGCATACGCGCGCGTCCTGCGGAGCCTGGGCTCGCTTCCCCTTCGCCGCGGCTCTGCCGGCGACTCACTGCCGCCCCGCGAAGTCAGGCTGTCGCCGGGTGCCGTGTCGTTGTTCCGCGACTTCGCGAATGAGGTCGGGGACCGCGTGTTCCGCGCGGACGACGACGAGGGCGCAAACTGGTCGAAGCTGCGCAACTACGCGGCTCGACTCGCGCTCGTCGACCATTCGGTGCGATTCGTCGTCGGCGAAACCGCAGACGAGTGGACTCTTGCGTCACGCAGCATGACGGTTGGCATCGAACTCGCCCGCTGGTTCGGCCACGAAGCTGAACGGATGCTTAGTACGCTCGCGGAATCACGCGAGGAACGTGCGCTGCGTAGGGACGCTGAGTGGGTCGAACGCAGAAACGGCGTGGTCACTGCGGGCGATTTGATCGCCAAGGGCCCAAGACCACGACCAGGCACCGCGCGCGAAGCGGAGGCACGCCTCCGACGAATGGCAGATGCCGGCTTCGGGGAGGTTCGGTTTGAGCACAGTGCCCGCGGGCCGGCAGCTCTCACGTTTCGCATCCACGTGCACGGAAGTGGAAGCGAGTTCGGCCCTGGCGGGCCCAAGAAGGCGGAACTCGCTTCCACTTCCAGTCCGGGGCACGCCGGACTGGATGGCCTGGAACATGCCGCCACGAGAGCGGACAACTGCCTGAATCGCGATGCTGAAGAGTCGTGCAGCGCCGCGAACGGGCACATCGTGGAGGCGGAACGGTTGGAGTGCGATGGGTCAGGCGGAGGGTGCCGATGAACAACCAGTGCTTGACTGATATGCAAGGTGGAGCGATTGTGTCGCTCGTGGGGAAGCGCGAGACCTTCACCGATCAGATACGCCGGGCGATCGACGCCAGCGACTTGCCCCGCCGGCAGATCTGCCTGCGGATCGTGCTGGACGAGTCGGTGATGTCGAGGTTCATGGCCGGGCGCTCGGGGCTCGCGCTGCCGACGCTCGACAGGCTCGCCGAAGTGCTGGGGCTGCGCGTGACGGTGACCAAGCGGACGCGGAGGACGAAGCGATGAGGGTCTATCGAGACACGGTTCTGAACCGCAGCACGGGCCAGCGCCAGCGAGCTCGAAAGCTGACGATCGAGTTTCACTACCGCGGGCGGCGCAAGCTCGCTGGGTTCGCGGACAAGACGGCGTCCGAACAGTTCGGCCGGAAGCTCCAACGCCTTGCAGACCTGCGAGACGCCGGCGAGCCGCCGACTCCCGAACTCATGGAGTGGATTGCGCACATGCCGAGGCGGATGCGGGAGTACGTCGACGGTATCGGGCTGCTGGATAGCAAGCGACTCTCCGCAGCGCGGCCGCTGCTGCGCGAGGGCGAAGACGACAAAGCGGAGCCCGCGCTGCTCGACGAGTTCAAGGCGTCACTGCTCGCGCGCGACGGCACCGAACGGCACGTGGAACAGACGGTGAACCGCATCCAGCGAGTGTTCGACGGCTGCGGCTTCCGCTTCTGGCACGACATCGACGCACTGGCGGTCGAGCGTTACCTGCGCGAGCGGCGCGACGGGACGAAGGACGCGCCGGGCATCTGCGCCAAGACGTCCAACTACTTGCTCCAGTCGGCGCGGCAGTTCTGCGGCTGGATGGTGCGCAACGGCCGCGCGAGCGAGGACCCGCTGCGCGTGCTGCGCCCGATCAACGCGCGCACGGACGTGCGCATCGTGCGGCGCGCGCTCTCGGCCGAGGAGCTGCGCAAGCTCATCAAGGCTGCGGCCGAGGGCCCGTCGCTGGAGTGCCTGCCGGGGCCGCTGCGAGCGATGCTCTACCGGCTCGCGGCTGAAACGGGGCTGCGGCGCGCCGAGTTCATGTCGCTGCGACGGTCGAGCTTCGACTTCGAGGCCGACCCGCCGACGGTCAAGCTGCAAGCTGCGTACAGCAAGCGCCGCCGCGAGGACGTGTTCGCGTTGCGGCCCGACACGGCGCGTGCGTTCAAGTACCTGCTCGCGCGTTGCACGCCAGCCGCGCTCGCCTTCCCCGTCCCAAAGAACTGGGACGCGGCCGGCATGATCCGGGCCGATGCAATGGCGGCCGGCATCCTGGCCACGAACGAGAACGGCCGGGGCTTGGAGCACGACCGAGTGCTGGACTTTCACGCCCTGCGGCACTCGTTCATCACCATCGCCATGAATGCTGGAATCCCTCCGAAGGTCGTGCAGAAGCTCGCGCGGCACTCGACGATCACGCTCACGTTCGATCGCTACACGCACCTGCGCGCCGACGACGAACTGCGCGCGCTCGAAGCGCTGCCGGATCTGTCGACGCCTCCCGCGGCGAGCGCACTGCCGGCGACGGGAACCGACGGACTCCCCGCCGGCGAGCCGCTGCGGAGCCCAGCTTGCTCGGGCTCCAGCTCGGACACCGACCCGTCCGGAGCTGGCCGCTCTCGTCCGCGTGAGGCCGCTTCTCCGGCCCAAGAACCGCGAAACATGGAGGCGGCACCCGGACTTGAACCGGGGATAACGGATTTGCAATCCGTCGCCTTACCACTTGGCTATGCCGCCGAGGCTCGCGCGGGCCGCTTCATCGGACCGCGAAGGGCGCAGAGGATAGCCCGCGTGGGCGCGGCGGTCCATCCCGCAGGCGCGGGTGCGAAGCGCTTTCCTCCGGTCGCGCTCGAGGGCCGCGGCGCTCCCGGACACGCGTCAACGCTGCGGCGCGCGATAGGCACTGCCGAGCTCGAAGAAGCGGCGCAACTCGGACAGCGGACCGGCCAGGGATTCGAGCACGCGCAGCTGATCCGCGCGGGGCACCTCGAAGTCGGTGATGCGCTCCCACGAGCCCCCGCCGATGTCGCGGCGCGAGTCGCGATCCCAGATGCCGTGCAGCTCGCGCAAGATGGCCGTCAAGGCGCCAGGGTGGTGGCGCGTCAAGAACTCGAGCGTACCCCAAGCCTGGCGCGCCGCGCGCGCGTCCCAAATCCCGCGGCGCAGCGCTGCCACCTCGTCGATCGAAAACGTCGCCGCGGGGTCGCTCCAGTCGTCGCGCAGCAGCTTGTCCCAGCCGCCGTGTTCCCCGATGCCCACGAAGCCCCCGCGATACGGGAAGCAGTAGACGCTCTTGCAGCGCGCGATCTCGACGTGCCAGGCCCAACCCTCGAGCAGCCAGTAGGGCTGCCGTCCGAAGCGCCGCAGGAGTGCCAGTTCGGCCGTGCGGTGCACGAACTCGTTGTCGGGGTCCCACTCCTTCTGGTCGCGTGCTCCGAGCGTCACCGAGCCCACCAGCGGCAGCTCGAGCGCGAACCCCGGCATGTCCTTGGCGCTGCTGGCCCACGCAGCGAGGTAGGGCGTCTGCTCCGCGAGTCGCGCCACCAAGCTCCGCGCGTCGACCTCGGTCTTGAGCACGAACATCACCAGCGGCTCCGATTCCGTGGCGGCGCTGTCGGCGGCCTCGCGCTCGAGCAGCTCGAACACGCCGTCGAAGTGCTTGAGCCAGGTCGAGGCCGAGGCATTTTTGTGCACGACCACCAGCGCGCGTCCGCGCTCGTCCAATTCGAGCTTGTAGCCGTGCTCGCGCGCCCAGGGAGCGTACTTGCGCACGGTCTCGCACGCCGCAGCCGGAAACTCCGCCGGCGCCGCATCGACATCGATGCGCTTGGCCTTCCAACCGACGACACTCTCCCCTTCAGCCCACTCGCCGGCGAGCCGCGCGAGCGCCACGTTCGCCAGGAGCACCGCGACACTGGCGCACCACCACCATCGGATTCCCATGCTATTTGCGCTCGCTCATCCAGCGCACGAAGCGCTGGTCGAGCTTGTCCATGTCGACGTCCAACGCCGCGGCCAAGGCCTTGGCCGAACCCTCCGCCGCGATGCGTTTGAACACGCCGTTGAGTGCCTCTGGACGGCCTTCGATCAAGTACGCGGCGAAGGCGTTGGCGGTCAGGATCTCGTCGACACCGAACTGATCGATGCGCCGCTCGCACAGCGCCGCGATCTTCGGCGACTTGTTGCGCTTCGCGCGCTGGAAGCACTCGTTCATCCAGTTGACGTCGGTCATCATCAACTTCCCGAGCAGCTCCTTGCTCTCGGAGTCACCTGTCGACGGCCCCGTCGAGTACCAGGTGTAGCGCGTGCCCACCAACTCGCGCGTCAGGTACAGCCCGACGCCTTCCCAGGCCCAGGCGCACTTCTGGTGGTCGTAGCCGAAGTTGAGCAGCGTCAGCAGCCCGAGAACGTGGCGCACCGCGCCGTCCAAGCGTCGCGGCTCGTCCGCATCCCAGCGCGCGATGTGCACGTCGCCGGGCACTCCCGACCCAGCCCAGGTCTTCAGGCGCGTGCGTTCCTCGGCGCTCCATCCCGGCCAGCCGCCGATGAACGAGTCGCGCGCCACCGGAGTGGTCATCAGATAGACGGTGAAGTCCTTGGGCAGATCCTGTGATGCGCCGCTGATCTGCTTGAACACGTCGGCTGCCGCGGAGCACATCGTCGCGACCTTGCGCGCCTCCTCGATGCCGCCGCTGGACAGGACGCGCACGCGCGCGTTGCCGAGCAGCGCGGTCCAGGCGATGCCCAGATTCTGCTCGCCCGAGCGCGCCTCGATCGCGGCCGGCGCCGGGACGCCCGCAACGGCGGCCTTGATCATGTCCTTGAGCGCGTTGCGGCGTCCGACCGCGCTCTCGCTCTCGACCAGCACCCACTGCTCGCCACGCTTGACTTCGCCGACGAGCGCCCGACTGGCGACGTCCTCGCCATCGATCGCGACCACATCCGCGTACAGTGCGTCGCGCGCCGCGGGAGTGAGCGTCGCCTTGTTGGCCTCGACCAGCGCCACGCAGCGCGAGCGGAACTCCGCGACCAGCTCGGCCCGGCGCTTGACCGCCTCCTTGAGCGACGAACCGTAGTTGCGCACCTCGGGTCGTTTCTCGGGCACCGCCCAGCTCCCGTCGCGCTGCAGAGTGTGCTTGAGCGCGCGGTGCGCGGTCTCGTTCGAGGGGTCGAAGCGCAGCAGCGCCTCGAAGGCGCGGTCGCGCTCGAGGTACAGCTTGACGCTGCCGCACCACTCGGCGAACGCGGTCAGCTTGGGCAGGAGCTCCTGCTTGGCCGCCGCGTACTCGCTCTCGAGATCGAGCGGAGCGCGCGCCGAGCTCGGCGTCACGAACAGCGAGAGTGCGATCAAACACTGGATGAGCGTGCGGACCATGGAGCCTCCGAGAGCCGGCGAGAACCTACCGCTTGGGACGCGCGCGCTCTACGGCCGGCGCGGTCGAGCTCGCATTCGGAACACAATCCGCACGGACGCCGGCCGGCGCTAGACTTCCCCGCACACCCCGAAGCGTTGGGGGAAGTGGCGGAATCGGCAGACGCAGCGGACTTAAAATCCGCAGACCCAACAGGTCGTGAGGGTTCGAGTCCCTCCTTCCCCACCCCCGCAGCCCGCGAGGTCGCGCGAGTCCAGCGCATGCGCCCTGAGGCGTCGTGGGAGGCACACACGAAGAGCTGCGAAACCTGCGCACGTTTCGGACTCGCCGCTAGACTCCTGCGCCGCATGGCACAGACACCGCAGGAAGAGCAGATCCGCGCGCTGCGCGAGGCTCTCGCACTCAGCCCCGCCAACGCCCCCTTGCGCCGGCTCTTGGCTGACACGTTGCGCGGCTCGGGCCGCTTCGACGAAGCCGAGGTCGAGTACCGCGCCCTGATGCAGAACGCCCCCGGCGACCGCTCGCTCAAGCTCGCGCTCGCGCAGTGCTACTTCGCCTCCGGCAAGAACTCGCATGCAGCGGTGATCCTGGACAGCTTGAAGTTGCGCGGCGAGCTCGACGCCACGGCGCACCTCTTGGCAGCGCGCATCGCGCAGCGCGCCAACGATCTCACCAACGCACGCGCCAGCTACCGCGCGGCGCTCGATGCCGATGCGTCGCTGGCCGATCCGGACTTCGAGCGGCGCATCGCGTACGAGCGGGCTGCGGCCGGAGCGACCCACGACGACGAGGACGCCGACGAGGTCGAGGCACTCGCCAACGGCGAGGGCCACGGCGCGCCGCAAGAGCGCAGCTTCGCGAGCGAGCTCGAGCGTCCAACGCTCAAGTTCGCCGACGTCGGAGGCATGGACGCGGTCAAGCAGGAGATCGGCATCAAGATCATCCAACCCCTGCTGCACCCCGAGCTCTTCAAGTCCTACGGCAAGGCCATCGGCGGCGGCATCCTGATGTTCGGACCGCCGGGTTGTGGCAAGACGTTGCTGGCGCGCGCGACGGCCGGCGAATGCAACGCCACTTTTCTGTGCATCGGCATCCACGACGTGCTCGACATGTGGGTCGGCAACAGCGAGAAAAACGTGCACGCGCTGTTCGAGGAAGCGCGCCGTCGCAAGCCGTGCGTGCTGTTCTTCGACGAGGTCGACGCGCTGGCCGCGCGCCGCAGCGAAATGCACGCGGGCCACCAGCGCCAAGTGATCGCGCAGTTCCTGGCGGAGCTCGACGGCGTCCAGAAGTCCAACGAAGGTGTGCTCGTGCTCGGCGCGACCAACGCGCCCTGGCACCTCGACCCGGCCTTCCGTCGCCCCGGACGCTTCGACCGCATCCTGTTCGTGCCCCCGCCCGACGCCGGCGCACGCGCCACGATCCTGCGCGGACTGCTGGCGGGCAAGCCGCAGGAGCGCGTCGACTGCGACAAGCTCGCGGCCAAGACCAAGGACTATTCGGGCGCGGACCTCAAGGCGCTGGTCGACAGTGCGGTCGAGGACAAGCTGCGCGAGGCGCTGAAGCGCGGCGCCCCCGAGCCGCTGCGCGATGCCGATCTCTTGGCCGCGCTGAAAAAGGTCAAGCCCTCGACGCGCGAGTGGTTCTCGAGCGCGCGCAACCACGCCCACTTCGCCAATCAGGGCGGGGTGTACGACGACGTCTTGCGCTATCTCGACTCGTGATGAGTGCGCGCATGCAGCGTGGCGTGCTGCTGTTCCAGCAGCAGCGTTGGGAGCTCGCGGCCGAGCAGTTCCGCGCAGCCCTGGCCGAAGACAGCGAGAACGCGTTGGCCCACGCCTTCCTGGCGCTGTGCCTCAGCGAGCGCGGCGATCACGACTCCGCGCGACGGGCCAGCGAAGCGGCACTGGGACTCGAGCCCGAGGTCGCCTTCGTGCACTACGCGCGCTCGCGCTGTCAGGCCGAGTGCGGAGAGCTCGGCCCTGCCTTGGAGTCGATCGACGAAGCCATCCGGCTCGATCCCGACGACGCCGATTACGCCGCGCGCCGCGCGTCGCTGCTGCTGCGCCTCGAGCGGCCGCGGGAGGCCTTGGAGGAGGCGGAGCGCGCGCTGGCGAGCGATGCGACGCACGTCAACGCGCTCAACATGCGCTCGATCGCGCTGGTCGCGCTGGGCCGCCAGAAGGACGCTGGCCTGGGGTTGCGCGCGGCGCTCGAGTCCGATCCGGACAACGCAGTGACCCACGCCAACCTGGGCTGGACTCACCTGCACTCCAATCGGCCGCGGGAAGCGCGCGCGGCGTTCCGCGAGGCCTTGCGGCTGGACCCGGAGCAGGAATGGGCGCGCGAGGGGCTGCTCGAGGCACTGCGCGCGAAGAACGTGCTCTACCGCGTCGTGCTGGCCTACTTCCTGGCGCTGCAGCGGCTCGCTCCCAAGCTGCGCTGGGTCGTCGTGGTGGGCATCCTGGTCATCGGACGGGTGCTGCGCGTCGTGGCCAAGGAAGTCCCCGCGGCCGAGGCCTTCATCCTGCCGCTCAGCTTGGCGCTCTCGTTCTTCGTGTGGATGACCTGGCTCGCCGCGCCGCTGTCGGACGCGCTGCTGCTCTTCTCACGCGACGGTCGCATGGTGCTGAGTCGTCCGCAGAAACTGCGTTCGCTGTTGCTGGTCGGAGTGATCGGCTTGGCGCTGGTCCTCGCAGCCTGCGCGGTGCAGTGGAGTGTCGACGGCCTGCTCTTCACCGCCGCGGGCGTGTTCCTCCTGAGCTTGCCCTTGGTCGCGACCTTTGGGCGCCGTCCCGGATGGCCGCTGGTGTCGTTCCTGGTGGTCACGCTCATGGCAGCGCTCGGCGTGCTCACGTTCGGGCTCTTGGCGCTGCTCTCCGAGGATCCGCAGCAGGCGCAGGGATTGGGCATCCTCGCCATGGGGTGTGGATTGCTCGCGGCCGCCGCCACCAGCATCGGATCTTGGTTCGTGCCCAGTCGCGAGAGCTAGCGTCGCGCGCGCAAGCGCTCGGCGACGTCGTCGAACAGCGAGTACGCCACCGGCGTGACCAGCAGCGTCAAGAGCAGGCACAGCGACTGACCGCCGACGACGACCACGGCCACGGCGCGGCGCTCCTCAGCGCCCGGACCGGATCCGACCAGGAGCGGCAACATGCCCGCGACGAGTGCCAAGGTGGTCATCAGGATCGGCCGTAGACGATCGCGATTGGCGCGCAAGATCGCCGCGCCGCGCTCGATGCCGCGCTGGCGCAGGGCGTTGGTGTGGTCGATCTGCAGGATCGCGTTCTTCTTGACCACGCCGAAGAGCACCAGGATGCCCAGGGCCGAGTAGAGATTGAGCGTTCCGTCGATGATCCACAGCGATGCCAGCGCGAAGGGCACCGACAACGGCAGCGAGAGCAGGATCGTCAGCGGGTGCAGCAAGCTCTCGAACTGCGAGGCCAGGATCAGGTACATGAACACCACCGAGAGCACGAACGCGACCACGAACTCGTCGAAGGTGCGCGCCAGCTCGCGGCTGCGGCCGAACAGCGTGGTGGTGTAGCTCGGCGGCAACTCCATCTCCCCCGCCAAGCGCTCGAGGATCTCCAACTGGTCGCCCAGCGCGGCTCCGGGCGCCACGCCACCGCGCACCGAAACCATGCGCTGCCGATCCAGGCGGTCGATGCGCGAGGCCGCCAGCGAAGGCTCGAGGCGCGCGATGTTGGACAGCTGCACGAGCCCGCCTTGCTGAGAGGGCAGATACAAGGCGTCGATCGCCTCGTCTCGCTCGCGGTCGCGCAACTCCAGTCGCAACCGCACGTCGTAGTTCTCACCGGTTCTTGGATCGCGGAAGCGCGAGACCTCCTCCGCGCCGCCGACCATCAAGCGCAACGCCGTGCCGATGTCGCGCGCGCGAACACCCAAGTCCGCGGCGCGCTCGCGGTCGATGTGCACGCGCAATTCGGGCTTGTTGAGGCGCAGCGAGGTGTCCAACCCACGGAATCCGCCCGCCTGATTGGCGCGCTCCCGCAACGTCTCGGCGTACGTCGCCAGGCCCTCGAGCTCCGGACCGCGGATCACGAAATCGACGTCGAACGGCCCACCGCCAACCGAGAAGGTCTGGAAGTTCCGCACTTGGCAGCGCAATTCGCGCAAGCGCTTGAGCTTGCCGTCCACGGCGGTCATCACCTCGCTCTGACCGTAGTTGCCCTCGAACGCGGCCAGTGGCCGTCCAGCGAGCGTCTCGCGCCACAGGCGACCGAACGAGAACAGCCGCTCCTCGTGCGGCGCGATGCGCACGTACACGTCTCCATTGTTGACTTGGCCCAGGAAGCCGCCGCCGGTCGTGACCAACACGTCGCGCACGCCAGGAGTCGAGCGAATCTCGCGCTCCACCGCGTTCATGGCCTCGACCATGGCGTCGACGCTCGTGCCCTCGGGCGCCACGACGCGCACCGCGAACTCGGCCTCGTCCACGTCGGACGGCACGAACTCGCGCGGCACGTTGCCGAGCAACGGAAACGAGGCGCCAACCACGGCCAACGCCACGAGGCTGGCGAACGCACGATGGCGCATGCACCACTGCAGCAGCGCCTCGTAGGCGCGCTCGATGTGCCGGTAGAAGCCGCGACGCGAATCGCCCGTGACCGCTCCGCGGGCCCCGGGCACGAGCAGGCGCGCGGCCATCATCGGGGTCAGCGTGAAGGAGACGAACAAGCTGACCAGCACCGCGACAGCGGCGGTGATGCCGAACTGGTACAGGAAGCGGCCGGCGATGCTCGACATGAACGACACCGGCACGAAGATCACGACCAAGCTCAAGGTCGTCGCGAGCACGGCCAGTCCGATCTCGCGCGTCGCCTCGCGCGCCGCGTCCATCGGGGCCATGCCCTGCTCTTCCACGAAGCGGAAGATGTTCTCGAGCACGACGATGGCGTCGTCGATCACGATCCCGACCATCAGCACCAGCGCCAGCATCGTCACGCTGTTCAGGGTGAAGTCGAGGGCCCACATCGCCCCGAACGTCGCGACCACCGAGGTCGGGATGGCCACCGCGGCGATGATCGTCGAGCGCCAACTGCGCATGAAGAGCAGCACCACCAAGCTCGCCAAGATCGACCCGAGCACCAGGTGGACGTTGATCTCGTGCAACGCGGACTCGATGTACTTCGACTGATCGCGCAGCACGACCAAACGCACGTCGTCGGGAAGCTCTCGCTCGCTCGCGCCGAGCAGCTGCTTGACCCTGGCGATCACATCGACGGTGTTCGCGCCGGACTGACGGATGATCTCGAGCACCACCGTGGGAGTGCCGTTCCAGGTCGCGACCGTGCGCCGCTCCGCGGTCCCGTCCTCGGCGCGCCCCAGGTCGCGCACGCGCACCGGAACCGAATCCAGGGTGGCGACGACGAGCTCGCCGAACTCCTGCTCGTCGACCAGCCGGCCGAGCGTGCGCAGCGACTGCTCGCGCTCGGCCGTGGTCACGTTTCCGCCCGGGACGTCGGCGTTCTGCGCGGTGATCGCATCGCGCACCGCCGTCACCGGGAGCTCGAAGGCGCGCAGCTTGTCCGCATCCAGCCAGATGTTCATGGTGCGCTCGAGACCACCGGTCAAGCGCACCTCTCCGACGCCCGCGGCGCGTTCGAGCTTCACGCGCACGAGCTTGTCCGCCAGCTCGGTCAGCTCGCGGATCGAGCGCTGGCCCACCAGCGCGATCTGCAGCACCGGCTCGGAGTCGTTGTCGACCTTCGAGACCGTCGGTGGATCGGAATCGTCCGGCAGATCGCGCACGACGTTCGACACGCGGTCGCGCACGTCCTGCGCGGCCAGGTCGATGTCGCGCTCGAGGTCGAACGTCGCGAGGATGATCCCCGTTCCGTTGCCCGAGATCGAGCGCAACTGATCGACGCCAGCGACCGTGTTGACGGCCTCCTCGACGCGGTCGGAGACCTCGGTTTCGACCTCCTCCGGGGAGGCACCGCTCAAGCGCGTGAAGACGCGCACGGAAGGGACGTCCACCGACGGGTAGCGATCCACCGAGAGGTCGAACCAAGCGACCACCCCGACGACCACCAGGGCCAGCGTCATCATGCTGGCGAAGATCGGACGGCGGATGCAGATCTCAGCGAGGCGCTGCATCGTGCTCCTCCAGCGTCCGTTGCAATCCAAGCCACTCGTGCAGCACGCCCGCCGCTCGCCACAGATCGATCTGCGAGACGTTGCGCTCGAGCAAGGCGCTCTGGTACTCCAACTCGACGCGCAGCGCGTCGTCCTGCGCCGTCAGTCGCTCGAGATTCGTGGCCAAGCCGGCGGAGTACAGGTCCTCGGCCTGCGCCGAAGCCTCGCGCGCCACCGAGAGCTGCAGCGCCAGCGCCGCGCTGCGCCGCTCCCCGCTCTCGAGATTCGCGAGCGCCACTTCGAGGTCCCGACGCACGTCGCGCTCGCTCTGCGCGAGCCGCAGCTTGGCCTCGCGCAACTCCGAAAGCGCCTCGCGCACGTCGGCGCGGATGCGTCCCCCGCTGAACAGCGGAAGGCGCACATCGAACAACGCTCGCCAGTCCTGATCGGTCGGTGTCGAGTCACGCTCGAGGAATGCGGCCAGGTCCAGCGCGATCGATGGCCACCACTGCGCGCCAGCGCGTTCGACGCCACGGGCCGCGATCTCGACGCCGATGCGCGCCGCCGCCAAGTCCGGCCGCATCTCTCGCGCGCGCTCGAGTCCCTCGGTCCCCGCGCGCACGGCGGGCGTCGGATCCAGCGCGGCGTCGAGCTCCGCCAGCTCCATCGGCACCGAGACGAGTGCGGAGAGCAACGCGCGTCCCGCTCGCGCATCGCGCTCCTCCGCGAGCAAGGCCACGCGCACGTCCGCCAGGCTCGACTCGCTCAGGCTCACGTCCAGTGGACGCGCGAAACCGACGTCGCGTCGCGCGCGGGCATCGTCGACGCGCGCCTCCTGCACCGCCAGCGAGCCGCGCAGCACACGGGCCGAGGTCTCCGCGCGCAACACCTCGTAGAGCGTGCGCGCGACGTCGACCAGGAGCGCGTCCTGCGTCATGAACAGCAATGCGCGCTGGCGCGCGACTTCCAAGTCCGCGCGCGCCCCGTCGACCAGCTGCGCGCGCGGATTGGAGTCCAAGCTCGCCGTCAGGGGGATGTCGAGGCCATCGTCGACGCCGCCGCCGGCATCGCGCGCGAAGTAGCTCGGACTGAGCTCGATTCGCGGCAGCCACTCGGCGGCGATGCGTCGGCGGTCGATGCACGCGCGCAGGAGGGCCTCACCTCCGATCGACAAGGCCTCGCTGCGCGCGTTCGCGAGCAACATCGCGCGCCGTACGTCCACGCGTTCACCCACGGCCAGCGGCTGCAGATCACGCTCGCACATGCCGCGCTCGAGGACCTCGCGGTACAGGCCGACTTCGGCGGCCTCGTCGACGTGGCACGCCGCGGCGGCGCAAGTCGAGGCGACGAACAACCACGCGCGCTTCACTTGACCTCGCTGCCCACGCTCTCGGCCGAGCCGTCGACGACGATGCGCACCTCCGCCCCCGAGACCAACCCCGCCGGAGGCTGGACGACGACTCCGTCGCGCTCGCTCACTCCCGACGTGATCTCGATGCGCTCGCCCACGGATTCACCCAAGGCGACGACCCGCTCCGCGGCCTTGCCGTCCTTCACCGTGAACACCTTGTGCACTCCGGCGAACGTCGTGATCGCGGACTTGGGCACGAACAGCGCCTGGTCGTCGATCTCGGACTCGATCGCGACCTTCGCGAAGGACCCCGCGCGCAGCCGGCGCTGGGCGTTGGGCACGAGGATCTCGACCTCGAACGTGCGCGTGCGAACGTCCACCGCGGGGTTGACGCGCGCGACGCGCCCCACGAACTCCTCCGAGTACGCCTCGACGCGCAGTCGCGCGGGCAGGCCCACGCGAATGCGCGCCAGCTCGCGCTCCGGCACGCGCACGCGCGCCTCGAGTGGATCGGGGTCGAGGATCTCGAACAGCGCCGCGCCGACATTGACGAAATCCCCGACCGCGACGTGCCGAGCGGTGATCGCGTACTCGGCCTTGGCGTCGGCTCCATCGCTCTCGACTCGATCCGAGGGGCGCACACCGTCGGGAACGCGATGCAAGGTGTCGGCGAGTCGCTGTTCGGCACTGTCGAGTTGCGCGCGCAGGGTGCGCGCTTCAGCGAGTTGCGCGCGGGCCGAGAGCCGCGCGAGCTCGTGGTCCGCCATGGCCACCTCCCACGCAGTGCGCAAGTCCGCGAAGTCTTGGTCGCTCACCGCTGGCGGGACGCGCTCGTGCAGCACGCGACCGCGCTCGTGGCGCGCCGCGGCGTTCTCCGCCTGAAGTCGCGCCCGCTCCACCGCGGGCAGCGCGTCCACGGAAAAGTCCGCCTCGGGGAGCGCCTCCAATCCCATGCGCGCCAGGGCCTGCTCCAGCGCGCGCCGTCTCTCGGCGACGGCCAGCTCGTAGTCGGTGGCCTCGATCCGTGCCAGTTCCGCGCCGGGCATGACCACGTCCCCCACGTCGTGGTAGAGCCCGACCACTCGTCCAGCGACCTTGGCCGCGATCGTGGCCTGCTCCTCGCCGTAGAGCGAGCCCGTGACCCGCACGTGGCGCTGCAGCGGCGCGCGCTCGACCGCGGAGACACGCACATCGAAGCGCACGCTCGCGGCCTGCTCGCCCGCGGTGCGCTCGCGCTCCCGACAGCCGCAGGCGAGCACGACTAGCCCCGCGCACGCGCCCCAACGGAGGACCAGCGCGGACCGGCGCAGGCTCGAGCTGCGTGTCATGGCGTGTGCGTCAGGGGCGCGTTTCGAGCCAGCGCATCAAGAGCCGCACGCCGACGCCACTTCCCATCGGACCGCCGACCCAATCCCGGTTCATCCCGCCCCATGCGGCTCCCGCGATGTCGAGGTGCGCCCAAGGCAGCTCGCCCACGAAGTGCGAGAGGAACGCGGCCCCGAGCGAGGAGCCCGCGCCCGGATCGCCGAGCGCGATGTTGCGCAGATCCGCGACCTCACCCTTCATCTGATCGCGGTGATGTTGCTCCAGGGGCAGCGGCCAGCACTTTTCTCCGGTCTCCGCGCCCGCCGCCAGCAACTGGTCGCGCAGCGTGTCTTGGTTGCAGCACATCCCGGTGTACTCGTGTCCCAAACCGACGACCACGGCTCCGGTCAGAGTCGCGAGATCGACGATCGCATCGGGCTCGACCTTGCTGACCACGTAGCTCAGCGCGTCGCACAAGATCAGGCGCCCCTCGGCGTCGGTGTTGAGCACCTCGATCGTGGTGCCGTTCATCGCGCGCACCAGATCGCCGGGCTTGATCGCCTTGCCATCGGGAAGGTTCTCGGAGGTCGGCACGACGCCGTGCACCTCGAAGGCCACGTCGAGCTCGGCCAGTGCATGGAATACGCCCAGCACCGCCGCGCCACCCGACATGTCGTACTTCATGTCCCACATCTTCGCGGCCGGCTTGATCGAGATGCCGCCGGCGTCGAAGGTCAGTCCCTTGCCGACGATCGCGACGCGCCCGCGAGCGCGTTTCGCGGGCTTGTACACGAGGTGGATCAGCCTGGCCGGCTCCTGCGAGCCCGCGCTGACGCCGAGCAGCGCCCCCATGCCCAAGCGCTCCATCGCGGCCTCGTCCAGCACCTTGCAGGAGATGCGTGCGCTGCGCCGCGCGAGCTTCTGTGCCGCCGCGGCGAGATCGCGAGGGCGCATGCAATTGCCCGGCTGGTTCTGCAGGTCGCGCGTGAACGCGTTGGCCGCCGCCAGCACGCGGCCGCGCTCGGCGCCCTCCGCGAAATCGCGCCCGTCGCCCGAGAGCACCAGCGCCGTGAGCTTGCACAGCTTGGGCTTGCTCTTGTGCTGCTGGAAACGGTACAGCCCGAGCAGCGCGCCTTCGGCGGCCGCCTGTCCAGCACGCCGCGCTCCACCGGCCGCACCGCACATCGCCGCCGAGCACCACAGGTTGGCGCTGGCCACGCCCCATGCGTCGGCCCTTTGAGCGGCGAGCGCGACGACACGCCGTATGCGCTCCAAGTCGAACTCGGACTTCTTGCCCAGCCCGACCACGGCCACGCGCTCGAACTCTCCACTCGATGCGTCGGTCGACTTTTGCTCGCGGAACTCGCCCTGCACGGACTGCACGAAGCGCGGCGTGAGCTTGACGCCCTTGGGCAGCATCGGGGCTTCGCCCTGGAACGCGAAGACCACGAGCACTTCGGAGCGGACGGGAGTCGATGCGATGGAATCGATGCGGAGTTTCATGCTGGGTGGCGCGCCGGCCCAGGCGCGTTGGCCTGGGCACGCAGTGCGGTCGAGCAGACTAACGTCACCACGCAGGGCGCTCCACTCGCGCAGCGGCGCAACCCCAAGGGATCGGACACGAACCGCGCGCGCCGCGCAGTCGCCGCCGACTCACATGTCGATGTACTTCGGCCCGCCGCCGCCCTCGGGCACGATCCACTCGATCACCTGGTAAGGGTCGGCGATGTCGCACGTCTTGCAGTGCACGCAGTTGGAGGCGTTGATCAGCGGGCCGGCCTTCTTGTCGCCACCCGCAGGATGGCCCGCAGGCCACTCGTACACCGCGGCCGGACAAAAGTGCTGGCAGGGGTTGCCGAACTCTCGAGTGCAGCGCTCGACGCAGATCGCCGGGTCGGTCACCACCAAGTGCGACGGCTGATCTTCGTCGTGGATCGCTCCGGACCAGTACACGTCGGTGAGCTTGTCCATCGACTTCGTGTCGTCGTACTGCGGCTTGGTCAGGCGCGACTCGGACACCGGTCGCGTGGTTTCGCAGTCGCGGTGGCCCTTGCGGTGCGCCACCAGTCCACGCCCACCGCTGATCATCTGCACTCCGGCGTCGAGCATGCCCGCGAACAGGCCTGCGTCGAAAGCCTGGTGGAAGTTGCGCACCTTCCACAGCTCTTCCTTGGCCCACGAAGCCTCGAACGAGCTCGTGTAGCGAGAGAGAGCCGCGGAGCCGCTGTCGCCCTTGTGCAGCGCGCCCGCGATCGCTTCCGCGGCGAGCATGCCCGACTTGATCGCGAGGTGCACACCCTTGAGGCGCGCGGAGTTCAGGAACCCGGCGCTGTCCCCGACGATGCAGAAGCCGTCGCCTTGCAGCGTCGGCATCGACCAGTAGCCACCGTAGGGCAGTGTCTTGGCGCCGTAGCGCAAGACCTTGCCGCCCTCGAGCAAGCTGGCGACGAACGGGTGCTGCTTCCAGTGCACGAACAGCGCGTGCGGATCGAGCTTGGCGTCGTGGTGCGAGAGCCCGATCACGAAGCCGATCGAGAGCTTGTTGTCCTTCTGGCCGTAGATCCAGCCGCCGCCATAGCCGTCGAGACCGATCGGAGCTCCGGCCGTGTGGATCACGTGTCCGAGCAGCGCCGCGCCGCGCTCCGCGGGGATCTCCCACAGCTCCTTCACGCCCGTTCCGTAGCTCTGGGGATTGTCCGGCTTGCCCAGGCCGTTGCGCTCGATCAGGTGCTTGGCGAGCGAGCCGCGCGTGCCTTCCGCGAACACCGTCACCGCGGCCTTGATGTTCATGCCCGGCTGGAACGTGCCCTTGGGCTCGCAGTTCTTCCCGATGCCCGCATCGCGCGTCTGGACTCCGAGCACGCGCGCGCCATCGAACAGGATCTCCGCGCCGGCGAAGCCCGGGTACACCTCGCAGCCGGCGGACTCGGCCTGTTCCTTCAGCCAGCGCACGACCTTGTACAGGCTGATGATGAAGTTGCCGTGGTTGGCCAAGGTCGGCGGCGTGAGCGCACCGGTGAGCCGCGTGTGCTTGCCGCCGCCCCGCAGGACCTCGAGGCAATCGAACTTGACCTCGCTCTCGACCGGACAGCCCCGCTCCTTCCAATCGGGGAACAGCTCCGCGATGCCCCGCGGGTCCATCACCGCTCCCGAGAGGATGTGGTACCCGACTTCCTCGGCCTTCTCGAGCACCAGCACGGTCTTGTCGCCTTGGCCCTGCTGCTCGAAGCGACGCTTCAACTCGATGGCGCAGGCCAAGCCGGCGGGACCGGCGCCGACGATCAGCACGTCGACTTCGAGCTCTTCGCGCTCGGGAACCTGGGCTTGCCACGACCTTTGTTTCTTCGAGCTCATGGGAAACGGCGAGGTTAGCAAGCGCGCTCGCCCCAGACCAAGCGACGGCGCGCGCTACGAACGATCCCCGATCCAATGTTCGCCGTCGGGGTAGATCTCCTTCTTCCAAATCGGCAGCGAGAGCTTGAGCTCGTCGATCAGGAAACGCGCCGCGCCGAGCGCCAGGTCGCGGTGTGGACTGGCGACAGCAATCACCACCGAGGGCTCACCTACGGCCACCGTTCCGACGCGGTGCTGCACCAACATGCGCAGCGCGCGGGCGCCCTCGTCGGCCGCGAGCTCGGATCGGCAGCGCGCGAAGATGCGCGCCATCTCGGGCGCGGTCATCGCCTCGAATGCTTCGTATTCCAAGCGCAACACGCGCCGGCCGCGGTGTTGGTCGCGGGTCGTGCCCGTGAAAGTGCAGATCGCGCCGCAGGCGGGATGTGCGACGCGTGCGTGGGCCAGCGCGACGTCGATCGCGTCGGGGCAAAGCTCGAACACGCCGCGCGCCAACGCGTCGTCGCCGTCGGCCGCACCGCCGGAGACCGGAGGCAGGAGCGCCACGGTCTGGCCGTCGAGCAACACACACTCCTCGGTCACGTAGCTGGTGCCCACGACACCGCGCACGTGCGCCAGTGAGCCGAGCTCAGGACAACGCCGCTCGAGCTCGCGCTTCAGGCCGCGCACGTCGAGCGCCTCGGGCAGGTCCTCGAGCTGCAACGCCGAACGGCCAGCGCGCTCGCGCAATGACGCGAAGAGTTGGACTTGGAGCTTCACAGCCTGGCGAGCCGCGGGAGACCGCGAGCGATGCCGGCGCTTCGGCTAGAAGGGCGTGTCATCCACGTCGACCGGCGGTTGCTCGGGCGCGTGCCCGCCCGATCCAGTAGCGCCGCCGGAGTATCCGCCGGCGTAGCCGCCGGGGCCGTCGTCACCTCCGCCGCCGCCTTCCCGAGCACCGGCGGCGCCGCCCGCGCCAGCGCCCACGAACTGCCAGTCATCGCCAACGACGTAGAGCTTGCTGCGCTTCTCGCCGGACTGCTTGTCGTCCCATTGGTCGAGGCGCAAGGAGCCCTCGATGAAGGCCGTCTTGCCCTTGTCGTGGTACTTGGCGAAGGCCTCGCCGCGCTTGCCGAAGAAGGTCACGTCGACGAACGTCGCCTCCTCCTTCCACTCGCCCTGGGCATCCTTGAAGCGCCGGTTGACCGCCAGGCCGAACTTGCAGACCGCGTTGCCGTTGGACAGGTAGCGCACCTCGGGCTTGCGCGTCAGATTGCCCATCAGAATCACTTTGTTGTAGCTGGCCATGCTCTCGGCACCTTGGGAATCCGTCGACGAGGAATACAGGCGAAGCGCGCAGTATAGCGGCGGGCCTCGCATGGACAGTGCGCGAGTGCACTCCTACGATTCGAATCCATGAACATGACCGAGGCCCAGAGCAGCAAGGGTGGCGCGGAGCGCAGGCGCTGGCCGCGCGCGCAGTGCGAGTTGCCGATCACGCTCGCCATCGACGGCCGCGAGCATGCGGCCAAGTTGCGCGACTTGAGCCGCGCGGGCGTGTGCTTTTACCTCGAGCGCTCGCTGCCGCTGATGACCGTGCTCGGGCTGGTCCTGGATCTCAAGGTCGACGGCAAGGCGCACAAGGTGCGCGCGAAGGGTGCCGTGGTGCGCTGCGAGAAGCTCAGCCCCGCGCTCCAGCACTACGAGATCGCGCTGTTCCTGCACGACGTCACCGAGAGCGACCGCGCCTTGATCGATGTGCATGTCGCTGCCCGCGAGGCACGCTAGCCCAGCGGCACGCCGCGCGGGCCCCAGCTGACACGCCCCAGCTGACACGCCCCAGCTGACACGCCCCAGCTGACACGTCCGAGCTGGCAGGCCCGAATTCACGCGCCACGCGGGCCCGCGGTGTCGACCCAGCGGAGGCCGCTCGCACCACGCGGCCATTCGAAACCGGTTTCCTGCGCTCTCCGTCGCAGGCAAACTCCCTCGGCCATCTGTTAGCGTGCGCGGCTCGCGCGCCTCGACACGCCGACTTTGGAGCGCCCCTATGAGCCAAGCGACCACGATCTACTACACGCACACCGACGAAGCCCCGGCCCTCGCCACCTATTCCTTCCTGCCCATGGTGCAGGCCTTCGTGAAGGGCACGGGCATCGCCATCGAGACGCGCGACATCTCGCTCTCCGGACGCATCCTCGCGGCCTTCGCCGACAAGCTGCCCGCGGCGCAACGCGTGCCCGACGCGCTGGCCGAGCTCGGACGGCTCGCCGAGCGGCCCGAGGCCAACATCATCAAGCTGCCCAACATCAGCGCCTCGGTGCCGCAGCTCAAGGCGGCCATCGCCGAGCTCAAGGCCAAGGGGTTCGCGCTGCCGGAGTACGTCGACGATCCGAAGAGCGACGCCGACAAGGACGCGAAGAAGCGCTACGACAAGGTCAAGGGCAGCGCCGTGAACCCCGTGCTGCGCGAAGGCAACTCCGACCGACGCGCACCGGCCTCGGTCAAGGCCTACGCGCGCGCCAATCCGCACAAGATGGGCGCGTGGTCGAAGGACAGCCGCACGCACGTGGCGCACATGGCGGCCGGCGATTTCTACGGCAACGAGAAGTCGGTCGTGCTGCCCGCGTCGACGACGGTGTCGATCGAGCACGTGGCGACCGACGGGAAGGTCACCAAGCTCGCCAGCGGGATCGCGTTGGATGCCGGCACGGTGGCGGACGCGACTTATTTGTCGAAGAAGGCGCTGTGCAAGTTCTTCGCGGACGAGCTCGCGGACGCACGCGCGCGCGGAGTGCTGTTCTCGGTGCACCTGAAGGCGACCATGATGAAGGTCTCCGACCCGATTCTCTTCGGGTACGCGGTGCAGGCCTATTTCGCGGCCGTTTTCGCCAAGCACGGCGCGGCACTGGCGCGCTGCGGCGCCGACGCGCGCAACGGCCTGGGTGACGTGCTCGCCAAGGTCGCGACGCTTCCCGAGGCGGAGCGCAGCGCGGTCGAGGCCGATTTCGCGGCGGCGCTGAGGACGGGTCCGGCGCTCGCCATGGTCAACAGCGACAAGGGCATCACCAATCTGCACGTGCCCAGCGACGTGATCATCGACGCCTCGATGCCGGCGATGATCCGCGACTCGGGCCGCATGTGGAACGCCGCGGGCAAGCTCGAGGACACCAAGGCCGTGATCCCCGACCGCTGCTACGCCGGGGTGTACCAGGCCGTGATCGATGACTGTCGGACCAACGGCGCCATCGACCCGCGCACCGCGGGCTCGGTTTCCAACGTCGGACTGATGGCCAAAAAGGCCGAGGAATACGGCTCGCACGACAAGACCTTCGAAATCGCGGCCGACGGTGCCGTGCGGGTCGTCGACGCCTCTGGCAAAGCGCTGCTCGAGCACAACGTCGAGCGCGGCGACATCTGGCGCATGTGCACGGTCGTGCACGAGGCGATCGTCGACTGGGTCAAGCTCGCGGTGAAGCGCGCACGGCTCTCCAAGACACCCGCGGTGTTCTGGCTCGATCCGGCGCGGGCGCACGATGCGACGCTCCTGCACATCGTGGAGGCGTGTCTGGCCAAGCACGACACCAAGGGGCTCGAGCTGCACTTCCTCGCGCCGATCGAGGCCACGCGCTTCTCGCTCGCGCGTCTGCGCAAGGGCCAGGACACGATCTCGGTCACGGGCAACGTGCTGCGCGACTACCTGACCGACTTGTTCCCGATCCTCGAAGTGGGCACCAGCGCCAAGGTGCTTTCGATCGTGCCGCTGATGAAGGGTGGCGGCCTGTTCGAGACCGGCGCGGGCGGCTCGGCGCCGAAACACGTGCAACAGTTCCAGGAGGAGAACTACCTGCGCTGGGACTCGCTCGGCGAATTCCTGGCGCTCGCCGCCTCGTTCGAGCACCTGGCCGACTCCACCGGCCACGCCAAGGCCCGCGTCCTGGCGAAGACGCTCGATCAGGCCAGCGCCGCCTACTTGATGAACGACAAGGGGCCCGCGCGGAAGATCGGCGGCCTGGACAACCGCGGCAGCCACTTCTATCTCGCGCTGTACTGGGCACAGGCGCTGGCGACGCAGAGCGACGACCGCGAACTCGCCGCGCGCTTCGGGCCGATCTCCAGAGCGCTGAACGACAGTGAGGCCGCGATTTCGTCCGAGTTGAGTGCCTGCCAGGGACGGCCGGTCGACCTCGGCGGCTACTACCGCCCGGATCCGACCAGGGCCGCCGCAGCGCTGCGCCCGAGCGCCACGCTCAACGCCATCATCGACGGCGCGGCGCGGTAGCCCGCGCACGCACGTCGCCCGTTTCCCGCGCCGCGCTTCCAGTGATCGCTGGGAGTGCGTTCGCTGCAATTGCGTTCGCCGCCGCGCGCAACACTACGGTTGCAGCGTGAAGCGCACGCCGTTCGAGAGATTGGTGGTCTTGGGCGCGGGCGGATCGCGCAGCCACACTTGGCTCCACAGGGTCTGACCCGCCGCGAGCGGCGTCCCAAGCGCGTTGGGATGAGCAGCCACCCATGCGAGGAAGTCCAGTGCCAGCGCTCCGTCGCATTGACCGGAGCTGCCAGCGCTCGACTGCACGAGCGTGCGCTGCGAGGGCGGCTTGACGCACAGATAGCTCGTGCTGCCCACCGCCCAAGGCTGCGCGAGCGCACCCGACACCGAGTAGACAGGATCGCCGAGCGCTGGCCTTCGATGTTCGCGCAAGCCAGCGTGAATCCGCTGGCAGCGCTAGCGCTGGGATTGCCCGCGGCGCTCATCGCCGGCGCGCAGCCGGAGCTGGTCGTCCCCGAGGTGCAGTACGCCACCGCTGGCGCTTGGCCCATGTCGCGCAGCTCGAAGTTGTCGATGCCCGGCGAGCCGAAGCTCGCGATGCCCACGCGATTGGAGAGCAACGGCGCGAGCGGTGACGCGAGCACGCCCGCGAGTTGGAAGTGCTCGTCGGTCGCGCCGTCGAAGTTGCTGTCGATGTCCAGGTTCGCGACGTCGCCAGCGCCAGTGAAGTACACCGTCATGCGACCCGCAGGGAGCGCTTGCGCCAAGTCGAAGTACCCCGGCGAGCCCCAGCTCGCGCCGGCGTTGACGCCGTACCAGAAATAGACTCGGTCGTAGAGGCCGTCCCCGTCGTTGTCCTGCACTTTGACGAACGCACCCAGCCAGTCGGGCCGAGCGCCGAGCAAGACGCCGACGTAGAACAGATTCGGACCTTGGATGCGCGGCAGGAAGTCCAGCGTGACGCGCTGGTCGCGCCAATCGGCATTGGCGCTGTTGTGCATCGCCCAGTGGTGGTCCCCACCGGTCGAGTACGCCTGGCCATTCGAGATCAGGAACGCGCCATTCTGCACGCTCCACGCAGCCCCCAGCGGACCATTGGGCTGGTTGAAGTCGTCGGTCCACAAACCTTGGGCGAGCGCCGGGGAGGCGAGCGAGCACAGCGCGAGCGAAGACCAAGCGCGCAAGAAAACACTGGAGTTCATGGGAGCATGCAAGCGTCGCGGGCCGACCCATGTTCGACGAAATCCGCGAACAAGCCGCGCTCGAAGCCGGGCGCTCACTCGCCGCAGTGACGACTAGCGTTCCTTCACCCGAGACAACTCGAGCACGCGCTCGATCCCGCCGAAGTCCTTGTGCAAGCGCGCAATCCACCCGGCGTCGCGAGCGATCT
Organism: Planctomycetota bacterium; assembly: GCA_020853575.1. Taxonomy (GTDB): domain Bacteria; phylum Planctomycetota; class UBA1135; order UBA1135; genus F1-120-MAGs118. Next base: position 30,093 of record JADYYP010000075.1, read on the forward strand.
CGAGCGCGCGCGGGGCCTGCCCCAGGCCGAGCTCGATCAACACCAGCCCCTCCGGCGCGACCAACTCGCGCGTGGCCGTGCTCAAACGTCGCAACCACACCTCGCGGTCGTGCTCCGGCGTGAACAGCGCTAGCGCCGGCTCGAACTCGCGCACGTCGATCGCCAGCGAAGCGCGCTGCGCGGGATCGATGTACGGCGGGTTGGACACGAGCAGGTCGAACGGGGCTGCGAACGCGAGCGCCTCGGGCCCATCGCCCTCGACGAAGTCCACGCGCGCGCCGAGCGCCTCGGCGTTGGCCCGCGCCACCCCGAGCGCCCCGGCAGAGATGTCGACGGCGCACACGCGAGCGGCGGAGCACTCCAGCGCCAAGCTGATCGCCAGGCACCCCGACCCCGTCCCGACGTCGGCGATGCGCTCGAAGCTGCGCGTCTTGGCGCGTTCTCGCGCCAAGTCGACGATCAGCTCGGTCTCGGGGCGTGGGACGAGCACGTTGGAGTCGACGCGAAACGGACGACCATAGAACTCGCGCGCGCCGGTGATGTAGGCGACCGGCTCGAACTTCCCGCGGCGCCCGAGCAGCGCGCGCGCCGCCGCGAGCTCCGCCTCGCTGACGGGCCGATCGAGCTGCAGGAACAGCTGGAGCCGTGAAAGTCCGAGCGCGGAGGCCACCAACAACTCGGCTTCGAGCCGCGGCTCGCCCGTTCCTTTGCGCGTCAGGAACTCGCGAGCACGCGCGAGCATCTCTCCGGCGGTGCGCGGAGCATCCATCGAAGACCGCTCCTCAATCCGTTCCGGAGGCCGGACGACCAGCGCACCGCAGGCAGCGAGAGGTCCGCGCCTGTAGCCCGCCGAAGGAAACCGGCTCGTGGAACTCGCGCCCGCTCAACCCTGGGCCGAGCCCGCGGCGCCGGGATCGCCACGCTTGCGTCGACGCTCTTCGGCCCGCGCCTCGGCTTGCGCGCGCTTCTTGGCTTCGCCGTGCGCCTTGGCTTCCTTCATCGCCAAGAACATGGTGTAGCCAGCAAAACCACCCGCGCCGGTGACGCCCAGCGATCCGACGATCGCCAGTAGCTTGGGCAGCGCCTCGAAGTCCTTGACCGCGACCACGATCACGTTGACGAACGCGGCGAGACCGAACATCGGGATCACCAGCGCCATCATCGGATTGAACTTGCCTCCGCGCGCGTAGCCGTGCACGCCGCACCAGGCGAGCACACCGACCGCCAGGCCCGAGGCCTCGATCATCCCCTGCCAGGCGGGTGCGATCAGGGTGAGCCCGATCCCGGCCAGGATCACGACGTAGGACGCGAGGGGCAGCGCCAACTTGTGCGCCTTGCCCAGCCCATCGAGCGGAGTCTTGCCACCGTGCGCGAACTCGACGCCACAGTAGGCCACCCAGCCGCCGAGCAGGATCACCGCCTTGGCACCCAGTCGGGCCAGATTGAAGCCCTCGGGCACGAGCCAAGGCAGGAGCGTCGCCACCACCAGGAACAGCGCCGCCTTCTGCAGCATCAAGGGCGCTTTCTCGATCTCCTGCGGAGCGGCCGAGGGAGCGCGCGCGGCGCTCGGCGCGGCCGCATTCGCGGGCTCGGCCGGCATGGGCTCGAGTTCCTGCAGCGGTTCGAGATCGTGGAGGTCCGAGTTCGCGCCGGCTTCGTTGGCGTTCGACATCACTCAGCTCTTCGGGACATTGGAATGGGTTGCAACGCTGTGGAACGCGCGCGGTTCAGGAGTCGTCGCCCGGCGTGTACCTCTGGCGCTCTCACAGGTCACGGATGCGCGCTTCGCGCTCCATGGCCTCGAGGGCCTCGAACATGGGAGAGAGCTTACCCGCGAGGATTTGCTCCAGGGAGTAGTTCTCGTTCACGCGGTGGTCGGTGACGCGGTTCTGCGGCCAATTGTAGGTGCGGACGCGCGCATTGCGGTCTCCGGTGCCCACCTGGCTCTTGCGCAGGGCGGCGCGCTCGGCATCGCGTTTCTGCTGCTCCGCCTCGAACAAGCGCGAACGCAACACCCGCATGGCCCGAGCGCGATTCTTGTGCTGTGACTTCTCGTCCATGCACACCACCATGGTGCCGGTGGGAAGGTGCGTGATGCGCACCGCGGATTCGGTCTTGTTGACGTGTTGGCCGCCGGCACCGCCGGCGCGCATGGTGTCGATGCGCAGGTCGGCTGGATTGATGTCGAGCTCGACGTCCTCGACCTCGGGCAACACGGCGACGGTGGCCGCTGAGGTGTGGATCCGGCCCTGCGCCTCGGTCGCGGGCACGCGCTGCACACGGTGCCCGCCGGACTCGAAGCGCAGCTTGCGCCACACGTCGTCGCCCTCGACCGCCAACACGACCTCCTTGAAGCCGCCGACGTCGGAGCGCGCCACGTCGAACACCTCGTAGCGCCATCCGGGTTGGGTGGCGAAGTAGTGCTCGTAGATGCGGAACAGATCGGCCGCGAACAACGAGGCCTCGTCGCCGCCGGTCCCGGCGCGGATCTCCATGATCACCTTGCGCCGATCGTCGCCCTCCTGGGCGATCAGCACGTCGATGATCTCTTCGTCGATGTGCCGGCGCTCGCCTTCGATGGCCGCGAGTTCCTCGCGCGCCAGCGGAGCCATCTCCGCGTCGGCGAGCAGCGCCTGCGCGTCGGCCTGCCGACGTTCGAGCTCCTGCATGCGCCCCAAGAGCAGCGCCTTCTTCTCCAGCCCGCCGCGCTCGCGCAAGATCGCCGGCACGCGCTTGCCGTCGGCCGCGACCTCGGCCGACGAGAGTCTCTCCGTCAGCTCGTCGTAGCGGGCCTTGGCCTCGCGCAACTTGTCGAGCAATGCGCCGGAGAGGACCATCGTCGCGGCCGGATCGTGCGCGAGCGTCCGTAGTCAGCGACCAACCACGCGGTCGGTCGCCGAGCTCACGCGGTCGGCTTCGCGCCGCTCTTCGAGCCGTAGCGCTTGATGAACGAGTCGATGCGGCCCGCGGCGTCGACGAACTTCTGCTTGCCCGAATAGAACGGGTGGCACACCGAGCAAATTTCGATGCGCAGCTCCTTCACGGTCGCGCGCGTCACGAAGTTGTTGCCGCAGCCGCAGTGGACCTTGCACTCGTAGTACTTGGGGTGGATGTCTGTCTTCATGGATGGTGCGCGCCGGGCGTGGTCGGCGCGACTGGGGTGGAGAGTGAGGGCTCGCTGGGTGCCGATCGCTGCGAGGGGCGAAGAGGATAGCTACGGTCGGGGCGAGCCCGCAAGACCGGCGCCGGCTTCGCGCAGCAGCTCGAGCGTCAGCTGCACGGGCAGCCCGACGACGTTGTCGAAGCCACCCTCCTCGAGCCTGGTGACGAAGCGGTCGGCGTGCTCCTGGATGGCGTAGCCACCGGCCTTGTCGCGCCACTCGAGCGACGCCACGTAGGCCTCGCGCTCCTGCGGCAGGATCTCGCGCATCGTCACCCATGTGCGCTCCGCCGCGCTCCAGCGCACGAAGTCCGGCGTGCGCACCACGCACACGCCGGTGATCACCTGATGGCGCGAGCCGGAGAGGAGCTGCAACATGCCGTGCGCCTCGGTCTCGTCGGCGGGCTTGCCCAAGAGCCTCCACTGACCGCGTGCGCTGCGATCCTCGACGGCCACGATCGTATCGGCGCCCAGGACTAGCTCGTGGACCAAGCCGCGCCGCGCACGTGCACGGGCGGACGCCAATGCCTTGCGCAGCGCGAGCTCGAGCGCGGCTTGCGAGGGATCCTGGAACTCCGCCAAGTCCTCGTCGACCGGGAGCGGGTCGAGCTCGAAGCTCACTCCGGCCGCGCCGAGCAACTCGCGCCGCCGCGGAGAGGCCGAAGCCAACACGATGCGCGGGGCGCTCACGCCCGACTCCCAGGCGCGGCGCGAGCCGCGGCCGGCACACAGCTGCGCGCGGGAGCCGTCCTCACTTCTTCTTTTTCTTCTTGGCCGCCTCGGCCTTCTTCTTGGCCTCGAGCTTCTTGCGCTCGGCGGCCTTCTCCGCGGCCTTGCGCGCGTCGAGCTTGCGCTTCTCCGCTTCCTTGCGCTTTTGCTCGGCCTTCTTCTTGGCCTCCGCCAGCGCCGCCGCCTTCTTGGCCTCGGCCTCCTTGAGCGCTCGCACGCGATCGGCCTCGCGCTTGGCCTTCAGCTCGGCCGCGGCCTTGATCTTGGCCAGGCGCTCGGCTTCCGCCTGTTTCTTCTTCTCGGCGACCTTGGCCAGACGCGCGGCGTCCTTGGCGCGCTTCTCGGCCTCGAGCGCTTCCTTCTTCTTGCGCTTCTCGCCTTCCTTGCGCAGGCGCTCGTCTTCCTTCTTCTTCAGGATCGCCAAGCGCGCCGCCTCGCGCACGCGCTGCTGCTCGAGGCGCTCCTGTTGGATCTTCCAGTCGCGGAAGGCCTTCTTGCCGAACTTGCAGTCGTCGACGAGCACGCATTGGTGGCACACCGGCTTGCGCGCGTCGCACCAACGTGAAGCGATCTCCCCGAACTTGTAGGCGAACTCGAGTTCCTGGCCGTCGGGCACGACCGGCTCGATCGCCGCGCGCGCCTTCTTCGGGCTCGCGGTGCGCGAGACCAAGCCCACTCGGTCGAGCACGCGCATCAGGGCCGGCGTCACCGGCAGCTCCTTGTTGCCCGCGACCCACAACAAGTAGTGCGCGGTGGCCATGCCGACGAAGGGCAGGATCGACACGAAGCGCTGGGTCGACTGCGGATCGTCCTTGAGGAACTCCAAGTCCATGCCGTGGCTGCGCTGGAACACCTCCTGGAGGTACTCGCGCACGTCGGCGGCCACCTTGATGCCCTTGGGGCCGAGCTCGAGGAACGAATTGATCTCCTGCGCCTGGCTGATGCGCAGCTCGTTCCAGTCCCTGTAGGCCGCGCGCAACTTGTTGAGCGTCGCCTTGGCCTCCGAGGGCGACTGCTTGCGCAGCAGGATCGCGTACAGGCCTTGCTCGACCAAGTTGGCGTCGGCGAGCGGCTCCGGAATCGGATGCTGCGACGGAATCTTGGCGAGCAGCTTGGCGGTGAGGTCGGTCTTCTTGGACACGCGTTGGCTCGCTTCGAGAAACTCTGGATGACGCCAGGACAACGGCGCACGGACGACGGTGCGATTCGCGGGCCCGCAGGGCGGCGCACGCCAGCCGCAGATCAGGCGGACGGTCGAGACGCGCCGGTGAAGCGCGCGACACGCCGCCGCGGAACGAGGGCCGCCGAACGGGCAGGAACGCGTCCCGCGCGCCAGCGACCGAAGAGCGGCACTCGCACCCCCGGGCGGACGCGCCGCCCGTGCGCGCGGAGCGCCGCGCGACTCAGCCGTTCTGCTTCTTCTCCACGACCTTGGGCTTGCGACGGTGCGGCGGACGCGCCGCCTTGCGCTCGCTGCGCGCCTTCTTGGCGGCGGTGCGACGCGCCTTGGTGGCCGTCTTGGCCTTGCGCCCCGAGCGATCGCCGGGCTTGTTGGCCATGACGCCCTCGATCACTTTCGTCTGGCGGAAGAGCGACGCAACCGTGTCGCTGACCTTCGCGCCGACCTTCATCCAGTGTTGCGCGCGCTCCTTGTCGACCTGCAGTCGCTTCTCGGGCGTCGCTGCGCGCGGATCGTAGAAGCCCAGGTTCTCGATCGACGCTCCATCGCGGGCGCCGCGCGAGTCGGTGACGTGGATGCGGAAGGAGGGAAGGTTCTTGCGACCTTCGCGCTTGAGTCGGATGGCTACGGACATGAGGTGGGCGGGGTTCGTTCGGCGGGAATGAAGGGCGCAAAGTGTAGGGAGCGCGCCGCGCGCCGACAAGCGCGCGCTAGCGGCGCTTCTTGCGCTTGTCCTTCTTGCGCTTCGAGCCGCTCTTGCGCGTCGGCGAGCTTCCCATGGGCCGCGCTGGCATTCCCAGCCCGCCGAAGGGGTTGCCACCCAGCCCCCCCATTCCGCCCGGGAGCTTGGGGCCACCGCCGAACAGCCCGCCCAGGCCGCCGAGGCCGCCCAAGCCCCCGAACATCCCGCCCCCGGCGTCGGGGGGGCCGGCGAGTTCGCCCGTGGGCGACATGGCGCGCAGCGATTCCTGCTTGGCCTTGGCGCCGAACTTGGCCCCCAAACCCAAGCGGTTCATCTCTTTCATCATGCGCTTCATGCCTTGGAAGCTCTTCAGCAGCTCCCCAACGGCATTGGGATCCTGGCCCGCGCCGCGCGCGATGCGCCGGCGGCGCGACATGTCGATCAAGTCCGGGCGCAAGCGTTCCTCGCGCGTCATCGAGGTGAAGAGCGCCTCCATGCGCGCGAAGCGCTTGTCGTCGACGAGCTTGTCGAGATCGCCCAGCTGGCCCATCCCGGGCATCATCGAGAGCACCTTCTTCAAGGGGCCCAGACGCTTGATCATGCGCAGCTGCTCGAGCATGTCCTCGAGCGTGAAGTCCCCCAGCACCATCTTCTCGAACGAGGCCTGCGCCTCGGCTTCCGAGATCTTCGAGGCCGCGGTCTCGACCAGGCCGACGACGTCGCCCATCCCGAGGATGCGGCCAGCCATGCGCTTGGGAAAGAACGCGTCGAGGTCGTCGATCTTCTCCCCGATGCCCGCGAACAGGATCGGGCGGCCGACGATGGACTTGATCGAGAGCGCGGCCCCGCCACGTGCATCGCCGTCGAGCTTGGTCAGGATCACGCCGGTCAGCGCCAGCTTCTCGTGGAAGGCCTGCGCGGACTTCACCGCGTCCTGGCCGGTCATCGCGTCGACCACCAGCACTTGATTGTGCGGCTGAGTGCGCCGAGCGACGTCCGCGACCTCGGCCATCATCTCGGCGTCGACGTGCAGGCGGCCCGCGGTGTCGAGGATCACGACGTCGTGACCGCCCTGCTTGGCGTGCTCGAGCCCGCGCGCGCACACCTCGGGCGCGCTCGAATTCTCGACGTGGAACACCGGAACGCCGATCTTCGCGCCGAGCACGCGCAACTGCTCGACGGCGGCGGGACGCTTGACGTCGGCGGCGACGAGCAGCGGACGACGCTGGTGCCGCTCCTTCAGGAGCTTGGCGAGCTTGGCGCACGTCGTGGTCTTGCCCGCGCCCTGGAGACCCGCCATCAAGATCACCGTCGGACCGGACTTGGCGAACTCCAGTCGCGCGTCCTCGGGCCCCATCAGCTCGACCAGCTCCTCGTGGCAGGCATGGACGAACTGCTGCGAAGCCTCGACGCCCTTGAGCACGCGCTCTCCGACGACGCGCGCGCGCACGCGCTCGGTGAAGTCGCGCGCCACCTTGAAGTGCACGTCGGCCTCGAGCAGCGCGGCGCGCACCGCACGCAGGCCCTCTTCGACGTTCTCCGGGGTGAGTTCGGCGTTGCCCTTGAGGAACGAAAACGCGCCACCGAGCCGCTGAGTGAGATTCTCGAACATGATCAGGCCCGGGATTATGGAGTCGCGCGCGGGGCTTGTCGCGCCTCGGCCGCGCTCACTGGGCGAACAACCAACGCTGGGTGAGCGACTCCACGGCGCTCGGCCGCACCATTCCGTAGAGTCCCGACACGTCGCGGCCCTCGGACTCGAGCTCCACGCCAACGCCGCGGGCGTCGCTGGGGGCCAGCTCGGCGAACAGGCGGCGCAGGAGCTCGCGCTGCTGCGCATCCGACCCGGGCCAGGCGCGTTCGACGAACGGCAGCGCTCGCGGACCGACCGTCGCGAGCACGTCGAAGGCCAGCGCGGCATCCTGGGAAACGTCGTTGTCCGCGAGATGCGCGATCATGCGCACACACGCGCGGTCGCTCGACGAGCTCCCGGCGTCGAGCGCCAAGAGCGCGCTCACCGCCAACTGCTGCTGCACGCTGCCGGAGTCCGCGGCGGCCTCGAGCGCAGCGCGCGACCACTCGGGATGCTCGGCGAGCCACTGCGCGGCGCACGACGCGTTCCACAGCGGCGTGTACGTGCAACGCTCGGCCTCTCGCGCGCAGCCCCAGGGAAACTCATCCTCGGCGAGATCCTCGACCAAGCACTCGGCGAGGCGCGGCGCGCGCACCGTCGAGCCGCGCCGCGCGAGCACCAGAGCCGCCAGCTTGCGCTGTTGGCGATCACGCGCATCCAAGCACGCTCCGAGCAGTTCCTCGACCTCGCTCGGCGCACGCTGCAGCTCGTCCACCGCCTGTTGCGCGTTCCAGCGCACGTCGTCGTCCCGCAGATCCTCGATCCAGCGCCCCCACGCACGGCCTTGGGGGGCCAGCGCCCCGGGCGCGAGGGAGAGCACGTCTTCAATGGGAGCAGAGCGCTGCACTTCGGCACGCGTGTCCGCGCTGGGCGTCAGGGCTTCCGTCCCCCAGGTCCACGAATCGACCGCGACCTCGGCTGCACGCGCCTGCGGCTCCGCAGCGGCGCCGACCACGCTCGCCGGCACCAGCCACCACGCCGCGAGACACAGCGCGAGCATTCCGACGAAGCCAAGCGCGAGCGCGATTCGCATGTGCGCTCAGTTCGGCGCGGGCAGGACCGGTCGCTCGCCGCGCCGCAGGAGATAGCCGTGGGCCAGCGCGATCTGGCTCATCGCTTGCGCCGCCGGAATCGTGGCGATCAAGCCGATGCAGAGCATCAGCAGACCAACGATCATCGCCACCACCGAGAGCAGCATCAGCAGCAGCGCGAACAACACGATGCGCCAGAACACGCCCCGGCTGACGGCGGCGGAGCGCTCGAGCGCCTCGGTACCCCGCGCGCCGTCGGCGACCGCCAGCGTCGAGAACAGGATCCACTTCGCCGTCACGAAGATCGCGAGCACCGAGAGCAGCATCATGCCACCGACCAGCAAGGTCGCACCGATCCCGGGTTGGTCCTTCTGGAACACGAACCACGCGCCGGGGCCGAGCAGCACGCAGGCCGCGAGGATGAAGAACAGCACCGTCACGAGTTGGATGGCCACGGCGGTGCCGAGCCCCTCGGTGCGGAACACCAGCGCGAACTCCGGCTTGCGCCCGCGCGCCATCTCGAGCGCATAGCGCGACATCCCCAGCGCCATCCAGGCCGCGAGCGGGACGTTGAGCAACGTCGCGACGCCGTAGACCACCCAACTGAGCAGCACCAGGTCCCCGTCGCCCGACAGCGCCATCAGGTTTTGGGCGACGCTCCCCACCGTCGCGATCAGGGCCCCGACGATGCCCGCCACGAATTGGTACAGCACCACCATCCAGTGGCGCCTCACGGCCTCCCAAGCGAATTGGAAAGACTCGAACGGCTCCCAATCCAACGGCGTCCCCGCGCTGCGCTCGGCGGGCGCGGGTTCGGTCCCGAGCGCGTCGGGAGCACGATAGGGATCGATCGGTTGCTCAGTGTTCATCGGACACTCGCGCGTTCATCTGACACTCGCGACGTGGCGCGCCGCAGTCTAGCGCCCGGCCGGCACGCGCTCGGCGGAATCGCTCGGTGTGCGTTGGGCGCGCTGCGGGGTGAGCGTATCACTCGCCGCGCCTTCCTCCGGAGGCGTCGACTTGTCGTCGACGCGCTCGATGTCCGCTCCAAGACGCTGCAGGCGTTCCTCGATGCGCTCGTAGCCCCGGTCGATGTGATACACGCGGTGGATCTCGGTCGTGCCCCGCGCGACCATGCCCGCGAGCACCAACGCGGCCGACGCGCGCAGGTCCGAGGCCATCACCTGAGCACCAGACAAGTCCGCCGGTCCCATCACGATTGCGCAAGCGCCCTGGCGTCGGATGTTGGCACCCATGCGCATCAACTCGGCCACGTGCATGTAGCGGTCGGTGAAGATCGTCTCGGTGACCAGGCTCATGCCTGAGGCGGTGGTCATCAGCGCCATCCACTGCGCTTGCAGGTCGGTCGGAAACGCGGGATAGGGCAGGGTCGTGACATCCGTGGGCCGCGGCCGACGGTGGCGCGTGTCGTAGGGACTGGTGGCGATCCAATCGGCGCCGTAGTCGTAGGGCAACCCGGCCTCCGCCATGCGCTCGAGCAGGATCATCAGGTGGTCCGGGCGGCACTTCTCGACACGCACCGCGCCCCCGGTGATCGCTCCGGCGACCACGAACGTCCCGGCCTCGATGCGGTCGGGGATCACCGCGTGCTCGCAGCCGTGCAACCGGCTCACACCCTCGATCTCGATCCGCGGCGAGCCCAAGCCGCGGATCCGCGCCCCCATCTTGATCAGACAGTCGCCGAGGTCGACCACCTCGGGCTCGCACGCCGCGCCGTGGATCACCGTCGTGCCCTTGGCCAAGGTCGCGGCCATCATCACGTTGGCCGTGCCGAGCACGGTCGGCCCCTGTGCGCCACCCAGGTACATCTCGCCGCCCTTGAGACCGCTGATGGCCTCGGCGCGCACGTCGCCGCCGTCGAGGTCGACGCGTGCCCCCAGCGCCTTCATGCCCTTGATGTGCAAATCCACCGGTCGTACGCCGATCACGCAGCCGCCGGGCAGGCTGACGCAAGCACGGTGCGTGCGCGCCAGCAACGGACCCAGCACGGCCACTGAGCCGCGCATCTTGCGGACGTAGTCCCAGCTCGCCTCGGTGCCGGGGATCCCGGCCGAGCAAACCTCGATGCGACCATCTTCGTGCTGCACGGCGCGCGAGCCCAAGCTCTCGAGCACCTTGAGCATCGACCTGACGTCCGAGACCCGCGGAGCATTGGGGATGATCAGCGGCTCGTCGGTCAAGAGCGACGCCGCCAACACCGGCAACACGGCGTTCTTCGAACCCGCGACGGCAACGCTCCCTCGAAGCGGACGCCCACCGCGCACCACGAATTTGTCCATCGACCCCTCCTCGCGACACAGCTCGCCGCGCAACAGCGTTCTTCTGAAAACGCGAGCAGCGTTGCAAGCGACGCGCGGGAATTCCGCACGCGCCTGCGCGCGCGCACGATCGACTTCGACGCACGGCTCGAGCACTCTCCCGGCGTTGCGCTCGGTCACTCGCGAGCACCCGGGCGCGATCGAGCGCGACCCGGGAGCCGCGGGCGCTCAAAGAGGAGCGAGCATCCGGCCGAGCCGTTTGCCGCCGAGCACGTGCAGGTGCAAGTGATCGACTTCCTGGCCGCCGTCGTGGCGCGCGTTGGCGATCACGCGAAAGCCGCGCTCTAGGCCGCACAGCCGTGCGACCTCGGAGGCCGCGAACAGCAGGTGCCCCGCCAAACGGCGATCGTCGAGCTCCCACAGGGAAGCGACGTGCGCGCGCGGGACGACCAGCACATGGACCGGCGCTGCCGGCCGAATGTCGTGGAAGGCGAGCACGTGCTCGTCGGCGAGCACGATGCGCGCCGGAGCCTCTCCGGCGACGATGCGGCAGAAGATGCAGGTCATGGCGCGAGCGCAACAAGCGCGCGCCGCCGTTGCAAGCCGAACCCGCGAGTTGCCGGCGCAGCGCGCGCCGCGCCGGCCCGCCCCGATTTGACGAGCCGCGCGAGGCACCGCTATCCTCCCCGCCCCTCGTCCACCTGCCGCACGAGAGGCGCTCTCCCCGTCCCCAGCCTCACTCGGCAGCCCATCCACTCCAGAAGCGACTCCCAGTGATGACCTCCAGCACCGTCGAGACCTCGGCCATGTCCGAGCACTCGTTCGACCTCGCCACCACCGCCATCCCCAACTTCACGACCCTGGTGCAAGCGCGCCAAGTGGTGTTCCGCGCACGCACCGCGCTCGAGTCCTTCGCGCGCAGCGTCGACGCCATGCGCGACGCGGGCGACGAAGGTCGCCGCAAGGGTCTGGGACTGTGGATGGTCGGCCGCTACGAGAAGGCCGCCGCTCAGCTCGCGTCGTACGAGCGCGATGACGTCGTCGCCGCCTTCACGCGCGGCAGCTCGCTGATGTCCATCGGCCGCTATGCGGAGGCCGCGGCGATCTTCGAGCGGCTCTCGAACCAGTACCCCGGCGAGCCCCGTCCGCGCGGACTGAAGGCCGAAGCCAATCTCGAGGCCGACCTCGCCAAGCACGACGTCGCCACCGCCGTGGCGCGCGTCCAGAAGGAGCTCGAGGGCGCGCCCGCGACCTTCGCTTCGAGCTGCGAGCACAGCTACCTCAAGGGTCGCGTCGCCGAGCTCAACCACGACGCGGAGTCGGCGCTCGACCTGTACGCAGCGGCGCGCGAGATCGATCCCACGCACCGCGCCAACCTCTCACGCCTGGCGCACCTGGCCGAGCGCTGCGGGCTCGACGAGCTCGCGCTGCAGGCCTACCAGTCGTTGGCCTCGATGCTGCCCATCGACCGCAACGTGCTCTACAACCTGGGCATGCTCTACGAGGACCTGGGCAAGGACCAGGAAGCAGCCGCCTGCTACGACGTGATCGCACGCAACGACCCGACCGACGTGCGCGCGCGCCTGTATCTGGCCGACGCGCGCTCGGGGATCGACATGTACTACGACGAGGATCTCGAGCGGAAGGAAGACCGCTTGAACCAGATCCTGCGCACCCCGATCACCGACTTCGAGCTCTCGGTGCGCGCGCGCAACTGCCTCAACAAGATGAACATCGTCACGCTCGGCGACCTGGTCAAGCTGACGGAGCAGGAGCTGCTCTCCTACAAGAACTTCGGCGAGACCTCGCTCAACGAGATCAAGGACATCCTGGGCTCGAAGGGCCTGAGGCTGGGCATGAAGCACGACGAGGCCGTGGCCTCGATCGAGCAGGCGACGCGCCCGCGCGCCACCGGCGAGAACTCGGAAGTGCTCAACACGCCGATCAGCAAGCTCGACCTGTCGATCCGCGTGCGCCGGGCGGTCGAGAACCTGGCCTGTCTGTCCCTCGGCGACATCACCGCCCACGCCGAGGACGAGTTGCTCTCGATGCCCAACTTCGGCCAGACCTCGCTGCAGGAACTGAAGCGCAAGCTCGCCGACTTCGGGCTGACGCTCAATCCCACCAACAAGAAGAAGTAGCGCGCCGAGGTTCCGGTGTACGACTTCCTCGAAGGCCAGGTCGCAGGTCGCACGGCCGCGCGGCTGGTCCTCGACGTCCACGGAGTCGGCTACGAGTTGCTCGTGCCGCTGACCTCGAGCTTCCCGGCCGCGGGCAAGCTCAAGGTCTGGACACATCTCGTGGTGCGCGAGGACAGCCAGCAGCTCTTCGGCTTTCGCGACGCCGCGACACGCGACGCATTCCGCGCCCTGCTGGGGGTGACCAGCGTTGGCCCCAAGGTGGCCTTGGCGGTTCTCTCCGGGCTGACCAGCCGCGAGCTCGCGGCCGCGGTGGCCGCCAACGACGCCGAGCGCTTGACCACCGTGCGCGGCGTCGGCCGACGCATCGCAGAACAGATCCTGCTCGATTTGCGCGGCAAGCTCGCGGCACTCGTTCCCGCGGAAAGCGAGGGTCTGCTCGTGCCGCAAGCGCGCCCCGACCAGCGCCACGCGCTCGAGGACGCGATCACCGCCCTGATTTCGATCGGCTATCCGGAGAAGGACGCGCGCCGTCAAGTCGAGCGCGCCGCCAAATCGGTCGACCCCTCGAACCTCGAGCTGCTCGTGCGCACCGCGCTGTCGAGCTGACTCGCGCGCCCCGCCGCATCCCATGACGAGCTCCGCGCTTCCCACATCTCAATCCACGACGCGCGCGCCGCTCCCGCGGCGTGAGCGGATCTTGATCTGCGACGAGCTCTCCAGCGAAGCGCTCGACGTGTTCGCCGCACACGGATTCGAGCCGCAGGTGTGCACGGGCATGAAGGAGGAGCAACTGTTGGAGCTCGTCCGCGACGCGCACGCTCTCGTGGTGCGCTCCGCGACCAAGGTCACGCGCAAGCTGATCGCCGCGGCGCCGGCGCTGCGCGTCGTCGGCCGCGCCGGCGTGGGCGTCGACAACGTCGATGTGGACGCGGCCACCGCGCAGGGCGTGGTCGTGATGAACGCGCCGGCGGGCAACACCACGACCACCGCCGAGCTCGCCATTGCCCTGATGCTCGCGCTGGCCCGCAACGTGGCGCGCGGCGATCGCGCGGTTCGCGGCGGCGCGTGGAAGGCGCGCGGCAAGCTGTTGGGCAGCGAGATCACCGGCAAGACGCTGGGAGTGGTCGGGCTCGGGCGCATCGGGCGCGTCGTCGCGCAGCGCGCACTCGGACTGGCCATGAACGTCGTGGCCCACGACCCCTATCTCTCGGGTCACAAGAGCCCGCTCGAGGGCGTCGACTTGCTGGCCCTGGACGAGCTGCTGGCGCGCGCCGACTTCGTCACGCTGCACGTGCCCTACAGCGAAGCCACCAAGAACATCCTCTCGCGCGAGCGCATCGCGTCGATGAAACCCGGCGCGCGCTTGATCAACTGCGCGCGCGGCGGCCTGGTCGATGAGACGGCCTTGGCCCAGGCGCTCGCGGAGGGCCGCCTGCGCGGTGCAGCGCTCGATGTGTTCGCCGAGGAGCCGCCCCCCGCCGACCATCCGCTGCTCACCCGCGACGACGTGGTCGTGACACCGCACTTGGGTGCTTCGTCCGACGAGGCCCAGCGCAACGTCGCGCTCGAGATCGCGCAGCAGATCTGCGACTTCCTGATCGAGGGCGTGGCGCGCAATGCGGTGAACTTGCCGCCGGTCAGCGCCCAGGCACTGCGCGAGCTCGCACCCTACGTGTTGCTCGCCGAGAAGCTGGGCTCGTACCTGGCGCAGGTTTGCGACAGTCCGCTGCGCACTCTCGAAGTGTCGCTCTCCGGCGAGATCGCACGCAAGGACGCCAGCCACGTGCGACTCGCGTTGCTGGTCGGCGCGTTGCGCAAGGGCTGCGACACGCCGCTGAACTTCGTCAACGCGCCGCAGCTTGCACGCGAGCGCGGATTGGCCCTGATCGAGCGCACCGACGACGAGCAGCACTTCCTGCACAGCATGCTCAAGGCACGCGCATTCGATCGCGACGGCGCAAGTCATGTGATTGCCGGCACGGTCTTCGGTCGCGAGCCGCGCATCGTGCGCATCGACGACAACTACCTCGACTTGACGCCCTCCGGCCCGCTGCTCGTCACCAAGCATGCCGATGAGCCCGGCGTGGTCGGTTTGCTCGGCACGGCGCTGGGAAGAGCGCGCGTCAACATCAAGAAGATCGAGCTCGGCCCGGGTGAGCGCTCCGCAGACGGTCTCGCGCGCGGATTCCTGTCGCTCTACGACCAGCCGTCCGCCGAGTTGCTCGAGGAGCTCGCGCGCTTGGCGCCGCTGCGCCACGTGCGCCTGGTGCAGCTCTAGCCATGGCGCTTCCGGCACGCGTCGACGACTCGAGCCCGCCCTATGGCACGCTGATCTTCGACTGCGATTCGACGTTGACCTCGATCGAGGGCATCGACGAGCTCGCCGGAGCGCGCAAGCACGAGATCGCGGCACTCACCGAGCGCGCCATGGCTGGAGAGCTCGCGCTCGAAGAGGTGTACGGCCTGCGCCTCGAGCTGCTTCGACCAACGCGCGCGCAGATCGTCGAGCTCGGCGCGCGCTACGCCGCCAGCGCTCTGCCGCACGCCGGCGAGCTGGTGAGTGCGCTCCACGCGCTCGGCAAACGCGTGTGCATCGTCAGCGGCGGGATCCGTCAGGCCGTGCTCTCGCTTTCCCGAACGCTGGGCATCGACGATGAGCACGTGTTCGCGGTCGACGTGTTCCACCACCGCGACGGCAGCTACGCCGGATTCGACGAGGACTCGGCGCTGGCGCGCGGCAGCGGCAAGCTCGAAGTGGTCCGTGGACTGGCGCGCTCGGATCGGCGCGGCGGAGTGGCGCTGATCGGGGACGGCGCGACCGACCTCGAAGGCGCTCCCGCTGCCAGACGCTTCGTGGCCTTTGGAGGCGTGGTCCGGCGCGCGCTCGTGTTCGAGCGCGCGGTCGTCAGCTGCACGACCCCAGACTTGGCCGCCGTGCTCCCGCTGCTGGTGTCGACCGACGAATTGGAGAGCTTGGCGCGCGAGCCCGCTCACGCTCCCTTGTTGCAGGCCGCTCGCGTCGTGCGCGGCTAGGAGGACTCGATGAAGCTGTGGATCCCCGGTCCGACCGAAGTGCGCGCAGAGCTGCTGGCGGAATGCGCGCGACCGATGATCGGTCATCGCTCCGACGCGATGGTCAAGTTGCACGAGCGCATCGACCCGCACATGCGCTCGGCCTTCGGTCTCGCCGAGTCCAGCCCGTCCCGTGTCGCGGTGCACACCTGCAGCGCCACGGGCTTGATGGAGGCGGCCCTCCACGGTGTTGGCCGGCGCGCACTGTGCATCGTCAACGGCTCGTTCTCCAAGCGCTGGGCCGAGATCGCCACGCTGCTTGGATTGGAGGTCACCCTGCTGAAGAAGGCCTTCGGCGAGGCAGCGAGCCCCGACGAGATCGACCGCGCGCTCACCGAGCAGGGTCCGTTCGATGCGCTGACCTTGATCTCCAACGAGACCTCCACCGGTGTGCGCACTCCGCTCGCGGGTGTCGCCGCGGTCCTGCGCAAGCACCCGCGCACCCTGTGGCTCGTCGACGTCGTCAGCTACCTGGCGGGCATGCCGGTGGACTTCGACACGCACGGAATCGACTTCGCCTTCGCGGGCACGCAGAAGGCGTTGGCGCTCCCGCCGGGGCTGACCGTGCTGTGTGCATCGCAGCGCTACCTGGAGCGCGTTCGCCCCGCCGTGCGCCGCAGCTACTACCTCGACGCCGTGCGCGTGATCGACGGCCATGCCGAACGCAAGACACCCGCAACGCCCTGCATTCCGCTGTATTTCGCGCTCGCCCGCCAGCTCGAGGACATCTCCGACGGCGTGACCTTGCCCGAGTTCGATCGCGGGCTGCGCGGAGCCGCCGCGTGGCGCGCGCGCTATGCCAAGCACGAGCGCATGCAACGCGCGACCGAAGCATGGGCCACGAAGCACGGCCTGGAGTTCGTCCCGGCGCCGGAGCACCGCTCGTGGACCGTCGCGTGCATCCGCAAGGGAGCGCTCGACGTCGCCAAGTTCCTGGCCGCGGTCAAGCAGCGCGGGCACACCCTCTCCAATGGCTACGGCGATTTGAAGGACCTCTCGTTCCGCATCGGGCACATGGGAGATCACACCGAAGCCGATCTCGCCCGACTGCTCGAAGTCTGCGACGAGGTCCTCGCCACGGTGGCGCTGCGGTGAAGCTCTTCGCACTCGCCAGTGTCGTGCTCTCCGCGCTCGCCGCGTGCCGGACGACGCCCTCGTCCGCGGAGGCGCAGCCCTTGTTCAACGGGCGTGATCTCGCGGGTTGGCGCGCGATCGGTGATGCGCTCTGGTCCGTCGAGGAAGGCGAGCTCGTCGGCCGCGTCGGCGGCGGCAAGCAGAGTTTTCTCGTCACCGAGCGCGACTACTCCGACTTCGTGCTCGAGCTGGAGCTCAAGAACCTCGGGGGCAACTCGGGCGTGCAAGTACGATCGCACCAGCGCGAGAACGGGCAGGTCTACGGCTATCAGATCGAGGTCGACCCGTCCGATCGCGCCTGGTCCGGTGGTCTGTACGACGAGGGCCGCCGCGCCTGGCTGGTCGACCTGAAGGACAAGCCCCTGGCCCGCGCGGCGTTCAAGCGCGGTGAGTGGAACCACTACCGCATCGAGCTCGCGGGCTCGCGCATCCGCTCCTGGGTCAACGGAGTGCTGGTCGTGGACGCCATCGACAACGCCGACTCCTCGGGCTTCATCGGCCTCCAGGTGCACTCGGGCAACGACTGCAGCATGCGTTGGCGCAGGATCACCTTGCGGCCACTCGACTGAGACCGCGAACGCGCGACGGACCTGGCTGCGCGCTACTTTTCGAGTTCCGACACGTGCCAGGGACCGCGCCGGTCGGCGTGGCGCACGCGCACTGAGCCGACGAACTCCGGCGTCAGTGGATCGGCGGTGTGTTGCCACTCGCGTCGCAGGTAGCTCAGCACGCCCGCGAGCTCGTCGTCGCTCGCCGCGAAACTGGGCATCTCGCCGTCCCAGGTCGTGCCGTCGAACGTCACCGGTCCGCGCAGACCGTGAGCGACGATGCGCACCAGCGTGTCGGGGTCCCCGAGCACGAAGCGCGAGTTGCGCAACGGGGGCGCGAGCGCCGGATCGCCACGTCCGGACAGCTGGTGACAGCTCGCGCAGTTCTGCTCGAAGAGCACGCGTCCGCGTTCGAAGCGCTGGCGCTCGGCGCTCGTCAGCTCGCGCGGCCAAAGTGCGTCGGTGCCCGGCTTGCCAGGCCAGATGAACAGCTCGTCGATGCGCTGCGCGTGAGGAGCGGAAAGCCGCTCGTCTTCCAGGACGGCGGGCATGCGCGCGACGCGCAGCGGGAGCTCACGACCGGCCGCATCCTTGGCTCGCGAACGCGCCACTCCGTCGAGCAGCGCGCCGACGCTCCCGGGCTTCGCGCCGCACGCCACGGCAATCCCCAGCAAGGACTCGACGCGCTCCGTCCGGCCATCGCGCAGCACGCACTCCGCCAGCAGCCCCACGAGCGCGGCCTGCCCCGCAGTCGGCGGCTCGGGCCACGACTCGGCCTCCAAGACCGCGCGCAGGAACTCCACCTCGCGCCCGAACAGCCCGCTGGCGATCGCACCGCGTTCGACTTCGGTCGAGCAATTCCGCGCTGCGCGCTCCGCGAGCGAGGCCGACGGACCCGACCCGCCCAGCGCCGCGGGTGAGAGCTCGGGGTCGAGCCCCAACACCACGAGTTGCTCGAGCTCTGGCGCGACGTTCAACCATCCCCCGCGCGCTCGCACGAAACGCAACGCCGGCGCACTGCCCCGCGCGACGAGCGAAGCCGCCAGCCAGGCCGCGCTCGAGCGCGTGGTGACGTCCCTGAAATCCAGAAGGAACCGCAATTCGCTCAGGTCGGAACAGTCCAGTCCGTCGCGCGCCCACAGCCAGTTCAGAGTTCCCTGGGGATGCGGCAACTTGTCCCAGTAGACCGTCAGCACGTCGCGTGCGTCCTGCACGCCCTCGCCCTGCTCGACGAACAGACGCTGCGCGGTCTTGCGCATCCAGCGATTGGTGCTGCCGAGGTGGCCCGCGAGCTCCGTCCACGAGCAATTCGCGAGATCGGGCATGGCCTTACGCGTCGCGTCCTTGCGCGTCACGCGCCAGATGCGGCCGCGATCCAGCGGAGCCTCGAGCTCGCGCTCGACCACCTGCGCGCGCAGCCACGACGTCACGAACAGCCGATGCTGCAGGACCCCGCGGTACATGTCGACCACGTACAACGCTCCATCCGGTCCTTCGCACAGATGGACCGGTCGAAAGCGCTCGTCGGTCGAGGTCAAGAACGCGCCGTCGGGCGGCGCGCTCTCGGCCTTGGGGAAGCCGCGCTCGTCGTAGGTGATCTCGAAGCGGTGCACGAGATTGCCGCACGGCTCGCAGACGAACGCGTCGCCACGGTAGCGCTCGGGCAGCGCGTCACCCTCGTAGATCCACGGCGCGCAGGCTCCCGTGAACTCGTTGAGGCGGCCATCGACGAGCGTGGAGCCACGGTATCCGCGGTTGACGCCCGGCGTCCCGTGACTCGGCGCCGGACGCGATCCACGCGCGATGTCGACGCCCATTCCGGCGGCGACGCCGAGGTTGGGATTGCGCACCGCGAAGTGCGACGGATACAGATCGCAGCGCAGCGGATTGCTGTTGTCGTTGTGGAAGATGCGCCCAAAGCGATCCTCGGTGATCCCCCACTGCCCGCCGCCCGCCGTGCGCTGGCGTTCGAGTCGCTCTCCGTTCCAGCGGTAGCGCCAGGGCGCGTTGGCGCACGCGAAGTGATTGTCGAGCGTGTACAGCAGGCCGTTGATCGCGTGCTCCGGGCTGGCGAGCCCGGTCAGTCCAGTATCCATCACTCGCACGTCGTCGGCGCGACCATCGCCGTCGGTGTCGCGCGCGAACAACAAGTTGGGCGGCGCCAGCACCAGCGCCCCGCCGCGGGTCGGCGCGACGGCACGCGGCAACGCGAGCTGGTCGAGGAACACCGCGCGCTCGTCCATGCGCCCGTCGCCGTCGCGATCGGTCAACACGACCACGGCGTTCTCCGCGGCGCTCTCGTTCGTGCCCTCGATGTCGCGCATGTAGCTGCGCATCTCGCACACCCACAAGCGCCCGAGCTCGTCGAAGCTCGCGCACACCGGCGCGACGACCAGCGGCTCGGCGGCGACGAGCTCGACCTCGAGTCCAGCGTCGACGTGGAAGGTCGCGTGCTGCTCCGCGGGAGACAGCGCGGCGCGCTTGGGAACACGCCACGCTTCGGGCAGCGGAGGTTGCGCCTCACCCTTGACGTCGCCGCGTTGAGCCAACAGCGCCAACCAGGCCGTGAACGCGAGCACGGTGTGCCTCAGCGCTTGATCATCAGCGGCGGCTCTTGGCACTTCGGGCAGCGCGACTTCGGTCCATCGAGCACTGCGTCCATGTGCTCCGGACAGGTCCATTGCCAGGCCGGATCGATGGTCTGCCCAGCGGTGTAGCCGAGCCCTTCGAGCGCCTTGAGCGCTGCCGGGTCGTGGGCCGCGCCGGCGGCCGCCTGGAACGGGCCCGGAACCCAGGGGTGCGCGCGCGCCAGCTCCTTGCGCAAGCGGACGGCGGCCTCATGCCCGCCGGAGTACAGGTTGCGCGCCTCGTCGGGGTCGTTCGCGAGATCGTAGAGCTCGCTCTGCTCGGGCGTCAGCGGCCGGTAGATCAACTTCCACGGCCACTCGATGGCCATGTAGAGGAAGTGGTCGAGCGGACGCTTGTCCTTCATCCCCGCGTTCGTGTCGTAGCCGTTGATCTGATCCCCGAAGGCGATGCGCGGGGTGTCGCTGCGGCCCTCGATCAGCGCTCGCAGCGAGCGCCCGTCGACGTCCTTGGGGGGCTTGACCCCCAAGTAGTCGAGGATCGTCGGGAAGACGTCGATCGTGCGCACGAGGTCGCGCACCTCCGGCGTCTGCGTCGCGCCCGGAACGCGCACGATCAGCGGCACGTGCACCTGCTCTTGGTAGAGCAAGCGATGCGCGGCCCAATCGTGCTCCTGCAGACCCTGCCCGTGGTCGGCGGTGACGACGATCAGCGTGTTCTCGAGCAGTCCGCGGCGTTCGAGCTCGCCGAACATGCGCCCGATCTGCTCGTCTTGGTAGCGCAACTCCGCCTTGTAGAGCTCGATGCCGGGCTTGATCAGATCGCCGTTGACGTCGATCACCTGGTCGCGCGGGGGCATCTTGTCCTCGGGCGGGTACTTCACCCAATCGTGCGGATCCCAGTAGTGGATCCACAGGAAGAAGGGCTCAGCGCCTTTCACGCTCTTGGCCACCAGGTCGCTGGTCTCGTCCGAGCGTCTCTGGAAGGTGTTGACGTCCCAGGTGGCTTTGGTGCCGGCCGCGTTCGAGACCATCTCGGTGTTGAGGTCCTCGAAGACCTCGAAGCCGCGCTTGAAACCGAAGTTGCGCGACACGGGAAAGGCCGAGTGCACCGCCACGGTGTGGTAGCCCTCTTTCGCGAGCACCGTCGCGAGCGTGGGCACGTCGGCGGGCAGCTCGTACCCGCTGGGGGCGGCGAGCACGCGCAACTTGTGCGACTGGTTGTTCAAGCCGGTGAGGATCGAGGCGTGCGACACCGGCGTCACGCCGGCGGTGCTGATCGCCATGTCGAAGCGTGTGCCGCGCGCCGCCAAGCCATCGAGGTACGGAGTGACGCCCTCGTGCACCCCGTAGCACGACACGTAGTCCGCGCGCGTCGTATCGAGCGTGAT
This sequence comes from Planctomycetota bacterium, assembly GCA_020853575.1. GTDB lineage: Bacteria > Planctomycetota > UBA1135 > UBA1135 > F1-120-MAGs118. Next base: position 51,658 of record JADYYP010000075.1, read on the forward strand.
CAGGATCACGTTGCGCTTGGGCGGCGCGGGCTCGCTGCAGGCACCCGCGAGCGCGAGCCAAACCAAGGCGCACAGGCGCGGCACGCCGAGGGCCGCGCGCGCGCCGGACGAAATCGAGGTGAGCTGTCGGATCATCGTTGGGTGCTGGGGAGCCGTTTCATCGTATGCGCCGCGCGCGCGGGGCCGCGCCGCAAAAGTGCTCAACGCTCGAACAGCCCTTCGGCGCGCGCCAGTTCACGAGCCAGGCGCCGCAGGGCGTCCGGGGAGAGCAAATGCAACTGGTGCGCGAGCACGTGATCGGGGTCGATCTCGGGCCAATTGCCCGGCTCGCGCTCGAGCGCGTCGTCGAAGACCGCGAGCAAATCGACGAGCAGCTCGCGGTAAGCCTCGGCGTGGGGCGTGAGCGACGCGCCGCCCGTCTCGGACGCGTGCAGCACCGACGCCAAGGGCACGCGCGGGTCGGATACGTCGCACAGCGCGATCAGTTGCGCACGGTACTCGAGCTGGCGCGCGACGGCCTGCGGGCTGAAGCCCTCGCGGGCGAACAGGCGCAGCGCGCGCCACAGATTCTCGGACAGCGGCAAGAAGCGCGTGCGATCGCACAGGTGGCCTTCCTCGTGCACGCTCGTAGCCTCGAGCAGCTCGTCCAGAGTCACGCCCCGCCCGGCTCCTCGTTCGCGGCGTCGATCGGCGATCACCGCCAGACGCAGCCGGTCGGCCTGCCCCAAGAGGATCGACGCGTCCCGACGTTCGCGGCGCCGCGCGTCGCGCTCGGAGCGCGGTGTGACGAGCTCCAGTCCGCGGGAGGCGACCGCGCGCTCGATGCGCTCGTCGTCGCCCACATCGAAGAAGCGCGCTTCGAACTCGAGCCACGGAGTGCGCTCACGGCGCACGGTGTCGATGTCGACCCAGTAGCCTTCGTGGAGCGCGGCACCGCTGATCTCCGCGCCCATGCGTCCAGCCTGGCTCTTCAGGTCCGCGCCCTCGCACCACGCGATCGCGCCGTGCCAAGGAACGCCGAGATGATCGCCACGGCGCTCCTCGACCAGCACCCGCGCCAGCACGGTTCCATCGGGCGCGCTCCCGGCCATCTCGCCGAACAGCCCAAAGCGCCCCAGGCCGTCGAAGAGCGCCGCCAGTCCGGGCACGGCCTGTCCTTCGCGGCCGAGTCCAGCCGCCTCGTCCGCTGCGGAAAAGTGCGGCCCCGGATGAACCACCTCGGCCATTCCGGCGTAGCCCACGCGCGGAGACTTCTCGAGCGCCGCGCGCACGCGCGCCTCGTCGGTCTCGCCACCGATCACGGCGTGCGCCCGCGCCACGTGATCGGCGATGCGCGCCAAGAGCTCGTCGAGCGAGCTCGGCGGCGCCGCGGCCTTGACCGCGCCAGTGTCGCTCGCGGTCCTCAGGCGGCTCGCGAAATCGGGTAGGACGTCGACCGTGCGCTGAATGTCGGCCAAGAGTTGTTGGCACGCCGCGGCGCGGTCCTCGAGCGCCAGCGCGCGGTCCAGGTCCTCGATCGCGAGCGTTGCAGCCACTGCGCGCGCTTCGCGGAACCAGCCCGCGTCCAGACATGCATCGCCGAGCTCGAGCAGCTGCTCCGGCGTCGGCGGCCCGCCCAGCGCGCGCGCCGCGCCGACGACACGCCGCAGCGTCGCGTCCCGCGGCAGCCCCTGGGAATCCAGCACGGCGCTAGGCGCGTCGCCCAGCCACTCCTCGGTCGCCACTCGGAACTGCCCGGCGGCGAAGCGCGCCGCGCGGAACAGCGGTCCCACGCTGACCAACTCGCCGGGGGCCGGAGTGCCGCGCAGCAGCAGACCCAACGCGAGTGGCGACGGCCGCCGGTCGAGCAGGATTTGGGCGCGCGCGCGATCGCGTGCTGCACCGGGACGGGCGGCCAGCGCGAGCTGCAGCTCCAGGGACTCGGCCTCGCCGGGCTGGAAGATGCGCAACGCGCGCACCAAGTCGGTGACTTCCTCGTCGGTCAGGTCGCTCTCGCGCAGCAGTTCCAGAGCACGGCGCCTGCCGCTGGAGAACTCCAGTGCGGCGGAGCCGAGCTCGATCAAGGCGGTCTGCACCGAGAGCCAGATCCAATCGACCGCCGCCACTTCCTCGACCGCCAGTCGGCCGCGCAAGAGAGCCAGCGCCTGCTCCGGCTCGTCGGCCGCCACCAGGTAGCGTGCGAGCATCGAGGTGAAATAGCTGCGCTCGTAGCCGTCGCGCGCGAGTTCGATGGCATGCCGCGCGTGTTGCACGGCGCTCGCCCAGTCGCCGCGCGCACTCGCCAACCAGCTCAGACCGTGGTGCGCCCACGACAACCCCGGCGCGAGCCGCGCGGCGCTCACGAAGCGCGCGCCGCCGGCCAGCCCCTCCAAGCGGCCCGCGAGGTACAGCTCGACAGCGTCCTCGGGCCTCTCGGCCAGGGTGGCGCGGTGCGCGGCCAGGGCCTCGATTCCCAGCAAATCCTCGGTGTCGAGGATGTCGAGCATGCGGCGCGGCGCGATCCAATCCGGCTCGCTCGACACGGCGCGGCGCAGGGCGGCCCGAGCCCGATCGCGCGCCAGCGGGTCCTTGCTGCGCGACCACGAGCGCGCCTCCTCGAAGGCCAAGGAAGCGCTCTCGCCGACCTGCGGGCCCGGTGCTCCGACTCCCAGCGCCGAGCAGGCCGCGGCGAAGGACAACGCAGCCCACGCCAGCGCCAGCACGTATGCGCCAGCGAGACGCGGCCCGCGGCAATGAGGCTTTGCGACCATGGCTCGGGTGAATCCTAGAGAACGAGCGCGCGGCGCTCGAACTCGAACACGCATCCTTGGCGCGGCTCCGACCGCGGGATCTTGCGCACGCCGTCGACACGAGCGACAACAACCGCCATGGTGACGACCCTTCGGGCTGCGGTTTTGTGCGCGCTGGCCGCCTTCGTCGCCGCGTTGCCTCAGAGCAAGAAACCCGGCGCCCCCAAGGTCGTCGTCACGCCCTTCTCGGGCTCCTACGAAGAGGCGCTACAACGCGCCGTCGATCGCAACGTGCCGTTGGTGCTGGTTGGAATCGCCGAAAGCGACACCGAAGCTCTCGACCAGGACATCACCGAGTTTCGCGCGGCCTTGTTCACTCGAGCAGAGTTCGTCGCGGCATCTCCGCTCTTGGTCTTGGCGCTCGGAGCCAATCGCGCCCACGAGCTGACCACGCTGGAGATCGAGCGCGGCAACGGTCTCAAGGACACAGTGCAGGTCTGCTCGGTGTACCGCACGGAGGGTTGCGTCGCGCACCAGAAGATGTTCGACGCGCTGTACCGCGAGCACAACGTCGACGGCGAGTTGCGCTCGCCCGCCGTGATCGTCATCGGCCCCGATCGCAAGCCCGCCAAGTCTTGGCAGACAGGCCATTCGCCCGAGTGGAGCGAGCTCTTGAGCGCTTTGAAAGACGCGCAGACCAAGGCCGGCGAGGGTCTGACCGAAGCGCAGCTCGCCGACGTGCGCGCCCTGCTCGCGCGCGGCACGCGCGAGTACGAGCAGCGCCAGTTCGGAGCGAGCTATGCGAGCTGGGGCAAGGTGCTCGGGATCACCAGCAAGACACGCTATTCCGACCAAGCACGCAAAGAGCAAGCGCGCTGCGTGGCGGAGCTCGACCAGGCCCGCGCCGAGGCGCGCGCTTGGCTCGCGGAAGCCCGTGCCGTCGAAGCCTGGACGCGCCTGGGCGAGCTCACCGCCACCTGGGCGGGAACGCCGTTCGAAAAGGAACTCGCGCGCGAGCTCGCCGCGCTCGAGAAGGACAAGTCCGCCAAGGACGCGATCGCGGCACACAAGCGCGAGCTCGAGGCCGAACGCCTGTGGAGCGAGGCCCGCGACCTGGAGACCGCCAAGGAGGCCAAGAAGGCCGAGGCCAAAGTGCGCCAGTTGATCCGCAAGTTCGGCGACACCAAGGCCGGGCGACGCGCGCGGGAGAGCTACCCGCAGTGGGCTGCCGAAGAGGATCAGAAAAAGGGCGGCTAGTGGATCAGGCTTCGTTGCGCACGAAGCTCTCGAACACACTGTCACCGCCGATCTCGCGGTCGAGGCGCTCTTCGAGCTTGAGGCGCGTGAACCAGGGCGCCATCGTCTCGCCCTCGCCACCGGCGACGTTCCCTGTGTAGACCCGCAGCTGATCGACGAATCCGGCTTCGAGCGAGCGACTGAGGAGCTGCGGACCTGCTTCCAGGAGCACACGGCGCACGCCGTGATCCCACAACCACTCCTGCACGTCGCGCAATGCGACGTGGTCTTCCTCGCTCGAGCGCAGGCCCGTGACGGTCGCGCCGGCGCGCTCGAGCGCGACGTGGCGCGCCGCGTTGGCGCCCGCCTGACACAAGACGTGGATCGCACCCGCTCCCTCGCCGGCCCCAGGAGGCTCGAACAAGCGCCCGTCGGTAGGCGTGCGCAAGTACGAATCGAGGATCACGCGCAGCGGCGGGCGCGCAGGGTCGCCCGGAGGTCGCACGGTGAAGCGCGGGTTGTCCTTCAGCACGGTGGTGACGCCAGTGACGATGGCGTCGACGCGGCCGCGCAAGACGTGCACCTCGCGCAACGCCTCGGGGCCGCTGATCCAACGTCCGTCTCCGACCCCCGCCGGCGGCGAGAGATGTCCCGAGCGCGTCTGGGCCCACTTCGCGATCGCCCACGGGCGCGGGCGGCGCACTCGGTCGATGTCACTCCATCGCAGGAAGTGCGGCGCGAGCTTTTCGAGCGGTGAGGCGTTGGGCACGAACTCGATCTCGAGGCCCGCCTCGGCGAGCAGCTTGAGTCCGGCGCCTCGATGGCGCGGATCGGGATCGAGCGCGCCCACGACCACGCGCCGAATGCCCGCCGCTCGGATCGCGTCGGTGCACGGCGGCGTCTTGCCGAAGGAGCAACACGGCTCGAGTGTCACCACCAGCGCATCGCACTCCGACGGTTGCACGCCCGCGGCGCGCGCGGCGGCGAACACCTCGACCTCGGCGTGCGGACCGCCCCACACGCGGTGATAACCGCGCGCCACAACCTGTCCACCCGCGACGAGCGCCGCACCGACGCACGGATTGGGCGCAACCTCGAAGCGAAACGCACGCGCTCCGTCGGCCAGCTCGGCGAGCAGGCTGCGGAGTTGGGTCTCGTTCAGCGTCACGGTCGTAGTTTGAGTCATGCTGAAGGCGGCGCAACGATTTGGCGCTCGCGGTTCCTGGTGTCCGCTGGTGCGCCACACAAGTCCGCCGCGCTGCGCAAGTGCGCAGTGCCAGGAGAGAAGGTAGCGCCCGCTGCCACGGGTTCGAGCCCGCCCCGAGGTTATCGTCCACCAGGCCCCGGGGAGGATGGCTACGGACAAAGACAGGGAGCGGATTTCGAACACGCACCTCTTCATTCGCGGCGCCGCGACGGCACACTGAGGCGCTCTAGCCTGCCTCTCTTTCGCCCCGAGGATCCCCTCACCATGTCGAAGGCCCCGATTCGCGTCGCCGTCACAGGCGCAGCCGGACAGATCGGCTACGCGCTGCTTCCCCGCATTGCCTCAGGTCAGATGTTCGGTGCGGACCAGCCCGTGATCCTGCACATGATCGAGATCCCCAACGAGAAGGCCATGGCGGCGCTCAAGGGGGTCGCGATGGAGCTCGAGGACTGCGCCTTCCCGCTGTTGCGGGACATGGTGTTGACGAGCGATCCGAACGTTGGCTTCAAGGACGTGAACTGGGCCTGTCTGGTCGGCGCCAAGCCGCGTGGACCGGGGATGGAACGCAACGACCTGCTCAAGGACAACGGCGCGATCTTCGTCGGTCAAGGGCGCGCAATCGCGCAACACGCCGCCAAGGACGTCCGCGTCGCCGTCGTCGGCAACCCGTGCAACACCAACGCCTGGATCTGCATGCAGGCGGCCAAGGGAGTGCCCAAGGAGCGCTTCACGGCGATGACGCGCTTGGACCAAAATCGCGCTCAGGCGCAGCTCGCGGCGCGGGCCAAGGTCGCCATCACCGACGTCACTGGCGCGTTGATCTGGGGCAACCACAGCGCGACGCAAGTGCCGGACTTCTACAACGCGAAGATCAAGGGCAAGTCGGCCTTCGACGTCATCCAGGACGAGGCGTGGCTCAAGGGCGACTTCCTCAAGACCGTGCAACAGCGCGGTGCAGCGATCATCGCCGCGCGTGGTGTGTCGAGCGCCATGAGCGCCGCCAACGCGTTGGTCGACCACGTCCGCGACCTTCACATGGCGACGCCCGCGGGCGAGTACCGCTCGGTGTGCGTGTGCTCCGACGGCAGGTACGGCATCCCCGAAGGCTTGCTGTTCAGCTACCCGATCCGCTCGGACGGCAAGGGCGGCTGGAGCGTGGTCCAAGGCCTGACGCTCAACGACTTCTTGAAGGAGAAGATCGCCGCCACCGTCAAGGAACTCGAGGGCGAGCGCGAGATCGTCAAGCACTTGATCGCCTGAGACTCAGGGTCCCCACCCGTGCGAGTCCGTCGCGCGCCTCCAGGCGCAGGCGGACTCGCTCTCGTTTCGCGGCGCTCCGCGAATCCCGGTCACTTGACCAGCCCGAGCTCGACGATGCGCTCCGCGATCGTGCGCGCGAGGAGCTCACAGCCCGCGTCGGTCATGTGGACCTCGTTGGTGAACACTTGGTCCTTGCCGTTCGCCGCACTCTGCCGGGCAGCTTCGGCTTCGAGCACGACGCGCGCATCGCAATACGGCACCCCGCGTTCGTTCGCGACCTCACCGATCAGCCGGTAGACGCGCTCGAAGGCGTCCTTCTGCGCCTGCGCCGATTTCGCCGCGCGGTCGAAGTCGCTCATGCGCGTGCCCTGCGTCACGAACATCACCTCCGCGCCGTGGGCGCGCGCCGTGGCGAGGATCGTCACCAAGTTGCGGCGCGTATTGAGGAAGCCGAGCTCGGCATCGGTGGGCTGCGCGTAGTCGTCTCCGGTGGTCGAGGTCCACTTGCCGAAGTCGACGATGACCCAACTGCCGAGGTTCTTGCTGTTCTCCCACCAGTCCGTGCAATAGCGCCGCCACGCGAGGAACGTGAGCGAGTGCTCCAGTAGGCCTTCGAGCTCGGACTTGCGCGCAACGGGCCAGTTCGCGCGCCAGTGCGTGTTGTCGGGCACGACCCCGGGGTACAGCGCGCAGCGCACGTCGTTGATCGTCTCGTAGGTGAGCACCAAGTCGGGCTGGAACGAAACCCCACGCGTCGCGAGCTGGATCGCCATCTCGAAGCTCGAGTAACCCTGGCAGCCGCCGTTGATGACCTCGACCTTCTTCCCCAGGCCGCGCTCATTCAAGTGCGCCTGCAAGCGCTCCGGCCAATTGGTCTCGTTCGAGCTCGGCCCGATGCCGTAGGTGCTCGAGCCCCCGATGCAGAAGATGCGGAACGTGCCGGCGGGCTTGGCCCAGGTGGTCTCGGGGCCTCGGAAGCCCAGCGCGTTGTGGTGAATGGTCTCCTTGTCGCTCTTCAGGTCGTAGCTCGCCTTGTTGGAATAGGCGAGATACGGGTGCGGTCCCACGCGCGCTTGCTGGAGCTGGAAGGCCAAGGGATCGAGCTCGCGCGAGCGCAAGCCGGGGATCTCGATGCAGCGCGGAAGGATCTCGAACAGCGCCGCCAGCGCGCCGAGGGTGACGCAAGAGATGGTGAAGCCGCGACGGAGCGGCGACCTCGACTGGGGCGGCTCCTGCACGGCCTGTGCGGCTTCGGGCATTGGACGAATCTCTCTGGGAGTGCGCGGTGCGCAGAATCGTACGCCGCGCTTCCATGGCACGCCAAACTCACTCGAGCCCAGCGCGAATCTCGGCTGCCCGCGCGCGTCGCGATGCTCCCTGGTTCCAGCGTGCGCCACACTGCGCGCACGAACCCCGCGGCGCGCGCATCGTTGGCGGAGCCACACGAGTATCGAGAGCAACCCGAAGTCGTGGACCAGCGCGATCCACAGGCCCGCTCGGCGGCGCCGCGACGGGTTCGGCCGAGCCGCGGACTAGCTCCGGCCCCCAGCGCTCGCGAGCGTGCCCGCCAGACCGAACGCCGTGCAGTCTTCGACGCGCACACGTTGGATCGTGCCGACCAACGTCGACTCGCCGCGCACGGCCAGGGGCACTCCATTGAATGTCCGCGCCCGCAGCATCCCCTCGTGCTTCTCGTGGAGCTCTTCGACGAACACCTCGAGCTCGCGACCGAGTTGCTCGCGTAGGCGAGCCAGCGCCACGCGCTCCGACACCGCGAGCAGGCGGTTGTTGCGCTCGCGCTTGAGCGCCTCGGGAACGTCGTCCGCGTGTGCCTCCGCCGCGTGCGTCTGGGGTCGCGGACTGTACTGGAACACGTAGTTCACGATGAAACGCTGCTCCTCGAGGAAGCGCTCCGTCGCCTGGAAGTCGCCCTCGCTCTCGCCCGGGAAACCGACGATCCAATCGGAGCCCAGCTCGATCTGCGGGCAGTGCTCGCGCAAGAGCTCGACGCGCCTGCGATACAGGTCGACGGTGTAACCGCGCTTCATTCGGCGCAGCACGTCGTCCGATCCCGATTGCGCCGGCAGCGGCAGGAAGCGGTCGCACTTGGAGCAGTCGCGCAGGGCTTCGGCCAGTGCCTTGGTGACGTAGGAGGGGTGCAGTGTGATCAAGCGGATCCGCACCAGGCCCTCGAGCTCCTGCAGTCGGTAGATCAGATCCGCGAGGCTGGCGCGCCCCTGACGTCCACGGCCGCGTGCCGCTCCAGCGGGCGGAACGGCCAGGTCCTCACCGTAGCTGTTGACGGTCTGGCCCAGCAGCGTGATCACCTGCGCGCCGTGGTCGACCATCCAGCGTGCCTCGTCGAGCAACTCGTCGACCGGCCTCGACAGGACGCGACCGCGCACCTTGGGAACGATGCAGAAGGTGCAGTTGAGGTCGCAGCCGCGCATCACCGTGAGGTAGCCCTGCCGGCCGCCGGTGTAGGGCTCGCCCTCACGGCGTCCGTCGGGTTCCTCGTCGAACCCCAGGCGCGAGAGCTTCACGCGCTTTCCATCGGATTGCGAACGGCGCTCGAGCAGCTCGTCGACCAATGCAGGCAGATGCTGGAAGGAGCGCGTTCCGACGACCAAGTCGACGACCTTCGAACGCCCGAACACTTCGTCGCCCAGCCGCTCGGCCATGCAGCCCATCACGCCGACCACCAGGTCCGGCCGCGCCTCCTTGGCGCGCTTGAGCTCGCCCACCCAGGAAAACACGCGCTCCTCGGCGTGCTCGCGCACCGAGCACGTATTGAACAGCACGACGTCTGCCTCGCCGATCGCATCCGTCGTGTCGTAGCCTTGCTTCTTGAAGCGACCCTCGACGGCCAGAGAGTCGTACTTGTTCATCTGGCAACCGAATGTGACCACGTGCAGCTTGGGAGCGGCGGCGTTGTCGCGAGAGGTCTTGGATTGGAAGCGCGGGATCGACATAGTCGGGGGAGTCGCGAGCCGAGCATTGTGCACCTCTCGCGCGCACCTGTCACCCCGGCGCGGCGAGTCCGCGCTACGCGTCAGCACGGACCCGATGTCGACCAACCTCCAGGATCGCTACGCGCCGCGCAATCGGTGCTTTGGGTGTGGACCAGCCAATGACAAGGGGCTGCGCATCAAGAGTGTCGTGCAGGGCGACGAGGTGATCTGCGACTGGACCCCCGAGCGCCACCACGAGGCCTTCACCGGAATGCTCAACGGAGGCATCATCGGCGCGCTGCTCGACTGCCACTCGAATTGGACCGCCGCGTGGCACCTGATGCAGAAACAGGGCGCGAGCGAGCCGCCCTCGACCGTCACGGCCGAGTTCCACGTCAAGATGCGCAAGCCGACGCCCTCCACCAGACCGCTGCGACTCTCCGCGCGCGTGGTCGAGTCGCACGAGGCCCGAGCGACGATCGAGGCCACGCTCTCGTCCGACGGCGTCGTCACCGCCACCTGCCGCGGTGTGTTCGTGGCCGTGAGCGAGGGCCATCCGGCCTACCATCGCTGGAATTGAAGGACGGCGAAGGGGACGCCCGAGACTTCGTGTCCGCGCGCGGGGCCAGCGACTGACCGCGAGGTGGGACGGAGGGACTCCCCTAGGAGAGAAGCGCCGGACCGAACGGCGCTTCACCACGCGGGAACGGCCGTTGCCAACGGCGGCGCGCCCGTACCGGGCATGGAGCACTTGGTCATGGCACCCCGCCGCCCCCGCTTCCCTGTCGAGTTCTGGATCTCCGCCCTCAGCCTGGTCGCATTGGCCTGCGGCCTTGCGGGCTGCGACAACGACCACCACCACCGCCCGCCGGAACCGGATCCGCCCCCCTACTTCGACCTGTGGGAGCGCGAGCCCAACGACGCGGCCTGTTGCCCCGACGACCTGGGTGTGATGTTCGTCGGCGACGAGTTGGTGATCGGTGGCGACATCCGCGATGACGGATTCGACCCCTACGACGGCTTCGGCATCGAGAGCGGGGAGCCCTTCGACGTCGAGTTCTACCTCGAGCCCGTCGACTCCTACGCGGACCTCGACCTCGGTGTCTGGGACCCCGTGCGCGGCGAGTTCGTGCTGCTCTGGGACAGTCCAGACGCCGTCGAGAGCGGCCGTTTCACGGTGCCGGGCACGTTCGACCAGTTCCAACTCGTGGTGATGTCCTTCGACGGAGACGCCGAGTACCGCCTGTACGTGTGGATCGAGCCCGCGACGTTTTTCACGCCCCTCGCGGCCGCGGCCGCGCCCTCCAAGGCCGCGCGTCCAGTACCGCTCGAGCTCTACCACCCCGAGGACATGCGGCCGCCAGTGGACTGACGGCGCAGCCAGCGCGAAGAAGGCGCGGATCGCAAAGGACGCCGCTCGGCGGGAAGCAAGCCCAAACAGCGGCGTCCATCATTGCGCCATGAAGCCCTTGATCCTCGTAACCAGCCTGATCTTCGGTGCGGCGGCCCTCGCCGGGGGCGTGCGCGCGATGCTGATGGAGCGCGCGGACGAACAGACGGTGGCCTACTACTCCGACGGCGCGCGCAAGAACGCCATCACCGTCGTCGATGGAACCAAGCAAGGCCCCGCCGAGCAGTGGTACCCCAGCGGCAATCCGGAGTGGCGCGGCCAATACGCGGACGGCTTTCGCCAGGGCGAGTGGACCTTCTGGAACGAGGACGGCAGCGTCGACGTCGAGCGCAGCGGGCTCTACGAACAGGGAAAGAAGATCGCGGATCTGGATGCGTGAGTCGAGGCTCCACGCGAGCGCACGGGTCCGAGTTGCGCGGTTCTAGGCGGCGCTCGTTCAACCGAGCGCCGAGTTGTAGCGCCTGAAGCTCGCGCGCCACAGGCGAAACACCGCCAGGCCGAGCGCGAGCAGCCAGGCCGTATGCGCGACGGCTTCCAGCACTCCCATCCGACCCAGCGCCATCGCCGCTGGGATCGTCGACACGGCCGCGATCGGAACCACCGACGTCAGGAACTGACGATAGCGCAACGGGAAGACGTCGGCAGGCCGGTCGGCCATGGTCATCGAAACCTCCCAGCCCACGTTCGAGAGGTCCGAGTTGACCACGTAGAACTCCGAGATCGTGAACAGCACGCTGAGCACGGTGCGCCCCCAGAACGACAGCACCGCGCCCCAGGCGACGAGCGCGACGACGCGCAGCGGCAGGCCCTGGTAGTAGTCGACCAACGCGTACGCGAGCCACGCCCAGGCCATGGCGGAATTGACCACCGCTTCCAGACTGAAGCGCTGGAAGAAGTACATGAAGATCGGTGATCCGGGCCGCATGCGCACGGTGTCGAGCACGCCGTCTTTCAACTCACGCCCGAAGTGCCAACCCTGTCCGAGCCACATCATCCAAAACGCGTCGGAAACGAAGAGAAAGCCCAGGAACACGCGCACCTCGCCCTTCGACCACCCCGCGATCGCATCGGTGTGCGCGAACAGGATCTCGAAGGTCAGGATGTGGATCGAATACCAGAACGCGTCCATCAGCACCTGACACAGGAACTCGACGCGGAACTGCGTCTTGCGCAGCACGCCCACGCGCGCGAAAGCGCGAGCCAATCGCACGTAGTGCAGCGGCGAGTTCATCCTCACATCCCCGCTCCGACATAGCGGAACAGCCCGCGGCGCCACAGTGCCTGGCGCGCAATCTCGAGCACCACGATGCTCCCGGTGAGCACCGCCAAGCCGCGCCCGAAGTCGGCGTGCTCGAGCCGGCCGAGGAACAACTCGACCGGAGCGCTCACGGCCCAGTACGGAAAAGCCCAATGGAACACGGCGCGCAGCGCGGGCGGCATGACCGAAACGGGCACCAGCGTGCCTGCCACGAAGCTGAACACGAAGGCGGTCATCGCGAACAACGTCCACACGACGTCCAACCAGAACGCCAAGATGTTGACGATGAAGCACACCAGGAAGTAGCAGTAGCTTCCGAGCAGCACCAGCACGAGCGCCTCGATCCCGGCCGTGACGCTCACCGGCACGGGCCACGTCTCGGGCGCGCAAATGCGGCCCAGGACCCACAGCACCACCAGCACCGCGCCCTGGACCGTGAGGTGCTGTCCGAATCGCGCCAAGGCCAACAGGTAGTAGCGCAGCGGCATCACCAGGTACTTGGTGACGTAGCCCTGGAACACCTGATCGGCGAGGTCGAGCCCGCGCTGGTGGAAGAGCAGCTTCTCGCTGGTCGCGGCCAGGATCAGGTAGCTGGTCATCGAGCCCGCGTCGTAACTACCGATCCGAGCTCCCGGGGCGGCCAAGATCCCGCGGTACACGAAGATCATCACCAGCGGTCGCCACATGCCGCGCATCAACTCGCGCACGAAGAACCCCACACGCCAGGTGGTGACCTTGCGCAGCTCGTAGGCCCAGGCCGCCAGCAACAGGCGGACGTCGCGCACCGCGCGCAACTGCAGCGAATCGAGCGCGCTAGCCACCCGGTGCCTCGCGCTGCGGATCCTGGCCTTGGAAGATCTGCCGGATCAGGTGCTCGAGCGGCTGGCGTTCGATGGACAGGTCCCGCACGTCGAACAGCTCGAACAGCAGCGGCACGAAGCGCTGCACGTTGGCCGCGGGAACGCTGAATACGAGCGACATGGGCGCGGAGCGCTCGAGCGTCGCGGAATGGAGCGCGATGCGCGCAGCGAGCTCCGGCTGCCAGGTGCGGGACTGCGGCTCGAGGTGCAGCTCGATCGAACGTCGGTCGTAGACGCGCGCCTTGAGATCGGCCAGTTCGCCGTCGAACAGCACGCGGCCCGCACGCAGAATGACCAGGCGCCGGCACGTCTCCTCGATGTCCTCCATGTCGTGGCTGGTGAGCACGATGGTCACGCCACGTTGGCGGTTGATCTCGACCAAGTAGCGTCGGATCGTCTCGCGCGAGAGCAAGTCGAGCCCGATCGTCGGCTCGTCGAGGAACACGACGTCGGGTTCGTGCAAGAAGGCGCCGATGATCTCCATCTTCATGCGCTCGCCGAGCGACAGCTGCCTCAACTGTCGAGTGAGCTTGTCGGTCACGTCCAAGCGCGCCGCCGAATCCGCGATGCGCGCTTCGAACGCGGCCGAAGGCACCGAGTAGATTTCGCGCAGCAGCCGGAACGAATCGATCGCCGGCAAGTCCCACCACAGTTGCGAACGCTGCCCCATGACGATCGCCAAGCGGCGCTTGTGCTCGTCGCGCAGGTGGAAACTGTCGCGTCCGAACATCGTCGCACGGCCCGATGTCACCGGCGTGATGCCGGTCAGACACTTGACCAGGGTGGTCTTCCCGGCGCCGTTGGCACCGATCAGACCGACGAACTCGCCACGACCGATCCTGAGCTCGACCTCGGCCAGCGCGACCACCTCGCGTCGATCGCGCTTCACGAAGTCGAGCACGAATCCCGCCAAGCCTGGCCGCCGCTTCCACGTGCGGAACACCTTGCCGATTCCCGCGGCGTGGAGCAGTGCCTCTTCGCTCATCCGCGCGATTGTGTCGAGTGCGACCCGACAGCTCAACCGCGCGCAACGCGACTCACGGCTGGCTCGAGGATCGTGCGGCGAGGCGCTCCGCCAACACGCGCAGATGTTCTCGATCGCGATCGGCCAAGTCCACGAGCTCGCGCGGGTCGTGCGCCAGATCGTACACGCGCCCCGCGCCGCGCTCCGAATCCAGGATCAGCTTCCAAGGGCCGTCGCGCACCCCTCGCAGGTCCACTGCGCGCGTCCGCGCCCCGAGCAGGTGTGGGTCGTCTTGCACTCCGAAAAACACCGCTTCTGGCCGCGCTGGGAGCCGCTGCTCAACGTCGAGCCAGCCACCGCAGGCGCCCGCGGGCGGAGCAGACTCTGGAGCGACCAAGTCCAAGACCGTCCGCGCGAGTCCGCACAGACTGACCGGACGTCGTTCGATGGCACCGCTGGCACATGCGCGCGAGCGCAGGATCAGCGGAACGTGAACCAGCTCGTCGTGGAGTGAGTGACCGTCACCGATCCAGCCACGGTCGTTCCACTCGAACCCGGCGCTGCCGACGACGATGAGCAACGTCTCGTCCAACACCTGGCGTCGCTCGAGATCGGCGACGATGCGCGCGACGGCGCGGTCCGCCTCGCGGACTTCGGCCGAGTACAGGGCGCGAATAGCCCTGAGCTCCGCCGCATCCAACGTCTCCCGCGCAACCTGCAGATAGTCCAGGCTCTCGCCTCCACGCAGCGCGCCCGCAAGCTCGATGCGCCCCTCGTCTTCCGAGTGGCGGACGAGCGGTGGCTTGGGGTCGGAGAGGTGCGCGAACAGGAAAAACGGCCGGGTGCTGGGCTCGTACAGATCGAGCAATTGGATCACACGCTGCGCCACGCGGTCCGACGTCGGCTCGCCCAGCGCCTCGACGTCGACCGTCGAAAACGTCGCGAAGCCTTGATCCAGTCCGCGCGCCCGACCTGCCCGGAAGTCACTGGCGACCCCGAAGGTGTCGAAGCCGCGCTCTGCCAGGACCTCGGCCAGGGTACGTGCGTCCGCGTCGAGCACGTCGTGGTCGTTCTGCACGCCGTGCTCCCACGGCAACCGCCCAGTCCACATGGACGCAAGACTCGGAACGTTGCACGGAGCGCTGGCGTAGGCGGCATCGAAGCGCAGGCCGGATTCGGCCAGCGCATCGAGCGCCGGTGTCGACGTCGTCGGACCGCCCCAGGCGCCGACTTCGTCGCAGCGCAGGCCGTCGATGGCGATCACCACGACGTTCCGCGGTCGCTCACTGCCGCGTGCGCACGCCGCCACGAGTGCGAGCACGAACGTCGGCCACGCCCTCCTACGGCGCTTCTCCGTCCCTCTGATACGTGTAAACACCAGCCTGCCCCGCAGTCTCCTCCACCGAGACCCGCAAACGCGCGATCTCGAGCTCCTCGAAGCGCGCCTGCAAGCGCCGCCGAAGCTCCCGCGCCACCCAGCCCGCGAGATTCTCCGAACTCGTGTTGTTGATCGGCAGGACGATCACGTCGCCCGTAGGCGCGGCGTAGAAAAGCCCGCGGTACAGCACTTCCGTCACACCGTCGGGGCGCGCGCGGTGCGTCAGAGACGGGTGCGTTCCGGGCACCAACCAGTGCTCATCGAGCTCGTCGACCAGCTCGCGCACCACTGGCTTCACTTGCTTGAAGTCGAGCACGAGCCCGTGAAGCGAGAGCCGCGCGGCGATTTCGACACGCACGCGGTAATTGTGTCCGTGCAAGCGCTCCGAACTGCCGTCGGGGAAGATCAGGAAGTGCGCCGCGGAGAACTTGAAGTACTCCTTGGCGAGCGAGATCGACCATTGTTCCATCGAGCGAGAGCCTAACCTCTCGCCGGGCGCGCGTCGCAAGGGGCGCTGTGGGACGCGCTCGTCAGAGTCCGTCGTTGACCGACGTCGACTGGATGCGCACGACCGGCGTCAGCCCCTGCGGGTCGGACACATAGGGCACGCCCCAGGCGTCGTTCAGGTATTCGGCCTTGGTCGGCAGCATGCCGCGCAACACGAGTTGGTCGAGCGCGGAGCTCCAATCCGAGTCGAGCGGATCGGTGGTCAAGTAGAGCCCGTTGTAGAGCTGAACCGCTTGGTTGATGAGCTTGAGCTCGTCCAAGGTCTGCTGGCGTCGAATCCAAGTGACATCCAGCGCGATCTCCAAGTCGTCCGTGTCGCCGAACGTCGCGTTGCCACCGCTGCTGGTGATCGAGAGCACGTCAGCCGTGGCGTCGAGCTGGTACGGCCGTGACCAAGCGTCGACCTCGTAGCCCGACAGACCGCTCACCGCGTCCGTGACCACGCCCGGCAGGTAGGGTCCGGACCAACCACTGACTCCGCTGTCCGCGAGCAGGTCCGCGACCGAGTCGGGCAGCACCCCGCTGTCGCGGAACAACTCGGCGCACGCATCCGCGAGGACCTGCAACTCCTCGCGCGTAGCCTTCTTCGCCTTGTAGGCGAGGATCTTGCTCGTCACCGGCACCGCGGCGCCAACGAGCACGGCCATGATCGCGATGGCCACGATCATCTCGATCAACGTGAAACCGCGCCGCGCGCGCCGGGAGAGTTCGAGGGTGTTCATCCGATGGTCTCGTAGAGCTCGAAGATCGGGAGCAGGGCCGCGAGCAAGATGACGGCGACGACGAAGCCCGCGACCAGCAACATGCCCGGCTCCATCACGGCCAGGAAGCGCTTGACCGTGCGCGGGATCTCCTCGTCGAAATACGCCACGAGCTTCGCCAGACATTGGTCGAGTTCGCCGGTCTTCTCTCCGATCGAGACCAGCTGCACGAGCATGGAGTCGATCAACGACTCCTGCTCGAAGGCCTGCGTGATCGTCTGGCCGCGTCGCACCGAAGACGAGGCGCGCTCGAAGGCCGCCGACAACGCGCTGTTGCCACAGGTCGCCCCGGCGACGTTCAACACGGTGAACACGTCGCAACCGGCGCTCTGCAGCACGCTGGCCGTCGAGGCGAAGCGTGAAGTCGCGATCTGGCCCGCGACATGGCCGAACTTCGGAATGTGCAGGATCCAGGCGTCGAGACGGCGCGCGCCGGCCGGGCTGCGGCGCATCAGGACGTAGCCAGCCCCCAGCGCGAACGCGCCGACCGCCAGCGCGATCCAGTTGCCGGTGAGGAAGTCGGAGATCCCCAACACCAGGCGCGTCTCGAACGGGAGCTGCGCGCGGCCCCCGGGAAAAAGACCGATGATCCTCGGCAGCACGAAATAGAGCAGCACCAGCACCAGGCCGAACAGCGCGAAGAACAGGATCGTCGGATAGATCAGCGCTTGGATGGTCGTCGCGCGGATGCCACGGGTCCACTCCATGTAGCGCGCCAAGCGAGTGAGCACCACGTCCAGCGCTCCCGAGGCCTCGGCGGCGCGCACCGAGGCTCGATAGACCACGGGAAAAGACCTGGGTTGCTTGTCCATCGCATCGGAGAGCGACGTGCCAGCGCGCAGATTGCGCACGAGCTCGGTCACGACCGCGCGGCTGCGTGCGCGCGGCAGCCGCGCACCGATGCTCTCCAATCCCTCCACGATGTGGATGCCGGCGCTGGACACGATCGCCAGTTGGTTGGTGAGCGCGATCAGGTCGTCGGGATGCATGCGGCGCGCGGCCAACGAGCGCTCGGTGGCGACCACAGCGGCCTTGGTCAGCAACAGCCCGCGCGCCTCGAGCTCACGGTCGAGCTCGAGCTCGTCGCGCGCGCTCAAGCGCCCGCGACTCTCGGTTCCAGTCGGACCGAGCGCCACGTACTGGTAGGTGTTCATCGCTCGTCCTTGGCCAGTCGATGGCTGCGGTGGACGCGTTCGACCTCTTCGATCGTCGTCAGTCCCAAGCGCACCTTCTCCCGCCCGTCGTGGAGCAGGTCGCGGAAGCCGCTCTCGAGCGCGTGCTTGCGCAGCTCGACCAGGTCGCGACCAGTGCGCAAGAGCTCCGCCATGCTGTCGTCGGGCAGGAACAGCTCGGACAACGCCGAACGGCCCGCGAAGCCCGTGTCCGAGCAACGCCTGCAGCCGCGGCCTCGGCGTGGGTGACCGATGCGACCTTCGAGCCATTGGACGTCTTGCTCGCTGAGCACGACGTCCTCTGCGCAATCGGCGCACACCTTGCGCACCAGACGCTGCGCCATGGTGCCGATCAGGGAGTCCTCGACCAGGAAGGGATCGATGCCCAGATCGACCAGCCGCGGGATCGCGCCGATGGCCGAGTTGGTGTGCAGGGTCGAGAACACCAAGTGGCCGGTGAGCGCGGCCTTGATCGCCATCTCCGCCGTTTCTCGGTCGCGGATCTCCCCCACCAGGATCACGTCCGGGTCCTGCCGCAAAAGCGCGCGCAGGCCTTGCTCGAAGCCAAATCCGATCGAAGGGTCGACTTGGCTCTGGCGCACCAGCGGCAGGCGGTACTCGATCGGATCTTCGATGGTCGCGATGTTGTCGTGGACCGCGTCCATCTCGGCCAACATCGAGTACAGGGTCGTGGTCTTGCCAGAACCCGTCGGTCCAGTGACCAGGAACAGTCCGTGCGGGCGCTCCTTGACGCGGCCGAGCAACACCAAGTTGTCTTCCGAGATCCCGAGCTCGGCCAAGCGCAGCGCCACCGCCCCGCGATCGAGGATGCGCAGCACGACGTTCTCGCCGTCGGCCGAGGGCATGATCGAGACACGCATGTCGACCGGTCGGTCGTCGACCGTCACGCGCAAACGGCCGTCCTGCGGTCGCCGGCGCTCGGAGATATCGAGGCTCGAGAGGATCTTGATGCGCGAAATGACCGCATCCGTGGCCTCGCGCGGGAGGTTCTCTCCCTGACGCAAGATGCCGTCGACGCGGTAGCGCACCCGCGCCAACTTCTCCTCGGGCTCGATGTGGATGTCCGTTGCCCCACGCCGCACGCCGTCGACGAGCATGGCGTGCGTGACGCGCTCGACCGGGAACTCGCCATCGGATCCAACGCGCGCCTTCTGCAGCGACTCGAACACCTGCGCGACCTGGCCCGCCGCCTCGGGCAGGTAGCGCTTGGCGAGGCCCTGCACGTCCTCCTCGGTCATCACCACGAGCTTGAGCGGATAGGGAAAGCGCGCGCGGACCGCCGAGACTCGATCGGGACTGTCTGGATCGCTGATGGCGACCAAGAGCACATCGCCTTCCAGGCGCACCGGGAAGGCGCCGCTCGTGCGCACGAACTCGCGGTCGATCGCGGCCACCAACAGCGGGTCGGGCTCGACCTCGTAGGCGCGCAGGAAGCCGAGCTCGAGATCCTCGGCGAGCATCTCGGCCACGACGTCCGGGCGCACGAAGCCCAGCCCGATCAAGATCTGCCCCAGCGGGCGGTGCGCGCGCTTCTGCTCACTCAGCGCAACCGTCAGCTGCTGCTCGCTGATCACCCCGCGCTCGAGCAGGCGGTCGCCGAGTCGTTGCTTGACGTTGGGCTGCATCGCGCGCTCAGCGCCGTTCGGCGTGGGAGCTCACACCACTGTCGCGCACCGCTTGGCGATAGGCATTGCGCAGTGTCTGCGTCAGCTCGGCGGCCTCGGCGCCGTCGACGATTCGCGGCGTCAGGAACACCAGCAGCTCGCGCTTGCCCGAGGTGTCGTCGTCGTTGTGGAACAGACGCCCGAGCAAGGGCACGTCCATCAGCCACGGGACGCCCTTGTCGACCTCCGTGCGCTTGTTCTGCATCAGGCCGCCGAGCACGACCGTCGAACGGTCCTGCACCAACAGATCGGTCTTCAGGAAGCGCTTGTCGATGACCGGGATGTCCTTGAAGGTGTCGACCACTTCCGAGAGCTCTTGGTCGATGTGCACGGCGATCGAGCCGCCCTCTTGGATCGTCGGCATGACCTTGAGCTTGATGCCGGCCTCCTTGAACTGCACTTCCTCGACGACGCTCGTGCCCACGCCACCGGTCGTCCCACTGGTCGTGCTGGTCACGTTGACGTAGGGCACCTCGGTGACGACCTCGACCGACGCTTCGGTGCCGGTCACGGCCAGCACGCGAGGCGAGCTCACCAGGTCGGTGCCCGTGATGCGTCGCATGGCGTTGATGGTCGCGTCCAGGTCGCCCGCGCTCGAGGTGAACTGATAGGTGAAGCTGTCGTCACTCGTGGCCAGACCCTGCACGAGATTCCACAAGTGCCCCTGGACCGTGCCATTCGCGGAGGCATCGAGCCCCAGCTGGAAGCGATCGCCGAGCGACACCTCCAAGATGCGCACCTCGATCAACACCTGTCGCTGGAGTCGATCGACCCGCTCGAGGAATTCGCGCACGAGCTCCACATCGCTCTGCGCGCCGCGCACGACGATCAGATTCTGCTTGGGATCGACGACCAGCGTGCTCGAGCTGCCCAGCAACGCGCGCAGATTGGCTTCGACGTCGGTGGCCTTGACCGAGCTCAAGGTGAAGTTCGCGCTCGCCTCTTGCGTGCCGTCCCAGAGCTCGACGAAGTACACCCCCGGTGGATCTTCGACCAAGCGCAGTCCGTTGCGCGTCAGCACGCTGTGCATCGCGGCATCGAGCGTGATCGAGGGGAACGAGAGGTCCACCGTGCGATCGACACCCGCGTCCAGCACGATGTTGACCCCCGCGCGGTCGGCGAGGAAGTGCAGCACCTGGGCCAGCGGGGCTCCCCGGAACTCGACCTGGAGCAACTCGTCGCCGCCGAGCTTCGGTGCGACGTATTCGGCTTGGCGTGATTCGCGCTCGTCGCGTTCGACGCGTTCGGATCGCGCGTCGATGGGAGCGCCCTCGAACTCCTCGGCGATCGAGAGCGGCACCGTGCCCGCCCCCAAGCGCTCGTACCCTTGGCGCTGCGCGATCGTCGGCTGGAAAGTGCGACACGCGCAGGTCGCGAGCGCCAGCGGGATCAGGGACCAACAGGTGGGCGGCGTCGATCTCATGGTTGCTTGGTCGAGGCTTGTGGCGCGGCTGCAGCGTTGTTCGCCGGAGTTGCGGGCGCGGACTGAGCGCTGGAATTCCCCGCGGCTTGGGCGTGCTCGAGCGAGCCCTTCGTGGCGGTCGACTCGGAGTTCGCGGGCAGCCGCGGCTGGACCGCCGGCAACTCGATTCGTTGCTCGTGTCCGGCGAGCTCGACGCGCACGCTGTGGGCGTCGATCGCCAGCACGGTCGCCGCGCCCTGCAAGAGCTCGTCACCCACGTGCACGATGCGTCCACCGAACATAGCCGAGCTGCCACCCGCGCCGCGGATCAACCCGATCAGCGGCGCGCGCTCGAGGAACTCCTCGAACTCCCGGGTCAACTCGTCGACTCGCCGCAGCGAGTTCGGCGCGGAAGGACTCGAAACCGCCTCCACCGCGGGGTCTTCGGGCAGCTCCTCGCCAGATCCGGACGCCTCGATGCGCGCCCTCCGACCGGAGGACGACGAGCCCTCCATGCGTTCGAGAGCTCCCACGAGCCGCGCCAGCGAGTCCGCCGACGTGGCACTGCCTTGCACCGCTGCCGGGGTCGCGGCGCTGCGCTCGTGCTCGGGCGACGCCACGCTTCCCAGGCCAGCGTCGAGTCTCTGAGGCTGTGCGGGCGATGTCTCATCCGCACCCCGTTCGGCGCGCTCCGGCTGGGGGGCTTCGTGGCGCGTCTCGAGCAGGGCCGGCAGCGCCAATGCGAAGGCACCGGCGATCGCGCCCCCGTAGATGATCTTCTTGGTCGTGCTGATCACGGCTGTCGTCCGTCCTTCTGAGCGTTGCTGGCCGGCGGAGCGTTCGGGCTGAAGTGCAGCAGTCCGAGCTCGAGTTGGAACTCGAACTCGGTCTGTCGAGCGGAACGTCGCAGCGTCACATCGAGCACCCGCGCGGGAAATCCGAGGGTCTCCAGTTCGTCGAGCAGGTCGGCCAGCGCCGCCGGTCGCGCGCTGCCACTGAGCGAGGCGCGGCGCAGCTCGATGCGCTCGTCGAGCGAGGTCCAGCCAGGGTCGATGTCGGACCCGATGTCGAGCCTCACCAGCGACACCTGTGCGGCCTCCGCCGCGAGCCGAACGACGCCGTGAGCCACGACGCGCGAGCACTCCTCGGGCACCAAGCCGCGCAGCCGCGCCAGAGCGTCCTCGGCAACTTCCCGTGTGCGATCGCGCGCGTGCCTCTCGAACGTCGAGCGTTCGCTGTCCAGCTCGGTGGTGAGCGCGCGCGCGCGCTCCAGGCGCTGCCGCGCGGCGGCGATGTCGAGCGCCGGACGTACCGTGACGCCGGCCAGCGCGATGAGCGAGATCACAGCGGGCAGAACCAAGGCCGCTCCGCGCGAGATCAGGCTGACCCGCACGTTGCTCACTCGGCTGGAATTCGCGAGCGTCACGGCGCAGCTCCCTCCCAGCGTGCGACGACCTCGAACTCGAGCGCGTCGGCGTCGCCGCGATGCTGCGGGTCGTGAGGCTTGGTCGGCGACGACACCTCCACGCTTTGAAGGCGAGGCGACTCCTCCAGCTGTGCTTGGATCGCGGTCAGCGAGCGCATCGACGACAGCGGCGCCGAGCCCGTCCAACCACGCACGCGCAGTTGTCCGCCGCTGGAGTCGCGCTGCGCGGAGAGCTGCGAGATCTCAGCACGTCCGCGCGACGCTCCGAGGACATCGTCGAGCGTGGCGCGCAGGGGAACCCCCCAGGATTGCGTGAGGACCAGTCGCTCGCTTTCGGCGATCGCGCGGGCGAGCACCTGCTCCGTGGCCTGATTCTGCGCGCGCAGCTCGTCGAGCTCCTCCGCGCGCCCCTCCAGCCGCCGGCTCTGTTCGAGGATCTCGCTCAGCGAGCGCGACATGCGTTCGTGTGCCACCGCCCCAACACCGCCGGTCAGGAGCAACACACATGCGGCGAGAGTCGCCGCGTAGCCGTAGCGAACCGGGAGGCGCGACGTGAGGTCCAGCAAGAACGGTCCGTCCGCGGTGCAGGCCTCGAGAGCCGCGACGCGTCCCGCGCGCACCCCGTGGGGCGCCTCAACGGCGCTGCTCTCATCCGGCGAGAGCACCACCCGCACCTGCGGAAGCGCGGTCGTGATCGCGAGCGCGAACAGCTTCGAACGCTCGCTCTCGACACCCAGCACGACGACCTGCTCGACCGCATCTCCGCGGCTGGTCTTGCGGCGGTAGGCATCGATCGACTTCAGCTCTTGGATCAAGGAGAGCGCCAGTGTCGGAACCGATTCGAACGAACCGTGGATGCGACTCTGCATCGCCAGCATGTCGCTGCAGAACAGGCTGACCACCACGTCGTCGCTGTCGACGTCGATCATGATGCAGGCCTTGTCGCGCTCGCCGCGGATGCGGTCCGCATGGCAAAGCCGTGCAGACGAGCCCTCGACCAGCCGCACGACGTGCAGCCGCGCACGCCTCAAGGCGACGCGCAGCCCGCTCGCGAACGAGCGCTTCAACGCGACCAGATGCCACTTTTGCTCGGTGCCATCCGTGTCCGCATTCGACGCGTCCTTCGAATATGGCAGCGCGGCGAACAGCGTGTCGTCGATTCGGGCCTCGAGCAGGTTTGCGGCCTTGCGCCCGAGGACCTTGTGCAGGTCGGCGCGAGCGATCTCGGGCAACGGAATCGAGCGCTGCTCGACGAGCTTCGCTCCCAGCGCGACGACGCAGCGCAGGGCTGTGCCCCCCGCGTTCCCGCGCGCGAGCAATGCAGCCCGCACGACGTCTTCTGGCCCGGCTCCGCGGACCGGCTCCAGACCGTAACGCGGCGCTCCATCCGGCGCTCTTTCGAACCACTCGGCGACCTCGCCCGACACGTGCAGCACGGCGCACGCACTCGTGTCGGTACTCTGAAAGCCGAGGCGCATGGGGAAGCTGGCCGATCGAAAGGGCGAGAGGTGGAAGGAAATGCACGTCCGGCCGCGGAGCCGGGTGCTCCTCCACTGTCGGTCGACCCCGCGGGGCGCTTGAGGTTCGGATTCACCCACAGGTTCTCCGTGGGAAGCGGCCGATAGACACATCTCGCCTCATCAGCGCCCTCGTGCGTTGGTGCACCCCTTCCCGATCAAGCCCCTTACTCCTCCATGCGACCCAACCGCCGCGCTGGCTTCACGCTCATCGAACTCATCGTCGTCGTCCTGATCCTCGCGGTGCTCGCCGGCGTGCTGGTCCCGCGCGTCAGCAACCGTCTGGCGTCGGCGCGCGATACGCGCCGCATGGAGGACATCACAGCGCTGCGCGATGCGATCGAGCAGTACTTCCTCGACGAGGGCTCGTACCCCGCGGCCAGCTCGAATGCATCGTTCGGAGGCTGGGACGTCTCGCACGACGGCGACTTGATCCCCAATCTGGTCAAGGGTGGCTATCTCAAGGAAGTGCCGGCCGATCCGCTCAACGACGACACGTACCACTACCGCTACTACGTGTACTCCAATGGCAGCTACGGTTGCGTCGGGTCCGGCTCGTACTACGTGCTCGGCATCAAGAACTTCGAGACGCAGGACTTCGCCACGAAGAACACCGGGTACTTCAAGTGCACCGGACGCGATTGGAACACCGAGTTCGACTTCGTGACCGGTGGCGGCGCGTCGTACCAGTAACGCACGCAGCGGCGGAACGGACCGCGCGCGGGGTGGCTCGATCACGGGCCGCCCCGCGTCCTTTTGCTCCGCGCCCGCGCAGTCGTGGCCGCGTTGGATGTGGCGAGCAGAACGGGTACAGTCGCTCCCGTGAGCCTGCCCACGCGCACCGTCCGCATTCCAGCGCTCGGCATCGACTTCGATGTCCTGGTCGGAGACGCGATCATCGGCCCGTCGATCGAGCGCGGCTCGTGGGCCGATCACGAAACCGCGTTGTTCCGAGCACACCTCGAGCCCGGGGTGCGGGTGCTCGACTTGGGAGCCAACATCGGTTGGTTCAGCGTCCAGGCCGTGCTCGCGGGCGCTCACGTCGACGCCTTCGAGCCTGTCCCCGAGATCGCCGAGGTGTGCGAGCGCAACGTCGCACGTGCGATGCAGCGCGGCACAGGCCGCTGCACGGTGCACCGCGTTGCGGCCGGCGCCGAGCGCGGCAAGGCCAAGATCGCGCTCCACCAGCGCAACTTCGGCGACAACCGCGTGCTCGAAGCGCACTCCACGCGTCCCAGTGACATGTCCGTGGCGCGCGAGATCGAGATCGAGATCGCGCCCGTCGACGAGTTCGTGCGCGGCCCACTGCGCTTCGCCAAGATCGACACGCAGGGCTCCGAGTGGCTCGCGCTCCAGGGCATGCGCGAGGCGTTGGCCGCGAGCCCTTCGATGGCGCTGCTGCTGGAGTTCTGGCCCTACGCGCTGCGCGGCGCGGCGCCCCGACAGTTGCTCGACTTCCTGGTCGAGGCGGGTTTCGTCCTGGGCAAGGCCACCGAGGCGCCCTATCCGATGAGCGTCGAGCGCATCCTGCGCCAGACGTCGCGCCGCGATCCAGTGAAGGGTGGAATCGACTTGTACGGCACGCGCGGGCGTCCGTTCCACGCATTGGGGCTCGGTCCCCGACTGCACGGCTTCGTGCGCAGCCTCAAGGAAGATTGAATGGGTCTCGTCGATTTCCATCTGCACTTGTTCTCACGTGCCTATTTCGAGGCGCTCGCGGCGCAATCGACGCAGCCAGGGGGAATCGACGAGCGGCTCGCGCGCGTCGCGGAGCGCGCGCGCATCGAACTGCCCTCGCAGGACCTTGGTGCGCACGTCGCACGTTGGATCGCCGAGTTCGACCGCCATGGTGTCGAGCACGCCGCAGTCTTTGCGAGCGCACCCGAAGAGGCCAATGCGGTCGCGGACGCCGCGGTACTCGCCAAGGGCCGGATCACGCCCTTCGCACTGGTCAATCCGCGATCCGAGGGCGCGGCGACGCGCGTGCGCGCGCTGCTCGCCAACAAGGGCTTTCGCGGCGTGCTCTTGTTTCCCGCGCTCCACCACTACGACATCTCGGCGCCAGAGTGCCGCGAATTGCTGGCGGTGCTGGAGGAGCAGCGCGCGATCGCCTACGTGCACTGTGGCATCCTGATCGTCAAGGTGCGCGACCTGCTCGAGTTGCCGCGAGCCACGGATCTGCGCTTCGCCTCGCCACTCAACCTGATCCCAGCCGCGAACGCCTTCCCCAACGTGCGTTTCGTCGTCCCGCATTTCGGCGCTGGCTACTTCCGTGAGACGCTGATCGCGGGAGCACAGTGCCCCAACGTCTTCGTCGACACGTCCTCGACGAACTCCTGGATCGCGACGCAGCCCGTCAAGCTAACGCTGCGCGATGTCTTCGAGCGCACGCTGTCGGTGTTCGGCCCCGAGCGCATCTTGTTCGGCACCGACTCCAATACGTTCCCGTCCGGTTGGCGCGCCGAGCGCTTGATCGAACAGCGCGCGATCGTCGAGTTGCTCGCGGCGCCTGCGGCCGAGGCGATCTTCTGTTCCAACGCGCGCCGCTTGCTCGCGCGCTGATCCCACTCCACGCGAGCGTCGCCTAGGGCCGGCCCGGCCTGCTCGGGCGCCGAGCGTCGGATCGCGGGCCGCTATTTCGCCAGCTCGTCCAGGTCCACGCGCGGGGCTTGCCCGCGCAGGACCGAGTTCTCCCCGAACACGGCGCGTTGATCGATCGCCAGGGAACCCTCGAGCGCGGCGACATCGATCTGACCGGACTGGGCATAGGCCTCGAGCGCGTTGTGCCAGGTAACCCGCTCGACCCACTCCCGCGTCACGCCGCGCTCGAGCATCAGCGCCGCAGTCTTCGGCACGGACAGCGGGTCGGACAACCCCCAGTCGGCCGAGCTGTCGACGATGATTCGTTCGGGCCCGTACTTCTTGACGATCTCGACCATCCGCTCCGACCCCATCTTGGTGTGCGGATAGATCGTGAACGCGGCCCAAGCGCCGGCGTCGAGCACGTCCTTCACGGTCTCCTCGTTGTTGTGGTCGATCACCAGCTTGGACATCGGCTGTCCACACTCGCTCGCGACCTCCATCGAGCGCAGGATCCCGCGCTTCTTGTCGCGGTGCGGCGAGTGCACCATCACGACCATGTCGTGCTTGACCGCCAAGCGCAGCTGCGCGATGTACGCGCGCTCCTCCGCCGCCGAGATCTCGTCGTAGCCGATCTCTCCCACCGCGACCACGCCCTCCTTCAGGACGAAGCGCTCGAGCAGCGCGATCACGTCGCGCGCCAGCGGCTCGTTGTTCGCTTCCTTCGAGTTCATGCCGATCGCGGAGTAGTGCGCGATGCCGAACTGCGAGGCGCGGAAACGCTCCCAACCCAGGATCTGCGAGAAATAGTCGACGAACGAGCCGACCGTGGTGCGCGGCTGACCGATCCAGAAGGCCGGCTCGATCACGGCGCGGATGCCGGCCTTGCTCATGGCCTCGTAGTCGTCGGTCGTCCGACTGATCATGTGGATGTGCGGATCGAAGAAGCGCATGTCAGCAGACTCCCGAAGTGCTTTGGTCGAGCGCGTGGAACGCCACCGAATCGTGCGCGCCATCGAGCGCGGAACCCATCACCTGCTTCACGAAGGGGTCGCTCTCGACCGCGCTCGCCGAGAGCAACTTGTCGCGCCGGCCGGCGCGGGCCAACGCCAGCGCCGCACCCGCCCGCCCGCGCGCGGGCCCGTGCACGAGCTCGCGCTCGATCGAGCTCTGGGCGCGAGCGCCGCCGTGCGTGCCCAGGCACATCCACGTTTCTGGATTCACCGGCCGCCCAGCCGAGCGCCGCTCATCGGCCAGATCCAGCGCCATGCGCGCGAGCTCCTCGTCCAGCCGCGCATCGACATTCCAAACGCGCCACAGCGGTGCCTCGACGAACAGCGCCTTGATCAACGCTTGGCGCCAGGCGATGTCGTCGAAGTAGCGCGCGGGAAACGGCGTGTCGCAGCAGGCCGACTCGTACACGGCCTTCATGCTCGAGCGTGCGCCTTCGCCGGCGCGCCAGACGAAGCGCTCGGCCTGCGGCACCAGCGCCAGCAGCTTGTACGCCGCGCACAGCTCGCCCATGTCGGCGTAGCGGAAGAGCTCCTCGATGGCGCGGGCGGCCGACGGCGTCGACAGGTCCGAGCGCGACAACACGAGCACCGCGCGAAACGCGTCCAGAATCGACCAGCGCTCGGGATTCCACCCGGCGAGAGCCTGCGCGGCGCGCGCGCGTTCCGCGGCGTCGGGCGCGAGCGGCGCTCGCGGCGCGAAGCGGCTGGCGAGCGAAAACAGCACGCAGAAGCGCTCGTCCTCGATTCCTCGCCCGATCTCCGCGCGGGCGCTGTCGAGCCACGCGCGGCGCTCGGCCGGAACGCGCCGGTCGAGCAGTCCGAGCAAACACTGGAGCGTGGTCATTGCGAAAGAAGCCTAGTTCTTGGACGCGAGCCCGAGATCGAGCGCCATGGCGGCGTAGGCCGTGGAGGCCAGCACATCGTAGCGCGAGTGCAGGAAGTCACTGGTGGAGCCATCTTCGTATTGGCACTTCGCGACGTGCGGACGAAGGCGCGCGTGCCACGCCTCGCGCTCGCCCTCGGGCAACTCGTTGATCGCCAGCGCGCAGTAGTAGTGCCCAAAGAAATAGAAGTAGCCCGCATTCGCGTAGTACGCCTCGTGAGGCACGGGCCGCATGCGAGCGACGTCGAGGAAGCGATGGTGCTCGAAGAACGCGCTCAGCCCCTCGCGCAACTTGTCGTCGGTCACGAACTTCACGCCCGAACGGCGCAGCGACCAGTTGCACACCTGGATGCGTCCGAGTGAGCCCTTGACCGAGTTGATGCTCTCGCCAGCGCCGGCGCGCGGAATCGGATTGAGGTCGTACTCGTAGGCCCCGTTGGGAAGTGCGCAGCCCGCCACGTAGTCGACGGCGCGCTTGCGCAGCGCGGGATCGGCGAACCACTGGCGCCGCTCGGCGCGCGAGAGCGCATCGAGCACCGTCGCCGTCGCGAAGCTCGTGGCCCACTTCGGCCGCGAGGTGAACGGCGGATCGTCGTAGTAGCCCCAGCCACCGTCGGGCACCTGGCTGCGCACGAGGAGCTCCATGAACTCACGCCCGCGAGCCTCGATGCGCGTTTGCCATTCCGCGTTCCCGAAGCGAGCGAACTCCAGCGCAGTCGTCGTGCACACCACTCCGTACAGCGCGGGCCACATGTAGTCGACGTCCCAGTCGCTGCCCCGAGCCGGCAGGCGCGTCGTGCACAGCCACTGCATGCCCCGATCGAGCGTGGCCATGCGTTCGGGAGTGGCCTCGCACTCCATCAGCGCCATCAGCGTCAGCTCGATCGCGCCGAGCTGCCAGGTGTAGTAGGTCTCCGGGCTGAAGCCCAACTCCATGACACTGTCGGGAGCGCTCCCGCACCACGAGCCGTCGGGATTCTGCGTCGACGTGATGAACTTGAGCGAGCGCTCGAGCGACACGCGCGCTTGCTCGCGCGTCATGGTCTCAGGCACGTCGACGAACGGTCGGATCTCGGTCTCATCCTGCGGCCGCGGGGCCTGCAGCGCGAGCCAGGCGGCGAGGGACCAGGCGCACAGCACGACTAGCCGCGCTCCTTGGCGCCTTGGTCGGGATCTTCGGGACGCTCGAGCTCCTCGATCGACCAGCGCTTGCGCGCCAACTCGAGCTTGGTCTGCAGCTCCTGCTTGCGCTGCGCTGCG
Organism: Planctomycetota bacterium; assembly: GCA_020853575.1. Taxonomy (GTDB): domain Bacteria; phylum Planctomycetota; class UBA1135; order UBA1135; genus F1-120-MAGs118. Next base: position 81,118 of record JADYYP010000075.1, read on the forward strand.
CGCGCGTCCTCGAGCGCCAGCTCGGCGTCGTGCAACTTGCGCTCGAGCTCGCGCTGCGTGCGCGGGAGCTCGACCTGTTGCTTGTCCACGAACTCGGCTTCGGCGATGGCGAAGGCGCGGTTGGCGAACTCGACGCGCTTGCGATGGCGCGTCAACACCAACTCCTTGGTGTCTTTCGCGAACTGGTCCTTGGCGTAGGTCGCCTCCATCTCCTTCAGCTCTTGCTCGGCCTCGGTCTTGGACTGGATCGAGCGATCGAGATCGAGCCGACCGTCCTCGAGCTCGCGCGGCAGCTTGCGCGACTTGAAGTGGCCCAGCGCCAGGCGCGCCTCCTCGAGCTCGCGCTCGGCGCGCTCGATCTTCGTCCGCGCCTCGTCCGCATCGACCTTGGCCTCGAGCTCGGCGATTTCGAGCTCGATCCGCGCCAGCGCCAGCTCGTGCGCGCGTTTGGCAGCCTTGCGCGCGGCGTCCTTCGCCTTGGTGTCCCCTTGGACATCGCTGGGAGCGACTCCTTCGGCCGCCGCGCGGGCTCCGGCATGTGCGTCGGCCTGCGGCTTCACGCCGCCCGGTCCGCTCGGACCGGCCTTTTCCGCCGCACCCTGCTCGGCGCCCTTGGCCACGAAAACGCAAGACGACAGCGCGAAGGGCATGAAACTGAGCGCGATGAAAGCCAGCGAGGAACCGCGGTGCGACATGGATCGAGACTCCGAAGGGGAACGGACGCGCGCCGCGCGCCGGGGGCGACATGATGGAGAGCGCACGCGACGGCGAAAAGGGCGCGCAGCTGCAAATCCATGTGCACTGCGCGGGAGAGTCGGCGTTCGACAACCGCGCGCTGGGTCCGCTACCCTCGTTGCCCCTTAGACACCTCAGGAGTCGCGATGACCCACGGCATCTTCCGCACCCCCACGCCCGTCAACGAACCGGTCAAGAGCTACGCGCCGCGCAGTGCGGAACGCGCGAGCCTCGAGGCCACGTTGCGCTCGCTTTCGAGCTCGGAGATCGAGATCCCGCTGGTGATCGGCGGACGCGAGGTGCGCACCGGCGAAATCGAGACAGCGACGATGCCCCACGACCATCGCCACGTCGTCGCGCGCATCCACCGCGCGAAACCCGAGCACGTCGCGGCCGCGATCGAGGCCGCGAGTGCGGCCAAGCACGCCTGGGAGCGCACGCCCTGGGAGGAGCGCGCCGCGATCTTCTTGCGCGTCGGCGAGCTGCTCGCCGGACCCTGGCGCGATCGCGTCAACGCGGCCACGATGCTCGGGCAGTCCAAGACCGTGCACCAGGCGGAGATCGACTCGGCCTGCGAGACGATCGACTTCATGCGCTTCAACGTGCATTTCATGGAGCGCCTGTACGCCGAGCAGCCGCAGTCCTCGCCCGGAGTGTGGAACCGCCTCGAGCACCGCCCGCTCGACGGCTACGTGTTCGCCGTCTCGCCGTTCAACTTCACCTCGATCGCCGCCAACCTCGCCAGCGCGCCGGCGATGCTCGGCAACACCGTGGTGTGGAAGCCGGCGAGCACCTCGATCTACTCGAACTACATGCTCATGAAGCTGTACGAGGCCGCCGGATTGCCGGCGGGCGTGATCAACTTCGTCCCCGGTCAGGGCAGCGCGATCGGCGACGCGGGCATCGCCGATCGACGCTTGGCCGGCGTGCACTTCACGGGCTCCACCGGGGTCTTCAATGGCATCTGGGGCACGGTCGGCAAGAACATCGCGAAGTACGCGCAGTATCCGCGGTTGGTCGGCGAGACCGGAGGCAAGGACTTCGTCTTCGTGCACGCCTCGGCCGAGGTCGATGTCGCCGCCGTGGCGCTCGTGCGCGGCTCGTTCGAGTACCAGGGCCAGAAGTGCTCGGCCGCGAGCCGCGCCTACGTTCCGAAGTCCCTGTGGCCCGCGCTGAAGGAGCGCATGGCCGCGATGCTGGCCGAGATCAAGACCGGCGACGTCGCGGACATGCGCAACTTCATGGGCGCGGTGATCGACAAGCGTTCGTTCGACAAGCTCAAGGCCGCGATCGACGCCGCGCGCACCTCGAGTGCGGCACGCATCGTGTTCGGCGGCGGCTGCGACTGCACGCGCGGCTGGTTCATCGAACCCACGGTGATCGAAGCGCTCGACCCCAAGTACGACACCATGTGCACCGAGCTCTTCGGACCGATCTTGACGATCCACGTCTACGACGACGCGCGCTACGCCGAGACGCTCGAGCTGTGCAACACGACTTCCGAGTACGCGCTGACCGGCGCGATCCTGGCCAACGATCGGACCGCGGTCCGTCAGGCCACGGATGCGCTGCGCTTCGCCGCGGGCAATTTCTACGTCAACGACAAGCCCACGGGCGCGGTCGTCGGCCAGCAACCCTTCGGCGGCGCGCGCGCCTCGGGCACCAACGACAAGGCGGGCTCGATCTTGAATCTCCTGCGCTGGGTCAGTCCGCGCACGATCAAGGAGACCTTCGTCCCGCCGACGGACTGGCGCTATCCGTTCCTCGGTCAGGCCTGAGCTGGCCCGCGCGCGAGCTTCGCGCGCCGCAGCGCGTTCCATTCGGCGCGAAGATCCTTCCGAGCTCGTGTCGCAGGTGAAGCGCGAATCGCGCTCGTGATTTGCCCATGGGACATTCCGGGGTTGGATTGAGCACGCGAGCAACTCCTCGCGTGCCGCCCCATGCCCCCGATGTCCACTTGGACGCTGCCCCCCGGCGTCGAGATCGAAGCGCCGCTGTGCGCCGCAGCCGAGCGCATCCTCACCCGCGAAGCCCTTCAGTTCGTGGCCAACTTGCAGCGTCGCTTCGAGCCCGAGCGCCAGCGCCGGCTCGCCGCGCGTCGCGAGGTTCAAGCGCGGCTCGAGCGCGGCTGGACACCTGATTTCCTGCACGAAACCCGCGGAATCCGCGCCGCACACTGGCGCGTGGCGCCGCTCGCGCGGGATCTGGAGCGTCGCCTCGTCGAAATCACCGGCCCGGTCGAGCGCAAGATGGTGATCAACGCGCTCAACAGTGGCGCGGACACCTTCATGGCGGACTTCGAGGACTCGAACTCGCCGACGTGGCGCAATTGCATCGAGGGTCAGCTCAATCTGTGCGACGCCGTGCGACGCACGATCTCCTTCCAGCAGCCCGACGGCGGCAAACGCTACGAGCTCGCGCCGCACACCGCGACCCTGATCGTGCGCCCGCGCGGCTGGCACCTCGACGAAGCTCACGTGCGAGTCGACGGCCGGCCGGTGAGCGCCTCGCTCTTCGACTTCGGCCTGTACTTCTTCCACAACGCGCGCGAGCTCGTCGCCCGCGGGAGCGGGCCCTACTTCTACCTTCCGAAGATGGAGAGCCATCTCGAGGCACGCCTGTGGAACGACGTGTTCCTGGCGGCCCAGGCCGAGCTGGCCCTGCCGCGCGGCACGATCCGCGCGACGGTGCTGATCGAGACCATCCTCGCGGCCTTCGAGATGGACGAGATCCTCTACGAGTTGCGCGAGCACTCCAGCGGGCTCAACTGCGGCCGCTGGGACTACATCTTCTCGTTCATCAAGAAGTTCAGCTCGCGCGCGGACTTCGTCCTGCCCGACCGCTGGCGGGTGACGATGGCCGAGCACTTCCTGCGCAGCTACTCGACGCTCCTGATCCGCACCTGTCACAGGCGCGGCGCGCACGCGATGGGCGGCATGGCCGCGTTCATCCCGATCAAGAGCGACCCCGAACGCAACGCGGCGGCGCTGGCCAAGGTCGCCGCCGACAAGCGCCGCGAGGCCGAGGACGGGCACGACGGCACTTGGGTCGCGCATCCAGGCCTCGTCGCCACCGCGCGCGCCGAGTTCGAGCGCGTGCTCGCGCAACGGCCGCACCAGCTGGAGCGATTGCGCGAGGACGTCGAGGTTCGCGCCGCGGATCTGCTGCGCGTCCCCGCGGGCGCGATCACCGAGGCCGGACTGCGCTCCAACGTGCGCATCGGTGTGCAGTACCTCGCCGCGTGGCTCGCGGGTTCGGGCTGCGTGCCGCTCGAGGACTTGATGGAGGACGCCGCGACCGCGGAGATCTCCCGCGCGCAGGTGTGGCAATGGTTGCGTCACGGCGCGCGACTGGAGGACGGCAGAGCGCTGGACGCTGCGTTCGTCGCGCGTGTCGTGGCGGAGGAGCTGCAGACGATCCGCGCCGCGCTGTCGGAAGCGACCTGGCGCGCTGGCCATCACCAAAACGCTCGCGCGCTGTTCGAGAGCATGCTCGCGGCGCCCGAGTTCCCCGAATTCCTGACCCTCCCCGCCTATCGTCAATTGCTTTCCCAGGGCGACTAGCACCATGAAGAAGCTCGACATCGACTCGCGCTCCAAACTCGTCGACGACCAAGGGCGCATCCTCTCGACCTGGCCCGTGACCAGCCTCGACCCGCACCGTTTCGACGGCATTCGACGCGACTACGAGTGGTCGGACGTCGAGCGCTTGCGCGGCTCGGTGCAGGTCGAGCACACGCTCGCGCGCCTGGGCGCCGAGCGCCTGTGGCGCCTGCTCCACGAGCGCGACTACGTGCACGCGCTCGGCGCGCTCACCGGAAACCAAGCGGTGCAGATGGTCAAGGCCGGGCTGGACGCGATCTACCTCTCGGGCTGGCAAGTCGCGGCCGACGCCAATCTCGCCGGCCACATGTACCCCGACCAGTCGTTGTATCCCTCGAACTCGGTGCCACAGGTCGTCAAGCGCATCAACCAGGCCCTGCAGCGCGCGGACCAGATCGAGCACATGGAAGGCGGGGCGCAACGTTCGTGGTTCGCGCCGATCGTCGCCGATGCCGAGGCAGGTTTCGGCGGACCGCTGAACGCCTTCGAGCTGATGAAGCTGATGATCGAGGCCGGCGCGGCGGGTGTGCACTTCGAGGACCAGCTCGCGAGCGAGAAGAAGTGCGGCCACTTGGGCGGAAAGGTGCTGGTGCCGACCGCTGCGTTCCTGCGCACGCTCAATGCCGCGCGCCTGGCCGCGGACATCTGCGACGTGCCGACCTTGCTGGTGGCGCGCACCGACGCCGATGCTGCCACTTTGATCACCAGCGACGTCGACGAGCGCGACCGCCCGTTCCTGACCGGTGAGCGTACCGCGGAGGGCTTCTTCCGTGTGCGCAGCGGCATCGAGCCGGCGATCGCGCGCGGACTGGCCTATGCGCCCTACGCCGACTTGGTGTGGTGCGAGACCTCGCACCCCGATCTGGCCGAAGCGCGCCAGTTCGCCGAGGCGATCCACGCGCGCTACCCAGGCAAGCTGCTGGCCTACAACTGCTCGCCCTCGTTCAACTGGCGGAAGAAGCTCGACGAGCACACGATCGCGGTGTTCCAGCGCGAGCTCGGCGCGATGGACTACAGATTCCAGTTCGTCACGCTCGCGGGCTTCCACGCGCTCAACCACTCGATGTTCGAGCTCGCGCGCGGCTATCGCGAGCGAGGAATGGCCGCCTACAGCGAACTGCAGCAGGCCGAGTTCGCATCCGAGGCCCACGGCTACAGCGCGACACGCCACCAGCGCGAGGTCGGGACCGCCTACTTCGACGCGGTGACGCAGGCCGTGGCGAAGGGACAGAGCTCGACCACGGCCCTCGACGGCTCGACCGAAAAGGCGCAGTTCTAGACGACACTCGACAAGGGCTCTTCTTCCGGAGAGAAGCCCGCGGCGGCTCGCGATGTGGGACTCGCGAGCCGTCGCACCTTTTCTGGAGCTCAGCGCGGCGCCTCGATCGCTCGGCGCCGCGAGCTACACTGCGCCGCATGGCGATCTACATCCTGGCGACGCTCGACACCAAGGGCGTCGAGGCGGCCTTCGTGCGCGACGCGCTCGCGGCGCGCGGCCTGGAGACCCTGCTCGTCGACTGCGGCACGTCAGGCGAACCCGCCGTACCCGCGGACATCGCTCGCGAGCGCGTGCTCGCGGCGGCCGGAACCGATCTGGCGCGCGTGCGAGCTCAGGGGGAACGCGGCAGCGCGGTGCAAGCCGCGGCGCGCGGCGCGCGACAGCTGGTGCTCGAGGCCCACGCGCGCGGCGAGCTCGAAGGCGTGTTCGGCCTGGGCGGCTCCGCCGGCACCGCGATCGGAACCGAGAGCATGCGCGCTCTGCCGCTGGGCGTGCCGAAGGTGATGGTCTCGACGCTCGCCTCGGGCCAGACGCGTTCGTTCGTCGGAGATCGCGACATCACCCTGGTGAACAGCGTCGTCGACGTGCTCGGGATCAACCGCATCAGCCGCCGCATCCTGACCAACGCGGCGCACGCGCTGGCCGGGATGGTGCAGGCCGGACCGGTCCGCGACGCACGCTCCGACCGGCCGCTGGTAGCGGCGACGATGTTCGGCGTGACGACCAAGTGCGTCGAGCGCGCCAAGGTGCTGCTCGAAGCCGAAGGCTGCGAGGTGCTCGTGTTCCACGCCACCGGTAGCGGCGGGCAAGCGATGGAGAGCCTGATCCGCGACGGCCTGATCTCCGGCGTGCTGGACGTCACCACCACGGAGCTGGCCGACGAGCTGGTCGGCGGCTTCCTCTCCGCGGGTCCCTTGCGCCTGACCGCGGCCGCCCACTGCGGCGTTCCGCAAGTGGTCAGCGTCGGCGCGCTCGACATGGTGAACTTCTTCGGATTGGAGAGCGTGCCCCAGGCCTTCCGCGAGCGCCGCCTCCACAAGCACAACGACCACGTGACCCTGATGCGCACCACCGCCGACGAGAACGCGCTGCTCGGCGCGGAGATCGCGAGCAAGCTCTCCAATGCGCGTGGCCCGACCAAGGTGCTGTTCCCGTTGCGAGGCGTGTCCGCGCTCGATCGCGACGGTCAGCCCTTCGACGATCCCGCGGCGCGCAAGGCGCTGCTCGAAGGACTGCTCGGCGCTCGACCGGGCGTCGAGACCAGCGTGCTCGACCTGCACATCAACGACCCGCAGTTCGCGGAGACCGCCGCTCGAGACCTCTTGGCGCTGATGCGCCTCCAGACCAGCGCATGAAGCCCGACCTCTCCCGGCGCGCGATCCTCGCGCGCTTGCGTGAACGCATCGCGCGTCGCGAGCCGATCATCGGCGGCGGCGCGGGCACCGGCATCTCCGCCAAGAGCGAGGAGGCCGGCGGCATCGATTTGATCGTGATCTACAACTCGGGGCGCTACCGCATGGCCGGGCGCGGGTCGCTCGCGGGCCTGATGCCCTATGGCAACGCCAACCAGATCGTGAAGGAGATGGCCTACGAGGTCCTGCCGGTCGTGCGCCACACGCCGGTCCTGGCGGGCGTTTGCGGCACCGACCCGTTCATGATGCCGGAGCTGTTCCTCGAGGAGCTCGCCAAGCTCGGCTTCGCCGGGATCCAGAACTTCCCCACCGTCGGATTGATCGAGGGCGAATTGCGCAGCGCGCTCGAAGACACCGAGATGGGCTTCGAGAAGGAAGTCGAGATCGTCGCCCTGGCCCACCGGATGGAGCTCTTGACCACGCCCTACGCGTTCAACGCCGACGAGGCGCGGCGCATGGCGCGCGCCGGGGCCGACATCGTCGTCGCGCACATGGGCTGCACCAGCGGCGGTTCGATCGGCTCGAAGTCGGTCAAGCCGCTCGAGGTGTGCTTGGCGCGCATCCGCGAGATCGTGGCCGCCGTGCGCGAAGTGCGCGACGACGTGATCGTGCTGTGCCACGGAGGTCCGCTGGCCGAGCCGCTGCACGCGCAGCACGTCTTCGACCACGTCGACGGCGTCCACGGCTTCTACGGCGCGAGCTCGACCGAGCGCTTGCCGACCGAGATCGCGATCCGTGACACGATCCGCGCTTTCAAGCAGCTGAGGCTGCGATGACCTGCGCGCACTGCCTGCGGTTCGTGACCTCGGCCGAAGCGCAAGTCGAGGTGCTCCCCTGGGGACCGCACGAGTGGCTCTGTCGTCCGGGCCTGACGGAGGCCGAGGCGCTGCAACTCGTGCGCGTCAGCATGCCGGGCGGCCAAGCACACCGCTTCCACCGCCATCCGTGCATGGAAGAGCTCTTGTACGTCGTCGAAGGTCGACTCGAGCAGTGGGTCGGCCGCGAGAAGCGCATCCTCGGCGCCGGAGAGCTCGCGCACATCCCCAAGGACGTGGTGCATGGCTCGTACAACGTGTTCAAGGAGCGCGCCGTGTTCCTGGCGGTGCTCTCGCCCGCCGTGTTCGACGGTCCGGCGTTGATCGACGTCTCCGCCGAGGAGCCCTGGCGCTCGCTGCGCGACGCCTGAGCAGCTGCACCGGCGCTACTGGGTGTGCAGCTCGACCGGCTTGTAGCCGCCGCGTGAGCGGAAATAGACCCACAGCAGCAAGTACGCGGTGAACATGCACACCGGCAGCACCGCGACCTTGCCCAGCGTTTCCTTCTGCACCAGCCCCGTGACTGCTGTCAGCGTGGCCTGCTCGGCGGACGGAAGCGCGGCCTCGCGTTGGGCGTCGACGGCTTGATAGGCGCCGAAGACGCTGGACTTCTCGACCACGACTTGGGCGTGCAAGGCTGGATGCTCGCGCAGGAGGTGCTTGGCCTTGCCGGTGTCTTGCCAGAAGCCGAACAGCGAGTTGCCCACGATTCCCGCCGCGAGCATGCCCACTCCGCCCATCGCGTTCAGCGTCAGCGCGCCACCCTTGGGGAAACGCTCCGACACCACGCCCAGCATCGTTGGCCAGAAGAACGTCTTGCCGAAGCCGTAGAGGGTCGCTGCGGCCAAGATCGCCGCGCCGCTCGAGCCCGAGAGCCAGAAGAGGCCCAGCGCCGCGACCGCGGAACTGGTCATCAGCAGCACCAGCGGCGACAGTGCGTGCACGATCGCTCCGGCGAAGAAGCGCAACACCATCATGATCGCCGAGGTGTAGATCAGCACCCAACCGGCATTGAGCCCGAGGTGCTTCATCTCCGGCGCGAGCAGCGAGGTGATCCAACCGTCGGTCCCGAGCTCGGTGGAAGCCAGAGGCAACATCACGAGCAGCAGAATCACGAGCAGCGGCTGCCCCAACGAGCGCACGGCGAGCCCGAATGCCACGCTGACAACGGCCGCCGCGCTCCACATCGCCGTCGGTGTCCAGCCTTCGACCAAGCCCTGGCGGGTGAGCACGCTGCCGACTTCCGCGAAGATCAGCCCGAGCACGATGAACGCGCCGAGCGCGCCGAGCTCGCGCAGCATGTCGCGGTAGGGAACGCCAGCTCCGACGCGCTCCTGCACGGGGAACGAGACGCGCACGAGCAACGCGGCATACAGCACGGTCGGCACCAAGATCAGCCAGAACTTGGTGGTCCACGCGATGTCACCCAGCGCGATCGCGACCACTCCACCGAGCACCAGCCCGCCCGGCCAACCGGCGTGCAGGATGTTGAGCCACTTGGTCTTGTCGCGGCGGAACATGGTGGCCACCACCGGATTGATCACCGCTTCCACGGTGCCGTTGCCCAGTGCCACGATCACGTTGGCCGCGTACAGGTCGCTGTAGTCCTTGGCGCGCACGGTGAGCACGATCGAGAGCACGTGGCACACGAACGCGAAGACCATCGCGCGCCCGTAGCCGACCTTGTCGATCACCAAGCTGAAGAGCACGATCGAGATCGAGAACGGCCACAACCCGGCGCCGAAGATCTCGCCCTTCTCGGTCGCCGAGAGTCCGAACTGAACGCCCCACTCGTCGAGCGTCATCGCTCGCAGGATGAAACCGAACGAGGTCGTGATCAGGGCGATGAAGCAGCCGATGAACAGCAGGCGGTCCTGCCGGCTCGCCTCGGTGCTCGCGGGGGAAGCAGTTTGGCTCATGGTTTCCTCGTGCCAGGACTGTGAAAACGGCCGCGCGCCGCGCTCGGCTCGCGCCGCTACAGCTCGACCCCCAGACCGAAGGCCGGGCCGGAGATCTCGAGGTCCACTTCGGAATCCTCGTATTCGTACATCTGCATCGAGCGCCAGCCGACGTAGCAGCGCGACCACTCGTTCAAGCGCAGCGTCAGCAGCGCATCGGTGCTGGTCGCGAACAGCGGGTCGCCGAACAGCGGCGCGGAGCGCGTGTGCCCGAATTCCACCGACCAGCGTTCGTTGATCCGCGCGGAGAGCCACAATCCGCCGAGTGCGTTGCGCGAGCTGCGCAGCTCTTCGGCCGCTTGCGTGGGCCCCTCGAGCTCGATCTCGACATTGACGAACTCGACTCCAGCGAACCACGCGAACTCGAGCGCACCGCCGGCGACGCGTCGCCCGAGCGCCAGCTCGCCATTGCGCATCTGCACGCGGACGTCGAGGCGCTCGGGCCCCTGGATCGTCGCGTCGCCGACTTCGAGCACCTCGCCGGCCGGAACGCTCTCGCCGAACTGACCCTCTCCGCCCCGCGCACGCCCTTGGAGGAACCAGCCCTCGCGCTCGCCCTTCCACATCCAGCGCGCCTCGAGCCCGGGCATCCACACGTCGCGATCCGCGCCCTCGAGATCCGTCAGTGAGCGACAACTCGCCAACGCGAGCGCTGAAAGCGAAACCAGGCAACGCAGTGCGAGCTTCACGCGGGGTTCGCGAACGGTAGCAGAAAGCTCGCGGTCGCGCATGCGAGCGCCACCGTCCCGACGCGACCGTGGAGCTGCGCAGCGCTCACAGGCGCAGCAGATCGAGAGTCAGCGCCGCGGCGCCGTCGATCTGGAAGTACTCGACCTCGAAGGTGTGCCGACCGGAGGGGAGCTCGAGCAGCACCTCGCTGCGCGTCAACGGATGCCAGCTCCAGTCCTCGAGTCGCGGCGTGCCGTCGACACGCACCCGCACCCCGTCATCGGACTCGACGCGCAGGCGGTACCTTCCGGCCTCGAGCTCCAAGCTGGTGGCGGCGAGCAAGCCGAAGCGCTCGTCGCCCACGGCCGCGTGGACATCGCGCTCGTCGGCCCACGGATCGAGCCAAGTGCGCACATCGAGCTCGACCGCGGCGTCCTCGGCCAGGGCGCGCCATTGGGCCTGCGCCTCGGCGTTTCCGCGCGGATCGGGGCCCGCGCTCCATGAGAACCAGCGCGCGCGCCAGCTCGCGGCGGCGAACAGGCCGCCCACCGGGCGCAACTCCGGTCGCGGCTCGCCGCTCTCGAAATCCCACGGCCCCCACTGGCCCATGTGGATCGACTCGAGCCCCGGGTGCCGGCGCGCCGGATCGAAGGGCCGCGTCGATCCGGGCAGCGCGTTCAACTCGACCTCCAGCTTCCCCGCCCACTCCGCGGGAAGCTCGCTCAGCGCTGGGCGCACACTCGAGGACTGGATGCGGCCACTGGGCAAGCGCCCGAGCACACCGCGCAGGTGTTCCTTGGGCTCGAGCTCGCCGGAAGCCAGTCCTTCGGCGAGCACTAGATCGCGGATCGAGAGCTCGGACTGTTCGGCCGCGATGATGTTGTTTCCAAAGGCCAGGCCGGTGCTGCGCTCGATGGCGATGTCGACGTCGTTCTCCGCGAAGCTGTTGTCCAGCACCAGGTGATCGCGCGAAGAGCTGTCTCCAAAACGCCCGAACGGACCCGACACGTAGTGCGGATCCTCGTCCCAGTACAGCTCGAGTCCGATCGCGCAGCGCTCGAGCAGGTTGCCGACCAGCGCGCACTCCTGGCCGTGCTCGATGCTGATCCCCGCGCCGCCAGCGTCGCGGAAGTCGTTGCGCGCGACCAGCATGCGGCTGGAGTATCCGGCCCACAGCCCGTGCTGGCGGCAGCCGCTGGCGCGGTTCTCGATCGCCCGGTTGTCGCGGCTGAAAGTGGTCTCGATGCCATTGGCGACGGCGAACGAGAAGTCGTTGCGATAGATCAGATTGCGATCCGAGCCGCCGGGATCGGCCTCACCGCGCGCACGCGCGTGACCCTCGACCAGATCCTCGCCCGCGTAGAGGAACAGGCCATCGCCGCCGCACACCGCGCTGTTCTCGGCGATCAAGTTGTTGGAGCAGCGCTCGAACAGCAGGATTCCGGCCGAGTCCTGGCCGCGCCAGTAGCGCTCGTGGCTGTAGCCGCGCACGCAGTAGTCGCAGCGATTGCGAGCGATCAGATTCCCGCTGGAGCGGTACAGCGCGATGCCCCAACCCGAGAGGAACGAGGCGTCGTTGTCGAAGATGCGCGCGTTGTTGCTGCGCGTGAGCAAGATCCCGTTCTGACCGTGCCGGACACGGCAACCGGAAACCACCGGGCTCTCGCAGTTGGTCAGCGAGATCGCGGCGCCGTAATGGGCCAACCACTCGCCATGGTCGTTGTCGTGGGGGCGCAGCCAGTCGCCCTCGTCCTCGGCGGCCAGCGTGCTGCGCAGGCGCTGCGCGAAGTTGCCGTCGAAGCGCACGTTCTCGATGCGCAGCCCATCGCAACGCTCCGCGACGATGCCCCCGCGCACACCGCTGAGCGTCCCGCCGCGGACCACCACGTCGCGGCAATCGGTCAGATAGATCGCGTAACCGTCGAGCCGATCCTGCGGCGTATCCGGAGCTGCGCCTCGCAGGTGGGCGCCACCCAGATCCAGCACCAAGCCCGTGCGTCGCTCGATGCGGATCAGGCACGCCGGCTCGCCCTCGTGCGCCGGAGTCGGAGTGCGCTCATACGTGCCAGGAGCCACGCGCGTCGACGCCTGCAAGGCCCACGCGCCGCGCGCCGGCGGAGACTCGCTTTGCCGCGCGTGCAGCAACCCCGGGACTGCGGCGATGGCGCAAGCGGTCAGCCAGTTCGAGACGTCGGTGCGCATCCTGCCTTTCCCCCGTGCGAGCGTCGAGCGAGCATCGCTCCGCGCCGCCGCATGCTAGAGCCCGCCCCGCTGCTTGAGAAGCGCGCGGAGTCGGCCGCGCCGCCGCGCCACGGATGCTATTCTCCGGCCCAAGTTCGTTGCACTGGACTCGACTCCCTTGAACACCACACGCCCCGCGAGCTCCGGCATCCGCTTGGATCCGGACATGAACATCTGCCAGACCGATCTACCGCTCGATTGGTATCAGACGGAGTTCAAGCCCTACGCCGAGGAGTACATGCGGCTCCCCGACCGCCGCCCGGGAACCGTTCTGCCCTGGCTCGATCGCTACGCACGGCCCGCGCTCGAGCACTTCGGCGACGCCCTGCTGCTCGTGGCGCACTTCTACATGGGAGGCGAGATCGTCAAGTTGGTCGAGCGCTACGGCGGTGCCGTCAGCGACAGCTATCAACTCGCGCTGCAGGCCGCGCGCAACCCGCACAAGAAGGTGATCGTCGAGTCCGCCGTGCACTTCATGGCCGAGTCGATCGCGATCCTGGCCCACGACGACCAGTCGGTGTGGATCACCAATCCCAAGGCCGGCTGCACGATGGAGATGCTCGCCAAGGACTACATGGTCGAGCCGGTGGCGGAGCAGCTGATCGAGCGCTACGGCGAGCGCCTGCTGGTGATCGCCTACATGAACACCGGTGGACGGATCAAGGCGCTCGCAGGCCGCACCGGCGGCGCCGTGTGCACCAGCTCGAACGCGCCCAAGATCGTCGAGTGGGCACGCAAGCAGGGCAAGAAGATCCTGTTCGTCCCCGACCAGCACCTGGGCCGCAACACGGCCGCGAAGTTGGGCATGGATCTGAGCAAGGTGGTCGCGCTGCCCGACCCGCAGATCGGGCGCGGTGGATTCAAGGTCGACGACAAGACGGTCGCCGGCGGATTGGCCGCGCTCGACGCGGCCGAGATGATCCTGTGGGGCAGCTTCTGCGGCGTGCACACGGTGTTCAGTCCGGCGCATGTGCAGTACTGGAAGGAGCGCGGCTACACCGTGCTGGTGCACCCCGAGTCGAAGCTGGAGGTGGTGCAAGCCTCCGACGGCAGCGGCTCGACCAACTTCCTGTGGGAGGCCGTGATGAAGGCGAAGAGCGGAGAGCGCATCGCCATCGGCACCGAGGGACACTTCGTGCGCAACGCGCGCGAGCAGGGCCGCTTGCGCGGCGTGGAGATCGTGCACTTGGCCGACATCCCCGACCCGCGCTTCCAGTCGATGGGCTGCGGCTGCGCGACGATGAGCCGCAACGATCCGCCGCACTTGGCCGGGATGCTCGACCTGTTGCGCCAAGGCCGGCCGCCGGCCGCCAACCGCGTGTACGCCGGGGACGTCGTCGACGAGGAGAGCGGGGCGCTCGATCGACTCGCGCTCGCGGAACGCGCGCAGCTGATCCGCCACGCGCGCCTCTCGCTGCAGCGCATGATCGACGTCACCGAGACGGGAACGTCGAACGTCTGAGGGCAGGCTGAGCTACTTGGCGCTCGGCGCGCCCTTGGCCAGTTCCGCCTGCACGATCGCCCGCAGCGCCGCGGCCTCGTCGGGGTGTTCCTTCAGGACGTCGTGTGCCTCGCGCGGATCGGACTCGAGATCGAACAGCTGATCAGTGCGCTCGGGCCGGTGCACGAGCTTCCAGCGCTTGGAATACAGCGCGTAGATCGGACCGGGCGGATTGCGTTCGCCTTCGCGCGTCGGACGCATCACGAACGCGTGGGTGCGCGGACTCGCGAGCACGTCGAGCCCGCGACCGAAGCTCGCCTTGGCCCCCAACCCAGCGTGGGCCAGGGCCGTGGGCATCAGATCGACCAGTGAGACGACCTCGCTCGAGCGCCGAGGGGCGAGCCCTGGTGCACGCACGGCCGCGAACACCTGCGCCACTTCGCGCGTGACTTCGCCACGGCCGAGCATCGTCTGCTCGCCAAACGCCTGTCCGGTGACGCTGCACATCGCGACCACCGTGCGCGCGGCCAGACCGGTCTGCTCGAGCTTCGCGAGCACGCGTTGCACCGCGTCGTCGGTGGCGCGCAGATCTCCGTCGTAGCGGTTGTACAGCCGCTCGACCGCGGCCCGATCCACGTCTTGGAGGCGCATGCCCTTGGGCGTGACCATGCCTTCCAACTCGGGGAAGAACATGCGGATCAGGATCTGGTTGCTGAATCCGCCCTGGTTGAAGCGCTCTGGCGGAGTGCCGATGGCGTCGATGGCACGCGAGCAAGCCTCGTCGTTTTGGAACATCGTCATGTAGGGCATCACGGGGAGGTTGGGCTCCTGTCCCCCCTTGAAGTGCAGCCACAGGAAGATGCGCTGCTCCTTGGCGTGCACCTCGAGCCAGCGTTCGGCCAAGGCCGCGATCTCGGACGGCTCGCGCACGCTTTCCGCCGGCTCGTCGAGGGTGTGGAAGCCCGCCTGGAGCCCCGACCAGGTGCCGATGTGGCGCGTGCTGACGAAGGCCGCGCAGCGGTAGCGCTGTCCGGCGAGGTGCTCGGCAACCGAGCTCACGGCGGAGCTCGGCTTCCAAGGCGACCGCGGCGGACCGAGCGAGACCAAGGCGTGCTCGACAGGGCTCGACGAGCTCAGCACCGACAAATGTGCGCCGAAAGACGACGTCACTGGCGAATACGTGCGCTCGAACACCGCGCTAGCGCTCAGGAAGGCGTCGATCGCCGGCGTGGTCGGCCGGTGCCAACCGAAGAACCCGACGTGATCGGGACGCACCGAGTCGAAGGTGATCAGCACGACCGCCCGCGGTTCCTCCTGCGCGGGCGCCGGAGCGGCCAGCCCACACCACACCCACACACCCACGGCGATCCACGACCAGCGCAGCATCGAGTTCGGTTCCTTTCGCACGGCGCACGGCGGCGCCGCGAGAGAGCTTAAGGCCGGCGAGCGCCTTGGATCGTGACCTTTTCTGACCCGCGCCATGCCCGAGGTGCGGAATCTGCGGTCCAGCCCGGGCCCCGCGCGTGCCCCCGACTTCGCTCCCCCCCACGCGCTGGTCCTCGGACCGGTGAGACCTTCCCGCGGTGCTTTGGTGCCGCGGGGGCTCTTGATGTGGTTCCTCGTCCGCGCGTCGTGCGAAGCGCGCGGACTCGGCGCGAGTGATTCCTGACGCCCGCGCCGCGAGAAGAGGAGGACTCTTGAGCGCGGCCGACATGGATCCTGAGCCATGTCGGCCGCCTTTGCCGCGTGTTCGAGGCGGGCGCGCCGAGCCGCGCACGCGCAGCGCGCTATGCTGCGCGCGTCCATGCAGAGTCTCGTCGACGCCGCACGCGCCTTGGGTGCCAGCGAGCGGCACCTTGCCCCGATGTGGCGTGCCTGGCTCGCGGGACGCGACTGGGACCCGACTCTGCAGCGCGAGCGACCGCCGCGACGCTTTCTCGAGGCCTGGCCGGACCTGTGGGAGCGCTTGCACGCGGTCGCCCGCGTGAGCTCCGAGCATCCCGCCGCGGACGGCTCGCGGCGCCTGTTGGTGACCCTCGCCGACGGAGCCTCGGTCGAGGCCGTCGCGCTGCCACGCCGCGCGCTGTGCGTGTCGACCCAGGTCGGCTGCGCCGTAGGATGTCGCTTTTGCAAGACGGGCGAAGGTGGGCTGGTGCGGCAGCTCAGCGCGCACGAGATCCTGGCGCAGGTGGCGCTCGCGCGCGCACAGACCAGTGTGCAGCGCGTGGTGCTGATGGGCATGGGCGAGCCCGCGCACAACATGACCAACGTGCTCGAGGCCTTGCGTTGGCTGGCGCACTCGGGCGAGTTCGCCCACAAGCACCTGGTGTTCTCGACCGTCGGAGACCCGAGCGCGTTCACCGCGCTGCGCGCGCATTCCGTGCGTCCCGCGCTCGCGCTCTCGCTGCATACCACCAAGGGCGACCTGCGCACGCAGCTCTTGCCACGCGCTCCACGCATCGATCCGCGCGAGCTCACGGAGCTCGCCTGCGACTATTCCGACGCCGTGACTTGGCCTCTGCAAGTGCAGTGGACCCTGCTCGAGGGCGTCAACGACGGCGACGATGAAGTCGAGACGCTCTGCACCTGGCTGCGCGGGCGCCGTGCGATCGTCAACCTGATCCCTTGGAACTCCGTCGAGGGGCTGGAATTCTCGCGTCCCGATCCGCTGCGCGCGCGCGACATGGTGCGCGCACTCAAACGCGGCGGAGTGTTCGCGACGATCCGCCGCAGCGGCGGTCAGGACGTCGACGGAGGCTGCGGCCAGCTGCGTGCGCGCAGTCTTCCGGCGCAGCGCCGCGCGCGTCACCAGGCGTAGGCTCGTGGCGCTGGCCCACCCGGTCCGGGCCAGATCGCGTCCAGCCTGGCGAGTGTCGCCTGCGAGAGCTGAACCTCGAGCGCCGGCAGCAGCGAGTCGAGCTGCTCGCAGGACCGCGGTCCAACGATCGGCGCCGTCACCGCCGGGTTTGCCAACAACCAGGCCAGGGCCACGTGCGCCGGCGCGTGGCCGAGCTCGTCGCACAGCGCCTCGTAGCTCTCGAGTTGGGCTCGATGGCGCAGGATGCGCTTCTGCACGGCTTCCTTCGCGCGCCGGCCGCCGCGCTGCTCGCGCCCGAGCACGCCGGCGAGCAGGCCTTGACCCAAGGGGCTCCAGGGCAGCACCGCCATGCCGTAGGCCGAGGCGGCGGGCAGCACCTCCAGCTCGACCGTGCGGTTGTAGAGATGATAGATCGACTGCTCGCTGACCAGGCCCAGGAACGAACGTCGCGCGGCGTGCTCGTTGGCCCGCGCCATCTGCCATCCGGCGAAGTTCGACGAGCCCACGTAGAGCACCTTGCCCTGCTGGACGAGGAGCTCGAACGCCTGCCAGATCTCGTCCCAACTGGCCTCCTCCGCGACATGGTGCATCTGGTACAGGTCGATGTG
Source organism: Planctomycetota bacterium (assembly GCA_020853575.1). Taxonomy (GTDB): domain Bacteria; phylum Planctomycetota; class UBA1135; order UBA1135; genus F1-120-MAGs118. The sequence continues at coordinate 98,696 of JADYYP010000075.1, forward strand.
ATCGGTGCGCAGGCGCCGCAGGCTCGCCTCGCACGCGCGACGCACGTGCAGCGCCGAGAGCCGCGCCTCGTTGGGCCATTCGCCCATGCGCCCGTAGACCTTGGTGGCGATCACGACCTTCTCGCGCCGGCCGCCGCCGAGCGCCAACCAGCGCCCGAGGATCGACTCCGTCAGGCCCTCGCCGAATTTCCCGCCGTAGACGTCGGCGGTGTCGAAGAAGTTGAGCCCGCGCTCGAGCGCGCGGTCCATGATGGCGTGCGAGCTGGGCTCGTCGGCTTCCGTGCCGAAGTTCATCGTTCCCAGGCACAGGCGACTGACCTGCACCGAAGCGCGACCCAAGCGTGTGTACTGCATGCGCTCGTTGTAGCGCAACCTGCGGCGCGCGAGGACTCCCCCACGCAACAGCGGAGCCCGCGCCACGCGAGCGCGAGCTCCGCTTCGGATGTCGAGATGCGCTTGAAAGGTGCGTCGTGAGGAGTTCGCGGGTTCGACGTGCGGCGCCCGCGGGGCGACGGCGCGTCCGAGATCTGCGAGCTCGAATCCTCGGTCCTTCGAAAACGCTCAGCGCGCCGTGGTGCTCTTCTCCAGCTCCTGCACCACGCGCTCGGCCTTGTAGACCGACTTGAGCGCCTCCAGCATGCCGCGGGCGTCCACCGAGACCGAGCGCGCCTGCTCTTCGCTGTACACGTAGTTCCCCACCAGGCTCTGGATGTTGCCGTCGAAGATCAGGCCCACGACCTCGCCCGCGCGGTTGATCACCGGCGATCCGGAGTTGCCGCCGATGATGTCGTTGGTCGAGACGAAGTTGAACGGCGTCTTGAGCGCCACGGCGTCGCGCGCGCCCTTCCAAGACGGCGGTAGGGCGTAGGCCGCCTCCGCCGGCCGCTCCTGCGCCTTCTGGAACAGTCCGCTGATGTCCGTGTAGGGAGCGACGAGCGCGTCGTTCTGCGAGTAGCCCTTGATCGCGCCGTAGGACAGTCGCAGCGTGAAGGTCGCGTCGGGATAGACGCTCTCGCCCTGCACGGCGAACTTGGCCGCGGCGATCTTGGCGTACGACTCGCGCTCGACCGACTGCACCTCGTCCTCCCACTTCTTGCGCATCTGGCGCGAGTGCGGATCGAGCACCTTCACCAACTGGAGCAGCGGATCGTTGGAGGCGTCGACGGCGGCCTTGCCGCCCTCGACCAAGCGCTTGCGCTCGGCGATGTCGAACAGCTTGGTGCCGCGCACGCATTCCTCGGCCCGCGCCCGGGGCGACTTGCCCCCGAGTGCGGCGATCACGATGGCGTCGTTGGCGCCGAGCGTCTCGGCCATGAACGACAACGCGCTCTCAAGACGGTAGGTCTCGAATTCCGGGTACAGCGGCGCGGGCGAGTAGATCGCGTCGAGCAGCGCCTCGAGTCCGGCGTCGCCGTACTCGCGCAAGCGCTCTCCGCTGGGCTTGGACTTCTCATCGGCCAAGCGCACGATGTCCTTGGCGAAGGCGAAGGTGTCGGTGCCCAGGTTCAAGGCGCCCGAGCCGATCGCCGAGTAGCGCTTGTACATCGCCGCCGCGGAGGCCTCGGCCTGCGCGATCTTGCTCCAGGCGTCGCCCCACTTGGCCTTCCACTCGGGGTTGGCGTCGACCGCGGCGCGCAGCTGGGCCTCCTCGGAGCTCTTCTTCTCGAGCACCTTGGGGTCGAGCAATCCCGCGAGGCGACCGACGTACACCTTGCGGCTGTTCTGCGCGCTGAACAGATCGCCACGCGCGATGCGCGCGTGCTCGGCGCTCTTGCCCGAGAACGTCTGCAGCCAAACCTCGTTGCGCATCAAGCGCCCGAGCACGAACGGCACCGCCACATCGCGCAGGTACTCGAGGTGCGCGACGCTGTTGAGTCGCTGCGTCGAGCCCGGATGGCCCGCGACGAACACCATGTCGCCGTCTTGCGTGCCCGCGCGGCTCCAGCGCAAGAAATGCTCGGCGACGAGCGGCGCGCCGTTCTCGTAGATGCGGAAGAAGGTGCAGTCCAGGTCGTAGCGCGGGAACTCGAAGTTGTCGTTGTCGCCGCCGTAGAACGCGATCTGCTGCTCAGGCGCGAACACCAAGCGCACGTCGTCGAAGCGCTTGTATTGGTAGAGGTGGTAGCGTCCGCCTTGATACAGCGTCACCACCTCGCAGTGCATGCCGCTGGCCTGCTTGGCCTCGTCCTCGATCTGCGTCTGCGCCTTGCGTCGCGCGGCGCCGGCCTCGGCCGTGGCCAGGCCCTTGGCCGCGCCTTCGACGCGTTCGGTGACGTCGTCGATCTTCCACAGCACGTCGAGGTGCAGGTCGGGGCACTTCTGCTCCTCCGCGGCGGTCTTGGCGTAGAAGCCGGTCTCGAGCAGGTTGCGCTCCTTGCTCGAGAGCTTCTCGAGGATGTCGGAGGCGACGTGATGGTTGGTCATCACCAGTCCGTCGGCCGAGACGATCGAGCCCGAGCCGCCGGTGGACACGCGCACACAGGAGCGCTGCACGTGCTCCAACCACTCCGGCGTGGCCTCGAAGCCGTATTTCGCCTTCATCTGCTCGAGCGGCGGGCGGTTGATCAGCCACATGCCCTCGTCGGCGCGAGCGGCGAGCGCGACAGGGGCCAGGTACAGCGCGGCGAAGGCCAGTCGAGACAACGTGCTGGGGCGCATCATGGGACGTTTGGTGGGTTGGGGTCGGAAAGCGCTGGTTGTACCGAGCCCGTCGCCGAGCCGCCACGCGCGAGCCCGCACTCCACAGGAAACTTGCGTCCACGGAACCTCGGAACCATGCTCGCGCGCGCGTAACGTCCGCACGCGGCCGGCCTTCCCATCCGCAGGGACACACGCGCGATGAACTCCAACGGCGAACTGGACGGCGCAGCGCACGACGACGCCAGCGACCGCGTCGAGCTGCTGCTGGCGCAGTGTCTCGAACTCCCCCACGACGAGCAGCACGCGCAGTTCGAGCGCACCTGCGCCGAGGATCCGGCGCTGGAGCCCGAGTTGCGCCGGCGCTGGTCGGTGCTGGTCGCCTTGGGCCTGCTCGAACCCGAGGAGCGCGAGCTCGCGCCGGAGTTCCCCGACAGCTTGGGAGAGTTCGAGCTCATCCGGCGCCTGGGCGGCGGAGGCATGGGCGTGGTGTTCCTCGCGCGCCAGCCATCGCTCGGGCGCCAGGTCGCCCTGAAACTGATCCGACGCGAACAACTCTACTTCCCCCGCGCACGGGAGCGCTTTCGGCGCGAGGCGGAGGCCGTCGCGCGACTCTCGCACCCAGGCATCGTCCCCGTCTACGTGGTCGGAGAAGAGCGCGGGCTGCCGTACTTCGCGATGGAGTTCGTGCACGGCCTGACCTTGGCCGACGTGCTCTCGTGTGTCGCCGGCCGCGCCCCGGAGGCCCTCAGCGGATCCGATCTGCGCGCCGCGCTGCAGACGCGCTTGAAGGACACTCCGATCACCGGCGATCTCTTCGAGCGCTCCTGGGTCGACGCCTGCGTCAGCCTGGCGCTGCAAACGGCCGAGGCCTTGACTCACGCCCATGCCCACGGCGTGTTGCACCGCGACGTCAAGCCCTCCAACGTGATGCTGACGCCGGCGGGCCGCGCGCGTCTGCTCGACTTCGGCCTGACCGCGCTCGCGGGAGTGGACGGTCGCACGCGCACCGGCTCTCAGCTGGGCACGCTGCACTACATGTCGCCGGAGCAGGTGCGCGCGCAGGGCGAGGTCGACGAGCGCAGCGACGTGTACGCGCTGGGCGTGATGCTCTACGAGCTCCTGACTCTGCAGTTGCCCTTCGGCGGCGAGCACGCCGTCGACGTCCAATCGCGCATCCTCGACGGCGCCCCACAGTCACCCCGCGAGCTCAACCGCAGGGTGTCGAGCGAGGCCGCGACGGTGTGCGCCGTGGCGATGGAGCGCGATCCCGCGCGGCGCTACGCGTCGATGGCGGCCCTGCGAGCCGATCTGGGGCGTCTGCTCGACCGCGAGCCGATCCGCGCGCGCCCCCCGAGCGCGCTGCTGCGAATCCTGCGCGCCGCGCAGCGCAGGCCAGCACGCGCCGTGGCGCTCTCGGCCGCCTTCCTGCTGGTCGTCGTCACTCCGAGCGCGCTGTATCTCCAAGGTCTCGCGCACCAGAGCGAGTTGCGCGAGGCGCTGCGGCTCGAGACCGAAGCCCGCCGTGACGCCGACTTGCAGAGCGAGCTCGCCGAGCGCGCGCACGCCGAGGCCGACCGACAGCGGCAAAGCGCCGAGGAGGCCGCCGCGACCGCCAATGGCTCGCTCGACTTCGTGTTCGATCTGTTCCGCCGCTCCACGCCCGAGTTCCAAGTTGGAGAGACCACCACCGCGATCGAGCTGCTCGAGCACGGCGCTCAGCGCGTCGAGCGCGAACTCCTCGACGTGCCGCGTGCCCGAGCGCGCATCCAATCGGGCCTGGGGCAAGTGTTCGCCGAGCTCGGCCGCTACGGCACCGCACGCCCGCTGCTCGAAGGTGCGCTCGAGTCCTATGCGCGCATCGGCGATGAAGCCTCGGCGCACGACCTGACCGCGGTGCGCGGCTACCTCGGAATGGCCTACGTGCGTCTCGAGGAGTTCGAACGCGCGGAGGCGCTGCTCACGGCCGAGCTCGAGACAGCGCGCGCGGCGGCCGCCAGCGCGCCGAACGACTTGGTCTACGCGCTCAACCACATGGCCTCGCTGCACGCCTCCCTCGGGCGCTGGAGCGACGCGCGCGCGGCCACCGAGGAGCTGCTCGAATTCCTGGAGACGCACGACGTGCCGGAACGCACGGAGAACACTGCCATCAACTTGGTCGTGCTGGCCCAGCTCGACGCCGCCGAAGGCAAGCTCGACGACGCCGGAAGCCGACTCGAGCGCGCGCTCGGCCTGCAACGTCGACACTTGCCGTCGACGCATCCAGAGCTGTTCGACGCGCTCGGCGTGCTGGGGTTCGTGCGCAAGAAACAGGGCCTGCTCGCGCCGGCCCGCGAGGCCTACGTGGAGGCCGATTGCATCGCTCGACATTCGCGGCTCGACTCGGGGAGCGAGTACGCCAACATGCTCTACAACTGGTCGATGCTCGAGACCGAGCTAGGCGAGTTCGATCGCGCACTGGCCCTGCTCGAGCGTGCTGCGCGCATCGATGCCGAGGTCACCGGAACTCTCGGAGCGATCGGCCGCATGTGCCTGTATGGCCGCGGCCGGGTGGCGCTGGCCGCGGGGCGCTGGAGCGACGCGCTGCGCGAGTTGCAGAACGCATCCGAAGCCTTCGAGGGGCTGGAGCTCGAGGACGCCCGCTGGAACCACGGCGGGATCTTGCAGAAGCAAGCCACGTGCTGGCGCAAGCTGGGACAGCCGCGCCCTGCACTCGACGCGCTGACGCGCTCGGTCGAGGTGCTCAGTGGCGTTCCCGGAGCGACCTTCGATCTGGCGCAGTCTCTGGTGACCAGCGCGGAGCTCCACGAGGAGCTCGGGGCCTGGCCCGAGGCCGAGCTGGCGCTCGAACGCGCCTGCGAGACGCTCGAGGCCGCGCCACAGCTCGCGGCTCGGGCACCGGCGCTACGCGCGCGGCTCGACGCGCTGCGGACGCGGCGCGCGGAGGCCGGCCGATGAACGACCTTGCGCGCGAGCAGGACCCGGAGGAGCTCCTGGCGCAGTGCCTCGAGGCCACCGACGCGTCTCCGCTCGAGCTCTTGGCTCGCACCTGCGCGGAGCATCCGGCATTGGCCGATGAGCTGCGCCGGCGTTGGCGCGCGCTGGTCGACATGGGTCTGGCCGACCCCGAGCCCGGCGAGAGCGCGCGGATCCCGCAGAAGCTCGGCGAATTCACGTTGCTCGACGCGCTCGGCGGCGGCGGCATGGGCGTCGTGTATCGGGCCCGCCAAGAGTCGTTGGGACGCGAAGTCGCGCTCAAGCTGATCCGTCCCGAGCACCTGTTCTTCCCGGGAGCCCGCGAGCGCTTCGAACGCGAGGCGCGCGCCGTCGCGCGGCTCTCCCACCCCGGGATCGTGCCGGTCCATTCCTTCGGCGAGGAGCACGGCGTGCCGTACTTCGCCATGGAGCTGGTGCGCGGCTGCACGCTGGCGCAGGCGCTGACGGCGCTCGCGGCGCGTGCCCCCGAGTCGCTCCACGGCCGCGATCTCGCGCGCAGCGTGTCGCTCGCCAGTGGCGCGGCGCTCGACGCAGCGCAGGGGACGTTCTACGAGCTCGATTGGATCCACGCCGCGCTGGCGATCGCACGCCAGTTGGCCGACGCGTTGGAGCACGCGCATTCACGCGGTTGCCTGCACCGCGACGTCAAGCCCAGCAATGTGATGCTGACGCCCGATGGGCGCGCGCGACTGGTCGATTTCGGACTGAGCTCGATCCAAGGCGATGCGCGACAGACGCGCTCCGGCTCGACCTTGGGGACACTGCACTACATGGCTCCGGAGCAGCTGCTCGCGCGGCGCGAGCAGGATGCGCGCACCGACGTGTACGGGCTCGGCGTCACGCTGTACGAGATGCTCACGCTGCAGGTTCCCTTCGACGGCGCGGGGGAGCTCGAGATCCGGCGCGCGATCCTCGAGGGCCGACCCGACCGACCGCGCGCGCGCAACCGCGCGATCAGCGTGGACCTCGAGACCGTGTGCCTGACCGCGCTCGACTGCGAGCGCTCGCGCCGCTACGCGTCGGCCTTGCACTTCGCGCGCGATCTGTTCGCCGTCGCGCAGGGCTTGCCGATCGCGGCGCGAGCACCGAGCGTCGCGCGCATCTGGATCCGCAACGCGCGGCGCCACCCCGCGTGGACCACGCTGTTGGCGAGCTCGCTGGTGGCGGCGATCGCAGCACCTACGGCCTGGGTGGCGCACGTGCGCCGCACGGCGGAGATCGAGAAGCGCGCGCTCTTGGAGCGCCTCGAGATCGCCCGCGGCGTCTCCGAGCAGATGCAGTTCTTGACCGACTCGCTCGAGAGCGCCTCGGGCGGGTCCCCGGATCGACCGGCTTCACTGTTCGACGTCTTGGAGCACGCGGAACGCAACGTCGACGCGCATTTCGAGAGCCAACCCTGGTGCGCCGCGCGGCTGCGCGTGTTGCTCGGCAAGCTCTACGCGCAGAATGGCCGGCCGGCGCGCGCGCGGGAGGTGCTCGAGCGCGCGCTGGCGTGGTTCGCCAGCCACCCAGAGCTCTCCTCCGATCGCAACGGCACGGACGAAGCGCGCAAGTTCCTGGCGCACGCACTGGTCCAGCTCGGCGAGTTCGCTGCTGCCGAGCCCGTACTCGACCAGCTCGTCGCGTCCTACGAGAGCCGCGGGACGGACGGCGCGGAGAGCGCCGAGTACTGCCGCGCGGTGCGCGCGGATTTGTGGATGCAAACCGGTCGGGCGGAGCGCGCCGCGGACTATTGGCGCGAGCGTTTCGAGCGCGGGCCGCTGGCTCACGACGCCGCGCGCGTCCTGGGCGAGATCGGGAGCGCGCACCTGCGCCTGGGCCAGAGCACACTCGCCGTCGAGTACCTCTCGCGCGCAGTCGAAGCGCTGCGAGCGGCGCCGGAGCGCGACGACCAGGAGCTGATCGGGTTGCTGGGCAACCTCGGGCTCGCCTACAAGCTCTCGAACGAGCTCGAGCGCGCCGACGCGATCTACGCCGAGGCGATCGAGTGGGTCGGCGCTCGTTGGAGCGGTCCGAGCGAGTCCCTGGCGACGCTGACGTTCAACCGGGGCACGCTGCTCGAGCAGCGCGGCCAGCGCGAGGCGGCGCTCGACGCCGTGCGCGGCGCAGCCGAGATGTTCGAGCGCCTCAGCGGTCCGCGCACGGTCAGCGCCATCGACGCGCGCTCGACGGAGGGCGCCATGCTGGTGCGGCTGGGTCGTTGCGAGGAAGCGCAGGCGCTGTACGCGAGCTTGATCCCGCTGTCGCTCGAATTCCTGCCCCCCAGCTCAGCGCAACCGGCCTACCAACTGCGCTGGCGCGCCAGCTGCGCTCGAGCGCGCGGCGACCTCGAGAGTGCCCACGCCGATCTCGAGCGCGCCCTCCAATGGCTCGAGCACGTGCCCGACAACGCGCTGCACGTCGCGCGCGTGCGCGAGGACCTGGCGCGTCTCAAGCGCTGACGCCGAGCGTCGCCAGGCGGGCCAGCGCTCGCGACAGGAGCACTCGCGAGTTCGCCTCGCTGATGCCCAAGCGCTCGGCGATCTCCTTGTGCGACAGACCATCGACGTGCGCCAAGTGGATCACTTGGCGGTAGTTCTCGGGCAACTTCGAGAGCGCTGCGCGCAGGCGCTCGACTTCCTCGCGCAGCACGGCCGCTTCGCTCGGACTGGCCTGACCCGCGTCCCTCGCGCCGCCATCGGCTCCGCTGCTCTCGCCACCGGGCGCGTCGAGCCCCTGCTCGCGTCCGGCGTCGCGCATCGCGGCCAGGTAGAAGCGCCGCCGTGCCTGCAACTTGTAGAGCGCGGCGTTGAACACCCACTGGCGGAATTCGGCAGCGCCGCGGTACTCGAGACGCTCGCTGCGCAAACGCTCGAGCACCTCGCGACACACCGATTGCGCCAAGTCCGAGCTCGACTCCTTGGCCCCGACCATGGCGCCGGCGTGGTGCGCGAGGTAGCGCCGCAGATCCGGCACCAACTCGGCGAGCAGCTCGTCGACCGCCTGCGGGTCTCCGCGCGAAGCACTGTGCGCCAATCGCTCGAGTGCGTCCCCCATGGCGCTCACGGCACGATCGCGACCACGCGCGCGGGTCCGCCGGCGCCGCGCTCGATCTTCATCGGCAACGCGATCAGCGTCGCCCCCAGCGGGGGCAATTCGCCGAGGTTGGTGAGGTTGCACAAACCGGGCGTGTCCCTCGCTCCCAGAGCCCGCGCGACCGCTCCGTCGTCGCCGTCCACCGGCTCCAGGCTCGGACCGTCGACGCCCACGAGATCGACGCCCTTGTCGCACAGCGCTTGCACCAGGCGCACGCTCAGGCCCGGATGGCGCGGCGCGTCGTCCAGGCCGAAGTAGCGCTCGGGCACCGACCAGAACTGGTCCCAGCCCGTGCGCACGAGCACGGCGGCTCCACGCGGCACGCGTCCGTGGCGCCGTTCGTGGCTCTCGAGATCACTCACGTCGACGGCGTAGCGCGGGTTGTCGCGGCACTTGGAGCGCACGTCGAGAACGCGGATCGGCCCGACCAACTGGTGCAGCGGGATCTCGTCGGTCCCGTGGCGTCCCTCGACGCGGTGCATCGGCGCGACGATGTGCGTGCCGGAGAACTCCGAGCCTTCGAGGCGACCGGTGGCGAGCCAGCGACCGTCGTCGCGGCGCCGCGCGTCGCGCTCGTAGAGGAACGGCGGGCTCGCTGGCCCAACGGCGGTGCGGTCCTCGAACGCGTGCGTCAGGTCGACCAGCTTGTGCTCGTAGAGCACGGGCGCGCTGGTGCAACTCGTCACCCACCCGCCGGCCGCGAGCAGCAGGGCGGAGACCGAAGCGTGCAGAGTCGTTCGGGATCCGTATTCCATGGCCGTCCGAAGCGCTAGCGTAGCGCGCGATGCGTGAATCCAACTCGGACGGCTTCGTTTCGCTGTGTGACCGCACGGAACTGGCGCGCGATGGCGTCGCGACCTTCGAGCTGGGGCGCAGCACGCTCGCCGTGTTCGACGTCGCGGGACGGTTGTACGCGCTCGACGACGCTTGCCCCCACTCCGGCGGGCCGCTCTCCGAGGGCCAGGTGCAGGAGGGCACGCTCACCTGTCCCTGGCACGGCGCGCGCTTCGATTTGGCGAGCGGGCGCGCGGTCGGTGAATGGCAGTGTCCCGCCGTCCGCGTCTATGCGGTGCGCGAGCACGGCGGTCGGATCGAAGTCGCGCCCTGACGCGAGTCGGCGCTCATTCGCGCGAGACTTCCCAGATCTCCGCGCCGAAGTGGTCCCAGGGAATGCGGCCTTCGTCGCAGCTGTCGTCGACCGCGAACTGCACGTCGACGAAGTAGATGATCTGCGACGGCGCCATCGTGCGGAGGTTGCGGCAACCATGGGCGACGCCGGGCGGGATGCGCACCAGGCGTGAGTTCCCGTCACCGATCACGAAACGCATGATCGCGCCTTCGCTCGGCGATCCAGCGCGCACATCGGCCAAGACCAACAGCACCTTGTCTCCGGGTGGCACGAACCACACGTCCGTCTGACGCTTGTGGAGATGGAAGGCCTTGATCGCCTGGGGCTCGAGCACGCTGTAGTTGACTTGGCGCACTTCGAAGCCCGGGAGGAGCTTGTGCAACCCGCCGTCGATGCGCCCCAGCTCGGTCATCGAGCCGCCGTCGTCGTTGAAGCGCTTGAGCTCGACGATCTCGACGCCTTCGATGCGCTTCTTGGCGCGGTAATCCTGGACGGCGTACTTGGCTTGGGCGGCGGAATTGAACTGGGTCATGGCGCGGGTCAGAGGTTGAGGGCGCGGAAGCATAGCGTCACGCTGCTCGCGACAAGAGGCTCCGCAGTGCGTGGGGACCGAATCCGTAGCGTGCGGCGAGCTCTTCGGTCTGGGCGCGCAAGGGCGAGCCCGTCAGCGCCGACCAGTCGACCTCGCAGTCTTGCCCGCGGTCACCGGCGGTGTTGGTGTCGAGCGGCACCTCCGCGAGCGCGCGCCGAGCGAGTGCAGGATCGATGTCGCGCTCGGCGAGCTCACCGATCCAGCGCACTGTCGACTCGTCGACCGCGTCCAGCCGCACGCGCACGTAGCGCAGTCCGCGCACGTCGCGCGAGCGTTCGACAAGCTCGTTCCAGCGCAACCAGTACTTGACCGTCTGCTCGTGCGGAGTGCCGTGTTGCAGCGCTCGGCAGTGCTTCTCGGCGAACGAGCGATAGATCGAACGCGTGCGGAACAGCCCGATACGCCACAGCGAACGCAGGACCAGCTCCGGCTGGCGCACGAGGTGCACCACGACCGTGCCATTGGGCAGACGCTCGAGGAACGGCGCGGCCAGCCAAGACGATTCGGCCGGCGTGTCCTCGGCCCACGCGACCGGGCCCGCGGCCTGGAACTCGGGGTGGAACAAGACCTCGTGGCCGCACGCGATGTCCAGACGTGACAGCAGTGCGGCGAAATACCCGGTGCCGGAGCGACCACAACCCGTGACCAAGATGCGACGTGACATCGCCCAGGACATTCGTCGCGCGGCGAGCCCGCGGTTGAGCACGCGGGCGTGCCCGGTCCCGCCGCTGGGTGCACGCGCGCCACTCAGGGTAGAACGGTGAACTCCAGCCGCGAGGCCCGGCCCGGAGAGTGCCACACGCGGTGCTGCGCTGCGGCAAAATCCGACTCGCGCGCCTCGAAGATGTTGTCGACCCACTGCTGCGGATTGCGGTCGACCAGCGGGAACCACGTCGACTGCACCTGCACCATCAAGCGATGTCCCTTGGCGAACGTGTGCAGCACGTCCTGGAGCTCCACGCGCACGCGCGTCGGCTCGAGCGGCACGAAGGGTTTGGGCAGCGCGTAGCTCTCGCGGAAACGGCCTCGCAGGACTTCGCTGCGCACGAGCATTTGATAGCCGCCCATGCGCACGCCGGCCGGCGTTCCCTCGGGATCTGGCGCATCCCCCGGAAAGACATCGATCAACTTGACGATCCAGTCGGCGTCCTCGCGCGACGTCGAGACGATCAGTTCCGCGGCCAGCGGTCCAGCGAGTGTCCAAGCACTGTCGAGCACCTCGCTCTGGTACTCGAGCACGTCCGCGCGTCGCTCGGCGAAGCGCTGATCGTCGGTCATGTACTCGCGCGTCATCCCGATCGCGATCGCTTGCGTGTAGGGCACCGGCTCGCGCGGATCGCTGGTGAACTCGTCGAACGCGCTCTCGTCGTCGCCGGCCTCGCCCGCGAGCCGCTCCCCCGTCCGCAGGTAGAGCGTGCGCCGCTGCGCCTCACGCGGAGGCCAGGCGTCGAAGCTCCGCCAGCGGTTCGTTCCAGTCTCGAAGACGTTCGCCTCCGCCAGTCCGTGCTCGCCCGAGCCCTTCAGGAAGTGCTCGAAGAACCTGAACTCGATCTGCGCTCGGTAGTGTGCGCTCTGCGCGCCGCCGAAGGAGACGTTGCCCAAGCGCGTGCCGTCGTCGCGCGCCCAGCCCCCGTGCGGCCAGGGCCCCATCACGAGCACGTTGAACGCTTGCGGATCCTGGCGCTCGATCGCGCGGTAGATCTGCAGCGGGCCGTAGAGGTCCTCGGCGTCGAACCAGCCCCCGACGGTCATCACCGCGGGCGCCACGTTGCGCAAGTGCGGGAGCAGGTTGCGCGAGCTCCAGAACTCGTCGTAGTTGGGGTGCGCCAGCATGTCGTTCCAAGTGGCGATCTGGCCCTTGAAGTAGCGAGCGTTGGCGTTGGAAAGCGGCCCGAGGTCGAGGAAGAAGCGGTAGCCATCGGGCGTGCCGTGCTCGAAGCGGAACGAGCGCTCGGTGGTCAGCAGCGGGCGCGGACGGCCGAAGCCCGCCAAGAAGTTGAACGCGTGCGGCAAGAAGAACGCGCCGTGGTGATGGAAGTCGTCGAAGTACCAATCGGCGATCGGAGCCTGAGGTGAAACCGCGGCGAGCGCAGGGTGAGCATCGATCATCCCGGTCGCGGCATAGAAGCCCGGGTAGCTGATGCCCCACATCCCGACCTTGCCGTTGTCGTCGTCGAGCTGCGTGGTCAACCACTCCACCGTGTCGTAGGCGTCGCTCGCTTCGTCGAACGCGACGCCGAGCTTGTCGACTTGGTGCGGGCGCATGTCGACGAACTGACCTTCGCTCATGTAGCAGCCGCGCACGTCTTGGAGCGCGAAGATGTAGCCCGATTCCTCGAGTTCGCGACTGGGCCCCAGCGTCGTAGGGAACTCGTTCTCTCCGTAGGGTCGCACGCTGTACGGCGTGCGCCTCAGCAAGATCGGCCACGGACCGCCCGTGGAGCGCGGCGTGTAGATCGCGGTGAAGAGCTGCGCGCCATCGCGCATCGGGATGCGCACCTCGCGCTTGTCGTAGCGTTCACTGAGCGGAGCCGGGGTGGTCGCTGCTTGGGCCGCACACAGCGCTGGGACGATGGTGACTAGACAACCGAGCATGCCCGGATCTTGCTCGATCCGCGCTCGCTCCGCGAGCCCCGCGTCGGGCACCGGCCTGCGCGCGCGGGCCGAGAGCGCCGCGCGACCGGATCCGGAACTCGGTCTCGCCTGGCCTGCGGCTCGCGCTACGCTGGACGCACGCCATGCTCGTCCTCGCCTCGCTAGGACTCGCGCTGCTGCTCTCCCAGCAGACCTCGAACTGTCCCGATTGCCGCAACGACCCGCGGCGACCGCTACTGTGCTCCGCGCATCTCGAAGCCGAGACGACCCTGCTGCGCGAGCAGCGCGCGCTGCTGGCGCGTTCGAAGGACATCGACGAACGGCTGGCAGCCATCGACAAGGTGGCGGCGCTGACGCGCGCCCATGCCAATGTCCCCAGCCCAGTCGTGGCGCGCTTCCTGGCGGATGCGCTCAGGGACGAGTCACTCGCGGTGCGGCGCTCGGCGCTGGCGCGCCTGCTCGATGGCCAACACCACGACGAAACCGTGCGCGGCGTCCTCGACGGTTGGAAGGAGGGCCAGAAGCTGTGGCGCGTGCTCGACGCCAAGCTGGTGCTCTCGGAAGGCTCGACGGAAAGCGGCAAGGCTCCGGTCGCGCTGACCACCGAGGAGCTGAGCGACATTCCCGACTACACCCTGGCCCTGATCCGAGCCCTGGGCCGCTTGCGCGACGAGCGTGCTTGGAACGCGCTGCACGCGTACTTCCGCGCGCCGCTCGACCGCACGCCCGGCCGTTTCCTGGTGGCCGCCGCGGATTCGATGCTGCAGCTCGACTCGCGCAAGTCCTGCGACGCGACCATCGCGCTGCTGGCCGAGATCGAGGACGCCTTCGTCGGCGGACAAGTGCCGCGGCGCTTCGCCGGCGACCAGCGCACCGACTTGCTGGCGTCCCTGAAGGCACCGCTGGAGAACGCCAGCGAGCACGATCATGCCGAGATCGTCGCGCTGCTCGCTCAGTACGCGACGCTGCGCAATCTCGCGCCGCCCGAGAGCGAGGAGCCTTTGCGCGCCGCCGACTGGAAGGCCTGGCTCAAGCTCAATCGCGACGCGCTACCGGAGAAGATCGGCGCGCAGTGAGCCGCGCGCTCACCACAGGCACGTCCCGCCGCGTCGCACCGTGTCGGCCGTGACGCGCCGTCCGCGCAGGCCGTGCCAAATGCCGAGGCCCTTCCCGAGCACGCCCCGGGCGTGACCGCGGAACACGCCGTCGAGCAAGGCCAGCGGCAGTGTCAGCACGTCGAACACGAAGAACTGCGCCCACTGGCGAGCGCCGGCGTACTCGCGCAGGAACCACACCGAGTTGACGCCCATCATGTACTTGCGCCGCGGGTTGTATCCGCCGCCAGTGGAGCTCGAGGGCGCATGGAAGGCGCGCGCCGTGCCGACGCAGGCCGAGACGAAGCCCGCGCGTCGTGCGCGCAGCCCGAAATCGAGGTCCTCGGTGTAGGCGAAGTAGCGCTCGTCGAAACCGCGCACGGCCTCCAACGCCGCGCGACGCACCAAGAGCGCGCAACCCGGCACGTAGTCGACGATGCGCGTGCCGTGATACTCCGCGGAGTCGAGCGCGCCGAAGCCGCGCAGATTCGAGAGGTTCTGGCGCCAGGTCAACACGCCTCCGGCGGCCCAGATGCGCCGCGGCTCGCCGCGGAACACGACCCGCGGACCGACACAGCCCATCCGCGGGTCGTCGAGCGCGCGCGCCAATTCGGCGACCGCTCCGCGCTCGAACGTCACGTCGTTGTTGACCACCAGCACCGCGTCCGCGGCGAGCTCCAGCGCGCGTGCGAACCCCAAGTTGTTGCCGCCGCCGTAGCCCAGGTTGCCGCCGCTGTCGAGGATCTCGACCTCGGGGAAGGTGCGCGCGACGAGCTCGCGCGAACCGTCACTCGACGCATTGTCCACGAACAACACGTGCGCCACCGCAGGGCGCTCCGCGGCCAGCGACTCGAGGCAGCGCAGGTTCTCCGCGCCCCCATTCCAGTTCACGACGATGGCGATGATGCGCACGTGGAGCTCACCCGCTCGAGCATCTCATCGAC
Organism: Planctomycetota bacterium; assembly: GCA_020853575.1. Classification (GTDB taxonomy): domain Bacteria; phylum Planctomycetota; class UBA1135; order UBA1135; genus F1-120-MAGs118. The sequence goes on from JADYYP010000075.1 coordinate 113,759, forward strand.
CGCCGTCCTTGCGAACCTCGCTCACGCGCGAGATCGTCGAACCGTCCGCCAAACGCGTCTCGAGCTCGAGCGACTGCGAAACTCCTTCCACAGAACGCAAGACGGTGCGCGTCCCAGCGACATAAGTGATCGAGAACCCGCGCCGCAGGACGGCCAACGGCGAGAGCGCCTCGAGCTGCAGCGTGCGCTGCTCCAGCGCGCGCTCGCGAGCCTCGAGACACCTCGCGGCGACCGCCGTCAGCCTGGTGCGAGCGACCGCCATGCGCGCCGAGCGCTCGGCGATCTGCCGCATCGGGCTGCGGCGCTCCAGACGTCTGCGCGCCTCCGCGAGCCGCAGTGAGAGCCGTTCGAGCCGTGCGCTCAGCGTTCGCCCGAGCACATCGCTCAGGTGCCCCAAGCGCTCGCGACGCGGCTCGAGGAGCCCGAGCGCATCGCGCAGGACCCGCGCGTTGGCCATACGCTCGACGCGCTCGCGGCGCAGCTCGAGCGAGCGATCGATGGCCGCGATGAGCTGGTTGCGACCGCGTTCGAGAGCATCCTCCATCGCGCGCCGGTCGGGGAGGACCGTCTGCGCGGCGTCGGTCGGCGTGTGGGCACGCACGTCGGCCACCAGATCGCACAGCGTCACATCGGTCTCGTGCCCGACGCCCGAGATCACCGGCGCTCGTGTTTCGAACACGGCCTGGGCCACGGCGAGCTCGTTGAAAGCCCACAGGTCCTCCAGCGAGCCGCCGCCGCGGATCAGGACGATCACGTCGACCCCGCTCGCGTCACAACGCCGGATGGCGTCGGCGATCTGCGCCGCCGCGCCGGTTCCCTGGACGGGCGTGTGCACCAAGCGCACCGGATAGCCCGGCCAGCGCAGGCTGCGCGTCCGCAGGAAGTCCTGGAATGCCGCACCGTCACGGCTCGTGACCACGCCGACCACGCGCGGCAGACCGGGCAGCGCGCGCTTGCGGTCGAACCAGCCGCGCGCCTTGAGCTCGGACTTGAGCTGCTCGAGCTGGGCCAGCAGCGTGCCAACCCCCGCGCGCTCGACGCGCTGCACGTTCAAGTTGTAGGTTCCGCGCGGAGCGTAGACGTCGAGCTTGCCGTGCACGACCACGGAATCGCCCTCGCGCATTTCGAAACGCAACGCGCTCGCCACCTGGCTGCGCCAGATCGCGCACGAGAGCTTGGAGTCGAGGTCCTTCAAGTCGAAGTACAGATGGCCCGAGGCGGCGGGCTTGATCGCGCTCACTTCGCCCTCGACGCTGACGCGTCCCAGCCCTCCGAGCATTCCGCGCAGCCGTTGGGTGAGCTGCGAAACGCTCCACGGGCGTGGCGCGACCGGCCGGCTCGGGTGCGGATCGTTGGCTTCGCTCACACGCTGCGTTATCGCGCTCGAGCCCGCGAGCGTCAATCCGAGCGCGCGCTCTCGCCCTCGGGCGTCGTGAGCCCGGGAAGGCGCGCCGCTCTCCACTCCGCGTGCTGCGCGCGCGGCAAGTAGATCCGGAAGCGACCATCGAGGAACGGGAGCTTCTCCTCGCCGCGCACCTGCGCTCCGTCCTGGAGCCGCAGCATGTACCCCTTGTCCTGCTCGACGATCGCCAGCACGTCCGCGAACGCTCTTCGCTCGAGCTTTCCAGCGGAGTCGAAGTACTCCAAGTGCACCTCGCGCATTTCCTCGCCGGTGACGCCGCCCAGCGACTTCACGCGCCAGTAGCCGTTCGCGGCGTCGGCGCGCAGCAGGCGATTGAGCGCCGCGCGCACGTAACTCAGATTCCAGCGGCCGTCGTCCTTGGGCGCTTCGAAGGTAGCGTCCCCGAACAACTCGCCCAGGGCCGCGACCCAGGGCATCGGATCGGTGTCGTCGAGCACCATGCGACGCACCCCGCCGGCGATCACCGGTTGGTCGAGACGCGCCTCGACGCGGAACGCGATGCGCTCGCCGCCGCGCGTCTCGAAACCGTCCTCGAGCACGATCGTCAGCGTGCGCGCCGTGCGACTGCCTTCGAGCCGCAGCCGTTGCGCGCTGACGCTGCCGGCCAAGCGCCCGCGGTCGTCGAGCAGGCGGAACAGCACGGGTCCGATCCAACCGTCGCCCAACTGGCCAGCTTCGAGCAAGTCGACGCCGCGCACGCCCTCGATGTTGAACAAGGTGCGCAGCGAGCGCGCGATGTCCTTCTCGCGCGCGACCAGCTCCGGGTCGCGCTGTTCGGTCGCGGGCTCTTCCGTCCCCGCCGCGTCGGGAACTTCCGCGACGAACGTGGGGGCCCCTTCGAGCGGCAATTCGAGGCTGCCCAACGAGGTCGTGAAGGCCAACCACTCGTGCTCGCGAGCCAGCCGCTTCTCCTGCTCACGCGCCAGTTGCTCGCGCATCTCGGCGACCTCGCGCGCGTGGCGCTCGCAGTCGGCGCCAGCCACAGGCCGCGGCGCGGCGAGCGCCTCCCGCAACTGACGTTCGAGCTCGACCACGCGCGCCTGCGCGGCATCCAGGTCGGCGCGCAGGCCGCTGTCCGCAGCCGAGCCCGTGGGACTGGGCGTCTGCGGTCCGCAGGCCCAGGCGCACCACAGCCCCGCGACGAGCACGACGAGCAGGCCTCGATTCGAACTCACTCTCGCTTCCACGGCGTGCCTAGCGCTGGGTCTTGGTGGCGGAGCCCGGCGGCGCTTCCGACGGCGTGAGCCCACTTTTCTTTCCGCCATCCGAGCCGGCGTCGAGCTGTGCCACGGGCAGCTCCAGATCCGCGCGCCGAACGCGCAGGTCTTCCAGGGCGACCTTTCGACCTTCGATGGCGAGCGCAACCCCGCCGTGGGGTCGACGTCCCCACAGGATCCACTCGTCGCGCGCTCCCTGCTGCACAGCGAGCGGCGTCGCCAGCAAGGTGCGCACGGGGTCCGACGGGCGGCCGTTCGCCTCCGCGGTGGCGATGCTCGTGAGCACCGCCGCTCCGTGCTCGTCCCCCACCTCCACGGTGCTCGCCGCGCGCCCCTCGTCCGCGCCCGGTCCCGACCACTCTCGCACCAGCCGCCATGGCTGCCCCTCGGCCAGGTTCAGGCGTTTGCGCAGCGCCTCGGCCTCGAACGCCTGGCGGCCGACGTCGGCGAACAGCGGAGTGAGCCGGTAGCTCGCCCGTCGCCCGTCGGGCGCGAGCTCGGTTCCACCAAAGCACAGGATCGACTGCTCTGGATCCGCCGCGCTGGGCGGCGCGTAGTCCAGCGGGTGCGACTGAGCGCGCCAGCGCACGACGACCGACGCGCCCGCGCCGAGCACGGCGGCCGCGAGGAACCACGCCACCAATCCCGGCGCGCGTCCGGCGCTCACTTCTTGTCCCAATCTTCCTTCTTGTTCTTGTTCCACCAACGCTGCCAGGCCTCGGGAGCGTGCTCCTCGACGCCGGTCAGCCTCTGCAGCGTGGTCACGATCGGTGCCGCGATCGTGTCGTAGCGCTCCTTGGCGATCAGGTCGTTGGCGTTGGTGTCGACCTGGCCCTTGACCGACGTCAGGAGCTTGAGCAACGCCTCGAACGTCGACTTGCGCAGCTTGAGATCGATGCCGGCGTACTCGCCGAGCGCCTCGGCCGCCGCGGCTTGGATCTTGGCGTTCTCGTCGTTCAAGAGGTTGATCAAGGGCTCGCGCCCGGCCTCCGCCTTGGTCTTGCCCAGCTTGAGGATCAGGATGCGCTGCAGCGCGAGGTCCTTGCGATGCGCCTTGTCTCCGATCCACTTGAGGAACACCGGCACGCACTCCGGCGCCATCTCACCCAGAGCGGTCGCGGCGGCGATGAACAGCTTGTTCTCGCGCACGCCGTTCTCGTCCTCCTGGCGCTTCTCGGTGAAGCACTTGTCGAGTTGCTTGACGACCGCGGCGCGATCCTTCGGACCACAATTGGGGAAGTCCTGGACGAGCTTGTCGATCACGCCGATGGCCTCGGTGTCTTCCTTGCCGCGCTTGCCGGCGTGGGCGCCGAGCTTGTCGAGCAGCTCCTTGACCTCGGGCCGATTGTCGACCGGACCTTGCTGCGCAGCGCCGGCCTGCGGCGCGAAGCGCGGGGCGGATGTGGCCGGAAGCACACAGGCGAACGAAACGAGCACAGCGGACAAGATGGACTTGGACATGGCGTGAAACCGAAGCGCCAAAAGCGGCGTCGTCGGCCATTCCTAGGCTATCGGTCCGAGGCGGCCGAGGCGACATTCCCCCTCGGGTTGGAGCGCGGCGATCAAACCCGCGGCCTTGTCCAAGGTCTCGCGCTCCTCGGCTCGGGCCAGCGACGACCAGGTGATGCCGCCGCCGACGCGGAACGAAACCTCGCCGCGGCCGCTGGCACCCGGGCGCGGTCGCCACAGAAGCGTGCGGATCAGGATGTTGAAGGCTGCCTGGCCACGGGTGTCGACGAAGCCCAGCGATCCGCAGAAAAAGCCGCGCCCCTCGCCCTCCAGGTCCGCGATCACGTCCATCGCGCTGAGCTTGGGTGCGCCGGTCACCGAACCACCGGGAAACAGCGCGGCCAGCACGTCGCACGCGTCGAGACCCGGCCGGATGTCCGCCACGACGTCGGCCATGGTGTGGTGCACGCGCGCCAAGCTCGCCACGTGCGGGAAGTCCTCGACCCACACGCCCCCCGCGCGCGCGATACGCCCCAGGTCATTGCGCTCGAGATCGACGATCATGGCGAGCTCCGCGCGGTCCTTTTGGCTCGCCAACAACGCGCGCTTGGCGCGCTCGTCCTCGAGCGCGTCGACCTGACGGGCGGCAGTGCCCTTGATCGGCCGCGTGCGCGCCCGACCACTCGCGGATTCGAACTCGAACAGCAGCTCCGGCGACGCGGAGAGCAGCGCGCCCTGCTCGAAGGCCGCGAAACCCATGTACGGCGCCGGATTGACCTCTCGCAGGCGCGCATACCAGTCGACCGGCGCGCCCTCCACCTCGCACGTGAAGCGGTGCGCCAGGTTCGCCTGGTAGAGCTCGCCGCGCGAGATCGACGCGCGGCAGCGCTCGACTCGCGCGCAGTGCTCGTCCGCGTTGACGCAGCGTCCGAGGACGCCGGCCTTGAGCGCCGTCGCGGGGCGCGCGCGCCCGAGCTCGTGCATGATGCGCTCCCGGCGCCGGTCGAGCGCTTGGCGTGCGTCGCCTGGCGTGTCGCCCAACACCAGCCAAGTGCGGCGTGAGCGCTCGTCGCGCACCAGAAAGTCGCAATACACGCCGCCGATCAACGGCGCGAAGCCAAAGGGCTCGGGCGCGCACTGCACGCCGCGCTCGCCGAGCACTCCGAGGTCGTACGCGAAGGCGCCCAGGAAGCCGCCGTGGAACGGCCCGGGGAGCGCGTCGCCGGCCTCGAACACCAGATTCCGCAGCGCGAGCCGCGGGGCAAGCACGCCGGCGGCGGATTCGAGCGCGATGTCCAGGGGATCGAAGCCCAACACGCTCCAGGTGCGAGGATCTCCGGCCGCGCTGTCGAGCAACACCGGACGCTCGTGTTCGCGCAGCTGACCGAGCGCGCTGAACAGCTCGACGTCACCGATCTCGAGCACGCGCGGCCGGAAGCGCCGGACACGCATCACGCAGCCGTCCGCGCTCCGCCGAGGAAGCTCTCCGCATAGCGCCGGTGATAGACCCACGCAATCGCGGCCGCGACGACCAATAGAGACGCGGACACGAAGAACGGAACCCGCGGGCCGTAATGGTCGAATACCAACCCAGCCATCGCCGGGCCGAGCATGCGTCCCAGGCTGGCGAGCGACTGTTGCAGCCCCAGGAATGCTCCCTGCTGTTCCGCGGGTGAAGCGCGCGAGACGAGAGCGCTGACCGAAGGCGTGTTGATGCCGAACCCGAAGGGCATGATCACGCAGCCGACGATCACCAGCGTGAAGCTCGGAGCGCTGCCCACGATGGCCAGCCCCAGCCCGAGGAGCAGCGGACCGACGACGGCCAGGCGCGTCTCGCCGAAACGCGGAACCAGTCGCCGAATGAAACCGCCCTGGATCACCGCCGAAATCAGGCCCACGACGAACAGGTAGCGCCCGGCGTAGCGCGCCGCGGCGAAGGTCTCGTCGCGCGTCGCGTGCTCGATCGCTTGGCTCATCCCGAAGTACGTGGGGAACTTCGCCAGGCCGAAGAACAGGAACATGCTCTCGAAGGCCGAGAACGAAACGATGGCGAGGAACCCAGTGAACAACACCGTGCCGATGCGCGGGTCAGCCCATGCAGCGCGCAGCTCGACGAAGCTGAAGGCGCGCGACACCCGCCGAGCTCCCCGCTTGGGCTCGCTCAACTTGAGGTAGCCGAACAGCGCCGCGGCGAACGACAGACACGATGCCACCACTCCCGGGTAGTGGATCGAGAGCCCCGAAAGCTCGCCTCCGATCCAGGGTCCGATGGTGAAGCCCATCCCGAAGGCCGCACCGATCAGCCCCATGCCCTTGGCGCGATTCTCGGGCGTCGTCACGTCGGCGATGTAGGCGCTGGCGGTCGAGACGTTGGCCCCGAAGAAACCGGCGCAGATGCGCGAAACGAACAGCACGGCGAGCGTGCGGTGATCGAGATCTCCCGGCAGGGCCCCCTCGAGCGCCAGGGCCACCTCGTCGGCGAAGGCGAACAGCAGGTACGAGAAGCCCGTCCCGACCAGACCTCCGATCAGCACCGGTCGCCGTCCGATGCGGTCCGACACGCGGCCCCACATGGGCGCGAACAGGAACTGCATCCCGGAGAAGCACGAGAACAGAAGCGACAGCGTGAACCCGCTGGCGCCGTAGGCCTTGGAGTAGATCGGCAGGAGCGGGATGACGATCCCGAAGCCCAACAGGTCGATGAAGACCGCCAGGAACACGAACAGGAGCGGTGATCGCCCTGCGCCGTGCGCGGGTGCGGGGTGGGACATGCGCAGGGGAGTCTATCGGGGAGGCGCCAGCGGAACGAGTTTCCCGGTCCTGCGAGCGCCGCAGTCGGGCCTCTGTCCCCGCCGTCGCGTTTCGGCCGATACACCTGCGCCATGAATTCGAAGCTCAGTCTGGGAGTGTTGCTCGCCGTCGCCGTCACCGGACTCGCCTGGGCCGGCTTGCCGCCCGCACAAGACGCCAACGCCAAGCTCGAGGCGCTGGAGAAGGACGTGCTCGCGCTGCGCGAGGAGCTGAGCGCGCTCAAGTCCAAGGCGGAGAACGAGACAGCCAAGGAGCTCGCCAAGCAGCGCGCCGAAATCGACCAGTTGCTCGCGTGGGGGCGCGCGCAAGCGCGCGCAGCCGGCGCGCTCCAAGCTGTGCTCGCCGATGCCCGGGAGAAGGGCTTCGTCGCCGGTATCAACCCCGATTCGCGCACCGTGCTGCTCGACGGTTTCCACGCGCTCGCGGAGGCGACCAAGTCCGGCCTGCCTGAAGAGCCCGCGCCGCCCGCGCCCGCGAAGAAGCAGCTGCCCGCGCGACGCGCGCCAACTCCGGCGAAGCACTGAGGCGCCGGGGACCCGGAGCCCCGGAGCACGAGTGACAGCACGCGCCGCGCGCGCCACAATCGCGCGCATGGTTCGACGCTCGTTCACGCCTGCGCAGGCAAACCGCACGCTTCCATTGGTTCGGCGCATCGTCGCGGACCTGCTCGCGCGCGGACAGGAATTGCGCAAGCTCGCGCCGCGCCACGCCGAAGGTCAGACGCGAGCGCGCCTGGGAGTGCTCGAGGCCGAGATTCGCGATCTGGTGCACGAACTCGAGCAAATCGGCTGCGACTACAAGGATTTCGCGTTCGACAAGGGCCTGGTCGATTTCCCGGGCGAGATCGACGGACGCACGGTGCTCTTGTGCTGGCGCAGCGACGAGCCGCGTGTGCAGTGGTACCACGCGCCCGAGGCTGGCTTCGCCGGACGCACGCCGATCCCCGAGGCGCTGTTGCGCGAAGGCGACGAGGCGCCGCGCTGATGGCTCGCGCGCGCGGTTCGGCGCGAGCTGCGTCCGAGCGCGGTGTCGACCCCGCGCTCGCGTCCACCGCGGACCACGATCGACTCGAGCGGTCGGACGATTCCCAAGCGCTGAATCCGCTGGCGCGCGATGTCGAGGCGTTCTTGGCGCAGCGCGCGGCGACACGCGGCGCCTCGGAGCACACCTTGCGCGCGTATCGGGCCGACCTGCTCGAACTGGTCGCGCACTGCGCCGCGCTCGAGATCACCGATCCCCGTGAAGTGACCGCGCGCACACTGCGCGGGTTCCTGTACGCGCTCGACGAACGCGGGCTCGCGCGCCCGTCGATCCAGCGCAAGCTCTCCGCGGCGCGCTCGTACTTCCAATGGTTGCTCGAGCGCGGTCGCATCGAGAGTCATCCTGGTCGGGCGCTGCGCACGGGCCGGCGCGCGAAGCGCCTGCCCGGAGCGGCCGAGGCACTCGAGATCGACGCGCTGATCGAAGCCTGCGACGCCGAGACTCCGCTCGGGCGCAGGGACAGGGCCCTGCTCGAGTTCGTGTATTCCGCTGGAACGCGCGCGGCCGAGACGGTGTCGTTGGACACCACCGACATGGACCTGGCGCGCGGAATCGCGCGCGTCCGCGGGAAGGGACGCAAGGAGCGCCTCGTCGCGATCGGTTCGCGCGCGCGCGCCGCGCTCGAAGCCTACCTCTCCGACCCGCACCGGCCACGGCCTTCGCCGCGTGCACCACTGGCAGTGTTCCTCAACGCACGTGGAGGTCGCCTGACCACGCGCTCTTTGGGGCTGATCGTCGACGCGGCGGCGCGACGCGGGGGGCTCAAGCGCCACGTGCATCCGCACATGCTGCGCCACAGTTTCGCGACGCATCTGCTCGACCGCGGTGCCGACCTGCGCTCGGTGCAGGAGCTCCTGGGCCACGCGCACTTGACCAGCACCCAGATCTACACTCACGTATCGATCGAGCGCCTGCGGCAGGTCTACGAGCAGGCCCACCCACTGTCCGGCGCCCGCGATTCCCAGCGCTCTCGGCGCTCGCCTTCCGCGCAATCGACACCGTCGCCAACCGGCGAACCACACCGGCCGCCGAAGGCCAGAGAGTAGGTGCGCGCATGCGTCGGGACGCCTTGGCGTCCCGGCGAGCGGATCCCCTGTGCTCGAGTCCGCTCGAGCACAAGCGGGATCCCCGCGCGGGGACCTCGACACCTCGCGAGCGCAGCGAGCGAGTGGAGTGGTGATCCCAAGGGGGTAAGCCGCGGCGTGCGCGCTCTGCGCGCATGCGTCGGGACGCCTTGGCGTCCCGGCGAGCGGATCCCCTGTGCTCGAGTCCGCTCGAGCACAGGCGGGATCCCCGCGCGGGGACCTCGACACCTCGCGAGCGCAGCGAGCGAGTGGAGTGGTGATCCCAAGGGGATTTGAACCCCTGTCGCCAGGATGAAAACCTGGTGTCCTAGGCCGGGCTAGACGATGGGACCACCTAGGGCTCGCTTCCCGACCTTTCGGACGAGAAGGGCGGCAAAAGTACAGGCCGCAGTTGGTGCTGTCAACGCGCCAAGCTGGACTTTCAGCCTGGGCACCAGCCCTCTGCCGCGCACATGGCGAGCACATGGCGATACTCGCGCTCGAGGCCGTCGACCAGCTCGCCGCTGCCCCGGGCCTCGCGCGGCAACACATCCCATGTGTAGGTCTCGATCTCGACGTGCAGCTCGTGCGCTCCCCACAGCGCGGGCGCGCGCAGCTCCTCCCGCAGAACGCGGTCGGCGTAGTCGCGAGTGGTCGACAAACCGCTGCCGGCGAGCGCCTCGAGATCCACGGGCACGTGGAAGTGGCAGCGCCATTCGCTGCAGTCGTGCCAAGCCGAGCGCGGGTCGGCCCAGGCCTCTCGCAGCTCGGGCAGGTCGCCGGCGCGAGCAACGGCGTCGGGTCCCTGACCGGTGACCTGGTGGAGGTAGCGCGGGTCGTCCAGATCGAACAGCGCGCGCCGGCCGAAGTCGTTGCCGGAGGGATCGTGGACCGAGAGCGCGCTAGTGAACTGCAATTTGCCCACGCCGGCGCCCGACATCGCGAGCGATTGGAGCGAGCTCACGCTCAGATCCTCGTACTCGACCGCTGCATGGCAGGTGTCCAGGCACAGCCCGAGATGGCGCGCGATGGCGGCCGAGGACTCGCTCTGGGAGCGCCGCAGCTCGCGCTCCGCGTCGAAGATCAAGCGCAGTTCGAGCAGCGATTCGACCAGCGCGCGCGGCTCGGGCTCGAGCGCGAGCACCAGACGCGTGCCCCAGTCGCGCTCGAGACGCGCGAAGGCGATCGCGCTCGCAACCCAGTTGGCGAAGGCGCGCCGACATGCATCGCCGCGTTCGGACGGTGGCACGGCGGAGGAGTGCGCACCGGTGTGCGTGCTGATGGACACGTGCCGCTCACTTCCACTGCAGCGCCCGAGCCGGGCGGCGAGTTGTGCCACGTCGAGCGTGTACTGCAAACGCTGTTCGGTGAACCATGTCGGCTCGAACACGCGCGCCTTCAAACCTACGGCGTCGAAGTCACCGGAGGGGAAGGCGTTGTAGGTGAACGGATCGAGACCGAAACTCTCGAGGAAGTTGCGCAGCCGGTCGAACTGGCTGGCGTCACTGGCCAGCTCGCGCGCGAGCTTCGCCGGCAAGTACATGCCGACGCCAAACTCGGCAGCGTTGCTCAACCGCTCGCGCAGGGGCAACGTGATGCGTCGCAGCCCCTTCAGGTACTGGTCCAGATCGCCAGCCGGATGCAGATTCAGACAGTAGGCCAGTCGAACGGACCGACCGGGATGGTCACGGTGGACTAGGCGCACGTCGACTCGCGCTCAGCGCGCACCCTGCGCGCCGAGTTCGGCCAACACTAGACCCTCGTCCACGAGCAGCACCGGAATCCCGTCGCGGATCGGATACACCACGCAGCGATCGTCTCGCACCAGCGCTTCGCTCAACGCGTCGGCAACCGGCTTGCCTCCGCGGTTCTTCGCCGAGCCACTCTGGATCGCGCGGTTGACGCGCTCGAGCAGCGCCGCGTCCGCCAGGACGAGCGATTGGTGCGTCTCGGGACAGGCGAGGATCTGGAGCAGGTCTTTGTCGATCACGGCGTTGCGGAGCGCGACACGCGCGCAGACGGGCTGGTGTACTCGACCATCGCGCGAGCGACAAGAACGGATCGCACCGAAGCGCGGCGCGTGCGTTGACACGCGCCCAGAGCACGTGCTCGACTGCCCCGCCGTGATGCTCCTCCCTTTGCTCCTGGGCGCCCTGCGCGTGCAGGCTCCCGAATTGCACCTGCCCGACGGGCCCGCGGGGAGGGCCTGGAGCGCGCGCGGCCCGGACGTGCGCGCCGCATCGATTCCACCCGAGATCCAGTCGCTGGCGCGCCCCTCGGCCTGGAACGAGCGCGAAACGTGGCTGCGCTGGTCGGCGGATCTGAAGATCGTGCAGGACCGCGGCCCCGACGTCGAGCTCGCGCGCGTGCGTCTGGCGCTCGCAGCCTTGTCGCAAGGACGCAGTGAGGACGCGTGGGAACACTTCGCGGCGCTGGGCCAGGCGCCACAGTGGATGGACGCGTTGGTCCCCTACTTGGTTTTCGGTGGTCCCACGCGCGAGTTCGCCGACGGCGCGCTGATCGCACCGAGTTTTCCGCCGTTGGGTGGTCCGGCGCGTGAACGTACGCTCGGGCTCGGACGTCTCGAACAGCGCGAGCTGCGCTGGACGGGAGTGAAGATCGGCCCGGCCGTGGTCGACGTGCGCATCGCGATGGAGTACGACGGTGTGCAGCTCGAGTTCGAGCACAAGTCCGGCGGTACGGCGCAAGTCGCGGTCGTGATGCCCGAGCCGCTCGACTTCGAGTTGACCAGCGTGTACGTCGACTGGGAGCGCGAGCCACAGGCCGCGGGACCTCACCAGGTGACGCTCTCAGCGGAAGTGCCGTTGATGTCGGTCTACGCGCGCTGCAAGCCCGTCCAACTGCTGTGGCCCATGACGCTTCCCAGCGAGCTCGAAGCGCGCGCCCGCGAGCATGGATTCGAAGTGCTCGTCGCTGCCAGCGAGGCGTCGAGCCCGCGTGCCTTGGGCTTTGCGGATGCACTCCAAGCGCTGACGGGCGTGCCGGCGCGCGTCAGCTCCGAGGGCGACGCGCGAGAGAGCGCTGCGTGGCACGGAGTGACGCTGGACTTCGCGCGGGGGCCGGAGCGCGTGCGCAAGTTCCGCACGTTGCTTTCGCAGTTGGAGCGCTTCGCTCTCGAGCGCTAGGCTCGCGCCATGGCGATCCACCCGATGTTCCGCTCTCACCGCGAGCGCCTGCTCACCGAACTCGATCGCCGCGGAGCCGCGGCCGTGCTACCCACTTCGCGAGCCAAGGTGCGCAACCACGACGCCGAGTACCGCTTCCGCCCCGACAGCGACTTCTGGTGGGCCACCGGATTCAACGAACCGCAGTCGGTGTTGGTGCTCGTGCCGGGCAGCGGTGAGCGGGCCGCGCGCAGCGTGCTGTTCCTGCGTGAGCGCAATCGCGACGCGGAAATTTGGAGCGGGCGACGCCTGGGAGTCGAGCGCGCGTGCGCCGAGCTGGGAGTCGACGAGGCCTACCCGATCGCCGAGTTGTGGACGCGCCTGCCCGAGCTCCTCAAGGGCTCGAGCAAGTTGATGTACCGCGCCGGAAGCGACGACGAGCGCGACCGCGAGCTGTTCGCGGTGCTCGCCAAGCTGCGCGGACAGACACGCATCCTGGAGGCCGTTCCCCTGGAGGTGTTCGACCCCGCCGTGCTGCTGCACGAGCTACGGTTGTTCAAGGACGAGCACGAGCTCGCGTGTATGCGGCGCGCAGCGGAATTCACGGCCAAGGCGCACATCGCGGCGATGAAGGCCGCACGTCCGGGTTGCAACGAGTCCGAAATCGAGGCGCTGGTCGAGTACGAGTTCCGCCGGCACGGAGCCGACGGACCCGCCTATGGCTCGATCGTCGCCGGTGGCGCGAACGCGTGCATCCTGCACTACGTCGAGAACAACTGCGTGCTGCGCGAGGGCGAGTTGCTGCTGATCGATGCCGGCGCCGAGTCGGCCTTTTATGCCTGTGACGTCACGCGCACGTTCCCCATCGGCGGCCGCTTCAACGCCGAGCAGCGAGCCGTGTACGAAATCGTGCTCGACGCCCAACTCGCCGCGCTCGCAGTGACCAAGCCAGGTGTGCGTTTCGACGCGGTGCACCGCTGTGCGCTCGAGCGCTTGGTCCAGGGCCTGTGCAGCCTGGGCGTGCTCGAGGGTCCGCCGGAGAAAGCGCTCGAGAGCGAGAGCTACAAGCGCTTCTACATGCACCGTACGAGCCACTGGCTGGGACTCGACGTGCACGACAGCGGCGCGTACGTCAGCGACGGCTTGGGGCGCGTGCTCGAGCCCGGCATGGTGCTGACCATCGAACCCGGGCTCTACCTCGCACCCGACGACGAGACGCTCGAGTCGCGTTGGCGCGGGATCGGCATCCGCATCGAGGACGACGTGCTGGTCACGGCCACGGGTGCGGAGGTCCTGACCAGCGCCATCCCCAAGACGGTTGCGGACATCGAGCGGATTTGCGCCCGCGGCTGAGCTCGGGCGTTGCGAGCAGTCGGATCCGCCGGCGCCAGAGGCGCACAGGCGAGCACGTGCCTCGAGAAAAGCAAACGCCGGCGCCCCGTGTGGGGCGGCCGGCGCGTGGAATGGTGCCTTCAGTAGGGCTCGAACCTACGACCCGCTGATTAAGAGTCAGCTGCTCTACCAACTGAGCTATGAAGGCCTGTCTCGTGGCGCGCTCGCGCGCGCCGAAGGGCGAGGATGATAGCGGATCGCGGTCCGCCGTCAACGTCGCACGCGACGAGTTGAACGGGTGAGCGCAGTAGGGATCGAACCTACGACCTACTGGTTAAAAGCCAGTTGCTCTACCGACTGAGCTATGCGCCCGTGCGGCACCGGACTCGGCGCCGTGATCGATGTACTCGCGCAGCACTGTCGCGTCCGCGACGCGCGGGTCCGCCGAAGCGTCCCTCGTCAGAGCTGTGCGCGCTCTACCGTGAGGAACTCACGGTCGCGACGTCCGGCGCCCGGCGGGCGACGGCACATCCAACGTTCTGAGAGCTCGTATCCTCGCTGCTCGAAGAGCTCTCAGACCTCGGTGATCTCCTTGGTCTTGGTCGCCTGGACTTGGTCGAGCTTCTTCTCGTACTCCTTGAGGACGTCCTGGATCTTCTCCAGCGTCTTCTTGTGGTCGTCCTCGGTCAGCTTGCCGCCTTTGCTTTCGGCGTCGGCGTGCTTGTTCAAGTCGCGGCGCACGTTGCGCATCGAGACGCGCGCCTCTTCGCACATCTCCTTGACCTTCGCGGCGTATTTCAGGCGCTGCTCTCCGGACAACGGCGGCATCTGCAAGCGCAGCATCTTGCCGTCGGTCTGCGGGGTGATGCCCAGCTCGCTCTTCAAGATGGCCTTCGAAACCTCGGTGAGCACCGAGGCGTCGAAGGGCTTGATCACGATTTGGCGCGGCTCAGGCACAGACACCGCCGCGAGTTGGTTGATCGGCGTCGGCGAGCCGTAGTAGTCGACCTTGATGTTGTCCACCAGTGCCGACGAGGCGCGGCCGGTGCGCACGCCCTTCAGCATGTCCTGCAAGTGATGCAGGGCCTTGTCCATCGCCGCCGTCGCGTCTTGAACGTACTTGGGATTGGGTTGACCACTCATCGCTAGCTCCGAATCGTCGTGCCCAGGGGATCCCCGCGCACGACTCGCTCGATGTTGCCTTCGTCGAACAGGTTGAAGACCACGATCGGCAACTTGGACTCTTGGCACAGGCTGACCGCCGTCGAGTCCAGCACACGCAGTTGCCGGTTGAGGAACTCCTGGTGCGACAGAGTCGGGAGACGCTGCGCCGTCTTGTCGAGCATGGGATCGGCGGTGTACACGCCGTCGACCTTGGTGCCCTTGAGCAACACGTCGCACGACAGCTCGCGCGCGCGCAGCGCCGCCGCGGTGTCCGTCGAGAAGAACGGATTGCCCGTGCCCGCGGCGAGGATCACCAGGCGCCCCTTGCCCAGGTGCGCCAGCGCGCGACGGCGCACGAAGGGCTCGGCGACCTTCGAGATCTCGATCGCGGTCATCACGCGCGTCTCGACGCCCTGCTGTTCGACAGCGTCGGACAGGGCGAGCGCGTTGATCACGGTGCCGAGCATCCCCATGTAGTCCGCGCTGGCGCGCAGCGCTCCACTGGAGGCGACCTTGGCCCCGCGCAGGATGTTCCCGCCACCGACGACCACCGCGGTCTCGACGCCCAGGCGACACACGTGCGCCACCTGACGCGCGATGCGCTGCACTGCATCGGGATCGAGGCCCCGCCCGGACTCGCGGTCCGCGAAGGCCTCGCCCGACAGTTTCAAGAGGACACGCTGGTAGCTCAAGCCGGCGCGATCCTACGCTCCGACCTGGAACAACGCGAAGGCTTCGATCTTGGCGTCCGCGCCGAGCTCTTGGGCGAGCATCTTCTTGACGCTCGACTTGTCGTCCTTGAACCAGGGCTGCTCGATCAGCGCGATGCCGCCGAAGAACTTCTCCAGCTTGCCCTGCACGATCTTCTCGCGCTTGTCCTCGGGCTTGGAGAGCACCTCTTCGCTCTCGCGATACACGGCCTTCTCGCGTTCGACGGCCTCGGCCGGGATCTGCTCGCGCGACAGCGCGATCGGCTTGGCGAAGGTGATGTGCATGCCGAGGTTCTTGAGAAAGTCGGCGACCTTCTCGCCCGACTTGTCGGTGGTCACCGAGGCGAAGCCCGCGGTCTTGTTGTCGTGGTGGATGTAGCCGCCGACGACCCCCTTGGCGTTCTCGAAGTAGCACACCAGCGGAACTTCGACGTTCTCGCCGCACTTGGCGGTCAGACGCTTGACCGCGTCGAGCGCGGTGCCGCCGTCGAGCGGCTGCTCGAGCAGCGCGCCGGCACTGCCGACGCGCTTCTCGAAAGCCAGTTGCGCCAGCTTGCCGAGCAGCGCCTTGAAGTCGTCGGTCGGCGGCACGAAGTCGGTCTCGCTGGTCATCAGCACCATCGCGCCGCGCTTTCCGTCGGCTGCGACGTGCGACGCGACGCGACCCGCGCCGGCCTTGCGGCCCGCGCGCTTGTCGGCGTTCTTGAGACCTGACTTGCGGAGGAAGTCGACGGCAGCTTCGAGATCACCGTTGCAGGCCTCCAGAGCGCGCTTGCACTCCATCAATCCGGCTCCGGTGCGCTCGCGCAACTTGGACACGTCACTGGCACTGATCGTCATGGCGGTTGGCTTCGAGACTGGGGTGAGAGCGAAGGTGCGCGGCGCGCACGTGGTCGTATGCAGGAATCTCGGCGTACGGACGCCGTGTGGGCGTGGGTGCGCGCTCGCGAGCAGCGCGAATCGCGCGTGTGGACGAGCGGGCCGCGCCGATCGACGGTCGCGGCCCGCGCAGGAAATCGAGGCGGAAGCGCAGGTCTCCCGGCGAATCCGATCAGGCGTTCGCCGCTCCGCCTTCGCTCGGGCTCGCTTCTTCGTTCGTGGTCGTCGCCGCGGGCTGCGCGGAACGGCGCGGACGAAGGTCTTGCGCGCGCTGAGCGCGGGTCGGCCGCGGCTCGTCACCGACCGGTTGATTGTCACCGCGCTCGCCGCCCGCGGCCGCCGTCTGCTCGCGGCGGTTGGCGCTGCCCTCCTCGACGGCAGTCACCAGGCGGTCGATCAGCAGTCGCACCGACTTCAGCGCGTCGTCGTTGCCGGGGATCACGATGTCGACCACCGACGGATCACAATCGGTGTCGAGGATGCCGACCACCGGCACACCCAGGCGGCGCGCTTCTTTGATCGCGTTGATCTCACGCGCCGGGTCGACGACCACGATCGCGCCAGGAATCTGGCTCATCTCGCGAATGCCGCCGAGATTGCGTTCGATCTTCTTCTTCTCGCGGCGCAGCGTCGAGGCCATCTTCTTGGACTCGATCTCGATCGTGCCGCTCTCCTCCATGTTCTCGAGTTCCTCGAGGCGCCGCAGGCGACTGCGGATCACGGAGAAGTTGGTCAGGGTGCCGCCGATCCAGCGCTCGGTCACCACCGGCATCCCGGTGCGTTGCCCGGCGTCGTGGATCACGCCCTTGACTTGCCGCTTGGTGCCGACCCACAGGATCTGAGAGCCTTCGGCGGCGATGTGGTAGAGGAAGTTCTGGGCTCGCAAGAGACCGCGCAGGGTCTCCCGGATGTCCATGATGTGAATCAGGTTGCGCCGGCCGTAGATGTACGGCGCCATCTTCGGATTCCACCGCGACGCGCGGCATCCGAAGTGCACACCTGCTTCGATGAGTTGTTGAACCGATGCGGTTTGCATGAAGAGTATGGAAGTGGGACCCGGGCCGGCGCTTGCACGCCGAACCGTGGACGGAGTGTCCGCCCGGAAAACACGAAGGGCACCGGGCTCGAGCACGCCGCCACACTGGCGGCGCGGCGCAAGCCCGGCAAATCGAGGCGGAGAGTGTAGCGGCCACCGATTGCCTGTCAACGCGAGCGCCGTCCCCGGGTAGATCGGGGAGCTTCGGCGCAAGCGGATTTCCATGGGCGCGCGCGGGTACGAAACCGCGCGCACTTCGTTTTACTGCCTGCGCTTCCGGCACTGAGTGCGCTTCCCGAGATGCGCGTGCGCGTGACCCAAACCAAAAGCACTTTCCTAAACTCCACAAGTCCCGTCATACTTGACGTGGCTTACCCAGCCCGCCCAACCCGCGCTGGAGACGCTTCTCGTTTGGCCGAACGCCCGCCCGTCCCGCCCCCGCACCTGGCAGCCGCACCTTCGGGCGCGGCGCAGCCGCACCCGTCGTCCGAGCAACCCGACCCGGGGCACGTGACGCGGCCCGCGCAGGCTCTGCTGTGCGATCACCGCGGCGCAGGAGCGCTCGACCATTCGCGCCTGCTCGCGCGCCTGGGATTCGAGGTCGTCGTGTCGACGACGCTGCGGCGCACCCTGGAACTCCTCGCCCAAGCGACCCCCGCGCTGATCCTGATCGATCCTCTGGCTGGCTCCGGTGGCGCCGAGCTGAATGTCATCGACCGCGCGCGACGCCGCGAGCACGGGTCGGGACTGCTGGTGCTGGTGGACGAGCACGCGCCTCTTCCGCCCAGCCTGGCGACGCTGCGCAGCGCCTCGAACGGCGCGTGGGACTGGCTCCGTCGCAGCGCCTTCGAAGACGAGATCGCGACGCGCATCGAACTGCTGATGCGTCAGGTCGCGCAAGAGCGCGAGATGGAGCGCCTGCGCCACGTCGCTACGCACGACGATCGCACCGACCTCCTGCGCCCGCAGGTGTTCCAGGACCAGTTGCGCCAGCATTTCTCCGCGTCGCAGCGCCACAACCTGAACATGGCGCTGCTGTTGATCGACCTCGACAACTTCGGGCGAGTGAACAAGGACTTCGACCACACCGTCGGAGACACGGTCATCGCGCGCGTCGGAGCGGCCATTCGGCGCTCGCTGCGTGCCGAGGACGTCGCGGCCCGCTTGGGCGGCGACGAATTCTCGGTGCTGCTGCCCTACACGCGCAAGGTCGACGCCGCGCGCGTCGTTCAGCGCCTGCTCGAGCACATCAGAGAGTGCGGCGAAGGCTCGAGCAAGGGACGCGCGCTGCAGGTCAGCGCGAGCATCGGATTCGAGACCTTCAACGGCAGCGATCTCGACAACGTCGAGCGGCTGCGTCTGCACGCCGAGGAAGCGCTGCGCAACGCCAAGCGCTTGGGTGGCGACCGCGGTGTGTACTACCGCAATCTCGACTCGGCGCGGCGCGAGTCGGGATCGAGCGCCTCAGCGGACTAGCAGCATGCGCAGCCAGGCCGCGCGGTCGGCCACGAAGAAGCGCTCGTCCATCGAAACCTCGAGCGCAATCGAGCGCACGCCGTTGAGGTCGAGCGCGGGCAAGGCGACCGGCGCCTCACCACCGCGGACGCGTCCGCTGCGCCACGCGGGCTCGGAGCTCGCGCCCAGTGTGATCGAAAACTCCACCGAGCCGCGGTAGGGCAGCAGCAACACCGAGTCGTCGATCGCCACTGCTCCGCGCAGCGTTTTCCAGCTGCCATCGAGTTCGAATTCGAGCCGACTCGGCGCGTGCACCCCAAATCCGCGGGGATAGACCTGACCACCGACCAGCAACGGTCCGCCGGCAACGGCACGATCGACGCGAAAGGGCCATCGCATTCCAGGCTCGTCGTCTCCCAACCAGCCTTCCGTTGCGCGCGCAGGGCGCAACTCGGAGAGGAACGCCACCGAGCCGTCGGCGCGGACCAGCTCGCTGATCGCGGCCAGCGGCAACTCGAGCGCACGACGCTCGTCGAGCGCCAACTGGATGCGCGTCTCACTGCACGCGCCGAGCGAGCCGCGCAGGCGCCCGCCATCGGACAGCTCGACGCACACCTGCATCGGCAGGCGCTTGGCGCTCGGATCTGCGAGCGTCTCGATGAACAGCGCACCGACCTCGCGCCAGGGGAACAGCTTCTTGCCGAGCACGCTGTCGAACACCAGGCCCTCGGAAGCGAACTCCTCCACGGTCCCGTCGACGCGGTCGAAGGTCTTGCCGCGCAGCCAATACAGGCGGTCGCCATGCTCGGGAGCCGCGAAGCCGCGCTGCGCGGACTCGTCGGCACGGGCCGGAAACACCAGCTCGCGCAGCTCCTCCACGTCCAGGGGCAGCGGCACAGCTCCCGCCAAGCGCACGTCGAGCCGATCTCCAGCGCCCCCCACCACGGCACCTCGAACTCGGTCGCCGTTGGCGAGCGTGAACCAAGCGACCAGACCCGCATCGGTCAGTCCGGATTCCAGCGCTCCTAGACCTTCGAAGCGCAGCGCGATCGCATCGCTCTCCGCCCAACCCTCGGAACTCCAACCGGCGAGCGATCGATGTCGCAAAGTCCCGTCGCGCGCCTCGAGCGTGAGCTTTCCCGGTGTTGCCTGGGTGGGAGATGCGAGCGCCAGAGCGAGGACGAGGAGCATCGCCGTATGCTACGCGCACGCGTGCCCGACGCGAGCCCGCCGACAGCGCTGCCACATTGACAGAAGACCCTGGGAGCCGCAGCTGCCGCTGCCAGAAAGGCAGCAAAATCGGCCTTGGCGGCCCAGCCAATGCCCTTCAGACAGCGGCACCGTTCTTGCTTTCGCGGCGCCCACTTCCGGCCTCGTCGGCAGCGCGCAGCACGCGCCGCCCCAGGGCGCGAAAGCGCCGCGCGAGTGCCCGTCCCCCCCAAGCACAAGTTCCTTCTGATCCCTCAGAGTTTCCTCTGACCCCCACCGGGAAGATCGAGATCTCTCCATGCCTGCCAAGCAGTTGGTGTTCGAAGCGGATGCGCGTGAGGCCATCCGTCGCGGTGTCGAAAAGCTCTCCAAGGCCGTGACCAGCACGCTCGGCCCCCGCGGCCGCAACGCCGTGCTCGACAAGGGTTGGGGCGCGCCCACGGTGACCAAGGACGGCGTCACGGTTGCGGAAGAAGTGCAGCTCACCGATCCCTATGAGGATCTGGGCGCCAAGCTGGTCAAGGAAGTCGCCAGCAAGACCTCGGACGTCGCTGGCGACGGCACGACGACGGCAACGCTGTTGACGGAGGCGATCTTCGTGCAAGGGCTGCGCGCGATCACCGCTGGCGCGTCGCACGCGCGCTTGGTCAACGGGTTGGCCGACGGCCGCGACGCCGTGTTGGCCGCGCTCGACAAGATGGCCAAGAAGGTCACCAGCAACGACGAAGTCCGCCAGGTGGGCACGATCTCGGCCAACAACGATGCGCGCGTCGGCAAGATCATCGGCGACGCGATGGACAAGGTCGGCAAGGACGGCGTGATCACGGTCGAGGAAGGCAAGACGCTCGAGACCGACGTGACGATCGTCGAGGGCATGCAGTTCGACCGCGGCTTCGTCTCGCCGCACTTCGTCACCGATCCGAACGCGATGGAGGTGGTGTTCGAGAAGCCCCTGATCTTGGTGTTCGAGGACAAGATCTCGAGCATCCAGAAGCTCTTGCCGCTGCTCGAAGCGACCAAGAACTCTGGCCGACCGCTGCTGATCCTCGCGGAGGACGTCGAGTCGGAGGCGCTCGCCACGCTGGTGGTCAACAAACTGCGCGGCATCCTCAATTGCTGCGCGGTCAAGGCGCCGGGTTACGGCGATCGCCGCAAGGCGATGCTCCAGGACATCGCCATCGTCACCGGCGCCAAGGCGGTGATGAAGGACCTCGGTCTCGAGCTCGACAAGGTGACGGCGCGCGATCTGGGAACGGCCAAGCGCGTCGTGATCACCAGCGAGAACACGACCATCGTCGATGGCGCGGGTTCGCGCAAAGACGTCGAGGAGCGCGTGGCGCAGATCCGCGCCGAGATCGACGTCACGACCTCCGACTACGACCGCGAGAAGCTGCAGGAACGCTTGGCCAAATTGACCGGCGGCATCGCGCAGATCAATGTCGGTGGCGCGACCGAAACCGAGGTCAAGGAGCGCAAGGCGCTGATCGAGGACGCGCTGCACTCCACGCGCGCCGCGGTCGAGTCCGGCATCCTCCCCGGAGGCGGCACTGCGCTCCTGCGGGCACGTGAAGCGGTGCGCAAGCTGCGCCGCGACCACGACGACGAATACAACATGGGCCTCGACGTGCTGCACGCCGCGCTCGCCCGTCCGGTGCAGAAGATCGCCGAAAACGCCGGCTTCGACGGCACCGTGATCGCGCACCGCATCCTGCGCGAGAAGAACCCCAACTGGGGCTTCGACGCCAACAGCGGCCAGTACGGCGACATGCTCAAGTTCGGCATCCTCGACCCGGCCAAGGTCACCAAGACCGCCTTGTCGAACGCGGTCAGCGTGGCGCTGCTCCTGCTTTCCACCGACGCGCTGATCGTCGCCAAGCCCGAACCCAAGAAGAAGGGGCCCGCGGGCGGCGGCGGCGAGATGGATGAAATGGGCGGCGGCATGGGCGGCATGGGAGGAATGGGCGGTATGGGAGGCATGGACTTCTGATCGCGCCGCTTCGAACCACACTCGCGCGCGCCACGCACGCGCAACGCACACACACCCAAGAACACACAGCTCACTAGGAACCCAGACCCATGGCCAAACAGATCCTGTTCGATGACGCCGCCCGCACCAAAATGCGCGATGGCATCGAGAAACTCGCCAAGACCGTGCGCGTCACGCTCGGCCCCGCGGGGCGCAACGTCGTGCTCCAGAAGTCGTTCGGCTCTCCCTCGGTCACCAAGGACGGCGTGACGGTCGCCAAGGAGATCGAACTGACCGACCCGTTCGAGAGCATGGGCGCCAAGCTCGTTCGCGAAGTGGCTTCGAAGACCAATGACATCGCAGGCGACGGCACGACCACCGCTACGGTGCTCGCCTCGTCCATCTTCCGCGAAGGTCTGCGCGAGATTTCCATCGGTGTCAACACCATCGCCGTGCGCAATGGCATCGAGAAGGCCGTCGAGCTCGCGGTCGCCTCGATCTCCGAGCAGTCGCGCAAGGTCAAGAAGCGCGAAGAGAAGAAGGCAGTCGCCACGATTTCCGCCAACAACGACGCGACCATCGGCGAGTTGCTCGCAGAAGCCTTCGAGCGCGTGGGCGACGAAGGCGTCGTGACGGTCGAGGAATCCAACGGACTCGAGACCAAGCTGGACGTGGTCGAGGGCCTGGAGTTCGACAAGGGCTACCTCTCGCCGTACTTCGCGACCGACATGGTCAAGCTGACGGCCGAACTCAGCGACGCCTACGTCTTCATCTACGAGAAGAAGATCTCGAACCTGCGCGAGTTCTTGCCGGTGCTCGAGCGCGCGGCGCAGACCGGCAAGCCGCTCTTGATCATCGCCGAAGACATCGAGGGCGAGGCGCTCGCCACGCTGGTGATCAACCGCCTCAAGGGTGTGCTCAACGTCTGCGCGGTCAAGGCGCCGGGATTCGGCGAGCGCCGCAAGGCCTACCTGGGGGACATCGCGGTACTGACCGGCGGAACGGCGATCACCGAGGACCTGGGGATCGCACTCGACAAGGTCACGCCCGCGCACCTCGGCCAAGCCAAGCGCATCAGCATCACCAAGGACCGCACCATCCTGGTCGGTGGCGCCGGCTCGAAGAAGGCCATCGAAGAGCGCTGCCAGCAGATCCGCAACCAGATCGACGCGACGAAGAGCGACTACGACCGCGAGAAGCTCCAGGAACGCCTGGGCAAACTCACCGGCGGAGTCGCGGTGGTCAAGGTCGGCGGCAATACCGAAGCCGAGATGAAGACCAAGAAGTTCCTGGTCGAAGACGCCTTCAATGCGACGCGCTCGGCGATCCAGGAGGGCATCGTCCCCGGCGGAGGCGTGGCACTGTTGCGTGCCGCGGACGCGATCGACGAGACCAAGTTCAAGGGCGAAGAGCGCTCGGGCGCCAGCATCATCAAGCGCGCGCTCGAGGCGCCGCTGCGTCAGATCGCGCAGAACGCGGGCTACGACGGGGCGGTGGTGGTCGAGATGGTCCGCGAGCGCGGCGCCACTCAAGGGTTCAACGCGCTGACCGGCGAGTACGTCGACATGTTCAAGGCCGGCGTGATCGATCCGGCCAAGGTCGTGCGCACGGCGCTGCAAAATGCGGCCTCGATCGCCGGCCTGTTGCTCACCACCGACTCGATGATCACCGACCTCAAGGAAGACACCGCGAAGGTCGAGGGCAGCATCGCTTGAGGGCCCGCGGCCGCCCGCCGGCGGCCGCGCACCCCACTCTCGGCGTACTCGGCGCGCATCGTGCGCGATGCGCGCGCCAACAGTCGGCGAGAGCCGACCTCGAGGCACGCCTAGATCGGTCCACCGCGTGCCCCGGGGGTGCCTCGAGCGCCTCCGGGGCACGCCACGATTCCGAGGATCACGATTGCGCGACAGGAGCAGGGCATGAGCGACAAGCGCGACTTCTACGAAGTGCTCGGAGTCGAGAAGAACGCGAGCGAGGAGGACATCAAGAAGGCCTACCGCAAGCTCGCGCTCAAATACCACCCCGACCGCAACCCGGGCGACAAGGAAGCCGAGGCCAAGTTCAAGGAGGCCGCGGAGGCCTACGACGTGCTCGGCAGCAGCGACAAGCGCCGCCAGTACGACCAGTTCGGACATCGCGCGTTCGACTCAGGCGGCATGGGTGGTCCGCGCTTCCACAACATGGAGGACATCTTCTCCGCCTTCGGTGACATCCTCGGCGGGTCGATGTTCGGCGACATCTTCGGCGGCGCTCGTCGGCGCACTTCGGGCCCGCAGCCGGGACGCGACCTCAAGATCGCGCTCGACATGACCCTCGAGGAAATCGATGCGGGTGTCGAGCGCACCGTGATGCTCAAGCGCGCCGACCACTGCGCGACGTGCCGCGGTTCGGGCGCCAAGCCTGGAACCTCCAAGCGCAAGTGCGAGACCTGCGGCGGCCGCGGACAAGTCAGTCGCAGCCAGGGCTTTTTCGCCATGGTGACCGCCTGCCCGCGCTGCCAAGGTGCGGGTGAGACGATCGAGTCTCCTTGCGCGTCGTGCCGCGGCGCGGGCAAGCTCGAAGCCAAGGCCGAGGTGCGCATCCACATCCCAGCGGGAGTGGAGCAGGGCGTTCGCTTGCGCGTCACCGGCGAGGGCGACGCTGGCGACCCGGGCGCACCGCGCGGCGATCTGTATTGCGTGATCCGTGAGCTCGAACACAAGATCTTCCAGCGCAGTGGCTCGGACGTGATCACCGAAATCCCCGTTGGATTCGCGCAGATGGCGCTCGGTGACACCGTCGAGATCCCAACCCTGCGCGGTCGGGCCGAAATGAGCATTCCGGCCGCGACACAGAGCGGCAAGGTGTTCCGACTGCGCGGCCAAGGTCTGCCGGTGCTCGAGGGCCGCGGACGCGGTGATCAGCTGGTGCGTGTGTTCGTCGAAGTGCCGAAGAAGCTGAGCGACCGCCAGAAGGAGCTGCTGCGCGAATTCCAGGAGCTCGAGCGCAAGGGCTCGGGCCACACGTCCTTCTTCGACAAGATCGTGAGCTACTTCAGCTAGGTGCCCCCATGGCCACAGACAACGAAAACCAACCGCACCAAACTGGTCAAGCGAGCGAACTCGCCAACGATGAGGGCAAGCTGCGCGCGGAGCGCGACGACCTGCTCTCGCAGCTCCAACGCGCTCGGGCCGACTACCAGAATCTGCGCAAGCGCACGCAGATCGACATCGACAACAGCGTGCGTCGATCCTTGGAGGGGCTGCTGCAGGGACTGCTGTTGGTCGTCGACAATCTCGACTTCGCGCTGCGCACCAAGGCTCCTGGCGACGAGGCCAAGGCGCTGACGCAAGGTGTGGAGATGACGCGCGCGCAGTTCCTCCACGTCCTCGCCCAGGAGAACGTGCAACCGATCCCCGATTCGCCCGACTTCGACCCCAACTTGCACGAGGCGGTCTCGACCGCGCCCAGCAACGAGCACGCTCCCGGCCGGGTGCTGCAGGTCCTGCGGCGCGGCTGGACCTGGCGCGGGCAGGTGCTGCGCGCCGCCCACGTTCAGGTCGCGGTCGCGCCGACGACGACCAGCGACTCCAACGCCCAGAGCTGATCCACCATGCCGACGTACGACTACTTGTGCGGCGCCTGCGGCCATGCCGTCGAGTTCTTCCAATCGATGTCCGAGGCACCGAAGAAGAAATGCCCCAAGTGCGGCAAGTCGAAGCTCGTGCGCCAACTAGGCACGGGTGCCGGCATCCTGTTCAAGGGCTCGGGCTTCTATCAGACCGACTATCGCTCGGATGCCTACAAGAAGGCCGCCAGCGCCGACACGTCTGGCGGCGGCGCGTGCGGCGGTGATCCGAAGACGTGCGCGGCGAACGGCGGACCGTGCGCGGCCACGCCCGAGTCCAAGCCCAGCGCGTCGAAGAAGAAATAGCGCGCTCGCCGCACGAGTCAGCCTCCGAGACGCTGGGGGAATCAAGCCCTCGACCTCCGGCGCGCTGCGGGCGACGCCGCGTCCGGCGTCCTGAGAGCTCGCAACCTCGCTCTCGAGGAGCCGTCAGTCGGCCAGGAACAGCTCTTCCACCAGTGCGCCGATCGCATCCGTGTCGTTGGCGCCGATCACTCGATCCGCAACGGCCAGCGCCTCGGGGTACGCGTTGCCGACGGCAACCCCGAGACCCGCGGCGCTGATCATCGGCACGTCGTTGCCGGCGTCCCCCACCGCGACGACCCGCGCTGGATCGATCGCGTGCTCGTCGGCCAAGAATCGCAGCCCCTCGGCCTTCCCACGGCACGGCGGGTGGACGTCGCACACGATCAGTTGACTGGACCGATGGTGTGGCAAGCAGGCGAGCGGGAAGTGCGTGATGTACACCGGCTGGCCCAAGTAGTCCTCGAGCTCGTCCGCGAACTCCTGGGACGTCGCGTGGCGGTCGGAGAACAACGTGGCGCGCAACGCGCGTCGGTCGAGCAACTCGGAGCGGTCCACATAGCGCACGCCGGTCATGTCGCGCAGTGCGTGGATCTCGGCGTCCGAGCGTGGATTGGTCGCGTACTTGACACCGTGGCACATGGCCACGGTCATGTGGCCGCGTTCCTCGCCGAAACGGACGGCTCGTCCCAGCGTGCGCTCGGAGAGCACCCGCTCCTCCAACATGCGCTTGCGCTCGTGGCAGTACAGTCCCGCGCCGTTGAACACGATCGCGGGAAACGGAATCGCCAGTTGCTCGATCACCGGAATCGTGGCCAGCTCGGAGCGGCCGGTCGCGATCATGACTCGGACTCCGCGGGCCGCCGCAGCGCGCAGTGCGGAGAGCGTGCGCGAGTGGATCTGATCGCGCTCATCGACCAGGGTTCCGTCGAGGTCGAGGAGGATGGCGTCGAAACGGCGCGGGGACATGAGCCGCGTACAGTACGCGGCAGACGTGTCGAGCGAAACGGTCCCAGCCGAAAGCTAGGATCAGTGACGTGCCGAGAGGGCAACGCGGATACCGAGCGGCCTGCAGCGCGAACGAAACGGCTCCGCGGCGAGTCCGAGCGCTCGCAAACGGAGCCGAGATCGAGGACCACGCGCCATGCCGGCGCGAGCGAGTTACAGATCGAACCGAACCGGCAGCGTCGCGTCGGCGACGACCTCGACGGTCTGCTCCTGCGGGCCGGGAGCGCCCCCGCCCGAGCCCGGCCCGCCGATCGCGGCAAGCCGCGCCTGAACGGTCCACTTGCCCGGCTTGAGCCCATCGACCGTCGTCTTTCCGTTCTGGATGAACGCGACCTTGGCGGCGGCATCCGCCGGGCTGGTGCCCTCGGGAAACACGTTGAGCACTACCATCGACGCCGGCGCTCCTGACTTGAAGGCAGAGACCTCCAGCTTGCCCGCGACCGCCAGTGTGAAGTCGACGCCGCGCTTGACCTGGTTGGGCGCGACTTGGAAGGGCTCGGAGCGC
Source organism: Planctomycetota bacterium (assembly GCA_020853575.1). GTDB lineage: Bacteria > Planctomycetota > UBA1135 > UBA1135 > F1-120-MAGs118. Next base: position 141,063 of record JADYYP010000075.1, read on the forward strand.
TCCGGTTGCAGCCCCTTCGACTCGGCCTTCACCACCAACTCGACGCTGGGCGTGACGCCGCGCAGCACGTAGCGACCGTCGTCGTCGGTCTTGACGTCGCGCGCCCCCGCCTCGCCACCGATCACGGAAACGTCTCCGCCGTCGTCGCTCGTCATCACCATGCGAATCGCCGTGCGCCCGGAGCGCTGCGGTGCGTTGCGCTCGGCACTGACGCGCACTCCAGCGAGCGGCTTACCGTCTGGTGCGAAGACCCGCCCTTCGATGATCGCGATGTCCAAGTCGACGTCGAAGTGCTTGTCGCTCTCTCCGAGCGAGAGCTCGAACTCCGCCGGCATCTGGCGGGATGGGTGCGTCACCGTCAGTCGGTAGTCACCAGGCTTGACGTCGCGCACCTCGTAGCGCCCGTCGGTCTCGGTCGTGGATTGCGGTCCACCTCCGAACATGCCAGCGCCGAGTTGCGGAGCGCCATCGCGCTTGGGGTGCAGACTGACTTGCGCACCGGCGAGCTTTGCGCCTCCCTCCGTCACCGTGCCCGAGAGCACGCTGCGCGTCGGCGCGACGACGCGGACCTCCGTCGAACTCCCCTCCGCCACCGCGGCGTCGATCCAAGCGTCCCCGGCGCCGTCCTCGGGCATTCCGGCGATCGAAACGAAGAAGTTGCCGTCGCCGAAGGCACCGTTGCCACCCTCGACGAATTGCCGAAAACGATGGACACCCGGCGCGAGGTGCTGGAAGTCGGCGTGGCCTTCGGTATCGGTGACGGCTCTGTCCGAGCCCTCGAAGGGCATACGCGGCCCGCCGGCATCGTCGCGGGCTTCGCGCCGCTCGACCTTGCCGCCGGCGATCGGGCTGCCATCGGCCTTGACCAGCGTCACTCGCACGCTGCCACCCGCGCCCATGCGCACCTCGCGCTCCTCGCGCGTCCCGACGGCGCACACGAACGGCTCGGAGCGGTAGGGAGCGTGCTCCTTGTGCTTCACGGTCAACTCGCAGCGCTCGCCTGCGAAGCTCGAGAGCTCGATCACTCCGTTGGCGTCGGTCTTCCCGCTGTGCTGGTCATCGCCGCCGAAGTCGAGGTCTTGCATCTCCCCGACGTCGGCCTCGATCGCGAGCGCAGCGCCGCGCACCGCGATCGAGCCATCACTCGACGGCTCCACGAACTTGCCGAGCGTGACGCGCGCGCCACCGATCGGTCGTCCCGTCGCGCCGTCGAGCACGGTCACCCGGCACACGGGTGCGGGTTCGAGTCGAATCGCGCCGAGGTCGACGTCCTGACCCTCGACCAGAGCGATGTCTTCCAGACGGAAGACCTTGTATCCGGTGGCCTTGATCTCGATCGTCGCGGTCTTGGATTCGCCGCGAGGCCGCATCTCACCCACACGCGCCTTGCCCTCGGGGAACTTGGTCTGCGGCCGACCGTCGGCCATCACCGGCATCGGGTACTCGACACCGCCGCTCAACTGGAAGTCCTCGACCGGCTTGCCGGTCTGAGCATCGAGCACCGTCATGGTGATGCCCGACTCCGGTTGGAACTCGAGCTCGATGCCGCGATCGCCCGCCGTGGCGACCACGCGCGCCGACATGCGCGGCTGAAACTCGACGGGCTCGTCGCGCTCGCTGCGCCGCAGCGTCACGGCGTAGCGCTTCCCCTCGCGCAGTCCCTTCACCGCGAAACTGCCGTCCGCTGCGAGCTTGGCTGTCCGCGACTCGGCCCCGTCGAACTCGAACATCTCTTCCTCTTGCTCACGCCCGTTGTGCACGGATGCGACCACGGAGTAGCGCCGACTCGCGCCCTCGGGGAGCCCGATCGCTCGACCGCTGATCTCCAACCCGTTGTCCAGCGCGATGGTGCGCGGCGCGAGTTGTTCGCCCGGGCGCGTGGACTCGACGCTCTCACTCTTGTCGGGGTGATCCTCGGAGGTGATCGCGAGCGTCAGCGGCCCGATCGGAAGCTGATCGAGCGTGAACGAACCGTCGTCCGCGCTGACCGCGAGCGGCACACTGGGCTGTCGCATCCCACCGAACACGAAGAACCCGCCGCCATTGCGCTTGGGTTCGTGCACGCGCCCGATTTCGGCCTTGGCAACGCCTCGCCCCCGCGAGTCGACCACGCGCCCCGAGAGCACCGGGCTGGCGAGCAAGGTGATCGTTCCCACATCGTGCGCTTGACCCGCGGGAACCACGATGTCGTCGTCATCGTGGGGTGCGAAGCGCGGCGCGCGCACGGCCAAGCGGAAGTTCCCGGGGCGCACGCCGGTCAACTCGAAGGCGCCGTCGGAATCGGTCACCGTTTCCAAGTTGCCAGGTCCGAAGGCGCCGAAGCGACCGCGGGTGTCGAGCGCAGCGCCGATGAAGCCGCGACTCTCGACCGAGCGCCCGAGCACCTTGGCGCCACGAACGGCGCGACCGTCGCTGTCGAGAACACGCCCAGTGACTTTCGGTCCCTCGCTGCGGTCGCGGGCGCTCTCGCGCGAGAGGCCCTTGGGCGCGGAGCTCTCGAGCGCGACGCGCTCGGAAGACTCGCCGACATCCTCTGGCGACGAGGGCGCGCTGGGAGCGACGTCGGGAGCGACCGCAGCCACTTCGGATTGCGCCGCCAAAGGGCCGGCGGCTCCGTCGTGCGTCGTGCCGCCGCGCAGCATCACGAACGCCCCGACTACCGCAGCAACCACGACCAACAAGATCACGACCAGCGGGCGATTCACCACAGCGATCTCCGTGAGGGACTTCGGGAAACGGATAGCGAGCTGGACCTGGGCGAGTCCGAGCGGCGCGGCGCTACGGGACTACCCGGGTCGGAGTTGGGCGTGGTTCCCAAGAAAACGCTCGGGTGGAACGTAACATGCACGCCGCTTACTTCGCAGGACTTGCGGGGAGCTCTCGAGCTGGATGGGATGACTCGAGCACGGCGGTCGGCAGGCTCCGGGCACCAGGGCCACGAACACCTGCCGCAGTTGGTCAACGTCCCGCCGCCCCACCATGCAACGACTCGGTCTCGCTCGCATCGTCGTGTCACTGTGCCTCTCCATCGCGGGTGCTGCCCGGCACGCGGCGGCGCAGGTACCCAAGCTCGGCAAGGAGTACGTGGACGCGACCAGTCTGGGGTTTCAGATCAAGATGCCGGCGGACTGGTCTTTCATCCCGCCACAGCCGGGCGAGCCCAACAACATCGGGCGCTACGCGGGCGGCGACATGGCCATCCTGCGCAATCCGAAGAACGGTCAGCCGTTCATCGAAATGGACGTGCAGCTGCTCAAGTTCGATCGACGCGCCAAGCCCGACGATGCACCCGGCGATCGGCCGGATCGGCCTTTCGCTCGTGCCGCAGCGGCGAACTTCGCGGAGTTCATGGCCAAGGTCGACGGAGCCTGGATGCCGCTGGCCAAGGAACGCAAGGAGCTCTCGATCAACAAGGTCCCGGCCGTGCGCTCGATGTACCGCTGCGAGTTCGACAAGGCCGAGGGTATCGCCGCGAACCTCCTGGTGTACGAGTTCAAGCTCTCGCCGGACGTCGAGGTGGCCATGCTCGGGACCGGGCCGGCCGACGAGAAGAAGTGGGGTAAGTGGGAGAGCGCCTTCGAGTCGATGGCGAAGAGCTTCAAGAAGCTCGAGGTCGCCGCGCCAGCGGGCGCTGCGCCCGCCTCGACGGGAAGCGCCATGCGCGATCAAAAGCGCGCGGCACTGCAGGACGAAGTCACGCGAACGCCGGGCTGGATGCTGTACGAGACGCGCAACTACTTCGTGATCAGCGCCAAGAACGACGACAAGCAGTTCCTCGACGAGTTGCTCGAGCGACTCGATGCGATCCGGGAGAAGTACGAGGAGCTTTATCCCCCACAACTCGCCAAGGAATTGCGTCAACTGCGCCGCGAGCGCGAGAACGCCGAGGCTCGCGAGAAGCCCGAGCCCACCGAGGGAGAACCGCAGGAACGCAAGACGAAGGCGGAGACCGGAGACCCATTCGAGCGCTCGCGTTGCAGCGTGGTGCGCGTGTGCAAGGATTCGACGCAGTACCACCAGTACGGCGGGCCGGGGTCTTCCGCGGGCTATTGGTCATGGGTCGACGAGGAGCTCGTCATCTACGACGACCAGAAAAGCGGTGGCCGTGCCAACACTTGGGCCGTGCTCAACCACGAGGCTTTCCACCAGTACGTGTTCTACTTCTTCGGGCAGCTCTCGCCGCACAGCTGGTACAACGAAGGCACTGGCGACTTCTTCTCGGGCTACCAGCTCGAGCACGGCAAATTCCAGCTGAAGCCCTTCAACTGGCGTCACCGCCTGATCCAGGGCAATCTGAAGGAGAACCGCTACGCCCCGCTCAAGGAGCTCGTGCGCTGGTCGCAGGGCGAGTACTACGGAAGCAACAAGTACAAGTTCGACGGCGGCGAGAACTACGCTCAGGGCTGGTCGTTCATCTACTTCCTGCGAACCGGCGCGAAGACCTGCAAGAGCTGGAACCCCGCCTGGGGCACGATCCTCGACACGTACTTGCGTACGCTGGTCGAGACCGACGACCTCGACCAAGCGGTCGACAGAGCCTTCGCGGGTGTCGACTGAGACGTGCTCGAGGGCACTTGGAAGGACTTCGTCCTGGCGTTGAAGAGCTGAGCGAACCGCAACGATGAAATCGATTCACCTCCCGTGGCGCGTGCTGATCGGCGCCGCCGTGTTATTGGCTTCCGCTGGCGTTCCGGCCTGGGCCGACCGCGTGATCACGCACGACAACCGGGTGCTCACGTGCAAGAAGGTGCGCGAGAAGGACGGCGGCTATCTCGTCGAGTTCGAGCACGGCACGGTGGTGTTGAAGGACAAGGCGCTCGTGAAGGCGGTCGAGATCGAGGGTGACGCGAGCGAGTACATCCCGCAGAACGACGACGAACGCAAGAAGCTCGCTGATGGCTATGTGAAGTACCGCGGCAAGTGGTTCTCGAAGAACGCCTATGCGGACGAGCTGAGGCGCGAGGCCGAAGCGTCCAAGAAGCGCGCCGACGAGATCGCGGCGCACACCGATTGGAACAATCCGTGGACCAAGGAGACCAAGCACTTCCTGCTGTACTCGAACACCAGCCCGGAGCTGATCGAGTACTACGCCGAGTTGTTCGAGGCCTACTACGACTTGATGGACAATCGCTTCGGCATCAAGCCCAGCCCCGTGCTCGGTCGCACCAAGATGTCGGTCAAGATCTTCAAGAGCCGCAAGGAGTTCTTGAAGCTCTCGGGGGCCGACTCGCCCAGCGTGCTCGGCTTCTTCAACCGCGCGACGCAGGAGCTGTGCCTGTTCCACAACTATCAGGAACCCTCGCAGACGGAGTGGGTCGGCCTGCACGAGTGCACGCACCTGTTGACCTACCTGATCGATCCGCAGTACTTCCCGCAGATCTGGCTGAACGAGGCGGTCGCCGACTACTTCGGGTCGGCCGAGATCTCCCGCGACAAGAAGGGCAAGCTGGTGATCAAGCCCGGCACGCTTCAGAACGATCGCGTGCTCACGGTTCAGAACGCGATCCGCGACGGCAACGACACCAAGCTCGACAAGCTGTTCGACATCGCGCGCGACGACTTCGACGGCTTCCAATACGCCCACGCCTGGTCGTTCATCTACTTCCTCAATGAAGCCGGCCCCAAGACCAAGAAGGCCTTCGACAAGTTCTTCAAGGACCTCTACACGCAGGCCAAGGGCATCGAGTACGAATCGATCGCCGTGCCCGCGCAGTTCGACAAGAGCGGCACCGCGAAGCAGGCCTCGGCCCAGGAGATTCGTCGCGTGGTGCTGCAGACCTTGGGAGTCAAGGACCTGGCCACGCTGGAGAAGGACTGGAAGGACTTCGTCGCGGCGGTGAAGATGGACACACCCGACCAGCGCTTCAAGCGCGCCTACTTCCAGGTCGCTCTCGGTCGCATCCTCGAAGTCCGGGGTGGACGCGTCGACGGCGCAGCCACGCGCAAGAACGCGGAGCAGGCTCTGGCCGACATCGATTTCGCCCTGCAGAACGGCATCGCGACCGCGCGCGCCTATGGAACGCGCGCGCAGATCTACGACTTCCTCGACCGCGACGAGGACGCCAAGGCCGACCTGCAGAAGGCGATCGAGATCGAGCCTCTGGCCGCGCGCTACCGCTGGGAGCTCGGTCGCAAGCTGTACCCGGGCTTCGCAGGCCTGGCCGACGAGGACGGGGGCACGTTGTCGGTCGAGCAGAACAACGCTCCGAAGCTCGCGCCCGACGCCAAGGAGCAGCTCGGCTTGGCGGCCGAGCTCGATCCCGACACCTACCGCGATCTGTTCCGAAAGCTGCCGCAGTAGTCCCGCGAGCCTGCGGTTTTCGAGCGCCGCGGTCGATACCCTGGCGAGCCCCAGGCCCGCGCACGACATGAAGCCCGTCCTCCTCGCCCTTCTGGCCCTGATCGTCACCGCCTGCCAAGGAACGCGCACGCTGGCCGATCCGGTGCTCGAGATCCGCGGTGAGGAGAGCAGCGAGCTGGGTGTCGCGACCGACTACGGCCTGGTTTTCCTGGGCCGCAGCGCGCGCTCGGGCACCGTCGAGGTCAGCGCTTGGTTCGGCGACGGTCCGAGCGTCGAGCAGGTCGCGGTCGAGCCCTTGGGTGGCGGGCTGTTCACCGCCGAGCCCGAGATCCGCTTCCCGCGCGTGCCGATCTCGTTCCAGACACCGCCTCCGGGCAGCAAGCTGCTCGCGATCGGCCGCGTCGGCCGCGAGCGCTGGCAAGCCGAGGTCGAAGTGGCCCTGGATCCCGCGATCGAAGGCCTGATCACCAGCGTCCCGCCGGAAGTCGTGGCCAACGACGGACAAGTCGGTGCTGGTTTGTACGTCGTCGACTCGGAGGACGATCACAAGTTGCATCTGGTCGGGCTGGTCTCTGGCCGCGTCGAAGTCGGCGACGGCACTGGATCCGTGCGGCGCTACCTGACGGTGGTCGGCCCCGACCAACTCTGGCGGTTGGTGACCTACCGCCGCGATCTCCCGCACAAACGCAAGTTCGTCTATCGCGACGACATCCTCTGAACCGCGCCGGCCGAGCGCCGCCCGATCAGTGAGCGTGCGCGGCGCCGACGGTCAATTCCGCCGCGCCACCGGCTCGCACCACACAGGCCAAGGTCCGCGCGTCTCGCGTCGCTCTTCGCCGTCGCGCCGCTGCAGGACTCGCCGAGTGACGAAGTTGTAGAGCGGCTTGGCGGTCTTGCGCCACACGAGCGCGGCGCCACGCCTCCGCGCTGGGCGCGGCGGATCCAGTCGCAGATGCGCGGCCGGGGCCCAGCGCTCGTCCTCGACGCGTGTGAAGCGCAGATAGCGGCGCTGGTGCTTGGCCACGTGCCGCAAGTCGTCCGCAGCGCGCTTCGCGAGTGCGCGCGAGTCCGGCGAATGCACGCTGGCGAGTTGGAAGTCGATCAAGTGCGGCGCGCCGCCTTGGCCGACGACGATGTTCTGTTCCTTGTGCAGGTCGTTGTGGGCGACGCCGCGCGCGTGCAACTGCCTCACGAGCTCCGCCAGGCGCTCGAAGAAGTCGCAGGGCAGCTCGGTGCAGCGGTGCAGCGGCGTGCCATCGACATAGGACCGCACGAGCACGTCGTCGGGGTGCGGAACGACGCCGTCGGGCGACGCCAGGGCGACGAACCGAGCGCGCTCGACCAGCTGCGGCACCCCCGCCATTCCATCGAGCGCCTGCAGCGCCCGGGCTTCGCGCCTGAGCAGCGCTCGCGCGATCGCCCGCGACATGGGCAGCGCTCCCCCGCACGCGACGCGGCGGATCCACCGCCCGTAGCAATCGCTCACCAGCTCGACCCGCCCGAAACTGTCGCGCTTGAGCTGCTCCACCTTGCTCGAGGTCACGTCCAGGATTGTGACGCACTCGGGGCGAAGCTCCAATGTCCCGCGATGCTGCCCCTGTACATCGTCGATGCCTTCGCAGCCCGCCCGTTCGAGGGCAACCCGGCCGCGGTGTGCCCGCTCGAGCACTGGATCGACGTGCGCACGCTACAGGCCATCGCGGCCGAGAACGCGCTGTCCGAGACGGCCTTCTTCGTGCGTCGCCCCGACGGAGACTTCGACCTACGCTGGTTCACGCCCACGACCGAGGTCGAGCTCTGCGGCCATGCCACCTTGGCGAGCGGCTACGTCGTGCTCCAGTGGCTCGACCGCGCACGCCACGTCGTCACGTTCCACACACGCAGCGGAGCGCTCGTGGTCGAGCGCGAACGCGAGCGACTGACGCTGTCACTCCCCACTCGAACACCGCGGGCCTTCGACGCTCCGCGCGAACTGCGCGCCGCACTCGGCTGTCCCGCAGTCGAATGGCTGCGCGGCCTGTACACCATCGCGGTGCTGGAAAACGAACGCGCGGTGCGCGCAGCGCGACCCGACCTGACCTCGATCGACGAGCTCTCGATCACCGCGCGCGGCGACGACTGCGACTTCGTCTCGCGCTTCTTCGCTCCCGCGCTCGGTGTACCAGAGGACCCCGTGACCGGCTCCGCGCATTGCTCGCTGGCGCCGTACTGGGCCGGCGCGCTCGGAAAATCGCACCTCTCCGCCCGCCAGGTTTCGCGTCGCGGTGGACAGCTGGCGTGCGAGGTCCGCGGCGAGCACGTGCGCCTGAGCGGAACGTGCGCGTTGTACGCCAGGGGAGCAATCGAGCTCGATCCCCCGCTCGCGCCTTGACGGGTGCACGACATTCGCCGCGCTGGCGACCCGCACCTTTGCCCCCTAGGATCGCGCCGATGAGCGAAGCAGGCACGGGCCGCATCTCGACCCGCGGATTGACGCGCCGCTTTGGCGCCAAGCTGGCCCTTGCGCCGACCGACCTCGAGCTCGAACCCGGATGCGTCACGGGCCTGCTCGGCCCCAACGGAAGCGGCAAGAGCACGCTGATGCGCATGCTGATCGGGCTCGTGCCGCCGAGCGGCGGAAGCGCGAGCGTCGATGGAGTCGCGCTGTCTGGCGACGGCACCGCGATTCGCGAGCGCTGCACCTACGCTCCCGGGGAAATCGCCTTGTATGGCGAGCTCGATGGCGCGGAGCACCTCGATTGGTTCCTGCGCGGTCGCACACCCGCCGCCCGCCGCCGTGCTCGCGAGATCGCGACCAGCTTCGAGCTCCCGCTGGACAAGCGCGTGCACACCTACAGTCACGGCATGAAGCGCCAGCTGATGTTCTCGGCCGCGATGGCTCCCGACGTGCGCGTGCGCATCCTCGACGAACCTTCGGAGGGGCTCGACCCCAACAAGCGCAGCACGATGATCCAGCGAATCCAGGACGACGTGGCGCGCGGCACCACGATCCTGCTCTCTTCTCACCACCTGGGAGAGGTCGACCGGGTGTGTGACACGTTCGTCTTCCTCAGCGCAGGTAGGACAGTCGCCATCGAGCGCGCGGCGGACATCGCGCGGCGTGCGACCCGCCTGGTGAGATTGGAATTCGCGAATGCGAACGCGCTCGCCGAACCCCTGCCGACGCTCGCTCACGCCCAGCTCACGCTGCGCGGAGCGACGCTGCTCGCGGAGCTCCGCTGCGACGATCCGCGCGCATTCCTCGCTGAATGGGCGGCGCGGCGCGACCTGCCGGCGCCGCGCTCGATCGAGTACGGAAAGACGTCGCTCGGCGACCTGTACCGCTCGCTCTACGGCGTCGAGGAGGCCTGCTGATGGCGCGCGCGCTGCGTTCGATGCTGTGGCGCGCCGTGGCCTACGCGGTGGTCCTCGAGCTGATGCTGATTCCAGCGATCCTCTACTTCCCGGAGTTCGAGAAGCACACTCGCCAGCTGCGCGCCATGGCGCCACTTCCGGTGTTGCGCGACATCGTCGACACGCTCGAGGAAGGCGGTGTGTTCGCCTATGTGACCGGACAGCACTTCTTCAAGGGCTGCAACACCCTCGGCACCGCGGCCGCCGTGCTGCTCGCCGCCGGCGCTGTCGCTGGGGAAGTCCACCGCGGCACGTTCGAGATCTGGTTGGCGCGTCCCGTTTCGCGCGTGCGGCTCTTGACCGAGCGCTGGATCCAAGGCGCTCTCGCCGTGACGCTGCCCGTCGTGGCCACCACGCTGTCGATCCCCTGGCTCTTGACCAAAGTCGGCTACGCGCTGCCCTACTCTCCGCTGCTGCTGTCCGCGGTGCAGCAGTGCGCGATGCTGCTCGCGATCTACAGCACGACGTTCTTCCTGTCGACGCTGGCTCGCGCGCCGATGGGGATCGCCTTCGCGATGTTGGTGTTCACCATCTTCCAGTTCGCGGTGTACTTGGTCGAGCGCATGACGCACTGGTCACTGTTCCGACTGACCGATGTCGAGCGTTTCCTCGACATCCAGCGCACAGGCGGCTTCGACTGGCGCGCGCTCGGACCGCTGGTGTTCGTCACGCTCGCGATGTACGTCGCCTCGCTGGTCTCGTTCGCACGGCGCACACCGTGACTGGTGCAACTCACGTCAAGCGCGCGAACCACGCGCGCAACGCCCAACCGCGGTAGCTCTTGCGCTGGAACTTGGTCGCGTGTGCCGCGAGCGCGCCCACGCGCCGAAAGCTCTCGTCCGCTTCAGCTGCGTGCCCGCTGGCTTTCAGCAGCTCGCCGCGCCGGAACGCGCTCTCCGGATTGGGGCCGTGGTTGCGGTCGAACACGTCCAGGGCCTCGAGCGCCGCGCTCGGTGCTCCGCGCCGCGCATGCGCGCGCGCGAGGGCCAGTTGGACGCCTCCGTAGGCGTGCTCCGGATCGAGCTCGGCTGCACGCGCGAGCGCCTCCGCGGCTTGGGAGTGCGCGCCGGTCTCGAGCAGCGCTTGGCCGTGGCGGTAGTGCCACTCCGCGACCTCGGGCTCTCCGCGCACGGCGCGTTCGAGATGCGGGAGCGCTCGCGCGAAGCGTCCGTGGCTGGCCAACAGGCTGCCCAGCTTGCCTTGATTGTGAGGGCTCTCGACGTGGCCCAGCGCGCGCAGCGAATTCGCCAACTTGGCGCGCAAGGTGAGCACCTCGGTCAGCTTGGCCGCGCCCAAAGCCATCAGGATCGCCGCCAGCCAGAATCCGAAGAAGCCATGGAACACGGAACCGACCACGGGCACGCCGCGCAGCAGTTGCAAGGCGACGACGGTCACGAACAAGAACCCCAGGAGCCGTAGCACCGGCGCATTGTAGGGCAAACGCCCTCTCGGCTTGGAGGCGCGCGAACACTACGCTTCCGCGCCCATGCACGCAGTCCAAGCCGAGACCGGGCCCGAGCCGCGCCGGGCCGTGCGCATGGAGCTCGCTCGCACCTTGGCGCGGATGGGTTGGCTCCCGCTTCAAGTGCTCGACTTCCTGTTGCGGCGCAGTGCCTTGCGCGGCGAGCTGCGCGCCGACCTGGAGCTACCCGCGCGGATCGACCCCGAGCCTCGGGCGGACTTCGACCGAGCTCGCCCGTTGCGCGTGTTCCTGTCGTGCGCCGAGGCCTCGGGGGAAATCCACGCCGTCAACTTCGTGCGCGAGCTGCGCGCCGAGGCGCAGCGCCAAGGCGCGCCGGCGCCCAGCGTGAGCGGGTTGGGTGGGCGTCGGTTGGGCGCCGAGGGTGTCGAGTGCATCGGCGACCCGGTCTCGCGCGCCGTGATGGGCATCCACGGAGTGCGCCAGGCACTGCCCTACTATCTCGAGCTGCTCGAGCGCTGCGCGGAGCACTTCCGCAGCGAGCGGCCCGAGGTCCTCGTCATGGTCGACTCCCCCGCGTTGCACGTTCCGCTGGGGCGCATCGCCAAGCGCTATGGGATCCCGGTGCTGCACTTCGTGACACCGCAACACTGGGCCTGGGCCCCCTGGCGCACCGCCGACTATGCACGCGCCGTCGACCGCGCGCTGACGATCCTGCCCTTCGAACGCGCGTGGTTCACACGGCGCGGACTCGACGTCGCGTACGTCGGCCACCCGCTGCTCGACCGCCTCGCTGGCCTGCCAGCGAGCCGAGCGCGCGACTCGCTGCGCATCGCGCTGCTGCCCGGGAGTCGCGCACGAGTGATCGACCTCAACCTGCCGTGGATGCTCGGAACGCTCGCACGGCTGCGCGAGCGCGATCCGCGGATCGAAGTCCAAGTCCTGCAGGCTGACGACCAGCACCGTTTTCGCATCGAGGAGCACGTCGCTGGCGCCAACGCGTCGAGTTGGGCGCGCATCGAAGTCGGTGAGCTACATCACGCGTTGCCCGAGTGCGCACTGGCCTTCGCCGTCTCCGGAACCGTGTTGCTCGATCTGCTCCACCATCGCTTGCCGACGGTTTGCATCTACCGCGTCCGCTCACGGCGCGAGATCGCCATGTACCGGCATGGCCTGTGCACACCGTACTTCGCCTCGATCAACTTGCTCGCGGCCGGCGAGGTCGTGCCCGAGTTCTGCTTCCGCGGCGACGGACCGCGCACGCAAGTCGTCGACGCGCTCGAACGACTCCTCTTCGACCGCGGGGAGCGTGCGCGCACACGCCGCGGCCTGGAGCGCGCGGCGGACCGGCTCGGGCCGCCGGGCGCCTGCCGGCGAGCCGCGATGCACGCCCTGTCCCTCGCACGCAGGGAACCGGCGTGAGCTCGCACCCCGATTCCGCTGGCGAGCTGCCGCTCGAGGCCGTGAATACGGCCGCACAGGCGCCGTACGGCAGCTCCCCGATGCAGGCGGAGACCACGCGCTTGATGCTCCTGGCCAAACACGGCGACCGCGAAGCCTTCGATCATCTGTCGCAGCAGGTGCGCTCGCTCGCCTTCCGCGTCGCGCAGTCCCTGGTGGGATCGCGCGACGATGCGCTGGAGCTCTCGCAAGAAGCCCTGCTCAAGACCTACCGCGCCCGCGAGACGTTCCGCGACGGCGAGCCGTTCCTGCCGTGGTTCCAGCGCATCGTGCGCAACACCTGCTACTCGTGGATGCGGCGCAACGGCAAGCTGCGGCAGACTTCGCTCTCGCCGCGCCACGGCGATGCGAACGCCGACCTGGAGGACGATTGGGAGCTCGCCGACCCCGACGCGCTCAGCCCGGAGGTGCCGCTGATCCAGGGTGAGCGCGCCAAGGTGTTCTGGTCGGCCTTCGGGAAGCTCGGCGCCAAGGACCGCGAGATCCTGGCGCTGCGGCACTTTCGCGAGCTGAGCTACCAGGAGATCGCCGACATCGTGGAGATTCCGATCGGGACCGTGATGTCCAGGCTGTTCCACGCGCGCCGCCGACTGCGGGAGGGGCTGGGCAACGCGCTCGACGAGGAACTCGGGACGGAACATGCCTAGGAGGCGCCCATGACACCGAGCCACCGAGAACCGACGCACGAAGAGCTGCTCGCCATGGCCTATGCGGACGGCGAGCTCGCCCCCGCGGAGCGCCGCGAATTCGAGCGCCTGCTCGAATCCCGTGCCGACTTGCGCCAGGAGGTCGTTCGTCTGCAACGCCTGGCGCTGCTCGCGCGCCAAGCCGCCGGACCAGAGCCGATCGACCTCGAATGGCGGCGCTTGGCGCTCGACCCCGTGCAGCGCGCCGGCCTGGGCCTGGGATGGAGCCTGCTCCTGTGCGGCGCACTGGCGGGGTTGGGCTCGGCGGGCTACGTGTTGTGGACGTCCGATGCGCCGCTGTTGCTCAAGCTGTCGGCGAGCTCGGTCGTCGGTGGCTTCGCGCTCCTGCTCGCGCTGGCATTGCGCGCGAGAGCACGGACGCGGACCTTCGACCCCTACACAGAGATCCAGCGATGATCGTAGTGACGACCGACGCCGTTCCGGGCAAGCAGACCTTGCAGACCATCGGCATCGTCCGCGGCAACACGGTGCGCGCCGCGCACGCGGGTCACGACATGGCCGCGTGGTTCAAGAACGTGGTCGGCGGCGAGATCGAGGAGTACACCAAGCTGCTCGCAGAGAGCCGCGAGCAGGCGCTCGACCGCATGATCGCGGAGGCCGCGGCGCGCGGAGCGAACGCAGTGGTCGGAGTGCGCTTCGTCACCAGCGAGATCGCCAGCGGGTGCGCTGAGCTCCTGGCCTACGGCACGGCTGTCCGAGTGGGCTGAAGCGCTCCACAGGCCCCCTGCCAGCGAAAATCGGGCTCGCGCTCCCCTCGCGCGCCCGTAGGCCATGAACCCACGTTCGGAGCCGGCGTTTGCACGCGCGCGGCGACGCGGATACACCTCGCTCTCTGCGGTCGACTCGCACGCGAGCCGACCTGGACCCACTCGGACCGAGCACCACGCTCGGAATCGCGCCTCATGCTGCCCGTCTTCCTGTCTCTCGTGCTCGTCGGAGCCCCTGTAGCCGTTCCGCTGACCGCCCACTCCGTCGCGCAAGCCCCGGCGACTCAGGAGCTCAACCTCAGCGACCCGATCCGCGCTGCGGTGCGTTGGCTGCGCACGAAGCAAGATCCGGTCACGGGCGCCTACGACGCGTCGGTGGCCACGACGGCGTTGGCGCTGCGCGCATTCGCGACCTGTCCCGACCGCTACCGCAGCGTCGACGGTCCCTTCGTGCGCAAGGCGGTCGAGTTCCTGATCTCCAAGCAGGGCGCCGACGGCCTGATCGCCGACGACGCACGCGCCGACAAGGCCCAGCGCGAATCGTCGACGCGAGTCGCGATCGAAGCGCTCGTGGCTCTGGGCGACCCCGACTCGAAGGCCGCGCTCGGCAAGGCGCTCGCCGCACTCGGAAGTGAGCAGCCTTCGAGCCGCGATCCACGCATTCCGGCCGACGTCACGCCGAAAGACCTGCAGCGCATCGCGCAGCAAATCCTCGCGGAGCAAACGCTCCCCGGGCGTTGGGAGAAGAACGCCTCGACGGCCGTGGTGCTGACCGCCGCGAATGTGATCACGCTCTCGGAGATCGAGCGCCTCCTGAAGAAAGCGAGCGGCGCGCCCGCCGTTGCCCCGGCGGATGTCGTGGCGTTGCCCAAGTTCACCAGCACCGATCGCGCAAGCGCACTGAAAGCGCTGCAGCGCGGGGCGGAGTTCCTTGCGCGAACCAGCGAGGGTGGCAAGTGGGGCGCGCCGGGCAAGCCGGATGCAGGCTTGACCGCGATGGTGCTGGGCGCGCTGCAATCCGTGCCGACTCCACGTCCCGAAGAGCAGCAGAAGTTGATCGACCAAGGACTGGCTTGGCTCGCGACGCTGCAGAAGCCGGACGGCTCGATCCACGACGGCAAGCTCGCCAACTACATCACCTCGGCCTCGATCATGGCGCTGGCGCGCTCCAACGACGCACGCTGGAAGCCGGTGATCGCCAAGGCCCAGGCGTTCTTGATCACGCTGCAAGCGGACGAGGGCGAGGGCTACAGCGAAGGCGACATGTACTACGGCGGCATCGGCTATGGATCGAGCGAGCGGCCCGATCTCTCGAACCTCCAGATGGCGCTCGAAGCCCTGGCCAGCTCGGGCCTCGAGCCCAACGCTCCGACCTACAAGAAGGCGCTGAAGTTCCTGGAGCGTTGCCAGAATCGCTCGGAGTCGAACGACATCAAGATCCAAGACGGCGACGTGCTCATCCAGGCCGGCAACGACGGCGGCAGCGGCTATCTGCCCGGTGATTCCAAGGCCGGATTCGTCGAGCTCGCCAGCGGCGTCAAGGTACCGCGCTCCTACGGCTCGATGACCTATGCACTGCTCAAGTGCATGGTGTTCGCCGGTGTGTCCAAAGACGATCCGCGGCTGAAGGCCGCCTTCGAGTGGGTCAGCGCCAACTACACGCTGGACGTCAACCCCGGGTTCGAAACGACCAAGGACCCGGGCGCGCCCTACCAAGGACTCTACTACTACTTCCACACCATGGCTCAGGCCCTGTCGAACCTGGGCGTGGACACGCTGGTCGATCCCTCGGGCACGAGCCACGCCTGGCGCGCCGAGCTCTGCGGCCGCATGGTCGCGATGCAAAGCAAGGTCGATGGCTCGTGGACCAACCAGAACGCCCCGCGCTGGATGGAAGGCAATCCGCTCTTGGGCACGGCCTACGCGCTGTTGACGCTCGATGCCGCCATGCCTCGCTGAGGGCTCGTACCGGGCCCGCTGGGCGGGCGACGCTTGCGACATGTGTCGGAGCTGGCGAGCGCGTCGGCGAGTGCATTAGAGTGCGAGCATGACGAGGACCGTCCGTCTGTACCGCGTGCGCATCGACCCGGGCGACGAGCGCGGGTCGCGCCTGGTGCTGACGGTCGACGGCCGGGCGCTCGACCTCACTCGATGGCTGAAGGATCACGCGCCCACCTCGCCGTCGGACGTGTGCGGGCTGCTCGCCCAGGGCTTCTTCGAAAGCGCCAGCATCGAGCGCGCGTTGCGCACGGGCCACTGGCTCGAAATCGAGCAGCCGCGTGAGCTCGACCTGCCGATCGAGGCCCGGAGCGTCGGCAAGATCCTGGCGCTCGGCAAGAACTTCCGCGAGCACGCCGCGGAGTTCGGCGAGGCCGTGCCGGAGCAGCCGCTGTTCTTCAACAAGCTGCCCGAGACGCT
Organism: Planctomycetota bacterium; assembly: GCA_020853575.1. Taxonomy (GTDB): domain Bacteria; phylum Planctomycetota; class UBA1135; order UBA1135; genus F1-120-MAGs118. Next base: position 157,470 of record JADYYP010000075.1, read on the forward strand.
GCGCGCCAGCGGAGCGACGGTGAAAGTGCCGCGCTGGTACACCGCTCGCGTCGACCACGAGGTCGAGCTCGCCGTCGTCATCGGACGCGAAGGCTACGAGATCGAGGAGGCGCGCGCTCTGGAGCACGTCGCCGCCTACACGGTCGCGAACGACCTCACCGCGCGCACGCTCCAGGGCGACGACCGCGCCCTCAAGTACCCCTGGTTCCGCGCCAAGAACCTCGACGGTTTCTGTCCACTCGGCCCGTGCCTCGTGCCGCGGGATTTCCTCGACGTTTCCGCGTTGCGCGTGAGCGCGCGGGTGCGCCACCGCGACGGCACGGAGGAGCTGAGGCAGGACGCGAGCACGGCCGACCTGATCGTGACCGTTCCCCGCGCTCTCGCTTGGCTGTCGCGCCACCTCACGCTTCGCCCCGGTGACCTGGTCCTGATGGGCACACCGGCCGGAGTCGGTGCGCTGGAGCACGGCGACACGGTGGTCTGCGCGGTCGAGCGGATCGGCGAGTTGGTCACCCCCATCGACCGCGGCCAAGCGTGACCTGGCGCCGATGACTTCCGAGCGATCGCCCACGAGCACCTTGGCTCAGCGTTGGGCTGGGCCGGCGCTGATCGCGCTGGTGGCGCTGGCGATGACCTCTTGGACGTGGCGCATGTGGGCCGACCCGGTCGTCGATTTCGGCGGCGAGGCGTATGTCGCCTGGCGTTTGAGCGCTGGCGATGTGCTGTATCGAGACCTGGCCTATTTCACCGGCCCGCTCTCACCGTACCTCAACTCGCTGTGGATGCGCGTCTTCGGTGCGAGTCTCACGACTCTCGCCGGCGCGAATCTGGCGCTGCTCGCGCTCTCGTTGGTGGTTCTCTATCGCCTGCTGGGCGAGATCGCCTCGCGCCTGGCAGCCAGCGTGGCGTGTGTGATGTTCACGGTGTTGTGCGCGCTCGCCGTCCATCAAGGCGCGGGCAACTACAACTTCGTGTGGCCCTATTCGCACGAGATGACGCATGCAACGTTGCTCGCGTTGGTCTCGTTCGCGCTCGCAGCGCGTTGGTCCCGGCAGCCGAGCCCCACGAACGCGCTGTGGTTGGGCTTGGTTTGTGGCCTCGTGGTCCTCACCAAGGTCGAGTTCACCGCCGCACTGGGCGCGGGCCTGACGATGGTGTTGGTCCTCACGCCGATTGCCGGCCCACAGAAGCTCAAACACGGACTGCTCGCGCTCTCGGCGACGTGCGTGGCCCCTTCGGTGGCTTTCGCGGCGCTGGCAACGGCAATGCCGGCGCGCGAGGCGTGGCGTGGGGTGCTCGGAGCATGGATCTACGTGGGAGACGAACGCGTCGGGGACTTCCCCTTGTACCGCGCGGCACTGGGGCTGCTCGGATTCGGACACCACGCGTTGCGCATCGTGCTTTGGGGACTGGGAACGCTCGCCTTCGTCGCTGTCGCTCGCGCGCTCGCACGACGGCTTGGAACCCTGCCGACCCTTGCCGTGACCACGGCGCTCTGCACCGCCGCCTTCGCCTTCGTACCGTGGGTCGATGCGTTCTATCCGCTGAGCTTCTCCACCGCCGCGCTCCTGGTGTTCGTCGTGCGCCGCCGCGCGGACCACCCGCTCGGCGCGCTGCGCGCGGGATTCGTGGCCTTCGCGCTAGTCCTGCTCCTGCGCATCGCACTGAACGTGCGGGTGCAGTTCTACGGTTTCGCGCTGGCCGGTCCGGCGGTGGTCGTCTCGTGCGCCGCGCTGATGGAGTGGATTCCAGCGACGCTCGAACGCGGCAGGCGCGCACTGCAGGTCGCGCTGCTTCCCGCGCTGGCGAGCGTCGTGCTCGGCCATCTGTTGCCGATGGCCCGCGGTCTGCGCTGGAACACGGTCGAGCTCGGCACCGGCCCCGACCGCATGCTCGTCGGACCGCGCGGTGACTTCGTCGCCCAGGCTCTGGCGCTGATCGAGAAGCGCTGCCCCGCCCAGGGATCCGTGCTCGTGCTCCCGGAGGGTGCGCTGATCAACTACCTGTCGCGCAGGCGTGCGCCGACGCGCTTCTTCAACTTCATGCCTCCCGAGCTGGAGATGTTCGGAGAAAGCGCCATGGTGGCGGCGCTGGACGCATCGCCGCCAGACTTGATCGTGCTCGTGCACCGCGACACCACCGAGTACGGCCTGCCCTACTTTGGGCGCGACTATGGCGCCGCGCTGTACGGGTGGGTCAAGGCGCACTATCGCCCGCTGAAGTTGTGGAGCATCGATCCCAAGGAGCGTCCGTTCGAGCCTGGGACTCGCCATGCCATCGCCGTGCTGGAGCGCGCGCGATGAGCAGCGAGCGCGATGGATTCCTCACCCGTTGGCGGCACTGGATCGGCGCCTTGGTGATCGCGCTCGCCGTCGCCTGGTCCTCGGCGGCTCGCATTCGAGTGGCACTGAACGACAAGGAGTTTCGCGGCGCGAGCGCTCCGCAGCTGTTGCGCACCGACCCCGCGTTCCTGTTCTACGTGACCGAGCGCATCGTCGAGAGCGGCGGCGCGGCGCCGAGCGACCTGCGCGCAGACCCCAACGTCGAATGGCCCGAGCAGACCGACCTCGCCGCGATCGAGACCCTGGGACAGGAGTTCGTCGTGGCCTGGAGCTACTTGGCGGCCCAGAAACCGATGCAACTGCACCTGTGGGCCGTGTGGGTCATGGGTGTGTGGGCCTCGCTCGTCGCCGTCGGTGTGTACGGAATGGCCTATGAGCTCACCTTGCGCGTCCGCTGGGCCAGTGCCGCCGTCGTGCTGTGGGCCGCGATGCTGGTCGACTACCGCACCATCGGATTCGTGCTCATACGCGAGGACTTCGCCTTTCCCTGGCTCGCGGCGCACTTGTGGCTGGCGCTGCGCGCCGCGCGCACCAAGACGCCGCTGAGTTTCGTGCTCGCCGGAGCGACGCTGCTCGCAGCGGCTGCCTTCTGGCACGCGGCCATGTTCGTTCTGGCCATCGAGGCCCTGGCCGTGTTCGCATGGTTCCTGCGCACCGCTCGCACGCCGTTCGAGCCACGCGGGTCTTGGCTGGTTCTCGCCACCGCGCTGCTCGGATCGCTCGCGGTGCCCGTGCTGCGCGCGAAGCACTTCGCGCTCTCTCCACCGATGCTGCTCGGATGCGCGCTCTGGTACGTGGCGTGGATGGCGCGCGGTCGCTCGTGGAGTCGCGCAACCGCTCTCGCGCATGCGCTCGGCGCCGCTTGCGTGCTGCTGGCGATCTCGAAGCTCGCGTCCCACGCGCTGGGTGGAGGTGTCGGCGATTACGGGCACGTGTTCTCGCTGTTGCTGGCCAAGCTGAAGCACCTCGGTGCCATGCCTAGTGATCCGAGCGAGCTCGATTTCGGCGCGCGCTTGCTGTGGCAGGGTCCATTCCAGACCGCCGACATCCGCACGTTCACGCAACTCGCGGCAGCCGGCACGCTGGCGCTCGCCGCGAGCAGCATTTGGGCCGTACCCGCGTGGCTCCGCGGACAGGCTGACGCGCGCCTGGCGATCGCCTGGTGCTTCACCTGTTTCGCCGCGTTGGCCACCTGGCTCGTCGAGCGCACGGCGCCGATGTTCGGATTCGCGTCGGCAGCGCTGGCCGCCGTCGTACTCGCGCGCTTGAAACCCGTCGCGCTGAGCGCCGCGATCGCAACGCTGGCGTGCCTTGGCCACGTCGCACATCAGATCCGCGTGCACGCCACGCAGCAGCTCGCGTGGTACCACTGGGAGATCCTGCCCCCCAGCGGGCGCGAAACGGCACACGCCCTGCGCTGGATCCACGACAACGTCCCACGCGGTGAGGCCGTGGCGGCCGACTACTCGACGTCCGCGGCCGTGCTCGCGTTCACGCGTCGACCGGTGCTCACGCAGCCGAAGTACGAGACGCTGCGCAGCCGCCAGCGGATCGAGGACTTCTGCAATGCGTTCTACTCGGGCACGCCGAGCGAGCTCGCGGACTACCTGCGCTCGCAGAAATCGCGTTGGCTGTTGATCAACCGACCGTTCCTGATGGGCAACGCGACGGAGTTGGGCGGAATCACGCGCGAGATGTTGCCGGCGATCTCTCAACGCGCGTGCTTCCAGATGATGGAGGCCGATCCACGCCTGTACTCACGCGTGGAGGGCTTCACCCTGGTGTACGAGACTCCGCGCGAGCTCCGCGGCGGCTCGTACCGCATCTATCGACTCGATTGACGACGCACGAGCTGATCGATCAACGGCTCGAGGATGCGGTGCGTCATGCCCCACACGATGTCGTCGCCCAGTCGATAGCAGGGCATCGTCCGCAACAGTCCGTGGTGATACACCTCGGTCGTGCCCATCGAAGCGGCCAGCTCCCGCGACGCGGACCAGCGCACGCGTGCCACCTCCTCCGAGAGCGACAGCGCCGGTCGCTGCGCAAGCGCGAATACGAACGGACGCACCATCACGCGCGCTGGCGCCGTCGCCGGCCGCAGGTCATCGAGCTCACCGAGCAGCGCGCTCGAGTCGAGCGTGACCCCCAGCTCCTCGTGGACCTCGCGGACCACCGTGCAGTACAGGTCGCGATCGTCCTCGTCCTTGCGCCCTCCCGGAAGTGCCATGTGCCCAGACCACGGGTCGCTCGCTCGCTCCGCACGGCGAATAAGCAACAGATCGACGTCGTCCGCCGCCGGCACGACGAGCACCGCGACCGCGGCTTGCGGCACACCGGCGGGCGCGTCACGGCGCGGAACGCGACTCGAGAGCAAGGTCCGGACATCCTCGAGATACAGGCTCGACACGCTGCGCATCCTACACGCGTAGTTGGGGAGCGGGCTCCACGCCTCGCTCCCCGATTCGAACCCGTCAGCATTTCGCGATCACTCGAACATCGTGACTCGCGCCACGAAGGCTCCGTGCGCGAGCTCAGGCTCGTCGGCGGTCCGCAGCGAGCCCACGGCGCCACCGGTCGGCTCGACCCCGCGCTCCGCGCCAGCGGTCGCCAGCAGCCGACCCTGGAGCTCGCCCGCCGAGACCACGATCGAGCCGCCCTCGCTGGGAACCACGAGGTCGATGCGCGCGAAGAAGCGCACGACGCCATCGCTGCCGCGCGCGTAAGAGCCCAGCAGCGTGTACTCGAACTCCCACAGCGACTCTGGACCACCACCGAATGCGCGCGGCTTCAGGCGCCCCGACAGATTGCCGGACTCGTCGGGACCGCTGAGCAGCGCATCCACGTCGAACGTCGCTTGCCCTTCGGCATTGCGCATCAGGCCCTGCAGCACGGTCACCCGCCGTGAGATCTGTGCGTAGCGTCCATGCGCGGAGTGACGCAGGCCATCGTCCACGCGAAGTGCGGGGGTCGGCGGCACGGCGAACGCGGCAAGGGCCAGTGCGAGCGGAGCGAGGAGACGGTGCGGGAACTTGTGGAGCGTCATGGCGAGATCCTCCGTGGAGGTCGGGAGACTGGGAGCAGTTCCTCCGCGTGCGCAGACTGCCGTTCACCGCCCGCGGGAACCCCCAGCCGCAGCCGGCGAGCGCGTCCCAGCCCCGAAGAAAAGTGCCCTTTTTCGGCCGCAATCGACAACTTCGCGCTGGCCTCCCGAAACCTCGGGCCGCGCCGTAGCCGAAGCGCGCGCAGCGACTACAGCATGAATCCGCCGCCGACGTCGAGCAGCGCTCCAGTGGTGTAGCTCGCCTCGCTCGAGCACAGCCAGCGCACCGCGCCCGCGACTTCCTCGGGCGCACCGGGGCGCTGCATCGGAATGCGCGACCACAGCGCCGGGTCCTTGGTGTCGTCCGATGCATGGGCGTGCGGAACATGCCCCGGCGTGACCATGTTCACGCGCACTCCATGTGGAGCTTCCTCGACTGCCCAGGACTTCACCAGCACCGCCAGGGCTGTCTTCGACGCCGCGTACAGTGCCGCGTCGCGCCGCGCGCGCACACCGTCGATGCCCGAGCAACCGAAGAACACCGCGCTGCCCCGCGAGGCGCGCAACAACGGCCGCACGGCCTCGAAACCGGCGTAGGCGCTCTCGACGTTGCTCGCCAGCATTCGCCGCAGCTCGGCCGCGCTCGCGTGCTCGAGCGGCCCGTGGACATACTCGCCCACGGCGTGCACGAAGTGGTCGAGCCGGTCGTCCCTCGCGCGGAGAGTCGCCACGAGTTGCGCCCAATCCGCCGACACGAGCGCGTCCGAACGGTGCACACGACCGGGGAACACGGCCTCGAGCTCGCGCGCCGCTGCGTGCGAGCCGCGATAAGTGATGTGCACGCGATCTCCGCGTTCGGCGAGCGAGCGTGCGCAGGCCAGCCCCAGCCCGCGCACACCGCCGGCGACCAGGGCGACTTTCTCGAGAGGCGCGCTCATGGCGCAGACTCTACGGCCCGCGCTTGGTGTGTTGAAGCAACCTCGGCAACGCTCCAGCAGGTCTGCGTGCGATGCGCGCCCGCCCCAGCTTCAGAGCGAGTCGATCGAGCCCGCCCGACTCGGCGGCCAGACGCGCACCTCGACGCAGCCGCGAATGTAGTCCTGCGGCACGAGCCCGAACTCGCGAGAGTCACAGGAGCGCGGCCGGTTGTCTCCGAGCACGAAGAAGTGCGCGGGCTTCACCACCAGGTGGACGCGCGAGAACGGATCCTGCTCGGCGACGTAGGGTTCCTGGAGGCGACGTCCGTTGACCCACACGACGCCGTCCTCGAGCACGATCTCGTCCCCCGGCAGGCCGATCACGCGCTTGATGTAGTCGACGGAGGGATCGAGCGGGTACTTGAGCACGACGATGTCGCCACGCTGCACGTCGCCGAAGACGTACGAGAAGTGGTCGATCAGGATGCGATCACCATCGTGGATCCGCGGAGCCATCGAGCTCCCGCGTACGACCGAGAGGTTGAACAAGCACAAGTAAGCGAGTACGGCGAGCACGCTGAACTGTGCCACCGCGCTCGCGATCGTCCGCGCCCGCGAGCGCGTGCGCCGCAACCCGAGCGGGTACACCGTCGCGACCGGCGCCGCATGCTCGACCGGCGCGGCGTCGGCCTGCGCGGCTAGCAGGGTCGGTGTCGAGGTCGGCGCTTGGGTTTGGGGGGCGTCGCTCGTGCTGGGGTCCACGGGCCAGGATTTCGTCCGCCTCCCTCGTGGCTCTGAAACCAAACTCGTGCGCGGCGACGCTTTCGCTCGAGCGCCGCGGCGGCGTAGCTTGACCTCCCATGACCTCGCCCCAGCGTGTCCTCGTCCGCGCCCTGATCCTCGGGGCGTTCTCCGCGTGCACATCCGTCACGGCGCCCCCTGCTGCTTCGCGCGAAGGTTCCGCAGCGGCCCCGGCGCTCGAGGACATCTTCCGCATCCCCGGGATCCATGGCCGAGAGCCCAGCGTGCGCTCGCTCTCGGCGGACGGTCGGATCGCTCTGGTCGAGTGGCGAGGAATCGCACGCGGACGCGACGGAGCGTTCGAGCTGGCTGAGAACCACGGGCTGCATTGGATCGACGTGGAGCACCCGTGGAGCAAGCTGGATTCCTCGAGTTCGTTGCGCGCACTGCTCGAGCGCCTGGAGCGCGCCCGCCACGAGCGCGCCGAGCCAACCGTGGTCAGCGACCTGACGGACTGGAAAGCACCACAGCCAGGCGCCCAGGCCTGGAGCCGGCGCGGCCATCGGCTGGCGCTCGCCTGGGAGCGCGCACTGGTCGTGCTCGACTGGCCCGACGCCGGCGCGACGCCGCTCTGTTCCGTGCTCTACCGCGACGGCGCAGAAAGCAGCGACGACACCGCCGGTGCGGAAGAGCCGCCCGAGTCCGCGACGCCCACGGTACCGCGGCGCTTGGGCGAGGTGAGTGTGCTCGAGTTCTCCGAAGACGATCGCGAGCTCCTCGTGCGCGCCCAGGGCGAGCTGTTTTCGTTTCCGCTGGGCGAGCCGAGCACCTGGCCACTCGCTCTCGCGTCCGCGAGCTGCCTGACGCGCGAGCTGGCGCCCAAGATCGGCGAGGTCGAGACCAATCAAGACCACAGCGTGTTCCTCGGGCTCGGCAAGCAGTTCGGCTCTCTGGCGCGGACCGCGGAGGATGGCTCGACCACCCAAGTCACAGCGCACATCTGGCGCGCCCGAGACGGCAGCAAGACGCATCTCGAGGGCTTCGACGAGCTCAGCTCGCGCGAGAATGTCGACCTGTCCCCCGATGGACGCTTCGTGTTCGCCTTCGAGGTCGACCGCACGGGTCAGCCCGAGCCGACGCTGGTGCCCGACTATCTGACCCAGCGCGTGTCGACGCGCGAAGCTCGGCGCGAGCTCGCCGATGCTCTCTCTCCGCCACGCAAGCCATGGATCTGGAGCACGACCGACGGCTCGCGCCGCGCGCTGCAATGGCCAGGAGACGACCGCGGAACGGTGAACGTCGTCGGTTGGGCCCCACGCGGGCCGACGCGACTGTTGCTGCGCCGCACCGCCGCCGATTTCCGAACGGTCGAGACCTGGGTCTGGGAGGAAAGTGGCCCCAAGCTGGTGCTGGTCGAGCGCGACGAACGCTGGGTCGGCGGCCCCGGTGGTGGCGCACGCTGGTCGAAGGACGGCACGCGAATGCTGCTCGCCTCCGAGTGCGTCGAGAGCTGCACCACGCCTGATCGGTGCCAGTTGTTCGCCGTGCGCGTCGAGACCGGAGAGCTCGAGCAACTGACCGAAGTCGAAGGCGAGGTTTCGAGCTTCTCCGAACGAGACGACGGTCAGATCGTGTTCATCGCCAGCAGAGCCGATCCCGCACGGCGCGAGCTCGGCGTCGTGCGCCAACAAGGCATGGAATGGCTCGATGCGCCGCAAGGAATGAACACGGACCTGCTCGTGGGGCGCGCCGGACCGGGCATCGTGTTCTCCCACTCCGAGCTGGGCGTTCCGGCCGAGTTGTACGCGCTCGACAGCGAGGCGCGCCTGGCCGCGCGGCGAGTCTCGTGGACGACCAGCAGCGCCTACCTCGAGCACACTTGGATCCGGCCGGCGAAGCTCCGCGCGCGAGCCCCCGATGGAACCGAGGTCCACTCCCATGTCTACCTGCCGCGCCCGACGGCGCTCGAGACTCCAGACCGCGCGCGCGCGTGCATCGTGTTCATCCACGGTGCCGGGTACCTGCAGAACGTGACCGACTCGATGAGCGAGTACGCGGTCAACATGCTGTTCCACTCGCGTCTCGCTGAGCTCGGCTTCGTCGTCGTCGATGTCGACTACCGCGGCAGCGCGGGTTACGGCAAGCGCTTCCGTACCGACGTGCAGTACCAACTCGGCAAGTTGGAGCTCCAGGACATCGCAGCCGTCGTCGACCAGCTCTCGCTGCGCGGAGTGATCGATCCAGCACGCGTCGCATGCTACGGCGGCTCCTACGGCGGGTTCTTGACCTTGATGGCGCTGTTCACCGAGCCCGAGCGCTGGGCCGCGGGCGCCGCGCTGCGCTCGGTGACCGACTGGCGCACATACCATCCGGGCTACACGCAACCGCGCCTGGGACGCCCGTCCGAGCACGAGCAAGACTACCGACGTTGCTCGCCGATCGACCTGGCGGACGGCTTGCGCGATCCGCTGTTGATCCTGCACGGCATGTTGGACACCAACGTGTTCGTGCAGGACTCGGTGCGGCTGATCGAGAAGTTGATCGATCTCGGGCTCGACTTCGAGGCGATGCTCTACCCGAGTCAGGGACACGGATTCAGCGACGGCATGCACTGGCTGGACGAATACCGCCGCATCGAGCGCTTCATGCTGCGCCATTTGGGAGCGCCTTGACTCCAGTGGCGCCTCCGAGCCGGACGACAAGCGCCTCGTGAGCGAGCAGCGCCACGTCCAACTGAGCTGGTCCACGTCCATTTCCGGCGCGTGGCTGGCGGAGCACGCCGCGCGCACGACTCTGGAAAGCAGCGACATCGGGCACGCCGACACGGGATTCCTGCGCGCGGAGCTGGTGCGCGAGGTGCTGCGCCAGCGCGTGGAGGCCCCGGGCAGCGCCGCACACCCGCCGGCCCCGCCGCTTCGCGACCGCGAGCGCTGAAAGCTCTGCGTCGGGTTGCGGGCGCTGGCTCGCGCCAAGAGCTCGGGCGGAACCGACGACACGCGCGCTCGGCACGTCTGAAGCGCCGTCGCTCGAAGGCGCCGGGCGTCGAGACCTCGAGTTCCTCTCGGCGTGGCGCAAGCGCGACTCTCTCGTCGCACGCGAGATTCACCCGAGCGCCGTTGGTCCATCCACCTTTCCCGCTGCGGCGTGGGTCACTACGCTTCCGCGCATGCCGAACTCGACTTCGCGCCGTGAATTGCTCGCGCTCTCCGCCCAACTCGCAGGTGCCGGCGCCCTCGGCGCGTGCACTTCACCAGCGCGCACGGCGGAGCCAGAGCGGGCGGAGCGTCTCGAGGATCTGTTCGACGACCTCAGCGACCAACGCGCTCTCCACGCGCCGATCGGCCCAGAGGAGCGTCGCGCCCGGCGTCTGCGCCTGGGGCGCCTGCTCGAGCGCCACGGATGTGACGCGTACTTCTGTGAGGGCGGGCCGACGATGAGCTACCTCACTGGATTCTCGTGGGGCAAGTCGGAACGCGCGTTCGGACTCGTGGTCCTGGCCGACGGAACGCACTTTTGGATCTGCCCGGCGTTCGAGGCCGAGAAGGCCAAGCTGGCGCTGGCGCGTCCCGACTCGGCGGGTGGCGCTTTGGCGACGTGGGAAGAGCACGAGTACGCCTGGGCGCCGCTCGCTTCGCAGTTGAATGCACGGCGCGTGTCGCGCATCGCCATCGATCCCGCGACACGCTGCTTCATTCCGGAGGAACTGCGCGCCGCGTTCGGGGCCGAGCGCGTGACCATGGGAAGATCGGTCTTGGTGGATCTGCGCGGGGTCAAGGACGAGCACGAGCTGCGGCTGCTGCGCGCCGCGAGCGAGCTCACGCAACGCGCGATCGCGTCCGTCGCGCGCCACGTGCGCGTCGGCATGACCGGTGACGACGTCTCCGCGATAATGGCGCTCGCGCACCAAAAGCTCGGGATGACCAATCCATGGTGCTTGGCGCTGGTCGGGGCCGCGGCCGCCTATCCGCACGGCGACAACCACACGGTCGAGCTCCAGCCGGGCGATTTCCTCCTGGTCGACACCGGGGCCAGCTACCACGGATACCAGAGCGACACGACGCGCACCTGGTGCGTCGAGGGCCAGCCGAGCGAGACGCAGCAGCGCGCTTGGTTCGCCGTCCGCGAGGCCCAGCGCGCAGCGTTCGAGACCATCCGTCCGGGCGTGCGTTGCTCGGCGGTCGACGCAAGCGCTCGCGCGGTGCTCGAGCAGCGCGGCTTCGGCGCGGGCTACCGCGCGCTGACCCACAGACTGGGCCACGGCATCGGTGTGGAAGGCCACGAGGATCCGTACTTCGACGGCGGCAGCCAAGTCGAGCTGGCGCCCGGCATGACCCTGTCGAACGAGCCCGGCGTGTACGTGCTCGGGGAGTACGGGGTGCGCTTGGAGGACATCGTGCAGTGCACGGCCGAGGGCGCGGACCACTTTGGCCAGTGGCAAGCGCACTGGTCCAGCCCGGCCTGACGCGCTCTACGCACCGCCTCCAGGGCGGACTACGCATCGAGATTTTCGATTCGCGTGCACCGCGCGCGCAGCGACCTACGGACCGAGGAGCACGGAGCCCAACGTCCCCCTCCGCCAGGAGTCCCGCATGTCGCGTTTCCTCGCCCACACGCTGTGCCGCGTCCTCGAGCTGAGCTTCGGAATCGCCGCACTGTGGATTGGCGCGACCATCGGTCGCTACCTGTTCCACTAGCGCCCGGGAGCGCGCGCGGAGCTCAACGCAGCGCGTCGAGCCCGCGCAGCACGTGGAGCCGCAGCTCCGGAGGTTGCTGTGGCGCGAGCCAAGCGAAGAGCAACTCGTCCCCGCGCGCGGCCAACGGGGCGAAGCCGGCGGCACGGCCTGGCACGGTCTGGGCGAGCGCGCGAGGCTCTCCGACGCGCTCCACCGTCACGCATGCGAGCATCCACTCCGCGAGCTCGCGATCGACGCGCTCGAGCCACGTCACCCATAGCACCCCGCGCGCATCCATCGCGGCCGACACCATGCCATCCGTGTCGCGGCGCGAGAGCACGCGGGGAGCGTCGAAGCTCATCCCGCGGTCGGTGGAGAAACTGACCTGCACCCGCGCTCGATTCTCGACGCCCAGCGTGAACCAAGCCGCTCCGACGTTCGAACCGTGCGCGGCTAGGCTCGGGCCGTTCCCCGGGCATCCGGCGATGCGCCAGCCGTCCTGGAACAGCGGGCGCGGCGCGCTCACCGACCCAGCTCGCCAAGTGACGACGGCGATGTCGCGCACCTCGTCGGCGGAGCGATCGCGATAGCCGATCAGTGCCGAGCCGTCGTCGAGCACCGCGATGCTCGTGCGGCATCCGTCGCAGACGCGCTCGTCGAGCACGAGCTCGGGCTCACACGCCTCGTCGAGCAGTACGCGGGCGCGCAGTTGCATCGCGCCACGCTGCGAACCGTTCACCCGTTGTCGTCCGTCCAGCCACACCGCGAGAGTGCCCCTCGGATCGAGCGCGGCGAGCGACACGCAGCCATGCTCGGTCAACTCTGGGAGCTCGTGCAGCTCGATGGGCTTCGACCAGGAGTCGGTGCGAGCTTCGCGGCGCACGCCTCTCAGATCGCGCGCCAACTGCACGGCGCCGCTGCGCCCGGGGAACGCGACCCACACGTCGCCGTCCGCCTCCGCGCTCAGCGCGGGAGCATCGGACCAAACCGCGCTCCAGTCGACTCCGAGCGCGAGCTCCACGGGCTCGCTGCACTCGCCGTCTTCGACTTCGACCAAGCGCAGCGCGCGCCGCGCTTGAGCTTCTGCGATCCACGCGACCCGCGCGACTCCATCGGCACCCACCTCGAGGCTCGGCGCGCGCGCATCCTCGACCGAGCCGATGCACTCGCTCTCGAAACTCCCGGGTCCGGGTTCGCCGCAACTCGCCAGCGCGAGCGCGGCGACGCCCGCTGTCGCACGGACCCACACCGTTCCAACGCAAACGGGCACCTCGCGGCGCCCGTCTCGGTTCGACCGCTGGCTCAGCGGCCCGTGCCGCGCTGCAGCGGAAGCGGCTCTCACAGACGCGTGTAGTCGCGGCCGCGGCGCGGCTTCTTCTGGCGGCCGAGCGCCAGGATCTTGCCGGAGTTCATGCCCATGCGCTTGACGCGCTTGCGACCCCGCGTGGGGCCGCCATTCTTGAAGCGGGAGTTGGCCATCTTGGGTTGCGTCCTGTTTGGGGTCGCCGAGCGTCGGAGGAGCCGTCGACCTGGTCGGGTGCGTCGAGAATCGAAGGCGGAAGGTTCTATCCGCTGGGCGCGCCCGCGGCAAGCCCGAGCGCCCGCCTCAGGGCCTCTCGTGGCTCTCCGAGACCCCCTCGGCATAGCCCAGGGCCTTGAGCGCATCGGTGTTGCCGACCTCCCCCTTGGCCATGTCGCGCTCGTCGCTGGCATTCCAGGTCCCGCGCAGCGCTTCGAGGCGCTCGCGCATGCGTTGGAGCACTTCGGGGCGCGCCGCGGCCATGTCGTGCTCCTCGACACGGTCGATCGAGGTGTCGTAGAGCCGCCAAGTCTGCTCCGTACCCAGGCCCTCGCGCACGAGCTTCCAGCCGCCCTCGTAGAGCGCGAGCTTGATTTTCCGCGGGTCGGGGTGGTCGCGGTCCTCGACCAGCACGGCGCGCGCGGGATCGAGTTCGCCCAGCAAGCTGGTGCCACTCATGCGGCTCGCCGGAGCCAGGCCGGCGAGCGCCAGCAAGGTCGGCGCGACGTCCACCCCGCTCACCGGAGCGTCGATGCGGCGCGGAGCGACACCTCCGGGTGGGCGTACGAGCAGCGGAACGCGCGTCTGGCACTCCAGGATGTTGCCGTGCTCGTACTGCCCGCCTTCGCCGAAGGCCTCGCCGTGATCGGATGTCAGCACCACCGCGGTGCGCTGGAGATCCACGGCTCCCAGGAAGCGGTCCACCGCGGAGTCGAGCTCGAACAACTCGGCCTCGTACAGCTCGCGCAGATGTTGTTGGTCGCGAGCCTGGGGTTGGTATTTCTGCGTCGCGACGCGGTCGCCGCGCAAGGAATAGCCGTCGACGATGCCGTCGTAGGGCTCGACCCATTTCTCGCGCGCCGAGGGCTCCGGCAAGTAGGGCCAGTGCACGTCGTACAGATTGACGAAGCAAAACCACGGACGCGGGTCGCCGTTCTCGATCCAGCGCTGCGCGCTGTCGAGCACCTCCCGCGCCGGCCGTTGGAAGTCCTGGATCCAGTGCGGGAGTCCATTCTGCCGCAGAGCGGGCAGCCAGCCGGCGGCCAGCGATTGCAGGTCGTGCACCAGGGCCCAAGCATGGGTGTAGGTCACCCAGGGATCGACGCGGTCATCGTAGGTTTCGAACGCGAAGCTGATGCCGCTTTGCGCACGCAGCACGTCGGTTCCGACGAAGCCACCCGTGCGATAGCCCGCCTCGCGCAAGGCGCGCACGATGGTCGGAGTCTCGAGCGGATGGAAGCGCTGGCGCGTCATGCGCGCCCCGTGGTGCGACGGAAACACCCCAGTGAGCATCGAGAGATGCGAAGTCAGCGTGTACACCGATGCGGAGCGCGCGTGCGTGAAGGTCACGGCGCTGGCGGCGAGCTGGTCCAGGTTGGGAGTCGTCGCGCGCGGGTGGCCGTACAGCGACAGGCTCTCGGCGCGCGTCGTGTCCCATACCAAGCACAGCACGTTCGGCCGCGCTGCGTCGGATGCGCGTAGCTCGTCGGGTGTCTCGTCGCTGTGGAACGAAATCGCCAAGCCGCAAGCGCACGCGGCCGCCACGGCGACGATCGAGAGGCGCTCCACGCTCCAACGGCGCACGATGCGCGTCACGAGCGCCGCGCCCGCGGCCAGCGCCAACACCGCGCCCGCGCTCTGCACCCAGGGGCGCCAGTCGCGCAGCGCGCTGGTGTTGCCGCCGAGGCTGGTGTAGCTGTCGAGGCAGGAGTGGAGCACGACCGGCAACACGGTCCAGGCGAAGAGGCGCACGATCGACGCGCTCGAGAGGCCGCGCCGGCGGAGGACCGTGCGCTCGAAGAGCACGCTCGGGAGCGCTCCGATCAGGGTGAACACCAACCACAGGAGCACCGACTCCACGAACAGCGCGACGCTCAGCGGCCGGTGGTGGTACTCGGCGCGCACCAACAGCGTGTCGATGGCGGCGGCCGACGCCGCGACCGCCACCCAGGCCAGCATGCGGCGGCCCGCGGAAGCGGTCGTGGGCTCGCTGGAATGATCGGGCTGGGCGTGCACGGGTGGTTCGGAAGTTCTTTCGCGCGGGGGAGCGGTCGGGCTTGAGCGCGGGAACCGCCGCTAGCTGCGGCGCCTTCCAAACAGCGTCAAGCTTCCCCAGAAGAGGACGAGACTGGCCACGACCTCGTCCAGGTTGCCGAACAACGGCGCCGCGTCGGGGACGAGCTCGAACGTGCCCTGGCCCACGTTGCTGAGATACACCAGCGCCAGCGCGATCGCGAGCAGGGCGGCGATCGAGCGCAGCGGACCGGGTTCTGCGCGCGCGGGCTCAGCCATCGCCGACGCGCTCCTCGCCGAAGCGCACGACGATCCGCGCCTGCGGGATGTCGCGGTGCAGCGCAGTCACCAGCTTCTCGATGCTCCACTCGACGATGCCGCGCGCGCGCGCTTCGGCGTCGACGGTCGAACCCGGAGCGAAGTTGGGCACGTTGCGGGCCATGTCGCCTCCGATCGCTCCTTGGCCCAGGCGCTCCGGACGCGGCAGCGAAATGACCACATCCAAGCCCTCGCGACGGACGACCGAAGGCGCGAGGCCGCTGAAGTCGACGCCCCAGACCTCCTGGGCTGGGCTGTTGCGTTCGACAGCGATGGTGTGCGTCAAGAGCCAGCGCTGATCGGGGCCGTAGCGCAACTGCACCAGGCGCTGGTGGATCAAGGGCGCTCCGTACTCGATCCAGCGCTCGAGCCGCAGTGACGGATCGACCGGCATCTCCGCGCGCGTCCGGCGAAAGTCATCGCCCAACTGCGAGGCGCGCCAGCGGTACAGCACGGCGGTCGCGCCCAAGCCGATTCCGACCAACGCCAACACGAACACCATTCCGTTGACGCGCCAGCCGCGCGCTGTCGGTGTGCTCGTCGTGCGCTCCATGGGGTCATTGTGTGTTGCGCGGGGCCGGACTTCCATCGCGGGTGTCGCCCGTTACGCTCTCGCCGTGGCACGCCGCATCTTCGTCGGGGACATCCAAGGTTGCCGAGTCGAGCTCGAGCGCTTGCTCGAGAAGCTCGCGTTCGATCCGGCGCGCGATGAGCTGCAGCCCGTCGGTGACCTGGTCAATCGCGGGCCCGATTCCCTCGGCGCGCTGCGCGTCCTGCGCGCCCTGGGAGCTGGTGGAGTGCTCGGAAATCACGACGTCCACTTGCTGCGCGTGGCGGCGGGAAAGCGTGCGCTGCGCGAGGGCGACACGATCGAGGGCGTGTTGCACGCCCCCGATCGCGGTGAGTTGCTCGCGTGGCTCGCGAGCCTGCCCTTCGTGCGCAAGTGGGACGACGTGTGGCTGGTCCACGCAGCGCTCCACCCGGCCTGGGCCGACCCCGAGGCCGAGTTGCGCGGGCTGGACCCACTCGAGCTCGACGCGCGCATCGACTTCGCGACTCGGGCGCGCTACACGGCGCGCGACGGCACGCAGGCGCAGACCGACCCACCGCCAACGGGACAGCCGTTTCGACCGTGGTTCGAGCACTGGTTCGACTCGCGCGTCGGCGACAAGCGCACGGTCGTGTACGGCCACTGGGCGCGCATGAACCTGGTGTTGCGCTCCAGGCTGCGCGGGCTGGACACGGGCTGCGTCTGGGGCGGCAAGCTCTCGGCTTGGATCGCCGAGGAGGACCGCATCGTGCAAGTCGACGCCGCGCAACGCTACGCGGAGTTCAACGACTAGCTCGCGACCAGCCAGTCGCGGAACGCGCGGCGGTAGAGATTGCCGTCGAGCAAGGTCTCCGGGTCGCACGCGCGCTTGAGCTTGGCGAAGGCCGCGAGTTTGTCGTGCGGCAGGAAGCGCGCGGTGTCCTCCGCCGCGACGACCGCGTCTTTCGCGAAATAGAAGCGACCACCAGCGGCGATCACCACCTCGGTCAGCTCGTCGCACAACTTCCACAACTGCGCGCGGCGCGTCGGAGTCACCTTGAAGTCCAGCGCGAAGCTCCAACCATCGACGGCGTGCGTCAACCAGAAGGGGTCGGGCCGGTGGCGCTTGAACACGCCGAGATAGGGCACCTGCCCGACCTTGCGGCAGCGCGCCAGGAGCTCGGTGTGCACCTCGTGCGCGACCGCATCGGGCACGAACGGTTGGTACTGGATCAACCCGCGATCGACGCGCTGGCGGCCGTAGGCCCACTTCCAGTTGGGCACGTAGTCGAGCAGGAACGAAAATCCCGCGTGCGACTGCAGGTACGGCTCGCCCAGGCCCTCGAGCATGCCAGCGACGTACTTGGCCGCATTGATCGAGCGCATGCCCAGGTCGGTGTTGAACAGTGACAGGATGCGCCACACCTGCGACTTGGGGAACAGCCCCATGATGTTCGCGGGCAACTCCTGGTGGGCGATGCGCAAGGTGTCCTCCGGATGCGCGTCCTCGCCAGGCTTCAGGTACTCCGCGTCGTGGATCAACCCGCGGCCGCTGTCGTCGCCGCCCGGAAAGCAATCGATCCAGCCCACGAGGTAGTCGGCGCGCGTCTTGTTCGCTTCGAAATACTGCATCATCTCGCGCAGGTTGCGCGTGCTGATGCCGCGGACGCGCACGTTGCCGCTGTAGATGTGCTTGGTCTCGAGCACGATACGGCTGAAGCAGCCCAGCAATCCGAAGCCGCCGATGGCGGCGTGGAACAGGTCAGCGTTGCGCTCGCGCGAGCACGTGCGCAACTCCCCGGTCGGCAGCACGATGTCGAACTCCCGGCAGGCATCACCGATCGTCCCGACGGCGAAGTTGTTCTTGCCGTGGATGTTGGCAGCCAGGGCTCCAGCGAGCGTCGGGAACATCGTCCCGCTGACCACACGCGGCCAGAAGCCGTGGGGCAGGATCGTCTTCCACAGCTTCTCGATCGTCACGCCCGGCTCGGCCACGACGACGCCGCTCTCGCGGTCGAAGGCCAGCACGCGGTCCATGCGCGAGATGTCGAGCACGTACCCACGTTCGTTGACACTCGCGTCCCCGTAGCTGTTGCCTCCGCCGCGCAGCGCCAGCGACACACCGTCGCGGCGCGCCAACTCGAAAGCGCGCAGGATTTCCTCGGTCGAACGCGGACGCAGCACGCGCGCGTGAGCCCCGATGGCCATTCCCCAGCCTTCGACGTACTCGAAGGAGCTCGCCACGTCCCCACGCTGCCGCACCGCGAAGTTCTGCATGGCGCTCAGATGTTCATGCCCTTGAACAGGAACGAGGGGATGTTGCGGATCACCGCGGCCACCAGCGTCCACTTGAACGGCACGAACACCTCGTTGCGTCGCGCACGCGCCGCGCGCAGGATCGACTTCGCCGCGGCTTCGGGCGTGATCGCGCCCTTGATCGAGCGGCCTTGGGCGCGCGCGGCCGCGAGCATCGCGGTCTCGACGAAGCCGGGCTTGATCGTGCACACGTGCACGTCGAAGTCGGCCAAGCGATTGCGCAGCGCCTCGAGATAGTGGTTCATCGCGGCCTTGGACGTTCCATAGACCGGGTTGCCCTTGCGACCGCGCTCTCCGGCGATCGAGCTGATGCCGACGATCACGCCGGAGCGCTGCGTGCGGAACAGCTTGGCGACCTCGTTGGTCCAGGCCACGCAGCCGCCGAGGTTGACCGCGAGCATCTCGAGGTCCTTGGCGGTGTCGAACTCGTTCGGACCGACCTCGGTCATGAGGCCGCTGGCGAACACGAACAGATCCAGCCCGCCCAGCTCGCGTACCAAGGCTTCGAAGAGCTGTGGAACGGCAGCGAAATCGCTGACGTCGTGCGCGCAAGGGATCACGCGCCCGGCGCTCCCGCCGCAGCTCAGAGCCAGCTCCTCGAGCCGCTCCCTGCGACGCGCGAGCGCGACCACGTCGACACCTTCGGCGCACAGCTGCCGAACCAAGGCCTCGCCGATGCCCGAGCTCGCACCGACGACGATCGCGCGCCGTTCCCGGGCTCGCTTGGTCGAGGGCGTCGAGTCCCTGGGCTCGTGCGCGGCCGCGTGCTGATCTCCAGCCGCCTCGGGGTGAGCGTGCGGCGCCGATTCGGTGGCGTGGGACATGTCCGTAGTATTTCGGAAGAACGCCGGGCTTTCCAAAGCGCTGTCGCTCAGTAGAGCGAGAAAGTCGTGCCATCGGAGAGTGTCGCGCAGGGCTGCGCACGACCCACTTCCATGCCGAGGACACGCACACGCTCGTGCCACAGACGACCGCGCAGGGCGGCGCGTGACACGGCGCGTGCCTGCGCGCCGCTCCACGCGCCGACGTAGGCACCCCATGCCTGTGGGCGCTGCCCGCGCGCGATGTGGATCGGATCCAAGCCGTACCACGCGAGCCGTGGGTCGAGCTTGGCCAGGCCACGTCGCCGCGCGATCTCGCCCACCCGCGCATCGAGCTCGCGCACCTCGGCCAGCACCCGCTCGCGCGTGAATCGGCGCGTGGGAAAGAACACGCTCTTCCAGAACCTGAACTGGATCGGACCGATGCGCTCCAGCGCGGCGAGCGGCAAACCCGTGAGCACGACTTCCGCGCCGTGCGCTGCGAGCCGGTCGAGCACGCGCTCGAGCCAACCGGCGCTGCGCTCGGGCCCGAATCCGAAGGCGATGTCGTTGCCGTAGTCGGTCACGACGGCACAGGTCCGCGCCCGAGGCAGGCGCTCCAACGCCGCCCACAGTCCACAGCCGTCGATGCTGCAGAGCGTGCGCGTCAGGAACTTCGCCGAGCTTCCGTAGGAGCGGCCGTGGCCGCAGGCCGCCAGCACTTCGACGGGAGCCGCGAGCTTCGCGCGGGCAGCATCGGTCGCATCGAGCAGACCCAGCGCGACGTTGCTGGCGCCCAGCAGGACCACGCGCGGCGTTTGAGAGCGCTCCACGCGCCTGTTCTAATCGCTGGAGCTCGACGAAGCACGTCGAACACCCCGATGCAAGTCCCCCACGCTCCGCGCGTCGTGTCCCTGGTCCTCGCCAGTCTGCTCGCTGCCTGCGACGGCCCGCCGCGGCGCTCGAGCGCCACGCCCGCGCCGGCGGAGCAGCTCGCACGCGAGTTGGCGGCCGCGAACTTCGCCAAGGACAGCCGCGACGCCGCCTGGAAAGCGCTCGAGCCTCTGATCGAGCGCTCGGACGCGACGCCCACGGATCTGATCGATGGCGCGTGCATTCGGCTGGCGCAAGGCAAAGCCGACCTCGCGCGCGAGTTGCTCGCCCGAGCGGCACGCGCCGGCGAGAGCGATGCGCGCTTGCAGTACAACCTCGGGCGCGTCGCCGAGTTCGATGGCGACATGCAGACGGCGCAAGTGCACTACCGCCGCGTGCTCGAGCTCGCGCCCGACGACCTCCCCACGCGGTTCAAGTTGATCAACTCCGTGCAACAGAGCGCGCCCGCGGAATACGAGCGCCTGCTGCGCCAAGTCGTCGACCGCGGCATCGACAACGCCGGCTCGTGGTACATGCCCGCGATCTACAAGCTCGGCCTGCACCTGATCCAGAGCGAGCGCGAGAGCGAGGGTGAGCGCTTGCTCGGCGAGCACAGCGCCTTGAAGGCTCGCAAGGTTCCCGAGCCCAAGGACAACGACTTCGACATGGGCAACTTCGGGCGCATCGCCTTCCCGCGGCCGAGTGGCTCGCACGCCAGCGGCACCGGCAAGCTGCCGACGTTCGCGGCCGCCCAGACGATCTTGCCCGAGTTCGCAGGAGCGAACGGCGTGCTCGCTGCGGACGTCGACAACGACGGCGACCTCGACCTTTTGGGCTGGGGTGAGCGCGGATCGTGGCTCGGGCTCCAGGGCTCCGAGTTCACGTGGACGGCCCAGGCGCTCGCCGGCGGGCCCACGGAATGCGTCGTCGCGCTCGACCTCGACGGCTCGAAAGACGACGACGTGCTCGACTTCGTGTGCGTGCGCCAAGGCGCGTTGAGTCTCCTGCGCGGCCAGCGTGAGATCGCCACGGGCGCCGTTCGTTGGAGTGAGAGCGACAAACGCCTGCCCGCGCTCGCCGGGGCCCCGAGCGACGCGCTGGCCATCGACTTCGACCACGAGGGCGACCTCGATCTCTTGTTCGTCGGTTCCTTCGGCGCCGCGCTGCTGCGCAACGACGGTGCAGCGTCCGGCGATCCCGCGGGCACCTTCAGCGATGTCACGCTCGAGGCCGGACTGCCGCGCGGTCGAGCCTTCGAATGGTGCATCGCCGAGGACTTCGACACCGACCAAGACGTCGACCTGTGGCTCATCGGCGCCGATGGCTCGTTCCTCGCGAGCAACTTGCGCGGCGGGAAGTTCGCCGACGAGAGCGCACGCGCCGCGGAGATCCGTGTGGGCGCGTCCGAGCCGATCGTGGCCGACGTCACCGGAGACGGCCTACCGGACGTGTGGACCAGCGCGGGCGAGTTGTACGTCGCGCAGCTCAGCGGACGCTGGAACCGCGCGGCGAATTACGCCTTGCCCGAGCTCCCGGAGCTTGCGGCGCGCGGCGCTGGAGAGCTCTCGCTGGTGCGGAACGTGTTCGCGCTCGACTTCGACCTCGACGGAGCGCTCGACCTGCTGTGGTCGCGCCCCGGCCCCGATGGCGCGCGCTTGCGCGGCCAGCTCGCGCTGGGGCAGAGTGTGTCCGCGGGCGTCGACCTGGCGCTCGCCCGTGAGCCGCGGCTGGTCGAGGACCTCGACGGCGATCTCGCTTGGGATGCGCTCGCGATCGGCGCAGGCGGACTCGAGATCCAACGCGGGACGAGCGGCGGCAACGGTGCTGTTCGCCTGGGATTCCGCGGAAAAAAGGACAATCGGCGCGGAGTGGGCGCGGTCGTCGAGCTGCGCGCGCAGGACATGTACCGCCGCGTGTTCTGGCGCGGCGAAGCGACGCTGTGCGGCGTCGGGGACCGCAAGGAGATGGACCTGGTGCGCGTCACCTGGCCCAACGGTGTCGTGCAATACGAGTTGCGCCGCGACCTGGGAAACCGCGCCTCGACCGCGAGCCTGCTGGAGCAGAACGAAGGACTCGTCGGATCGTGTCCCTTCCTCTACACCTGG
Source organism: Planctomycetota bacterium (assembly GCA_020853575.1). GTDB lineage: Bacteria > Planctomycetota > UBA1135 > UBA1135 > F1-120-MAGs118. The sequence goes on from JADYYP010000075.1 coordinate 179,659, forward strand.
AACGGAAGCGAGTACGAGTTCATCAGTGACGTGCTCGGCATCACGCCGCTCGGACTGCCGATGGCACCGGGCATGCTCGTGCCGCCCGACCACGACGAGTTCGTGCTGGTGCGCGGGGACCAACTCGTGCCCAAGGACGGCGTTTACGAGCTGCAGTTCACCGAGGAGCTGCGCGAAGTGACCTACCTCGATCGCATTCGGCTCGACGTGGTCGATCACCCATCTGCGGTCGAGGTCTATCCCAACGAGTTGTTCTGTTTCCCACCGTTCCCCGCGGAGCATCTGCACAGCGTGCGCGCGCCGCTCGCGCCGCGTGCCGTGGGCAGCGATGGTCGCGATTGGTCCCAAGCGCTGTCGGCGATCGACGACGTGTACGCCGCGCCGTTCCAACCGGCGCCGAGTCAATTCCTCGGTCTCGCCACACCCCACTTCCTCGAGCTCGCCTTCGACAAGGAGGCGCTGCGCGACGCGCAGCAATTGCGCCTGGTCCTGACCGGCTGGTTCTATTGGACCGACGCGAGCGTCAACATGGCGAGCGCGCGCGATCCCGAGCAGGAGTTCGTGCCGCCGCTGCTGCAAGTGCCCGACGGAGCCGGCGGCTGGAAGCCGACGGGTCCTCCGATCGGCTTCCCCGCGGGCAAGACCAAGTCGATGGTGATCGACGTCAGCGCGCTGCTCGACCGCGGAGATCCGCGCCTGCGCCTGTTCAGCACGCTGCGCCTGTACTGGGATGCGATCCGGCTCGCGACCGACGGCGACGACGCTCCGCGCGAGATCCGCTCGCTCGAGCCGCTTGCAGCGGAACTGTGGGAGCGCGGATTCAGCGACCCCGAGATTTCCGCGCTGCCCGACCAACCGCAACGCTTCGATTGGGAGCGCATCGCCTGGCAGCCGCGCTGGGATCAACACCCCGGCAGCTACACCAAGCTCGGCCCGGTCTTGCCGTTGCTGCAGCACATCGACGACCGCTTCGTGATCATGGGCGCCGGCGACGCGCTGACTGTGCGATTCGACGCGCGAGAGCTGCCGCCGGTGCGCGAAGGGTGGACACGCGACTACCTGGTGTTCCTCGATGGCTGGGCGAAGGACCGCGACCCGAACACGGTCGAGGCGCTGTTCGTCGAGCCCTTGCCGTTCCACGGCATGAGCGCGTACCCCTACGGCGCCGGAGAGCGCTTCCCCGACGACGCCGAGCACCGCGCGTGGCGCCGCGAGTGGAACACGCGGCCCGCGCGGACCTGGTTGCCGACGGTCACGGCTGGGGAGCCGCTGCCGCCGGCGCGCGTCCCCTGATCGAGCGCCCGACGGCCGTTGGGCGCGAGCTCGATGGACGCCGCGTGCGTCGCTCGCGTCGCTTGAGCTAGAGCTGTGCGCGGGCGAGTGCCGCCGTTCACGAGGACGCACACGGGAGCGCACCCCACGGTCTGCCCGCAGGCGCGCCGGGAGGTGAGGTTCGATCGAGCCACTCACCGGACGCGCGCGACCGACGCGCGGAAGGGCGCGAGGCCGCTGTCGTCAGCGCTCGCGGGTCAGCAGACAGTGCCGGCCTGGAGATCCTTCCCGAAGCGAACTCGCTCGAGGAGCGCGGCGTGGGAGCCGATTCGGCGGCAGCCATGACTCCTGGGCGTCCCAAACGACTCGGCTCCCGGCAAATGCTCGCTTTCACGCCACGCCTGGTGATCGCGGTCGTCCACACCAACGCGTATCCAGGAGCTGGCGACGGGACGTGCGCGCCGAAGCCGAGCGAAGCCCCGGCCGCGCCGCAACCGCGAGCCTCACGTTCGTGCCCTGACCGTGATCCCGCCGAGTCGCCCGCGCGCCAGCCGCTTCACGCCAAGCCTTCGAATTCCGCGATCGCGGCGCGGAAGTGCACGGGCAACGGTGCGCTGTCCTTGGAGTGCGCGTCGTACACCACGCAGACCGCCTCCGCCTCGCACCACACACGCCCGCCGTGCGACTCGCGGATGCGGTAGCTCTGCTGGAACGAGGTGCGACCCAAGTGCGTGGTGAGCAACTCGACCTCGATCTCCACACCACCTCGGCCCGGCGCGAGGAAGCGGATGTTGGTCTGTGCCAGCAGGAACGCGAAGTGATTGGCCTCGAGCAGGCCGAGCTTCCCGAAATAGGCGTGCCGGCCTTCTTCCAACAGCGTCATGTAGACCGCGTTGTTGAGCACGTTCTGGTTGTCTTCGTCGGACCAGCGCGTGCGGAGCTTGGTGCGGAAGCGGATCTTGGACGAATCGGGTACCTGCGGGACGTGCATGGCGGTGCGCAGTCTAGTGTCCACCGCGCGCCATTCACCCGTGCCGGCTCGCGTTTGTCCGTTGCGTCGGCCGGCGGTCAGCCCGAGCCCGCGGCGTTCGACTCACTCGCGAGCACGCGATTGGGCTGCGCCGGCCTCGGCAAGCAGTGGCTCGAGTGGCTTGACGGCGGGCCGACGGGCGACGATCCAAACACCACCGAAGGTGAGCGCGGTGGCCAACAGGAAATTCGCTGGCAAGCTCTCACCGAGCCAGACCAGGCCGCCGACGATCGTGATCAGGGGCTGGATGAAGATGAACGCGGCCGTGGTCGAGGCCGAGACGCGGCTGAGCGCGAAGACGTTGAGCAAGTACGCGAGAACGGTCGGAAAGACCACGATGTAAGCGATCGAGCTCCACGAGCGGGCGCTCGCTGCTCCCGGCGACAACTCGGCGTCGCCCGCGAGGAACAGCGGCACGGCCCACAGGGAGAGCACGAAGACCCAGGTGATGACGACCAGCGGCGGATAGCGCGAGAGCAGCGGCCGCGCGATCACCAAGTACACCGCGTAGCAGATCTCGTTGAGGATCACGAGCGAGTTGCCCAGCAGGTACGAACTCGACGTATCCGGCCCACGCTGCAACAACACCACGCTGGCGCCAAGGAACGCCAAGCCCATGCCCAGCGCCCGACCGCGGTCGAAGCGCTCCGCGCGCAGGGCGATCGCAACGATCGCCGTGAACACCGGGATCAGCGGCAGCAGGAGCGCGGTGTTGACCGCCGTGGATCGCTCGAGACCCTCGAGGAACAGGAACATGTTGAGCACGATTCCCAGCAGCGCGCAGGCTACGAGCCGCGCCCAATCACGACCGTCGGGCCAAGCCCGGCGCCCGTAGATCGCGAAGGCGAGCAGCGCCAGCACTCCCGCACCGAACAGGATGCGCCAGGCCCCCACCGCACGCGGTGAGAAGTGCTGGAAGGCCTGCTTGCCGAACAGCGGGAACAACCCGAAGAAGAACTGGACCGCGACCAGCGCCACGTAGCCCGGCCGACGGCGACGCGCTTCATCGGCCGACAACGCCAGGGTGCTCATCCGCTGAACGGTAGCGCGACGCCGCGCGGCGCGCCAAGAGACGCTTGTGTCGGAAACAAGTCGCGCGCTGCCTACACTGCCAGCACGATGAACGAAAGCGATGCCCCGCGCCCCTGGCCGCTCGTTGCGCGCGAGTACGGGCCGGACTTGATGATCTGCCGCGTGCGTTTCGACACGCTCACCAACCCGCGCACGCAGGCCGACCTGAAGCGCACCGTGCTGGAGACACCGACGTGGTGCAACGTCGTCGCGCTCACGCGTGAGCGACACCTGGTGGTCGTGCGTCAATTCCGTTTCGGCAACTCCGGCGTCACGATCGAGATCCCTGGCGGGGTCGTCGACCGCGGCGAGGAGCACGGCGCCGCCGCGCGCCGCGAGTTGCGCGAGGAGGCCGGGTACACGTCCTCGAAGTGGACCTATCTGGGCTGCGTCGAGCCCAATCCAGCGTTCCACGACAACCTGTGCCACCACTGGCTGGCCGAGGATTGCGAGCGCACGCACGAGCAGGAGCTCGACGGCGGCGAGGACATCGCGATCGACACCCTGAGCTTCGATGCCGTGCGCGCGCGCATCGCGAACGGCGAGATCCGCCATGCGCTGGTGCTCACGGCGCTGGCCCATGTGCTCGACCTGCGCACGCACGCTCGAGCGTAGCCACTGCGACACTCCGCGCTAACACCGGCATGCTCTCACTGATTCTCGCCCTGGTCCAAGCGCAGCCGCATGCGCCCGCGCCGCGCACGACCGGTCTGGTGGTGTTGCTGGGAGAGCGCGCGCGGGACGCCGAGGTTCCCGAGCTCGCAGGTGGTGAGCCGCGACTGCTCCTGACTGCTGGCGCCGCGGCTTCGCGCGCACAGCCCGGGGCGTTGCACCTCGATCCCGCGCGCCGCTTCGCCGCCGAGGATCGCGAGTTGTGCGAAAAGGTGCGTTCCGCGGAGCGCATCGAGATCGGCAATGGTGCTCTGGTCGATTGGATCGAGGTGCTGTACCCGCGACGGCATCCCACGGCACTGGTGCAGGCGCTGATCGAGGCCCACCGCGCGGGGCGCACGCTCGTCGGACGCGGCGAGGCCGCGGGCGTGCTCTCCGCGGCCGCGGCGATCGACGACATCACCGAGCTGCGCGGGACCCACGCGGACCCGCACGATGCCGAGCAGCCGCTCGCGGCTTGGATGCTGGGTTTCCAGCCTTGGGCGCTGATCGACGAGGAGACGCGTGCCACCGGATCGCTGGAACGCTGGCTGAGCGTCTTGCAACACGATCGCCTGCGCCTGGGCCTGTTCCTGGACGCCGAAGCGGCTTGGATCATCGATCGCGACTCCGAGTCACTGGTCGCGCGCGCCGGGGGCGTCTCCCTTGCGCTCGACACGCGCAACGCGCGCAACGATTTGCAGCGCTTGCGCGACGCGCGGCTGTCGATGCTCGCGAGCGGTGACCAGTGGCGTGCTCGCCGAAGGGACGCGCACCTCGAGGGAGAGCGCGCGGCGCTGGCCAGCGCACCCGCGCGCCAAGTGCAGCTCCAAGAGAACTTGCTCGAGCTCGATCGACTGGTCGAGACGCTCGCGGCCCTTCCGCCAGACTCGCGGCATGTCACGCTGCAAGACGCGCGCGGGGTGGTGATCGAGCTGGAGGCCGACGAGCTCACGACGGTCGCAGTCGACGACGCCGGACGCACTCGCTGGGCCGAGTTGCGCGCGAGCCTCGACTGGCGCGCGCTCGCTCGGAGATAGGCCGTCTCGATCTTCCCGGCCCGGCTCCGGACGATCCCGTCGCACAAGCGCGCTCGGAGTGCAGCGCTGAGCCCCGGCTCCCCCGTGGCGGTCCGACGGCGCGCGCGCGACGGAGATCCCGCGCTGCGATCAGGAATAGAGCTTCGCCCCGTGGGCCACGAATTCAGCGCTCTTCTCGCGCAAGCCCTGCTCGACGATCTCGCGCTCGCCGACACCGTTTTCTGCGGCGATGCGTCGCACGTCGTCGGTGATCTTCATCGAACAGAAGTGCGGTCCGCACATCGAGCAGAAGTGCGCGGTCTTCGCGCCATCCTGCGGCAACGTCGCATCGTGGTACTTGCGTGCGGTCTCGGGGTCGAGGCCGAGCTCGAACTGGTCCTCCCAGCGGAACTCGAAACGCGCCTTGGAAAGCGCGTCGTCGCGGCGCTGCGCGAGCGGGTGTCCCTTGGCCAGATCGGCGGCGTGGGCGGCGATCTTGTAGGCGATCACGCCTTGCTTGACGTCGTCGCGATCGGGCAGACCGAGATGCTCCTTGGGCGTCACGTAGCACAGCATCGCCGTGCCGAACCATCCGATCATCGCCGCGCCGACGGCGCTGGTGATGTGGTCGTAGCCGGGTGCGATGTCGGTCACCAGCGGTCCGAGCGTGTAGAACGGCGCCTCCTTGCAGAGCTTCATCTGCAGCTCGACGTTCTCCTTGATCTTGTGCAGCGGGACATGGCCCGGCCCCTCGATCATCACCTGCACGTCGTGCTTCCACGCGATCTCGGTCAGCTCACCGAGTGTCTCGAGCTCACCGAACTGCGCCGCATCGTTGGCGTCGGCGATGCAACCCGGTCGCAGGCCGTCGCCCAAAGAGAACGAAACGTCGTAGCGCTTCAGCACCTCGCAGATGCGCTCGAACTCGGTGTACAGGAAGTTCTCGCGGTGATGCGCCAAGCACCACTTGGCCATGATCGACCCGCCGCGTGAGACGATGCCGGTGACGCGCCCCGCGGTCAGGGGCACGTAGCGCAACAGCACGCCCGCGTGGATCGTGAAGTAGTCGACGCCTTGCTCGGCTTGCTCGATCAAGGTCTCGAGGAACACCTCGATGTCGAGCTTTTCGGGTCGGCCACCAACCTTCTCGAGCGCCTGGTAGATCGGGACGGTACCGATCGGCACCGCGGAGTTGCGCAGGATCCACTCGCGCGTCTCGTGGATGTTGCGCCCGGTCGAGAGGTCCATGACCGTGTCCGCGCCCCAACGCGTCGACCAGCTGAGCTTCTCGACCTCCTCGTCGATCGAGGACGCCACCGAGCTGTTGCCGATGTTGGCGTTGATCTTCACCAGGAAGTTGCGGCCGATCAGCATCGGCTCCAACTCGGGATGGCGGATGTTGGCCGGCAGGATGGCGCGACCGGCGGCGATCTCGGCGCGCACGAATTCCGCACTCAGCCCCTCGCGCGCCGCGGCGAAGGCCATTTCCTCGGTCACGATCCCGCGGCGCGCGAAGTGCATCTGGGTCACGTTGCCTTGCCCCAGCGGGCGGCGACGCTCGATCCACGGTTGGCGCAGCGCGGGCAGACCGGTCCGGCGGTCTGCGCTCCCCGGGCCGGAACTGTCGTACACGTCCAGCGAATCGCCGTTCGAGAGCTCGATGCGCCGAGCGGGGATGCGCAAGATCGTCCCCGCGTGCTCGACCTCCGAATAGACCTTGTGGGAGCGCGCGCGCGGCGCCGGGTTAACGCTGTGATCCATGGTGAGCATTCCTACGCCGGTATGAACCGGATCAGGTTCGAGGGGTACCTCTCAGCCGGCGACCACGCCGACGCCCCCAGCCGCGCCACTCGCAGGCCGAGCGGCGGCCGAGCATCTTAGCCGCGCCACTGCGCCGAACGCCCCAGGCCGCTCCGACTGCGCTCCAAGAACGCAAAGCGCCCCGTTCGAGCAGCGCTCGGACGGGGCGTGGTCAGCGGCGTCGGTGGAACGTCAGAGCGGACTGAGGTCATTCCTCGTCGTCGTCCTCGTCGTCCCATAGGTCGCGATCCTCGTCCTCGTCCTCGTCGTCGTCATCCTCGTCGTCGTCCTCGTCTTCTTCTTCGTCCTCATCCTCGTCGTCGTCATCGTCGACGTCGTCGTCGAGGTCGTAGTCGTAGTCCCCCGCATCCGCAGAGACGGAGTCGGCATTCGGCAACGCATGGACATCGAGGTCGAGACTTGAGCTTTCGTCGAACAGCTGCATCGAAGGCACCATGGAACGGATCGTGAACCCCTCCCGGCACACGGACCGCACCGCATCGCCGCGTGTGAAGTCTGCGAGGCCAGGAGCCAAGGCTGTCTTTTCCGCGTCGAGAGGATTCTGCGCAAGCAAAAAAAAAGGCGCTTCCGGAACTCGTGTGGGTTGAAGGCGATCCGGCATGACCGAACACCGGCGTAGCGGAGCGCCCCGGCGTGGCGCGAAGCGGAGCCGGCCGCGATGTAGCTTGCTGGGATGAGCGACAACAA
>JADYYP010000076.1 GCA_020853575.1 Planctomycetota bacterium
GGAACTCGTCGAAGCCCAGATCCGGCGAGCCATTCACCAAACGCGGATTCCCGTAGCCCTCGCCATCCCAGTCGAACGTCTGCAGCTCCGCACAACCCGAATCCGCGAAGCTCGCTCCGTTCGCCAGCGCGATCGTCGGCGCGTAGTAGCCGAGGTCGATCACCGGCGAGCCCGGCATCACGCGCCAGTCCCGGACTCCCGCGACCTGCAACTGCGTGGTCAAGAGCTCGCCCACGAACACCGGGTCGAACTCGGGCGGGTTGGGGTTCGCCGCGCCATTCCAGATCCGCAGGATCGGTGAGGCGGGCCAACTCGCGCCGGCACACGCAGGTGTGGCACAGTCGAGCAGCACGCCGAGCGGGCCAGTCGCCGACACCACGGGAGCCACGGGAATGGACGTGAACGTGCCGTTCGTCGAACCGACGCGCGCGGGCGCGTAGCCATTGAAGTCGCCGATCACCGTCGGTGGGACACCCGCGACCACCGTCACGTCCGCCGCGTCGATCCCGAGCATCGCCATGCGACTGTCGGGAACGCCGATCTCGACCGGCGGGATCCGGAACAGGTTGTTCACGAGCGCGTTCGAGCCCAGTCCCCGAAAGGTCTTGTTCGGATCGACGAAGACACACGCTGTGCCCGCGCAACCCGGGTCGGTCACGTCGATCACCCCCACGGCGCTCGAGCGCGAGCGGTGGATCCAGCCCACGTTGCCGTACTCCCCGAGCACGAAGGTGTTGTTCTGCACCACAACGTGCTGGTCGTAGTAGCCGGTGACTCCTCCGCACGGCGCGGTCGTGCCGGTCGAGCTTTGGTCACCCAGAAACGACTTGATCATCATCAACCCGAACGTCGGTCCGCTGACGTTGTAGGAAGTTGTCCCCTGCTCGCTGGCTGTCCAATCGTGCCGCATGTCGAACACGCAGTTGCTGATCTTCCCCGAGAGCGGCCACTCGCGATAGGTGAGCGGGCCCGTCCCGAGCCCCAGGCCGGTTCGAAACACGACCTGGGCGTCACCGCCCTGGAAGCTGAAGCCGTCGAGCATCTCGCGCGTGTCCGGCAAGTCATCGCGCCAGGTGGCCAGGATCGGCGTCGGCGCCGCGAGGTTGGGATAAGGACTGTGGGGATGCGCGTAGGTGAACTCGAGGAGCACCTCGGCACTGAAGCTCTGACACAGGCTGGTCCATGGCCAGAACACGGAGACGGGGTTCGAGCCTCCACCGCGCAGGACGCAGGCCTGTGTCGAGAGCCCCTGAACGTGGACTCGGTCGCGCATCAGGATCGGCAGCACGTCGCCGCTGCTGTACGGTCCGTGCGGACCGTAGAGGCCCGGCAGACAAATGACGAGTCCCTGCAGATCCGCTTGCCACTCCCAAGTCGGTGACTCGTCCGTGGAGAAGTAGCTGCGCGAGAGGTTGAGGAAGAGCTTGTCGATGGCGAACTGCAGCGTGCGACACGGACGATCGGGGTCGTTGATCTGTTCGATGCTCTCGACGGGAGCGAGATCCTGACCCCAGGCGGGATCGACCCACACCCGGAGGAAATTGCAGTTCTGCGCGAAGGCGCGTGGGGCGAGCACCACGGCGACGGCGAGCGTTGCGGCGCCGAGAGCTCTAGCTAGAGCGACGAGCGACGAGCGACGAGCGACGAGCGACGAGCGACGAGCGACGAGCGACGAGCGACGAGCGACGAGAATCATGATCATGATCGAGACCTCGAGAGTTGGAAGAAAATCCGAAGGTCGACCGCGAGCCGGCGGTGCGAGAACTGGGGTCACTCTACTCGCACCTGGGTAGTGCGCCAGGTGGCCTGAGTGCGCGCGCCACGGGGCCGGCGCACGAGCGTCGTAGTTGCTCGCGTTGTCCGCCGACAGGTCCATCTCACCGGCCCAGGCGCGCGCGCTCGCCTTGCATGTCGCCACCGCGGACAGCATCGTGGATTCGCTCCCCCATGGCCGCGCGGCCCGTTCCACGTTCGAGCGGCGCCCCGGCGAGCACTTCCTCCTCGCGGAGACTCCGATGTCGAAGCTGAACTTCCTGTGGCTCTTGGCCCTGCCGCTGATCCTCGCGAGCTGCGTCACGCACCGCGTGCAGTTCGAGGACTTGCAACCGCGAGTGGCCGCCGCGCATCAAGCGGGCTCCCTGACGGTCGTGATCGACGCCGCCACGCGCGCGCACGAGACGCCGATCAAGTCGGCGATGGCGGGCATGGGCAATACCTGGATCGTGCAGTCCGGCCGAATGCTGGTGCAGATGTCCGACACCGAGTTTCCCAAGCTCTACGGCGGCTACACGCTGCTCGAGGCGGCTCCGGCGAGCTCGACCTCTCCCGTGCTGTACCTGGGGCTCGCCTCGTACAGCTTCGCCGACCTGCACGCCAACGTGACGCTGACGGCGCGCGCGACCGACGCCGGCGGCAAATTGCTGCTCGAGAAGAGCTACTCCGGAACCGGCGAAACCCAGGGAGGCAAGATGTTCTGGGGCGGCGCCTTCGCGATGCGCTCGGCGCTGCGGCAGTCGTCGCACACGGCATTCGCGCAGGCCTTCGAGGCGCTCCTCAAGGACCTCGCGGCACCGGCGCCCTGAGGCGCTCTTCCCGCACACGAAGTTTGCGCTGCGACGCGACCGGCCCCCGTCGGGAGCGCGAGCACCACGGTTAGACTGACGCCATGAAGCCGCTTTGGATCGCGCTCGCCGCGTGGGCTGTCTCGGCGCCCGCGCTTTTCGCTCGCCAAGCTGCGCCGCCCGCGCCGCAGGGCGAGACGCAGCAGGAACAGCTCAGCAAGTTCGACGAGCTCGACCGCGCCTACGGTCGCGCGGTGAAGGCCTGGCGCGACGAGCGCCGGGCAGCCGCCAAGGAGAGCAAGGAGAAAGAGGCCCAGGTCGCCGCTCGACATCCGATCAAGGAGACTTGGCCGCGCTTCGAAGCGCTCGCCGCCGAAGGAGAAGGGCGCGCCTTGGTGTGGTTAGTCGACGAAGCTGGCGATTACTTCGAGAGCTCGGAGGCCGCGCGCGCGAAGAAGAGCGAGCTCGTCGCGCGGCTCGTCGCCCAGCACGCCGACCAGCCCTGGGCGGCGGACGTGATGGTGCGCATGCTGACGCGCCAGCGCAGTTGGTTCGACGAGACCTGGGTGCGCACCAAGCTCGAGGAGTTGGCCAAGGCCTCGAAGAACGCCGAGGTGTGCGCCGCCGCGTACTGCGAGCTCGCGCAGCGGCTCTCGTCGTCGAAGGCCAGCGCGGCGGACAAGCAGCGCGCCACGGAACTGCAGGCCAAGGTCACCAAGGAATATGCGGAGACCGCCGCGGGGCGCGAGCTGATCTCCAAGAACAGCGCCTCGTCCTACGAGGTGGGCGGCACTCCGCCGGACTTCGAGGCCACCGATCCCGACGGCACGAAGTTCAAGCTCTCCGACTACCGCGGCAAGGTCGTGATGCTCGACTTCTGGGGCTTCTGGTGACCGCCCTGCCGGGAGATGATCCCGCACGAGCGGTCGCTCGTCGAGAAGTACAAGGATCAGTCGTTCACGATCCTGGGCGTCAACACCGACACCGACAAGGCCGACTACAAGCGCCAGGCGGTCGAGCAGAAGGTGACCTGGCGCAGCGCCTGGACCGGCGGGACGAGCAACGCGATCTCGCGCGCCTTCCGCGTCACCGGTTACCCGACGGTGTTCCTGATCGACGGCAAGGGCGTGATCCGCAAGAAGTGGGTCGGAGCACCGTCGGCCAAGCAGCTGGAGACACTGATCGACGAGTTGCTGGCGGAGTTGCCGAAGAAGTGATGCAGCGGCTGCGCGACGGCGCGCAACACGAGCGCTGCGGCGCGTGGCATGTCGTGCGCGCCTTGTCGCGCGGCGGCATGGGCGAGACCTTCGAGGTCGAGCACTCCGACGGCCGACGGGGCGTGCTCAAGCGCGTTCGCGCGTCGCTCGGCGGCGCGCCGCTGGCGCGGCGTTTCCGCGAGGAGCAGCGCGTGCTCGCGCGGCTCGACCTGGACTGCGTTCCGCGGCTGTACGAATGTGGCGAGGACGCGGGCCAGCCCTTCCTCGTGCAAGCCCACGTCCCGGGTGTCACGTTGCGCCGCGCGCTCGAGTCACGGCTGGCGCCGCTCGACTCCGAACCCGCGAGCGCCGCGCGACTCGCGCTCGCGCTGAGCTGCATCGACGTCGCCGCGCGCGTGCAGCAGTGTGGCGTGGTCCACGGCGACTGGTCACCCGAGAACCTGATGCTGACTGTCACAGCTCGGGCTATCAGGTCCACCCGTAGTTCGGCCAAGCTGGTCCACCTTGGTGGGTGACTGAGCGGTTGCTCAGTTCGGGCAAGCTGGTCCAGTCCAGTTCGGTCAATCAGGTCCACC
>JADYYP010000077.1 GCA_020853575.1 Planctomycetota bacterium
GCGCAGGCGCCGAGCGCGAACGGAAGCCAAGCGAGGGAGCGTGCGGCTCGGTGAGCCGGGTCGTGGGCCTCGCGCACACGACGCGTTGCGATCGAACGGGACATGACGACTCCGCGACGAAGGGAAAGACGATCGGCGAGCGAGCTCGCCGGTTCCTACGCGTGCGGGAACGTCGTTAGATGCGCAGTGGGATCGCGGAGGCTGTCGCCCTCGCCGAAATGATCGGACAGCGGAGTCGTGAAATAGGTGGAGAGATGACCGCCTCTCAACGCGCCGGGCTGAGCCTGGCGGAGAGGCAGAGATGTCGAACGAGCAACGAGTTGGCGGAGAGTTCTTCGGAGGCGATCAGCGGCCGGAGTCGAAGGCAACGCCGGAGCGTGGAGGCGGCGACGCCCTGCCCGGCGGGGCCATAGGGGTAGGCCCCGCCGGGCAGGGCTCTGAGTCCGTGTTGGAGCCGGAGGTCGGCTCGGCGGACGACGACGCGGAGGCGGCGTTCGAGCGTGAGGTCGGCACGCGCGCGGAAGAACTCGTGGCGCGCGCGCACGGTCTGATGGGCGGACCGCGACGAGGACGGGCGCGACGCACGGTGCGCGCGGAGGATGCGGCTCGGCCGCGCGTGATGCTGAGCGCGCAGCAAAAGCTGTTGATGCTGGACACGTGGCTGCGCTCGAAGCTGTCGGCGCGGGACTTCGCGTCGCTGATCGGGCTGAGTCAGCACACGCTGTACTCGTGGAAGAAGCGCTTCGAGGAAGCGGGTCCAGAGGGACTCGCGGAGCATCGGCGAGGGGCTCCGCCAGGCAGCCGGGTGAGCGAGTTGACCAAGCGCGCGATCCTGATGCTGAAGCAGACACACCCCGACTGGGGGCAGGATCGGATTCACGATGTGTTACGGCGCAGCGAGGGCTACTCGGCGAGTCCGGGCGCGATCGGGCGCGTGCTGAACGAGAACGGCTACGTAGTCGAGCAGGCCGAGACGAAGCCGCACGCGCCGCGCGAGACGCGGTTTGAGCGAGCGCGACCGAACCAGCTGTGGCAGACGGACCTGTTCACCTTCATCCTGAAGCGAGAGAACCGACGGATTTGGATGGTCGCCTTCATGGACGACCACAGCCGCTTCATCGTGGGCTTTGGCGTGTACGCGAGCTCGTCGGGCGCGCTGGTGCGAGAAGTGTTCGAAGCGGCGGTCGCGAACTTCGGGGCACCGGAAGAGGTGCTGACGGACAACGGACCGCAGTACCACACCTGGCGCGGCAAGAGCGCGTTTCACGAGCTGCTCGAGCGGCGCGGGATCAGGCAGGTGGTGGCGTCGCCACGGCACCCGCAGACCTTGGGGAAGATCGAACGATTTTGGGGCACGCTGTGGCGCGAGCTGTTGGAGGGCGCGGTGTTCCAGGGGATCGACGACGCGCGGCGACGGATCGGACACTTCATCGATCACTACAACTTCCTGCGCACGCACACGGGGATTGGAGGCTTGGTGCCGGCGGACCGGTACTTCGACGCGGCGAGCACGGTGAAGGGGACGCTGAAGGAACGCGTGGCGGCGAACGCGCTGCAGCTCGCGTTGCACGGCGCGCCGCGCAAGAGTTTTTACCTGACGGGTCGCGTGGGCGACGAGACGATCGCGCTGCACAGCCAGGGCGGGAAGATCGTGATGACGAAGGGTGACGGGACGCGCGAGGAAGTGGACCTGGCGGTGGAGGGCCGGCGCGTCGAGGAAAACGAGAGTGCAGAAATGCCGGCGCCTGTGGCGGTGCACGGAGCGCCGCTGGATCCGGCGGCGTTGGACGAGGACTCCGACGAACAGGCGCCGGGCGAGTCGCCGTTGGAGGACGCGCTCGAGGTGCTGACGCGCGGGCTGGCAGAGGCGAGCGACGAGGTCAGCGACGGCAGCAGCGACGGCGAGGAGCCGGGCGCGAGCGTCGGAGGTGGGAAGTGAGCGCGCGCGCGAGCAAGCCCCAGAAGGTGGGCGTCAAGGCGCTGGCCGGCAGTCCCCAGGCGCGCAAGACGGCGGCCGTGGTGCTGGAGAGCGTGTGCGGCGTGTGCAGCGTCGAGGACGCGAGCGCGCGGCTGGGGATTGCGGTGCCGCGCTACTACGTGCTGGAGACGCGGGCGCTGCAGGGTTTGATCGGGGCGCTGGAGCCGCGCGCACGCGGTCGCAAGCAGAGCGACGATTCGCGGATCGCGGAGCTTTTGCGCCAGACGACACGCCTGGAGCGGGAGGTGCGCCGCTATCAGGCGCTGCACCGTGCGGCGACGAGAGCGATCGGAGTTGCCCCGCTGGTGGCGAAACCTACGGAAGTGAAAGGAGCGAAGAAGCGGCGTATGCGTCGTCGCGCGCGTGCGGAGCGGGTGATCGACTTCCTGCGTGGGAGCGTCGCATCCGAGGTGGGCGCGGAGTCGGAGCCGCCGCCGAGCGCGAAGGAGGCGTCATGAGCGGCCGCGCGCGACACTTGCTGGAGCTGGTCGGTCACCTGGTCGGTGACGAGGGCCAAAAGCAGCGGCTCAAGGTGATTTTTGCCGTGCTGATCGGCGAGCTGAGCGTGAACGAGGCGTGCGAGCTCTTGGGGCTGTGCGCGTCGCGCTACTACGAGCTGCGCCAGCAGGTGCTGGAGGCAGCGCTGCAGTCGCTCAGTCCACATCCTGCGGGTCGGCCGCGCGCGGTGGTGGACTCGCAGGAGGTGGAGCACCTGAGTGCGATGGCGGCCGAGCACGAGCGCGAGATGCACCTGATGCGGGTGCGTGAGGAGCTGCTCTTGACGGTGCCGCGCGTGGTGCGGGAAAACGAGCGGTCGGCCCTGCCGGGCCAAAAAGGGGGAGCTCGGAAACTACGGCGGCGAGTCATGCGCGGGAAACACGCGACGTGACGAGCGAGTGCACAGCCAGGCGATCGTCGCGGAGGATCGGCGAGCAGCCGACGCTGGCGCGTCGACGGGCGCGGCTGTCGCGCAAGCGCGGCCGCGAACTGGGTGCACGTAGGATGGCCGTGGCGCTGACGCGATTGGGTCAGCGTCACGGCTCGAGTTTGCGCAGGACGGCGCGCGACTTGGGCTTGGCGCGGTCGACCTTGTCTGGGTGGTGTGTATCCGACGAGGAGGGACGGCTGGAGGCGAAGCATCTTGGTCGCCCGCCGTGTCCGCTGACGCGCTGCGCGCGCGAAGTGGCGCTGTTCGCACTGAGGGTCTTGCGTCGCAGAGCGGACGTGTCATGGCTGAAGAGGCTGGTGCCCGAGGCGGCGCGCTCGGCGCTGAGGGATCTTGCTCGCCGCGCGCGCTGGGTGTGGCGGCGTCGCGGGCGCAAGCAGATTCACGAGCTGCGCTGGAAGCGCGCGGGCGCGGTGTGGGCCTGCGACTTCACGGATCCCGACGAACCGATCGAGGGCGGGTACGCGGCGGTGTTCGTCGTGCGCGACTTGGCGAGCGGCAAGGCCCTGTGCAGCGAGCCGCTACGCGAGGCGAGCGTCGCGGAGGTGGCGAGCGTGCTGGCGCGGCTGTTCGCCGTGCACGGGGCGCCCTTGGTCCTGAAGTCAGACAACGGCAGCGCGCTGGTGGCCTGGGCGGTCGACCTGCTGCTGGCGGCGCAAGGAGTGCTGCACTTGCGTAGCCCGGTGCGGATGCCTCGGTACAATGGGGCGTGTGAAGCCGGGATCGGCGCGCTCAAGGTCCTCGCCGCCCGCATCGCCGCAGAGCACGGCCGTGTGGGGCTGTGGTCGTGCGACGACGTCGAGGCCGCGCGGCTGCTCGGCAACGCGAGCGCGCAAGCGCCCTGCGATCGCGCGCGCACGCCCGACGCCGTGTGGGCTGCGCGCGAACGGCTCTGCGATGACGAGCGCGCCAAGCTGCACGCTCTCTACCAGGCCGCCGCTGCGCGCGAGCGCGAGCTGCGCGGCCACCCCGCCGAGCTCCAACTCGGCGTCAACGAGCAGGCTTCGATCGATCGCGTGGCACTGGGCCGCGCCCTGGTCGAGGCCGGAATCTTGGAGGTCCGATGGCGGTCGATCTCTCCACCGATTTAGTGGCTCAAGTGTCCGGGCATTCCTGGTGGGGCACAC
>JADYYP010000078.1 GCA_020853575.1 Planctomycetota bacterium
CCTTCTTGAAGGCCTTGATGACGGCGGCGGCGTGGACGCCGGTGCCGGTCTCGAAGGCATCGGAGCCGAAGACCGAGTAGTTCGCGGGCAGCGGAACGCCGATGGCCTTGTGCGCGAGCCGCACGTATTCGCCCAGCACCGAGAGGTCGTTGTCGATCCAACCGAGCAGCCGCAGGTTGACCAAGATCAGGTCCATCTCGGTGTTGCCGGCGCGCTCGCCGACGCCGGGTGCGCAATGGCAATCGAACCGCACGCGCCCTCCGTTGACAGCGAAGGCGACCGTCGCAGTCGCTAGGATGTCGAGTCCCGACCGATGGGATTCTGATGTACGTCAAGACCGTGATCCTCAGGAACATCCGCGGGTTCGAGTCGCTCGACTTCGACCTCGCGCGACCCGACGGCTCCTACGCGGGCTGGACCGTATTCACCGGCGACAACGGTTCGGGCAAGAGCGCGCTCCTGAGAGCGATCGCGCTCGGTCTGGTGGGTCGCGACACGGCGCGCTCGCTGCAGCCGAGCTTCCATCGCTGGATCCGGGCCGGATCGCAGCCCTACGAAGGTTCGATCCAACTCGAGATCGTCCCGCGGTCCGATGACGACGACTTCGTCGATGCCGGGCGAACGCCGAAGTCCAACTTTCCGTTGCTACTCAAGCTCAGGAATGGCGGAAAGGACGTGTCTTTGGAAGAGGCTGTTCCCGAGGGCTCGCCAAAGAACTTCAAGTCGCCGCAGCGGAGCACTTGGTCGCAAGAGGCTCGCGGCTGGTTCTCGTGCGGCTACGGACCGTTCCGACGCGTGTTCGGCGCCTCCCCAGAAGCCGCGCGCCTGATGGCAGTGCAGAGCACCGCTCGCTTCGTGACGATGTTCGAGGAAGCAGCGTCGTTGGCCGAAGTCGACCAGTGGATGCGCAACCTCGCGCACAAGGGACTCGAGAAAAAGGCCGACGAGCAGAAGCAGCTCGAGGTACTGCTCGAGATCCTGCGCGACGACTTGATGCCCAATCAAATCACCGTCGAGCGCGTCGATTCGGACGGGCTGTGGCTGAAAGACCGCAACGGCGTGCAGCTCTCCTGGCGCGAGATGAGCGACGGCTACCGCGCCGCGCTCGCGCTGCTCGCCGATATCGTGCGCCACATGATCGATGTCTTCGGTATCAGCGGGCTGACAGCGCGCGGCGCAGAGAACAAGCTGCGCGTCGTCCGCAGCGGGGTCGTGCTGATCGACGAGGTCGACGCTCACCTGCATCCGGAGTGGCAGCGCACGATTGGCTTCTGGCTCAAGGACCACTTCCCCAACGTCCAGTTCCTCGTCACGAGCCACAGCCCGCTGATCTGCCAAGCGGCCGACGAGAATGGGCTGTTCGTCTTGCCCGAGCCCGGCAGCGACGCCAAGCCGAAGCGACTCTCGACGGAGGAGCACCGCCGCATCATCGCCGCGCGCCCGGACACGATCCTGCTGTCGGACGCGTTCGGCTTGCCGAACACGCGCTCGCCGCGGGCGGTCGAGAGCCGACGCAGGTACTCCGCGCTCAAAGCCAAGCGCAACGCCGGCTTGGAGCTGGCGCCGGCCGAGTCCGCGGAGTTCAAGCAACTCGAGATGTTCGCCAAGACCGACGAGGAGCTGTGAGGCGATGCGGAGAATGGTCCGGGAGAACCTCGACTCCGACACGGCCGACGAACTCGCGCGGAGGCAGACCGAAGCCGATCGCCAGCACGCCGGCGGTCAGCTCGACGTGAACGGCGCCTGGACTTCCGCTCGCAAAAGCGCAGCTTTCAGACCGGCTCTAGCCGCGCTGAAGCACATGGCCGGTGACACCGAGCGCTGCATGTATTGCCTCGACTCGCACGGGACCGACGTGGAGCACTTCTGGCCCAAGTCGCCGTATCCCCAACGCATGTTCGATTGGGCGAACCTGTTGCTGGGATGCGCCGAGTGCGGGCGCTTGAAGGGTGATCGCTTTCCGCTCGATGGCGGCGCGCCGATGCTCATTGACCCCAGCGCCGAGGACCCGTGGGAGCACCTCGACTTCGACAGCGACACGGGCAACCTGATGGCGCGAGTCGACGCGGCGAGTGGGGAACCGTCGCGCAAGGGCGCGGCGACCGTGGACATGCTCAAACTCGACGCCCGGGAGGCGCTGTCCAAGCTGTACAAGCGAACTTTCCTTCGACTGCGCAGCGAGGTCGACTCCGCGCTGAATGCTGCGCGCGGCACCGACTCTCCCAACGCTGTCGCGCTGCTCGATCGACTGCACGCGCTCGACGATCACGGACTGCTCGCCTGGTGCTTCAGCGAGCGTGGTGCCCGCGAACAGACGTTGGGTCGACTCCGTCGCGAGTCTCCGGGCATTTGGAGCCAGGGGGAATCGCGCTTCGCGTCCACAGCAGCACATCGATGAGGACACGGCGGTAGCCCCGCCAATCCTGGGTGGGTCCACAGCTCGGGCCCAGCCGTGGGTTGCGCCCCCCGTTCGATTGACTGTCGAGCATCTGTCACGCGAAGCCCAGCCAGAGCGATTGGCGACGATTCGACCGCTGGAGGTCTCCGGGGAGCATCAAGCGAAGCGCAGGCGCCGCGGGACAGAAGTGCCGCTGTCGGAGCGACTGGACGAGACGTGATCCTGGCTCCATCCGGTCGCTCACACTTTGGGCTTGCGTAGTTGTTCAGCCCCGCGCCGCGGCCAGGATCTCGCCGTCGCTGAGCAAGCGCGGCGTGGTCTTGGCGAGTTGGAGCACGGCGTCGACGGCTTTGTCGGTGGGCTGCACGCCGTGTTTCTCGAGGAACCAGATCACGTTCGACTTGCCGGACATGGGGCCGATCTTGATCACCTGCTCGAGGCCGACCATGTCGGCGGGCACGCCGGAGTAGACGCGGTTGGCGAGCCAGTGGTCGCCCTTCTTGA
>JADYYP010000079.1 GCA_020853575.1 Planctomycetota bacterium
GCACCTACTCGAAGCCCGCCACGCGGCCCGAATGGCGTGAGCTGCGCTTCGTCTACTGAGAGTCCAGTACGTCGAGCTCCTCCGTGCGCGGCGGTTCCGCGCACGGAGGAGCGTCTCATCGATACGCTCGGAGCGCCGCGAGCACGGTTCCGAGCGTTGCACGGACCCCGCGCGCCTCTACGATGCCCGCGATGACCCGCAACAGCTCGCGAAGCGCCGCGGACAGCGGCGCGCGCCCGACCACGATGCACGTGCGCGGCCTGCTCGACCAGTTCCGCGCCGTCGACCAGCAGATGCCCGAGCGCGCCTTCGCCTTCGTGCTCGGCGCCGGCGCGTCGCGCAGCTCCGGCATCAAGACCGCCGGCGAGTTCGCGCGCGACTGGATCGACGAGCTCTTCCGACGCCATCCGCTCCACGAGCAGCTCGAGCGCCGCGACTTCGAACGCTCTTCGCACCTGGGCGTCGAGGGTTTCGATCCCAGCGATCCCGCCGCGAGCTACTCGCGCATCTACCACAAGCGCTTCGGCGACGATCCGGCCGCGGGCTACGCGCATCTCGAGCACGCGATGCGCGGCGCCGAGCCCAGCTTCGGCTACTCGGTGCTCGCGCGCCTGCTCTCGGAGACCGCGCACAAGGTCGTCGTCACCACCAACTTCGACAACCTGGTGGCCGATGCGCTCGGGCTGTACGCGCGCGAGTTCCCGTTGGTGTGCGGCCACGAGTCGCTCGCCGGCTTCGTGCGCGCGCGTCCGCGGCGGCCGCTGGTGGTGAAGATCCACCACGACCTGCTGCTCGCGCCCAAGAGCGATCCACACGAGATCGCCGAGCTCCCCCAGGCCTTCCAACGCGCCTTGAGCGAGCTGTTCTCGACCTACACGCCGATCTTCCTGGGCTACGGCGGCAACGACGGGAGCTTGATGGGCTTCCTCGAGGCGCTGCCGCCCGCGTCGGTGCCCGGTGGGTTGTATTGGTGCTACCGCGACGCAGACGGCGAGCCGCGCGAGCAAATCCAGCGCGTCGTCGCGCGTCAGCGCGGCGCGCTGGTCGCGATCGCGGGCTTCGACGAGTTCATGGCCTTGCTCGCGGAGCAGTTGGGCTACGAGCTGCGCGACCAGTGGGTGTTGCAGCAAGCCCAAGATCGCGCCGCTCGCTTGGTCGAGCAGTTCACGCGTCTGCGCGAGTCGCTCGCGCCCCGCCCCCGGGCGACGCCGCCCCCGGCGACCGCGATCGGAGATTCCGAATGGCCCGCGCACGCGCCGCGCAAACCGAGCACCGAGCGAGGCTCGAAGCTCCGCTCGAAACCGAGCTCGAAGCAACGGCCCGCGAAGTCCGCCGAAGCGAGTGTCGAGTCCGCTGAGCTTTCTAGGGCCTCGAAGCAGGCGGATCTGGCAGCGCTCGCTCCGCACGTCGAGCTCCCGGTGCTTCCGAAGCTGCCCGCGTCGCCCGCGCTTCCGCTCGCCGCGGCCCTCGACCCGCTGCGCTCGGCGCTCGAGTCGATCTCGCAGCGCGTCCACGGCGCGCGCAGTTGGTGGCAGTGGCGCGACGCGGCCGAAGCGGCGCACGAGCCCGAGCAGCGCGAGGCGCTCTACCGCGAAGGGCTCGCGAAGCTCCCCAATGATCCGTGGATGAACGATGCCTACGCGCGCTTCCTCGGGCGCGACCCGCAACGGCGGGAAAGGGCCGAGGAGTTCCACCAGCGTGCGCTCGAGCTCGCGCCCCACAGCGCCGGACTGCACGGAAACTACGCGAATCTGCTGGCACGCATCGAGGGCCGCGAGGCCGACGCGCGGCGCGAGTACGAGACCGCGCTCGCGCAAGATCCGAACGACGTTCGGCGCCTGGCCAACCGCATTGGATTCGAGCTCGCGGTCGACGGCCTGCCGCACAACGAAGTGGAGGAGCGCCTGCGGGACGTGCGCGAGCGGCTCGCGGGTCAGCCGCCGCGCGCGTTGATGCTCGAAGTCGAGTTCTACCGCCTGGCCCACGGTTCGTCCGGAGAGCGACGCCGCGCACTCGACGCCCTGCGCAGCCTGCTCAAGCTCGGACTGCGCTCGCCGCACTGGGACTTCACGCGCAACATCGCGCGTGCTCGGAACGCTCGACATCCCGACGGTGAATGGCTGCAGGAGTTGGCGAAGGTGATCAACGACCGCGCGCCGCTCGCGGAGCTCGACGCCTGGCCCGCGTGGCGCGAGTCGATGGCGACGGAGAGCGCGTGAGACCGCGCAAGCGCCTTCAGCCCTTTGCCGCGCGCCGCGCGCGCACGATCGCGACCACGTAGGCGACGAACAGCGGAATGACGGCGAGCAGGGCGAAGTGCACGAGATCGAGCAGCTCGCGGTAGGCGGCCTCGATCACCGCCAGGCGCGTGTTGCTGCGATCGATCCCGGCCATCAAGTCGAACACGGCGTGCTCGAGGTTGAGGATCGCGAGCAGGGTCACGATCACGCACAGCGGAAGCAACGTTAGCACCACGCTCACCGGCCAGGAGAAGGCGCAACCCACGCGCAGGTAGCGCAGGTACGAGAGCACGCGCCAAGCAGCGACCACCTGCAGGAAGCGGATGTTCAGCGTGATCGCGGTGTCGACGTCGTACCAGCGCTCGACCGGCAGCGCGTAGAGCCACGCCAGCGGACTGGTGAGCGCGACCGCGGCGAGCACGTTGGCGTAGCTCGGGCGCTGGAGCGGAAACGGTCGCAGCGTCGCCCACAGGAGCGCCGCGAGCGCGAACACGTAGAGCACCGAGCCCAGGCCGAATTTCTGCGCGAGCCCGGCGCTCGGATGATCCCAGTAGCGTCCGATGCCCGCGAGCCAAGCGCAGGCCACTCCGAGCGCGATCTCGCGCCTGGCGCAGCGCTGATAGCCCTCGCGGTCGAGCCGGAACGAGAGCAGTCGAACGAGCGTGCCCAAGGCGCGGATTGCGCTATTCGACGACGAAGATGCGCGGATCGAGAGCCAGCGCGTCCACGGCGACTCCGCGCGCCGCCGCCTCGCACATCGGAAGCGCGACCTGGCTCACCCACTCACGCGCCACGCGCGGCTGCGGGCCGATCGCGACGGTCTTGTCGAACCACTCGCGCGCCTTGGCCGGATTGCCGCGCACGAGCAGCTCGAGCACGCCGAGGTTCTGGTGCGCGTCGCCCCAGGCCTCCAGGAGCGTGCTGCGCTCACCATCGCCGAGGTCGGGGTCGTCTTTCTGCTGCGCGCCCAGCGCGACGCATTGCATCAAGAGCTGCTCGGCGAGCTCGTGCTGTGAGGGAAAGTGGTACACGAGGATCAGAGCCGCGTCGTTGACGACACGCACGTCGGCCGGAGCCAGGCGCGCGGAATCGAGGTACGCGTCGCGGCACGCGCGCAAGATCGAGCGCGCCGCCTCAGCGGCTTGTCCGGCGAGTGCGGCGTCGAGGTCACGCACCGCGGGATCGCTCGCCTGCGCCGCCTGCGCGGCGTACTCGCGCGACTTGAACACCATGCCGACACCCCATTCGCGGTGGAAGAAGCCGCAGTTGTTGGCGATGTCGCCGTCGCTCGGCCGGTAGGCGTGCAAGCGCGCGTAGATCTGGGCCGCGCGCGCCGCCGCGCCGATCTCGAAGCCTCCGAGGGAATCCGCGCCGCTCCGCAGCGCGCGGTCGGCGACGTACTGCAAGCCGATCACGCCCGACTGGACACGGCCCTCGATCTGCCACTCCAGGCCACCGGGGAAGAGCTCCTCCATCGAGAGGAAGGCGCGCTCGGCGCGCTCGAGCGCACCCGCCGCGAGCTCGGCCCAGCCGATGCCAGCGCGACAGATCACCTCGTAGCCCAGACAGCTCTGCGTGAAGTCGGGTTGGAGCTTGCGGCTCGCCGCGAAGAGCTGCTCCGCGCGCGTCAGGCTCTCGACCGCCGCCGCGGAGTTGGCGAGCGCCGCCAGGCCGAGCTCGAAGCGCTCGACACCGGCGCGCCACGGCGCGTAGGCGCTGCCGGGATGCCGCGCGTGCAAGCTCTCGTAGTGCTCGGCGACCGACTCCGGGCCCTCGAGCGAGCGCTTGAGCTCGATGAAGCGATCGTGCAACGGCGAGGCGTCGGGGTCGACCTCGATCGCCTGCGCGAAGATCTCGAGCGCGCCGTCGTTGCGGCCCTCCCATTGGTACAGGTAGCCCAACTGCTCGAGCGCCCAGGGGTCCTTGCGATCGCGTTCGAGGGCGCGCAGCAGGAGCTCCTCGGTCGTGCCGAACAGCGCCGGCGCGTCCTCGCCAGCGCGCTTGCGCTCGACATAGGCCGTGAACGCGGCCTCGATCGCGATGCGCAGCTCTTGCGTGTTCGGCTGCGCGTTCGCCGCGAGCGCGCGCTGCGCGTACTCGAGCGCCTTGGCGCCATCCAGGTCGCCGCGCGCCGCCTTGCTGGCGCCGAATAGCGCGCTCGTCGGCGCACCGAGAGCCAGCGCCTTCTCGTAGGCGGCGAGCGCGTCGGTGTAGAACGAACCTTCGCGCTGGGCCTCCGCCGCGGCGAGCAAGGTTTCGCCGCGCGCCAGCCATACCTCGAGATCCTCTGGTCGTGCCTTCAAGACGTCGTCGAGCACGGCCAGCGCATCGAGCGGCCGTCCGGCATCGAGCTCGGCGCGCGCAGCCTCGAGGGTCGCGCCGCTCGGCGCGGTCCGGTGCTCGGGCGCGGCGCGTTCGGCGGTGGCTTCGGTGGCCTCGGTGCGACAGGCGCTGGCGAGCAGCGCGGTGAGGAGCAGAGAGTTCGTGCGCATGGTGGTGCAGAGAGGTTGAGCCGCCGGGGCATGGCGTGCAAGCCTCGGGCAGCATCGGAGGAGCAGGCCCCGGACAGCGCGCGCACCGAACGGACCCGTGCGGGCTCGAAGCGCCCGCGCCGCGGGCGCCCGACTAGCACTCGCGCCGCGCTCGGACACGCGCCCCCTGCGCTGGAGAATCGAGGCCCGCGGCGTATCGTGGAGGGATGCGTTCGGTCGCTCTCGCCGTGTTGATCGCCTGCGTCGCCTGCAGCGCTCCGCGCCCCGACTTCGGGCGCGTCGAGCTGGCTTCGCGCTCGGGTGCCCAAGGTCCGCGCTGCTTGGCGGTGATCGCGCACCCCGACGACGAAACGGCCTTCGCGGGTTCACTCTACAAGCTCACGACCTACCTCGACGGCGTGTGCGATGTCGTGGTGATCACCAACGGCGAGGGCGGCTTCAAGTACGCGACGCTGGCCGAGCGCGTGTACGGCGCGGAACTGACCGACGAGCGCGTGGGACGCGCGCGGCTCCCCGAGATCCGGCGCGCCGAAATGCTCGCCGCGGCGAGGGTGCTCGGCGTGCGCAGCGTGCAATTCCTGGGCGAGAGGGACCACCGCTACACGACCGACGTCGAAGAGGTGCTGGGAGCGGAGGCCCGCGTCTGGGATCTCGAGCGCGTGCGTCGAGCATTGGCTGCGGTGCTCACGGACCAGCGCTACGACTTCGTGTTTGCGCTCGCGCCTTCGCCCGATACACACGCGCACCACCAGGCGGCCACGGCGCTCGCGGCGGAGGCTGTCTTGGCGCAACCCGAGAGCGAGCGGCCGGTGATGCTCGTGGCGCGCGTGGCCGACGAGAGCGACTTGGGGCCGACGCAGGTCGCGCCCGAGGAAGACAACGCGCCGATCGGGCCGTTCCGTTTCGACCGCGGGCAGCGCTTCGGCTACCAGGACAAGCTCGACTATCGCATCGTGGTCCACTGGGACATCGCCGAGCACAAATCGCAGGGCACGATGCAGCTCGCGGTCAACCAGGGCCGCTTCGAGGAGTTCACGCTGTTCGGCGATCGCCGCCTGGCCGCCGCCCAGCGCGCCGCAGTCCTGTTCGCGCGCCTCTCCGAGCCTCAGTTCCAGCCCAAGACCTACGACAGCGCGCCGACGCAAGACGCACCACGGCGCTGATCATCGAACCTCTCGTCCGCCCCCTCGGCCATCGTTCCGCCGCGCGCCTTCCTTCGCGCACCCCGCCATGTCCATCTCGTCTCTCGCATTGCTGCTCGCATTGGCCCTCCAATCGCCGACTCTCCGCAGCGACACCTGGCCCAGCGGAGCGCGGAAATCCGAGTGTGGAGAGATCGTCGTCGACGGTCGCAAGGTGCTCGACGGCGACTTCCAAGCGTGGCACGAGAACGGACAGCTCGAGGCGCAGGGCAAGTACGTCAAGGGCGAGCGCAGCGGTCTGTGGAAGACCTACTGGAGCAACGGGCAGCCGCGCTCGCGCGGAGCCTTCGCGCGCGATCGCCGCAAGGGCCAGTGGACCGTGTGGCGCGAGGACGGGAGCGAGGACCCGCTGGAGTCGGGCGTGTATCGCTTCGAGCGCACCGAGATCGACGACGGCGCGGCGCGCGAGGGCTACTACCGAGACGAGCTGCGCCACGGTGAGTGGCTCTACACCTGGCCCGACGGTCGCATCCAGCTCACCGGTGAGTTCCGCAACGGCCGTCGCGACGGCGCGTGGGCGTTCTTCGGCCTCGATGGAGCTCCCTGCGAGCACCTGCTCAGCGGAATCTACGAGGCGGGCGTGCGTCGGTCCGAGCTGACGGCGGAGCAACTCGCGGATCTGCGACGGGAAGTCGAGGCAACGGGGCGCCGGCGCGAGTTCGCACGCGAGCGCGCTCCCGCCTGGTTCTTCGAGACGAAGAGCTTCGACGCCGCGTTCGCGCGCATCTGGAGCGCACGCTCGCCGGCCGACTGGAACGCCTTCACCTGCGGCCTGCTCGCGCTCGACCCGGCGAACAGCAGCGATCGCGCAGCGGCGCTCGGCTTGATCCGAGCGTTGCGCGGCATGGCCCACGGCCACGGGTTCGGCGCTTCGCCGATGGCGGACGAGGCCAAGCCCGATCTCACGGCGCTGTCGAGTGAATTGCGCCACTGGTCCGCGTTGCTCGCGCTCTCACGCGAGGATTTTCTGTTCTGGACCTGGGACAGCGCGGCACCCTGCTCGCCGAGCGACCCGCCAGTCCACTCGGGCGCGTGCGCGCCGCTCGCAAGCCCCACTCCGCGAGGCGATGAACGGACATTCGGCGGGCGGCCGCTCCCCGACCAGCCCATCTTCGCCCCGCGCTTCCGTGTCGTGCCGGTCAAGGGCCAGGCCCTGGAAGCCGAGCGCGCCGTCGACGCCGCGCTGAACTGGTTGGTGTGCCATCAGGGACCCGACGGATCCTGGGATGGAGACGGGTTCTCCGCGCGCTGCGGACGGATCGCGCCCCATTCGACGTGCTCGGGCGGCGGAGAGCCCGACCACGACGTCGGACTGACCGCATTGGCCTTGCTCGCGCTGATGTCCGACGGAAACACGATTCACCGAGGCGTCTACGCGCGCCAGGTGTCGGATGGCGTCGCCTCGCTCGTCGCTCGACAGGACCAGGACAACGGTCTGCTCGACAGTGGCGGGAACTACGCCAACTACAACCACTTCATCGGCACGCTGGCGCTGTGCGAGGCGTTGGGCGACTTCGAGAGCCCCGAGCTGCGCCGCGCCGTCGAGGGCGCGCTGAGGTACACCTACCGTGCGCGCAACCCCTACGGCGGGTGGCGCTACGATCCGGTGCCTTCGGGCGAACAGGATCCGTCCGTGAGCTACTGGGCCGCGGCGTCGATCTGGACGGCGAAACAGCTCGGTGTCGAGGTCGACGAGTCAGCGCTCGACGACGTGCGGCGCATGTTGTTCGAGCTGACCGACCCGAACAGCGGTCGAGTGGGGTACGACGTGCCCGGGAGCATTTCCGCCCGCGTTCCGCAGAAAAACGACCAGTTTCCGGCCGATGCCTACGAGGGCTTGACCGGCGTCGGGCTGTGGTTGAGCGCCGTGCTCGGGGCCAACGAAGGACTCGAGGATGCGTTGCGAAAGGGCGTCGCGCTGCTGCAGCGCAAGCTGCCGCAGACGACCTCGATGAACAGCGTCTCCGACATGTATTCGTGGTACCACTGCACGAACGCGCTCGCGGTGTGCGGTGATCCGGCGGCCAACGCCGTCTGGACCAAGGCCTTGCGCAACGTGCTGCTCGAGACCCAATGCAAGAGCGGCGACGAGCTGGGCTCGTGGGACGCGCGCAACGATGTCTGGGGTTACGCCGGAGGTCGCGTCTACACCACGGCGGTCGCTGCGCTGTGCCTCAATGCCGAGCGGCGCTATGCGCTGACGCCGCTCTTCGACCCCAAGGCCGCCAAGAAGCGCAAGTGAACGCGGACGCACCGGACCGCGGCGAAACGCGCTTCCAAGACTCCGAGCCCGCTCCAACGTGCGAGTGGCGCGACTCGCGCGCGCTAGGATTCCGACCATGGAGGCGAGCACGCCGAGTCGACTTGAATCCAACGCGCGCCTGCGCTCGCTCGACGCGTTGCGCGGTTTCGACATGCTGTGGATCGTCGGTGGCGGCGCGCTGCTCGGCGCTTGGGCCGACTCGAACGAGTGGGCCTGGCTCGACTCGCTGCGCGGACAGACCGAGCACGCCGAGTGGCACGGATTCACCTTCTGGGACCTGATCTTCCCGCTGTTCCTGTTTCTCGCCGGTGTCTCGATGCCGCTGTCGTTCGCCAAGCGGCGCGAGGCCGGGGCGAGCTCGCGCTCACTGGCGCTCTTCGCCCTGCGCCGCGGCGCGCTGCTGGTCGCGCTCGGGCTGGTCTACAACGGAGCGTTGGCGTTCCAATTCGACACGCTGCGCTGCGCCAGCGTGCTCGGCCGCATCGGCTTGGCCTGGATGTGCGCGGCATGGATCTGGCTCGGCACCTCGTCGATGCGCGCGCGCTTGGCATGGGTCGCGACATTGCTCGTCGGATACTGGCTGGCGCTGACGTTCGTGCCCGTGCCCGGCTTCGGTGCCGGCAATCTCTCGCCTGGAGCGACCCTGACGGACTGGATCGACCGCCAGTTCCTGCCAGGACGTCTGCACCGCGGCGTGCGCGATCCCGAGGGCCTGCTCTCGACGCTGCCCGCGATCGCGAGCGCGCTGCTCGGGACGTTCGCCGGGAGCGAGCTGGCTCACGCGGGGCACGAGCCGCGCGCCAAGGTCGTGCGACTGTCCGCATGGGCGCTCGCGTGCCTGACGCTCGGCGCGCTGTGGGCCTTGGTGTTCCCGCTCAACAAGAACCTGTGGACGAGCTCGTTCGCGCTGTGGTGCGCCGGCTGGAGTTTCGCGCTGCTGGCCTTGTTCTACTTGGCGTTCGACGTGTGGAAGCTCCGGGGCGCGCTGCTGTTCGAGGTGCTCGGCGCCAACGCGATCGCGATCTACTTGCTGCGCGGATTCGTCGACTTCGACGCGCTCGCGCAACTGGCACTCGCCGGCCGAGGCGCCGCAAAACTGCACCCTGTGCTGCTCGCGGGCGGAGGCCTGGCCCTGGAGTGGCTCGTGCTGTACGCGCTCTACCGCGCTCGGATCTTCCTTCGCGTGTAGCGCTCGGCGCTCCTCGTGGGGCGGCGCGCGCGACCCGTGGATAAGCTCGGGACATGCGACGCGGAATCTCTCGGCGGGCAGCGTGGACGGTGGCGGCGGCATTCGTGCTGTGCGGAACGGCACTGCTCGTCGCATACGCGGCCCTCGGGCCCGCGAGACACCCGGAGACGACGACCGAGAGCCGCACGGACGAGGATCCACGCTCATCCGCGAGCGCCGAATCGCCGCCCGCGGGATTCGACTCGTTCAACTCCAGCCTGCTTGCGACCGCGAACCGCGGAGAGCGCGTCGAAGCCCCGTCCAGCGACCGCTCGAACACGCGCTCTTCAAACCGCCGCCGAATCCCCTCGCTCGACCCGACAGCGCGCGACGTGCTGCTCCTCGACGGGCGCGTGTGGGCGTCGACGCCTCTGGCGCGGAGTGCCCGCGTGCGCGTGACCGCGGTCGCCGAGGGACTCGAATGCGACAGCGCTTCGACCGCGGTCGAGCTCGACGGCTCGTTCCAAGTGCGGATGGACTCCGGCATGCCGCGCATCGAGCGCTTGTTCGTCGGACTCGAAGCCGCGGGCGTGGCGTGTGCGCCCGTCGAGGTGCTCGTGCCGGCGCGCGCGTCCGCCGAGCGCCCAGCGGGTGTCATCGAGCTGCACTGCGAGCTTCGAGAAGCCGGTGTTTGCACCGTGCGCGGCGTCGTCGAGCGCGGCGCGGACGTCGAGGGCCCCGTCGAGGTGCTGGCGCTCGCGCTGGACCACGGCGAGCCGCGCGCACCCGTGTTGGCCTCGACGAAGTGCCCCGCACGACCGAGCACGGAATTCGAGCTCGCGCTCCCCACGCTCACGCCCTGCGTGATCGTCGCGTTCTCGCTGCATTCTCGGCCGAGCACGCGCGTGCTCGGCGCGCTGCAGGGCGCGAGCTTCGATTCGGGCACGCTGCACGTCGAGCGCGGCGTGCTGCTCACGGGCACGCTCGTGGCCGCGAGCCCGTCCACGCTTTCGATCACCGCCGAGCTGGCCGACGCGCGACGCGTGCACTTGGCGTCGACGCCCCCGCTGTGTTGGAGCGCGGGGCGCTTCGAATTCGCGTCCGAGCTGGTCGAGCCGGACGATCAGGGGCGCTTCGCGTTCACGCGGCTCGCGCCCGCGCGCCACCAATTGCTCGTGGACTCGCGCGACGCCTGCGTGGTCGCGCGCAGCGCGGTCGTCGTCGATGCACCGGCGCGCGACGTGCGCATCGACCTCGGCCTGTGCCGCGTCGAGCTGATCGCCACCGAGCAGGGCCGCGCCGCGAGCCACCAGCTGCTCGCGCTCGTCGAGCGCGGCTCTGGACGCGATTTCGTGCGGACCGTGCGCTTGTCGCGACATGGGCGCGCCACGCTGTACGCGCCGCTGGGAACGAACC
Source organism: Planctomycetota bacterium (assembly GCA_020853575.1). Classification (GTDB taxonomy): domain Bacteria; phylum Planctomycetota; class UBA1135; order UBA1135; genus F1-120-MAGs118. The sequence continues at coordinate 10,782 of JADYYP010000079.1, forward strand.
TGGCGATCCGGCTCCGAGACAGCGAGCTGGCGTCCTGGACGGTCGACGGGAACGGTGAATGGAGGCTGGCGCTCGACCCGTGAGCCTCACTGGCGCGCGGCGTCGAGTCGCACCTCTCCTCCGGCTTCGACGCGCGCACGATCCAGTGCCTTCCACGAGCGCGGATCGTCGTCGATGCGCGCGAGCTCGAAGGCCCACAGGACGAGCTCGCCCGCTGGAACGGTCATCTCGACCTCGCCAGCGGCGCGCAACGCGGCGGCGCAGAAGTCCTTGCCGCTCCCGAGCGTCACCACGGCGTGGCGCGGCGCCCGCTCGTCGGGATCGAACTGCGCGTGGGACACACGCACCTTGGCGGTCGCGAGCTCGAGCTCGAGCGCGTTCTCGCCCGGCGCGAGCTCGACATGGCGCACGATGCGCACACCGTCGAGCGCGTCCCCGATCGCGGTGAAGACCGCGACCGCCGGCCCGGTGAACGGAGACTCGAGCTGCGCGTGCCCCTCCAGGTCGAGCAGCGCCGACGGATCGCCGGGCAGCGACGCCGAGAGCGAGCTCGGATGCAACTCGACACGCCAGCCCTTGGCCGGCGCTCCGTCGACGCGCGCGCGCACGGCGAGCGTCGCGGGGTTGCGCGCCGCGCCCAGGTCGATCACGTGGTGTGTCGCCAGGCCGTCGGCAACGTTGCAGTTCCACGGCGCCGCGCGGTCGCCGCGCTGCGGCATCGCCGCGGTGGAGCGCGAGTTGGGCGAGATCTCGTGGTCGACGACGCGGACCTCCCACGCTCCCGGAGTGAGCTGGGGGACAGTGATGAGCCCCGCACCGGCGACGCGTCGCGTGAAGGCCTGTCCGTCGCCGCGCGAGAAGCCGACGAGCGTGCCCGCGGCATCGACGCCGCGCGCTGCGCGCAGCTCGACCTCGAGCGTGCCGCCGCGCGTCATCTGGAGCTCGAGCGAGTCGCGACCCTGCGCGGCGCGGAAGTCGTCGACGTCGAGCTCCGCGAGCGCCAGACCATCGTGCGTGGCGAGCACGACCAAGTCGCCGTCCGCGCGCGCCGTGAAGGCGAACGCGCCGTCGTCGTCACTGGTCGCACGCTCCAGGAGGTCGGGATCGAAGCGCGTCTCGAAGCCGTTGACCAGATAGCGATCCGCGCCGCGCGCGTAGAGCTCGAGCTCGACCTGGGCGAGCCCTCGGCCCTCGAACAGCACGCGTCCGCGCAGGCCCGGCATGGGCTCGAGCACGACCTCGACCGCGGCCTGCGGCGGTGTCTCGAACGGCCCGACCGTGGCGAGGGCGTAGCCCGGCGCGCGTACCTCGACCACGTAGTGCGCCAGCGTCGGCGCGAGCGTCGCGCGACCCTGCTCGTGCGGGCCCTCGCCCACCATGCCGCCGAAACTCCCGTGCTCCGGGTCGCTCGCCGTGGCGCTGAAACGCTCGATGGCGCGGCCATCGCGCGCACGCACGCGCAGCTCGAGCCGCGCCGGCTCGGTCAGGCGCAACTCGAGTCCGTGCGTGCCGAGCTCGACGCCGCGCAGCTCCACCGGCCCGAATTTCCCCGAGCCGTCGCTCGCGCAAAGCTCGAACTCCGCGTCGCGCTTGGGCGTGATCCGGAAGCGACCGCGTGCGTCCGTGTTCGACGAGCCCATGCCGCTGCCGGTCCAGCTCGAGTACGTGTAGCGCACGCTGGCAAAGGGCAACGGCGCTCCGTCGGGCGCGAGCACGACACCGGAGATCGACTCGCTGTCGTCGAGGGCGCCCATGCGCAGCTCGACACCGCGGCTCTCCATGCCGGCGCGCACCTCGAAGGGCGCGCTCGCGGTCTCGTGGAACTCGTCGTGGGTTGCAACGAGGCGCCGCAGACCGGTCGGCACTCCGCGTACGACGAACTGGCCGTCGGCGGCGCTGCGCACCGCGTCGGGCGCGAAGGCGCTGGCATGGCGCAGGGAGCTCGAGACGCGTTCGCTCTCCGGCCCGTCGAAGTCGTCGAGTCCCACCGCGGCCCCTTCGATGGCGCGCCCTTGGGAGTCGAGCACGCGCCCGGTGACGTCGCCGCCCGGCGCGAGCACGAGCGTTCCGAGCTGCAGCACCTCGCCGGCGGTCGCCGTGCCGCTCGAGTGCTGGGTGGCCCATCCCGTCCCGCGCAGCACGAATTCGAGCTCGGCCCGCGGTCGCGTCAACGCGACCTCGAGCGCGATCCGGCCGTCGCGCCCGCTCAACGCACTCGCGGCCGCGTGGTATGCGTCCAAATTTGTGGCGAGCTCGATCCGCGCCAGCGGCGCGCCCGATGCGTCGACCACGCGCGCCTCGACTCGCGCGCTCGTGGCCGGCTCAGGACTGGCTGCGGCTTCTGCGGCGCTTTCGCCGGGAGCGCCCGAACCCACCTCGAGCGCCTCGCGCGCGTCCGGCGAGTCGCCCGCGAGCGCCACGAACTCGACGGCCTGCGGCTCGCTCGGCGCCAGGGCCGCCGTGACGCCCCCGGGCTCCGCGTTGCGCGTGAGGAGATAGGCGGTCGCGACCAGCAGCGCGGCAGCGCTGCCCCATTTCAGCAAGGTGGACATGACGAGAGCTCCTTGCCATGCAGCGAGCGTCGCGACCGGTGCGATCGGCCGAGCGCGCGAGAGCGGCGTGAGCGCGAGCACCCAGGCCGCGCGCCGCTGCTCCTGCGAGCGTTCGAGCCCGTGGCTTCGATCGAGCTCACTGCGGAGCTCGTCGAGCGCGGCGGCGAGCCGCGTGCGCACGGTACTCGGGGACACGCCCTGGCGGCGGCCGATTTCGTCCGACGTGCGATGCTCGAAATAGGCGAGCAACACCGTCGAGCGCAACGGCTCGCGCAGCCTCCCCAGCGCCTCGATCAACAGCCGTTGACCCTCGAGTCGAGCGCTGAGCTCGGCCGGCCCCGGCAACTCGTCGCTCGCGGTTCGACCGAGCTCGCGCAGCGTGCGCGCGGACTCGGAACGACGCCGCATGCGAGCGAAGTTGCGCGCCACGCGAGCGAGCCACGGCCGCAGGGGCCGCGAGCGCTCGGGCGGGTGTTTCAGAGCCGCGATCCAGGTCTCCTGGGCGAGGTCCTCGGCCTGCGAGGCGTCGCGGACCAACTGACGCGCCAGCGCCGAGAGCCAATCGGCCTCGGCCAGGAGCTCGTCCGTCGTCCAGTGCGAATGCGCGTGCATGGCGGGCCCCCGATGCGGCCGGCGCTCGTCGCGTCGGGTGGATTCTCGAAAAAAAACGACGAACGCGCGGGCCATTCTAGGTACTCGCCGCGATGACTTGAGGCCGACGACGTCCCTAGAATCACGCCCCCCCGGTCGCACGGCCGATACTGCGACCCACTGGCCATGCCCGAAACCTCCCCCAAAGTCCGCTTCGCGCACTTCCGCTTCGATCCGCGCAAGGATCTGCTCGGCGAAGGTCCGCTGTCGGAGGTCTACCGGGCCGAAGACGAGAAGCTCAAGCGCACGATCGCGCTCAAGATCCTGCGCGCCCACGTCGACCTCGACCCGGAGGCCGATGAGCGCTTCGAGCGCGAGGCGCGCCACACCTCGAATCTCGTCCACCCCAACATCGCCACCATCTACGAGTACGGCGAGGACGCGGGTCGTCGCTACATCGCGATGGAGTACCTGCAGGGGCGCACGCTCGACAAGATCATCAAGGACCAGCAGCTCGGCCTGGAAGAGGCGCTGCGCATCGCGTTGCAACTGACCAGCGCGCTGGCCCTGGTCCACAGGAACGGCCTGATCCACCGCGACCTCAAGCCGGCCAACGTGATGGTGCTCCACGATGGCGGCATCAAGCTGCTGGACTTCGGCATCGCGCGCGCCAACGGCGAGGCCACCATCACCCAACACGGCATGCTCGTCGGCACCGTGCTCTACATGAGCCCCGAGCAAGTGCGCGGCGACGAGCTCGACGCGCGCAGCGACGTGTTCGCGCTGGGCGCGATGCTGTACCACGGGATCTCGGGCACGCTGCCCTTCCCGGGCAACTCGTTCCCCGAGGTGTGCATGGCGATCCTCGACGCCAAGCCCAAGCCCTTGGGCCAGGTGCGCCCCGGCATCCCGCAGGCCTTCGACGACTTCATCATGCGCTGCATGGCGGCCGAGCCCGACCAGCGCTACCCCAACGCCGAAGTGGCCAACGGCGTGTTGATGGCGATCGCCGACGCCATGGCTCCGACGCGCACCGCCGAGCGCGCCAACTACCTCACGGGACACCTGGTGCTGGTGCCGATCCGCAGCTCGCCCGACCGCGCGGGGTTCGCGATCGACCTGCGCAAGGACATCGCCTCCGAGCTCTCGCGCGCCGGAATGTCGACCACGCTGCTCAGCGACGAGAACGTGGCCAGCGACATGCGCGCCGACTTCACCCTGCGCGGCGAGGTCGAGCTCGAGGGCTTCAAGGGCGTGCTCAGGCTGGTGCTCGAGCACTACAAGTCGCAAGACTTGACGCAAACGCGCGAGGTCTGGCGCGCCGACGTCGAGCACGTCGACAGCGACGAATGGGCGATCCAAGGCGGACTGGTGCGCTCGGCCGTGCGCCAGTTGCGCAAGCAGCTCGCCGAGCACTCGCTGCAACCCGACGAGCCCAAGCTGCGCGACCCCGACGGAGCACGCCAGTACGCGCTGCGCGGACACGAGGTGCTGCACCGCGGCATGACCAAGCACCTGCTGGCCTCGATCTCGCTGTTCCGCCGCGCGATCGAGCTCGACTCGCGCTCGGCTCTGGCCTACTCGGGTTTGGCCGAGGCCCTGGTGCGCAAGTACCTCTACTGGGATGGCGACGAGTCGTTCCTGGGCGAGAGCCGCGAGCAAGCGCGCCGCGCGCTGGCCTTCGACGCGAGCTGCGCCGAGGCGCACACCTCGCTGGGATTCGGCTACCACCTGACCGGCCTGTTGGTCGACGCGCAGCGCGAGTACCGGCTGGCGATCCAGCTCAACCAGAACGAGTGGCTCTCCCACCGCTTGCTCGGTGCCCTGCTCTCACGCGAAGGCAATTTCAAGGCGGCCTCACCGCTCCTGCAGCGCGCGATCGCGTTGCGGCCGAGCTACATCTCGACCTACGACCACCTGTACTACGTGCTGCAACGCCTCGACCGCTATCAAGAGGCGATCGAGACCGCCGACCGCGGCATCGAGGCTGCGCGCAAGCAGATCGTGCGCGTGCCCGACGACCAGGATTCGCGCTTGCATTTGGCCATGCTGCTGGCGCGCATGGGCTTGCGGGACGAGGCATCGGGCGAGCTCCAGCGCGCCCACGAGATCGGACCGAAAGACGGCTTCACCTCGTTCCAGATCGCGCAGGTGCACGCCGTGCTGGGCAACCCGAACGAGTCGATCGAAGCGCTCTCGAACGCCCAACAGCGCGGCTATTTCATCCGCAGCGAACAGCGCAACACCGAGTTCGATTTCTTGCGCGGACTGCCGGCCTTCCAGAAGTTGCTCTAGCAGAGCTCGAGTGTCCGGGCGCGACCAGCACGCGCGGCGCAGCTGAGTCAGGACTGGTGGCCAGGTCGGCCCATTGGAGTCACGGCTGCAGGATGACTTCGAGGGCGTTGCTGAGCGCGACGGGGCGCTGCGAGCCGGTGTCGCGGCCGTACCACTGGAGCTGCATCTGCGTGCCGCCGGGGAGCGGCGGACGCGTGAACAGGAAACTGTTGAGGTCGCTGGTCCAGGTGCCCGAGCAGTCCTGCGCCGGCAGCGGGTTGCCGCCCGAGGAAACCAGCGGCGTGCGCAGCCATGGACCGTTCATGCACAGGCGCCCGCCCTGGAACGGCAAGACGGCGCGGCCGCTGGTGCTGGCGAACAGGAGCCCCGAGGTCATGTTGCGCACGTTGGCGCAGCGCACTTCGAATCCGCTGCTCGCGGTCGAGCTCGGCCAGCCGGTCGCAGAGATCGACGGCGCGCAGCCCAACGAGTTGAGCTTGCCCTGGCAGTACGCCACCGGCGCCGGCGGATCGGGGACGAACTCGAGACCCGCGTAGGTCGGAATCACAGCCTGCACGCGGTAGGCGTTGAGCGTGGGGACGTCGACGATCCAC
>JADYYP010000080.1 GCA_020853575.1 Planctomycetota bacterium
CGCGGGAACGTCTATCGTTGGCCCGACGAAAAAAACCGCAATTGGCGCGGATTCTCCTACACGATTCCGAAAGAGGAGCAGATACGTTCTGAACTGTATCGCGAACTTGTGCGCGAGGAGGCCGATCGGGTTGTCGAGCTTGAGTGGACTCTCTACGAGAAAATCGGAAGGACAGTTCGCGCGTCCCAGGAGATTGACCTTGTTGGTTTTGCCGAGGGCACAGTCGAGTTTGCGATAGAAGTGAAGCGTGCTTGGTGGCTCAACGGTTGGCCGAACAAGACCCGCGATTTCTTAAGGGGGATTCTCGCTGATGTGGAAAAGCTGGGAGCGCTCCAGGCTCATCCGTCGAGCGCAGCGATCTGCCGCGGTGTTGTGGTCGCGATGTTCTTTGACACCGACAGTGAAAGGCAGAGTGGAGAATTCCTCGCGCGATTTCCGCGTCATCAGACGCTTGTTGCCCCGAAGGAGCGGTACGTTATCAGCGCTGAAGAAGAGCAAGGGGAAGACCGTCGGATATTTGGCCGTCTTATTTGGATTGAAGCAGGCTCGGCAGAAGAGACAATGTCCAAATGAAAGAACTCTCGGCACGATGCGTACCGGACATCACACCGGCGCGTCCGAGCGACGACCAGCTTTGTCGCCGCGGTGTGCGATCTTTGGAAGATGCTATCTGCACGCGAGTACCTGTTTTCAGAAATCTCTCTCGACGACGCCACGACGCTCCGCACGGCTCGTACGCAAGATCCGAGACGCCTCCACCGTCGGCGGGCCACAGGAGCGGGGCTGTGAGATGACCTTTACCGAAGCGGGCTCAATCACAGGGCTATCTGGCGTTATGGCCTCGCAGCAGAGTTGAACGATGGCCCTGTTCGACAACTCGACGCAGACGATCCTCTTCACCGCGCCATGGGAGCCAGTCACGGTCCGCCGTGGTGACGCGCTCGGTTTTCGAGCGCTTGCCGATCGCTTCGCGGATGGCTTGGCGCCCGATCTCACGAACCGCACTCGCGACGCGAGGTGGATCACGATTCTCTCCTGGTGTTTGGAACGCTCGCACGCGGTCTGGGCCAAGGTCGGCGGGCGCGCCGTATCAACGCGCGCCAACGCTCGGCAACGCTACGCCTGGCTGCGACCGCTCGAGCTCATGTGGATTGCTCGGACGATCCTCGTGGCCGACGCCGACTGGCGAGGTCGCCAACTCGCAGGACAGCGTCGCGTCCGATGGTGGATCGAGAGCGATCGACGAACGTCGCGCTTCGCGATGTCAGATGAACAGTTCAGGGCGTATCGCCAAACCGGCATGTACGGCGCCTACCGGGTTCTCTTTCGGCGCCTCGCGGGAATGACGGTGGGCAAGGACGGCTGGACACCGTCCGACGGCGCTCATGGGTTGAGCTCATGGCTCGACGGAAAGCTCGGACGCTCGGCGCCAGATGACGTGGACGACGGTATCATCCGGTCGAGCAAGTGGCCGGGCCGGGAGGACGAGTGGTGGCTTAAGACGTGGCCCGCGTTTGGCGATGGGCGATCGGATGTGACGCTGCCGCGGAAGCGGGACGACTTCTCGCCGCTCCCAGAAGGGGATCGTCTCGACAAGCTCCTCTTTCGCGAGGGGTCGAGGAGCGCGCGACGTGCGCTCGTGGCGTCGTTGGTGGACGGGGCTGAAGAAGCGGACCATCTGGCCCTGTGCGACGTCGTAGTGCGCGGGTTGCGCAAGGAGCCCGACCACGAACGGCTGCGGAGCCTCCCCGCGTTCTCGCGACTCGCGGACGCGGGGATGGAGGTAATGGACCAGATCGCGACCACGCTACAGAGCGACCGGGGCGGACTGCGCGTCGCGGTGACGACGCTCGCGCGGCAAGATGCCGTTGCGGAAGCATGCGAAGAGCTGCGTCAGGCGGCAAAGGCGTGGAAAGCGATCGAGCATGCGTCCTCGCTGCCAAAAGTGGAGACGGTCGACGCCTTTGCGGCTTCGGTGTGCGTCGGTAATGCAGGCGAGCGGCTGCAACGCCTTCTAACGCACCACGAGTTGCACGGCGGTGGTTTGCGTTGGTTTGTGCTTCGCAAGGGAGAGGTCGTTGCTCGTACGCTGCCGAGTGGGGAGAGCAGCTCGCGCTACAGATTTCGGCTCTGGTCTCTGGCACGACTCGGCGCTCAGTGCGGTCGCGTCGCCGAAGTTCCGAAAGCCTTGATCGAAGACGTGGGCTCTCTGGTGGATGACCCCGCAGGTGAAGAGGACGAGGCGAGCCCTGGATGATCGAGGAGGTTGGGTGGTCTTCGTTGCTCGGGAGTCAGGCGCCGGCCGGGAGTCGGCTGAAAGCCGCGTTGCTGACGACCTACGATCGGCCGGACGAACGGTTCATGATCGAGCACTTGTTGCCGCCGCTGCTTGGGATCGCGCACGATCCACAAGGTGAGGGCGTCGAGCGCGAGCGGTTCTTCGCCGAGGTCGACGGTCATTTGCGTGCGATGCGGGGAAAGATCGCGGTGATCGCATCGATGCCGGGCTCGCAGGATGAGGCATCCGAGCGAGCGTACCCGTGGTTGTGGAAGTACATTCCGCTGCTGGCGGTCGGCCGTCACGGGCGAGCAACGCAGCACGCGAAGCTGTGGCTGTTTCACTGGGCTGCTCCGGAAGGCGAGACGGCGGAGCATGTGGAGATGATTGTCTCGTCGGCGAACCTAACGCGGTCGGCCTTTCGCGAGCAGATCCAGGCAGCGTGGCGCTGCGTCTGCCCGCTCGAGCCGCGCGCCAGGCGACACGCGAGTTGGGGGATCGTTCCGGACTTTCTTCGCGCGCTTGGCAAGTCTTCAGGCGCGACGGAGTTGGTCGAGACGTTCGCCGAGACGCTCGCTCGGGCCGAGCCGCCGCAAGACGTAGCGTTCGTGGCAAGCGTACCGGGACGTCACACGAAGCAGGAGCTGAAGCGAACCCCGTGGGGCGCGGCGGGGCTCGGCGAG
>JADYYP010000081.1 GCA_020853575.1 Planctomycetota bacterium
AACCCAACGAGTGCGGCCAACCCAACGAGTGCGGCCAACCCAACGAGTGCGGCGAGCCGCGCGCACCCAGGCCTGCCGCGGCTCACTTGCGGGTGAGCCCGAGCAGCCCCATCGCGAGCTGGATGTCCTTCCAGCATTCCTTCTTGTCTTCGGGCGTGCGCAGCAAATACGACGGGTGGTAGGTCGGGACCACTTTGCGTGCACCGGCGTCGTGGATCCGAGCGCGCAACGCGCCCATGCTGCGCGCCGCCGGGCCCTCGAGCCCCAGGATGTAGTTCGACGCGTGGCGCCCGAGCGGGATGATCACCTGCGGGTCGACCAGCTCGATCTGGCGCGCCAGGAACGGCGTGCACAGGCGCTTTTCGAGTTCCGACGGATCGCGGTTGCCCGGCGGACGGCACTTCAAGACGTTGGCGATGTACACGTCCTCGCGGGCCAGTCCCATGCCCTTTTGCACGATGTCGGTCAGCAGCGAGCCGGCGGCGCCGACGAACGGCACGCCCTGCTGGTCCTCGTGCTCACCCGGCGCCTCGCCGATGAACATCACCCGCGCGCGGCCGGATCCGTCGGCGAACACCGTTTGGGTCCGCGTCCGGCACAGCTCACAGGCCGTGCACGAGCGCACCGCGTCGCGCAGCTCGGCGAGCGTCTGCGCCTGCGCCGCGCGCGACTTGGTGTCGAACGCGGGGGTCGCCGTGGCGCTGGCGAGCGGCGCCGGAGGCGGGGCAGCCACCCGCAGGCTGGGCCGCGGGGGCGGAGGCGGTGCGCCGGGCGCGCGCGCTGCGCCGGCCGCGACGGGCTCGGGGCCGCGAGGAGCGCCGGGCGCGAGCGACGGTTGCGGAGTGGTCTGCGGCAGCGGGAGCGCGGTGGGCACGCCGGCGCGCTCGCGGCGCAGCCCCAAGCGCTCGCGGCGCCGTAGGTGCGCGCGGAACGCAGCCGAAAGCTCGACGAGCTCGGCCCGCGGATCTTCGATGTCGTCGCTGCTGGCCACGTTGGCTCGGATCGCGCCCCGCTCGGTGGGCGCGCGTCGCATGGTAGCCCGAAGCGGGCACGGATAGCATCCTGCCGCTCCCATGTCGAAGCCGCTGATGTGCGCTGTGTTGACCTGCCTCGCGAGCTGCGACGAGCCCACGCCGTCTCCGCGCTCCGCGGGTCAGACATCCGCGCCGGCCGGCTCGAACGCGGAAGCGCCGAGCGCTCGGCCTGGATCCGTGCCGGCCCTGCTGCCTGCGCAGTTGCCGCGGCTCACCACGGAGCGTTTCGTGGCGGCCGTCGCGGCCTACGAACGCGGCGAGCTGGCGCGCGCGGAGGAGTTGCGCTTGACGCTGCCGAGCGGGCTCGACGTCGAGTTGCTCGGCGCGCGCATCGCCGCCGCGCGCGGCGACGAAATCGCCGCCGTGCGCGCGATCGAGGAGGCTCGTGAACGCGCTCCCGACCAGGGGCGCGTGTATGCGACGGCGGCGGAGATCCACGCGGCGGCGGGCCGGCTCGCCTCGGCCGAGGACGAGATCCGCGAGGGGCTCGAACGAGCGGGGCCGACGCCGGACTTGACGCGCGCGCGCGGAGTTCTGGCGCTGTGCCGCGAAGGTGGCGCGCGCAAGGGGCTGGAGCACCTGCTCGCCGCGCGCGACAAAGAGCCGACGCTCGAGTACTGCCTCGTGCCGCTGGCCCAAGCGCACGTGCTGCTGGGCAATGCAGCGCTCGCCGGCAAGCAACCCGTCGAAGCCGTGGGTCACGCTCGCGCCGCGCTGCTCGCCTGGCCCGACGACGTGGACGCGACGCAGCTCCTGGCGGACGCGCGGGCGGCCGTGGGCGAGTTCGGCGAGGCCCTGGAGCTGTACGAGAAGCTGCTCGCGCGCGGCGTCGATCTGCGCGGCGCATTGGCGACGCTCTACGCGCGTGCCGCGACCGCGGCCCTGCTCGAGAAGGACGGGCGTGCGCTGGCGGTCCAGCGCTACCTGCGCGCGCGCGAGCTCGGACTGAGCGCGGAAGAGCTCGGTTTCGGGGTCAGCGTGTTGCACGCCGAGGCCGAGCGGCACATCGAGAGCGGTCTCGCGAGCTACGACAGCGGCGCGCTCGACGGCGCGCGCACGGCGTTCGAATCTGCCTTGCGCGCGGAGCCCGAATCCCTCGAGGCGCTCAATCACCTGGGCGTCGTCGACTTCCGTCAAGCGCGCTTCGCGGACGCGGCGGCTCGCTGGCGCCAAGTGCTCGAGCTCGCTGAACGCGGCGGCATCGAGCTGCCCGAGCCCGTGCATCTCAATCTGGCGCGCGCGCTGCACCAAGCTGGGCGCCGCCCCGAGGTGCGCGCCGTGCTCGAGCACTACCTGGCGCGCCAGCCAGAGGGCGAGTTCGCGGCCGAAACGCGCGCGATGTTGGCGCGCTTGGACTCCGAGTCGCGCGACGGCTGAGCGCCGGCGAGGCGCGCCTCACGAGGCCCTGCGGCGCGTCGCGAGCCGCACGCCTCCCGCGCTTTCGCCCGCTTCCAATTGGGCCTTCACCGGTCGCACTTCGATGCGCTCGGCGTCGACCCCGAGCTCGATCAGCCGCGCTTTCGCGCGCTCCAGTCGTTCGCTGGCGAGCTCCAGCAGCGCCGCGCGCGTGCGGGTCGCGCTGCGCTTGTCCGCGCCCGGCCGCAGGGCCTCGAAGACGCGGTCGAGCGCGTCTTCGTTGCGGCCGAGCTCGCGCTCGAGCTCGCGCACCGCGGCGGCGCCCAGTTCGGCCTCGGCGCCGCGGCCCAAGGCGAAATCGACCCGCGCGGCGGCTGCGCGCTGCTCGCGTTGGCGCGCCAGCTCGACTTGACGGCGGCGCAAGCGCGCGACGAGCGCCAAGCAGTCTTGTGGCGACGGTTGCGCCAGCAGCGCAGCGCGCTCGATGTCCGCGCGGGACAGGACGTGGATCAAGACCAGGCCGAGCTCGTCGTCGTCCTCAAGCTCGCGCGCCGCGCCCTCGAGCGTGGCGCGCGCGCCAGGCTCGAGACCGACGTCGTTCGCAGCGAAGGCCGCCAAGCGCGGCTCGCTGGTCGTGGGTTCCTCGGCACCGCCGGTGACGCCCACGGCGTCGGTCAAGGTGCCCACCACACGCAGCGGAGCGCTGGCGACGGCGCGCGCGATGACCACGGCCGCGGCCTGGCTCGCCGCACCCAGGATGGCGCTCGTGGAGAGCCCATCGCGGGTCACGCGGAACGCCGCGGGGATGCGCTGGCGACCTTCCGCGTCCTGGAGCGCGAACAGCACGGCGTCGAGCGGTGCCGGCAGGCTCAGCCAGCGCGAGATCGGACCGTCCGCGGGCTCCGACAGCGCCAGATGCGAGAAGCTCGAGGTGCTGTCGACCGCGATGCCATCGGCACCCTGCAAGCGGGCGCGCACCAAGAGGTCGAGCAGCCCGTCGCCGATCTCGAGACCCTGGGCCGAGGCCAGGCCGCGGAACGCTCCGAGCTCGAGCGCGGTCAGCTCGAGCGCAGCCCAACCGCTCGGTTCCGGCCACAGGCCGACGCGCCCCGACAGCGAGGCGCTCTCGAACAGCGGTCGCGCTTCGCGCTGCGCCTCGTCCCCTTGGCCGGTGAGCACCGCGGCCGTCGCTTGGGCCAGGCCCTCGAGCAGGGAGTCGCTCTCGACGCGCGCCGGGAGCTCGACCGCGCCGGGCTCGACGAACACCTGGAAGGCGACTTGTCCGCCCTGGCGTAGCGCGCGCGTCGACAACTTCTTGACCTCGAGCGCCAGGCCGGTGAGCGGCACGAGCGTCGGAGGCTCCCCGGTCTCGTCGCGCAGCACGACGTCGAGTCCGTTGATCGCCAGCCGCTCGAGGGCGAAGTCCGGCGCGTCCGCGGCGGGGACGTGCGGTGCCGCTTCGGGCTCGTCGAGCGTTGGCTGCTCGCCGGCGGTCGAGAGCGGAAGCGTCACGCCGAGGAGTTGCAGTCCGCGCGCATCGCGGCGCACGCGCAGCGCGGGGCGCGACAGCTCGAGCGAGCGCAGGCGCACGTCGCCGGTCCGCGGATCGAAGCGAGCGAGCTCCGCATCGAGCGCTTGGATTCCGGCGAGCAGGTCTCCCTGGGGCTGCGCGCGGACTTCGGCGCGTCGCACGTGCAACTCTCCGGCGATGCCCTGGCCCCAGTCGATGTCCAGCGGCGCGCGACGCGAGAGCCGCAACTGACCGTCGAATTCCAGCTCGGCCTCGCCCGCGGTGAGCTCGCTGGCGTCGAACGCGAGCCGCGGGGCGAAGCTCGCCAGCGATTCCCCGTGGAGCCCGCGCATCCTCAGCGCGCCCGCGAACTCGCCTTCGGCCGAGAACGGCGCGAGCGAAACGTCGAGCTCGAATGCGTCCACCAGGTCATCGATCGATGCCCGCGCGGCGAATGTCAGCGGCGTGATCTGATCCGCGCGCGGTGAGAGCACGCACACTGGCCCGCCGCTCGTCAGCGTCGCTCGCGCCTCGAGAGCGCGGGCGCCGTCGCCCAGCGTTTCGTCGCGCACGAGGAGCCGCGCGAGCCCGAGCTCGAGCTTGCCCAGCCGCACGCTGGGTGTCGCGCCAGACCATCGGGGCAGGTTGTGCGCGGCATTCTCGCTCGGCGGCGCGCCCTGCGGCGCGTCGGGGGCGCGAGCGACGCGCATGCCGAGCGCGTGCATCTCGCCCTGCGCGGAACGACGGACCTCGAGCTCGATCCCGGTCGCGGAGAGCTCCTCGACGTCGAACACGAGCTCGGCGGGATCGATGCGCGCGGCCGCGAGTGTGCAACGCTCCACGTGCGCGAGGGACTGGCCGCGGTCGGCGAGCTCGAGCCGGCTCAAGTCCGCGCGCAGCGCAATCCCGCCCTGGGCGTGTGCCGCGACGCTCGCGTCGACCTCGGCGCGCGCGCTCGCCGCGTTCCACTCCAGGTCGAGCGTCGGCGCCAAGTACGCGGCCAGCGGACCGGCGCGCATCCCGCGCGCGTCGAGCTCGGCGTGCACCCGCAGCGCGTCGGCCGCGGCGGCGATTTCGCCTTGGATGGCGAGCTCGTCGAGCGCGCCCTCGACCACGGCGCTCAGCGAAAACGGCGCGGGAGCAGCATCGGCGTCGATGCGCAGTGCGTCGAGGCGCGCATCGCCGTGCACCTCGCACACGAGTTCCGGCGAGTGCACGGCGTCTCGCCAACGCAGGCGCGCTCCGCTGAGCTCGGCGAGCTCGATCGCGACCGGCGGCAGCTCGAGCTTCAGAGCCATCGACGCGCCCGCCGCGGGCTCCGCGGTGCTTTCGCGCGGCTCGAGCGACGTGCGCACGCCGAAGGCGCTGAGTGCACCGTTCGCTTCGCGCTGGATCTCCGCGAAGGGCGCGTCGAGCGCGACCTCTCGGACGCTCCAATTCCGGCCGCGGCCGCGCGCATCGACGATGCGCAACGCCCGCGCGCTCGCCAGCTCGCGGTCGGCGTCCGAGAGCACCGCGCGTTCGAGAGCCACGTCGATCGCGAGCGCCTCTCCCGTGTCGCGCACGTCGACGCTCAGGTCGGCGGCGAACTTGCCCATCGACAAGGTCGGCTCGAGCGAGAAGTTGCTCAGGTACGGCGCGAGCGTCGTCGTTTCCAGGCCGCGGGCGCGCAGCGCAGCGCGCAGGCTCAAGTGCGGAGGCGCCGCGCCGGCGTGGAGCGTGCCTTGCGCCGAGAGCTCCTCGTACAGGCCGTCGCACGCGCTGCTGAAGCTCCAGCGCGCGGGCGCGGCGTCGGTGGAGCTCGTGTCGAGCTCCGACCACTCGAAATCGACGCGCACCAACTCGTCCAACGCGGGTTCGACGGCCGCGTCGGCGAGCATCCAGTGAGCTTCGCTCACGCGACCGGACTTGCAGCGCAGGCGCGGGATCGCGAGGGGGCTGGGTGCTGCGGGGGACGCCGGTTGCGCCGGTGCCGCGCCGGAGTCGGGCGCGGGCTGGATGCTCAGCCCGAGCGCGTGCCACGTGCCCAGCGCATCGCGTGCGACGCGTACCCGTGGGTGCTCGATGGAGAGCTCGTCGATCGAGAGTGCGAGCGTGCTCGGGTCGAGCTGCAGGCCCTCGATCCCGACGCGCCGCACGCCCGCGAGTTCCTCGCCGTCCGCGAGGCGTGCGCCGTCGACGACCAGCGACGCGGTCCAGGTCTGCTGCTCGTGCGAGGCCTCCAAGACCAGGCCGGTCTCGAGCGCTCCGTCGCGCAGGCTCGAGCTCAGACCGGCGGCGCGCAATTGCGGTTGGAGGCGCTCGAGCGTCACGCCGCGAGCGCGCACCGCGAGCACCAGCCGCGCGCGGTCGCGTCCGGTCGCGAGTTCCCCGTCGAGCTCGATCGACTCGACGATCCCGGGTGCGCTGGCTCTCAAGAGCAACGCTCCGCTGCGCGGCTCGCGCAGCGGCCAAGCGAGCGTCTCGCAGGCCCCGCGGTCGACGTTGAGCTCGAGCTCTCGCGCGCCCTCGGTCGCGCCGTCCTCGATGCTCACGCGGGCGTCCTCGAGCCCCAATTCGCTCAACGCGAGCTCGAAATCGGCGCTCGCGATCGCCGCGCTCGAAGGCTGCTCGTCGCGTGTCGCGCGTCCGATCCAATCGAAGCCGGCGAACGACCACGCGCCGTCGCCTTGGCGCCGCATCCACAGCCGTGGCTCGGACAGGCGGGCCGCGCCGAGCTCCAGTCGCCGCGCGGAGAGCTGCTCGATCTCCACACGCGTGGCGGAGCCGATTCGCAGCGCGGGTTGTCCGTCGCGTTCGAGAGCACAGCGCAAGAGCGTGAGCTCGCCGTTGCAGCCGCCTTCGGCCGCATTCAGGGCGAGCTCGAATTCCAGCTCGCCCGACACGTCGTCCGCGCTGGGGCGCAAGCCCAACTCGGCGAGCTGCGAGGCCAGTGCGCGCGGATGGAGCGCGCTGGCCGTGCTCGCCACGTGCACGCGGGCCCGCTGCTCGCCGAGCTCCGCGCTCCCGCTCGCGTGCAGCGCGTCGAACAGGCTCGGGCTGAAGCCCGAGAGCTCGAAGTGCAGCACCGAGTCGCGCTCGACCACGCGCGCGTTCAGCGTGACCATGGCCTGCGTCGGTGGCGTCGCGAGCTGGTCGTCGAGCTCGATGCGCAGGTGCATTGCGCTTGCCGTTCCGAGTTCCACGGGAAGCTCGAAATCCAGGGGACCCTGCGCAACTTCAGGCGTTTCACGCGCCGTCGTGTCGTCCTGCGAGCGCAAGTGCTCGAGCCACGGCCAGCGACCGTCGGACGTGCGCTGAACTCGCAGCCACAGTCCGTCGAGCTCGGCGCGCGCCAGGCGCGGCCGCGCGGAGAGCACAGAGAGCACGTCGAGGTCCGCGTACAGGTACTCGAGCTCGGCTCTGCGGCCGGAATCGGAGCCCGCGGGAGCGGCGCGCTCGCGCACCTGCAGCCCGTGGACCTCGAGCTCGCCCAGGAGCAGCGACAGGCGCCACGAGTCGTAGTCGCAGCTCAATCCGCGCGCGGATGCCGCGAGGTCGAGCGCCAGCGGCGTGGCCAGCGCCAAGAGCAGGCGCAAGGCGCAGGCGCTGCCCGCGACGACGATGCCGATGCGAGCCCAGCGGCGTTTCCAAACGGCTCGCAAGAGCTCGTTCACGGCTTGCGCTCCTGAGCGTCCGCTTCCAACGCAGCGCGGCGCGACTCGCTGTCCGCGAGCGGGTCGAACGCGCGCGGCGCGCGGCCACGCGCAGCCAACCAATCGAAGGCCCGGACGCGCGCAGCGGCCCGCGAATCCTCGAGGAACACGAGGTTTTCCTGCACGATGCGCTCGTGGAAGTCGGCCAGGTCGCGCGCCGACTGCGCGACGTCGTCGAGGGCGTTGAGCGAGCGACCGAGCTCACCGCAATGGCGCGCCACGATCGCAGCGAGCTCGCGCTCCAGCGGATGCTCCGCGCCGCGCCGCGCGAGGAAGCGCAACGTGCCGCGTTCGAGCACCCACACCAGGGTCCCACCCGCGCGGGCGATGCGCGCGGGGTCGTCGATCGAGTCCGCGATCGCATCGATGCACGCGGCGAGCGTGTCGTCGTCGGCGCCCAGCGCCAGATCTGCGCACACCTGCGCGCCGCAGGTCTGCGCCAGGAATACCAGTGCCGGCCTGCGATGATTGCGCGAGAGCAGGGTGCGCAAGGCGCTCTCGATCTGCTGCTCTCGAGCTTCCTCGGAGCCGATCCAGGTCGCCTGCTCGAGCGCCAGTCGATCCGCGTCGGCGCAGGCCGCCAGCGCTGTCGCTTGCAACTCGGGCGCGGCTTCGGAGTGCAGGCTCGCGCGCACCGCGAGCGTGCGCGGCTCGCCGAACACGAGCGGGGCCTCGAAGGTGATCACGCAGCCGGCGCCGTCGAGCTCGAGCGCGTGTTCGAGCTCCAGGGCCTCGTCGCTGGCACTCGCCGTCACTCGGCCCGCGTCGTCGGTGTGCTCGCGCTGTCCACTGCGGCCGACGCATGCGCGCAACTCGTCCCCGGCGCGTGCGAGCTCGAAGCGCAAGTCGACTGGAGTCGCGCGGCCGTCGCGCGCAGCGCGCACGACCCAGGCCAACGTCGCCCCCGAGGGCAACGCGAGCGAACGGCGGTCGAGGACCGAGCACCGGCCGAGCGCGCCGCTCGCCCGCTGCGCATCGAAGGCGCGCGCCTCGTCGCCGCACGCGATGCGCGCACCGTCGAAGCTCGCGCTGCGTGTCTCCCAAGGCTCGCCGTCGCGTTGCGACACGACCAGCCGCGCGCTGGCGGCCAGCGGGTTCCCGAGCGTCGAGGCACGCTCGATCCACCACGCCTCGAGCTCGACCCGCCACGCGCCTTCGCGCGCGACGTCCGCCACCGCGCTCGAGGCGCCGAACAGCGGGCCAGGTCGCCAGAGCGCCATGGTCTCGACTGCCGGGACGCTGAAGCGCTCGTCCGCAGGCGGCGCGGCGCAGGCCGCGAGCAGCGCGAGGCACGAGCGCACGAGCATGTGCGCGGCGCGGCGATGTCGGGGGAGGGGCAAGCGGCAGGAGGATCCGCCTAGGGCGCACCGTGGTCAAGCAACAGAACCGTGCGTTGCGGGAGCTCCGCTGCTCATTTGGCCGGCGGCGACAGCGGCTCGCGTCCGCCGAGCTGCACGTACACCGCGAAGCGCCGTTGGGCGGCGTCGCGCTCGCCGAGTTGCTCGAGCACCCGTGCCAAGTTGAGGTGCGCGCCCAGCGCTAGCGGCTCGCGCGCGTGGGGGCCGTCGGCGATGCGCTCGAAATCGGCGCGCGCCGCGGCCAGGTTGCCGGCCATGCGCTGGATCATCCCGCGGTTGTTGAGCGCGAGCACGTGCGCCGGGTCGAGCTCGAGCGTCTTGGAGTAGTCGTCGAGCGCGGCCGGGAGCTGTCCCAGGGCGCGCTCGGCCTCGCCCAAGTGAAACCAACCGGCTGCGTAGGTCGGGTGCCTCCGACAGAGCTCTTCGAGCTCATGCTTCGCGCGCGCGGGCTCGCCGGCTTGCAGCCACAACTGCCCCAGCCCCAGGCGCGGCAGCGGCTCGTCCGGTTGCTCGCGCACCTGCGTGGTGCGGACCTTCCACAGCGCGTGCCACTTCGAGGCTTGTTCGGCGCGCGCCACGAGCTTCTGGGCGCTCGCTCCGTCGCCGCGTGCCAACGCTTCTTGAGCGAGGAGATGCAGCGCGCTGGCGACCTCGCGATCGCGGGGCGCGAGCTCGACGAATTTCGCGAGGAAGGGTGCCGCGCGACCCGCCTGGCCGGAGCGCACCCAGGCGCGACCCGCGAGCAGCCAGGCCTCGGCGTGCTCCGACCAGCGCGGTGTGCTCGCCGCGGGCTCGGGCAAGATCGCCATCAGCGCGCGCGCGAGCTCGTCGCTCTCGAGCAACAGCCGCACGCGTTCGAGCTCGATCCAAGCCGCGCTCTCGGCGCTGGGGCGCGCGCGCTCCAAAGCGGCCCACGCGGCGTCGAAGGCCGCGCTTTTCGCGGCAAACAGCGCGCGTGCCGCGAGTGCGTGGGCCTCGCCGTCGCGTTCCAACGGTCCGCCCGGCGCGAGCAGGGGAGCGCATTCGGCGAGCACTTCCGTCGGCAGGTCGAGGGCCAGCGCGGTGCGCCAGGCCTCCTTGCGCGCCGCGGCGTCGAAGGGCGCCGAGACCTGGGCCCACAAGATCAGCAGCCACGCGGCCAAGGTCACGGCAGCGGCTCCTCGGCGACGATGCCCTGGCCTTCGCGCAGCGTGATGCGGCGTCCGGCGGCTCCCGGCCCGAGCTCTTCGACGCGCCCCGACGGCCACTGCACGCGGATCGAGCGATAGCCCGGCGCCGCGCCCAAGCCGAAGTGCAACCAAGCGCTCGAGGCCGATTGGAAGCCGACAGCCGTGAACACTTGGGAGAGCAGGGCGTGCTCGTCCGCCACTGGGACGTCCGGCACCAGCGTGACGCGCGCTCCAGTTCCATCCGCGGGCGTGCGGCCGACGTTGGCGGCGCTCTGGCGCTCGGAGCGCGTCGGACCGAGGCAGCGCAGCGCGATCCGCTGCGCGTGCGGGAAGCGATTCATGCCGAGAGCCGGTGCACCGTCGATGCGCGCGATCACCAGATCGGGTGCACCGTCGCCGTCGAAGTCGCCCACGGCCGAGCCGCGCGAGCTGGTCGGCGCCGCGAGCACCGAGTTGGCGCCGCTGGGGGCGAGCGCGGTCAAGCGCCGCTCTTCACCGCGCGCCACGAGGCGCCACAGCGTGTCGGGTTGCGCGTAGCTCGTCCCGGTGTCGGGCAAGTCGGCCTGCGGATACACGTGGCCGTTGGCCGTGAACAGCTCGAGCCAACCGTCGCCGTCGAAATCGCACAGGTGCACGCTCCACGAGAGCAGCGCCCGCGTCTCGCGCTGCAAGCCGAAGCGGAAGGTCTCGTTCGAGAACCCGCGCGGGTGCGCGAAGTACAGCGCCGTCGGCTCGCCCGAGAAGTTGGTCAGCGCGAAATCGAAATCGCCGTCGCGGTCGACGTCGCCGAAAGCGACCCCCATGCCCGCTTCACCGCGCCCGTCCATCGAGAGCGCGACACCGGCCGAGTAGGCGACATCGGTGAAGCGCGCGCGGCCGTCGTTGATCAAGAGCAGGTTCGCCACGCTGTCGTTGGCGACGTACAGATCGGTGTCACCGTCGCCTTCGAAGTCGAACGGCGCCACCGCGAGCGTGTAGCCCGCGACGTGTCCGGGGAGCGCGCTCGCGCTGGACTCGACGAAGCTCCCGTCGCCGACGCCGCGGTAGTAGCGGTCGGCCTGGGGTGGCATGCCGTGCGGACCGCAGAACACCTCGTGGCCCTTCCACTTGCACGGGACCGCGAGCGCTCCGCTGCCGAGCGAGCCGCGCGGCGGCGCGAGCGGATCGAGCTCCAAGTACGCGCCCGCGTACAGATCGAGCACTCCGTCGCGGTCGCCGTCGAGCAGCGCCAGCGAGGTCAGCCACAGCGGCGCTCGACCGGCATCGCGGGCCGCGCCGGGAACGAGTCGCGCGCCGTCGCCTCCCTGGAGCAGGTCGGCCGCCGGGAGCAGCTCTCCGGCGTCGTTCTGGAGCAGGCTGTGGAGTTGACCGAAGCCACCCGCCACCAGGTCTTGATCGCCGTCGTTGTCGAGATCGCCGACCGCCAGCCCGGTCCACCAGCCGCGCACGGCCGGGCTCGGACGGCGCGAGAACCGGCCGTGTCCGTCGTTGGCGAAGATCGCCAGCTCCGCGCCGGGCCCGGAGAGCAGGTCGGCGAGCGTCGCGCAGCCCTGGGAAAACACCAGATCCAGATCGCCGTCGCGCTCGAGGTCCAGCACGGCGACGCCCGGTCCGTTGGCCTCGAGCACGGTTGCCTTGGCGGGCTCACCCGAGAGGTTGGTCCAGATCAGGCCGCGCTCGCGAGCCTCGTCCATCAAATCCCCGGTCGGCGCGGGCGTGTGCGCGGAGTCGGCGTTGGCTCGCGGAGCTGGCGGCGCTTGGGAGCCGTCGTCTCCCGAACCGCAGGCGCCGACCACGAGGCTGGCGAGGCCGGCGAGAGCACAGTGGAACGGACGCATCGTGGACCGAGCGAGCCTACGCCTGCGGGCGCGTCCGCGAAACCTCCGCCTGCCCCGACGGCTTCCGCAGGCCGCGATTGACGGGTCCGCCGCGCTCCCGTACCTTTCCTGCCCTTTTGCGACGACCGACCCGTTCCGCGGGGCGGCCGCTGCATTGGTTTGAGAACGCTCGATGTCCAACCGCGGCAAGCACTTGCTCGAAGCCTTCAAGGTCGGAGGACCGTCGTCGGCAGCGCCTCCGGCGGCCCCGACGAAGCCCGCCGCGCCGCTCGCGCCCAGCGTGCCGCTGCGTTCCGCCCCCGGCCGCGGCGTGATCGCGCTGCGCGCAGCGCACCTGCAGCTGTTGGTCCTGGTGCAAGTCGTGATGGTCGTCCTGGCGTTCCTGATCGGCCGCATGAGCGCGCACACGGTCGCGGCCGCGCCCGAGCAGCCGACGGCCGATGTCGAAGCCAACGTCGGCTCGGAGTCCGCGGGAGCGGCGCAACCCTCCGGCGAGCAGGCTCCCGTTCCGCCGGCGGGCAATGCAGCGACCAACGCGGCCCAAGAAAGTGCTCCGCGCACGGTTCCCGAGCAGGCGCTGGCCGATCGCAAGAACGTCTACACGGTCAAGGTGGTCGAGTACGCCAACACCGACGCGCAGCTCAAGCTGGCCTTCGAGGCCATGCGCTACTTGACCGACACGCACGCGCTTCCGGCGTGCCTGATCCGCAAGGAAGCGCGGCTGTACATCCTGGTCGGCGCCGCGCCCGCCAAGAGCGACCTCGAGCCGTTGCTCGACACCGTACGGCGCATCAACGGTCCGCCGCCGGGCTCGCGACCCGCTGAATTCCACGACGCGTACGCCGAGCGCATCGACAACGTCTTCCCGCGCAAGTAGAGGGCGCGCGCATCCGTTTCCCGGCGCGCCGAGCGCGCTCAACCGCACACGTTCGAACACGAGAGCCAAGTCAAATCATGTCGATCCACTCCAGTCTCCGCGGTGTCAGCACCCTGGTCGGCGAGCGCAGCGTCTTCACGCGCCGCGAGCGCCTCGAGCTCCTCGCCAAGGCCGGCAAGTTCAAGGAAGGCCAGCGCTCGGTCTTCGGCCTGCCCAAGGTGCGCACGCGCTTCAAGGTCGCGGGCGCCAAGAAGGCCGCCGAGCCCAAGGCTGCGGCGCCGGCCGCAGGTGGTTCGGCCGCCGCGCCGGCTGCCAAGCCCGCCGCCGCGGCTCCGGCCGCCAAGCCCGCGAAGTGAGCCGCGTCCGGCGCGGCGCGACGCCATGCGCGACCCGGCCTCGCAGTCGACCCTCGCTGCGCCGTTGATCGAGGTCTTCGCCTCGATCCAGGGCGAGGGTCGCTACATCGGAGAGCTGCAGAGCTTCGTGCGCCTGCGCGGCTGTCCACTGCGTTGCGCGTGGTGCGACACTCCGGGCTCGTGGGCGCTGGCGAGTCCGCCACCAGCGGCGCGCATCGCCGCCGTGCGCGGTGCGCGGCGCGAATCGAGCTGGACCTCGCCGTTCCAGACCGCCTGCTACGTCGCCGAGGTCGAGCCCGCTGGCCCGCGCACGGTGAGCGTCACCGGTGGCGAACCTCTGCTGTGGCCGGAGTTCGTCGTCGCCCTGAAGACCTTCCTCGGCGCGCGCCGCCTGCACCTGGAAACGGCCGGTGCGCATCCGCGTGCGCTGAGGACCGTGTTGGCCGCGGTCGACCACGTCAGTCTCGATCTCAAGTTGCCGCGCGACCTCGCGGCGCCGGTCGAGCTCGAGCCCGACGCGGACGAGCCCGTGCCGCGCAGCGCCGCCGAGTGGGCCGAAGCCCGCGCCGCCTGTCTGGCGCTGGTCGCGGGTCGCGATGCCTGCGCCAAGGTGATCGTCGCCGCTGGACGCGCCGCGGCGGAATTCGACGAGCTGTTCGAGAGCGTGGCCGAGTACGCTCCACGGCTCGATGTCGTGGTTCAGCCGGCGACCGCGGTCGGCGAGCTCGCCGCGCCGGCACTGGACCTGGTCATCTCCGTCGCCGAGCGCGCGCGCTCGCTCGGCCTCGCCGTACGCATCCTGCCGCAACTGCACCGTACCCTGGGAATTCCGTGAGTCAGTCCGCACGTCCGCCCGCCGACACCTACCTGCGCCGCATCGCGATCGTCGGGCGCCCCAACGTCGGCAAGTCGACGCTGCTCAATCGCTTGGTCGGCAGCCGCGTCTCGATCGTCGAGCCGACCGCCGGCGTGACGCGCGACCGCATCGCGGTCCCCGGACGCATTTCGACCTCGGACGGCGATCGCTGGTTCGAGTTCGTCGACACCGGCGGCATCGGGATCGTCGACCGCGACGACTTGGGCGCGGAGGTCGAGCGCCAGGTGCTCGCGGCGGTGCATTCGTCCGACCTGATCCTGCTCCTGGTCGACGTCAAGGACGGCATCACGCCGCTCGACGCCGAAGTCGCACGACGCCTGCGCGGCGTGGTGCCGCCGGTGCTCCTGTGCGTCAACAAGTGCGAAGGGCGCGGCGCAGCCTGGGGCATCGACGAGTTTCGCGCGCTGGGGATCGCCCACGGTCCGATCGGCATCAGCGCTCAGAACGGCGAGGGCCTGCGCGACCTGTACGACACCATCGGCGCGCTCTTGCCCGCGCCCGAGGAGCCGGCGCTCGAGGAGCCGCCGACCCCGTACATGAAGCTGGCCGTGGTCGGCTGTCGCAACGCGGGCAAGTCGACCTTGGTCAACGCGCTGTGCCGCGAGGAGCGCATGATCACCAGCGAGATCCCCGGTACCACGCGTGATTCGGTCGACGTGCGCTTCGAGCGCGACGGCAAGACCTTCGTGGTCATCGACACCGCGGGTGTGCGCAAGAAGCAGAAGATGGCCGATGCCATCGAGTTCTTCAGCGATGCGCGCTCGCACCGCACCGTGCGCCGCGCGGACGTCGTGTTGCACCTGTTCGACGTCAGCCAAGAGCTCTCGCAGCTCGACAAGGCGCTCACGCGCTACGTGATCGACCACTACAAGCCGGTGATCCTGTGCGGCAACAAGTGGGACTTGGTCAGCGACATGGAGCGCCAGGAATTCGTCGACTACATCCGCGACGAGCTGCCGCAGCTGTCCTGGGCGCCGATCCGCTTCCTCTCCGCGCGCGATGGATCCGGTGTCGAGCCCGTGCTCGCGCTCGCCGAGAAGCTCTACCAGAAGAGCCACGTGAAGATCTCGACCGGAGCGCTCAACAAGGCGCTGAAGAAGGCCAACGAGGAGCGCAGCCCGACGCGCACCGGCGCCAACGTGCGCCTGTACTACGCCACGCAGACCACGACCGCGCCGCCGACGTTCACGGTGTTCGTCAACGACAAGCGCTTCCTCAACAAGCACTACGTGCGCTATCTCAGCAATCGCCTGCGCGAGGAGCTCGAGTTGGGCGAGCTTCCGATCCGTCTCGAACTGCGCGACAAGCAAGAGGAGCGCGAAGACGCATGAAGTCCCTTCCGTGCTGGATCCTGTCCTGTGCCGTGACGCTCGCGGGCGCCTGTCGTTCGACTTCGGAGGAGCACGCGCGTTGGCAGGACGTCGAGCTCAGCGCGCCCAGTGAGAACGTGCTGTGGGCCGTCGCCGGTCAGGAGTTGCAGCGTCTCGGTTTCCCCGTCGGAACCGAGGCCAATCAGGCCAACAACGTGATGCGCTCGGGCTGGCGCACGACGCTCGGGGCTTTTCGCGGCGAGGGGCACCGCGAGCGCGCCGAGATCCGCTTCGAGAGCCTCGACGGCGGACGCTACAAGCTCGAGGTGCGCGTCGAGCGCGAGGACAACATGGACTGGGTGCGGCCTTCCGACCTGGGCCACGCGAAGTGGGAGGCCGCAGCGGACGACACCGAGACCGCCGCGATCTTGGTGCAGCGCATCCGCGCCAGGTTGCCCGAGCCGCTGGAAGTCGGGGAGCGCAAGAAGGCGCGCGGCTAGCCGCGCGGTCGAGCCGCGAGCGAGTGCGCCGGTCGCCGCGGACGCGATGCAAGCGCACCATTCACCGCGTACCATGCCGCGCCATTCGCTCTCACGTGTTCCTGGAAACGAAGCCGTGACCTCCGTCCAATCGCCCCGCGCTCGCATCCGTCCGTCGCGCGCCAGCCGCGCTCCGTGGCGCGCGGGTCGAGGAGCACGACGATGAGCTCGCCGACGTCCAAGGTCGAGCTCGAGTCGGCGCCGCGCCAGGTGCTGGTGCTGGCAGCTCGCGCCGCCGACGGACTGGCCTGCGCCGGAGTCTTGGACGCTCACCGCAAGCGCGGGGACCGGGTGCGCGTGGTCGTGTTTTGCGGTTCCGCGGACTCGAGCGCGTTGCGCGAGTTGCTCGAAGGCGCGCGCGCGCTGGGTGTGGAGGACGTGCGCGCTCTGGGGTTCGTCGAGGGCTCGCTGGGCGCGCGCGTCGACCTGTGCGTGGCCGTCAAGCGCGAGATCGACGAGTTCGCCCCGCAGGGCATCGCCGTTCCGTCGCCGCTGCATCCCCTGGCGGATCAGCGCGCGCTGGCCGCGGCGTGCGCGGCCGCGTTGGCCCTGCGCGATGGACCCCAGCTGATGCTGTACCGCGAGTTGCCGCTCGCGTCGCCCGATGGCATCGAGCGCGCGGCGGGCGGAGCGCTGCTCGAGAGCTTGCGGCGCCGCGTGCCGCGCGACGATCCGTTCGCGGCGACGGCGGTGATCTCGACTTGGAACAAGCGCCAGGACGTGTGCGCCAATCTCGACGCGCTGCGCGCTCAAACACGACCCTTCAGCGACATCGTCGTGGTCGACAACGGCTCGAAGGACGGCACCGCGCAGCACATCCGCGAGCACTATCCCGAAGTGCGCTTGGTGGTCATGCCGCACTCGCTGTACGGCGCGTGCGAGACGTTCAACATCGGCTTCTCGTCGGCGGTCACGCCTCTGATCGCGATCCTCGACGACGACGTCGTGTTGCCGCCGCACTGGCTGGAGAAGACCGTCGAGCGTTTGCGGCGTGAGCCGCCGACCACGGCGATCGTCTCCGGTGAGGTCGAGGAACCGGGCATGCCGCCGGGCTACCTCGAGCGCCCCGAGCTGCTGCGCGAGCGCTACATGAGCACCTTCCGCGGCTGTGCGAGCCTGGCGCGCAGCGTGGCCTTGCGCGAGGCCGGGTACTACGACGAGCGGCTGTTCATCTACGGCAACGAGCGCGACCTGACGTGCCGCCTGCTCAACTTGGGCTATCGCGTGCTGCAGTACCCCGAGGTGCGCGCGTTCCACAAGACGCCCTTCGGCATCAAGATGGGCAAGCGCTCGCTCTACTACCATGCGCGCAATGCGTTCCTGACGCAGCTCAAGTACGCACCGCTCGGTTCGCTCGCGCGCTTGCCGTTCCTGGCGGTCGGCAAGGTGCTGCTGCGTGGCGAGCGCAAGGAACG
Source organism: Planctomycetota bacterium (assembly GCA_020853575.1). Taxonomy (GTDB): domain Bacteria; phylum Planctomycetota; class UBA1135; order UBA1135; genus F1-120-MAGs118. The sequence continues at coordinate 17,335 of JADYYP010000081.1, forward strand.
CGAGGGCGCGGTCAGCGACGCCACCGGCACGATCGGCATCGGGAAGTCGGTGCGCGAGACGCCCGGCGCGACCTGGGTGCTGGTGCGCGCGGCGTTCAGCGTGCTCGCCAACCTGCCGTACTGCTGGAAGCACCGGCGCCCGGTGCGCAGCCCGGACTACTCGCTGCCGCTCGATTGACCATGGACACGCGCCACGGGACGCTCGGACGGATCAGCGCCGCCGTGTGCAATTTCAACGGTCGCGAGCACCTGCCGCCGTGCTTGTCGGCGTTGTTCGCGCAAACGCGCGAGCTCGACGAGGTGCTGGTGGTCGACAACGCCTCGAGCGACGAGAGCCGCGCGCTCGTCGAGCGCGACTTCCCGCGGGCGCGTTGGATCCAGCTCGCCACCAACGACGGCCCGTGCCGTGCGCGCAACGAAGGGCTCGCTGCGGCGCGCAACGAGTGGGTGTTGCTCGTCGACAACGACGCGGTGCTCGAGCCCGACGTGCTGGAGAAGCTCGAGCGCGCCGCGCTCGACCATCCGCGGGCGGTGGCCCTCCAGCCCCGCAGTCTGGTGGCGAGCGATCCGTCGCTGGTGCACTACGACGGTGGCGCGCTGCACTACTGCGGGCTCTTCAGCCTGCGCAATTTCTTCCAGCCGCGCTCGAGCGCGGTCGGGGCCGGAGTGATCGAAGCCCAGGGCGTCGTGTCGGTGGCGTTGCTCGTGCGGCGCTCGGTGCTGCTCGATTTCGAGGGCTTCGATCCGACCTATTTCATCCTGTTCGAGGATCTCGATCTTTCGATGCGCCTGCGGATGGCTGGGCATCAGTTGCTGTCGGTCGAGGATGCGCTGTGCCTGCACCGCGGTGGAACTCCGGGCATCAGCTACCGCGAGCGCATCGACTATCCCGAGCGGCGCGCATTTCTACATTCGCGCAACCGCTGCGTGCATCTCGTGAAGAACCACTCCCTCGCCTCGCTCGTGCTCGGAGCTCCCGGGATCGCGCTCTACGAACTCGTGTGGCTCGCCTTCACCGTGCGCTCCGGCACTTTCGGCGCCTATTGGCGCGGAAAGTGGGCCTTCGTGCGCGACCTCGGCCGACTTTCGAAAGTGCGCGCGAAAGTACAAATGCGCCGACGTGTACGCGACCGCGAGCTCTTGGTCGGCGGCCCGCTGACGATCGCGCCGCAGTTGAAGCAGGGGGGCGCGAATCAACGCGCGCTGGCGTTGCTCGATCGCTGCCTCGCGGCGTGGTGGACGCTCGTGCGCTGGGCCTGCTGAGGATTTCGTGCGCGCAGCCGGGGAACCAGCGCTGCTCGCGCGCGTCGAAAATAACCCACCGACGCGATGACGGACTCGACACTCGTTCCGCGTTGGCACTGCGTTCGATACTGAGAACCGCAGTCGTCGCCTTCGGAGATTCGTTTTCGCCGTGAGTTGGTTGTTCTTGGGGCTCTTGATCGCAGCGCTCTCGCTCGCAGTCTTCGCGCGGCGCCGCGACCTCGTGGCCATGTCGCACTCGCTCGACGAGCGCAAGACGGCGAAAGCGCGGGGCAGCGACAAAGCGCGCCTGCAGTTCCCACACGTCGACCTCTCGCGCTGCATCGGGTGCGGCCTGTGCGTGACGGCTTGCCCCGAGGAGGGCGTGCTCGAGATCATCCACGGCCAAGCGTTGGTCGTGCACGGCGCGCGCTGCGTCGGCCACGGGCGCTGCGCCGACGCCTGCCCAGTCGGTGGGATCGCGCTGACGCTGGGAGACATGGCGGAGCGCAAGGACATCCCGGCCCTGACCGACTCGCTCGAGTCCGCGACTCAGCCCGGACTGTTCCTGGCCGGCGAAGTGACCGGCTATGCCCTGGTGCGCACGGCGATCTCCCACGGTTCCGCCGTGGCCGAGGAGGTCGCGGCGCGCGCGCGGCGCGCGGGTCCGTTGCCCGCCGGCGCCCACGACTTGGTGGTGGTCGGTGCCGGACCCGCAGGGTTGGCCTGCGCACTGCAGGCGCGGCTGGCGCAGTTGAAGTTCGTCGTGCTCGAACAGGACACGCTCGGTGGCACGGTCGCGAAGTACCCGCGGCGCAAGCTGGTGATGACGCAGCCGGTCGACCTGCCGGGCTACGGACGGCTCGACCGCGAGAGCTATTCGAAGGAGGAGCTGATCGAGGTCTGGCAAAACGTGGTCGAGATGCTCGAGCTGCCGATCCTGACCGGCGAAGTGTTCGCGATCGTCGAGCGCGACGCCGATGGGCTGTTCACCGTGCGCACCAACCGCGGGGAGTTCCGCGCGCGCAATGTGTGCCTCGCGCTCGGGCGCCGTGGGACCCCCAACAAGCTCAACGTGCCGGGCGAGGAGCGCTCCAAGGTGGCCTACTCGCTGTTGGACGCGCAGTCGTTCCGCGATCGACACGTCCTGGTCGTGGGCGGGGGCGACAGCGCGGTCGAGGCGGCGCTGGGACTTGCGGAGCAGCCGGGCAACCGCGTCACGATCTCCTACCGCCGCGAGGCGTTCTTCCGCCTGAAGGCGCGCAACGAGTCGCGCCTGCGCGACGCGCTCGAGAGCGGGCGCATGACCGCGTTGCTTTCGAGCGAGGTGCTCGAAATCGGCGAGCAGCACGTCGATCTCGTCACGCGCAACGGCGCCAACGAGCAAGCCGTGCGCATCGAGAACGACGACGTGCTCGTGCTGGCCGGCGGCATGCCGCCCTACCAACTGCTCGAGAAGAGCGGGATCTCGTTCGATCCTGCCTTGCGCAAGAAGGTCGAGCCCATCGCCGATGCGGGCACCGGCCTCACGCAAGCGTTGTTGGTGGCGCTCGGATTCGCGCTGGCGATCGGCGCCTGGATCCTGATCGAACGCGACTACTACGGGCTGGCGCTGCACGAGCGCGCGCGGGCCGACGAGCACGACTGGTTGCGGCCGGCGGGTACGCTCGGTCTGGCCTGCGGCATCGCGGCCGTGGCGATGGTGGCGTGGAATCTGTTGTACCTAGCGCGCCGCGCCGAGCTGCTGCGCCTGCGGCTGTTCAGCTTGCAGCGCTGGATGACCTCGCACGTCGTCACTGGGATCCTGGCGCTGTTGTTCGCCTTGGTGCACGCGGCGATGGCTCCGCGCGCGACACTCGGAGGACACGCGCTCGTCGCGCTGGTGGTGTTGGTCGTCTCGGGAGCGATCGGGCGCTACTTCTATGCATTCGTGCCGCGGGCGGCCAATGGACGTGAGCTGGCGCTCGAGGAGGTGCACTCGCGCATCGCGGCCCTGGCCGGCGAGTGGGACCGCGGCAATCGAGATTTCGGCGAGCGCGTGCGGCGCCGGGTGCAGGATCTCGTCGCTTCCGCCCACTGGCGCGGCTCGTTCACGCGGCGCGTGCGCGCTCTGCTCTCCAGTCAGCGCGAGTTGCGCCGCACGCTGCGCGAGCTGGAGCACGAAGGGCGTGACGAAGGCGTTTCGAGCTCGCAGATGCTCGAGATCCTGGCCCTGGCGCGCGATGCGCACCGGGCTTCGGTCGCGGCCTCGCACTTCGAGGACTTGCGCGCTCTGATGTCGACCTGGCGCTACGTCCACCGCTGGGTGGCGCTCTACATGGTGCTGATCGTCGCGGTCCACGTGGTCGTCGCGCTGCGGTACGCGAGGTGGGGGAGTTGATGCGCTTGCGCGACCCGAAGTTGTGGTTGGCGCTGGTGTCGCTCGCCGCGGTCGTGGTGCTCGTGACGTTCGAGTCGCAGAGCACTTCGCCCGGACCGCTGACGGCGACGCACGCGCAAGACGTCGAGCTCGAGGGCTCGAGCGGCTGCGACCGCTGCCACGGCTCGGGAGAGGGCTCGATGGCGCAGGCCTGCGCCACCTGCCACGAGGAGATCGGCCAGCAGTTGGCGCGCAAGCAGGGCTTCCACGGCGCGCTGCGCGGTGTTGACGCATCTGCCTGCGGTCCGTGCCACCTCGAGCACCACGGGGACGATGTCGCGCTAGTCGACCAGCACGCCTTCGCCAAGGCAGGCGTGGCCGCGCTCGAGGAATTTCGCCACGACTTCACGGCCTACCACCTCACCGGAGTGCACGCCTCGTTGGCCTGCGAGAAGTGCCACCCCAAGGCGCGCGCCGCGGTCCTGGCCAAGGGCGAGCAGCGCTTCCTCGGGCTCGCGCAGGCCTGCACCGCGTGTCACGCCGATCCGCACGAGGGGCGCTTCGTCGCCAGCTGCGAGTCGTGTCACGGTCAGGAGCATCCGTGGAAGGAACTCGCGAACTTCGTGCACACCTCCGAGCTGCCGCTGACCGGAGGGCACGCACGGATCGAGTGCGCGCGCTGCCACGAGAAGGGCACGCCACACTCGGTCGAAGCCCTCGGCGGCGCCGCTCCCAAGCCTGTGGCGCGTGCCTGCCAGGACTGCCACGAGTCGCCGCACGCCGCACGCTTCGTGCTCGCGGTCGCCCGCGAGCTCGAGCTCGAGTCCAAGGCCTCGTGCGTCGCGTGCCACGCTCCGCAGCAGACGACCTTCAAGGTCCCCGGCAGCGCGATGACACCGAGCCTGCACGCGGCGACCGGATTCGCGCTCGACAAGCCGCACGATGCCGTGGCCTGTGAGCGCTGCCACGCGAGCTACGGCACCGATCAAGCATTCGCCGAGCGCTATCCAGGGCGCGACGCGCGTGACTGTGGCGCGTGCCACGCCGACCCACACGCGGGTCAGTTCGTCGCCGACGGTGGTGTTCCGGTGGCGTGCATCCAGTGCCACGCGCGCGAGGCCTTCGAGCCGCACGCGTTCGACGTGGCCGCGCACGCGCGAACCGCGTTCCCGCTCGACGGATCGCACGTGCGCGTCGAATGCGATGCGTGCCACGTGAAGCAAGGCACTGCACCGCGCACGTTCCGCGGCACGCCAGCGCGCTGCGAGCAGTGCCACGCCGACGTGCACTCGCGCCTGTTCGACACGCCGATGGGCGCGCTGGCACTGCGCGACGACAGCCGCGGCAGTTGTGCGATCTGCCACGGCACGACGCGTTTCTCGGACACGCGCGACACGTTCGGCGCTCCCGAGCATGCGCAGTCCACGGGCTTCGTGCTGCGCGCCGCGCACGAGCGCGCCCAGTGCGAGGCGTGTCACACGCGCGCCGCGGAGCCGGACTCGCAGGGTCGCCGTTTCGGTCGCGTGGCCGAGCTCTTCGGAACTCCCGTGACCGAGTGCGCGACGTGCCACGAGGACGTGCACCGCGGTGCGTTCGAGCGCAGCGAGCTGCGGCGGGTGGTCGACGGACGCGCGACTTGTGGCCGGTGCCACTCGGAGGAGCGCTTCAAGGAGCTTCCGCTGGGCTTCGACCACGGCGTCTGGACTGGCTTCGCGCTCGACGGAGCGCATCAGCGCGCCGAATGCGCCACGTGCCACGGGCGCGCACCGGAGCTGTCCGCTCCGCGCCGCGAGTTGGGCTTCGTCGGCGACAAGTTCCCGGGTCCGAGCGAGCGCTGTGCGACGTGTCACGCGGACGCGCACCGCGGTGCGTTCGACGCCGCGCACCTTCCCGCGCAGGTTTCCGGCGCCGCGAGTTGCGCGCGCTGCCACTCGACGGAGTCGTTCGCCGCGAGCGCACGCGAGAGCTTCGATCACGCGCAGTGGACGAAGTACCCCTTGGAGGGCCGCCATGCTCGCGCTGCCTGCGAAGCCTGTCACCTGCCGCTCGCCGAGCCCGACGAGCTCGGGCGGCGCTTCGGCCGTGCCAGTGGCTCGACGTGCGCGGACTGCCACGCCGATCCGCACGCCGCGCAGTTCAGCGATCGAGCCTGCGAGAGTTGTCACGCGTCTTCGAAGTCGTTCGGCGATTTGCGCTTCGACCACACCCGCGACTCGCGCTTCCCGCTCGACGAGCGTCACGCGCATCTCGAATGCGCCGTGTGCCATCAACCTTGGCCACTGGCCGATGGTCGGCGTGTCGTGCGCTACAAGCCGCTGGGCCTGACGTGCGTCGAGTGCCATGGTTTCGGCAAGGGGGGTGGACGTTGAGGTTCGCGCTCTCGACCTTGATCGTGCTCGCGATTCCGACCCTGGCGCGCGCACAGGAATTGGCGCAGCGCCGCGTCGAGGGCCGCGTCACCGTCGTCGCCGGCGGCCTGGTGTATCTCGACATCGGAAGCGATGCGGGCCTCGAGCCGGGCGACCGTGGGCGCATCTTCCCGACCTCGGGGGGCGGGATCGAGATCACGGTGCGCAGCGTGTCGCGCCAGAGTGCGAGCTGCGAGTTCGTCGCCGCTCCCGAGCCGGTCGACAGCGGCGCGCTCGTCGAAGTGCTGGTCCCCATTTCGCGCGCGGGCTCGACGCAGACGCCCGAGCACCCGCCGTGGTCGCAGCCGACGGCCGGCTGGGACCCGAGCGCTCCACTGCTCGCCCCCGCCAAGGTGCCGACGCCCGCGGAGCGCGCCACGGACTTGTCGGGACGCTGGTACGCGGGACTGCAGAGCACCTTCGATCACCAGGGCGACGAGCAGCGCTACTTGCTCGGACGCACAGGGCTCGACGCGACACTCGAGAACGCCTTCGGAGACGGCGACGTGCTGCGTTTCGACGGCGAGTTCTACTACCGCAGGTCCGACGACTCGATCGGCGACAGCGAGAGCACGCGGCGCACGCGCATCGATCGTTTGTCGTGGCGCTTGGGCGACTGGCGCACGAATCCGCAGCGCATCGAGGTCGGACGCTTCCTGCACTCCGAGTTCTCGCAGCTCGGCATCCTCGACGGCGTCGAGTACGTGCGTCGCACCGCGGGTGGTGACCGCTACGGTGCGAGCTTGGGTCTGTTGCCGTCGTGGAGCGACGACTTGCAGACCGGCGACGACGTCGAGACCGCGCTGTTCTATCGCATGTACGCCGGAGACCAGGGCCAGCTCTCGCTCGGCGCGGCGCTGCAGAAGACTTGGCACAAGGGCGCGTCCGACCGCGACGCGTTGCTCGGCGACCTGTCGTGGCGTCCCAACGACGCGTGGTGGATCTCGACCTCGGTGTGGTTCGACTACTACGGCTCGCACGACCAACCCAAGTCGAGCGGGGTCGAGTTGACCGAGCTGTTCGCCAACGCGATGTGGCGCCCCTCGAGCGCATGGGGGATGGGCGCGTCCTTCGCCCACGTGCGCTGGCCGGTGCTCGAGCGCCACGAGCTGCCACAAGCGACGCTCGAAACTCTGGCCGATGGAGTGGTCGACCGAGCATCGCTCAACTCCTGGCACGACTTGACCGACAGCGTGCGGCTCTCGCTGCGCGCCGATGCCTGGGAGAGTCAGGACGACTCGGGCGGCGGCGCCGAGGCGCGTTTGGGTCGACGCGACTGGCTCTGGGAGCAAGGTGAGGTCGCGGCCGCGGTGTTCGGCAACCGCGGCGAGTACAGCGACGTCACCGGCCTGCGGCTCAGCGCCAGCCGCTGGTCGAGCGCGGGCTCGTGGAGCTTGTGGTACGAGATCGCCGAGCTCGCCCAGGACGACTTCGGCGGCGACGTCGAGAATCTCACGCAGCAGGTGCTGCGCGGCAACTGGGACCTCTCGATCGGCAAGTGGTGGTCGCTCGGTCTCTTCGGCGAGACCTACTTCGGCGACGAGCAAGACTCTCAGACGCTGGGTTTCCAACTGCAACGAAGGTTCTAGCCATGCAAGCGCTGCACACTCGTCGATCGGCTCTGAACGGCGCGGGCCTCGTGCTCGGCTGCTTGCTCGTATTCGTGCTGTCGTGTGTCGTCTCGAGCCGCGAGGGCACCGCGGTGCACGAGTGGTGGAGCGGACGCGGACCGGTCGTGCCGCACGACTCGTTCCCCGCGGATTGCTCGCTGTGCCACGAAGGTCGCGGTTGGGATGCGATCCGCGCCGACTTCAGCTTCGACCACGCGAAAGAGACGGGCGTCGCGCTGCAGGGCGCGCACGCGGCGGCGGAGTGTCTGCGCTGTCACAACGACCGCGGGCCGGTGGCGGTGTTCGCGGCGCGCGGCTGCGCGGGTTGCCACGAGGATCCGCACCGCACGCAGATGGGAGCGGATTGCTCTGTTTGCCACGAGCAGGGTTCGTGGCGTCCCAACGAAGTGCTGGCCACGCACGCCCGCACGCGTTTCCCGCTGATCGGCGCGCATGCGGTCGCGGCCTGTTGGCGCTGCCACCCCGGCGCGCAGTCGGGCAACTTCGCGCGCGTCGACACCGCTTGCGAGGCGTGCCACGAGCCTGGAACGAACCCCGATCACCGCGCGCAGCTGCCGCCCTGGACGAGTGACTGCCAGCGCTGCCACGTGCCCACCGCGTGGGGCGGCTCGGCCTTCAACCACTCGTCTTGGCCACTGACCGGCCAGCACGCCGAGGCGAGCTGCACGCAGTGCCACACCGCCGGGCAGTTCGCGGGCACGCCGCGCGACTGTTTCGACTGTCACGCCAGCGACTTCAGCGCCGCCAATGACCCCAACCACGTCGCCGCGGGCTTCTCGCAGGCCTGTCGCTCGTGCCACTCGACGCAATCCTGGCAGGGTGCGAACTACAACCACGCGCATTGGCCACTGACCGGCCAGCACTCGGGCCTCGATTGCCAGCAGTGCCACTCCGCTGGCGTGTACACGGGCCAGCCCGCGCAGTGCGTCGCGTGCCACCTGGCCGACTACCAAGGCACGACCGATCCCGACCACGTGGCCAACAACGTCTCGCAGTCCTGCGAGAACTGCCATTCGACCAGCGGCTGGGACGACGCCGCCTTCGATCACGCGGGGATCACCAACAACTGCGTGAGTTGCCACTTGCCCGACTACCAGGGCACGACCTCGCCCAACCACGCGCAGTTGGGCTACCCGCAAACATGCGAGCAGTGCCACAACACGCTTTCGTGGGACGCTTCGACGTTCGATCACTCCGGGATCTCGAACAGCTGCGTGCAGTGCCACCTGACCGACTGGCAGGGTTCGACGCACCCCAACCACGTGCAACTCGGGCTCTCGCAGACCTGCGAGGCGTGTCACACGTCGACGAACTGGTTGGTGTCGAACTTCGACCACAGTGGCGTCACGACCAACTGCGTCGCCTGCCATCTCGCCGACTACCAGGCCACGACGCAGCCGGGCCACGCGCAACTCGGGCTCTCGCAGACCTGCGAGTCCTGCCATGGCACGAACAACTGGGACGTCACGAACTTCAACCACGCCGGCATCACCAGCAACTGCGTGCAATGCCACTTGGCCGACTATCAGGCCTCGACCCAGCCCAACCACGTGCAGCTGGGCCTGTCGCAGACGTGCCAGCAATGCCACTCGACGAACGACTGGGTGGTGACCAACTTCAACCACTCAGGCGTGGTCAACAATTGCGTCGCGTGTCATCTCGCCGACTACCAGGGCGCGACCAATCCCAGCCACACGCAGTACGGGTTCTCCCAGAGTTGCCAGCAGTGCCACGTGACCAGCACGTGGGACTTGTCGAGCTTCAACCACAGCGGGATCTCGAACAACTGCGCCAATTGCCACCTCGCGGACTACCAGACCTCTCAGGATCCCAACCACGGAGCTGCGAGCTTCGGGCAGGTCTGCGAGCAGTGCCACACGAGCACGAGCAACTGGCGCAACGAGAACTGGAACCACACCTGGTTCCCGATCAAGTCGGGCAAGCACAACAACTTCCTGTGCTCCCAGTGCCACCTGACGAACACCAACTACACGACCTTCTCGTGCACGCACTGCCACGAGCACCGGCAGTCCCAGATGAACTCCGAGCACCAGGGCGTGAACGGCTACCAATGGGTCTCGGCAGCTTGTTACCAGTGCCACCCCGACGGCGACGATTGAGCCTGCGACGGCGACGCTGCGACGGAAAAGTGATCGCGTTCAAGCAAGCGCTTGTGCGCCGGGCGGCGCGCGGCTTCCCCTTGCTCGAGCCTCGGCGATCGTCGGCGCTGCGCGCGCTCGACGACATCCAATCCGACGTCAAGGCGCCTTAGCGGCGGAGGCACGCAGGGCGAGACGCGTGCGCACGCCCGCGTGGTCGCTGAAGGGAATCTCGAAGGTCTCGCGCTCGAGCACCTCGAGCCGCGAGCCGACCAGCACGTGGTCGATGGCGATCGCCAGCGGCACTCCCAGGCTGCGCAGCCACCACGACGGTTGTCGGCCGAAGCCGCGGCGCGAATCGCGCAGCGCGGTGTGCTCGAGCAGGTCTGCGAACGCGGGCGAGCTGGAGACCGTGTTGAGGTCGCCCAGCAGCACCGCCGTGGGCGACCACTCGAAACGCGTGGCGACCTGCTCGAGCGCCTCGTTGCGGGCCGCGACGCGCCACGCTTGGCCGGGGCGCGGTAGGTGCACGATGCGCAGCGTCATCAACTCGCTCCCCAGCGCCACGCGCGCCTCGATCGCCGGCGCGTAGCATTCGCGCAGGTGCACCAGCTGCACGTCGCGCAACGGAACGCGCGAGTAGACGCCCAGCGCCCAGATCGACGAGTGCCACGGACCCTGGGGCGAATAGCTGCGGTGTGGCCAGCCCGAGAGCGCGCGGTCGAGCGTGGCGCGCATCGAGCTCGAAAGCTCGAGCACGGCGATCACGTCGGCATCGGTGGCGCTCAGCGCGGCAGCGACCTCGTCGGCGTGACGGTTGGGCTGCAGCAAGTTGGCGGAGACGATGCTCAGCGAGGCTTCCGAGCCGTGCGTGACGCGCGGCGCGAGCCACAGCGACGCCTCGGGCGCGACGTGCACCAGCCCGAGCGCCGCGAGCGCCAGCGCGAGCCTGCGCGAGCCGAGCGCCGCGACGGCGACTGCGACGCCCAGGGTGGCGCAGCCGACGTGCCAGGCGAAGCTCGCGACGAGCTCGCCGATCCAGTGCCAGCGCGCGGAGAAGACGACGATGCTGGCGACCGAGGTCGCGAGTGTCAGGCTTCCGACCAGCGCCGAGCGCGCAGGGAACTTCTTGCGGTGTGCCGTGCTCAATCCACTCCCAACGCGCGCGTCAGGAAGGCCATCTCATCGGCAGCTTGCTCGATCAACTTGGAGGTCGGTTTGCCGGCTCCGTGCCCGGCGCGGACGTCGATGCGGATCAGGATCGGGGCCGGCCCGCCCTGGCCGGCCTGCAACGCGGCGGCGTACTTGAAGCTGTGGGCGGGGACAACGCGATCGTCGTGGTCGGCGGTGGTCACCATCACCGGCGGGTAGTGCGCACCGGCGCGGACGTTGTGGTAGGGCGAGTAGGCGCGCAGGGCGGCGAACTCGTCGGCGTTCTTGACCGAGCCGTAGTCGCTGGCCCAGGCCCAGCCGATGGTGAAGCTCTCGAAGCGCAGCATGTCCATCACCCCGACCGCGGGCAGCGCCGCGCCGAACAGCTCGGGGCGCTGGTTGAGCACGGCGCCGACCAACAGTCCGCCGTTGGATCCACCGTTGATCGCCAGGCGCTCGGAGCTCGTCCAGCGCTGGTCGATCAAGTACTCCGCGGCGGCGATGAAGTCGTCGAACACGTTTTGCTTGCGCAGCTTGGTGCCGGCCTTGTGCCACTCCACGCCGTACTCGCCACCGCCGCGCAGGTTGGCCACGGCGTATACACCCCCGCGCTCCAGCCAAGCGAGTCGCGCGGGCGAGAAGCTGGGCGTGAGCGACACGTTGAAGCCCCCGTAGCCGTACAGCAGCGTGGGGTTCTGGCCGTTGCGCTCGAGCCCCTTCTTGTAGCTGATGAACAGCGGCACGCGCGTGCCGTCCTTCGAGGTGTAGAACACCTGCTCGGTGGCGTAGAGCGCGGGGTCGAAGGTCAGTCGGGGCGCGAGGTAGGGCGTGCTCTTGCCGCTGGTGATGTCGTAGCGGTACAGCGCCGTGGGCGTGGTGAAGCTGGCGAACGAGTAGTACGTCGAGCGCTCGTGTGCGCGGCCGGAGAAGCCGCTGGCGGTGCCCACGCCGGGCAGGTCGACCTCGCGCTCGAAGGCGCCCGAGCGCGCGTGCACGCGCACCACCGAATGCGCGTCCTCGAGGTAGCGGCACAGGAAATGTCCGCCGACGAAGCTGACGCTCTCGAGCTTCTCGTCGCATTGGGGCACGACCTCTCCCCAGGCGCTGCGCGACGGCGAGCGCACGTCGACCGCGATCACCCGGCCGCGCGGCGCGTCCAAGTCCGTCATCAACCACAGCGTGTCGCCGTCGTTGTCGACGATGTCGAAGCTGGCGTCGAACTCGGGGATCAACTCGACGATCTTCCAGCCCGGTTGGGCGAGATCGTCGACGAACAAGCGATTGCGCGGATCCGTGCCTTCACCGACCGCGATCACCAGCCAACGACCGTCGTCGGTCACCGCGGCGTTGAAGCTCCACTCCTTGTGGTCGTCGCGCTTGTAGACCAGCCCGTCCTGCTCTTGAGTCTGGCCGAGGCGGTGGAAATAGAGCTTCTGGTTGTAGTTGACCGCTTGCAGCTCGGCGCCGGACGAAGGCGCGTCGTAGCGCGAGTAGAAAAAGCCCGAGCCGTCGCTCGACCACGCGGCGCCGGAGAACTTGATCCAGCGCAGCTCGTCGGCGAGGTCCTGGCCGGTGGCCACATCGCGCACGCGCCAGGTGGTCCAGTCGGATCCGCCGTCGGACACGCCGTAGGCCATGAAGCGGCCGTCGTCGCTGTAGGCCGTGCCGTTGAGCGCGACGGTGCCGTCCGTCGACATCGTGTTGGGGTCGAGCAGCACGCGCTGTGTTCCATCCGCGCCTTCGCGCACGTACAGCACGCTCTGGTTTTGCAGACCGTCGTTGCGCGACATGAACTGGTATGGGCCGCGCTCGAGCGGCAGGCCGAAGCGCTCGAAGTTCCACAGCTCCGTCAAGCGCGAGCGCAGCTCGGCGCGCGCGGGGATCGGGGCCAGGTAGGTTTGGGTCAGCGCGTTCTGGGCTTCGATCCAGGCGCGCGACTCGGCGCTGTCGGGGTCCTCGAGCCAGCGATAGGGATCGGCGACACCTTGGCCGTGGTAGGTGTCCACGACGGCCTCGGTGCGCGCTTGCGGGTAGGTCGGCCGAGGCCAGTCGCGCCAGCTGCGTTCCGCGCTCTTGCACGCGAGCGGGATCAGGGAGCCGAGCACGGCGGCGGTGAAACCACACAGGGTTCGGATGCTCATGGGGAACAAGTGGAGCTCGAGTTCGCGTCGAAGGGCGGCGCATGATCGGTCGCGCCCCGCGCGCGCGCCAGAGCGGCGTGACGATCCTTCCCGAGGATCTTCGCGGTTCTCTCGGGCGCAGCGGAGATGCGGGTTCCGGCCGCGCAACCTCGGTGATAGTTTTGGGTTTCGGCTCCTCTACCCCAGTCGCCGCCGCGCGCATCCGCGGCGGGTGTGCCAGTCTCTCCAGGAAGGATCTCCGCATGAGCGCCGCCGTTCGACGCGCGTTGACTTGGTTCGTTCCGTTGTCCATGGCCGCGAGCGCGGTCGCGCTGCACGAGGAGGACCCCAAGATGCGCTCGCGTTCTCCGGCGCACATGGGACGCTCGGTGCGCACCAACGCGCCCGCGGGACAGTCGATGGCCGGTGCCGGCACCGCCCGCGCGTTTCCCGCGAACAACGTGCGCATGCTGTCGTGGTTGACCCTGAGCGACTTCGGCGTGCCCTCGAGCGGCAACGCCAACGTGTGCTGGGGCTACGTCTCGCCTTCGGGCACGAACTACGCGCTGGTCGGACTCTCCACGGGCACGGGCTTCGTGCGGCTCACCGATCCGTCGAACCCCGAGATCATCACGGTGATGAGCGGACCGCAGAGCCTGTGGCGCGACGTGCGCGTGTTCGGTCAGTACGCCTATGCCGTCAGCGAGGGTGGTCAGGGCGTGCAGGTCTTCAACCTGGCACAGATCGACAACGACGTAATCACGCTCGCGGGCACCTTCGCGACCACTGGCACGACCGCGACGCACACGGTGTGGATCGACACCGATTCGGGGTTCCTGTACCGCGCGGGCGGCGGCAGCAACGGACTGCGCATCTACGACCTCAACCAGAGCGCGACCAACCCGCCGCAGGTCGGCACGTGGAGCAACTTCTACGTGCACGAGGTGTGCGTGAAGACCTACACCAGCGGACCGTACGCCGGCCGTCAGATCGCCTTCTGCTGCTCGGGCTCCAACGGCGGCGGCACCAACACCGGCCTGCGCGTGCTCGACGTGACCAACAAGGCCAGCATCGTGCAGCTCGACGACGTGTTCTGGCCCAACCCCGGCTACTCGCACCAGATCGACCTGTCGAGCGATCTGCAGTACGCGTACATCAACGACGAGCTCGACGAGGGCAGCACGGTGGCGACCACGCGCACCATCGTGGTCAACATCTCGAACCTCTCGAATCTCACGCTCGCTGGCACGTTCTCGAACGGCAACACGGCGATCGGTCACAACAACTACGTCAAGGGCAACCAGCTCTACTGCGCGAACTATCGCAGCGGCCTGCGCGTGTTCGACCTGGCCAACCCGCTCTCTCCCACGGAGATCGCGTACTTCGACACCTGGGATTCCGACGACGCAGCGGAGTTCAACGGACTGTGGCTGGCGTATCCCTATCTGCCCAATGGAGTGATCCTGGGTAGCGACATCGAGAAGGGGCTGTTCGTGTGGTGGGTCGGCGCACCGCTCGTCGACGTGCAGCTCACCCAGTCGGCGCCGAGCCTGATCAGCCCCGCGGGCCAGACGATCGGCGCCGTGATCACCGAGTCGCAGGCCGGACTGCTGGTCGCGGGCAGCGAGCGGCTCAATTACGACGCCGGCGCTGGCACGGTCAGCGTGCCGCTGGCGAACCTCGGCAACGGCAACTACGACGTGTCGTTCCCGGCGCTGAACTGCGGCTCGACGGTGTCCTGGTATCTCTCGGCGCAATCCACCAACGGGTTGACCTGGACCTATCCCGAGAGCGGCGCGGCCGCTCCGGTCGAGTCGACCGTGGCCTACGCTTCGACGATCACGACGCAACTCGACATGGAGACCGCCTCGGGTTGGACGTCGGGGGACACCGGAGACAACGCCACGTCGGGTCAGTGGACCCGCGTCGACCCCAACGGCACGGCGGCGCAGCCCGAGGACGACCACTCGGTCACGGGTGGTGTGTGCTGGGTGACCGGCAACGCAGCTGCGGGCGCGAGCGTCGGTACGGCCGATGTCGACGGAGGCACGACGACGCTGAAGACCGCCGTGTACGACCTCACGGGCTACTCCGATCCCGTGATCGGTTATTGGCGCTGGTACTCGAACAACCAAAACGGAGTGGTCGACGACACCTTCTACGTCCAGGTCTCGAACGGCGGTCTGTGGAACACGGTCGAGACGGTCGGGCCCTCGAGCGCCGAGGCCCAAGGCGGCTGGTACTACCACGAGTTCCACGTCAATCAGTTCGTCGCACCGAGCGCCACCGTGCAGGTGCGCTTCCGCGCCAGCGATCTGGGGACCGGCTCGATCGTCGAGGCGGCCATCGACGACTTCGTGATCCGCAACGTCGATTGCTCGACCTTGTCGGTGTACTGCACGGCTGGCACGACCTCGAGTGGCTGCAACGCCTCGATCAGCGCCAGCGGCGTGGCGAGCGCGACCTCGGCGGCGGGATTCACTCTCGACATCTCCCAAGTCGAGGGCGCCAAGACGGGCCTGATCTTCTACGGCGTCAACGGACAGCTCTCGAATCCGTGGAACGGCGGTTCGAGCTACCTGTGCGTGCGCGCGCCGACGCAGCGCTTGAGTCCGCAGGCCACCGGCGGGACCTCGGGCGCGTGCAACGGCTCGCTGTCGGTCGACTGGAACGCCTATCGCTCGAGCCATCCGAGCGCGCTCGGCGCACCCTTTGGCGCGGGCGACGTGGTCTGGAGTCAAGCCTGGTTCCGCGATCCGCCGAGCCCCGGCACGACCAGCATGTCGAACGCGCTGCGCTTCACGGTCGGACCGTAGTCGACGCCGCGATTCGGCCTGCTGCGCCGCTCGAGCCTCGAGCTCCGTCGCAACGCCTAGCGAGCACACGCCTCCCCGCGCGGGGTGGCGTGTGCTCTTGGTTTCCGGCGGCGCGCGCGAATCCGAGTCGCGACCGGCGCCGACTCCGGATGCCGGATTGCAGTGTGGAAAAGCGTTCGCGCTGTGGGCGCGGGGCTCGAGCTAACCGAAGAGTCAGGCGCGACGACTTGCGCAAGCTGTGCGTCGCGCCGGAGAATAGAGCACGAGCGAGGGCTCGCCTCGCTCTCTCCGACCCGCCGCAGACGGGTCGGGCGCGCTCGCCCCGCTTCGACGTTGCTCACCATGATCTTCTCGAGAGTCGCGCCCCACGATCGCGCGCCGCTGGCGGCGTGCCTGCGCCTATTGCGGCGTGGTGTGTGGAGCACGCTGGCGCTCGGCGCAACACTCGTCGAGGCGCGCGCGCAAGTGGTGCTCTCGCAGGTCTACGGAGGCGGCGGCAACACCGGCGCGACCTACGAGGCGGACTTCGTTGAGCTCTACAACGCGGGCGCGCCCCAGTCGCTCGCCGGCTGGTCCGTGCAGTACGCGTCGGGCACCGGTGGCACATGGCAGGTCACGCCGTTGCCCGCGGTCGTGCTGGGCACGGGCCGCTACTTCCTGGTGCGCCAAGCGACCGGCTCGACCGTGGTCGCGCCGCAAGCGCTCGAGCTTCCGCCTGCGGACGCGAACGGCTCGATCGCATTCTCCGCCACGGACGGCAAGTTGGCCCTGTGCAACGTGGTCACGCCGCTCGCCGGAACGCAGCCGAGCAGCGCGCAGATCGTCGACTTCGTCGGCTTCGGCGCGCTGGCTTCGTTCAACGAGCCCGGCGCACCGTTTTCGAACACCAACAATGCGCCGAGCCCAAGCGCCAGCCTGGCGATTTTCCGCGCGAGCTGCGGCGCGCTCGATTCGCACAACAGCCGCGCGGATTGGGCCGTCGGGTTGCCCGCGCCACGCAACTCCACTGTCGCGCCGAGCTCGGGACTCGGCGCTGGCGTGATGGTGCAGCCGCACTTCGCCGAGCGCGGCCAGAGCGTTCGGATCGTCTGCGAGCCGTTCGCGTGCGCGAACCTGGCGCTGGGCACGGCGCTGTCGGTCAACGTCGACCTCACTCCGATCGGCGGCGTGCCGCTGCTCGCGCTGCTCGACGATGGAACCAACGGGGATGCGCTGGCTGGCGACGGTTTGTTCACGCGCGACGTGACCATCCCCGTCGGCGCGAACGTGGGCACGATGCACCTGCCGCTGAGCTTGGCCGGCAACGGCACCAGCGGTGGGGGCTTCGCGAGCCTCAACGTGATGGCGTTCTCGACGCCCGACAACGACAACTGCGTCAACGCGCTGGCGCTGGTCGGTCCCTACACGCCCGCGGTGCAGATCGCCGGCAACTTCACGGGTGCGACGGTCGAGTACAACGTCGTGCTGTCGTCCTCGACCTCGAACCCTGGGAACATGGGTTCGCGGCGCGGGTTGTGGTACGCGGTCACCGGCTCGGGCTCGACGTTGACCGCGGATACGTGTGCCTCGCCTCTGATCGGCGGCACCACGATCCCCGACACGGTGATGATGATCTTCGCCGGGGCGCCGGAGGATCTGATGGTCGTCGCCGCGAACGACGACGCTCCGGCCGCGTGCGGCGCCGGCAGCGGTACCGAGCGTCGCTCGCGCACCTCGTGGTGCACCGTCGCCGGCGCGACGTACTACATCTGGGTCGCACCCTTCGCTCCGACTCCGGCACCGACGTTCCAGTTCGTGCTGACGATCACCGACGATGGGCTGGCGTGCTCCGGCGCGTACACACCCGCGTCGTGCACGCCCGCAGCGAGCGGCGCGCTCGAGGGCGAGCCCATGATGGGCCCGGCCTCGAACGATGGCTGCGACTCGTCTCCGGGCGTGTTCTGCCCTGCGAACCCTGGCTTGCCGACGCAGGTCTTCCACGGCACGGCGCGCTCCTTCGGCAACTCGCGGGACACGGATTGGTACCGCTTCCAGGCGTCGTCCAGTGACGTCTTCACGGCCACGTTGAATGCGCAGTTCAGCGGCTTGCTCGAATTGCACGAGCTCTCGGCCACCGGAACGTGCACGGGCTCGGTGCTGCTGCAGAGTTCGGCGCTGAGCGGCATGTGCACGACCACCGAGCTCTCGTCGGTGGTCTCCGCGGGACACTGGTACGCAGTGCGCGTCGTGCCTTTGGGGAACACGCCGCCCGGCGCGCCGGTGCCGGTGTTCGGTGGAATCGCTCCGGGCGCGGCGAGCGCTCACTATCGGCTGGAGCTCACGCTCGGCGATGCGCCGGCGAACGACAGCTGCGGTCAGGCCGAGGCGCTGACGTTCGGGGTGCGCGTCACTGGACAGACCAATGCCGCCACATCGATCGACGCGCCGACGACTTGTGATCCGATCGGGCGCGACGTCTGGTACCGCGTGGATCTCGACGTCGCTGGAGGAATCGAGCTCGACACCTGTGGATCGGCGATCGACACCGCGCTCGCGCTGTTCGACGCCTGCGGCGGCAACGAGCTCGCCTGCAACGACCAGTGTGGAGGTGCCCCATGTGGCGCTCCGGGAGCCTGCCTGTCGGTGCCGAGCCTCTCCGCCGGTTCCTATTGGATCCGCGTCTCCGACCGGGGCGTCGTGGGCAACTTCTCGCTCCTCGCGCGCTTCGTTCATCTCAACGATGAATGCGCCGGCGCGACGGCCATTGCGGCGCCTTCGGTGACTTTCGGCTCGACGGTCGGCGCCGCACCCGAGACAGGCTTGCCGACCGCGCTCGGCCCGATCGGCGTCCAGGACTTCACCGCGACTTCGCCCGCCGTGTGGTACTCGATCACGTTGCCAGGGACGCCTGGCTCAGGCGACCGCACGCTGTACGTCGACACCTTGACCGCGAGCTTCGACACCAAGCTCAGCGTGTATGTCGGTTCGTGCGGCGCGCTGTCGCCGGTGACGGCCAACGACGACATCGATGCCAGCTTCCGTTCCAAGGTCGGCTTCCGCGCGACCGCTGGTGTGACCTACTTCGTGCTGGTGCACGGGTTCAACACCAGTGTGGGCACGTACGAGCTGCGGGTCTCCGATTTCGCGCCGCTCGCCAACGACGACTGCGTCGCGGCACTGGACGTCGGACCGGAGTCGGGCACGCTCGCCGGCAGCTTCGCGGGAGCCACCGGAGAGATCAGCTCCTACAGTGCCACGGACCTGTCGAGCTGTGCCTCGGACTTCACGGTCTTCGACGTGTGGTACCGCTTCTCCGCGACGTGCGACACGACGCTCGCGCTCGACACCTGCGGCGCGACCGACACGATTCTCTCGGTGCATTCCGATTGTCCGAGTGCGGTCGTCGCCAACGAGATTGCCGGCGCTTGCAGCGACGATGCGGCGCAGCCGTGCGCGCCCGGTTCGCAACTCGCTCTGCCGGTGCTCTCCGGGAGCAGCTACTGGATTCGCGTCGCATCGAAGCACTCCGTGGGCGCGCTCGGGAGCTTCACGCTGCACTGGTCGACGACCGACAGCGATGGGGACGGCGTCGAGGATTGCCTCGACGGTTGCGCGAGCGATCCGGCGAAGTCCGCCCCCGGAACGTGCGGCTGCGGAGTGAGCGAGCTCGATAGCGACGCCGACGGAACACCGGACTGCGTCGACGGCTGCCCGTCCGATCCGCTGAAGTCCAGCCCGGGCGTGTGCGGCTGCGGAGTGGCCGACAGCGACACCGATGGGGATGGCATCCTGGATTGCCTCGACGGCTGTCCGCTCGACCCGGACAAGCTCGTTCCCGGGGTGTGCGGCTGCGGGGTCAGCGAGCTCGACAGCGACGGCGACGGGACGCCGGACTGCGTCGACACGTGCCCGCTGGATCCGGCCAAGACTGCTCCCGGAGTGTGCGGCTGTGGTGTCGCCGACGCCGATTCCGACGGAGATGGCGTGTTCGACTGCCTCGACGGCTGCCCGCTCGATCCCAATAAGCTCGCGCCCGGGGCGTGCGGCTGCGGAGTCAGCGAGCTCGACAGCGACGGCGACGGAGCACCCGACTGCATCGACCAGTGTCCGCTGGATCCGGCCAAGACCGCGCCCGGGGTGTGCGGTTGTGGCGTGGCGGACACGGACACCGATCTCGATGGTGTGGCCGACTGCGGCGACAATTGTCCCGCGCTCGCCAATCCCGATCAGGCCGACTGCGACTTCGATGGAGTCGGCGACACCTGCGAGATCGCGGCCGGGGCGTTCGACACCAATCTGGACACGATCCCCGACGCGTGTCAGACGGGCTTGGTGTTCGCGTACTGCACCGCGGGCACGAGCTCGAACGGCTGCGTGCCGAGCCTCGCGTCGACTGGCGTTCCGCACGCGACGGCGAGCTCGGGCTTCGTGCTCCAGTGCACGTCGCTCGAGGGCCAGCGTGCGGCGCTGTTCTTCTACGGGCTGGGTGGGCCCGTCGCCCAGTCGTGGGGCGCTGGATCGAGCAGTTTCAAGTGCGTGCGTTCTCCGGTGCAGCGCATGACGCCCGCCAACTCCGGCGGCACTGCTGGGACGTGCAACGGCACACTCGCCGTGGACTTCAATGCCTACGCGCTGTCGTTCCCGGGCGCCCTCGGCATGCCGCTCGCTCCCGGCGTCGTCGTCGGAGTGCAAGCGTGGTATCGCGACCCCGCGGCGCCGCAGACCACGAACCTCTCGCACGCACTTCAATTCACCGTCGCGCCGTAAGCTGCGCGACGCGTTCTCACCGGAGGTCGGTCGGACTCGCCGGGCGCGTGCTGCGCGCTCACACGCCTTGCGCCGCTGGTCCCGACGAGGTCGGAACGCACAGGGCGCATCTCGAGCCGGAACGGCGCTGTTCCTCGACCTCGGATCCGCGGCCCACGCTTGCCGGATTCGCGCGGCGCGCGTGCAATGGCGTCGCACCATGCCGCGCATCCCGTTCTGCATCGTCGCTTTCGCGCTCGCCGCGCCACTCGCGGCGCAGGTTCGCATCAGCCAGATCTACGGCGGCGGCGGCTCGGTCGGGGCGCCGCTGCTCTCGGACTTCATCGAGCTGCACAACGCGGGCGGGCCTCAGGACCTGACGGGTTGGTCCGTGCAGTACGCGAGCGCGACCGGCAGCACTTGGTCGAGCACGCCCTTGCCTTCGATCGTGCTCGGCGCGGGCGAGTACCTCCTGATCAAGGAGCTCGACGGCACGTCCTTGCCGAGCGGACAAGTGCCCGCATTGCCCGCGCCCGACGTTGCGGGCGCGATCGGGCTCTCGAGCACCGATGGCAAGGTGGCGCTGTGTTCCGCGCTCGCGCCGCTCGCAGGCGCGCAGCCCACGCACGCTTCGATCGTCGACTTCGTGGGTTACGGACAAGCGGCCAGCTGGCGCGAGCCCTTCGTGGGAGGAAGCAACGCCGACAATGCCGCGTCGCCGGGTGCTGCGCTCGCGTTGCAGCGCGGCGTGTGCGGCGCGGGCGACCTGGACGACAACGCTGGCGACTTCGCGCTCGGGCTCCCGCTCCCGCGCTCGCGAGCGCTGGGTGCATCCGCTGGGCTCGCGGTGCGCGCGCAGTGCTTGCCGCACTTCGCCAAGCCCGGCCAGAGCGTGCTCCTGATCGCCGAGGCCTCGGACTGCACGGGCGCGCGCAGCTCGAGCGCGACCACGATGACCGCAGACGCAACCGCGATCGGCGGCTCTAGCGCCCTGCAGCTGCGCGACGATGGCGTCGCTCCCGACGAGCTCGCGGGCGACGGACTTCACAGCGCGCTGCTCACGGTCGCGGCGGGCACCACCGCCGTCACCAAGTCCATCCGAGTCGTGGCGGCCGATGGGGCCCAGGGCGGTGCGGCGCACGCGGTCGTGCTCGTCAAGCAGTCGAGCACTCCCTCGAACGACGACTGTGCGCGCGCGACGCTTCTCTCCGGCACTTTTCCGCTGAGTGCCTCGGCGACATTCAGTGGTGCGACCGCCGAGTGGTCGCCGGTGCTGCACGCGAGCTCGTTCATCGAGACCATGGGCAGTCGTCGCGGGCTGTGGTACCGGGTCACGGGCACGGGGCACACGTTGACCGCGGACACCTGCGCCTCGCCCTTGATCGACGGCGCGCAGATCCCGGACACGGTGGTGATGGTGCTCGGTGGATCGGCGAGCGGGCTGACGCAGGTTGCGTTCGACGACGATCAGCCGACGTTGTGCGGTGTGGGGAGCGGCGTGGAGCGCCGCTCCGCTGCCTCGTGGTGCTCGCAGGCCGGAGCGACCTACTTCGTGTGGGTGGCACCGTTCAACGCCAGTCCCGCGAGCTCGGCGTTCACGCTCACGATCTCGGACGACGGCCAGCCGTGCTCCCAGGCGACCAGCGTTTCAGTGTGCGCGCCGCACGCGAGTCCGGCGAGCGAGTTCGAGCTCGAGCCCGCGCTCGGACCGGCGCTCGACGACGGTTGCGACGCCCGCGTCGCGCGCTTCCACGAAGTCGCGCCTAGTTTCCCGGCGGCCGTCGTGCACGGGCATGCGCGCTCGCTCGCGACCGCACGCGACATCGATTGGTTCCGCTTCCGAGCCGCGGCGAGCGACGATCTGTCCGTGGCGCTCCAGGCTGCGTTCGCGGCGCAGCTCGAGCTCTATGCGCTCGATTCCGGCGGCGGTTGCAGCGCGCCCACGCTCTTGGCCCAGACGCTCTCGGGTGCGCGTTGTGGTCCGCTGGGATTCCAAAGTCCCGTGATCGCGGGCGCGTGGTACGGCGTGCGCGTCGTGCCGCTGTCCGCGGAGTCGAGCGCGGTGTTGGGGGGCATCGCGCCGGGGGCCTGGAGCAGCGCCTATCGACTCGAGCTCCAGTTGGGCGACGTTCCGTCGAACGACGACTGCGCCGCGGCGATCGATCTGCCGTGCGGCGCGACACTCACTGGAACGACGCAGGGCGCGACACTCGAGGCGAGCAACGTCCCGATCGGGTGCATCGGTCCCGGAGAGGGCACCAGCGGCTCCTTCGCGCTCAGCGGCCCTGGCGTGTGGTATCGCGTCGTCGTTCCGGGGGTCGCCGGCGTCGACGATCGCAGCGTGTTCGTGGAGACCTCGAACACGAGCTTCGACACACGCTTGTTCGTGTTTTCCGGAGCATGCGGCGCGTTGGACCAGGTGACGGCCAACGACGACATCGACGCCAGCTTGCGCTCCAAGGTGGCTTGGACGGCCGTTGCCGGTCAGCCGTACTTCGTGCTCGTGCACGGAGCAGGACAGAGCACGGGTTCCTTCGACTTGAGTGCGAGTTGCGAGGCCGCTCCAGCCAACGATGCATGTTGGCAGGCGAGCCCGCTTCCCGCGTCCGGCGCGCTGCTCGTCGGCACGACGCGGGGCGCGACGGCGGAGCCCTTCGGCTATCCGTTGGGCGGGGTGTTCGGCATCGCGTCTTGCGCCGCGAACGGTGCGTCGAGCTCGTCCTACTTCGATGTCTGGTACTCGCTCTCCACTCCCTGCGCCACGACCGTGCGGATCGACACCTGCGGCGCGGAAGACACGCTGCTCTCGCTCCACGCCGCGTGTCCGAGCTACTTCGATCCGTTCTCGATCGCCGGCGCCTGCAACGACGATGGCGCGCTTGGATGCACGCCGGGATCGGAGCTCGTCTTCGCGACCTCCGCCGGCGCGACGTATTTCGTCCGCGTGGCGCGCAAGAACGGCACCGACGTTGGCGGCCCGTTCTCGCTGCATGTGACGCTAGCCGACGCCGACGGAGACGGCGTCGACGACTGCGCCGATGGTTGTCCGCTGGATCCGCTCAAGCTCGCGCCCGGCGTGTGCGGTTGCGGCGTGAGCGACGTGGACAGCGACGGCGATGGAGCCGCGGATTGCATCGACGGCTGCCCGCTCGATCCGGCGAAGATCGCTGCCGGCGTGTGCGGTTGTGGCTTGAGCGACGTCGACAGCGACGGCGACGGATCCGCGGATTGCGTCGATGGCTGCCCGCTCGATCCGGCGAAGCTCGCTGCCGGCGTGTGCGGCTGCGGCGTGAGCGACGTCGACAGCGACGGCGATGGCGCCGCGGATTGCGTCGATGGTTGCCCGCTCGATCCGGCGAAGCTCGCACCCGGTGTGTGCGGTTGCGGCGTGAGCGACATCGACAGCGACGGCGACGGAGCCGCGGATTGCGTCGATGGCTGTCCTCTCGATCCGGCGAAGCTCGCTGCCGGCGTGTGCGGTTGTGGCGTGAGCGACGTCGACAGCGACGGCGATGGCGCCGCGGATTGCGTCGATGGTTGCCCGTTCGATCCGGCGAAGCTCGCACCCGGTGTGTGCGGTTGCGGCGTGAGCGACATCGATAGCGACAACGACGGAGTAGCGGATTGCCATGACAATTGTCCCGCGCTCGCGAACCCAACCCAGTCCGACTGCGATGGCGACGAGGTCGGAGACACGTGCGAGATCGCGAGCGGCTCCGCACGGGATCTCGATCTCGACGGGCTGCCCGACGAATGCGAATTCGGTGCGGTGATCGCCTACTGCACGGCCTCGACGACCGCCCAAGGATGCAACGGCGCGATGAGCGCGAACGGGGTGCCGAGTGCGTCGGGCTCGAGCGCGTTCGTGCTCGTTGCGGCGCAACTCGACGGCCAGCGCAACGGCATTCAGTTCTACGGGGTGTCCGGCCCCGCGGCCTTCCCCTTCGGATCGGGGGTGTTGTGCATGGCCGCGCCGCGCCAGCGGACGGGAGTGCGCAATTCCGCCGGACAGATCGGGCAGTGCGACGGCTCGATCACGCTCGACTGGAACGCCTTCGTCGCCGCCAACCCGAACACGCTCGGCGCGCCCTTCCAACCTGGCGAGCTGGTGTGGTTCCAAACGTGGTGGCGCGACCCCGCGAGTCCGGGCGGGACGGCGCTCAGCGCAGCCCTGCAGTTCACCTTCGCTCCATAGAGCCGGCTCGGGAGCGCGTGTAGGCTCTTCCGCCACATGCGCATCCTGCTCGTCTCCCACCGCTTCTTGCCCGCGCACGCGGCGGGCACGGAGGTGTACACGGGCAGCCTTGCGCTCGCGCTCGCCGCGCGCGGACACGAGGTCCACGTGCTGACCGCGGAGAAGGACGTCGCCCGCGAGGACTTGTCGGTCGTGCGGCGCACGTGGTCCGGCATCCCGGTCGTCGAGCTCACCAACAACCTCTTCCACCGCACGTTTCGCGAGACCTGGGATCAGCCCCAGATCGCACGCGCGTTCGCCGGCGAGCTCGAGCGCGTGCGTCCCGATCTGGTGCACGTCCAGCACCTCATGTACTTGTCCATCGGGTGTGTGGAAGAGGCGGCACGCAGGCGCTTGCCCGTCGTGTTCACGTTGCACGATTTCTGGTTGCAGTGCCCGCGTTTCGGCCAGTTGGTGCACGCCGATGGCGCGCTGTGCTCGACGGTCGACTTCGCGCGCTGCGGCACGTGCTTGTGCTCGTTCAAGTTCCGCCAGAGCGCCCTCGAGCGCAACGCGGCGCGCGCGCTCGCGGGCTTCAAGCGCACGCTGGGCATCGACCTCGCCGCCGCGGCCAGGTCCACGGCTCGCGCCGTGGGTTCCGCTCGCGTGCGCGCCGGGGAAGGCGCGGCCCCTGTCGATCCCGACCAGGCGCGCGCGTTCTGCTCCGAGGCCGCGGAACGCGATGCTGGCTTGCGTTCGCGTTTGGTGCCGAACGTCCGGCGTTTCGTGTCGCCCTCGCGCTTCTTGCGCGACCGGATGGTGGCTTGGGGCATCGCACCCGCAGCGATCGAAGTCGTTCCCACCGGTCTCGAGCTCGAGCGCTTTCGGACCGTCGCTCGAACGCGGCGCGCCGGTCACGGCGCGAACCCGCTGCGCGTCGCTTTCCTCGGCACGCTCGCGCCGCACAAGGGCGCGCACGTGGCGCTCGCGGCGTGGGAGCTCTTGCCCAGCGCGCTGCGCTCACTCGCGCGGCTCGAGGTGCGCGGCCCGATCGCGGGGAGTCCCGAGTACCACGACGACCTGCTCGCGGCTGCCGCGCGCGTCGGCGCCGAAGTCGGACCGCCGGTCGCGCGCGACGAAGTCCCGCGGTTCCTGTCCGAGCTCGATCTGCTGCTCGTTCCCAGCACCTGGTACGAGAACGCACCCTTGGTGATCCTGGAGGCGCGCGCGGCGCGCACGCCGTTGCTCGTGTCGGCGCTCGGAGGCATGGCCGAACTCGTTGCACCTGGCGTGCACGGCGAGCATTTTCGTGCGGGCGAGGCCGCCGATCTCGCGCGAGTCGCGCGCGCCATGCTCGAAGATCGCGAGCGCTTGTCGCGCTACTACGCCGAGGCGCCGCCGGAACGCGACACGCGCGAGCACGTCGACGAGCTCGAGTCCATCTACCGCGCGTTGCAGTTGCCAGCGCCGCCGAGCGCGTGAGGCGCGGCGCCCGCGCCGGGTACGATACGGCGATGAAGTCTCTCGCTTGGATCTGTCTCGTCGTGCTCGCGTCGTGCGCGGCGAATTCGAACGACTCGAAGTCGAGCGCCAGGACCGTGGCCGCCAAGGAGCTTCCGCCCGATCACCAGCGCGCCTTGAGCGCCTACGCGCGCGGCGGAGAAACCTGGGAGCTGGAGCGCAAGGCCGTGCTCGCGGACAAGCGTCTGTGCACGTTCGTCGTCGAGAACTTGGCGCTCGAGCTGATCAAGGCCCACCGTGCGCTCGCTGGCGCCGATGCGGATCGCGCGCTGCCGGCGTTCCAGCGCGCGCGCGAGGAACTGGTGCGTTTCGAGGCCATGGCGATACCGACGCTCGTCGGGCTGCTCGAGGTCGCGGATGCCGTGGCCGCGACCACCGTGGCGAGCGTGCTCACCGATATCGGACAGCCTGCGGTCGAGGCGCTCGAGCCGTTGCTTTCCGCGTCTTCTTCCGAGAC
Organism: Planctomycetota bacterium; assembly: GCA_020853575.1. GTDB lineage: Bacteria > Planctomycetota > UBA1135 > UBA1135 > F1-120-MAGs118. Next base: position 44,039 of record JADYYP010000081.1, read on the forward strand.
GCGTCGCCGAGCCGCTGCCGCGCTCGAGCACTTGCCGCACGCCGGAAACAGGGTCGAGGGCCGCGTGCGCGCGCACTTGATCGAGTGCTTCGAGCGCGAATCCGACTGGGCGACGCGCACGGCCTTGGCGCGCGCCATCGGAGCACGCGGTTCGCGAGACGCGGATGTGGTTCCTTGGCGCAACGCCTTGCAAGCGGGACTGCTCGATGCCGACGTGCTGGTGGCTGAAGCGAGCGCCGAGGGCCTGGCGAACCTGGGCGATGCGCGAGCGGTTCCGGTGTTGATCGACGTGCTCTCACGCGCCTCGCAGCACGGCGATCTGCGCCGTTTCCAGGCGGTTCAGACGGCTTTGGTGCGCCTGACCCACCAGCCCGAGAAAGGCTCGGTCGAGGCTTGGAGGGCGTGGTGGGACGGCCAACCGCGACGCTAGCGCCGTGAGGGAACTCGCCCTCGCGCGCGCGAGCGCGTAAACTGCTGCGCGGCGTCACCTGTGGCTCGACTGCGAGTGCACAACCTGGTTCGAACGCTCGAAACGCACCGCAATCCTCGCGCGCAATGACCGATTGGAAGCTGTCGAAGCGTCAGCCCACCTGCCGCACCTGCTCACGGACCTTCGAGGACGGTGAAGCGCACGTGTCGGCGCTGTCGGTCGTGGGCGAGGAGATCGCGCGCGAGGACGTGTGCCTGCCGTGCTGGAAGGCACATGGCTCGCGCAACGAGCTGTTCTGGTGGCGCACACGTCACAGTGCCCAGAAAAAGCGCGGAATCGCGCTGAATCTCGAGGCTCTCGAGACGCTGTGCGTGCGCTTGGAAGGCCGGCAGGAAGTCGCATTGGCGGAGCTGCGCTACGTGTTGTGCTTGGTTCTGATGCGCAAGCGCCGCCTGAAGATCGAGCGTGTCGAGCGCGACGACGCCGGTGAGGCGTTGATCGTCAGCCGCCCGCGTCACAAGGAGCTGTTGCGCGTCGCGGTCTACGACTTCTCGCCGGAGAAGATCGACGAGTTGCGCACGCGGCTGCAGGACGTCTTCGAGGGCGCCGAGGGCGAGGCGCTGACGGCCGAGCGCCAGGCCGGCGAGCCGGCCGCGACCTAGGTCCGACCGGACCGCGCTCCAAAACTCGCGGCCGCTCCGCGGGCTGCGGGCTCGTGCTGCGACGCGCCCGCGTGGTCATCGCGAACCTTGCGCGTGGGCGCGCATCCCACGGCCTCGAGGGCCTGGGGCTCGGTGGGCGAGTCGCCCCCGGGCGGGCTCGGAAAGCCCCGCTGTGCGCCCGCCAACAGGGTCTTGGAGGGGCCGGTAGGTGGCTCCCGCGCACATCCGGCTGCGGCGAGGCCACACCACCTATTGTGTTGTTGGCGTCAAGACAGGCTCAAGAGCCCAATCTGTAGGGGGTGGCAGGGGGCTCCGCAGGGCCGCCGAAGCGTTCCCAAGTCCCTCGCTGTCAACGACTTCTGCACGAATTTGTGCGCTTTGGCGTTGCCACGGGCTCGGTGGGACGTGAAGATCCCGCCGTGGGATGAATTGGGAGCAAGTGGGGGCCGAGTGGGCCCCTGGGCGTCGGAGAGTCGGGGTTCGCGGCAATGTGGTTGGGTGAGTCGACCCATACGGTGGATGACAAGGGGCGCGTCAGTGTGCCTCGACGTCTCCTGGCTGGCCAGGCGTTCGACGCCGGCGGTCGCCTCACCTTGGTTTTGACCCTGGGCTTCGAGGGCTGCCTGTTCCTGTTCACCGAAGCGAGCTTCGCGAAGGCCATCGCGCGACTGGAGACCCAGCCGTTCGGCGGGGAAGAGAAGCGCAACATGCAGCGGCTGTTCTTCTCCAAGGCGGCGCGCGTCGAGCTCGACGAGAAGAACCGGCTGAGCCTGCCCGAGAAGCTGCGCCAGCTGGTCGGCATCGAAAAGGACGTCGCGATCATCGGGGTCGTCGATCGCGCCGAGATCTGGCCGAAGGCGAAGTGGGAGGCCTTCGACGCCGAGCACGCGCGGGAGTTCGCGCAGCTCGACCGTGTGCTCCTGGGTGGCGCGAACGCGCCCGAAGCATGAGCGGGGGTGCTCGTGCGGAGGGTCGAGATGGAGCGCGACAGCGACACGACGAACGGTGGGGCCGACCGTAGCGTCCACGAGCCCGTGCTCGCGGCCGAAGTCGTGCGCGCCTTGGGCGGCGAAGAGCCGGCGGCTCTCGAGGGCTGGATCGTCGACGCTACCTTGGGCGCCGGCGGCCACGCCTCGCGGTTGCTCGCGGCGCTGCCCAACGTGCGGCTCCTGGGGCTCGATCAGGATCCCCAGATCTTGCAGTACGCGTTGCGCGCGCTGGCGCCGTTCGAACGTCGTGTGCGCGTGCGTCGCGGCCGCCTGTCGCAGCTCGAAGCGATCCTCGACACGCTCAATGCCTCGCGCGTGGTGGGAATGCTGTTCGACCTCGGCGCGAGCTCGCTGCAGCTCGACAGCGCCGTGCGCGGCTTCTCGTTCCAGTCCGATGGTCCGCTCGACATGCGCATGGACCCCGAGCGCGAGCGCACCGCGGCGGACATCGTCAACCACTGGGACGAGTCGGACCTAGCGGACCTGTTCTTCTACGAGGGCGGAGAAACACGCTCTCGGCGCATTGCGCGCGCCATCGTCGAGTCGCGGCGACGCGCGCCCTTCCAGCGCACGCTGGCGCTGGCCGACTTGATCGAGCGCACGTTGGGCGCGGGCAAGCTGCACCCGGCGACGCGCACCTTCCAGGCTCTGCGGCGCGCGGTCAACGAAGAGGGCGAGGAGTTGCTCGCCGGCCTGGCGGCCGCGCAGCGCTGGATGGTCGACGGCGGTCGCTTGGCCGTGATCTCGTTCCACTCCGGCGAAGACGCCGAGGTCAAGCGCTTCTTCGTCGAGGGTGAACAGCGCGGTGACTGGCGCGCGCTGACGCGCAGGCCGACGACGGCGACGCGCGACGAGCAGGCCACCAATCGCCGCTCTCGTTCGGCGCTGCTGCGCGTCGGCGTTCGTGTGCGCCGTTCCTCTAGCGCCCTCGAGCGCCGTGGAGGTCTGGCATGAAGACGCGCGCGGCCTTGGGCATCGCTTTGAGCTGCGGCGTGCTGCTCGCGTCGTTGCTGACGTCGTTCGTGCAGTGTGACAACCACGCGCGCGCCCAGTTGCTCGCGACGCGCCAGCGCGAGTGGGAGATGCTCTCCGCGGCCAACGCGCAAATGCGCGCGGTCGCGACGTCGCACGTCTTCGGTGTCGACAACCGCGAGCTGGACGTCGTCTCCAAGGCAGCGCGCGAGCGCCGCGGAAAGGGCGCGCAGTGAATCCGCACCCGAATCTCGAGTCCGCATCGGGACTGCGACCGGCCAGCGCCTTCTTCGCGATCGCGGTCGTGCTCGGACTCGCGGCGATCTGGGTCGGGAGTGCCGCACTGGGTGCCGACGTCAGCATGCCGCGCCGCGAGCAGGTCGAGAAGGACCCGCCGCCGGCCTACGACATCGTCGATCGCAGTGGGCGTCCGATGGCGCTGTTCGTGCAGCGCTTGGACCTGGTGATGTCGCCCAATGCGCTTTGGCAAGCGCACACGCCCGAGAAGATCGCGGTGGGAGTGGCCGACGCGCTCGGCGGGCTCGACGTGGACGAGTTGCTCACGCGCATGATGCCCGATGCCGAGCACGGCGCGATCAAGACCACGCTCCCGCTCGACGGCGTCCAGGCCGCGCGCATCCAGAACTGGATCGCGACCGGCGATCCGAACGGCGAAGGCAGCGCTCGACCGGTGTCGCGCATGTGGATCGCACGCGACGAGCATGGTGCGTACGTGCTCGTCTGGCAGCCGCTGGTCGTCCTCGGCGAGACCGAGCGCGCGCTGCACGGCGAGGTCTATGCCGAGAAGCCGTTGAAGTGGGCGCGCTACATCGCGGATGGCCTGGCTCTGGCCGTGATGGGCGAGGATGCGCTCAAGGTCGGCGACGACGAGCTCGAGCTCGAGCGCCAGCGTGGCGAGATCTGGAGCTGGTTGATCCCGACGACGTATTGCGTGGCGGTGCGCGGCTTCGATGCGTCGCGCGCGCCCGAGTTGATCGAGTTCCTCAGCGCCAACCACGTCGCGGCGCACCAAATGCGGATCGAGCGCGGACGCGACCGCCAATATCCGTCGGGACGATTCGACATCCTGGGCTCGTGGAACTTCGTCGAGCGCGACGAGGCCCGAGCGCTCTCGGCCTACGCGCTCGGCGAGGACCAAGACGGTCAACCGAGCGCGACCGCGGCCGCCGCGCTCGCCGACGACGCCCGCGATCTGGAGCGAGCACTCGACCAGTTGGCCGCCGCCGAAGAGCAAGACGAATTCGAGAGCGCCACGGGAGCGGTCGCCAATCTGCGGGCGCGCGCCACCTGGGATCTGCTCGCGCAGCCGTTGCCGGTGTCGGGCCTCGAGCGCGCCTGCGATCGCTTGCTCGGCGACGAGGCGAGCTGGGGGTTCCTCGAGCGTTCGCGCGCCCAGTACGCGTTCCGCCGCCACCGCGCGATCCGCAGCAAGACGGCGCGCTCCTACTACCTCGACTCGATCGAGGCCAGCGAGACGCCGCAACTCGCCACCACGTTCGACTTGATGCTGCAGCGCCAAGTCGGCCTGGCGCTCGACGACGCGATGGACGAGCACAAGCCGGCGCTGGCGATGGCGATCGTCGTCGATCTCGCGACCAACGAAGTGCTCGCCGTCGACGCGCGCACGCACTACCGCATCTCGGGCTTCGCGCCGCTGTTCCACGAGTTCACGCCTGGCTCGACCTTCAAGGTCAACGTCATGGCCTGCGCGTTGGAGTCCGGCGTCGTACGCCCCAGCGACGTCTTCGACGTCGGCAATCGCAGCTATCGCCTGGGCAAGCGCACGATCCACGAGGCCGAGTCGAGCAAGACGGGGCGGCTCACCGCTGCCGAATGCCTGGCGCACTCGGTCAACGCCGGACTGGCGCAGATCGGCGTGCGAGTTCCCGACACGTTCCTGCACGAGAAGCTGCTCGCGCTGCACTACGCGCGCGCTCCGCACACTGGCCTCGGGGGCGAGCGCGACGGCTACCTACCCAACTTGCCCTGGAAGCGCGACTGGACCCACGCCTCGATCTCGTTCGGTCACGAGCTCAAAGTCACGCTGTGGCAGCACGCCGCGGGCTTGGCTGCGATCGTGCGCGGGGGCGAGTGGCTGCCGCTGCGCGTGATCGACGCGATCGGCCAGAACGGAGAGCGCTACGAGCTCCCGCGCGCGGCTCCGGAGCGCGTTTTCTCGGCGGAAACGGCGGAAACCGTGCGCGAGATGATGATGTTGGGCGCGCGCGAAGGAACGGGCAAGCCCGTCGCCGCCCCCGAGAAGCTGCCCGGGCTGGTGGTGGGCACCAAGACCGGCACGGCGCAGAAGGTGCCGACCGAGGTGTGCATGCACCTCGAGCTCGCCGATCAAGTCGCGCACGCGGATCAAGGCACACGCTGCACACCGGAGTGTCGTCGACGCATGGTGCACGCCGCGCGCGATCACCGCGTGTGCTACACGTCCAGCATGTGCATCTGGGGCCGTGTCGAAGGCTCCGATCGCGAAGTGATGGTGTACGTCGTCGTCGACGAGCCGCGTGGCGCGCAGAAGTACGGCTCGCGCGTCGCCGGTCCCACGGCGGTGCGCATCCTCAAGGAAGCGCTGGGCGCGACCCGCAACGGCGACGCGACCCGCCCCGATCTGTGCGAGGGCTTCGCGGCGTCGACAGAGCGCAGCGCGCCCACGCCCGAACAGCCTTGGGCGGAGGTGGGCTGGTGATGGTCACGCTCGCACAGCTGGTGCGCGAACTCGGTGGAGAGTTGCACGCCGCCGAGTCCTGCTCTCAGGACCTGCGCGACGTGCAGGTCGACAGCCGCAAGGTCGTCGCAGGCGATCTGTTCGCGGCGCTGCCGGGCTCTTCGGCCGACGGCGCGCGCTTCGTCGCGGATGCCTTGAGCCGGGGCGCCATCGCGGTCTTGTCGCCGGAACGGGTCGAGGTTTCCGCACGCGTGCCGAACTGGGTGCACGGCGAAGCGCGTCGCGTGTTGGGTCAGGCCGCGGCGATCCTGCACGGACGTCCGGCCGAGCAGATGTTCGTCATCGCCGTCACCGGGACCAACGGAAAGACCACCACAGCTCATCTGATCGGGCAACTGTTGGCGCACTGCGGTCGACGACCGGCGGTGCTCGGAACCGCGGGAAATCGCCTGGCGGACGGTGTCCTGCTGGGGGCTACGCACACGACGCCGGATGCTCCGGGCCTGCAGGCCCTGCTCGCACGCCACCGTGAGCTCGGCGGAGACAGCGTTGCGCTCGAGGCGAGCTCGCACGCGCTCGAGCAGGACCGACTCGCCGGACTCAGGGTTTCGGTTGCCGCGTTCACCAACCTGACGCGCGACCACCTGGACTACCACGGCGACATGCAGAGCTACGCTCGCGCGAAGGAGCGACTCTTCGACTCGCTGGAGCAAGGCTCGGCCGCGGTCGTCAACGGCGACGATCCCGCAGCGGAGCGCATGGCTGCTCGCGCACGCTCGCGCGGCGCGCGCGTCTTCACGTTCAGCACGCGCGCGCGTGCGGACTTGTCGGCCTCCGGGCTCGAGGTGGACTCGCGAGGAACGCGCTTCTCCATCGAAGGGATGGGAATCGCACGGACGCAGGTCTTCCTGCCTCTCGCTGGGCGCTTCAACGTGGAGAACGCTCTGGCTGCTCTCGCATGCGTGCTCGTTTCAGGAGCAAGTCCCGCGCACGCGCTGAGTGGGCTCGCGCTCCTGACCGGTGCACCCGGGCGCTTGCAGCAGGTCGCGACCGGCACGCGCGGCTTCACTGTGTTGGTCGACTACGCCCACACCGAGGATGCGCTGCGCAAGGTGCTCGAGGTCGTCCGCGAAGGGCTGGTGTCCGAGGGACGCCGCCGCGGAGACCATGGCGGACGCTTGATCTGCGTGTTTGGTTGCGGCGGTGACCGCGACGCGGGCAAGCGCGCGCCGATGGGGCGCACCGCGGCGAGCCTGGCCGACGTGGTCGTCGCCACCAGCGACAATCCGCGCAGCGAGGATCCGCTCGCGATCCTGGCGGACATCGAGCGCGGTTTCGAGGGAACCGAGGCGCGAGTGCACGTCGAACCCGATCGCCGCGCTGCGATCGCGTTCGCGCTGTCGCTGGCGCGTCGGCATGACGTGGTTCTGATCGCGGGCAAGGGGCACGAGACGACCCAGACGATCCGTGGGGTCGTGCTCCCATTCGACGATCGCGCGGTGGCGGCCGAGCTGCTCACCGGCGGGACGTGGGGAGGCGTGCAGCGATGATGCGGGTTCGGGATGTCTTGGACAGTACGGGGGCGGTGCTACTGCGCGGCGATGCCGAGCGTTGGGTGCACGGGGTGAGCACCGACACTCGAGCGCTGCGTCCGCACCAGTTGTTCCTGGCACTGTCGGGACCGAATTTCGACGGCAACGCTTTCGCGGAGCACGCGAGCCGGCTGGGGGCCGGTGCGCTGCTCCTGCGTGGCCGACCCGGATCATCGCTGCCGCACATTCCCGGGGACATCCCGCTGGTCGTGCATGCGGAGCCGCGCCGCGCGCTCTCCGATATCGCCACTTGGCATCGACGTACGCTCGAGATCCCGGTCGTCGGCATCACCGGGTCGTGCGGCAAGACGACCACGAAGAACATCCTCGCGCAGTTGCTGTCGACGCGCATGCGCACGGTGGCCAGCCCGAACTCGTTCAACAACGACATCGGTGTGCCGCACACGTTGCTGTTGGCCGATGCCACCACGCAGGCGTTGGTGCTGGAGATCGGGACCAACGCGTCGGGTGAGATCGCCCAACTGTGCCGCGTCGCAGAGCCGACCGGCGGCATCGTGACCATGATCGGCGCCTCGCATCTCGAGGGCCTGGGTTCGATCGAAGGCGTCGCGCGTGAGAAGTCCGCGCTGCTCGCGAGTTTGCCGAGCTCTGGATTCGCGGTGATCAATGTCGACAGCCGTCACGCCGATCTGCTGCGCGCCGCGACGCGTGCGCGGGTGATCACGGTCAGTGTCGAAGGCGAGGGGGAGCTCAATGCGACGCAGCCCCTGTTCCACGCCGGTGGAACGACGTTCAAGCTACTCGGCCACGAGGTCACGTCGCCCCTCTTGGGTGTCCACAACATCTCGAACCTGCTGTGCGCGCTCGCGGCGTGTCGAGGAATGGGAATCGACTGCATCGAACTGCTCCCGGCGATCTCGCAATTGAAGGGCGGCAGCCGGCGCATGGAGCGCCACGAAGTGGGGCACGTGGTGCTGTTCGACGACACGTACAACGCCAATCCCGAGTCTGCGCGCGCCGCGGTGCGCTTCCTCGCTGGACTGCACGGGAAAGGACGGCGCGTGCTGGTGCTCGGCGACATGCTCGAGCTCGGAGCGAACGCGCCGGAGCTGCATCACGCCGTCGGACGCGATGCCGCCAGCGCAGGGATCGACTTGCTCGTCCTCGTTGGGGAACTGGTGCGCGCCACGGCCGCGGGTGCACTGGAAGCCGGCATGAACGCGAATCGCGTCGTGCACCTGGAGAATGCCGACTCCGCAACCAACGAAATGGGTGCGCTCCTGCGTCAAGGCGACACGGTCCTGCTGAAAGCCAGCCGGCGCGTCGGTCTCGACCGCGTCGTCGATCATCTGCGCGCGCGCGCGCACCAGGCGAGGGTCTGAGCATGTTCCCCGCCCTGTTCGACGAGCTCCTGCGCATCGACCTCTTCCGCTACATCTCGTTCCGGATGGCCGCTGCTGCGCTGACGGCTTTCGCATTGGCTTTGTGGTGGGGTGGCCCGACGATTCGCTGGTTGCGTCGCCACAAAGTCGGCGAGGACGTCACCAAGACCGACAGCGCCGATCTGGCCAAAATGGGCGAGAAGATGGGGAAGAAGAACACACCCACGATGGGTGGGAGCTTCCTGATCGGTGCGCTGCTGACTTCCGTGCTCCTGTGGGGCCGACTCGACAATCTGCATGTCGTACTGGCGGTCCTCTTGACCGCAGGTTTCGCCGCGGTGGGCTTCGTCGATGACTTCAAGAAGCTGACGATCCTCAAGAGCAAGGGCCTGAGTCCGAGCATGAAGATGCTGGGACTCACGGTGGTCGCGCTGGCCGCGATCGGAGCGTTTGCGTTCTACGCGCACTACAGCGGACGACACACGTTACTCACACTGTATCCACCTTTCCTGAAGAACTCGGTGATCGAGCTCGCGGGCCTGGGCGCGCTGGGAGTCGCGCTGTTCGTCGTCTTCGAGTGGTTCGTGGTGGTGGGCTCGGCGAACGCGGTCAACATCACCGATGGACTCGACGGTCTCGCAGCTGGCTGCACGCTCATCTGTGGACTAGCGCTCTCCATCTTTTGCTATGTCACCGGCCGTCCCGACTGGACGAGCTATCTCGGTCTGCCGCACGTGCGTGCGGCATCGGAGATGGCGGTCGTCGGCGGTGCTCTGTGCGGCGCGTGCATGGGGTTCCTCTGGTACAACGCGTTTCCTGCACGCGTCTTCATGGGGGACTCGGGGTCATTGCCCCTGGGCGGACTGCTGGCTTGGATGGCCCTGGTCTCCAAACAGGAGTTGGTCCTGCCGCTCATCTGCTTCGTGTTCGTCGCGGAGCTGTTGTCGAGCTGGATTCAGCGGGTCTATTACCAACGCACCAAGGGCAAGCGCATATTCACGGTCGCACCCGTGCATCACGGCTTGCAACTCTATGGTGCCGTGTTCGAGCTCCCGGCCGTGGAGAAACAGGCTCGCACCGATCACCGCTGGCACGAAGTCACGGTGACCACGCGTTTCTGGATCATCTGCGCTGCCTGCGCGATGGCGAGTCTGGCCCTATTGAAGGTGCGCTGACATGGGACGCGCGAAAGCCCTGGCTTCGACCGCAATCCGTGGTGTACACGCCGCGCGCGAGCACCAGATCACGATCTTCGAGCGGCTCGAGGACCTGACGCGCCGCGCGCGCCGTCACGATCCGGTTGCTCCCGCGATCGCCATCTTCTGCATCGTCCTGGCGCTCTCGATGATCGGCCTGATCGTCCAAGCCAGTCACGCGGCGACAACGCTGCCTGCGGAAGAGTTCTCGGCGGAGCTCAAGAAACAGGTGCTCTTCCGCTGCGCGGGCCTGGCCGTGATGCTCGGTGCCGCACGCCTCGGCCCGAGCGGTCTGCGGCGCTACATCCCCGCGCTGCTCGTGGTCATGGCGCTGCTCCTCGTCGCGGTCTTCTTGCCGCACATCGGCGACGAGAAGAACGGCTCGAATCGCTGGATCGATCTGGGGCTCGTCAGCTTCCAGCCCTCCGAATTGGCGCGCATCGTGATCGTGCTGTGGATCGCCGATCGCTGTGTGCGGCTCGGACCACTGGTGCAGGACATCAAGCGCGGTGTCGCCCCGATGCTCGCGCTGGGGCTGTTCTTCTTCGGCCTCGTAGCCGTCGAAACCGACCTCGGCGGTGCGGTGCTGATGCTGATCTGCATCTTGGCGACGATGTGGGTCGGAGGTGCCCGACCGACTCACGTGTTCGGCACCTTCACGACCGTGGGAGCCGGCGCGGCTGTGGTGGCGTTCACCGCCATCCCCTACATGCGCAAGCGCATCCTGATGTTCCTGGGCCACAGTCACAATCAACAGGTCACCGACTCGTTCTCGGCAATCGGCTACGGTGATTTCTTCGGAGTGGGGGTCGGCCGCGGCCCCGCGCGGAACTTCGGCGTGCCCTATTTGGAGTCGGACTTCGTCTTCGCGCAGATCGGCGAGGAACTGGGCTTCTTCGGGATGCTCGTCGTGCTCGGCCTGTTCGCCGCCCTCTTGTGGTTCGGCCTGCGGTTGGTGCTCTCCATCAAAGACCGCTACGACGCATTGGCGACGTTCGGTCTGCTCATTTCCACGTCGGTCCAGGCGATGCTGCACGTGCAAGTCGTCGCGGGACTGGCTCCACCCAAGGGCATGACCCTGCCCTTCATTTCCCACGGCGGAACTTCCCTGATCGTCTCGTCCATCGGCGTCGGTCTCGCGCTCGGCGCGGCCCGACGCTGGGCGGGAGAGCGAGAACAAGTCGTCGCGTCGTCGTGACGACTCGCACAACCTGAATTCAAAGAAGGAACTCGACTGTCATGCAGAAAATCGAACGTTATGGCGTGATCGCCCTTGTCGTTTTGTTGGTGACCATCCTGGCCGTGTCGCTGTGGGGCGAAAGCGGCTGGAACTGGAAGTTCTGGGAGAAAGACGCGAACAAGCCCGAGGTCGCCAGCGTGGACGCAACGCGCCCGCGCCGCGGTCCGCGCGCCGCGCTCGAGCAGCAGAACACTGGTGCGCTCCCGCTGGGCAGCGCAGTGCCCTCTCCCGCTCCCGTGCAGCTCCAGCAGGAGCCCGTCAATGGTGTCGTCGCTGTTCCCGGCACCCAACTCGGTGCGCAGAACGCTTCGGCGAACGGGACCGCGCAGGATCCTCGTGCGACGACGACGCCGGTCGCCATGCAAGCGCCGGGCGCGATCCCGACTCCGCTCGGCGGCACGAATCCGACCGGCCAAGGCGCGCAGCCCGCGCTGCCGGTGCAGGACCAAACGCACCCCGTGGTGCGCAACCAGCCCGCGCCGATCGTTGCGCCGACGCCCCAGTCCGGAGCGCGCACCTATGTCGTTCGCGCGGGCGACACGCTCGGTGGAATCGCGTCGCGTGAACTGGGCTCGAGCGCGCGCTGGACGGAGATCCAAGCGCTCAACGGCAATCTCGACCCGAAGAAAGTGCGCGAAGGCATGAAGTTGCAGTTGCCGGCGGGCGCGCGCGTCGCGACCAACGAGACCAAGAAGGACGCTCCGAAGAAGTCCGCTGCCGGAAACAAGACCTATGTCGTCAAGAGCGGCGACACGCTCTCGAAGATCGCGGCCCGTGAGTTGGGCGACGGCGACCGCTGGAACGAGATCAAGGCGTTGAATCCGGGCATGGACCCTCAGAAGCTCAAAGTCGGTCAGAGCATCGTCTTGCCGGCGGGCACGGTGGCCAAGGTCGACGCCGCGAGCAACGAGAAGATCGGCTGGAGCCCGCGCGCCGAGCGCAAGTCGGCCGTGCAATGAACGAGCGGACGCGCATCGCATTCATCACGGGCTGCATGTTCGTGATCGGAATGCACGTCAAGACTGCGGGTCGCATGTTGATCGTCGGCTGGCTCGGTCCGTACGCGGACCAGCCCGTCGTCGAGAACGTGGACGTCACTGCCCGGACGGCGGACACGTTGGTGCGCGCGGAGTCGGTCGAGGCACGCGTGCTCGGAGAGACCAGTCGCTGATCGAGCGCACGTCGTCGACCGGACTCTTGCACGCGAGGTCGTGCGCGCCAGCCCGCGAGGCAGCGCGCACGGCGCTCGCGACGGTCCCAGCGCGCGTGGGGGAATTTCACTTCGATGAGCCCGACACTTGCACCGACACCGACTCGGCACGAACTCGCGCCGACGAACGACGTGGCGCGGAGTCTCGCGCCTCGCGTGGAGGACGCGCTCTTGAGCGCTGAACGGCCGTGGAGCAGCATGCGCGTGGCGCTGGCCGGCGGCGGCACCGGCGGACACATCGTCCCCGGTCGTCACTTGCTCTCGCACACCCACCAGGACCTGGGCGACGTGCTGTGGTTCTGCACCGGTCGGCCGGTGGAATCCAAGGCCTTCGCGGGGCTCGAGCACGAGCTCGGCAAGGTGCCCATGGCGCGCGTCGCGCTGTCCCTCGAGCCCGACGGTGGAGGTGCGCCGTCCCTGGCGCGCCTCGCGCTGCGCAACCTTCCCTGCTACCGCAAGGCACTGCGCGAGCTGCGCGACCATCGAACGCAGCTGGTGCTCGGACTCGGTGGCTTCACTTGCTTGCCGGTCGTGCTCGCGGCGTGGTCGCTGAAGCTGCCGATCGCATTGCTCGAGATCAACGCGGCCAAGGGGCGTGCCACGCGCAGCTTGGCACCGCTGGCGACGCGCGTGTTCCACGCGTGGCGCGGCACGCTTCCCGGCGGGAGAGAATCGGAACGCGACCTGTGGACAGGGCCTCCGCTCGCGCCCAGCTTCGCCGCGGGTGCGATCGGCGAAGGAGAGGCGCAGCGCGCGCGCTCGCAGATCGGATTCGACGCACAGCGTCCGCTCGTCTTGATCCTCGGCGGCAGCCAAGGAGCTGGCGCCCTCAATCGATTCGTCGCGACGCACGTCGACGAGTTCCTCCGTCGCGGCGTGCAGGTGCTGCACCAGACGGGCCCAGGTCGGCTCGACCAGGGCGCGCCAGAGAAGAGCGGCTATCGCAAGGTCGAGTTCGTGGTCGATGTCCACACCGCGCTGAGCGCGGCGACGTTGGTGCTGTGCCGCGGCGGTGCCTCGACCCTGGCCGAGGTCGCCGCCATGCGCCGCGCTGCGTGGGTCGTGCCCTACCCGCACCACAAGGACCAGCACCAGCGCAAGAACGCGCTAGAGCTCGGCGCCGGAGTTCAGATCGTCGAGGAAGAGCGCCTGTCGAAAGACCTGGCGTGCGAGCTCGTGCAGAAGACCACGCCGACCGGCCTGTCCGAGCTCGAGCGCCGGTCCGCCGCGCTGGCGCAGGCCATGGCGCTCGATGGAGCGCAGCGCATTTGGAGCGAGCTCGTGAAGGTCGTGGCGCTGGGCCGGCGCGAATCCAGGGCGAATTCTTGAGTCACGCAATCGCGGAGATGAGATAGCACACATGTTGGACCACGGCATCGAAGCCACGACGGATGGGTTGGAGTCGCGCCTGACGGCGCAGGGCGCGCAGCGCGGCTCGTCGCGCACGCCGATCCCCGGGTTGCCACGTCGCATCCACCTGTTGGGCGCAGGCGGTGCGGGTGTCTCCGGCGCCGCGCGCGTGTTGATCGATCACGGGCACGTGCTGACCGGCCACGACCGGAGCGCGAGCGAGCACGTGGAGCTGTTGCGTCGAATGGGCGCGCGCATCGAGATCTCGTCGCAGGAGAGCGCGCGCATTCCGGCCGATGCCGAGCTGGTGATCCGCTCGGCCGCGATCCCGACCGAGAGCGGCGCCGTGGCCGAGGCCCGAGAGCGCGGGGTCCCGGTCCTGAAGTACAGCGAGGCGCTCGGTCGCATCACTCCGATCGGTCGCACGCTCGCCATCGCTGGCACGCACGGCAAGACCACCACGTCTTGGATGGTGCACCATGCGTTGCGCGGCCTGTCCGCCTACGAGTCCGGTCGAGCACGGCCCAGTCCGGGCGCGATCGTCGGCGGCGTGTGCCGCGTGATCGGCTCCAACGCGGTCACCGAGGACGACGGCGGTTGGTTCGCCGTCGAGGCCTGCGAGTACGACCGCTCGTTCCTCAACTTGACGCCCCAGGGCGCGATCGTCACCAATGTCGAGGCCGACCACCTCGACTACTACGGCGACTTCGAGGCGATCAAGTCCGCATTCGCGCGCTTCGTCGATCGCGTGCCCCTGAACGGCCTGTTGGTCATCGGTCACGACGTGACCCGCACCGTCGAACAGAATGCCCGCTGCCAAGTGTGGCGCATCGCGCGCGAGCTCAAGATCGACTTGCTCGGCGAGCGCAACGGGACCTTTGCGTTCCGTTTGAACGGCCCGAATTTCGTCGTCCCGCAGGTGTCATTGCAGGTGCCCGGTCAGTTCAACGTCGAGAACGCTGCCTGCGCCATCGCGCTCGTCGTGGGGCTCGCCGCGCGCGAGTGGAACATCGATCCCAACGTCGCGGCGGTCGCCGCGGCGCGCGGGCTCGAGCGCTACCAGGGGAGTCAACGGCGCTTCGAGCCGTGGGGCGCACTGGGCGGCGTGAACATCGTGCACGACTACGCGCACCATCCGACCGAGGTGCGCGTCACGCTCGAGGCCGCACGTCGCGTCTATCCCGGTCGTCCTTTGCACGTGGTCTTCCAGCCTCACCAGCACAGCCGCACCGCGCGCTTCCTGGATGAGTTCGCGGATGCGCTGCGCATGGCCGACCGCGTCGTGGTCGCGGACGTCTACGGCGCTCGCGCGCACATCGACGGCGAGCACCAAGCCGGTGCGCCCGAGCTGGTCGAGCGCCTGCTGGCCGCGGGCGTGCAGGCCGCGCTCGGCGGTCGTCCCGCCGAGACCAGCCGCGTGTTGTGCTCGCAACTTCCGATGGACAGCGCCGTGCTGGTGCTCGGAGCCGGCGATATCGTGACGATCAAGGATGATCTCTTCGCTGAACTGGCCCTGTGCCGCGCTGTCCGACGCGGATCTCTCCGATAGAACGACGATGCGCGTCGGCGGCCGCGCGCTGTGGCTGCTCGAGCCCGCCGATCCGAACGAGCTGCGTGCCGCGTACTCGGCAGCACGCGAGCGCGGGTTCGTTCCGCGCATCCTGGGCGGCGGGGCCAACCTCGTCATCGAGGACGGGCTCTACCGCGGAGTGGTGATCGCCACCGATCGACTCAAGCGCTGCTTTCGCCCGCTGGGTCCGGTGCCCGACTTTTCGCCGCACGCTGCCGGCGCGCAAGTCGCACCCGCCGAGCCCAGCTCGGATCCGCGGCTGATCGCGTGGTGTGGAGCAACGATGCCCTCGCTGGTGCAGACGGCGACGGCGCTCGGACTCTCGGGCTTCGAGTGCCTCGCGGGAGTTCCGGGCCACCTCGGCGGTGGCATCGCGATGAACGCGGGCGGGCGCCACGGTGAGATCTGGAACATGGTCGAGCTCGTGCGCGTGATCGAGCCCGACGGAACGATGCACGACTTGCCGCGTGCCGAGTGCACGCCGCGCTACCGCAACGGTGGCTTGGGTGAGCGCGTCGTCGTCGGCGCCGTGCTGCGCCTGGTGCCCTCGACGCCGTCGGAGGTCCGCGACCGAACGCGCGAGTACCTGCTGGAGAAGCGTCGCGTGCAACCGGTGACGGAGTGGTCCGCCGGCTGTGTGTTCAAGAACCCCGATCCGGCGCGTTCCAATGGTTGCTCGGCGGGCAAGTTGGTCGAGCTCGCGGGGCTCAAGGGGCGGACGCGCGGAGATGCGATCGTCAGTCCACTCCACGGCAATTTCATCCTGAACCGCGGCGCGGCGACAGCGACCGACGTGCTCGGGCTGATCGACGAAGTGCGCGCCGAGGTCGCCTCGCGCAGCGGAGTCGAGCTCGAGGTAGAGGTCAAGATCTGGCGCGCCGACCCGGCTTAGCGTGGCCGCGAGCTCCGCGCCTCGTCGCGAAAGCGAGACGCGCGCGAAGTCGTGCTCAAAAAAAGCTACGGCTGGAACATGCCGGTCCCGATAGGGAAGGCAGGCCGTCGCAGGCCGCCGAAACAACCCGCCGGGGCGTCTTCTCCCCACCCTCTTCTTCCACCGATTCCCCTATCGGTTCTGCCCCGGAGAGAGCGCTGGATCGAGCTTGCGACGGCCCTCTTCGTATCCACGGTGCTCGCGCGCCGCCGCGTGGCTCGCTGGCTCGCCCGAGGGCCGGCGTCTATGCTCTCGCCCCTCGTTTCAAGTCGGGACAGGAAACGAACCGTGTTGGGCCAGGTCGGTCCGAGCGGGCCCAGCGTCCCGCAAGAGGCCGTCGCAGGTTGCGGCGGACACGCCCTTGGGAGGACCCAAGGGAAGGAGTGAATGCCATGAGCGCTCAAGATGCGCCGCGGGACGGCGAGCCGTTCCCGCTGTCGACGCTGCGACACTCGGTGTCGCACCTGATGGCGTCGGCTGTTCAGAAGCTGTACCCCGGCGTCAAGTTCGGCTTCGGGCCGGCGATCGAGCACGGGTTCTACTACGACCTCGACCTGCCCGAGCCGCTCGAGGAAAAGGACCTGCGGGCGATCGAGAAGGAAATGGAGCGCGTCGCCAAGCGCTCGCCGCAGATGGTGTGTGAGACGGTGACGCGCGACGAAGCGCGGCGACGACTCGAAGCCAAGAACCAGACCTACAAGCTCGAGGCGCTCGAGTTGATCCCCCAGGGCGAGGCGATCACGGTTTATCGCCACGGAGATTGGGAGGATCTGTGCGAGGGCCCGCACGTCGACCGGCTCGATCGCAAGTTCCATTTCAAGTTGCTCAACATCGCCGGGGCCTATTGGCGCGGGGACGAGAAGCGGCCGATGCTCCAGCGCATCTACGGCACGGCCTTCTGGAGCAAGGACGAGCTCGACCAGCACCTCAAGTGGCTCGAGGAGGTCAAGCTGCGGGATCACCGCAAGCTCGGCACCGAGCTCGACTTGTTCAGCACGCACGGCGATGCGGGAGCCGGTTTCGTCTTCTGGCATCCGCACCTGGGCGCGGTGCGGCGCGCGATCGAGGAGTTCATGTACCAGGAGCAAGTGCGCCGCGGGTACGAGTTCGTGTACACGCCGCACGTGCTGCGCGAGGACCTGTTCAAGACTTCGGGGCACCTCGAGAACTATGGCGAGATGATGTACGAGGGCTTCGGCATCGAGACCACGCGCTATCGCGTCAAGCCTATGAACTGCCCCGGGCACGTGATGATCTACGCCACGCGTGCGCACAGCTATCGCGACTTGCCGTTGCGCATGGCGGAGCTCGGGACGGTGTACCGCTTCGAACGTTCCGGTGTGTTGCACGGGATGATGCGCGTGCGCGGTTTCACCCAGGACGACAGCCACATCTTCTGCACGCCCGACCAACTCGAGACCGAGATCGCGGGCGTGGTCGAGCTGGTCGACACGGTGCTGCGCACGTTCGGCTACACCTACACGGCCTACTTGGCGACTCGACCCGAGAAGGCCATCGGCTCGCCGGAGATCTGGGAGCGCGCGACCAAGGCGCTGCGAGGTGCGGCCGAGCTGCGCCAGCTGCCGCTCGAGCTCGACGAGGGCGGGGGCGCGTTCTACGGGCCCAAGATCGACTTCAAGATCAAGGACTCGCTCGGCCGTGAATGGCAGATGTCGACGGTGCAGTGCGATTTCAACCTGCCCGAACGCTTCGACATCCACTTCACCGATTCCGATGGACAGCAGAAGCGACCGATCATGGTGCACCGCGCCATCCTCGGTTCGATGGAGCGCTTCATCGGTGGCTTGATCGAGCACTTCGCGGGCAAGTTCCCGCTGTGGTGCGCGCCCAAGCAGGTGGCCTTGATCCCGATCCGCGAGGAGCACACGGCCTACTGCAAGAAGCTCGAGCACGAGCTGCGCCAGGACCTCTACCGCGTCGACTGCATGGACGCTCCCGGCCACATGAACAACAAGATCAAGGAAGCCCAACACTTCCAGATCCCGTTCATGTTGATCGCGGGCGAACGCGAAGCCGCCGAGGGCACCGTCGCCGTGCGCCGCCGCGGAACGCGCGAACAGCAAGTGATGCCGTTCAGCGAGTTCAAGGCGCTGCTCGATCGCTTGCGCAAGACGCGCTCGCTCGAGCTGGTTTGAGCGCCAAGCGCAGTCAGCTTTTCATCGCGCGGGTCGCGTCCGTCACGGGCCGCGGCCCGCGCGCGTTAGGGCTCGAGCGCTCAAGCGCCGGGTCTCGATCCGAGCGGAAGGGCACCGCGCCGAGCCGCTGCTGGATGCGCCGCGCGCTGGATCACCAACGCATGCCGAGTCGAGTCCCTGGCGGGACTCGCGGCGGAGTGCCGACTCGCTTGGTTCCGCCCGAACTGAGATCGCGCGCGGCGCTCCACGTCCGAGCGCCGTCAGTGCGTCAGCCGATGCGCCAGTCGCAGGGGGCGCAGCATCGCGCTCTTCTTTTGCTGGTGGCCTTCCATGCGCCGCATGATGTCGTCGAGTGCCGACACGGCGGCGTCGATGTGGGGACCCTTGTTGAGCATCACACACTCGGCGCGCTCCGCCATGGCTGCGTCGGTGATCTCCGCTCGCGAGGGGCGGCCCGTGCGCGCGAGCGATTCCAGGACCTGTGTCGCCCAGATCACGGGGACGTGGGCGGCCTCACAGATCCACAGGATCTCCTCTTGGATCTCCGCCAGTCGTTCGAAACCGCATTCCACCGCCAGATCCCCGCGTGCGATCATCACACCGATCCGCGGGCTGTGCATCGCGGCCAAGATCAGCTCAGGCAGGCGCTCGAACGCCTGGCGCGTCTCGATCTTCAGCACCACGCCGAGCTCGCGCCGATTCAACGCGCGCAGGCGTTCGTGGAGCAACTCGACGTCCGCTGGCTCGCGCACGAACGACAGGGCCACCGCATCGGCGTGTTCCGCGACGAACTCGAGGTCGACGAGGTCCTTGCCCGTGAGCGCGGACATGCCGAGCTCCGTTTCGGGCAGGTTGATGCCCTTGTCGGCGCGCAGCTTCTCTCCGTCCGCGTCGGCGTGATCGATCTCGAGCAGGAGTTCCGCCGGCGATGCCTTGAGAATGCGGGCGCCGATGCGACCGTCGTCGAACCACACTCTCTGGCCAACGCGGGCTTGACCTAGCACCTCGGGCAGGGTGCACCCGATGCGCGCTGGAGTGAGTTGTCGACCGTCGGCGTCGCGCGATGCGTCGTGTCCCGGATCGAGCCGAGCCGTGAGTTCGACCCGATCTCCAGGTCGCAGCCGCAGGCAGCCCTCCGCGCGCGGAAGGGACCCGATCTCGCACACGCGGCCGCTGCGCACGTCGCGCAGCTTGGTCCCGGGAACGAAGTAGGCCGTGTGCGCGAGCGCCGCGATCACCGCGCTTCGGCGGCGCTGCAGCACGCTGAGCCGGCGCTTGGCTCCGCGCGCGTCCTCGAACTCGACTCGTGCGTCGTCGCCCAGTTGGGCAAGCCAGCGGCGATCGAGCTCGAGGCGAGCGGCACACTCGCTGGGGGTTTGCATGCGCGAACCGCGAGGGCACAGCAGCAGTTGAGCCGCGCGCAAGACGCGTCCGAGGTCGTCGCGCGAGGGCTTGACCCTCAGCGCGACCGGCGGTGCTTCGATCGGCCCCGTGCGCAGCTTCGGGCCACCGAGGTCCATCAGGATCGGCACACGACGACCCGCGGCCCGCTCGGCGCGGCGCACGTTCAGGATGGTTTTGCGCCAGATCGACTGGTCGTCGTGGGCGCAGTTGATGCGCACGCAATCCACTCCGCGCTCGATCAGTCCGCGGACCAACGCCGGGTCGTGCGCGGCCTGAGTGGGCAGCGTCACGAGGATCCGCACACGGCGCGTCTTGGGCGGTTCCCCCAAGAGCGCAGCGGCGTGCTCTTCGAGCAGCGCACGGCCGTCTTCGAAGCTCGGGATGCGATCGGTGAGCGGAGCGCGCTCGAAAACGCGCCCAGCCAGCCGCTGCAACACCGACAGGACGGCCTCGAGCGTGCACATCGCGTGGGCTTCCGAGCGACCGAGCGACGAAAGGCCCAGGTCGCGCAGGGTCTCTTGCAGCGGCCGCACGTCGCGGCTGCGCAGCGCCAAGTAGTGCAGCAGGTTGCGCGCGCTCGCGCGGTGCGTTGCGTGGACACGCGTGAGTTGCTGCAGACCGTCCTTCTCGAACTGCAGCATCAGCGCGTGCAGCTCTTCGACCCCGTGGATCGCGAGTTGGAGATCACGGTCCAGCGCTTCCGGCATGGCTTCCCGCGGCCGGTGTTCTTCGAGTTGGATGGTCGTCGACATGCGGTGGGACTGGAGGAGCCGCCAGTGCACCAGGTACTCGTCAAGGGCGCGGAAAGAACGCATGGGGCTCGCTTTGCACTCGTCTCGCGGCGGGGTGATCGGACGTCCGTCGAGGCCTCGGCAGCGAGACGGTTCGCTCACGGATGGAGCGGGTCTCTGGACAGATCACCGCGTCCGCTTGGAACGCAGCCCTCGCCCGCGCCAGCGTCAAGGCGGTCCGAGCTCCCCGCTGCTTCCACTGAAACCGATCGGTTGCAGTCGGCGCCGCAGCGAGTGGCGCGGCTGGCGTGTTCCGCTCGCTCCGCTCGAGCAGGCCGGCAGTCCAGTGGAGTGACGGACGGATCGCGGCGCCACGGGGGTGAGGTCCCGCACGAACTCTGCGTGGCACGGAACTGCGCCGCACTCGGGTCGTTTGGGCCAGGCGCGCTCGGCCGCGAGCGCGACGGGTGCTCGATCCGCGGTGTGCGCTCGTTGTTGGGAGCGATCCCTTTGGCCGCGATCCGCGCGCTGCGTTCAACTGAAGCGCTGCACGACGATCCAGGCCAGGAACAGCAGCGCCAAGCCGCCGACGGCCCAGGTGCGCAGGACCTGAGGCCAGCACAACGAGACTCGGCGGGCGAAGAACGGTGTGCTGCTCACTCCTTGCGCGGCCAGCTCGTCGAATTCGACGACGCGGAATGAGCCGCGCGGGACGAGCGGCAGCAGCAAGAACACGCTCCAGGCCGTGCGCACCGACGATCCACAGCGCTCGCACGTTTGCGTGCGGCCGTGGAACATGCGGCCGATGCCTTGGATCGTCGAGAGTTTGCCGGGCGAGCCCGACTGCGAGGCTGCGAGGCACTCTGGGCAAAAGGGAGATTCTGTTTCCATGGCGGGCACTGTTCATCGAGCGCGCGCCGTCCTGCTCTGCATGACCCCGGCGAATTGGCATCGGAAGGGCGAAAAATCGTCTACGCGCGCTGGCGTAGCGCCGTGACCATGCGTTCCACGGCGTCCGAGGTCGCGAGGGCTTCGCGGAAGCCGAACGCGCGTCGCGCGGGCTCCATCGAGTACGAGTGACTCGTGGCCAGCTGCTGCGCGACGAAACGGGTCATCGGAGGCTCGCCTGCACGGCGTGTGACGCTCCACGCGAGCTCACAGCACCAACCCAATGCGTAGGCGGCGCGCGCGGAGAGCACGCGCTTCGGAAGTGGCGCGCCCACGCGGCGCAGGACGTCCTCGATCCATGCCCAGAGGTCGACCGACTGCTCTTGGCCGATGAAATAGGCGCGACCGGCGTGAGGCGCGCTCGGCTCGAGCGACTTCGCGGCCAACAAGTGCGCGCGCGCCGCGGTCTCGACGGCGCACACCGTCACGCGGTTGCGCCGCTCTCCGATCCGCATCAGCTTGCCCGCTCGAGCGCGCGCGATGAGCCGCGGGATCAAGTGCGGGTCATCGGCACCGAAGATCAAGTGCGGGCGCAGGGCGCACGTCGCCAGGCCCCAGCGTCCGTTGGCGGCGAGCACCAGCTGTTCGGCGAGCGCCTTGGTGCGCGGGTACTCGCACAGGTAGGACACCGGATAGGGCAAGTCGTTGGAGGCGTCGAGGTGGTCGGTGCCGTCGAAGACGACGCTGGGTGAGCTGGTGAACACGAGCCTGCGCACCTTGCGCTGCTCGCAGGCCGCAATGACGTTCTCGGTTCCGGTGACGTTGCTCTCGACGTAGCTCGCGCGCGTTCCCCACACGCCCGTCTTGGCCGCGACGTGGAACACGACGTCGGCGTTCTTGAAGGCGTTGCGCAGCGCGTCGCGATCGGAGAGCTCGAGCGGCGTGACACGCGCACCGAGTGCTTCGAGCTCGGGTGCCGCGCGCCGCGTGCCGGCGACGACTTGGAAGCCGTCGGCGAGCAGCTCCGCGACGATGTGTCGTCCAAGGAAACCGCTCGCGCCGGTGACCACGGCTCTCATGCCAGGCGCTCCTCGGCCCAGGCCTTCAGCGCCGCGCGGTCGATCTTGGCGTTGTGGCGGAGGTCGACCGGGAACTGCTCGTGGAACAGCAGTTCCTCGACGACGCGGCAGTCGGAGACCTGCTGGCGACGAGCGAGGATCTCGGTCGCCAGTGCCGCACTCGGCCGCTTCCCGGGTGCCAGCTCGACGACCAACACCGCTCGCTCCGCGCCGCGGGCGCCCACGCCAACGAGTGCGCTGCGTCGCACGGCCAGATGGACGTTGAAGGCGTTTTCGATGCCCACGGGGAACAGCGTTCCGTGGGCAGTCGCGAGCCGGTGCGACTTGCGGCCGAGGAACCACAGGCGTCCTGCGCCGTCTTCGCGCACGACGTCGCCCATGCGATGCCAGACCGAGGTGCCGTCGGGGATCTTGGCGCGAGCGGTGTGCTCGGGCTCGAGCTCGTATTCGCGCGTGACCTGCGGACCGCGCACGACCAGCTCTCCGGCCTCGCCGCGCGCGACGACCAACGACTCGCTCCAGGCGGGGAGCACGTCGTCGGTCACGCGGATCACGCGCGCTTCGATGAACGGCGCGAGCGTCCCGATGCAATTGCCCGCGCCGCTCTCGGTCGCCGCGCGATGGCGCGCGAGGATCTCGCGGCCTCCGATGCACGCGACGGGCAGCGCCTCGGTTGCGCCGTAGGGCGTGTACACGTCGGCCTCGGGTGCGAGCAGCGCCAGGCAGCTCTCGATCAACGGCGGGTGCACCGGTGCTCCAGCGATCATCAGTCGTCTGAGCGAGGGGAGCGTGATGCCACGCTCCGCGGCCCAGGGCGCGACGCGACGCCAGATCGCGGGCGAACCGAAGGTCTGCACGGCGCCGTGCTCGCGGATGGCGCGCACGATCTCGGCCGGGTCGGCCTGCGCAGGATGCGAGAAGTCGATGCGCGGCAAGACCGTGGTCAGTCCGAGCGCGGGTCCGAACAAGGCGAACGGCGCGAAGCACGCGAGATCGACGTCGCCCTCGCGCATGCCGTTGAGCTCACGCAACGCCGCGACCTGCGCGCGGAACATGCCGTGCGTGTAGGACACGCCTTTCGCCGGTCCGGTCGAGCCCGAGGTGAACAGCACTGCCGCTCGATCGCTGTCGAGGGTCGCTGCGCTGGGGAAGGCGCCGTCTTCGGCTCGGCGCAGCCCGCGCAGCGTCCTGCCGCCGAGAGGCAGCGGTCCGGCGACGAGCGCAACCTCGACCGAGGCGAACGAGCGCGGGAAGGCCAGCTTGATCGCGCTCGCCAGCGGGATTCCGATGAACCCGCGCGGTCGAATGCGCTCCACGCATGCCAGCAATCCGGCGCGACCCATGGCGGGGTCGATCAGCACCGGCAACGCTCCGATGCGGAACAGGGCGAACACGATCGCGGCCCACTCGCTGCCGGGCTTGACGAAGACGCACACGCGGTCGCCGCGCTGCAGGCCGGCGCGCACGAACGCGTGAGCATCGAGATCGACCTCGCGCTCCAGCTCCGCGAAGCTCAGCTTGCGCCAGGCGCGCGCACCGTCGGGCTCGATCAACGCCGTGCGCGTCGGGGCGGAACGCGCGCGTTCCCGCAGGAGCTCAGCGGTGTTCGAGCGTTCGCTCACGGCTGCGGCTCTGTCGCGGAAGCGGTCGATCGGCGAGGAAGCGCTCGATCCACGCCAAGACGTCGTCGCCCGCGTCCTCGGTCACCCAATGGCCCGCGTCCGGCGCGACGTGCGCGCGGGCCGCGGGGAAGCGCCTGCGCCACTCGTTCAGGAACTCCAGGGTGAAGCACCAGTCGCGCGCACCCCAGATCAAGCACAGCGGCAGGTCCTGCAGTGCTTCGAGGTGGGCTTCGATCGCTCGCAGCGTGGCGTAGGAAGGGTGTGTCGCGGCGAGCGGGATGTCCTCGACGAAGCGCAGCGTGGCGATGCGCTCGCGCCAGGATCCATAGGGAGCGAGCAGGCCGCGCTTGACGTCGGGCGCGAGGCCGCGTTCGGTCGCCATCACGGTCGCGGCGCGCGCAAAGGCATTCAATCCGCGCACGGCCAACGGACCGACGAGCGGGACACGGCAGGCGCGAATGCGCAGGGGCGCCTTCAGGCCGGTGAACGCGGCCGTGTTCATCACCACCGCGCGCGCGACCAGGTCCGGTCGGCGCTGCGCGAGCCCGAAGCCGATCGCGCCACCCCAATCGTGCACCACCAATGTGATGCGCTCGAGCCGCAGCTCGTCCACGAGGCGCTCGAGGTTGTCGATGTGCTGCGCCAAGCGGTAGGCGTAATCCTGGGGCTTGTCCGACAGCCCACAGCCGATGTGATCCGGCGCGACGCAGCGGTAGCGCGTGCGCAGCGCCTTGACCAAGTTGCGCCACAGGAACGACCAAGTCGGGTTGCCGTGGAGGAAGAGCAGCGTCTCGCCGTCGCGCGGTCCCTCGTCCAGGTAGTGCTGGGCGAGAGCGCCGGTCTCGAGGAAGTGCGGCTCGAAGGGAAACTCGCTGGCGAACGCACGCGTCCGTTGCAGCGCCAGGGCACCGCGCTCGGATGAGGTGTTCACGGCTGGACCTCATGCGGCTCGAGCAGCGGCTGGTCGAGCACCAAGAACTCTGGAGGTGCGCCGTCCGCGCTCGACAGCGACACCACGCGCCGGGGCTGGAGGCTCTGGTGCACCACGCGCGAATGCCCGTCGAAACGCAGCTCCAAACGAGTGTCGTGCACCGCGACGATGCGGCAGCGCTCGAGGCCCGCGAGCCCGACGCCGAACTCCTTGAGCACGGCCTCCTTGCCGGTCCAGGCGCGCAGGAACTCGAGCTCCCCACGGCGTTCGAAGAGCGCGAGCTCGCTCTCGCTGAGCACACGCGCGGCGACGTCGCTGCGTACAGTGCGCAGGGACTCCACGTCGACTCCCACCGGACAGGCGTGGACCACACCGACCACCGAGCTCGGGCAATGGCTCAACGACCAGTACCAGCCGCGAGAGGGCAGCGGCACGTCCGAGGAGTCCTTGCACAACTCCGCGAGCTGCGCACCTCGCAAAGCTGCGCTCGCACGAACCGCCGCGCGAGCTTGCGCCCGCTGTCGCTCCACGCGTTCGCGGCCACGAACGTGCGGCGCATCGAGCGCTGCGATGACCACGACCGGAGCGCGTGAGCTCACGTCGCTCCGTCCGCGCGATTGAAGCGCCGCACGATCTCGCGATCGAAGAAGTTGAAGCCCATGCCGGCGTCGACGACCAAGCCCTGACCGTTGATCCCCGACGAGCGCTCGCTCAGCAAGAACAGCGCGGCGTTGGCGACTTCCTCGGTCGTGAGCGCCGCGTGACGGAACGTGGCCGCCTCGGCGAACAAGTAGTTGTCCAGGTAGCCCGGGATTCCCGCGGATGCCGAGGTCTTCAGCGGTCCAGCCTTGACCGCATTGACGCGCACCGAACTCGTGGCGCTCAGGCTCTTGGCGAGGAACACGATCGTCGAATCGAGCGCGGCCTTGACCGGCGCCATGTAGCCGTAGCTCTCGGTCGCCAGCCGCGTGTCGGAGATCGAGATGCTCACGATCGAGGCGCGCGGCGCGAGCGCGGGCTTGAGGGCGTTGGTCAGCGCGACCAGCGAAAAGCACGAGATGTCCAGCGCCTGCAGGAAATCCGCGCGCGCTGTCTCGTCGAAGGGCCGAACGCCGCGCGCGTAGTTGGCGAAGGCGATCGAATGCACCAGCCCGTCGATCGTCGCGTGGTCCTCGCGCAAGCGGGCGCCGAGCGCTTCGATCTGGTCCTGGTGCTCCACGTCGCACACGTGCACCGGGCTGGGCTCGAGGGCCTTGGCGAGCTGCGCTCGACGCTCCTCGGAGCGCACGACGTGGATCACCTCCGCACCGGCCTCGCGCAGCCCCTTGTGCACGAACCAAGCGACACTCTTCTTGTTGGCCACGCCCGTGACGACGATGCGCTTGCCCGCGAGTCCGAGGAAGTCCATCACGCTGCTCCCGGTGTGACGGCGACGACGAACTCGATGCGCAGCACGGCCTCGCCGCGGCAGCTGACACGGGCGGTCATGTAGCGTGCGGCTCCGACGCGCTCGGTGAGCGTCACGTCGCAGCGCAGCGTGTCCCCCGGACCGACCATGCGCTTGAAGCGCGCGTCACCGATCTTGGTCAACACCGGCACGGCTCCAGCGGGCACGGCGTCGCGCGGCTCGTCCGCGCACAGGATCGCGCCGGATTGGAAGGCGCTCTCGCAGATCAGCACGCCGGGCACGAGCGGTCGGCCGGGGTAGTGTCCGCGGAAGAACGGCGCGTCCACCGGGACGTCCCACTCGGTGACGATGTGCTCGGCCGAGCGTTCGACGATGCGATCGACGAACAGGAACGGCTCGCGGTGGGGGAGCGCGGCGTGGATCGGGTTCATGCGGAGACTCCGCGCTCGCTCGCCGCGGCCTGAGCCGCGTTCTGCAGGAACACATCGAGCTTGTTGGCCGTGATCACGCCGTAGTTCGCCGCGCCCAACCAGCCGGACATGATGATGCCCACCGATCCGGCGTGGTACAGGCCGGCGACCTGACTGGCGAGCTCCATGCTCGGCCGCAGGCCTTCCCACTTGGTGCCGAAGGAAGCTCCCTGGAGATGCTGCGTGTAGAACGCGAAGGTGCGCGGCGTCGCGGCCTCCACGTGATCGACGATCGAGCGGATGTTGGGCAGGTAGCGCTCGAGCTGGACCAGCGTGTCCTCGATCAAGCGCGCCTTGGCGGTCGAGTACGCTGCGTCGTCGAGCCGCGCCCAGTCGCTCCAGTGCGCGTTGGTCGAGCTGACGATCGCGTAGCGCTGCGTCTGCGGCCGGAGCTTGGGATAGTAGAACGAGAACGTGCGCGACAGTCCGTGCATGTCGCACAGCGCCGGCGAGTCGAAGCGCTCACGCGTCGAGGTGAACAAGAGATCGGTGATCCACGGGACGCTCTGACCCTCGCGGATGCCCAGATACACCTGCGTGCTGGAGTTGTTGAGCCGCACGTCCTCGACTTGGCGCACGAAGTCCGGCGCGAAGTGCTGCGCCCCGCACAGCTCCAGGACCGTGCGCTTGAGATTGGCGTTGGAGAGCACCGCGTGCGCGCCCAGGAAGCGGCCGTTGGCCACGACTCCGCGCGCGCGTCCCTGCTCGACGACGATGCGCTCGACCTGTGCGCTGCCGTAGAGCTCGACGCCGTTGCGGAGGAGCTCCTCCTTCATGCGGGAGATGAGCCAGTCCGTCCCGCCGGTGAAGGTGTACACGCCCTTCGACATGAAATTGGAGAACACGATCCCGTAGGCGATCGCCGGATCTTCCAGCGTCGAGCCGTTGGCGTAGGCGATGGGCTCGAGCAATAGGCGGTGAACGTCGTTGCGCCCGGGGAAGAAGCGCTCGAACACGTCGGCCACGGTGTCGCGCGGATCGTCGTAGTAGTTGAGTCCGCGCAGGAACTCGAAGAACGACTCGACGCGCGCGCGTTCGAGGCCGAAGTGCCGCACGAGCTTCTCGGTGAAGTCCTCGCGCGTGAACGTGGTGTCCAGGGTGAACTGCGGGTTGTCGAAGCGCACGCCGTCCAAGCGCACGATCGCGTCGGCGATCTGCGGGCTCCAATAGCGCCGACACGTCTTGATCATCCCCACCGGGAAACCGTGGAGCGAGACGTCGAACACGTGGCCGCCGCGGCGCTTGAACCACGTCGCCAGGCCGCCGAAGTTGTAGTGCTGCTCGAGCAGCGCGACCTTGTGTCCGAGCTTGCCGAGCACGTTCGCCGCGGTCATCCCGGCCAGTCCGCTTCCGACCACGATCAAGTCGTAGGAGGCGCGCGCCTTGGCGAGCGGATCGCTCGTGCGCGGCCGCTTGCCGTCGCGCGAGCCGCGAAAGTAGCGGCGCTCCGAGCTCACCGCGGTCCTCCGGTGGGGCGCAACATCGTCTGATTGACGATGCCGATGCCGGAGAGCAACGTTCCCACCACACCGACCAAGCCCTGATCGGTGCCGATCAGGCTCAGGCCCTCGAGCTCGGTACGCCCGTCGCGGGATTTCCGCGGGCTGCCGTACACGGCCCCGCCGCGGTGGCCGGTGAAGTGCTCGATCGTGCGCGGCGTGAACGCGTCGCGGTACAGCGTGTGGGGGCGCGGATCGAAGGCGAAAATGCGCGCCGAGTCGAGCATGGCCTCGACCGCGCGCTCCTTCTGGGCCGCGTACTCGTGCGGCTCGAGACCGACCCACGAGGCGTGACGCGCCGGGCAGGTCAAGCGCATCAGCCCTTCCTGCGGAGGACTGGTCGTGAGGTAGTTGCTGGGACAGGTCAGGACGCCGCAGCGCGGCTCGACGAAGTCCGGCGGTTGCTGGTAGCGCAGCGGAAGCCCGTCGGAGAAGAACACGATGGTCGCGTCGTGACCCAGCGTCTCCGGCAGGCTGTCGAGCACGCAGCAGACCTCCACGAAGCTCAGTCGACCGACGTCGGCCTCGTCGTGAGCTCGCTCCATCCCGCACAGCGCGCGCGTCTCGACCAGCCCGGCCGAGGAGAACACTTGATCGGTCTCGAGCTCGCTGCCGTCGTCGAGTTGCACACCCAGGACGCGTCCGCGCTCGTGGCGGATCGAGCGCACGCCGCAACGCATGCGCAGCTCGCCGCCCTCCTTCGAGTAGCGTTCGAGCAGCACCTCCAAGAGGCCACGGATCCCGCCCTCGGGCCGCGCCATGCCCTCGAGGTGGATCGAGCGGAACAGCACGCCGAACTCGGCCCAGCTCATGTCGTGCTCGGTGGGAGAGCCGTAGAACAGGGGCGCGATCATCAGCAGCTGCACCAGCAACGGATCGCGGATGAACTCGCCCAGTCGCTGGCGCGCTCCGACCGCGAGCGCTTGCGCGTCGGCGTAGTCGTAGCCGGGCAGCGCCGCGACCATGCGCTCGAAGCCCACGACTTCGGCGGGAAACAGGCGCGCGACCGAGCCCTGCATGCGCGCGAAGTCGTTGGAGTACTCCAAGCGCAGGATCTCGCTCCCCAGACGCACCGCCGTCTGCGAGCCCTTCTGTGGTGCCAGGCGCAACGCCTCGTAGGGGATGCGCAGTTGGCGCAAGATGCGCGTCAGCGGAACGCCGGGGGTTCCGCGCGGCACGTAGTTGGTCAGTGCGTGCAGCCCGGTCTCGAAGCGCCGGCCAGCGCGCTTGTAGAAGGAGTTGAGCCCGCCCCACAGGGAGTGGCGCTCGAGCACGACGACGCGCTTTTGTGCTTGAGCCAGGCGGATGCCAGCGGCGAGGCCGCTCATCCCGGCTCCGATGACCACGGCGTCGTAGCGCACGGCAGCTCCTGGGTCGGCGCGCGCCGCGCTCAGGCCTTGAGCGCGTGTGTGACCAGCTTCTTCGACTCGAGCTTGGGCCCGAGGTAGTCGACGCAGCCCTTCAGCGTTGCGAGCTGCATGTAGTCCTCTTCGGGCACCTGCACGCCGTAGCGCTTGCGCAGCTCCATCACGATGTCGAGGAAGTCCATCGAGTCGAGCTCGATCTGGTCGCGCAAGCGCACGTCCATCGCGAGGTTGCCGAGCTCTTCGTCGGGCGCGATGGTCGCGATGATGTCCTTGATGGCGATGACGATTTCGTCGTGGGTCATTTGGGGGTGCAGGATCAGGAGTCGCGGAAACGTTCGACGATCACGGCCGAGTTGATGCCGAGCATGCCGAACGACATGTTCAAGATGCGGTCGACGCGGCGCGCCGCGCGCGTGGGTTCGTTCAACACCAGATTCTCGAGCTCGCAGGCCGGATCGAGGTGCTCGACGTTGATCGTCGGATGCACCAGGCCGTCGTCGAACGACGGCAGGTTGCCGGCGAGCTCCAGCGCGCCGGCGGCACCCATGGCGTGCCCGATGAAACTCTTGGTGTTGTTGACGCAGGTCGTGCGCGAGCCCGAGAACACGCGCCGCACCGCGTCGCATTCGAGCTCGTCGCCTTGCTTGGTGCTGGTCGCGTGGGTGTTGACGATGTCGACCTCGTCCGGCGCCAACGCGGCGTGGGCCAGCGCGCCGCGGATGCAGCGCTCTTGGCCATCGGAATCGGGCAACACGAAGTCGCTCGCGTCCGAGTTCACGAAGTAGCCGCGCACCTCGGCGTAGATCTTCGCGCCGCGCCGCCGCGCGTCCTCGAGGCGCTCGAGCGCGTACAAGCAGCCGCCCTCGGAGACCACGATGCCGTTGCGGTCGCGGTCGAACGGGCGCGAGGCCTTGGCCGGATCGCTGTGGCGCGCCAGCGCGCCCTGGGAGCGGAAGCTGGCGAAGATGCCGAAGGTGTGGATCGACTCGGACACTCCGCCGCCGAGCGCCAAGTCCACCAGACCCAGTTGCAGCATCTGCGCGCCGTGGATCAGCCCCAGGTTGCCGGCCGCGCACGCGCCGCCCAAGGCGTACGCCGGCCCCTTGATGCCCAAGTTGAGCGTCACTTCCCCGGCCGGGTTGTTGGCCACCGTGCGTGGGTTGTGGTGGTGCGACCAGAACGACAAGTCGAAGCCGTACTGCGCCACCTCGTGGATCTGGTTCTCGGTCTCGACGTTGCCGTGCTCGGTGATCCCGATGTAGACCCCGACGCGCGCCGTGTCGCGCTGCGCGAGCTCGATCCCCGCGTCGCGCAGGGCCTCGCGAGCGCACCAGATCGAGAGCGCGCCCGCGCGCGTTCCGCGGCGCGCTTCCTTGCGCGACTGATAGCGCAGCGGATCGAAGTTGCACACTCCGGCGAAGGTCTCTCCGACGTGGCGGATGGTGTAATTCGAAACGCCGCTCGTGCCATTGAGCAGATTGCGACGGAAGGTGGGCAGGTCGTTGCCGTTGGGGCTCGACAGTCCCACACCGGTGATCACGATGCGCGGAAGCTCACGCACGGCGTGCATCCTTGGCCGCGGCCAGCTTCTTGCGCTTCTTGGTGTCGAGCGCGACCGCTGCCGACGGCACTTCGATCTCGCCCGCGCGTGCCTGCGGCTCGCGCGCGGCGAGCGCGCTGGCCACCAACTCGTTCAGCCCGTTGCGGCCGAGCAGCATGCGACTGGGCATCACGACGCCGACCTTGAGCGCGGCGCTGACCGCCTTGTGCAGCAGGCTCTGGCTGTCCTCGAGCGCATTGGCGACGGCGCCGACGACCAGCGACATCACCGCCTCGGCGATCTCGCAGGTCGAGATGATCGAGCGCAGCGTCATCACGCGCGGGTCCTTCTCGCCGTGCTGATCTTGGACGTAGGCCAGCATGCGCTGCGAGGCGAGCTTGAACTGCTCGAACACCACCTGCTCGCGGCGTCGGATCACCGTGGCCGCGATCGAGAGCGTGTTCGACACCGGACCGTGCAAGTGGCAGCGGCGCTCGCTGTCGAACTCGCTGGTGATCGCGCCCCACTCGGTCAGCTCGTGCAGCGCCGTGCTGGTCGCGCCCTGCGAGAGGCGCAGCGCTTCCGAGATCTCCTTGGCCGTCAGCGGGCGACCGATCAGCACCAACAGGCCCCAGATGCGGCCGTGCACGCGCTTGAAGCCCACGGTCTTGAAGAACAGCTCGAACTGCGGGAGCTGCTGGGCCAGCGGCTCCTCGAGCCCTTCGATGCGCAGCGGCGCACGGGGAGCAGGGGGCTTGGGTGTCATCGGAGGTGTCGCGCCGCGCGCTGGGGGCCGCGGATTTCAGATTTTTCTGAAATCCATGGAGCGCGCGTTGTAGCCCAGGCGACCGGCGCGGAGCAAGGGGCAAGCGGCCGAAGCTCGGCCGGGGGCTCGGCCGGGAGCGCGCGTCAGGTGTGGATCGCCAGCATCTGGCACTGCAGCCCGCTGCCGATGCCCAAGAGCGCCGCCCGGCGACCCTCGGGCAGGGCGCCCTGCTCGCGCGCGCGCGCCAGGGTCAGCGGCAGCGAGACCGAGCCGACGTTGCCGAACTCCTCGACCGTGGGGAAGTCGATGCGCGCGTCGATCCCCAGCGAGGCCAGCAACAGCTTGCGGTGGGCGACACCGACCTGGTGGGTGATCACGTTGTCGAGCTGCTCGAGGCGCCATTCGGCCTCGGCCAGGAATGCCGGGAAGGTCTCGCGCGCGAGCTCGTTGCCGGCGTGCATCAGCGCCTCCGAGTCGGTCTCCATCAACATGCCGTCCCCGGCGTAGTCTCCGTGGCACAGCACGTGGTGGCGCGTCGCGGCGCGCGCCGTGGCCGCGACGAGCCGCGGGGCGCGCGGTGCGAGCTCGCGGTGGACCAACAGCGCGGCCGCCGCGCCGCTGCCGATCGTCAGCGACGCGAAGGCGCCCTTCAATTGCCCCTTGGTGAGCTTCTCGGCCTTGGTCAGGGCTTGGATGGTCTCCTCGACCAGCGCGCGCCCGCACTCGCCCGCGACCACCAGCGCCGCGGGGATCACGCCCAGCTCGATCTGCACGGCCGCGGTGGTGAGCGCGTTGGCGAAGCCCAGGCAGGCGTTGGAAAGATCGAAGGCCGGACAGTGGGCACCCAGACCGAGCGCGTCGTGCACCACCGAGGCCGTCGCGGGCTCGAGGAAGTCGCGGCACACCGAGGAATGCACCAAGAGTCCCACGCGCTGGGCGGGGAAGGCCGCGCGCTCGAGCGCCTTGCGCCCGGCCTGGGCCGCCACGGCGCTGGGCCGCGTGCCCGGCGGGAAGAAGCGCCGCTCGCGGATGCCGGTCATCAGCTCCAAACGCCCAGCGTGCAACCCGAAACGGCGGTAGACCGACTCGAGCGCGGCCTCCAGCGCCAGCGAGGGCACGCGTTCGTCCGGCAGGACGTACTCGACCGCGGCCAAGGCCGTGTGGTGGAAACGCATGGGGGCGACGAGCGTAGTGACCCGCCGCTGCTTGTCCACGCCGGATCCGCTAGTCTGTCTCGTCCCCCGGTCGCACCCAGCGCGCGCCGCACTCGATTTCCATGCAAGCACGGTCCCTCCTCTCGCGTGTGTCTCTCCCGCTCGTGGCTCTGCTCGGCGCCTGCAGCGGCGAGACCAAGACCTCGAACACCTCCGCCGCCGACGCCGTCGGTACCAAGGACGTGGCGCAGTCGCCGACCTTCGCCAAGGAGATCGCGGCCCACGAAGCGCTCAACGCCGGTCGCGTGCAGGACGCGCTGCGCCTGTACGACGAGTTGGTCGCGCTCGCTCCCGCGAACGTGCCGGTCAAGGTCAACCGCGCCGTGGCGTTGACCATGCTCGAGCGCTACCCGGAGGCCCTGACCGCCATCGACGAGTGCGCGGCGCTCGATCCCAAGGACCCCGAGATCCACATCAACCGCGCGCAGATCCTGCACAACCTCGCGCGCCACGCCGAGGCGCTGGAAGCGATCGAGCGCGCCGGGGCCTTGGTCGGGGAGGCGCCGTCCCAGCTGATGGTCAAGACCAGCATGCTCAAGGGGCGCATCCTGGTCGGTCTGGGTCGCGGGCCCGAGGCCGTGGCGCTGCTCGACAAGCTCGATCAGCTTTCGCCCAACCAACCGCTGGTCGCGCTGGAACGCGCGCACATCTACGACCGCATCGGCCGGCGCTCGGACGCCGACCAGATCTGGGCGGCGCTGCTGCAGCAGTTCCCCAGCGACGCCAGCCTGCAGCAGGCCTTCCAGCAGCGCGACGCGGGCGCGAAGTAGCTATGACCTCCGCGCCGTTGACGCGTTCGACGCGCGCGGCGAGGCTCCACGGTTCGGCATGACGCGCTCCGAGACACCGATCCTGCACGTCGACATGGACGCGTTCTACGCGTCGGTCGAGGTGCGTGACGATCCCTCGCTCGCCGGGCGACCGGTGGCGGTCGGCGGCAGCGCGGCGGGCCGCGGCGTGATCGCGGCGGCCAGCTACGCGGCGCGCAAGTTCGGCGTGCGCTCGGCGATGCCCACGGCGGAGGCGCAGCGCTTGTGCCCCGATCTGGTGCTGGTCGCGCCCAGCTTCGAGAAGTACACGGCCGAGAGCCGGCGCATCAATGCGATCTTCTTGTCCTACACGCCCTTGGTCGAGCCGCTGTCGCTCGACGAGGCCTTCCTCGACGTCACTGGATGCGAGCTCACCGGTGGCGACCCGCTCGAGATCGGGCGCGCCATCAAGCGCGACATCCTGCGCGAGACGGGCCTGGTCGCGTCGGTCGGCATCGCGAGCTCCAAGTTCATCGCCAAGCTCGCCTCCGACATGGACAAGCCCGACGGATTCCGCGTGATCCGTCCCAGCGAAGTGCAGTCGATCCTCGCGCCCTTGCCGGTGAGCAGCATCTACGGCGTCGGTCCGCGCACGGCGAAACGGCTCGAGGCCATGGGCGTGCGCACCGTCGCCGATCTCGCGCGCCAGGAGCGCGCCGAAGTCATGCGGCGCTTTGGAGCCAGCGGCGCCTGGATCCACGATCTCGCGCACGGGCTCGACACCCGTCGAGTCACTCCGCGGCGCGAGGAGAAGAGCTACAGCCAGGAGCGCACGTTCCAGAAGGACATCCAGAGCCGCGAGGAGCTGCGCTTGCGCCTGCTCGAGTTCTGCGAGGAGATCGCCTTCCGCTTGCGCAACGCAGGGCTGCGAGCGCGCACGGTCTCGGTCAAGGCGCGCTATCCGAGCTTCAAGACGTTGACGCGCACCCAGACCATGACGTTCTCGACGAACGTGGGCGTGCGCTTCTACGGCGCGGCGCGCGAGCTGCTCGATCGCATCCCCGCCGGTCCGCTGCGCCTGCTCGGAGTCTCGGTCTCGAACCTCGACGACGTGCGCACGCCGCAACAGGGCATGCTGTTCGGCTCGGTGGCCGAAACGCCCGAGCCCGCGCCGGACGTCACTCCGCGTCCGTTCTCGGGCGATCGCCTCGAGCGCGTTTCGCCGGGTCTCGACCGCCTACGGCGCAAATATGGCCGCGGAATCGTCGTTCCGGCGAGCCTGTTGGGCCGCGAGGCCACGCACGGACTCGATGGCACCGGGCCGGGAGCCTCGGGCAACGTGCGCGAGCTGCAGGCCGATGACGATCGACCCGGCGAGAGCGAGGCGCCGCCGCGAGCGGAGCTTCCGCCGGCGGACTGATCGCCAGCGCGCGGCGCCAGCTCAACGCGGCGCGTCGCCGAACTGGGCCTGCAGTCGGTGCAGCTCGCCCTCGAGCTCCGCCCGCAGGCCGGCCGCTTCCGGTCGCGCCGCGAGGTTGCGCAGCTCGCGCGGATCGCGCTCGAGGTCGTAGAGCTCCCAGGCGTCGAGACGCGGGAAGCGCATCAGCTTCGCGCGCTGCGTGCGAACGCCGAAGTGGGGCTCGACGTGGTGCGGCTCCGGCCACTCGTAGTAGCGGTAGTAGAGCGACGAGCGCCAGTCGCGCGGCTCGCGACCCTCGAGCAGCGGAACGAGGCTCGCGCCCTGCGTGCGCGCGTCGCACGCCGCGCCAGCGAGCTCGCACAGGGTCGGCGCGATGTCGATCGTCTGCACCAAGTGCTGGTCGACGCGACCCGGCTCGATCACTCCCTTCCAGCGCGCGATCAGCGGCAGGCGCAGCGCCTCCTCGTACATCCAGCGCTTGTCGTACCAACCGTGCTCGCCGAGGAAGAAGCCCTGGTCGGACATGTAGACGACGAGCGTCGACTCCGCCAGCCCATGCTGCTCGAGCCACTCCATGATGCGTCCGACGCTCGCATCGACGCCCGCCACGCAGCGCAGGTAGTCCTTGATGTAGCGCTGGTAGTTCCAGCTCGTGCGCTCGTCGCCGGACAAGGGATGCTCGCGGAGCGTCGCGTTCTCCGCGTCGTAGGTCGCGCGCCAGGCCGCGATGTCCTGCTCGGTCTTGGGCCGCGGAGGCCCGAGCTTGAGATCGAATTCGGTCAGATGGCGCGCGATGCTCATCTGCTGCTCGCCAGCGGCGCTCGAGCGACTCGCGTAGTCGTCGAACAGGGTCTCCGGCTTGGGCACGCGCTCGCCGCGGTACAGCGCGAGCTCGCGCGGTCCCGGCTCCCAAGAGCGATGCGGCGCCTTGTGCTGCACGCACAACAGGAACGGCTGCTGTGATGTGCCGCGCGCCTCCAACCACTCGAGCGCGAGATCGGTGAGCACCTCGGTCGCATAGCCGCGAACCTGCACCTTGCCCTGCGGAGTGTCGAAGGTCGGGTCGTAGTACTCGCCTTGGTCGGGGAACACCTGCCAGGTGTCGAAGCCCGTCGGCGCGCTCTTGAGGTGCCACTTCCCGAACAGCGCGGTGTCGTAGCCGGCGCGGTCGAGTGCCTGGGGGAACGTCGGCTGCGAGCCGTCGAAAGTCGCAGCGTTGTCGATCACTCCGTGCACGTGGCTGTGGACGCCGGTCAGGATCGACGCACGCGAGGGTGCGCAGATGGCGTTGCCGCAGAAGGCGCGCTCGAAACGCACTCCCTCGCGCGCCAAGCGGTCGAGATTGGGCGTGTGCGCGACGGGCGAGCCGTAGCAGCCGAGCGCTTGGGCGGCGTGGTCGTCCGCCAGCACGAACACGATGTTCGGGCGTGGATTCCCGACGCGCGCGTCGCGGGGTGCCGGAGCAGCGCAGGCCAGCAGCGCGGAGAGCGACAACGCGAGGGCGAATGTGGGCGATTGCACGCCGGACATCATGCAGCGTCGCCGGCCGCGCCGCTCGTCACGGCGAGCTCCCAGTACTGAAAACCGCGGCGGCGCTTTGGCCTGCGACGTCAAGCGCGTGCTGCGCGCCGGACGATCTCGCCTTGCCCTCATCAGGGCCCCATCCGATGAGCTCCGACGCGTACGCGACCCGCTCCTCTTCGCCGGCGGACAGCGCGCAGTATCTCACGTTCCGCCTGGGCGACGAGGACTACGGGATCCCGATCCTGCGTGTCCAGGAGATCCGCGGCGTTCCCAGCGTGACCCGCCTCGCGGGCGCGCCGATCTACGTCAGCGGCGTGATGAACCTGCGCGGATCGGTCACACCGGTGATCGACCTGCGCGCGCGACTGGGCCTGCCGCAGAGCGAGCTCACCAAGCAGGCGGTGACGATCATCGTCGGCGCGGCTGGGCGCCTGGTCGGCTGGACCGTCGACGCCGTCTCGGAGGTCCAGAGCATCGCCGCGAGCACGATCGAGCCACCTCCGCCGCTGGGGAGCACCGTCGACACCTCGTACCTGAGCGGGATCGCGAAGGTCGAGGAGCGCCTGATCGCGTTGCTCGACATCGACTGCGTGTTCGGGCTCGAGCCCAAGACGGACTGAACCACACCTCACATCGACGCGCTCCCAAGAGCGCCAGCTCCTTCCACTCCGACTCCAATCCACATGCATTTCCCGACCAAGACCACGGTTGCTGCCATCCTCGGACTCTCCGCCCTTGCCGTGTCTGCGAGCGTGCAACATGCCGCGAGCGACACGTCCAAGTCGAAAACACCGCCGCCCACCAGCGCCCAGTCCAAGGCGTCGACGGAGCGCGCGGCGTCGCTCAAGGCACGCCACGAGAAGGCCAGTGCCCACGGCGACGAGTCGCCCAGCAAGAACGACGATCACGCCGCGGCGAGCAGCGCGCGGGCCGCGCACGACAACGCGTCGCGCGGCAAGGCCGAGACGGTCTGGAGCGAGCTCATCGAGGGCAATCGACGCTTCGTCGCCGGTCGACCCGCAGACAAGTCGCTGGTCGAGACGCGCAAGTCGCTTGCAGCCGGGCAACACCCCGACGCGATCGTGTTGGCCTGCGCGGACAGCCGCGTTTCGCCCGAGCTGATCTTCGATGCAGGTCTGGGCGAGCTGTTCGTCGTGCGCGTGGCGGGCAACGTCGCCGACCCCGCGGCACTGGGCAGCATCGAGTACGCCATCGAGCACCTGCACTGTGGCGTGATCGTGGTCGTCGGCCACGACAAGTGTGGCGCCGTCGCGGCGGCCGCCAGTGGAGCCGCCATGCCGACACCCAACCTCGACGCGCTGGTGCGACGCATCGAGCCGTCGCTCGAGACCCTGCGCCTGTGCGCGGAGGGCGAAGAGCTCGTGCACATGGGCGTGCGCATGAACGCGCACGGCAGTGCCTGTGCGTTGCTCGCCGAGAGCGGAATCGTCTCGCACGCGGTTCAAAGCGGCGAGCTGACCGTGATCACCGCGGTCTACGAGCTCGAGTCGGGGATCGTGAAGCGCCTGCCCGTGTCCCCGTGCATCACCGAGAGCGCGCGCTGAGCGCAGCTGACCAGGACTGGCCCGATGACCCACTGGTTCTCCCAGCTCTCGATCGGTTCCAAGCTCGGCCTCGGCTTCGGCGCGCTCGCGCTTTCGCTGGTGGCCACCGGCGGCCTGGCCTACCACAGCCTGAGCTTGGTCGACGAAGATCTCGAGCACATCTCGCGCCTCGCGCACGAGGAGACCGAGTTCGGCCGGCTCGAGGTCGTGGTGCTCGAGATGGTGCGCGCCGAGAAAGAGCACCTGTGCTCCGGCGACCCGCAGGCCGTGCAGCACTTCGAGGAGCACCTGACGGAGGCCAACGAGCTCTTCGACGGGCTCGCGATGGTGGTGCAGTCCACCGACGACCCGCAGGCCCAGCGCACCTTCGACGAGGCGCACGAGCACTTCAACGAGTTCCTCGCGGTGCACGCGCGCGTCGAGGCCATGATCGAGGCTGGCCAGCTCGATCCCGCGATCGAGCTCTC
Source organism: Planctomycetota bacterium (assembly GCA_020853575.1). Taxonomy (GTDB): domain Bacteria; phylum Planctomycetota; class UBA1135; order UBA1135; genus F1-120-MAGs118. The sequence continues at coordinate 83,022 of JADYYP010000081.1, forward strand.
CCTGAGCGAGGGCAGTGAGGGCGCCGAACGCGTGCTGGCCGGGATCGTCAGCATGATCGAGGATGCCGAGGAGCGAGCCTCGCTCGACCGCGAGGAGGCCCACGAGTCCGTGCGCGCCGCGGTCATGGAGATGGCGCTGATCGTCGGCGTCGCGCTGGCGTTGGCGATCGTCGTCGGCGTGACCATCACGCGCGCGATCACCCGCCCGGTCGCGAGCGCGGTCGAGGTGCTCGGCGAGGTCGCCCAGGGCAACTTCACGCGTCGCATGAGCGTTTCCAGCCGCGACGAGATCGGACAGATCGCCACTGCGATCAACACCGCCGTCGAGCGCGTCTCGCAGACCTTGGTCGAGGTGCGCGAGTCCGCCGAGCAAGTCGCGATGGCCTCGCGCGAGCTGTCCGCCGCATCCGGACACATCTCCGCGGGAGCCCAGGAGTCGGCTTCGAGCCTCGAGCAGACGGCCGCGAGCCTGGAGCAGATCACCAGCACCGTGCAGAACAACGCGGACAATGCGCAGGAAGCGGCCAACGTCGCCAAGACCGCCAGCGAGCTGGCGCGCGTCGGTGGCGAGGTCACGGCCAACGCCAATGGCGCGATGAAAGGCATCAACGAGGCCTCGCGGCGCATCGCGGACATCATCGGGACGATCGACGAGATCGCCTTCCAGACCAACTTGCTGGCGCTCAACGCCGCGGTCGAGGCCGCGCGCGCGGGCGAGGAAGGCCGCGGGTTCGCGGTCGTCGCCAGCGAGGTGCGCAACCTCGCGCAGCGCTCGGCGGAGGCGGCGCGCGAGATCAAGGGACTGATCGAGGACTCGGTGCAGCGCGTCGAGCGCGGCTCGGCCTTGGTCGAGGACTCTGGCCGCAAGCTGGGCGAGATCGTGCAAGCGATCGGACGCACCAGCGAGATCGTCGCGGCCATCGCACAGGCGTCGCGCGAGCAGTCGACCGGCATCGAGCAGCTCAACCAAGCCGTCACGCAGCTCGATCAGGTGACGCAGTCGAACGCCTCTCAAACCGAGGAGCTCTCGGCCACGGCCGACGGTCTCTCGGGACAGGCGGGACAGCTCAAGGACATCGTCTCGCGCTTCCAGATCTCGGGCGCGCCCAGCCCGTCGATGGCGCCGGCGCCCACCCGCCCGAGCGCGACGCGCGCAAACGCGCCCAAATCCCCGCTTCCGCAACGCAAGGCGCAGGCGACGGCCGGCTCGAATGCGGCCGCGTCGGTCGAGCAGGGCCAGGAGGTCGGCGCACACGCGCGCGGCGAGTCCTTCGAGGAGTTCTGAGCGGTCACCGCCGCTACCGCGTTCGAACACGCGCGCCGGATCGACCTCGAGGGTCGCGCCGCCGCGCTCGCGTTCCCGGACGAGGTCCACCGCCAGCTAGCCGCCGAGATTGGTCTTTGACGTTGCCCCTCGCCCAGTGATGGTGGAGCTGTCGGGTCAAGAGCAGGTGCTTCGGTCCGCGGAACAGGAGCGCTCGCTCCACGCGCAACACGAGCGCTCATCGCGTCGAGGGCTCTCCGGCACCGTCCGAGTCGGTGGGGCGGAACGATCCAAGACGAGGCTCGGTCCGCGCGCGCCGGGTCAATCCAACGCGTGCGCAGAGAACCACAGCAGCGCGGCGAGCGGCAGGATGCCGATCACGCTGGCCGAGGCGGCGAGACACGCTCGGCGGGCCTGCGCGATCAGCGCGCCGGCGCCGATGGATGCGCCGAGCAGCGCGCCGAGCGCGGAAGTCGCACACAGCGCGAGCGCTGCGAACGTCAAGCTCGGCGAAGACTCGACCTCGGCTCGAGCGCCGAGCGCGCAGACCACCGTCGCCGCGAAAGTGCAGGTTCCCGCGGACGCGAGCGCGAGCGCGGCCAGCGCCGCGTCGGTGCGTGAGAAGTAGGCGGCGTGCGGCACTTCCGGCGACCTCGCGCGCCCCGCGAGCTCAGTGCCCGTCGGAGAGGTAGCTCATGAAGCTCATGCCGATGTCGCGGAAGTTCTGGACGCGCGGGATCTCGATGGCGTCCTTGATGCACACCTGCTCGCACAGCTTGCAGGAGGTGCAGTTCTTCTCGATCACGCTGGCGATGCGGTTGAAGCCGTCGACGTCGAGCTTCATCTCGAGCGCTTCGAAGGGGCACACGTCGACGCAGAACTCGCACCCGGTGCACAGCTCCTCGTGGACCAGGGCCTTCGGCACTTGCTTGGGCTTGATGTGCGTGACGAAGGTGTCGCGGTCGTTGGTGATCGCGTCGAACGGGCAGTAGATCCCGCACACCGAACAGTTGATGCACAGGTCGGGATCGATGAAGAAGCGCTCGCCGCCGGAGATCGCGTTCGTCGGGCACACGCGCTCGCAGATCGTGCAGGCCGTGCACTTCTCGGTGATGAAGTGCGAGCGCCACTGCCAGCTCTCGGCCAGGCCGGGCTTCTTGAACACCAGGATCTCGAGCTTCTGGTGGCCGTCGAAACGCACGCGGTGGCCGAAGGTGGTGCGCTTGACCTCGATCGTCGTCAGGAACTGGCCGGGGACCGAATTCGAGGTGTGGCACAGGGCGCGGATCTTGGCGTCCTTGACCCAGCCGTAGACCTGGAACACGTTGCCGTCTTGCACGACATGGCTGCCGTAGATCGGCATCACGTTGGTCAGCCCGTAACGGAAGCGGTCGCGCACCGCGGGCACCTTGGTGGGGAACTGCACCGAGATGCGCACGAAGTCCTCTTCCTCGGTGATCGAGTAGTCGCGGCCGTAGCGCCGGTCGCGCTCGAGCGGGTCCATCTCCACGCCGCGCCACTTGGCCCATTCGAGCTCCCAACCGGGCACTTCCTCGAGCTTCGAGAGGTCCTCGGCCGGGGGCAGCTCGCCGGAGTAGCCGATGGCGCTCGTGGGGCACACGTCGACCACCGTGCGCGCGTTGTAGAGCGTCGAATCGTGGACGTCGCGCGCGTGCGCCTTGGCGTCCTGCCCCATGAAGAAGATCTCGGGGAAGTCCTGGCAGCAGGCGTCGCAGGCGATGCAGAGCTGCGGATCGACCGCGAAGCGCTCGGCTTTCTTGACGCTGTCTTGGATCGCGTTGGTCTCGGTCATGGAGCTTCTTGGCCAACCTTCGGCCACGGTGCAGTCTGACGTGGAGGGGAGAATAACGGAAGCGCACGATCTTCCAAGGCTCGGTGGCGTGCCGATCGGCTCGGCGCGCACCTCCCTCGGAGCCGCGGCGGCGCTCCTCTATAGTCGCCGGCCATGGCGCGGGGCGGCGAGCGGTGAGCGGGGAGCGGCGGGCAACGCACTGGCGTGCGCTGGGCATCGCGGCCGCTCTGGCGCTCTTGCCGTGGGTCGCGTGGCGCGCGGTCCTGGCGCTCGAACTGCTCGGCTGGGACGCCTTTCCGCTGATCGCCGCCAACCGCGTCGAGAGCGCCGCCGACCTCGGGCGCGTGCTGACGAGCGAGCTGATGGGCGGACGCTATCCGCTCGGACACTACTGGCGCCCCTTGGTGCACGCGAGCTTCGCGCTCGACCACGCGCTGTGGGGCCTCGATCCCACGGGTTACCACGCCACGGACCTGGCCGTGCTCTCGGGTGCGACGCTGGCACTGTTCGCCTTGGCGCGGCGCCTCCTCAGCGGCGGCGTGGCCGCGACCCTGGCCGCGCTGGCCTTCGCGCTGCATCCAGTGCATTTCGAGATCTTGCAAGCGCCCGCGCGCCGCGCCGACGCGCTGTGCGCGGCCTTCACGGTGCTCGCGCTGGTGCTGGTGGCCGCGCGCCCCGCCAGGAGCTTCGGCGCGGCGCTCGCGGTCCTGGGAGCGCTGGCGGCGAAGGAGACCGGAGCAGTTGCGGCTCCGGCGTTGTTCGTGCTCGCGGCGTGCACGTCAGGGGAGCGCGGCGAACGAGCGCGCTGGACCCACGCCGCTCGCGTTGCCTGGCCGGCGTTCGCGGCGACCGTGCTGTGGTTCGGCGTGCGCGCGCTGGTTCTCGGCGGAATGGGAGGCGGGGCGACGTTCGAGCTCGGGAATTCGCTGGCCCGCGCGCCCCTGGTTGTCGTGGGCTACGGCTCGGGCGTGTTCGGCTTGCGGCGCGCGGGACTGTCGGCGGACGCGGCCAACCTGGCCTTCGCGGGCTTGGCGCTGACGGTTGCGGTGCTGGCCGTCGCGGCGCAACTGCGCGCGCGCCGCGCCGCTGCGCTCGCCGCCGAGGAGCGCGCCGACCGGCATGCGTCACGCGCGCCGCTGGCCGTCGCCGGGTTCCTGACGCTGTGGTTCGCGGGCCTGGCGCTGATCACCGGCACCACCGGAGTCGATCGTGCCTGGTACGAGCTGCCTTTCCTGCCGATCCACGCGCTGTTCGTGGGCTGGCTGTTCGAGCTCGGATGCGCGGCCTGGCGTGCGCGTTGGTTCGTCCTGGCCGGGCCGGCGCTCGCGCTCGCCTGCGCCGCCTTCGGCGCCGATCTGGCGCACTCACCGCTCGCGGTGCGCCGCGACGATCTCGAGCGCGCCAGCGCCAGCTCGCGCGCGTTCTTGGAGCGCTTCGACGCCGAAGTGGGGGCCGCGGCGCCGGGCGGAATCGTGCGCTTGGCTGGCTTCCCGGTCGCGGAGCGCAGTGGCGGTCGCGCGACCGATGCACGCGCGCAGGAGGTCACGGTGTTCGCGCCGTACAGCATCGCCGCCTACGCCGAGCTCACCCTGCCGCACAAGCGCGTGCGTCCGGTGCTCGCCGGCGCGCGCCTCGAGCGACCGGCCGCCGACGAGATCGTGGTCGTGCTCGCGCGCTGACGACTCCGCGCTCGGGGCGTTGCTTCGGTGCGTGCGCGGCCCGTAGCATCGCCGCGATGCACCAGGAGCGTTCGAGGCGCCGCGGAGGCGCGCGTGGAGCCCTGCTCGTCGCGTGCGCGCTGCTCGCGATCCTCGCCTGCGGATGGTGGTGGACTCGCTCGCGCGCGCCCGAGCGGCGTGTCTTGGTGATCGGTTGGGACGGCGCGACCTACGAATTGCTCGATCCGCTGGTCCGAGCCGGGCGCCTGCCGACGGTCGCGAAGCTGCTCGCGCGCGGCTCGAGCGCGACGCTGGAGTCGACCAAGGTGCCGATCTCGTCGGCGGCCTGGGTCGGCGCGGTCACGGGCAAGACTCCCGGCGAAAACGGCGTGTACTCGTTCTTCGAGCCGGTCGAAGGCAGCTATGACGTCAAGCTGATCAGCTCGCGCTCCAATCAAGCCTCGCCACTGTGGCGCATCTTGGGCTGGCACGGATTGCGCTCGATCGTGTTCGGTGTGCCCGTGACGTTCCCACCGGAGAAGGTCGAGGGCCTGATGGTCGGCTGCATGCTGTCGCCCTTCGACGCCGACTACGCCTACCCGAAAGTGCTCACGCAGCGCCTGCGCGAGCGCGGGTTCGTGCCGGATCTCGGCGCCTGGCGCGAGAGGCAGGAAGTGACCTTCGAGCGCGTGCGCGAACAACTCGCGATCAAGGAGCAGATCCTGCACGAGATGTTGCGCGAGCAGGACTGGAGCCTGGCGATGATCGTGTTCAAGGACCTCGACGTGTGGTGCCACCGCGCCTACGACGGCAAGGTCGACGGATTGGTCGCTCCGCACTACGAGTTGCTCGACGCGACGCTCGGCCGACTGCTCGAGAGCGTCGGCCCGGACGTCGACGTGATCTTGATGTCCGACCACGGATTCCACACCTACCACGAGAGCTTCTTCATCCATCCCTGGCTGCTGGAGGCGGGCTTCGCCGCGAAGAGCGACGAGTTGGTGCACGCGCCGTTCGCCGACACGCAGAATCTCGCCGAGAAGCGCGCGGTGGAGCACCAGGCGCTGATGGCGCTGCTCGATCTGGATCACACGGCTGCCTTCGGGCTCGCCTGCGAGGCGAATTTCGGCGGGATCCGCCTCAACGTGAAGGGCCGCGAGCCCAAGGGGTTCGTCGCACCCGAAGCGGTCGAGGAGACGCTCGTGGCGCTGGAGCGAGCGCTGCTCGCGTGGCGCGCACCGGGCCGCGAGGAGCCGGTGGTGGTGCGCGTGCACCGCGCTGCCCAGTTGTATCCCGGTCCGTTCGCCGCGCGCTTGCCCGACCTGATCTTCGAGCTCGATCCGCGCATCGCGGCGCGCTCCGAGCCGGCGCGCGTTCCCTACGGAGCGCACCGCAACGCATTCCCCGACCACGCGCTCGAAGGCATCTGGATCCAAGCCGGTCCCTCGTTCGCCGCGCGCGCCGAGCGCGGACGCGTGTCGATCTTCGACCTCGCGCCCACGGTGCTCGCGCTGTTCGACCTGCCGGTGTACAGCGAGATGAGCGGAAGCGTGCTCCAGAGCGAGTTCGCGCGCGAGATCACGCCGCGCCGCATCCCGGAGTCCGCCGACCCCGTGGCGGCGCGGGGCTATCACCCCAGCGACGCGGACTTCGATCCGCGCGGGTTGGAAGAAGTGAAGAGTCGTCTGCGCGAGACCGGCTATGCCCAATGACCCTGCGCGCCGCCCGAAACTAGGGGCGGGAGCGTTCGTGTTCGCGATGGTCCTGGCGCTCGTCACATGGCGCGGTGTGCTGCAGCTCTCGCTCAGCGGCTGGGACACCTTTCCGATGATCGCCGCGGGGCGCATCGAGAGTTGGTCGGGATTCGTGGACAGCATCGCGTCCGAGCTGATGGCCGGGCGCTTCCCCGGTGGCCATTACTGGCGTCCCTTGGTGCACGCCACGTTCGGCGCCGATCACGCGCTGTGGGGGCTCGAGCCCTTCGGCTATCACCTGACCGACTTGGCGATCTTCGTCCTGACCACGACGGCGATCGTGTGGCTCGCGCGAGCGTTGGTCGGTGAGGCGCGGGCGCGTTGGGCCTATCTCGCGGGCCTGGTGTACGCGCTGCACCCAGTGCACTTCGAGATCGTGCCATTGCCGCCGCGGAGAGCCGACGCGTTGGCCCTGCTGTTCACCTTGCTCGCGCTGCTCGCCGCCCTGCGCAAGTTGGGCGGCACGAGCTGGCTCGCGGCGTTGTTCGCGGCGCTTGCGCTGGCCGCGAAGGAAACCGGAGCGCTCGTCGTTCCGCTGTTGTTTGCCTGCGGCTGCATGCAACCGCGCGGTGTCGTGCGCGAGCGCGTGCTCTCCGGAGTGCGCGCGAGTTGGCCCGCGCTGGCGGTTCTCGGCCTGTACTTCGCTGCGCGGGCACGGATCGTCGAAGGACTCGGCGGTGGAGCGCGGGCCTCGCTCGAGGGCGCCGGCGGCGAGCTCTCGCGAGTCGCGACGCGCTACGCGGAGCTGGTGCTGACTCCACTGCCGCCCGCGTGGGTGCCCGAGGGACTCGCGACCCTGATCATCGCGGGCGCGTTGGTCGTGTTCCTCGGGGCGGCGGCCGCGCGCGTTGGCGAACCCGAAGGGGAGGCGCAGACCTCGCCGCGCGCCGCAGTGGGCTTGCTCGCGCTGTGGTTGGTCGCGTTGCTCGCGGTCACCGGTGTCGCCGGGATCTACCGAGCTTGGTACGCGCTGCCGTTCGTCGCCCCGCTGGCACTGCTGACCGCCGTGGCCGCGGCGAGCGTGCGTGCCCAGCGCGGGGCGGGGGCGATCCGCGTGTTCGGGGGATTGACGATCCTCGCGCTGCTGCAGGGCTGGATGACCAGCGACGCCACGCGTTGGAGCGAGCTCGAGCGCACGAGCGACGCCGCGAGCCGCTTCCTCTCGCATTTCGACGACGTCGTGCAGAGCTTGAAGCCCGGCTCGATCGCCGAGCTCTCGGCCTATCCCGCGGAAACGGCCGACACGCGCCACGGCCGCGAAACCGCGAAGACCATGTTGTTCCGCGAGTACAGCTTGCAGGCTTACGCCGAGCTCGCGCATCCCACGCTCGAGATCCGCGTGGCGGTCAAGCGCAGCGACGAGGAACTGCGGGCGGGCCCGAACGAGGTCTTGGTGCTGTTGATCCCGCGCTCGAGCGCGGACGATGGTGTGCGCGGCGAGTAGCGCTACGATGCGCTCATGACCGCGACCCAGCTCAACAGTCACGAAGCGCGCGTCCTCGGTGTGTTGATCGAGAAGGCGCTGACGGTTCCCGACCAGTACCCGCTGTCGCTCAACGCGGCGACGAACGGCTCGAACCAGAAGAACAACCGCTGGCCCGTGGCCGACTACACCGAGGCCGAGGTGCACGTCGCGCTCCAAGGGCTGGTGATGAAGCACTTCGCGGGCCGCGTGGTCAGCGCAGGCTCGCGCGTCGACAAGTACCGCCACACGGCCAACGAGCGCTTGGGCTTCGACGACGCGCACGTGGCGGTGTTGGCCGAGCTCTTGATGCGCGGCCCCCAGCAGCCGGGAGAGCTGCGCACGCGCGTCGAGCGCATGGCACCGACGGCGACGCTCGAGGTGCTGCAGCAGCGCTTGGCGCGGCTGATCGAGAAAGGCTACGTGAAGCGCATCGAGGCCCTGCCGGGAGAGCGCGCGGAACGCTACATCCAGACCCTGTGCCCGGACGCGCATCCGCTCGACAGCGCGGCGCCGGTCGCGGCGCGGCCCGTGGCAGTGCCGCGCGCCGATCTGGAAGCGCGCGTGCTGACGCTCGAGAACCGCGTGGCGCAACTCGAGGGCAAGCTCTCTGATTTGTTGCGGCAGCTCGGCACACCGTGAGCCACGGGGGCGCTGCGCCGCACGCGACTGGTGGCGCCGCGAGCTTCGGACCGCGACGGGCAGGCGGCGCACCGCGTGCGGAGCGTGTCGTCCCGATTGCGAGTCTGCACGCGCCGGAACGGACAATCGCCTTGCCACGCTCCGGCGTTTCCACGTAGGTTGCGAAGCGCTTCGCCTTCGTCGCCGCGCGCGTCCGCGGTGATGCAAAAGAGCGCTGCATTCCGTTCGAAGTCACCGGGAGAGCTCGTGGAATGTGTCATTCGTCGTGTCTCGTCGTGTCGGGAGTCGCGCTCGCATCGCTGCTCGGAAGTTGCGCCATTGCGCCGTACGAGCGGGCCACCAAGCCTTATAGCGAGCTGGCCTATCCGGGCTTTTTCGATGTCGGCATCGGCGCGACCTACCTCAACCGCGCGACCTCGCGCTCCGACGACGAGGCGGGTGGACTGGCGCTGTCGCTCAAGGCTTATCCATTGGGACGCTGGTATTCGACGAAGCGTGATTCGACCCCTGCTCTGATCGAGAGTGGGGTCGAGGCTTTGAAAGGCGCAAAGGCGGACATCAACTCTGCGAGCGGGACTGGCAGTAGCGACGAGAAAGAGAAGGCGCTCGCGAAAACGGCCGACGAGACGACCGCGAAGTTGGACTCGATTCTCACGGGAATCGCCGCCTACAAGCCCAACGAGCTGTTCGTCGTGCGCGAGCGTGAGGGACTCGAGAACCGCCTCTCGGTGACCTACGGCATCAACGTCGCCGAGTTCGAGGGCGGCGACTTCTCCAAGGACGTGCAATTGATCGGACTGGGGTTCGACGTGACACCCGAGTTCGCGATCGTCGCCGGGGTGGCGTTCTATCGCGATGAGGTCCAACACGACGTCGACACCGCTTACTACTACGGAATCTCGATCAACGTCTACGCCTTCAAGAACCTGCTGACCGCAGCTTCCCAATGAGCTTCGCCCGCGCAGCTTGGCTGGCGCTCGCAGGCGCGCTCGCCGGCGCCTGTTCCAGCGTCGAGCGCAATCCCGAGGTCGTGCGTGCGCACGTCCTCGCGGTCGATCGCAGGGGTGAGGCGATCGATCCCTGCAGCGCACCGCTGCTCGGGTGGGGAGCGCATCGGGCATTCAGCGAGCTGGAGCAAGAGCAGCGACGCGCCGCGATGATCGGCGCGGTGGAGCAGTTTGCGTTCACTGGCGTGCAGACGGCGCTCGATCCGGAGAGCGCGTCGAGAGCGGCATCGAGCGCCGACGCATCCAGCCACGCCGCGACCCGTCCACACGAACCTCGACGCGTCGTCGTCTTCATCCACGGCGGCCTCAATTCGCAGAGCGGTGCGCTCGACCGCGCCATGCACTTGATCGAGCCCATGCGCGAGGACGGTGTCTATCCGATCTTCATCAACTGGCAGTCGTCGCTGTTCTCGAGTTGGACGGACCACGTGTTTCTCGTGCGGCACGGAGCCCAAGATCGTTTGCTTTCGGCGCTGACCTGGCCGTTCGTGCTGGCGGCGGACGTGCTGCGAGCGATCGGTCGCGCGCCGATGACGATCTACCACGAGCTCGACAGCGCGCTCAAGACGACCAGTTGGTACCGCAGTGGCGACCAGGAACTCGTGCGCGAGATCGCGCGCGAGCTCGAATTGAGAGATGGGCTGGCGGAACGCGACTCCGCCAGCCGGTGCGTTGCGCCGGAGCTGGACATCGACACCTCGATCACCGCCGACGACGGCGGCGACGGCTTCGGGCGGCTGGTGTTCGATTTGGCGCTGGTGCTGCCGCACGCGTTGCTCGGCGTGGTGATCGACGTCGGCGGGACGGGTAGCTGGGAGCAGATGCACCGGCGGACCACGCTGATGCTCGAGAGCGAGGCGTCCTATCGAGCGACTCGACCCGGACAGCGCACGACGGCGGCCGTGCCGGACCTCTTCGCGCACTTGGCCGAGCTCCAGACCGAGCTGGAAGGTCCCGGAAAACCCGGACTGCAGATCGACTTGGTGACCCACAGCATGGGCTGCATCGTCGCCAACGGTCTGCTCAGCAACGTCGTCCCACCCCACGCGACGCAATCGAGCGCGAACCCGCGCATGCCGCGCTTCACGAACATCGTGTACATGGCCGATGCGGACACGGTCGGGCGCACCGAGCGCTGTGTGTACGGCTACATGCTCGCACAGCAATCCGAGGAGGCACGCGCGACGCATTTCTATCGACTCGCGCTGCACGACCGCGCCGAGGTTGCCGAGAGCAGTTGGTTCGGGATCGCGCCCAAGGGATCGCTCTTGGCCTGGATCGACCAGAAGTTCGCCGCCGCACCGAGCCTGATCGATCAGCGCGCGGGCAAGCTCGTCAATCTGCTGTTCTCGGCGCACCGCGTGCCACCGGAGCTGGTGGGGCGCGTGCACATCAAGTCCTTCGGATTCCCTTCCAACGACCACCGCGGTCAGCCGACGATCCACGGGGACTTCTCGCTCGCGCGCTTCTGGGATCCGGCATTCTTCCAGCCTCGCCCTCACACGGATCTTTCGGCCGGGCCGGGCGCGGATCGCGAGCGTGCGTCCGCTCCATCCGCCACGCGACAGCGCATCGATTGATCGCCGCGCCTTCCAGAGCTTCCGTCAAAGCTCTGCACGGAATCGCGCACCAGTAAGGCGCTCTCGCTGCGCTCGCTATACTCCCGGCCCTCCACGAAATCCTCCACCAGAAGTCCTCTGCCTGAGAGGTTCCACGACATGCACAAGAGTTGTCTCGTCCTCGCCCTCAGCTCGCTCTCGGCGAGCTGCGTCATCCACAAGCACCAAGAGCCGATGCCGCCGAAGCCCGCTGCCGGCGCGACCGAGAGTGGCCAGTCGGATCCGGGCATGCCGGCGTTCGCCGCCGAGGAAGCGAAATCGCGCCCCGCGACGCGCATGCTGAGCCTGCGCCTGGGCGAATCCGAGATCGACGACTTCGACGACACCGACACCGAGGACCAGTTCACTGCGGGCCTCGATTTCCTCTACCGACCCCAATTCACGAACATGGGCGTCGAGGCCGGCGTGCTGTTCACGGGCAACACCGAGGAAGACACCGGGCTGCTCGCCGGCGCCGGTCCGGAGACGGTCGACGAAATCACCCACAGCACCGCCGAGCTGTACGCGGGCTTGCGCCTGATGCCGGTGCACAGCCGCGCGATCGACACCTACCTGGGCATCGGCGTGACGCTGATCTCGGTCGCGGAGTCGAGCGAGTCTTCGACGGGCGCCGACGCCGACGACGAGGACACGACCGTTGGCGCGTACGCGCGCATCGGTTTCTCGGTGCCGATCGATCCCATGACCATCGGCGTCGACTTCCGCATCGTGCGCTTCACCGACGTCGACTTGGACACGCGCGTCGCTAGCCAGCGCGTCGACGACGTCGATTCCGAGCAGGTGACGCTGTTCGTCGGCTGGAGCTTCTGAACGCGCGCCGAGCGACACGCTCTCGAGCGCTCTCGAACGCTCTCGAACGCGAGGCAGGTCGCGGCACACGCCGCACCTGCCTCGCTCGCTTCTCCCAGGGCTCTGCCGCCGGCGGGTTCTCGATCGCGCAGTGCCTGGCTGCTCAGTGCGCCTCGAGCCACGAGCGCCCGTGGCCGGTCTCGACGTGCAGCGGAACGCTGAGCTCCACGGCGCGCTCCATGCACTCGCGCACCACCGCGCGCGTGTCGTCGAGCTCGCGCGCGGGCACCTCGAGCACCAACTCGTCGTGCACTTGGAGCAGCATGCGGCCGGAGAGCGACGAGCGCTCGAGTCGTGTCTCGAGATCGATCATGGCCTTCTTGATGATGTCCGCGGCCGAGCCTTGCACCGGGGTGTTGACCGCGGCGTTCTCGGCGAAGGCGCGCAGCCGCGGCTCGTCGGAGTTGATGTCCGCCATCGCGCGTTTGCGGCCGAAGAGCGTCTCGACGTAGCCCTTGGCGCGCGCCGCCTCGAGCACGCCTTCGCGCCAGCCGCGCACGCGCGGGAACGACAGGAAGTAGCGCTCGATGAAGTTGCGCGCCTCGACCACCGAAAGGCCGGTCTCGCGCGCCAGGCGCGCCGGCCCCATGCCGTAGAGCAGCCCGAAGTTGACGGCTTTCGCGCGGCTGCGCATCTCGCGCGTCACCAGTTGCTCGGCGACGTCGAAGATCACGCTGGCGGTCGAGGTGTGGATGTCCTTGCCCGCCGCGAAGGCCTGCTTCATGCGCTCGTCGCCCGCGAGGTGCGCCATGATCCGCAGCTCGACCTGGCTGTAGTCCGCCGACAACAGCAGCCACTCGCCGTGCTCGTCCGGCGGTCGCGCGACGAACGCGGCGCGCAACTTCCGGCCGCGCTCGGTGCGCACCGGGATGTTCTGCAGATTCGGGTCGCTCGATGCCAGTCGCCCGGTCGCCGCCGTCACCTGGCTGAACGAGCAGTGCACGCGTCCCGTGCGCGGGTTGACGTAGCGCGGCAAGGCGTCCACGTAGGTGCCCTTGAGCTTCTGCAACTCGCGGTACTCGAGCAGCTGGCGCACGATCTCGACGTCGCCGTAGCCCTGCGAGAGCGTGTCGTAGTCGGTGGCGTAGCCTGTCTGCGTCTTGCGCGGCCGCTTGATCCCGGCCTGCTCGTGGATCTTGAGCTTCTCGAAGAACAGCTCGCCGAGCGCCTTGGGGCTGTTGAGGTTGAGCTCCTCGCCGGCCAGCTTGGCGAACTCGCTCTGGCGCTGGGCGATTTCCAACTCGAGCTCGCGGCCGAGCTCCTCGATCAAGGCCACGTCGATGCGGATCCCGCGCTCTTCCATGGCAGTCAACACTGGCACGAGCGGCATCTCGAGCTCGCGGAACAGGCGCTCGTTGTGGGTCTCGCCGAGCTCCTTCGCCAGCACCTCGTACAGTCGCCAGGTGACGTCGGCGTCCTCGCAGGCGTACTCGGCGACCTTGGCGACCGCGACCTGGTCCATGGTGATCTGCTTGGCGCCCTTGCCGATCAGCTCGCTGGTCGGGATCTTCGCGATGCCGAAGTAGGTCAGCGCGAGCTCGTCGAGGTTGTGGCGCCGCGTGCTGCCATGGATCGTGAACGACGCGACCATCGTGTCGAACTGGGCTGCGGGAAGGCGCACGCCGTGGGAGCGCAGTACCAGCGCGTCGTACTTGTGGTTCTGGCCGACGCGCACCAGCCCGGCGTCGCACAGGATCGGCCGCAGTCGCTCGAGCAGCGCGGCGCGACCGCCGGCGAGCAGCGGCGGCTCCGCGTTGAACGGTACGTACCAGGCCTTTCCGCTGGAGCACGAGAACGACAGTCCGACCAGCTGCGCTTCGAGCGGGAACAGGCTGGTGGTTTCGCTGTCGAGCGCGAAGGCGCCCGCGGCGCGCAGCTCGCGCAGCATCTCGTCCAGCTCGCTCTCGCTCTGGATGCAGCGGTAGTCGCGCGTTTCCGCGACCGCCACGCGCTGCTCGACCTTCTTGAGCAAGCTGACGAAGCCCATGCGGCGGAAGAACTCGGCCGTGGCTCGAGCGTCTGGCTCGTAGCGCGGCAACTCGTCGATCCCGGGGTCGAGCGGCACGTCGCGCCGGATCGTCACCAGGTCCAGCGACAGCAGCAGGTTCTCGCGGTCGCGCACGAGGTGCTCGCGCGCCTTGCCCTTGACGCGCTCGAGTCCAGCCAGCACGCCCGCGACCGAGCCGAACTCGGAAATCAGCTTGATCGCGCCCTTCTCGCCGATGCCCTGGACGCCCGGGACGTTGTCCGAGGCGTCACCCATGATCGCGAGCACGTCGATGACGTGGTCGGGCGTCGTGCCGAACTTCTCCTTCACGGCCTCGAAGCTCTCGAGCGCGACGTCGACTCCCTGCTTGAACACGTTGTAGAGCGTCACGTGCTCGTCGACGAGCTGCATCATGTCCTTGTCGCCCGAGACGATCAGTACTTCCCAGCCGCGCTTGGCTGCCGCGGTCGAGAGCGTCCCGATCACGTCATCCGCTTCGTAGCCGCGCACCTCGTAGATCGGGATGCCGTGGGCGCGCACCAGCTCGCGCAGCCAGTCGAGCTGCGCCACGAGCTCGTCGGGGATCTTCTCGCGCGTCGCCTTGTACTCGCCGTACTGGCGGTGACGAAAGGTCGGCCCCGGCGGATCGAAGGCCACCGCGATGCGCTCGGGGTGCTCGTTGTCGAGGATGCGGCGCAGGGTCAATGCGAAGCCGTAGGTCGCACCGCAGGGCTGGCCCTCGGGCGTGGTCAGCCCCGAGCGCTGCAGCGCGAAGTGGGAGCGATAGGCCAGCGCGGTCCCGTCGAGCAAGAAGAGTCTCGGCATGGGCGGATCGTAGCGGCGCGGCGGGGAATCACGAGCGCGAGAACGGCGCCGCGCCGTTCCGCGAGGAGCACTCGGTCGCGTACACTGCGCGGCGGTGGACTCCGCGTCGAAAGGCCTGCTCAAGCTCGCGCCGGACATCGCTTCGCTCGAAGCCTTGGGCGCGCACGCGCTCGACGATTTCCTGGCCGACCCGCCGGCCTTGGTCACGGCCGATCGCATCCGCCCGCGCGGTGCGGCGCTCGAGGTTCCGTTGCCCGGGACGCCCGACGAGCGCGGCCGACAGCGCGAGCGACCGCGCGGAGCGGGCACGGGCCTGCTGCTGCTCCAGCGCTTCCCCTCGGGCGGGATCGAGGGCCTGCGTGCACGACTGACGCACCCGCGCAGCACCTCGCGCGCCGCCCGGCAGTGGAACCTGATCTGCCACCTGCAGGCCAACGGGGTCGCGGCTCCGCAGTTGGTCGCGCTCGGCGAGCGCGGCGGCGCTCCGTTGGGCGCCGAGTCGTTCCTGCTCACGCGCGCGCTCGAGGGCTTCGTGCCGGTCGCGCGCTGGCTCGCGGAGGAGCGTGACGCGTCGCGTCGACGCCGCGGGTTGAAGTCGATCGCGCTCGCCTGCGCTCAGACCTTGCGCTGCGGCGCGTGGTTGCCGAGGACGACGCTCTCGGGGCTCTCGATCCACGTCGAGGACGACAGTTGCGCGGCGCTCAAGATCGTCAACTTGAAGAGCGAGCAAGCGCTGTTGCGCACGCGCGGCTTGGTGCGGGCGCGGCTGCCGGCCGTGGCCTTCACGGAGTTCGAGCGCGGCCGGATCCTGTCCCGGATCTCGGCGCGGCGGCGCGACCAGTGGTTGACGGCGCTGGCGCGCGAAGCTCGCACGCTGACCAGCGAGCGCGAGCGAGCGGTGTTCGCCGCGCGGATCTTGGGAGCGAGCTCCGAGCTCGCGCTGCTCGCGGCGCGCTGCCGGAGTTGAGCGCGAGCGGCGCTACGCCACCGGCACCGCGCCGACACGGAAGTCGTGGATCAACAGCTCCAGTGTCTTCTCGCCGCGGAACACGTTCCAGCGCGGCGTGTGCACCAAGTGCAACGGGAGACCTAGCGCCAACTCCGATTGGCGCGCGGCCATCCCGAAAGCCAACGCCTTGAGCACGCGCTCACCGCGCCGCACGCGCAGGATCATGTGGGTGCGGTCCTCGCCGACGACACGCGGCAGCTCGGCCAGTCGCACGTCGCTCGACATCAGCACGGGCTTCTCGTTCCGCTCGCCGAAGGGCTCGAGCGCGTCGATGTGGCGCATCAAGCGCTCGTCGATGTGCTCGAAGGAGAGCTCGCCGTCGATCCACAGCGGCTGCGCCGCGTGCTCGGACCCGGCGAGCAACTCGGTCGCCCGCGCGCAGATCGCATGGCGCGCCGCGTCGACGTGCTCGGCCAGGATCTCGCAACCCGCGGCCTGGGCGTGACCGCCGTAGCGCAAGAAGTACTCGCGTCCGCCGTGCAGCGCATCGAGCACGTCGAAACCGGCGACCGAGCGCGCGCTGCCGCGCCCGCGGTCACCCTCGAGACCGATCACCAGCGACGGCCGTTGAAAGCGCGTCGACACGCGCGCCGCGACGATGCCGACCACGCCCGGATGCCAACCTTGGCCCGCGAGCACCAGCACCGGATTCGCGCGCGGGTCGGCGAAGCGCGCCGCTTGCTCGAAGGCCTGGGCGCAGATCAGGGCCTCGACGCGCTTGCGCTCTTGATTCAAGGCCTCGAGCCCTTGGGCCAGCTCGCGCGCGCGCAGCGGATCGTCGCTGAGCAGGAGCTCGACGGCGCGCGCCGCCGTGTCCAAGCGACCCGCCGCGTTGAGCCGCGGGCCGATCTTGAAGCCCACGTCCTCGGCGAGCAACGGCTGGCCCGCCAGGCCACAGGCCGCGAGCAGGGCCTTGAGCCCGACGTTGGTCGTGCCTTCGAGCGCGCTCAGTCCGCGCCTCGCGAGCACGCGATTCTCTAGCACCAACGGGACCACGTCGCACACCGTCGCGATCGCCACGTAGGCCATGGCATCGCTGAGGAAGCGCTTCAGGTCGTCGCGTACGCGCCGCGCGCCGGAGATGCGCTGCGCGACACCCCAGGCGAGCTTGAAGGCGACGCCCGCACCGCACAGCTCGCGGAACGGGTAGCGCGAGCTGGCCAGCTTCGGATTGACGATCGCGACGGCCTCGGGCAGCGCGCCGAGCGGGGGCTCGTGGTGATCGGTCACGATGGTGTCGACGCCCGCGGCCGCGAGCTCGGCGATGGTCGCCGCCGCCGAGGTCCCGTTGTCGACGCTGATCACCAGCTTGGCGCCGCTCGAGCGCGCGCGCTCGACGGAGTGCGCGCCGAACGAATAGCCGTCGGTCAGGCGATGCGGGATGTGCCACTGGGCGCGCGCGCCGAGCAGTTGGAACAGGCGCATCAAGAGCACCGTGCCCGTGACGCCGTCGACGTCGTAGTCGCCGTGCACCAAGATCGTCTCGCCGCGCTCGATCGCGAGCGCGATGCGCTCGGACGCGCGCTCCATCCCGGGCAATTCCGCTGGGTCGTGCAGCGCGTGCAAGCTGGCCTCGAGATGGCGCGTGGTGGCGTCGCCCGCGACGTGCCCGCGCGCGGCCAGAACCTGGGCCACGACCTCGGGCACTCCGTTGCGCCGCACCAGCTCGGCGACCACGCTCGAATCCGGGCGACGCAATTTCCAGGGACGACTCACGGCGGCGGATTCTACTGGTGGCGGCGTACACTGAGCGCATGTCGTCGAAGACCGATCCGCGCGCTGAAGCATTCCGCTTGTTGCCCTCGGTCGAGGAAGTGCTGCACGATGCGGCGCTCGTGGAGCCGGCTGCGCGTGTTCCGCGGGAGCTGTGGGTCGGGTTCGTCCGCGACGTTTTGGAAGCCTGGCGAGGCGAGATCAAGGCCGGAACGCTCGACGCGACACGGCTCGGCCATCAGTTGGCGCGCGGCGAGCTCGCGGCGGCCCTGAGCGAACGCGTGGAGCGCGAGCGCCGCGCCGGCATCGTGCGCGTCGTCAACGCCACCGGTGTCGTGTTGCACACGGGCTTGGGCCGCGCCCCGGTGCACGTCGAGGCCGCGGAGGCCATGGCGCGCGCGGCCAGCTCGTACTGCGTGCTCGAGGTCGACCGCGAGAGCGGGGAGCGCAACCAGCGCGACGAGCGCCTGTCGGCGTTGCTCCAACGCCTGACCGGGGCCGAGGCCGGCATCGTGGTCAACAACAACGCCGCCGCCGTGTACCTGTTGCTCAACACCTTCCTGGAGCGCGGGCGACGCGACGAAGTGATCGTCAGCCGCGGTGAGCTGGTCGAGATCGGCGGCTCGTTCCGCGTGCCCGACGTGATGGAACGCGCGGGCGTGGTGCTGCGGGAAGTCGGCACGACCAACCGCACGCGCATCGAGGACTACCGCTCGGCGATCGGCGAGCGCACCGCGCTGCTGATGAAGGTGCACACCTCGAATTTCCGCGTCCAGGGCTTCACGGAGGAGGTCGAGCCGCGCGCCTTGGCCGAGCTCGGCGCGCGCGCCAAGTTGCCCACGGCCTTCGACCTCGGCTCGGGCCTGCTCGAAGGCGACGGGCTGGAGCCGCTCCCGGCGTCGATGCGCGAGGAGCCGCGCGTGCGCGACGCAGTCGAGTCCGGTGTCGACGTGGTCACGTTCTCCGGCGACAAGTTGCTGGGCGGGCCGCAGTCGGGCTTGCTCGTCGGCAAGCGCGCGACGATCACGGCCTTGCGCCGAAACCCGGTCTACCGCGCGCTGCGCCAAGACAAGGCGACCATCGCGGGCCTGGAGCGCACGCTGGAGCTGTACCTCGCCGGGCGCGGCGACGAGATCCCCTCGCGTGCGATGCTGCGGGCCAGCGCCGCGGAGATGGAGACGCGCGCGCGCGAGCTCGCCAGCCGGCTCGCCAGCGTGGCTGATTGCGCGATCGAGGTCGTTGCCGAGCAGTCGCAGCCGGGAAGCGGCAGCGCTCCCGGAGTGTTCCTGCCGACGTTCGCGTTGCGCGTGACCCACGCGCGGGCGAGCGCGGCGCAGCTGGCGTTGGCCCTGCGCCGGGGAGAGCCGCCGGTGTTCGCGCGCGTGCAGGACGGCGCCGTGCTACTCGATCCGCGCACGCTGCTCGCGGGCGACGCCGAGCTGCTCGAGCGAGCACTGCGGGCAGCGGTGGTGTGAGCCCGCGCGTTCGCTCGAGATTCCGCGAAGGATGTCGGCCGTCAGCGGCACGCAACGCCCGAGGATCGAACCCGTGATCGAAGTCGAGTCCCTGTCCAAGCGCTATGGCGAGACGCTGGCCGTCGAGCAGGTCTCGTTCACCGCGCAGCCCGGCCGGATTTTCGGCCTGCTCGGGCCCAACGGCGCCGGCAAGTCGACCACCATCGGCTGCATCAGTGGGCTGCTCGCCCCGAGCGCGGGCCGCGTGCGCGTCCTCGGCTACGACGTGCAGCGCGAGGCGCGCGAGGCCAAGCGCTCGCTGGGAGTCGTCCCCCAGGAGTTGGCCCTGTACGACGACCTCGACGCGCGCGAGAACCTCGCGTACTGGGGCTCGCTCTACGGCTTGCGCGGCGCGACGCTGCGGGCGCGAGTCGACGACGTGCTCGAGGAGCTCGGACTCGCCGACCGCGCGAAGGAGCGTGTCGCGCACTTCAGCGGCGGCATGAAGCGACGGCTCAACTTCGGTTGCGCCGTGGTGCACACACCGCAGGCCTTGTTGCTCGACGAGCCGACCGTCGGCGTCGATCCGCAGTCGCGCGTGAAGCTGCTCGAGCTCGTCAAGCGGCGCGCGGCCGCGGGCGCCTGCGTGTTGTACACGACGCACTACATGGAGGAGGCCGAGGACCTGTGCGACGAGCTGGCGATCGTCGACCACGGCAAGGTCATCGCGGCCGGAAACCTGGCGACGCTGCGCGCTCGGCTGGGAGAGCGCGACGTGTTGCTCTTGGCGGGCACGTTCGTGCCCGAGCTCGTGCGAGGGGCGCTCGAGCCCCTGGGCGAGCTGGAGATCGTCGCGCTCGACGCGAGCTCGCTGACGCTCTCGGTCCGCGACGCCTCGCGGCGCTTGGCTTCGATCTTCGCCTGCCTCTCGAGCGCCGGGTGCGAGGTGCGCGAGACGAGCCTGCGCCAGCCGAGCCTGGAGAGCCTGTTCATCGCGTTGACCGGCAAGGAGCTGCGCGAGTGAGCAGCGTGCTGGGGCCGATGATGCTGGCCGCGGCGCGCAAGGACCTGGTGCGGCGCTGGCGCGATCCGTGGGCACTCGCGATGTGGATCGGCATCCCGCTGGTGATCGGGGGCCTGATCGTGCTCGCGATGGGGGGGCGCGGCGGGCCCGCGCCGCGCGCGCACGTGTTCGTCGTCGACCGCGACGACAGCTTTCTCTCGCGCCTGCTGGTGAGCGCGCTGTCGAGCGAGCGCGCCAAGGTGATCGAGGCCGAAACGCTCGAGGAGAGCGTGGCGCGCGAACGCATGGATGCCGGCGAGGCCTCGGCGCTGCTGGTCATCCCCGAGGGCTTCGGCGAGGCCGTGCTCGAGGAGCGCGCGTCCACGCTCGAGCTCGTGACCAACCCCGCGCAGCGCATCTTGCCGGCGATTCCTCGGAGCGCGCTCGAGATCCTGTGCGAAGGCACGTTCTACCTGCAGCGCGTCGTCGGCGACGAGCTGAAGTCGATCGCCGCGGAGTTCACCGACGATGACGACGCGTTGACCGACCTGCGGATCGCCGAGGCCAGCGTGCGCATGCGCCACGGCATCGAGCGCGTCGCACCATTGCTCTTTCCGCCGGCGATCACGGTCGAGACCGTGATCCCTCCCGAGACTGGACCGGCGCACGGCGAGCGCTCGCTCGCCAGCCTGTACTTCCCCAGCATGCTGCTGATGGCCTTGATGTTCATCGCCGAGGGCCTGGCGGACGACGTGTGGCGCGAGCGCGAGCTCGGCGCGTTGCGGCGCATCGCCGTCGGGCCCAGCGGCGCGGTCCCGGCGCTGTTGGGGAAGGTGCTCGCGGGGTGGGTGTTGATGGCGGCCATCAGCGCGATCGCGCTTGCGATCGCGGTCGTGGTGTTCGACATCGCGCCGGCGCGCGTTCCGCTTGCGCTGCTGTGGTCGAGCTTCGCGGGCGCGGTGTTGTTCACCTTGATGGCGACGCTCAAGCTCATCGCCAGCACCCAGCGCGCGGCGGGGATGCTGGGCAATTTGCTGCTCTTTCCGCTGTTGATGGTGGGCGGCTCGATGATCCCGTTCGAGGCCATGCCCGAGTGGCTGCGCGGCGTCGGGCGCTTCACCCCCAACGGCTGGTCGATGGAGATCCTGAAGGGGCTGATTTACGGGGATCCGCGCCCGCTCGAGCTCGCGCTGGCGTTCGTCGGGCTGGGAGCGATCGGAACCGCCTTGCTGGCGTGCGCCGCGCTGCGCATGCGCTCGTTCGCGCGAGGTGGCGCATGATCCGCGATGTCCTGGTCGTCGCTCGCAACGACCTGCGGCGCGTGCTGCGCCAGCGCGAGACCTGGATCTGGACCTTCGCCATGCCGCTGGTGTTCTTCTACTTCTTCACCGCCATCCAGGGCGGATCGAGCGGCACCGACCACCCCAAGGACCCACTGACGCTGGTCGTTCCGGACGCCGGCGGCGTGTTGGTCGACGAGCTCGAGCGGCGTCTCCAGGGCTTGGACTACGAGGTCGCGCGCGTGGCCGAGTTCGCGCCCGATGCTCCCCGACCCGCGCGCGTCGTCGAGGTGCCCGCCGGCTTCGACGCGGCCGTGCTGGCTGGCCGAGAGACCAGCGTGCGACTGTTGCGTCCCGAGGGCGGCAACGCGACCGAGCTCGACCGCTTCCGCGTTTCGCGCGCCGCGTTCGGGGTGTTGGCCGACGTCGTCACCAACGCCGCGCGCCGCCGCGAGCAAACGCCCGAGAGCTTCGCCGAGCTGGCGGCTTGGCCGCGCGCGCTGTCCCTCGACGTGCGCCCGGCCGGAACGCGCGTGCGCATCCCCAGCGGAAAAGAGCAGTCGATTCCCGGCACGCTGGTGATGTTCACGCTGGTGTTGCTGCTCACCTCGGGTGCGATGGGCTCGTTGCTCGAGCGGCGCCAGGGTCTGACGCGTCGCTTGGCATCGGCGCCGCTCTCGCGCGGCGCGATCGTGCTCGGCAAATGGTGCGGCGTGTACGGGCTCGGACTGCTGCAGATCGCCTACGCGGCCGCCGCTGGCACGCTGTTCTTCGGGCTCGAGTGGGGGCCCGACGCCTGGGTCGTGGCGCTGGTGTTGTGCGCCTGGGCCGCCTTCGTGAGCTCGCTCGCGCTGTTGTTCGCCAATCTCGTCGCCACCGAAGGACAAGTGATCGGCCTGGGCGTGCTCGCTTCGAACCTGCTCGCGGCGCTCGGCGGATGTTGGTGGCCGATCGAGGTCACGCCGCGCTGGATGCAGGCCCTGGGCGGCCAGTTGCCGAGCGGAGCGACCATGAACGCGCTGCACCGGCTGATGATCTTCCAGTCCGGCCCGAGCAGCGCGCTGCCCGCGTTGGCCTACTTGACGTCGGGCGCGCTGCTGCTCGGATTCGTCGCCGCGCGCCGGTTTCGTTTCGCTTGAGCGAGCGTAGACTGCCGCGCCCTGCGCGCCGCACGCGCCAGCCCCAAGTCCCGCAGCGCCTGCGGCCCGATGCATGCCATGCCGAGCTCCGTGAGGTCGGAAGCGCGCGAGCTCCTGCGGCTCGCGGTGCCGATCATGTTGACGCAGTTGTCGATGATGTCGCTGGGCGTCGTCGATCTGTTGATGGTCGGGCGGTTGGGGCGCGATGCGGTCGGCGCAGTGGCGCTGGGCAACATCGTCAAGGTCGGCACGGCGATGGTCGCGATGGGACTGGTGCTCGGCATCGACCCGTTCATCGCTCAGGCACACGGAGCGCGCGATGCACGCGCGGTCGCGCTCGCTCTGCAGCGCGGGATCGTGATCGCGGTGCTGGCGAGCTTGCCCGTCGCGCTGCTGTGGTTGTTCGCGGAGCCCTTGCTCGTGGCCAGCGGCCAGGATCCGGCGGTGTCGGCGGTGGCGCACGACTACGTGCTGGTGCAATTGCCGTCGATCCCGCTGTTCTTGGCCTACTCCGCCCTGCGCCAGTACCTGCAGGGCCGTGGAATCCTGCGGCCGGCGCTGCTCACCGCCTTGGGCGCCAACGTGCTCAACGTCGCGCTCAATTGGATCTTCATCTGGGGGCACTTCGGCGCACCCGCGCTGGGCGCGGTTGGTTCCGGCGTCGCGACCAGCATCGTGCAGGCGGCGATGCCGGTGCTCCTGATCGCGCTGATCCGCGCCGGGAAGCTCCACGCCGGGGCCTGGGTGCCGTGGAGCGCTGCCGCGTTCGAGCCGCGCGCGCTGCTCGCGATCCTCAAGGTGGGCGCACCCCAGGGAGCGCATTTCGCGGCCGAAATCTGGGGCTTCCAGATCGCCGGACTGTGGGCCGGGATGCTCGGCACGGCGGAGCTCGCGGCCAACTCGATCGTGCTCAATCTCGCGTCGCTGTCGTTCATGCTGCCGCTCGGCGTCGGACTGGCCGCGGTGACGCGCGTCGGCAATTTGATGGGCGAGCGGCGCGCGCAGGACGCGCAGACCGCATCGTGGGCGGCGCTCGCACTGGGGGGCGCGCTGATGGCCGTGTGCGCCGTGCTGTTCTGGGTGCTGCGCGTCGAGCTGCCGAGCTGGTACACCAGCGACGAGGCCGTGATCGCGCTCGCGGCCGCGAGCATGCCCGTCGCCGCGGCATTCCAGCTCTTCGATGGCCTGCAGGTCGTCGCCAGTGGCGTGCTGCGTGCGATCGGCACCACGTTGCCGACGGCGATCGCGAATCTGCTGGGCTACTACGCGCTCGGCTTGCCCTTGGGGTGGTGGTTGACGTTCCGGCGCGACATGGGCTTGCCGGGCCTGTGGTGGGGCGTTGCGTTGGGCGTCGCGGCGGTCGCCGTCGCGCTGGTGGTGTGGATCGCGCTGCGCGGTCCGGCCAAGCACGCGGCGCTGCTCGACGCAGCGCGCGAGAGCTGAGGCAGCGCGCGTCGACTGCTGCCGGGTCGAGGCTAAGATGCGCGCCGCATGAGCGACCATCCCCACAAGCGACTCGTCGACTTCGCCGACTGCGCGGGTTGAGCGGGCAAGTTGCCCCAAGGGCAACTCGCGCACGTGTTGCGCGGCCTCTCGACCTCCAGCGACGAGCGATTGCTCGTTGGACCCCAGACCATGGACGACGCCGGTGTCGTGCTGCTGGGGCAGGGAGAGGGTCTGCCCGCGGGCGTTTCGCTGGCGCTGGTGCAGACGGTCGACTTCTTTCCGCCGGTGGTCGACGACCCCTATTGGTACGGCGCGATCGCGGCTGCCAACGCGCTCTCCGACGTGTACGCGATGGGCGGTCGACCGGTCAGCGCGCTGGTGTTGGCTTCGTTGCCCAAGGACTGCCCGAGCGAGTGGATCGCCGAGATCCACCGCGGCGCATTCGACAAGGCGCGCGAGGCCGGTGCGTGCATCGCCGGCGGCCACACCGTGCAGGGCCAGTTGCAGTTCGGTCTGGCGGTGACGGGCGTGGTCGATCCCGCGCGCATGACCGCGAACAGCGGCGCGCGCGCCGGAGACCTCGCGTACCTGACCAAGCCGCTCGGCATGGGGACGATGACGACCGCCGCGAAGGGCCAGAAGATCGAGTGGAGCGCGATGCTGCCGGCGGTCGAGCAGATGGCGCTGCTCAACGCGGCCGCAGCCGAGGCGATGCTCGCGGCGGGCGCGCGCGCCTGCACCGACATCACGGGCTTCGGGTTGGTCGGCCACGGGCGCAACGTCGCAGTGGCGAGTGGCGTCACGCTCGAGATCGAGAGCGCGCGCGTGCCGCTGTTTCCTGGGGTGCTCGAGCTCGCCGTTCGCGGACTGAACTCCGGCGGCGCGAAGCGCGGGCGCGCGGGGCTGAAGGACGAAGTGCGCGTCGTGGGCGCGCTCGCCGAGCCGTTGCTCAACCTGCTGTTCGACGCCGAGACCTCCGGTGGATTGTTGA
Source organism: Planctomycetota bacterium (assembly GCA_020853575.1). Lineage (GTDB taxonomy): Bacteria > Planctomycetota > UBA1135 > UBA1135 > F1-120-MAGs118. The sequence continues at coordinate 107,937 of JADYYP010000081.1, forward strand.
TCGTCGTCTCACCCCAACAGGCGCCGGTGCTCGAGCGCGAGCTCGCGGCTCGCAAGCTGCCGTGCCAGCGGATCGGGCGCTTCAAGCCCAGTTCGGGCGTCGCGGTCGAGATCGTGTGACGTCGCGCTCAGCGCGCCAGCCGCCAGACGATCGGGACCTCGACGATCGAGGCGCACGCTCGACCCCCGACGCGGGCCGCGAAGAAGCTCCAGCCTCGCACGGCCTCGAGCGCCGCCGCGTCGAGCACGTCGAACCCCGACGAAGTGACCAGCGTCACGTCCTCGACGCTGCCGTCCGCGCGCACGCGCACCGACAGCACGCACGTACCCTCCCAACCGCGGGCGCGTGCGGAGCGCGGATAGGGCGGAGCTGGATTGGTCGCGTAATCGGGCCGAGCGGCGCTCGCGGGTGCCGCGGGTTGGGTCGCGGCATCGTCCGGTGCCGCCGCGGGCGCGTCGAAAGCTGCGGGCGCCTCGTTTCGCGCGCTTCGTTCGGCGCGTGCCGCCTGCCGTCGCGCCTGGGCGCGCGAGGCGAACTCCCACGGCAGCCGCGGGAGCTCATCGGTGACGAGCCTGGGCGCGCCTGCGGCGAGGGAGCGGACCTCGGGCGGCTCTGCGGGCTCGGGGAATTCCTGTTCCACCAGTCGCGGCTCGTCGCTGGGCTCCGCGCTCGGGGTCACGTCGCGTTCGCGCTCTTGCTCGTGCTCGTGCGGCTCCGCTGCATCGAACCGCGGCGCGCGCTCGGCATAGGCGAGCTCACGGCACTCGAAGGTCAGCGCGCGCTCCGCGGGAGCCGCTGCGCGAGCGAGCTCCCAGGCGGCATAGGCCGTCGCGACCGTCATGTGGGCCAAGAGCGACGCCGTGAGGATGCGCGAGAAGCGCGTGTCCGTGCCAGCGGCGGGCGCGGCGAGCCGCAGCGCGAGCGCGCGCCGCGCCATGGATCTCGCCGCGTGGCGCATCACCAGCTGGCTTCGATGCCCAAGCGCAGCGTTCGGCGCTCGGCGGGATGGAAGTGCACGTCGCTCACCGGGGCGGGCTCGCCCTGGAGTTGCGAGTCGTAGAGGTACTCGATGTCGTTGGCGCGCTCGTCGAAGAGGTTGAACACGCCCAACTCGACGCTCCAGCGTTGATCCACGCGCCAACCGAGCGCGAAGTTCACCAGCGTCGACTCGCTCGAGCGCTCGCTGGCGTCCTCGATCAGGTCGCGCGGGCCGAAATGGCGTGCGCGCAGCGCGCAGGAGAGGCTCTCGCGAGGCATCCAGGTCAGGCCCGCGGAGAGCACCGTGCGCAGCGCGCCCGGAACGTGGTCTCCCGCGGGATCGCTGTCGCGGAAGCGCGCGCGCGACCAGGCAGCGTCGAAGTCGATCACCCAGCGCTCGCCCAAGCTCCAGTCGTTGGTCCACTCCACGCCGAAGCGCCGGCTCGGACGGCTGGGCTCGGTGGTGCCGGCGTCGCCGACGAACACGATCTCGCTGTCGCTGTCGAGCAACCACACCGAGAAGCTGCTCTCCAAACCCTCCACCACGGACGAGCGCAGGCCGAGCTCCGCGCCCTCGGTGCGCACCAGTGGATCGACCGGTGCGACGGCGTTGGCGCTCACGGGGTCGATGGTGGTCGTGACGCCGCGCGCGTCGTTGGAGTGGAACCCCTGACCGGCGTTCAGGTACAGCTCGCTCTGGGCCCACGGGCCGAAGATCAAGGAGAGCTTCGCGCTGGCGATCTGCTCCGAGGCCTCGCCGCTGTTGGCGATGTCGTCGCTGTCGACGTCGAACTCGAAGGCGTCGCCGCGCAGGCCGGCCACGGTGCGGAACCAGCCGTTCCATTCGAGCTCGTTCTGGTACCACGCGCCCACGGAGAGCTCGTCGATCTGGTCCTCGCGCGTCTTCGAGAGCAGCGCGCGCGCCTTGGTCTTCGACAGGCCGTTGTCGATGTGGTCCTCGCGCAGTTGCAACCCGAAGGAGTGTTCCATGGGACGCCCGGCGAAGCTCGCGGGCAGCTCGTGGCGCGCGTCCAGCCCGTAGGTGTTGCGCTCGTCGAGCTGAGCGAACTGATCGCCGTTGACCGGATCGTCGAGGAAATAGCTGAAGTTCGAGTACAGCTCGAGGTCGCTGTGGCGCGCGAAGCCGGTGATCTTGGAGCTGGAGTCGGCCGTGGCGTGGTGCCACTCGCCGATGGCGGAAATCTGGCTCGCCGCGCCGCCATCGGTCGGATCGACCGCGTCGTAGCGATTGAGCAGATTGGAGGCCACCGCGCGCGAGGGAATCTGGTCGGTCGCGTTCCACTGGCTGTCCATGCCGACCAGCGCGACGCTCAGCCCCTCGCTCTCGCTCCCGCGGCTCCACTTCGCCATTCCGTTGAAGCGCCGTAGGTCGTCGGGGTTGGTCCACGGCCCGTCGTGCTGGAACACGTCGAAGGCCACCAGCAACTGACCCTCGGCGAAGGGGTGCGAGTCGGCGACGAAGCCGCGCGCGTAGTCGTCGGCGCCGAACTGTCCGCGCAGGATCGGGCGCTCGAGCGCGTCGACATAGGTGATCTCGACCGCGCCCGCGGAGCCGAAATCTCCGACGTCCGCGAAGTACGGGCCCTTGCGGAAGCTGACGCGCTCGACGAGCTCCGGCATCAAGAAGTTGAGGTCGGTGTAGCCCTGACCGTGGCCGTGCGAAGGGAGGTTGAGCGGCGTGCCCTCGAACGACACGCTCAGATCGGTGCCGTGGTCGAGGTTGAAGCCGCGCAGGAAGTACTGGTTGGCTTTGCCCGCGCCCGAGTGCTGGGTGACGATCAGACCCGGGACGCATTCGAGCAGCTCCGCGGTTCGCGACAGCGGCCGCACCGCGAGCTGCGCCGCATCGACCGCGCCCTGGGTCGCGGAATCGACCAGCCCGATCCAACTGTCCGCGCGGCCGACGATCACGACTTCGTCGAGGCGCGGGGTCGTGGCTTGGCTCTCCTGCATCATGCTCATGGCGCGTGCTCGTTCGTTGTGGTTTACGCTCGCGCCGCGGGCTTGGATGCACGCTCACGAGCGCTGGAGTTCGCGTTTGACTTTCAACCAGGCCAGCCAGCAGAACACGCACAGCCCGGCGATGCTCGCCAGCAGGACCCAAGGGTTGGTGAGCATGGCCTCGAATTGCGCGCCGAGGAAGGCCGCGACCGCCGCGTAGGTCACCACGGCGAGCGCGGCGCCGATCAGCACGGCGACCAAGGTGGCGATGCGGCTGAGGCCGACCAACTGACCGACCAGCGTGCCGGTGACCGCGCCGGAACCTGGGATCGGCAGGAACACCAGCACCGCGATGCCCGAGAAGGCCAGCCGGCGCAGTCCGGGGTACTCGCGCAGCGTGTTGCCCGCGCGCAGGTGCGCCTCCGCCAAGGCCTTGCCCGCGAGCGGCAAGCGCTTGAAGCTCGAAATCCCGAGCAGCAGCGCGCACGTGACCCAGGCGTCGAGCACCCAGGCGATCAGTCCGAGCTCCCAGGGGTTGAAGCGGTACTGCTCGATGTTGCCGCCGAAGATCGCGAGCTTGCTGAAGAACACGGCCGTGGCGGCGAGCATCAGTGGGCCGATGCCGCCGAGTCCGCTCTCGATCACGTACAGGACCACGGCGGCGAGCGTCGTCGTCGCCACGCCGAGGACCGCGTAGCGCAGGCGCTGCGCGTCGAGATCGAGTTCGCGGGCGTCCATCGAGCTCGCCATCTTCGCGCGGCGCCGCGCGCGCGTCCATGCCGAGCGTGCGCCGCCAGGACCCGCGCTTGACCGCGCTCGCGCGCACGGAATCATGCTTCTCCCGTGGAGCGCAGGCGCATCGATTCGATCGGCGAGAACGGCGAGCTCGCGCCCGGGCCGCCGTGGATCTTCGGATGGCGCGGAGCGCCGCGCGAGGCTCCGGAGAATTCGCTGGCGAGCCTCGAACGCGCCGTCGGGCTGGGACTCGACGGCGTGGCCTACGACGTGCGCGCGTGCGCCGGCGGCGAGCTCGTGTTGCTGGCGGACGCGACGCTCGACCGCACCACCGACGGAAGCGGCGCGCTCGCGGCGCACTCGCCGACGGAGTTGCACGAGCTCGACGCCGGCAGTTGGTTCAGCGCCGAATTCTCGGGCGAGCCGCTGGCCTGGCTCGACAGCGCGCTGGCGCTGCGCGGCAACGCGGCCGGCACGCACCCGCAACACCTGATCGAGCTGCGCGAGCCCGAGCTCCTGCCCGCGCTGGCGGCGAAACTGGCCGAGCGCGGGCAGCGACTCTCGGTGCGCGTCGCGACGACGCGGCGCTCGGTTGCGCTCGAGGCGCGCGATCTCGGGCTGGCGCCGCTGCTCGGGCTCGAGCGCCCGACCGAGCGCGACCGCGCCTTCGCGCGCGACGAAGCGCTGATGGCCATCGGCGCGCGCTTCCAGGACTGGCGACTCGCAGGGCCCACGCCCTGGGATTGCGAGCGCTTCTGCTTCGACGTCGACGACCCGCACGAGCTGCTCGCGGCCTGCCGCACGCCGTTCAACGCGCTGACCACCACCGAGCCGCGGCGAGCGCTGGCGATCCGCGCGCTGGTCCACCTCGCGCCCGAGGATCGCGGCGGCTATCCGGTCCGCGTGGGCGAGCTCGCGATCGGTGCCCAGACGCACTTGGCCAGCCAGGGCGAGTGGTGCGGCGTGTGGCAGGTCGAGCTCGAGCTGCGCAATCCGTTCGCCTTCGAGGTAGCGGTCGAGCTCTCGCTGGTGGTGCGGCGCGGAGCCTTCGATGCGCCCGCGTTGCCGCAGCAGGCGCGACTGGGTCCCGGGGAGAGCGTGCGCCGCACCTTCGACTTGAGCGGCGGCTCGTGGTCGCCCGGCGGCGATCCGTTGCTCGCGGCGCGCTTCGCTCTGCCCGAGGCCGACGGCGGCGCGCGGCCGTTCTTGGTGCTCGACGCGCCTTTGGTGCGCCGCCGCAGCGTGCGCTTGCTCGATCGCGCGCTGCGCCTGCCGCTGTTGCGCGAGACGCCGCGCGAGCCGGCCGCTTCGGTCACGGTGCGCCGCCACCGGCGCGACCTGCTGGCTGCGCTCGAGAACCCTGGCGACTTGACCGACGCGCGCGTTCTGGTTCACCTCGACGGGCGGCGTTGGACCGGCGCGCGGGGCCTGCGGCTGGCGCTGCCCGAGGACATCGACACGCGGCCGGGTGGCGTGCCGTTCTCGGTCGGGATCGTCGGCTGGCGCGCGACCCCGCGCGGTCCGCGGAGCGTCGTTCGGCGCTGGTCGGGGGGGCTGCCGGACACGCTCGCCGCGGGCGAGCCCGGGCGGCTGCTCGGGACGAGTTGAGCTAGCCCGTTGCGCTCCAGTGCCGCGCCTGTTGGAGTGGCGCGCCACGACAGCGGGAGCGGATCGGTGCTGGTGTGCCGCCCGGTCTTCAAAGCCGGTCGAACCTCGTGAACAGCGGGGTTGGTGGGTTCGATTCCCATGCGCTCCCGCCAACACCATCGCCCCGTCATGCCGCGCGCCGCCCAGCGTTTCTGGTTGCTCAAGTCCGAGCCCGAGGTGCTCGCGTTCGACGATCTGTGGGCCGCGCCGGGGCGCCGCACGATGTGGGACGGAGTGCGCAACTACCAGGCGCGCAACTTCCTGCGGGACTCGCTGGCGCTCGGTGACCAGGTGCTCTTCTACCACTCGAACGCCGAGCCCACGGGCGTCGCCGGCATCGCCGAGGTCGCCAGCGGTCCCTATCCGGACCCGACGCAGTTCGACACGCGCCATTCGGGATTCGACCCCAAGAGCACACGCGAGAATCCCACTTGGTTCGCGCTCGACATCGTCGCGCTGCGAGCCCTGGAGCGCGTGGTCACTCTCGACGAGCTCAAGCGCAACCCGCGCCTCGCCAAGATGGTTCTGGTGCAGCGCGGCAGTCGACTTTCCGTGCAGCCCGTGACGCGCGAGGAGTTCGGCGAGGTCCTGCGCATGGCCGCGGCCGAGGCCCCGCGCTCCGCGGCGAACGGCTCGAGCGCGCCGGCCAAAAAGCACGCGAAACGGGCCCGCTGAGCGCCGCGGGGGCCGGCTCCGCCGTCCCCGAGAGGCCTCCGCGCGGGTTTTTTTGGGACCTGGAGCGCGGCTCCACGGGCCCCGGAGCAGGCCTCGTCCAGCGCGCCTCGCGGTCGCGCGACACAGGCCTAAGTCGTTATCTGAAATCGACTTGAGGTCGCGCGTCGAATTCCTGGACAGGTCCCGCGCGGATCCCTGAGACGCACCGCGGCCCGCTTTGGGCGTGCTCGGCGCTTGAACTGACCCCGCGCGCCTCGCCTACACTGCTCGCCCGGCCGGGGCCCCGCGATCGCCCGATTCCCGTGGTGCCGGCCGCCACCACACCATCCAGACCACCGCGACTCCCGAGAGCCAAGGAAGCGTGAACCGATGACGCAGAACTTCCAGAAGCTGGTGCAGACCCTCGAAGCCACCCGCGAAGACGTTGAGAAGGCCATGGCCGGCAACAAGGCCGCCTGCGCCCGTGTCCGCAAGGCCATGCAAGACGTCAAGAACATCGCCCAAGACATCCGCAAGGAGATGCTCGAGCTGCGCGATGCTGGCGGAGCGACGCCGCCGAAGTAGTGCGCGCCGCCGCGCGCGACCACGCGAACACTCGACGCCCGCCGCGGCCACCTTGGCCCGGCGGGCGTCGGCCTTTGCGGCGCGTTCGACCCCGCGGGGACCCGAGCGCCAGGCTAGTCCTGGAGCGGAGCCCAGACCTGCAGTGGGCGTTCAGCCGGCGTCAGCCCGGCGGCGCGCGCGCGCCGCGCCAACTCGGCCAGCGCGCGTCGCCCGTCCGCGCTCAGGGCGCGCGTTTCGTCGGTCACGTAGAGTTCGACGTGCTGCCAGAGAACCTCGTCGGAGTGCTCCTGGGCGTGGCGCCGCATCGAGCTCAGCGCCCGCTCGGGGTGCGCTCGCGCGAAGTCCAGCGAGGCGCCGATGGCGCGGGCGGCGCGCGCGATGCTCGCCGGCGCCAGCGTGCGGCGCGCCAACAGTCCGCCGAGCGGCAGGGCACACCCCGTGCTGCGCTCCCAGCTCGCTCCGAGATCCTCGACCAGCTCGAGGCCGTGCTGCTGGTACGTGAAGCGACCCTCGTGGATGCAAACGCCCAGGTCGGCCGCGCCGCGCGCGAGCGCCGGCATGATCTCGGAGAACACCACCTGGCGCAGCTCGCCGCAACCGGGATGCAGCACGCGCCACAGCAGCGTCGCGGTGGTGTGTTCGCCCGGAGCGAGCACGCGCGGGTCAGCGCTGCGAGCTCCCGGTCGGGCCAGCACCACCGGACCGACTCCTCGACCGAGCGCGGCACCCACCGGCAACACCAGCGAGTGTTCGGCCGCGGACAGCGCCGCCGCGAAGCTCGTCTTGGCGATGTCGAACTCGCCGGCGAGCCAGCGCTCGTTGAGAGTCTGCACATCGAGCAGCTCGAACTCGAATGCGAGCCCGCCTGCGTCGCTCTCGCGCGCCAGGAGCCCGTGGAAGGTGTAGGTGTCGTTGGGGCAGGTCGAGATGCCGACGTGCAGGCGCTGCGAGATCATCGGCCGGTGGACCAACCTTCGCCGCGCTCCAGGATCTCGAGTGCCCGCAGGCGCGCTGCTTCGAGCGCCAACGGAATGCGCCAGCGTTCCGGCGCGCGATCGCCGACCAAGTTGGAAATGCCGCGCACGATGCGCAGCGGCACGTGCGCCAAGGCACACGCGGTCGCCACGGCGAAGCCTTCCATGTCCTCGGCCAATGCGTCGGGGTGGCGCTCGCGGCGCTGCGCGGCCTGCGCGGCGTTGGCCGAGGCCGCGCACGTGGTCAGGAGCAGCTTGCCGCGCGCCTCGGGGTTGGCGCTCGCCAGCCGCGTGCGGTCGAAGATCGCGCCGTCGGTCTGCCCGTGGCGTCCGGGCCACTGTGGGAAGCCCAGCGCGGGCGGTGCGAGCAACTCGCGACCCTCGCCGACTCCGATGCCCTCGACCGCGACCTCGTCGAACTCCAGCGCGGAGCCGATCGGGTGCAGTTCCGTGTCGTACGCGCCGGCGATGCCGACGAGCAGCACCCGCGCGGGCCGGTGCAGGGCCAAGAGCTCGGCCGTGCGTGCCGCGGCCGCGACTGGACCGAAGCCGCACAGCGCGGAGAGCGCCAAGCCCTGGGGCACGCCGCCGTGGTCGTCGACGCGGCGCCGCTCGAGATCGGTGGGGAACAGAAGCAAGGTTGCGGAGCCCAGCGAGGGCTCATGCCGCGGAGACTGCGTGGACGCCATGCGCAGAGCCTACGCCGCTCGACCCGCGCCTGTCACCCGCTCGCCGACGCTGGAAGTGGAGCGCGCGTGGCCCGCGGCGTGGAGCGGCAGTAGGCTCTCGCCTCCATGAAGCTCCCGCACCTCGCGTCGTCCTTGGCCGCGCTGTCCCTCGCGTTGAGCGCGTGCGTTTCGTCGTCTTCGACGGCACCGCTCACGACGCGCACCTACGAACACGACTCGCGCGCTGTCGCGGTCGCGCCGGCTAGCGGTTCGGCTCCGGCCGCCGCGGCTCCGGCGCAGGCGGCCGCGACGCCCGAGCAGGTAGTCGAACGCATCCTCGCGCTCGAGGCGAGCGAGTCCCACGTCGACGAGTATCTGCGCGCGTTGTGCGTGGACATCGGCCCGCGCCTGACGAGTTCGACGCAGTTGCACAAGGCCTGCGAGTGGACGCGCGACCAATTCGCCAGCTTGGGCTTGGTGGCACGCCTGGAGCAGTGGGGCGAGTTCCCGGTCGGTTTCGACCGCGGCCCGTGGCGCGGTGGCATGGTCGCTCCGAGCAAGCTCGACTTCGAGTTCAACACCTTTGCGTGGACGCCGGGCACCCATGGCGCCGCGCGCGGCAAGGCGCTGCCGTTCCCCACCAGCGAGGAGCAACTCGCCGCGCTGCGGGAGCACATTCCGGGCGCGTGGCTGGTGCGGCCGCCGGCCAGCGAGCTCAAGGACGCGGACGGCAACGTGCTGTTCGAGAAGCCCCCGCAGCCCTCGAACGAGTTGATCGAGAAGGTTCAGGACGCCATCGTCGAGCTGGGTGGCCTGGGCGAGCTGCGCGGCGCGCGCAGCGACTTGCTGCTGACCGACGGCAACTCGCGCATCGCTTGGGACGAGCTCCCCAAGCTGGTGCAGATCCGCGTGCGCAAGGAGCACCACGATCAGCTGTGGCGCGAGCTCGCGGGCGGCGCGCCGGTCGAGCTCGAGTTCGACATCCAGAACACCTTCGTCCAGGGACCGCGGCCGCAATACAACGTGGTCGCCGATCTGGTCGGCGCGAGCAAGCCCGACGAGTTCGTGATCGTGTGCGGTCACCTGGACTCATGGGACGGCGCCCAGGGCACGGTCGACAACGGCACCGGCTGCGCGACCACGCTCGAGGCCGCGCGCCTGCTGATGCGCGCCGGAGCCAAGCCCGAGCGCACCATTCGCTTCATCCTGTGGAGCGGCGAAGAGCAGGGGCTGTTCGGATCCGAGGGCTACGTGCGCGACCACGCGGGCGAGCTCGCGAAGGTCAGCGCCGTGCTCAACCACGACGGTGGCACGAACTACCTCTCCGGACTGCGCTGCTCGGCGCAGATGGAGCCGCAACTGCGCGTGGCGTGCGCCGCGCTCTTCGGACTCGCCCCGGAGATGCCCTTCGAGCTCAAGCCCAACGCCGAAGGCATGCAGGTCAGCCCCGACAGCGACCACTGGCCCTTCTTCAAGGCCGGCGTGCCGGGCTTCTTCTGGGAGCAGGCGGGTCGCTCCAACTACAACAAGTACCACCACACGCAGTACGACACGCTCGACGCGGCGATCCCCGAGTATCAGCGCCATTCGGCGGTGGTCGCGGCGGTCAGCGCCTTCGGGCTGTCGAATCTGCCCGAGCTGCTGGACCGCACGAACATGAAGGCGCCCGAGCCGCGGCGCATGGGCGTGCGCTTGGAAGGCAACAAGATCGCGAGCGTCTCCGAAGGCCGCGCGAAGAGCGCCGGGCTGCTCGCGGGTGATGTCGTGCTCGCGATCGACGGTCACACGGTCAAGACCCAGGCCGGCATCTCCAACGAGGTCTCCAAGGGCGCCCCGCGCAAGCTGTTCCAGATCCAACGCGGCGAGCAGACACTCGAAGTGGCGCTCGACTGGAGCGACGACCCCGACGAACCGCGGCGCGTCGAGGCCGCGCAGCGCCGCGCCGAGCGCGAAGCGCAGCGCAAGGCCGAGGCGGACGCCGCCAAGGCCGAGGCGGCGGCGAAGAAGGCGGCCGAGTCCACGACCAGCGCCACCGAAGGCTCCAAACCCTAGGACGCGCCGCGCACTTCCATGGGGACGAGCTCGAGCGCGGCGCGCGCAGCGTGGCTCGAGCGTTGGGCGCTGCACCGACCCGAGCTGCGCGCGTGGGCGCTGTACGACTGCGCCAACTCGGCCTTTTTCACGACGGTCGTGACCGCGCTGTTTCCGCTGTATTACCGCGACGTCGCCGCGCAGGGCCGCGGCGAAGTGCTCGAGACCTATGCCGACTTGACCAAGTGGAGCATGCTCGCGGTGGCCTTGGTCGGGCCGTTCCTGGGTGCCCTGGCCGACACGACCGCGCGCAAGAAGCCGTTGATGGCCGCGTTCGTCGCGCTCGGCGTGCTCGCCACGGCAGCGATGTGGTTCATCGAGCGCGGAGACTGGCAGCTCGCGTCGTGGCTGTTCGTGCTGAGCAACGTGGGGGTCGCGGGCAGTTTCGTGTTCTACGACGCGCTCCTGCCGTCGGTGGCGCGCGCGGACGAGCTCGACCGCGCCTCGACCTCGGCCTACGCGCTGGGCTACCTCGGCGGCGGCCTGCTGCTGGCGCTGAACTTGGCGTGGATCCTCGCGCCCAGTTGGTTCGGCTTGCCCGAGGGCTCGAGCGTGCCGGTGCGGCTCGCGTTCGTTTCCGTCGCACTGTGGTGGGGCGCGTTCGCCATTCCCCTGTTCGTGCGCGTCGCGGAGCCTGCGCGCGTGTACGAGTCGGACGAACATCCCGGAGCCTCGGCGCTGCTCGACGCGCTGCGGCGCTTGTACGAGACCGCGCGCGAGCTCCCGCGCTACCGCCAGGCGTTTCTCTTGCTCGCCGCGATGCTGGTCTACAACGACGGGATCAACACCATCATCCGCATGGCGACCCTGTACGGCGCGGAGCTCGGACTGTCGAGCGCGGAGCTGATCCCCGCGATCTTGCTCGTGCAGTTCATCGGGATCCCGTGCGCGCTGCTCTTCGGGAGGCTCGCGGGCTGGATCGGTCCCAAGCGCGCCGTGCTGTGCGGGCTGGCGTGCTACGTCGGGATCACGGCGCTCGCTTGGCGCATGACCAGCGTCGACCGCGACACCGCGCGCACTCTGTTCTACGCGCTGGCGGTCGGCGTCGGAATGGTGATGGGCGGCTGCCAGGCACTGACGCGCTCGATGTTCGCGAGCATGGTGCCGGCGCACAAAGCGGGCGAGTTCTTCGGCTTGTTCGCCGTGCTCGAGCGTTTCTCCGCGATCCTGGGGCCGCTCGCGTTCAGTGCCGCGATCCGCTGGAGCGGCAGCCAGCGCGCCGGAGTCGTGCCGCTGTTCGTGTTCTTCGCGATCGGCGCCGCGCTGCTCGCGCGCGTCGACCTCGAGGCCGGGCGCAAGGCCGCCCGCGAGGGCTGAGCCGCCCGCGCTAGTAGCCGGTCAGCTCCACGAAGCCGCGCGCGCTCGACTCGCGCGCACCACGCTTGGCTGTCGCGCGCACGGGTCCCTCCCAGTAGCGCACGGCGAGCGCGAGCTCGGACTCGGGCAACAGCGCATCGATCTCGCACTCCAGTTCGAAGCGTGGCACACGCACGCTCCAACGCGCTGGATAATCGGTGCCGCTGCGCTCCATCCGGCGCCGCGCGCGCACATCGACCGCGAAATCGTCGAGGCGCAGCGCGTGCACGCTCCCGTCGGACTCGACGAACGTGCCCGAGCTCGCCGTGTCGCGCGTCCCGTCCTCGCGCCGCATCAAGTACAGCATCAGCGCGCTGCCGTCGTCGAAGCGCAGCGCGAACCAATCCCATCCGACCTGACCGGCCTCGAGCGCGCTGGTCGACCACTCACGATCGAACCAGCTCGCTCCGCGCACGCGCAACGCGCGACCTCCGAGCCTCAGCGTGCCTTCGGTGAGGAGCGTGGGGATCGAGTAGTAGTACGAGGCGTTGCCCGCGTGGGCGCCCTTGCGCGACAACCCGCGCTCGCCGTGGAGCACGATGTCCGCGGAGCCGGCGGCGGCGGGATGCAGGGTCAAGGAGAGCTCGACCTCGCCGTCGCTCGCCGCGAGCCGCACCGGGCCGTGCTCGAGGTCGCCCGCTGCGCTCCAATCACGCGTCCAGACGCGCCAGGGCGTGGTCTCGGCGCCAGCGAGCCCGAGGGCACCGCGCTCGAAGCGCTCGAAGGCCACGAACCGCTCGCGCGCGATGTCGCCGACGGCGAAGTGCGCCATGAACACGTCGCGTGCATTCCACGGCGATGTCCCCGGCGGCGGGAGCACGCCCAGCGCGCGGCGGAAGAAGGTCAGTTGGTAGGAGAACTCGCGGCCTTCGTCGTCGGCGAGATTGCCGGTGAAATACCACCACTCGGTCTGGAAGCTGGCATGGGGCCCGTGGTCGCGCGGGAATTCGAGCTCGCGCGGCTCGAGCGCGCGCTCGAAGCGCGGGTCGGCCGGCGCGGAGAGCAACTCACCGACGTCGAGCGTCGCGCGCGGCGTCTGCGCGTCCTCGCGGCACGCGGCCAGCGACAGCGTCAGGGCGATGAAGATGAAGGCGCGCATCATTCACCTCGCAAGGCCGCGGCGGGGGACAGACGCGCCATGCGCAGCGCGGGATACAGCCCGGCCACGAAGGCCGAAACCAGAGCCAGCGCGAAGGTCTCGGCCAGGACCCGCGGGGCGATCTCGACCTCCAGGGTCCAGCCGAACGAGCGCGCGTTGATCACCAGGATCAACACCAGCGCCGTTGCGACGCCCAGCGGCAGCGCGAACGCGCCGGCGAGCAGACCGATCGCGCCCGATTGCCCGAGCACCACGGCGCGCAGGCCAGCGGGCGACAGCCCCAGGGCGCGCAGCACGCCGAGCTCGCGTTCGCGCTCGAGCTCGATTGCCAGCAGCGCTCCGATCACGCCGAGCAGGGCCACGACCCCGGCCAGGAGGCGCAGCACGCGGGTCACAGCAAAGGTGCGATCGAAGACCTCCAGCGAGGCGTTCTCGAGCTCGCGCTTGGAGCGCACGCGTGCCGTTTCGCCGGAAGCGAGTCGCGCCCGCAGCGCGGCCACGGTCGCATCGACGTCGCGCTGCTCCTCGAGGAACAGCCCCAGCGCGCTGACGCGGTCCTCTCCGCTGGCGGCGACCCAGGTCGAGCGTGACACCAGCGCCCAACCCTGATCCGACGAGTAGTCGCGGAACACGCCGAGCACCTCGAACGCCCGCGGACCTTGGGCCGTCCGCACTTGGAGCTCGTCCCCGACACCGAGCCCGCGCTTGCGCGCCAGTGCCTCGGAAACGAGCAGCGTCGGTTGGCCATCGAAGCGCGACCACACTCGCGCGGAGTCGCCCTCGAGCAAGGTGTACGCGCTGCGGCTGCGCGGGCGCAGGTCGACGGCGGATGCGAACACGCGCGAGCCGTCGGCGAGGTCGAGCTCGATGTCGCGAAACAGCGAAGCCTCGCTCACGCCTTCAGCCGACAGCATGCGCTGCACCAGCTCGGGCGCGAGCACCGCGGAGTCGCGGTTGGAGAACGAGCTCGGACTCGAGACATAGACGTCGGCCGCGAGCGCGGTGCCCAGCCAACGCACCACCGTGCCGCGGAAGCTGTCGACCAGGATGCCCATGCCGGCGGTCGCGGAGAGCGCGATCGAGAGAGCGGCGATGGCCACCGAGCTGCGTGCGAGGTGACTGGTCACTCCACGCGCGGCGATGCGCCCCAAGTTGCCGCCGACCAAGCCGAAAAGCGGCGCGAGCGCGCGGCAACCCAGCGTGGTCGAGAGCGGCACCGCCAGGGCGCTCGAGAGCAAGAGCAGGAACAAGGCGGCGAAGCCCAGCGCCAGGCTGGTGCCCGAGGCGCGCAGGAGCGCCAGCGCGAGCGCGCACAGACCGGCGCCGGCGAGCGCCAGACGGCCCGTGTTCGAGCGCAGGCGTGACTCCGGCGCCGCGCGGTCGAGCGTCGCGCGCGGCGTCGTGCGCATGGCATCGAGCGCCGGGAACAGCGCTCCGATCAAGGTCGCGCCCAGACCGAGCGCCAAGGCCTCGGCGAGGACCATCGGCGTCAGCACCAGCTCGCGCACCGAGACGACGTAGTAGAGATCGTTGATCGTCTGCGTGACCAGCCCGAGCAGCGCGTGGGCCAGCAGCCAACCGAGCCCGATCCCGCAGGCCGTGCCCGCGCAGCCGATCGCGAGCGCCTCCGAGCACACCGTGCGGAACACCTCGCCGCGCGTCGCACCCACGGCGCGCAGCGTGCCCCACAGCGAGCGACGCTGGACGACGGCGAAGGTCATCGTGTTGTAGACCAGGAACACGCCGACGAGCAACGCCAGGAACCCCAGCGCTCGCAGATTGAGCTCGAACGCGCGCGTCATGCTCTCGACAGCTTCCGCCCGGCTCGACGCCGGCTCCAGGACGCACGTCGGCGGCAACTTCGCGCGCACGCGTTCGAGCTGAGCCGCGCGCGTCGGCGCGTCGTCCGCCAGCGCCAGGTCGATGCGCGAGAGCCGCCCTTCGACGCCCAGCAGCTCCTGCGCGGTCGCGATGTCGGTGAGCACGACGTCGGCGAGCGCGGCGCGCGCGCTCTCGCCTTGCGGCTCGATCACGCCGGCCAGAACGAGACGCCGAGTTTCACTTCCGATCGAGAACGCGAGCTCGTCCCCGACCTCCAGGCCGAGCTCGCGCGCCGTCGGTCCCGCGAGCCACGCGCCTGCGGAGCGCACCAGCGCCGCGCCGTCGAATGCACCGCTGGACACGCTCGAGGCGCGGAACGGGCGCTCCGCGAAAGGGTCGACTCCCAACAGGTCGAGCGTGCGCGGCGCGGGCGCGATCAGCGCGAGCGAACGCTGCACCACGGGCGCGGACTTGGGCGCCAACGGATCGAGCGCGAGCTCGACGTACAGCGCATCCGGCACACCGCGCGCGTCGCCGCGGACGACGTGCGTCGCGGAACCGCTCAAGGCGCGTGTCGAGAGCCGAAAGGCGCGCGCGGTGCTCGCGGCAGCGGTCTCGATGCCGACCACGACCGCCACGCCGAGCGCGACGCCGACCACCGCGAGCACCAGTTGCGCGGGGTGCCGGCGGAGGTAGCGCAGGCTGGCGCGCGCGAGGATCGAGATCACGCGCCCGCGCTCCGCTGACGCTCGAAGATGCGTCCGTCGCGCAGCTCGAGCACGCGGTCGCCCAACTCCGCCGCCGCCGCGCTGTGCGTGACCATCAGGAGCGTCTTGCCACTCGGGCGCAGCAGCTTCGTCAACAGCTCCAGGACGGCGCGCGCGTTCTCCTCGTCGAGGTTTCCGGTCGGCTCGTCCGCCAACACCAGGTCTGGATCGTGCACCAGCGCGCGGGCCACCGCGACGCGCTGCTGCTCGCCGCCCGAGAGCCGTTCGGGGAACTTGTGGCGCTGGGCGGAGAGCCCGACGGCCTCGAGCAAGCTCGCGGCGCGCGCGCGACCGCGTTCGTCGAGCGTGCCCTTGAGCTCCAGCGGCAGGAGCAGGTTCTCCTCGATCGACAACGTCGGCAGCAGGTTGAAGAACTGGAACACCAACCCGATGCGCTCGCGGCGCACGCGCGTGCGCCGCTCCTCGCTGGCCGCGCTGAAGTCCTCGCCGAACAGCTCGACGCGCCCCGAGCTCGCGCTGTCGATCCCGCTGAGCACGTGGATCAGGGACGACTTGCCGCTGCCGCTGCGGCCGACCAGCACGGCGAACTCCGCGCGCGCGAGCTCGAGATCGATGCCGTGGAGCACCTCGCGAGTCGTTCCGGCCTCGGCGTAGCTCTTGCGCACCGCCTCGAGGCGCGCGATCGGAGCTGGCGAGCGATGGCTCATGCGTTGCGCATGTGTCGGTCAACGCACGCCGCGAGTCCAACGAAAAAGGCACTCGCGACGGCGACTTCTGCGGGCGGTCAGCGTGCGCCCTCGCCGCGCTCCGCCCGATCCGTCGCAGCGGGCTCGATTCGAGCGTGCGCCGGCCGCCACAGTTGGACCGAGGCACCTGCCGAGGCGCGCGCCACGAGCACGGGCTCGGCCAGCGCCGCCGGAACGGCGCGCGCGGCGTAGAACTCGCGCCGCAGGCCGGCCACCACGCGCTCGGCATCGGCCTGGCGCGCGAGCGCGACGGCGCAGCCGCCGAAACCAGCTCCGGTCAGGCGCGCGCCAAGGGCACCGTGGCAACGCGCGAGCTCGACCAGCCTGTCGAGCTCGGGATGACTGACCTCGTAGTCGAGGGCCAGGCTCGCGTGCGATTCGTCCATCAGTTGCCCGAACGTCTCCGCGTCGCCGGCGATCAGCGCCTGACGCGCGCGAGCCACGCGCATGCCTTCGGAAATCTGATGGCGAAAGCGCTGGAGCAACACGCCCTCGAGACGCTGCGCGGCGATCCAGCCGAGACGCTCGGCGCCCAAGCGCTCGAGCAATTCCGGATAGCTCGCCCCCGCGGCAGCGACCTCGGGCACGGCCAGCATCTCGCGCAGTGCCGCCGCGCACTGTGCGCGCCGTGAGTTGTAGGCCTCGCGCGCGGCGCCGGATTTGTCGGCGAGCACCAAGCTGTGCGCGACGACGAAGCGCCACGAGCTCGGCAGCGGCACGGCCTCGACTCGCAGCGGGTGGAACGCAATGCGCAGCGCGTGGTCCGCGCGTGCGTTGAGGCAGATCGCCTGGTCCATCCCGCCGGAATGGGTGCCGACGTAGCGCTCGCCGCGCGCCATCAGATCGGCGAACACCAGCGGTTCGACCGCGAGCTCGTTCGCGTGCGCGCAGGCGAGACCACAGGCCACCGAGAGCGCGGACGAGGAGGACAGGCCCGCGGCCGGCGGCACGTCGCCTTCGATCAGTGCGTCGAATCCGCGCTGGACACCACATTCGCGGGCGAGGATCTGCGCCGCGGCTTTGGCGTAGTTGCCCCAGTCGCCTTGGGGAAAAGGCTCGATCGCGGGTGCGAGCTCGAAGTTCCGCGGGCCGAAGGTCGGGTCGAGGTTGCAGAGCACGACGCGCGCGTCGCGCCGCGGCCGGAGCGCCAGCCGCAGCTCGCGTTGCAGAGCCATCGGCAACACCGGCAAGTCGTTGTAGTCGGTGTGCTCGCCGATCAGATTGACGCGGCCGGGAGCGCGGACGACGGCGCTGGGTTCGACGCCGAAGCGCTCGCGAAAGCGTGCGCACAGCGCGGGCAGGGGGTCGGACATGGGTGGAGGGGGATTGAGGCCGAGAGCGCCGCGAGCCGCCGGCGAGCACGGAGAGCCGGGCCGCGCCAGCTTGCCAGCTTCGTCGAGATCCTGCATTGACGTGCCCGAAACCTCGCGCGAGCATTCAGCTCACGTGCGGCCAACAGGCTCGCTCCGGCGGCGCTTCGCGCAGGTTCCGCCCGGACGGTCGCGGCCGTCGCAGCGACGGGCCTCTCCATCCGACGCGATCGCGATGCGGGTTCGACGCGCGGCGCCACGGCCTCCGCCCGGCGAGCATTCCGGCTGCACGCGGTTTTCGACCTTCGTTTCCCCTCCCTTCAGGAGTTCCCCATGAGTCGACGAATCGCAATCGCGGCGTCTCTCGTGCTGGTCGGCGCCTCCGCTAGCGCCCAGCAAGAGCTCGACGCCTCTCACCTCGTCCCGATCACCGCGCCGGTGCAGGATCTCGGCACCTTCAACTGGGTCACCAAGCGTTGGGTCACGCCCGACCGCGCCAACGCGCTGCGCGCAGCGACCACCACGGTCTACAACAACACCTGCACCTGGACCGGAGCGAATTTCTATTCGAACAACTCGGGCCAATGCACGACCTACGTCGACGAAGGCCGCATCCCGAGCCCGTCTTCGCCCAACGCGCCGGCCGGTGCCACGACCGACAACAACATCGTCTCGTTCAACTTCGCCTACTGCACCTCGGCCGCGACCGGCACGGTTGACATCAAGGTGGGCTTCTACGACAACCTCGGCGGCGGCTGTCTGCAGGGCTTGATCGGCGTGCCCTATGCCACGCCGATCTCGACCAACGCCGTGGGTTACTTCGACTTCGGCGCCGCGGCTGGCTTCCCTCTGCCCGGCGGGGGCTGCTGGTCGTTCACGGTCGCGCTCGGCAACAACGGCTTCTGCATGCAGAGCGACGGTGACGGCGACTGGGACAACTTCAACATCGACTCCGAGACCTTCGGTTGGTCGTTCGAGAGCGACACGGCGCCCGCCGGAACGGCGGCGAGCACCGGGCCGGTGCTGGCGGGCGACTCGAGCCTCTCGGGCGTCGGAGGCTGCACGTACAACGTGCCCTGCGGCACCGATCCGTCGCCGTTCTTCGCGGCCCATGCGCAGTGCGGCCACGGCCTCGACACCGAAGACCGCTGGTGGGTCAACCACGACGGCGATCTGTGGGGCGACCTGGCGAACACGGGTCAGACCTGCCCGGGCACCTTGCCTTCGGGCTCGAACTGCTACTGGTTCGGCGGCTATCCCGGCAATCCGTTCGCGAGCTTCCACCTCGTGCTCGGCTCGTCGGGCTCGTGCGGCGGCTGCAACGGCACGCCGACGAGCTACTGCACCGCGGGCACGACGTCCGCCGCTTCGGGAAGCTGCGTGGCGGTGATCGGCTTGCGCGCGGGCAGCGTTCCGAGCGCGAGCAACGCCTCTCCGGCGTTCATCGACGCCACCTCGCTGCCGGGCCAGAAGAACGGCTTGATCTTCCTGGGCTTGGGCGCGCTGGCGAACACGCCGTGGGGGCCCAATGGCCACTTCCTGTGCATCGCTCCGCCGACGCAGCGCACGCTCAACGGCAACACCAACGGGACCACCGGCGCTTGCGACGGTCAGATTTCGCTGAACATCAACCAGGAGCTGGCCAACTTCGGCATCCTCGGCCAGACGCCGGCCAACGGCCAGGTGATCTACAGCCAGGCTTGGTTCCGCGACCCGGGCAGCTCCAAGACCACGGCGATGACCAACGGCCTCAGCGTCACGCTGTGCCCGTGATTTGGACGGGCCACTAGCACCCGAGTTCCGAGTCGAATCGAAGCGCGAGGCCAGCCGCGGCGAGCGGTTGGCCTCGCGTGTTTGCGTGGAGCGCGCGGGCGTTCAGAGCTCGAGTCGCCCGGTCGAATCGCCGAGCGTGGGCGCGTCGACGCCGACGCGCGCCAGCAGCGCGAGCCACAGATTGGCGCAGGGCGTGTCCGGCGGCACGCGCACGTGTCGTCCACTCTCGAGCGATCCGCCACCCTTGCCGGCGAGCACGATCGGCAACTCGTCGTGGTTGTGGCGGTCGCCATCGGAAATCGCGCTGCCGTAGGCGATCAAGCAGCGGTCGAGCAGCGGCGCACCGCCGTCGTCCGCGCTCAAGCTCTCGAGCAACGTCGCGAATTGCTCGACGTGCAAGCGGTTGATTGCCGCGATCTTGCGCAGCTTGTCGGGGTCTCCGCCGTGGTGCGAGAGCTCGTGGTGTCCCTCGGGCGCGCCGACCTCGGGGTAGCTGCGGCCCGAGCCTTCGTTGGCCAGCATCACGGTCGCGATGCGCGTGGTGTCGGTCGCGAACGCCACGGCCAACAGCTTGAATTGCAACTGCGCCAGCTCGGCGAATGCGCCCGGAACCTCATCGGGCCGCTCGAAACCAGCCTGGGCCGCGCGATCGCCGGCGAACTGGATGCGCCGCTCGAGCTCGCGCACGCCGCTCTGGTACTCCTCGAGCTTGCGGCGGTCCTCGGGCCCGAGCTTGGACTCCAGACGCTTGGCCTCGTCGCCCACGAGGTCGAGCACGCTCTTGCGACGGCGGTTGCGCGCGGCGCGCTGCGCTTCCGTCCAGCCGCTCTCGCCGTCGCGGAACAGGCGGTCGAAGGCCAGCCGCGGATCGACTTCCTTGCCCAGCGGGGTGTGCGGCCCGCTCCAGGAGATCGAGTTCGAATAGGCGCAGGAGTAGCCGCTGTCGCACTGGCCGCCGAGGCGTCCGGCCTCGCAGCCCAGCTCGATCGAGCGCAAGCGCGTGCGATCCCCGATGGCGCGCGCCGCCAGTTGATCGGCGGAAATGCCGGCGCGGATCGGGCCATCGGTCTTGAGCGCCTGCGCGCCGGTCAAGAAGGTCGCCGCGGCGCGCGCGTGATCGCCCGGCCCGTCACCGTTGGGGCGTGCCTTGTCGTGCACCAAGCCCGAAAGCACGAGCAAGCTCGAGCGCTGCGCCGCGAGCGGTGCGAGCAACGGTGAGAGCTCGAGCTGGCCCTCCTTGGGCGGCGTCCAGTCGGGCATGTGCACGCCGTTGGGGACGTAGACGAACGCGAGGCGCCGGGGCGCGTCGAGCGTGGTGCGGCGCACGGGCACCATCGCCTGCAGGACCGGCAGCGCGAGCGCCGCGCCGGCCCCGCGCAACACGCTGCGGCGAGAGAGCGGGTGGGTCATGGTTTCTCCGCGACGACTCGGCGTCGGAACGCGTCGGAGCAGACGACGGCCTCGATCATGCGCCCCAGCGTCGCGGGCCGCTCGCGAAAGCCGTGCGCGAGCTCGTCGAGCCACACTGCATCCTGCGGACGCATGCCGCGGCCCAACGCGTACACCGCGAGCTTCTCGAGCAAGCCTCGGACGAAGGCCGGGTCGCCGGCGATGCGCCGCTCGAGCAACAGCGGGCCGTCGAAGGCCGTGCCGTCCTCGAACGCGCCGCTGGCGTCGACCGGGTGGCCGTCGTCCTGCGTGCGCCAGCGCCCGACGCTGTCGTAGTTTTCGAGCGCGAAGCCCAGCGGATCGAGGGCGTCGTGGCACACCGCGCACTTGGGGTCCGCGCGGTGCTGCTCGAGGCGTTCTCGCAGGCTCGCGGAACGCGCGAAGCGCTTGGAGTCGTCGAGGCTGTCGACGCCGGGCTGAGGAGCGATCGGCGGCACGCCCAGCAAGGTCTCGAGCACCCACCGCCCGCGCTTGACCGGGGAGGTGCGCGTCGGATTGCTGGTCACCGCCAGCACGCTCGCCTGCTGCAACAAACCACCGCGAGTCTCGCGCTGCGTCGCGTCCAGCGCCACGCGCCGCATCTGCGGTCCGCGCACGCCCTCGATCGCGTAGTGCTTCGCCAAGCGTTCGTTGAGGAACGTGAACGAAGGGTCGATCAGCTCCGCGACCGTCCGGTCCTCGCGCAGCACGGCCTCGAACAGCATCTCGGTTTCCGCGCGCATCGCCGCCCGCAGGTCCTCGTCGAAGTCGGGGAACTTGGTGCGGTCGGGAGCGATGCGCTCCAGCGCCCGCAATTGCAGCCACTGGGCCGCGAAATTGGCCACCAGCTCACTCGAGCGCGCGTCGCGCAGCATGCGCCGCAGCTGGGCCTCGAGTGTGGCGTCGTCGAGCAACTGGCCGGTGCGTGCGAGCTCTCCGAGCTCCTCGTCCGGCAGGGAGCTCCACAGGAAGTAGGACAACCGCGTGGCGAGCTCGTAGCCGTCGAGGTCGCGCACCGAGCCCGGCTCGGCGCGCGGCGGATCGTTCTCGATACGGAACAAGAAGTGCGGCGAGCTCAGGATCGCGATCAAGCCGTCGCGCACGACTTCCGCGGGCTGGGCGCCGCGCGGAGCGATGCTCTCGAGGCGCTCGAGCTCGCCGTGCGCCAGCGGTCGCCGCCAGGCGCGCTCGGCCAGCTGCTCCAGCACTTGCCGCGGATTCCAGGGCTGCTCGCGCGGCAGCATGCGGCGCTGGAAATCGCTCTCGAGCGCGGCCCCGACGGGACCAGCGATCTCGAGCCACTCGACCAGCAGATTGCGGTCGCGCTTGGAGCGATCGGGCTCGTCGGGATTCCAGAAGTCGTTGACGAACCAGGCCGCGAAGCGCTGCTTGCCGCGCGAGACCTGGAGGCGTTGTTGGTACAGCTCGGGCGCAGCTTGGGTCGCGACGACATCGAAGCGTGCCACCTCGCGCTCGTCGAGCTTGAACACCATGCGCGCAGGCGCGTCGCCGGCCTGCTGCCCGAAGGCGCGCGCGCGCAGCACGTACTCGCCGTCGCGCGGGAACTCGAAGTCGACACCGACGAAACCGTTGCTGAAGAGCGACCACGACCCTCCGTGCGTCGCGAACTTCTCGGTGTGCACGACGCGCTCGTCGGCGATGCGCGTCGCGGGCGGGTGCTCGGGGTCGGGAACGTCGACGGCGGCCTCGGCGATGCGCTCGGCCGCGATCACGTACTTTTCGAACAGCGTGTCCGAGATCGAGAGCACGTCGCCGATGTTGTCGAAACCGAATCCCGCATCGTCGGCGGGGAAGATCTCGTCGGCGGCGAAGTGCACTCCGACCAAGGCGCGCACGCTGTTCTCGTACTCGCGGCGGTTGAGCCGGCGCAAGGTCGGTCGCCCCGGGTCGAGCCGTGCGTCGTGGCGCGCGAGCTCCTGCTCGATCCAACGCAGCGCCGGCTCGAGCACGGCCTGGGGCGGACGCGGCTCCTTCTTGGGCGGCATCTTGCGTTGCGCCAGCTGCCGCTTGACCTCGCGCCAGGTCGCGGCGTCGGCGAGCGCGCGCGTTCCGTCGAGGAAGCCGTCGATCGCGAAGCTGCCCTCGGAATCGGGCCCGCTGTGGCACTTGGCGCAGTATTCGGCGAGCAACGGTCGCACGTCGCGCGCAAAGTCCTCGCTGTCGCCGGGGGGGACGAGCGGGGCCAGCGCGAGAACCAAGCTGAGCATCCTCACGATCCTAGCGTCGGAGCACACCGAGTGGGGCGCGCACTCTTCCGCTCGAGCGCTCGCACAGCGGCGTGACAGCTTCGCGTGGCGGCGCGTAGCATTCCGGGCTCGCGCCGCGCGTCCGCGGCGCGCACAGGAGCTGCGGATGAAGAACACTGTCGGTGTGCTGGGGCTGTGCTTGTCGATCCTCTCGGGCTGTGCGGCGCTCGCGCCCGCGAGCATCGCACCCGAGGATCTGGCGCGCTTTCGGGCCGACGCGCCTTCGACCAAGCGCGCTTTCGAGATCGCCGACTTCTACCGCTGCGCGACGCTGGGTTCGCCGAGCCTCTCGCCCGACGGGCGATTGGCCGTGTTCAGCGTGCGGCGCTACGACCTCGAGGGCGGAACGAGCTGGTCGGAACTGTGGCTCGCGCCCACCGCTGGCGGCGAGCCACGCGCCTTGACCTCGGGCAAGTTCAACGACACCGAGCCACAGTTCTCACCCGACGGGCGCGCCATCGCGTTCCTCTCCAACCGCAGCGGCTCGAGCCAACTGTGGATCCTGCCCGTCGACGGCGGCGAGGCGCGGCAATTGACCAAGTTCGGTCCGGGACTGGGCTCGCCGTTGTGGTCGCCCGACGGCCGTTGGTTGGCCGCGACGGTCGAGATCTTCCCCGAGTGTGGCTTGGACGAAGCGTGCAACGAGCGCCTCGCGAAGGGGCTCGAAGGCAAGCTGAAGGTCAAGCTCGCCGACGAATTGCTCTACCGCCACTGGACGAGTTGGCACCAGGGCCGGCGCACGCACATCGTGCTCGTCGACGCCTCGAGCGGCGCGCTCGTGAAGGACCTGACGCCCGGTGCGTTCGACGCCCCGGCGTTCTCGCTCGGTGGCCGGGGCTTCGCGTTCGCTCCGGATGGACGTGAGCTGTGCTATGTGTCGAACCACGACGCGGACGCCGCGAGCTCGACCAACTCGGATCTTTGGAGTGTCGCGCTCGACGGCGAGGTCACCGCGCACAGCGCGCGCAACCTGAGCGCCGACAATCGCGGCTGGGACGGCGCGCCGTTGTATTCGCCCGACGGGCGCTGGCTGGCCTTCATCAGCCAAGCGATGCCTGGCTACGAGAGCGATCTGAAGCGCCTGGCGCTGCTCGAGCGTTCCAGCGGCCGCGTGCGCTACCTCACGCACCGGGGCAACTTCCCCGACATGGTCGAGGATCTGCGCTGGCGCCCGGACTCGAGCGCGCTGGTGTTCCAGGCCGAGATCCGCGGACGCAATCCGCTGTTCGAGCTGGCGCTCGACGGCTCGGCTCCGCGCCAACTGCTCGAGCACGGGTTCATCGCGGGCTGGGAGCTCGCGGCGAGCGGCGACGTGGTCTTCGCCTCGCGTTCGGTGGGAGCTCCGACCGAGCTGTACCGTTCCGACGCCGCCGGCGCGCGCACGCCGCTGACCAGCTTCCACGAAGCGCTCGCGCGCGAGGTCGACATCCGTCCGGCGCAGGAGCTGTGGCTCGAGGGCGACGGCCCGCAGAAGATCCACACCTTCGTGGTCACGCCGCACGGCTTCGACCCGAGCAAGAAGTACCCGCTGATCTTGAACGTGCACGGCGGACCGCAATCCCAATGGGCCGACGCGTTCCGCGGAGATTGGCAGGTGTACCCCGGCAAGGGCTACATCGTGGCCTTCTGCAATCCGACCGGCTCGACCGGCTATGGCCAGGACTTCACCGACGCGATCACCGGCGAGTGGGGCGGTAAGCCGTTCCGCGACTTGATGAAGGTCTGCGACCAACTCGAGCGCTTGCCGTTCGTCGACGCCTCGCGCATGGGCGTCATGGGCTGGAGCTACGGCGGCTACATGGCGATGTGGATGCAGGGCCACACCAAGCGCTTCGCGTGCAACGCGGCGATGATGGGGCTCTACGACCTGCGCTCGTTCTACGGCGCGACCGAGGAGCTGTGGTTCCCCGAGCACGATCTCCGCGGAACACCGTGGACCAGCGAGTTGTACGAGCGTTGGAGCCCGAGCAATGCGGTCGAGCAGTTCTCGACACCGGCGCTGGTCGTGACCGGCGAGCTCGACTATCGCGTGCCGTACACGCAGAGCCTGCAGTACTACACGGCGCTCAAGAGCCGAGGCATTCCGGCGCGCCTGGTCGTGTTCCCCAACGCCGGGCACTGGCCCGCGTGGCACGAGATGGCCTTCTACTACAACGCGCACCTCGACTTCTTCCACACGTACCTGGGAGGCGAACCCGCTCCTTGGGACGTGCTCGCGCACAGTCGCAATCTGCAGTTCGCGCCGCGCTGACGCGCGCTGGCGGCGTGCGGAAACGACGCGGGCCGACTCCTCGGAGCCGGCCCGCGTTTTCGCACCCAGCGCGCCCGCGTGTCAGGGCTGGTAGGTCAGCGTCACCGCGTTCGACAGGTTGGTCGTCTTCGAGGCCGGCGGGTCGCGGTACCAAGCCTGACAGTGCGCTGTCGCGCCAGCCGTCCAGGGATTGCCGAGCGCGCCGGGGTTGGCCAGTTGGAAGGCGTTCCAGTCCAGCGTGAAGGTGCCGTTGCACTGACCCGCGGTACCGCCCGAGGTTTGGCTCAGCGTGCGCTGCGTCGGGGTCTTGACGCACAGGAAGCTGGTGCTCGTCGGCGACCACGGTTGCACCAGTTGGTTGAGCGCATAGAACACGATGCCGTTCTTCTGGCCTTCCACGTTGGTGACCGAGATCGTGCACGCATTGGCGAACGACAGGCTCGGATTCGCGTTGGCGTTGATCGATGCGTTGCACCCGGCGGTCGACGTGCCCGCGGTGCAGTACGTGCTCGGGCCCGTGGAGCTGCTCGAGAAGTTCCACGAGAGCACGTCGTTGTTCTCGTAGACGCCACCGGTCGCTCCGGTGATCCCGACGTACAGCGACGTGCCATTGATCAGGTTGAGCCCGCCGACCGCGCCTCCGCCGGTCCAGGTGCCGCCGGTGGTGAAGTTGTAGTTGGTGGTCAAGACCAGATTGCCGTCGTACTTGACCGACAGCGTCCCAGGCACGTACTGGATCGAGAGCGCGTGCACCAGGCCGTCGGTGAAGTCGACGCTCGGCGTGACCCAACCGATCGAGAACGACTCGCGCGCGTCGTTGGCCAGAGTGCCGTTGGTGTGCCAGCTGAAGTCCGCGCCGCTCACGTCGAAGAACGGCGAGCCGGCGTCATAGGTGTCGATCTCCAGGGCCAGCGAGTTCTGGATGCCGACTCCGGCCGGATTCGCGGGGTTGTCGGCGTAGCCGATGCAGCTGCCGGCGGTCGCGCTCCCCAAGGCCGCGGTGGTGCGCGGGTCGTTCTGGAAGACGATCGCCAGCCCGTCGGCGCCGCCGAACACTTGGCCCGAGAACTGGAAGCGCAGGTCGAGCTGGAAGCCGCCGACGACGCTCAGCGGTTGCGCGTACCACACCGCGCCGCGTTGCGAGGCAGCGGCCGGCGTGACGCGCAGGATGTTGCCGGCGACCGTGGCGTTTCCGTTCAACACCAAGTTGGTCGAGGTGCTGAAGTCGGGGTACGAGAAGGACTGCGCGCGGGCGCTCGAGGCCAGTGCCGAGCAGAGCAGCGCGAGAGTGGCAGTGCGAGGGGAGCAGAGCATGGTTGTTCCTTGTGCGGGGAGTGCGGCCGCTGTGAATGCGGTCCCGCGCAGCTCCACGTGTACTCGCTCGCGAGCGATTCGGCGAGGTGCTCGTGAACGGAAAACGCAAGCCTCGCGCAAGCGCGGCCGAGCGCTCGGGCGTGCGGCGCGCGCCGATGCAAGCTCGACGCGGGTCGTGCGTGTGCTCGCGAAAGCGTTCCGCGCCGAACGCACTCCTTCGTCGGTTCGCTCGCGGGTGCGTTGGCCGCGAGCTCTCGGACACGTCACACGTGGTGCACTGGACCATCGCCGCGGGCGGCGGCGAACAAAGTGCGCTTGACGTACACCGGCACCATCTCGCGGCGGTAGTCGGCGTCACCGGGGATGTTCGGGAGCGGACGACACTGCTTGCGCGCGAGCTCGGCGACCGCGAGCACGGCGCTCTCGAACTCGGGCGAGCCGAGTGTCTGGCCGCGCAGCGTGTCGCCGACCTTCGCCACGCGCTTGGGTTGCGCAGCCAGCGCCGTGACGACCACATCGGCGTGCGCCACGCGCTCGGTCTCGTCGACATCCAGCCGCACGGCGACGCCCAAGAGCGGGAAGTCGATGCTGCCGCGATCGCGCAGCTTGCCGTAGGCACCGCGATGGCCTCGCGGCGTCGGGGGCACGACGATGCGCGTCAGGATCTCGCTCGCTCCGAGCTTCTTGTTGACGATGCCGTCGGCCACCCAGAAATCGTCGATGGCGGTCGTGCGCGAGCCCTCGGGTCCTTCGAGCTCCAGGCGCGCGCCCAGCGTCATCAGCGCGGGGGCCGTGTCGTTCGAGGCCGCCGCGACGCAGTTCTTGCCGCCCTGCACGACGTGGCACACGCTGCCGTCCTTCTTCATGCAGAAGCCCAGCGCCTGGCGCCAGAAGTAGCTCTGGTTGAACCACTGGCAGCGCGTGTCGAGCAGCACGTTGCCGCCCAGCGTGCCCATCGCGCGCAACTGCGGTCCGGCGACCAATGAGCAGGCCTGCGCGAGTGCGGGCGCGAAACGCTGCACGAGCTCCGACGCGGCGACCTCGGCGAGCGAGGTCATCGCGCCGATCGCGAGCGCGCCCTCGGGCTCACGCCGCACGCCGCGCAACTCCTCGATGTGCGCGAGCGACACCAGCAACTCGGGAGTGGCGAGCTCGTGCTTCATGTTGGGCACGAGATCGGTGCCCCCGGCGATCACCATCGCCGCGGGGCCGGCCTCCTCGAGCAGCTGGATCGCCTCGGAGAGCGTGCGCGGCGAGCGCAGCTCGAATTTGGGCAGGCGCAGCATCAGCGGCTCCCTTCGTCGAGCGCCGCATGCGGTCGGGCCGGGCGCAGTGCCTGTTCCTGGCGCAACGCCGCGAGCACCTTGCCCGGCGTGAATGGCAAGTGCTTCAGGCGAATGCCGAGCGCGTCGTGGATGGCGTTGGAGAGCGCGGGGATCGACGGATGCAGCGGGCCTTCGCCGGCCTCCTTCGCTCCGTACGGTCCCTCGGGATCGATCGACTCCACGATCAGCGCGTGCAACTCGGGCGTGTCGACGCTGGTCGGCAGGCGGTAATCGAGCAGCGAAGGCCCGGAGTGCAGGCCGAAGCGGTTGAGCTGGTGGTGCTCGAGCAACGCCTCGGCGAGCCCCATGTAGGCCGAGCCTTCCATCTGACCGGCGACGATCATCGGGTTGAGCGCGCGACCGCAGTCGTGGGCGATCCATGCGCGCACGACGCTGACGCGACCGGTTTCGACGTCGACTTCGCATTCGACGACGTGCGCGGTGAACGAGTAGGCCGGTGAAGCGCCGATGGTGCCGCCGCGGTAGTCACCGCCGAGCTTGGGCGTGTTGTAGGAACCGGTCGCGCCCAGCGTGTCGAACTTGCTTTCGGCCAGTTGGAAGACCTCGACGCTGGTCATCGAGCGCGCGGCGTCCTCGATGTCGATTGCGAGCCCGTCGATCAAGCGCACGCGGCGTTCGTCGCAAGCCCACTTCTGCGCCACCGCGGCGACCAATTGCGCGCGCAGCTTGCGGCAGGCATCGATGGCCGCGTTGCCGACCATGAAGGTCACGCGGCTGGAGTACGCGCCGAGATCGACCGGGCACAGGTCGGTGTCGGCGGCGACCACGCGGATCTGCTCCAGCTTGAGTCCGAGCTCCTCGGCCACGACGTAGGCGACCATCGAGTTCGAGCCCTGTCCGATGTCGTTGCCACCGGTGAACACCGTGACCAAACCCGAGCGATCCAGCTTGAGCTGGATGCCGGCCTGCGGCATTTCGTTGGGATAGACGGGGTAGTTGGTGCCCGAGATGTACATCGAGCCCGCCACGCCCAGTCCACGTCCGCGCCCGAGTTTCCCGCGGCGCTGCTTCCAACCGCTGGCGCGTTCGACCGCGTCCAGACACTGCAAGAAACCATTCGACGTCACGCGCTGACCGTTGACGGTGCGCGTGAAGTCACCTTGGAAGTTGCGCCGCCGGATCTCGATCGGGTCCAGCGCGAGGCGCTCGGCGAGCTGATCGAGCTGCACCTCGAAGGCGAAGCGCGGTTGCACCGAGCCGTGGCCGCGCTTGGGTCCGCAGGGCGGCTTGTTGGTGAAGACGCGCGACGAGTCGAAGCGATAGGTCGGGAAATGATAGGGCCCGGTCAGCAGTTGGCCCGAGTAGTAGGTCGTCACCAAGCCGAACGAGCTGTAGGAGCCGCCGTCGATCAGGATCTTGGCGTCGACGCCGGTCAGCTTGCCATCCCGAGTCGCGCCGCTCTTGTAGTGCAAGTGCATCGGATGGCGGCCGCGGTGCGCGTAGAAGACCTCCTCGCGCGTCCACAGCATCTTCACCGGACGGCCGGTGACGAGCGCGAGCTTCGCGACGCAGAACTCGAGACTGAAGGGATCGCTCTTGCCGCCGAAGGCACCGCCGAGGTTGAGCTGCACCACACGGATCTTGTGGGGCGGGAGCTCGAGCACCTTGGCCAGCGCGCGGTGCACGTAGTGCGTGATCTGCGTCGAGGACCACAGCGTCAAGACGCCGTCCGCGGAACAACTGGCGAGCGCGCAGTGCGGTTCGATCGCGGCGTGCGTCGTGCCGTGGAACTCGTAGTCGTCCTCGACGACCACGTCGGCCCCGGCGAGCGCCTCGTCGACGGCGCCGAACTCCAGGCGCACGTTCTTCGAGATGTTGCCTTCCTTGCGGTCCTCGTGGATCGGTGGGTCGTGGCGCACGAGCGCCTCGAACGGATCGAGGTAGGCGTGCAGCACCTGGTACTCGACCTCGATCAGCTTCAACGCGGCGTTGGCCGTGTCCTCGTCGAGCGCCGCGACCGCCGCGACCGGATCGCCGATGAAGCGCACCTTGTCGACCGCCAGCGCATTCTCGTCCGGCGTCCAGGGGATCACGCCGTACTTGATCGGCATCGAAGCACCGGTGATCACCGCTAGGACGCCGGGCAGCGCCAAGGCCCGGCTGGCGTCGACGCGCAGGACGCGCGCGTGGGGATGCGGGCTGCGCAGCGTCTTGGCGTGCAACATTCCCGGCAGTTGCAGATCGTCGGCGTAGAGTGCCGCACCCGTGGCCTTCGACAGGCCGTCGAGCTTGCGCAGCGCGCGCCCCACGACCTTGAAGTCGGTGTTGGACTTCGAGCCCGGCGTCGCGGCGCCCCACGGCGCTCCAGGACCGTGCAGATCGCGCGCGCTCACGGCGTGTCCTCGCGCTCGCACGCTCGCTCGCGCTGCGCTTCCCAGGCGCGTGCAGCCGTTGTCGTGCCGCAGGCCTGAGCCACGGCCGACTCGACCGCTTCGAAGATCTGCGTGTATCCAGTGCAGCGACACAAATTGCCGCTGAGCGCGTGGCGGATCTCGACTCGCGTCGGCCGCGGATTGCGCGCGAGCAGCGCGCGCGCCGAGAGGATCATGCCGGGCTGACAGAAGCCGCACTGCAGCGCCCCACAGCGGTCGAATGCGTCCTGCAGCGGATCCGCGCCGGCCCCGCCCGACTTGCGATGCGCGGGCATGAGCCCTTCGATGGTCGTGATTTCGCGCCCTTCGACGGACTTGGCGAGCGTCAGGCACGCCAACCACGGGCGGCCGTCGACCAACACCGTGCACGCTCCGCAGTCGCCCTTGTCGCAACCTTGCTTCGTGCCGGTCAGGCCCAGGCGATAGCGCAGGACCTCGAGCAGAGTCCAGTGATCCGGCGCGGCGACCTCGACTCGGTCGCCGTTGATGTGGAATGAAAAGACGGTCATCTTGCGCTCCAGTGTGGAGCTTCTCGCGCCCCGCGCCAAGTGTCGTGGCGCTCATCGTGAAACGTGCGTTCGCGCAGAACATTCCCCGGAGGAACTTCGTCTCCGCGAGGAGTGGCCGGCACGGTTGCCGCTCGGATCTCATCCAGTATGCTCGCCCGGATGTTCTCTTCCCTTTCACGGCGCTCGCAGCCCTCGGGATGGACGCGCGGCCTGCGCTCGGGATGGACGCTAGGGCTCGCTCTGCTCTCGTTGACGACGTTCACCGGCTGTTCCGGAAGTGGGGACGCCGAACTCGCCAGCGGCCCCGGGCGCACCACCCGGCGACTCGAGACGGCGGCCGAATCCGACGCACAGGTGCCCGCTGCAACACTGATCGAGCGCGTCGATGCCGTGGCGCTGAAGTCGGAGTGGCGCGCCGAGGGCAGCGAGATCACCGTCGAGGGTGTGCGCACCAGCATCGACCATCAGGAGACCGCGCCGGCGGTGATGTTCAAGTTCGGCAGCCACAAGCTGGTCAAGCTCTCGCGCAAGCTGGACGCGTCGCGCATCAACCAGATCGACCTGTACATGATCGCCTCGAACGAGGTGTGGGTTACGGCCGAGCTCGTCGGCAAGGGCCAGCGCTTGGCCGTCACGCGTGCCCGGCGCTTTCCGTCGAGCTACGAGGCGTTCCACGTGCGCGAGTCGTTCTTGTGGCCGCTCCCCGAAGCCGCCGAAGCCGACGAGCTGTACCTGTGGTTCAACGGCGAGGCGGAGCGCGTCGCCTTGGTTTCTGTCGAGCTGCTCGACCAACCGCCCAGCGGTTTCGCCGAGTTCGGGAGCGAGGAGCCGTTCCTGTTCGAAGGGCTCGCGCGCCCCTCGCAATGGGCGACTTCACGCAGTCGCCTGAGCGCGCGCACCAAGGTCAGCGCGACCAGTGAGCTGACCTTCGACTATCTCCAGCCGCTGCGCGTGCGGCGCCGGCTGGGCGCGCCGAGCTTGGTGGCTCTGGTCGAGGACGCCGCGGGTCACGTGGTGCGTCAAGCGTTCGAGCTGCCGGGTGGCAGCGAGCGTCCGTCGCAGTGGCAATCGGCGCGGATTCCGCTCGACGTGCTCGATCCCGGTCCGGTCGAGGTGCGCTTCGAGATCGACGGCAAGCGCGACGCCGCGTGCTTGGTCTCCAACATCGCATTGGTCGAGCCCAGCGCCTCGATTCGGCCCTCGGTGCTGCTCGTCACCAGCGACACGCACCGCGCGGACCACGTGCGCGTCGTCGGAGCGCGCACGGACGTCGAGACACCGGTGCTGGATCGGCTCGCGGCCGCGGGCGTGCTGTTCGTCGACTGCTTCTCGGCGGCCAACAGCACCAATCCGTCGCACACCTCGCTGATGACCGGAGTGCACACGCGCGACGTGGGCATCTCCGACAATGCGACGCCGCTGTTGCCCAGCGCCGCGACGTTGGCCGAGTCCTTCCGCGCCCTGGGCTATCGCACGTTTTCCGCGGTCAGCATCGAGCACCTGACGCACCGTGTCAGCGGACTCGGGCAGGGCTTCGACTCCGAGTCGGAACCCCATCCCTCGGGTGAGCGCACCGCCGACGAGACCATCGACGCCGCGCTACGGCTGCTCGACGGCGTGGGGAGCGAGCCCGTGTTCCTGTGGGTGCACCTGTTCGATGCCCACGCGCCCTACACTCCGCCCCCGGCTTTCGACCGGCGCTACTACCCCGGAGGTGGCGACCCGTTCGATCCAGCGAAGCCCGAGCTGGGCATTCCAGCCGCCAAGCTCGCACCCGAGCTGCAGGGCTTGCGCGACCTCGAGTTCCCACGGGCCCAGTACAAGGGCGAGGTCTCGTACCTCGACAGCGCGCTCGCGCGTCTATTCGACGCGCCGCGCTTCGTGTCGGGCGCGGTCGCGTTCGTCGCCGATCACGGCGAGTGCTTGGGCGAGCACGGTGTCTACTACGATCATTCCGGTCTGTTTCCGCAGACCGTGCACGTGCCGCTGATCCTGCGCTGGCCGGGCAATCCGGTCGGTGCGCGCAGCACGGCGCGCGTGATGTCCGTCGACATCGGACGCACGCTGCTGGCGATCGCGGGCGACACGAGCCAGCGCTTTCCTGGACGCGACCTGCGCGAGCGGCTGACTTCGGCCGCAGCGGATGACGAGCCGCGCTTCATGATCTCGGGCAACTTCACCAGCGCCGCGATCGAGACCAAGACGCACTACCTGATCTTGACCCTGGCGGATCCGCAGGACCCGCGGCTCGACGCGCAGATCGGCCCGCACCGCGTGTTCCTCTACGACCGCAAGGCCGACCCCGCCTCCGAGCACGACATCGCCAGCGCACAGCCGCAGGTCGCTCGCGAACTGCGCGCGAGGTTGGTGCAGTGGCTCAAGCAGCGCCGCTCACTGGGCTGGGCCGGCGGTCGGAGCAACGACGCGGAGTTCCTCGCCCAGCTCGCCAAGCTGGGCTACGCGGACGTGCAGCGCGCCGCCGACAAGCCCCTGTGGGAAGACGACGACTGCGCCGAATGCCAGCGCTACCGCTGAGCCGCGCGGGCCTGCGGACTCACTTCGACCAGGCGAATCCGAACCAGACGTTGCGCTCGACGTAGGCCCCGCCGTCTTCGGGGTGGTAGGGGTCGTTGGCGTTCTGGACGCCGATCGAAAAGCGCCAGTCGGCGTTGGGCGCGTAGCCCAGGCGCGCGTCGCTGCGCACGTAGCTGGGCGTGGCGTACTCGCGAATCGGATCGACGAAGTACAGGCCCAAGTCGAGCTCCCAGTCGCTGCCCAGGTCGCAGTAGGAGCGCAGGTTGGCGATGTTCTCGGGGAACAGGTCGTCGTTGAGCAGGAACGACGTGTCGGTGCTGCTCGGATCGAGGAAGTTGTTCTGCTCGAAGTGTGTCACGGCCGAGCGCACCCGCCAGTCATCGGTGAGCACCGTGTCGATCGCGAGCTCGAAGCCCCAGGCTTCCGCCGATCCGAGGTTGCCGTAGGTGAACGGCGTGTAGTTGGTCGCTCCGACGGTGAACGGCGTGCCGTCCTCGTTGGTCACCACGTTGTCGAGGTCGTTGTAGAACACGACGGCGTCGACCGAGACTCGTTCGTGGGGCCGCCAGCGGAGTCCGAGCTCGTACGCGAGCACCTCTTCCGAGTCGAGGTCCTCGTTGCCGTGCCACAACAAGAGGTCGTCGGGCGCGAGCGCGTACTGCGAGTAGTCGTAGCTCTCGAGCAACGAGGGCGTGCGCACCGCGCGCGACGCAGCCGCCCACAGGGTCGTGCTCTCCTCGATGGCCCAAAGCGTGCGCAGCGTCGGCTGCACCTCGGTTCCGGTGAGATCGTTGTTCTCGACCTCGGCGCCCAGCACGACGCGCACGGCTCCGTCGGCGAACGCGGACTCGTCGAAGGCGAAGGCGCGCACGGACCAGTTGGTCGAGGCCTCGGGCGCGTGGTTGTAGGAGAAGTCGCCGTCGAACTCCCAGCCCACGAAGCGCCACCCCAGGCCGTAGCTCAGCGTGTTCCAACTGGCGAGCGCCTGGCGCCGCATCCAGTCGACGTCGAAGATGTCGACGCGCGTGTCATAGTCCTTGCGGTCTTGGACGACGTGCTGGAACGACGAGGTGACGCGGTCGAGGTCGCCGTTGGCGTGCGGAACCTCCCAATGCGTGGCGAGCGTCTGGCCGCGCTCGGGCGTCGTCGTGTGGACCGCGACGGAGGGCTGGTACTGGTAGTCGATCTGGTAGTTGTGCTCGCGTCCGGCCTCGAAGGCGTTGGCGAACAGCGCCAGCGTGCCACCGCTGGCGAGCGGGATGTCGGCGCGCGCTCCGACGCGTCCGATCCACCAGTTCTCGTGGTCGAGCTCGTGACCGCCGGCCGTCGCCAGTCCGTCGTGCAGGCTCCCGACGCCCCACACGCGGTAGGTCGAGCCGGAGTCGTCGAGCGCGCCGCCATAGCGCAGCGCGGTCTTCTCGAGCTCACCTCCGACGATGGCGCGCACCGCGAGACCTTGCGTCTGCGCCGACGACTTGGTCACCACGTTGATCACGCCGTTGACGGCGTTTTGTCCCCACAGCGCGGCACCCGGTCCGCGGATCACCTCGATGCGCTCGACATCGGCGAGGT
This sequence comes from Planctomycetota bacterium, assembly GCA_020853575.1. GTDB lineage: Bacteria > Planctomycetota > UBA1135 > UBA1135 > F1-120-MAGs118. Next base: position 142,658 of record JADYYP010000081.1, read on the forward strand.
CGATCTCTTGGAGGTGCCAGCGCACGCCCTCCGTACCCATCATGGTGTAGACGTTGACGCCGTCGATCAGCACCAGGATGTTGTGGTTGAAGGCGCTGGTGAAGCCGCGCGAGGTCGCGTCCCAGGTCACGCTCTGCCAGTGACCGACGAGGAACCCCGGCACCATGCGCAGCGCTTCTTGGATCGAGCTGTGGCCCGAGCGCCGCAACTCGTCACCGGTCAGCACGTACACCGCGGCGGGAGCGTCGGCGATGCTCTGTTGCGAGCGCGAGGCCACCGAGACCTCGATGTTCATCAGCTCCTCGAGGCTCAGTTCCGTGATGTCGTCCTCGACCTCGACGTCGGGCTCGACGCGCACGGGCGCGGCGAACACGCTCAAGACAAGAAACGACGCGGGGATCACGGCTGGGGGCTCCGGGGGATCTTCCGCATATCGGTCCCCGGGGCCGGGACACTCAAGCGCCGCGGCAGAACAGGGAAGGGCGCGGCGCGCGGCGAAGAACTTTCGCGCTCCGCGCTGGCCCGGCCCCGTTCAGCGCTCGGCGTGGGCCGCGATTTCGGCCACGAACGCCGCGCCGAAGTCGCGCAACTTGGACTCACCGATGCCGCGGATGCCGCGCAGGCCCTCCACGTTGAGCGGTTTGGCGGCCGCGAGCTCCTGCAGCGTGCGGTCGCCGAACACGATGTAGGGCGGCACTCCGCGCTCGGCCGCCAGCCGCCGGCGCAGCGCGCGCAGGCGCTCGAAGAGCGCGGCGTCGAACACCAGATCGCTGGCCACGCCGCGCGACGCTCCGCGCTTGGCCTTGGGGGCGACCGGCAAGCGGTAGAGGGTGATCGCGTGCCGTGCCTTCATCACCTCGACCCCGCTGTGGGTCAGCGAGAGTGTCGGATACCGACCGGGGGCGACCCGCAGGTGCTCCAGGCCGACCAACTGCTCGATCCAGTGGCGGATCTCGCGCGGATGTTGGTCGCGCATCAGGCCGAAGGTCGAGAGCGCGGCGTGACCCGCGGTGCGCACGCGCTCCGTGTCCGCTCCGCGCAGCACGTCGGCGATGTGTGACGCGCCGTAGCGCTGCTCGCAGCGCACGACGCACGACAAGATCATCTGCGCGGCGCGCACGGAGTCCGCGTGGGCTTCGAGCTCGCCGAGGCACACATCGCAGGCACCGCACGGCTCGCACGACTCCCAGGCCTGTCCGAAGTGCTGCACCAGGAACTTGTGGCGGCACACCGCGCTGGTGGCGAAGCCGTACATCTCCGACAAGCGCGCGAGAGAGCGCTCGGCCTCGAGCGGGTCGATCGTCACGCCCGCGGCGGCGGCCTCGGCGTGGCTGCGTTCCTGCAACAGACGCCAACCGTGGAAGTCGGCGCCGGAGTACAGCATCACGCACTCGCTGGCCAAGCCATCGCGGCCCGCGCGGCCGGTTTCCTGCGCGAATTGCTCGACACCCTTGGGCATCGCGGCGTGCACGACGAAGCGCACGTCGGGGCGATCGATGCCCATGCCGAAGGCCACGGTGGCCACGATCACCTCGATGTCTTCGGCCAGGAATTGGTCCTGGTTGCGCTCGCGCGTCGCGGCCTCCAGGCCGGCGTGGTAGGGCTGGCAGCGCACGCCGGCGCACGCCAGCTCGCGCGCGAGCTCGTCGACGTCCGCGCGACGCAGGCAGTAGACAATGCCCGCCTCGCGCGGGTGGCGACGGATCACCTCGAGCGTCTGCTGCGCGGCGTCGCTGCGCGGCAGGAAGCGGTAGCCGAGGTTGGGCCGGTCGAAGCTGCCGACCAGGAGCACCGGTTCGCGCAGTCCGAGCTGGCGCACGACATCGGCGCGCACCTCGGGCGTCGCCGTGGCCGTGAAGGCTTGGATCGGGATCGAGGGATGATTGCGGCGCAGCTCGCCGATGCGGCGGTACTCGGGACGGAAATCGTGGCCCCAGTGGCTGATGCAGTGCGCCTCGTCGACCACCAGCGTCGACAGGCCGAACGCGACCAGCTCGCCCAGGAAACCGGGCGTGGCGAAGCGCTCGGGCGCGACGAACAAGAGCTTGAGATCGCCGCCGCGCAGCATCTCGTAGACCTTGCTCTTCTCGTAGCCGTCCTGGGCGCTGGAGAGCATCGCGGCGTCGACTCCGCTCTCCACCAAACCTGCGATCTGATCCTGCATCAATGAGATCAGCGGACTGAGCACGACCGTCAAGCCGCTGCGCAGGAGCGCAGGAGCTTGGTAGCACAGGCTCTTGCCCGCGCCGGTCGCGAGCACCACCAGCGCATCGCGCCCTTCGACAGCCGCCGCCATCGCCTCGGCCTGCAGTGGACGCAGCTCGGAGTAGCCCCACACGCGCTGCACGAGGGTGCGCAACTCATCCAGGCGCGCGCTGGCGGCGGAAGGTGACGTCGTGGTGCTCATCGAAGCGCGCGCGCAGGAGAGCGTGCGACTCCGCCGGCGGCAAGGGCGCGGACGAGATGTCCTGCTCGGCCAGGGCCGGGGCGCGACTCCAGCGGCCCGCGCAGCGAGCCGTGCGCGCGCGACGCTAGGGCAAGAGTGGGTCGAGCGGCGTGGCCTCGGGCAGTTGCAGAGTAGCGCCCGGCGCGGGCATCTCGAAACGCCGGAAGGCGCCCTCGCGCCAGGTCAGGAAGCACCAACGCGCGCTGGCGATCGGCTCCGGCAGGCGCACGCGCAGCGTCGACCGACCGAGCTCGCGATCGACCTCGACCACCTCGACCTCGAAGGCTCGGTGGCGCCAGTGCTGCCCTTTCTCGAGGCTCGCGTTGCCCGCGAGGAACACGCGCTCGAACGGTCGATCGAGCAGCTCCTGGCTCTCGAAGCACAGCTCGAAGGCACTCGCCTCGACGGTCGTGATGCGCACCGCGCGCGGTCCGACCTGCAGGGGGTGGATCTGCAGGTCCTCGCGGCCCGTGCGGAACTTCCACACCGGTTCGGGAGAGAGCATGCTCATCAACGAGCCCGACTGGAACACGAGCGCGTCGTGCGGCTGTCCGTCGTTCGGCACCTCGAGCGACACCGCCGCGGCGTTGGTCTTGTCGATCAGCGCGACGAAGCCCGCGCCGCGCGCCAGCTGCATCAGCCCGCTCAGTGGCACGGCGAGCAGCGCCACGGCCGCCGGCAGCAGGCGCTGCTTCCACGGCGCGCGATCGAACGCCTTCGCGGCCAGCGCGGCGACCAGCGGCGCAGCACCGACCATCGGCAGGAACAGCAAGCGATCGGACGGGAACGCGCCAGCCTGCGGGAGCAGCGTGAGCACCGTCCAAGTCGCGAGGAACCAGCGCAACGGCAATGCGCGCGCGCTGCGCCACGCGAGCACGCACAGCGCGCCGCCGACGATCAGGGCGACCGCGAGCCAGGGCGCGTACAACTCCTCGAAGAACATCGGTGCGTCGACGGCGAACGGTCCGAACACGCTGAGGGCCCCGAGCACGGACATTTCGACCAGGCGCACTCCGTAGTGCACGGGATCGCCCCAGGGCGTGAGGTAGAAGTCGCTGCGCGTGCCGTAGCCGCAGCCGAGCAGGAACGCGACGTACGCGCACGACATGACCAGGCCCGCGAGCGCGCCGAGCCGAGCCGCGCGACCTTCGCCGCGAGCCAGGAGCGCGGACACGAGCAATGGCGCGGCGACTCCCGACTCCTTCGACAAGCACGCGCCGAGCGCGCAAGCCAGCGCCAGCGCGACGCCGGCGAAGGACGGCCGCGGCCCAGCGCGCAGGGCCGCGAGCGACGCTGTGACCGCGAAGGTCGCCTCGATCAGCGCGTTTCGATTGGCGAGCCAGGCCACGGGGAACAGCGAGCCATCGTCGAAGGCGAACACCGCCAGCGCCCAAGGGACGAGTCGCTCGGGCACCTGCGCCGCTCGATACAGCGCGAGCAACGCCACCAGCAGCGTGGCGAACCATGCGAGGCTGGTCGCGTGCTGCAGCATGGCGTTGCGTCCGAACAGCGCGTTGTCGAGCCAGTGCGTCAAGCTGGGGATCGGCCGGAAGAAGCGCACCTTCCAATCCGGCGAGGTCCACCACGGCAGCCCGCTGACGCGCTCGGCCTGGCTACCCGCGGGCGGCACGCTTCCGAAATCGAAGGCGCTCCAGGGGCGCAGCGTCGGATGCTCGATGCGGCCCTCGACGACGAGCTGTACACCGTGGTCATCGACGAAGAAGTCCCACTGCAGCGCCGGCAAGCGCAGCAGCAGGGCGATCGCGAGCACGATCCAGGGGGCGCGCGGCGCACGTTGCGGACCGGGAGTCACGGGTCGAACCTCGCCGCGAGATCGGGGGGCAGCAGGGGACAGAGCTCCGCGGGCGCCGCGAACACGCGCTTGCGCACGCGGGCGACGGAGTCGTAGCCGAAGTCGCGCAGTGGGCGTGGCAGGGCGTGCAACGCGAGCCCCAAGAGGCGCCACAGGCCTCCCAACCCGGCGAGCAGATGCACGATGGCGTTCGAGCGCGTCAGCACCTCTCCAGCGGCGCTCACGACGACCACGCTGTCGGGTAGCGCCTGGCGCGCGCGCGCGTCGAGTGCGCGCGCGAAGGTCTCTCCCTGCAAGGGCGCACAGCGGAAGCGCACGCCGCTCCTGTCCTCCGCGAGGACCAAGCGCACCACTCCATGGCACAGGCCGCAGGCGCCGTCGTAGTACACGCGCTCGGTCGATCCGACTCCGCGCGCTGGAATCCAGGCCGGGTCCCAGGCCAACGCCGCGTACCAAAACGCCGCGAGGTAAGGCCGGCTGCGCGAGAGCACGAAGGTCGCCAAGGCACCGATCAGGAACAGCAGCGCTGCGATTTGGACTGCGCTCGGCATGCGCCACGCGCCGCGCGGATCGATGCGCCCGCGCGCATCCCAAGCTCCGAACGGGGCGCGGCTGGTTCCCAGGTGCAGCATCAGCGCCAGGGCCAACCAGTGCACTTGTCCAGGTCCGCGCTCGCCGCCGAGGAAGCCGACGGCGATCAGCGTTGGCGCGAGCAGCATGGCGCTGGCGCGTTCGTGCAGCCCGATCGCGGTGCTCAGCGCCAGCGCGCATCCGACGGCGAGCAGTGCGCACTCCCAAGCGGAGGCGCCGATGGCGTGCACGGCGCAGCGCACGGCGAGCGCCGAGCAGGCGCACGCGCGCACGATGCTGTATTGCCCGCCGGTCCAGCCGTTGCCCACGACGCGGGACGATGCGCAGCGCACGCCGCCGCGTCAATCGAGGGTGGAGATTGTCTCGCCCGCGCTACGATCGCGGGTGGGGGACTTTCGCGGAGCTCTGCATGCCGAACACTCACCGAATCGCCTCGTGGATGTTGACGACCTGCCTGGGGTGCGCGGCGGTCGGCACACCGGCCGGCAGCGGGGCGCTGCGTTCCAGCGAGCCCCTGGCGCTCGGAGCGCAAACTCGCTCGCTGTTCGGGACGTTGCTCTACGCGCCTCCGTTGTCGGGAGCGGAGCTCGCGCAGCGCCAGACGGCGTTGTTCGACGCGCTGGCCGCTTGGGAGCGCGCGCCACACGACGCGGACGCAACGCTGTGGGTCGGGCGGCGGCTCGGGTACCTGGGGCGCTTCCGTGAAGCGCTCGAGGTGTTCACGATCGGCGCACGCGAGCACCCGCTCGATCCGCGCTTCTTGCGTCATCGCGGGCATCGTCACATCACGCTTCGGGAGTTCGAGGCCGCAGCCCTGGACCTCGAGCGCGCCGCCGAGCTCGCTGCGGAGCGCCCCGACGAAATCGAGCCCGACGGCCAGCCCAATGCGCGCGGCGTGCCGCTCGAGAGCTTGAAGTCGAACATCTACTACCACCTCGGGTTGGCGTACTTCCTCAGCGGCGAATTCGAGCGCGCGCTGCCGGCGTGGCGCTCGTGCCTGCGTTTCGCGGGCAATCCGGACAACCAGTGCTCGGCCACGCATTGGCTGTACATGACGCTGCGGCGCCTGGGGCGCGATGCCGAAGCCGCGGAGGTCGTGTCCACGATCCGCGCCGACTTCGACATCGTCGACTACCACTCGTACCACCAGTTGTGCTTGGCCTATCGCGGCGAGGTCGATCTCGAGCGCTTGTGGGAGCAGGCGCGCGCGCGCGGCAGCTCCTCGACCGACTTCGCCACCATCGGTTTCGGGGCGGGGCACTGGCAGCTCGTCGAAGGTCACCCCGCGCGCGCGCGGGAGATCTTCGAGCAGCTGTGCTCCAGCCCGAGTTGGCACGCGTTCGGCCGGATCGCGGCGGAAGCCGAGCTGGCGCGTCTCCCGTGACGCGAGCAGCGCTCGCTCAGCGCAGGAGCTCCTGGATGCGCTTGCGCTTGCCGGCGTCCTTGGTTCCGTCGACCAGTGCCGTGCGAAACTCGTCGAACGACGTGTAGCGCACGCGGTTGATACGCAGTCGTTTGTCCGCCTTGTCCAGTCGGTCGAGCGCGTCTCCGATGGCCTTGGGGCCGAGCTCATCGTGCAGCGCGATGAACAGCGCCATCACCGCTTCGCGCGATCCCCGCCCCGGCGCGGTGGATTTCGCGGCCTCGCGCTCCTTCTCGAGCGAGCGCCACTTCACGTCGTCGAGCCCGTCGAGCACTTTCGCCAGACGCTTGTCGCGCGCGAGATGCTCGACCAGCGCGACGCCGGTGTAGTGCGCCCAAGCGTGGTGGTCCTCCTCGTTGCGCGCGTCGCCCCACATCGAGACCACGTGTCCGAGCTCGTGGCACAGGCCGTAGAACAGGAACTTGCCGTCGGGCGTGGGGGAGCGCAGCTCGCGCGCATCGACGACCGGGAAGTCGACCTGCGAGTGGTAGGGGAACTCGGGCGCGAAGTGCGGCGGTCGATCGATCGCGGGCTCGAGGTGCACCAGGACACGCAGCTTCTTGCCGGGGACCTTGCTGAACTCGTCGAAACCGAAGAGCTCGTCGTAGGCGCCCAGGATGGCCTCGAAGACGTCGGCGAAGTGCTCGCAGTACGGGGTTTCGAGCCCGTTGACGCCGCGCACGTGGAAGCGCGCGCGCGACACGAGCACGCCGAGTTGCCTGCCAGCCGCGGCATCGAGCTGCGCCGCGCGTCCGCGCGCGTTGGCGAAGTCCTGCTCGAGATCGAGCTCCGCCGCGGCGTTCGCCGCGACGACCAGCGCGTCCACGAGCTCGTCGTGGGACTTGATCGCGAGCAACTCGTCGAACGCTCTGCGGGCCTTGTCGGGCAGGAGCTTGGCAAGCTCGTCCTCGCGCGCTTTCCCGGGCGCCTTGGCGTGCTTCGCGTTGAGCTCCTCGATCGCGGTGGCGTAGGTCTCGGCGAGTTTGTTGGGGCTTTCGAGCGGCGCGAACGCCAGCCAGGCACTGCACGCGAGCGCGAACATGGACGACGTGCTCCTATGGGGATGGGACCTCGAGCGTCGCGCGCGGCACCGCCGACAGCCGATGTCGCGCGCGGCGCGCCACGCCGGTCGAGCGTACGCGAAGCGGCACGGAAAGGGAGCCCGCGTCGCTTCGAACTCCGCGACCCGCGCTAGTCCTCGGCCCAATTGCCGGCGAGCTTGCCGTCGCTCGCGAAGGTGCGCGACTTGCGCGAGTTGTAGACGCTGACGAAGTACGTGCAGCGCCGGCAGACCTCGGGGTAGTCGCCGCGCTCGTGGCGTTCGACGAGTTCGGTGATCTTCTCGCCGGCCCAGATCTTCGCGAGCGGCTCGTCGTTGACGTTGCCGACGATCAGCTCGGCCTCGACGTCGCGGCAGGCGCAAGCGTTGACGCGCCCGTCGGCGAGCACCACGGGCTTGGTGAAGAGCAGCTCGCACGCGCCGCGCTTGTAGGGCATGCGGCGCGGCTCGAGGCCGACCGTCGCGAGCGCATCCGGCGCGATCTTGCCGGCCCACGAGTCGTAGTCGGTCATCCCCGCGATCTCGACCAGTCCGCGCTTGCGCGCAGCGTCGAGCTTGTCCCACAGCTCACCGCGACACGCCGAGTCGGGGCAGCGCAGCGCCAGCGTGAAGCGCATCGGCGTGCGCGTGCGCTCCTTGATCTCGAGGAAGGCCAGCACCGCGTCGCGCGCCGCCTCGAACTTCTCGACACCCATGATCGCGTTCCAGGTCCCGCGATCGAAGCCGCCCCACGAGACGTGCACGTGCAACTTGGACGCGTAGCGCATCAAGCGCTCGCTCTTCTCGGGGCTCATCAGGATCGCGTTCGTGTAGAAGCTGATGCCGCGCACGGCATCCAGCGCCATCAAGTGCTCGAGCCGCTCGAACACGTGCTTGTCGACGAACGGGTCACCGACGATCGGAGTGAGCGAGACGTGGTGTCCGCCCATGGCCAGGTATTGCGCGACGACGCGCTCGAAGTCGGGCATCGACATCGTCTGCTTCTTGCGCTCCATCAGGGGATAGGCGCAGAATACGCAGCGCGCGTTGCAGATGTTGGTGCCCTCGACGTGCAGTCCGCGCGGGATGCGGCGCAGCGCTTCCAAACGCCTGCGGATGGAGCCGCGCGCGGTGCGGAAATGCCATTCGGTGTCGAGCACGTCGAGCCAGCGCCGCAGGCTGGCGCGCAGCGCGGGCGGAACGAGCGAGCGGAGGAGGGCTCTCACCACGGTGGACTCGGGGCGGCGGCGCAGTCTAGCGCTGGGCTGTTCCGCGCGGCGCGCCGCAAACGAAGCGAGGCTCCGCGTCGGAGCCTCGTTCGGTGGGCGCGCTCGCACGCCGCTCGCGGGTCACTCTGGGCTTCGAACTCGCCCGCGACCCGCGCCGCAGGTGGATCTACTTGTCCGCCTTCTTGGGCATGGCCTTGGAGCTCATGAACTTGGCGATCCCAGTGATCATCGACTTGTCGGTGGTGGGCATCACCGCGGCGCCCTTGAAGACCGCGATTTCGATGAACTTGTTGCCGTCGTTGGCCTTCTCGCCGGACTCGGCGATGGTCTGGGCCTTGGGCTGGGTTTCCTTGGTGACCGCGATGTAGGTCGGCAAGCCAGCGAGCTCGCCGATGTCCTTGGCCAGGTTGAAGCCCAGCTGTTCGACTTGAGGGTCGAGCAGCACGATCGAGCGCACATTCTCGTCGCGCGACGCGTAGCGCGTGACCAGCGTGCATCCGGCTCGGTCGCCGACCAGCGACAGGTTGGAGGAGTGCACTCCCGGCTGATCGTGGAGCCAGTTCGCGCCAGCTTTCACGTCGCGCAGCGCGAAGGGCCACTGCTTGGTCTTGTCGGCGTCGCTCAGCGTGCTCCAGGCCTTGTCGCCGCCCACGCTCTCGCCGTGGCCGCGCAAGTCGATCGCCAGCACGGCGAAGCCCTGCTTTGCCAGTCGCTCGCCGACCTCGTTCATGTCCGCCCGCGTGGCCCCTGCGTCGTGCACGAGCAGCGCCGCCGGTGCCGATCCCTTTTGGTCCTTGGGGCCCCAATAGGAGCCCACGAGCACCTGCTTGTCTTCGGTCTTGAGCTCGACGCGATCGCCGCTGCTCGCGCTCGGCTTGGCGGACGAGGCAGTCGTGGTCGCGACACCCTGCGCGAGCGCGGGCCCAGCGCAGGTCATCCACACGGCCGCAACCAAGGCGGGGATCGAAGCCATGAAGTCTCGGGGGAGAAAAGGGAACGCGCGCCGGCTCGCGCCGCGCGCCATGGGGTGGTTCGGTTGTTCTCGAAGAGAAAGGAAGGCGCCGTCGCGTGCGGTCTCGCGGCCAAGAATCTCCCGGCTGCTCACCGCCCTGGGGCGTGCGGAGCCCCCTTCGCGAACCGCGGCAACCCCGGGGGTGGGTCACTTGCGGTCCCGTTGGAACCCCCCTCTTCGCCTTCTGAACATAGAGACCAGTCCCAAGTAAGCAACGGGTTGGCCTTGGAAAAAGCGCTTGTCGCGCGGTTCTCGGCCGCTGCGCCGAGGCTCGGTCGCGCTGCGCTCGGGGCGCGCGAGGTGCTCACGGTCTCCACGTCCGGCGCCAGAGCGCCGCGCTCAGCCGATCTCGAGTTGGCGGCGTGCGTCGACCTCGTCGCGGTTGACCAGCTCGATGGCGCTGGCCAGTCGCTCGCGCAGGTCCCAACTGGGGTCGATGGCGTGGCGCACCTCGCGCATCAGTTGGATGGCCATCCGCAGCGTGCGGCAGATGTCTCCGGCGCTGCTCTCGGACAGCTCGGCGGCCTCCTCGATCGCGGCGCCCTTGCACCACGCGAGCACCACCTGCGTCAGACCGAAATCCGGCAGCTTGAGCGGCGTCTCCACGCCATTTTCGGCCTCGATGGCCGACACCCGCGCCAGCGTCCGGGCCACGCGCCGTGGCAGGTCTTGGAAGTTGGGCTCGGGGCGCCGCCCGCCGAAACCGCGCCGGCGGTCCTCGTGGATCAGCGCCACGAAAACGACCGCCAACGCCTCCGACGACAGCTGCTCGAGCACGCCTTGGAAGAGCAATTCGGTGGCCTGGAGCTCGAAGCCGTTGATCACCCGCGCCACGCGGCCACGCGGGGTCGGCTGGTCGCCCTGCTCGAGGTACCCCAGCTGCTCCAGGACCGCCAGATGAGCCTCGGCCATGCCACGCTGGCGGCGCCGGTTCTTCTCCTGCGCCTTCGGGGAATTGGCGCGGCTCTGGTACTGGTTGAAGGACTTCTCCCAGGCCTGGTGAACGCGCTCGCGTCCCAGGGTGGGCACCAGGTGCAGCAGGCTCGAGTAGCTCAGCTGGAAGCGGCTGAACACCGCTTCGGGTCGATCGGCGAAGATGCGCTCGAGCGGCGCCTCGCTCAGCGCTCGCTCGTCGACCACCGAGTACACCAGGCCCTCGCTGTCGATGCCCTGGCGCCCGGCGCGTCCGGCCATTTGCATGTACTCGCGGCAGCGCAACCACTGGATGCCGACGCCGTCGAACTTCTCCAACGCGTGGAACACCACGGTGCGCGCCGGCATGTTGATCCCCAGCGCGAACGTCTCGGTGGTGAAGAGCATGCGCAGCAGCCCCGAGGTGAACATGCGCTCGACCAGCTCCTTGTGGATCGGCAGCAGCCCCGCGTGGTGGTAGCCGACGCCGCGCCGTCCCATGGCCAAGAGCTCGCCGTCCAGTTCGCCCTCGGGCAGTTGGAAGGCGCGCACGAGCTCCTTTTGGAGCGCCACCATGGCGCTCGTTTCCGTCGGCGAGAGCAGCGTGCGCTTGGCGTTGCGCCGCGCCAAGCGCTCGCAGTCCTTGCGGCTGAAGGCGAACACCAGCACCGGCAGCAGGTGCTGCAGCTCGAGCTCGTCGAGCAGCATCTCGGTGCGCAGCGCGGGATCGGTGGGGCGCGGCCGGCGGCCGCGGCTGTCGCGCGCGCTCCGGCCGTGCCGACGGCGGGCTCTCCCCGATTCGTCGAAGGCGCCATGCTTGGCTTCGCGCCTCAACCTGGCGACGTCGCGCGCTTCCTGCGTGCCGACCAGCGGCAGGAACAGTCGGTGGTGCAGCGGCACCGGGCGTGCGCTCGACTCGACGACCTGCAGCGCCTGCGGGCGGATCTCGGCCAGCCACTGGCCCAGCTCGTGGATGTTGGGGATGGTCGCCGAAAGGCACAGGAAGCGCATCGACGGCGGCGCGAAGATCAGCGCTTCCTCCCACACCGAGCCGCGCAACGGGTCGTCGAGGAAGTGCACCTCGTCGAAGACCGCGAACTCGACGTCCTCGAGCTCGCGCGGATTCTCGAAGATCGCGTTGCGCAGGATCTCCGTGGTCATGATCAGGACCTGAGCCCGGGGGTGCAGCGTGATGTCCCCGGTCAGCAGACCGACGTCGATGCCCTGCGCGCGAAAGTCGCGGAACTTCTGGTTGGAGAGCGCCTTGATCGGCGAGGTGTAGACGCAACGCCGCCGGCGCTCGACCGCGGCTTCGATGGCGTACTCGGCCACGAGCGTCTTGCCGGCGCCGGTCGGCGCGCCGACCAGCACGTTCTTGCCCGCGCGCAGCGCCGCGATGGCCTCGACCTGGAAGCGGTTGAGCTGGAATCCGCGCCAGTGGCGCAGCGTACCCTCGTCGAAATCGTTAGCCATCGCGGCGGATTCGTGCTCGTGCGCGCTTGAGCCCTGACGCGCGGTCCGGTATCTAAACGTGTGCGCCGCCGGATACCAAGCCGCGCGCGGACGAACTGCGCCCTTCCACTGGTCCGCCGCGCGATTCACCTCTCACACCGTCGCGTCGTCGCACCGACCATGGAATCGATCAGCCCCGCCAAGGCCCAAGCTCAGACCCAGCGTTCGCTCGCCAGCCTCAAGATCGTCTCGCGCCTGCTCAGCCACGAGCTGCACGTGCAGTCGGCCTCGAAGGCGATCACGCTGTCGCGCGACGAAGTGATCGAGATCCAAACGGTGATCGACGTCTACATCGAAGAGGCCTCGCGCCGCCAAAGCAGCGCCGGCACGCAGAGCGTGATCGACTCGACCTTGGCCGTCGCCTCGCGCAACTGAACCTCCGGAGCGCGGGAGCGCTGAGCGCGGTCGATCGCGTCCGGTGAGCCGCGGCCAGACGACTTCGTGAGCACGCACGCCGAGGACAGCCAAGTTCGGGAGGTCGGGCCGGCACCGGCCTCGGTGCAGCCGTCGGCGCGGCTCGGCGCCATCCTGCTGGCGCTGTCGATTCTGGCCATCGCTTGGTTCTTCGCCGTGTTGGTGCGCGACGCGGAGGCCTCGGATTTCACGCGCGTCGACCCCAGCCTGTCGCGCGTCGACTTCGGGCCCGGTTGGGTCGATCCGCGCTGGTCCGAGCTCGTTTCGGCGCGCTTGGCGGCGCTCGACGACTCGATCGCCGACGATCCGCAGACGCGCTTGGCGATCGAGGACGCCTTGCTCGAGCTGCCCTTCGTGGCTGAGCTCGGCGGCACGCGCGTCGTTTGGCCCGACGGAGTGTGCGCGGCGGTCCGCTTGCGAGTGCCAGTGGCCTGTGTGCGCGCTGGCGAGCAGTTCCTGGTCGTCTCCGAGGAAGGCGTGGTGTTGCCCGGCCTGTGGTCCGCGCCGCCGGCGCGCGAGCAGGGTTATCTGCCGTTGCTGGCGCTCGATGAAGGCTCGCGCAGCGAGGTCCGCGAAGGTGGAGTGCTCACCAGCGCCGCGGCGGTCGATGGTCTGTCCGTGGCTGCGGCGTTGTGGCGCGAGTTGGGGCCCGACGACTGGGCACGGCTCGCACGCATCGTGATCGACGCGCGCGAGGCGCGGCTCGCGACAGTGGAGATTCCGGGCACGGTGTTGTTGCTCGAGAACGGTCGGCGGGTGTACTTCGGGCGCAGCCCGAATCTGGATGCACCGGGCGAGCTGCCCATCGCACACAAGTGCGCTTCGCTGGCGCGCGCGCTGCGCTTGCCCGAGGCTGCCGACGCGCCGCTCGACTGGGAGCTCGCGGACGTGCGCTGGGACCGCGCCGAGGTCCTGCCGCGCGGCGGGCTCGACGACCAAGGGCGCCGCGCGCCGAAGAGCCACTGAGCTCGTGGGCCCGGCGCGCTGCTCGGTCGCGGGTGTACTGAGTGTCGCCTCGCTGGCGCTGGTCCACGTTCCGGAGCTCGACCTGGCCTTGCACGACGTGCGCTGGTGCGGGTGGATCGCGGCACTGTGGTGGACCTGCGCGTCGCTGCCGCTCGCGCACGAGCGCGCCCTGTCGCCCGCACCTTGGCTTGGTTGCGCGTGCGCCGCGCCCCTGCTCGCACTGGCCGCGGCGCTGGATGCGCGCAGCGGAGCGCCGCCGCTCCAGGGCTTGGTGACTTCAGCCGCCGCGCTGTCGATGGTCGCGCTCGCCGGTTTCGGTGGCGCGCGGGCCAGCGTGCGCGGAGTGCTGGCCTGGCTCGCGCTCTCGCTCGCGGCCCCGGCCTGCGAGCTCGCGACCCGGTTGGCGAGCGCCAGCGGTCGCGGCGCGGAGTGGGTCGAGTGGCTCGCCGGCGTGAGCCCCTTGCGCTGGGCGCTGTACCGCTCGAGCGCGCTCTCTCCGGTGTTGTCGTGGCGCGAGCTGGCGGCGCTCGCCGGTGCGCTGGCCTTGACCTGGATCGTGCGCGATGGTGCGGCGCCGGCGAGGCAAGCTCCATGATGCTCGCTCTGTGGGTCGCGCTGTGCGTCTGCCAGGAGCCGCCCGGGCGGTTCGCGCTGGCCGAGCTCGAGCTCAGCGGGCCGCTGCGCCGCGTGCGCGTCGAGCTCGACGAACGTGCGGCGACGGAAGTGGACGTGCAGCTCGCCGCCGGCGAGCGACGCCTGGTCAGCGTGCCGCTGGCCGCAGCGCACCACGGGCTCGAGCCGCGCGTGATCGAGCTGCCGGAAATGGACGGCGGCGCCCGCTGGAACGGTTGGTCGCGCGAGGGTTGGACGGAGCTCTCGGAATTTTGGGCCGAGCTTCCGCTCGCGCTGCGCCATCGCCCGGCGGTCGAGCCGGCCGTGCTCGATGCGGGCGCACGCGTACCTCCGGCGGCCTTGTTGGCTGCCTCAGCCGTGGTGATCGTGGTGCTCGCCGCGCGCCGCCGCGCGCTGTTGGCGCTGGCCGTTTCGATCGCGGGCTCGGTCGGGCTGTTCGCGGTGCTGGCGAGCGGCGCCGGCGATTCGTCCGCGTTGCGCATCCTCGAAGGAGACGGGGCGAGCGGTCGCTGGATCGCGGTCGACGTCGCGTGGGAGCGCTGGTCCGGGTCGGCGAGCACCCCGCTGCTGCTCGAGAGCGCTCCGCCAGACGCCGCTGTGCTCGCCCGCGCGTCGCTGGCGGACCCCAGCCATTGGTCGCTGTTCGCTGCGCGCAGCGTGTGGCGCCGTTTCGAAGTGCTCGACCCGGCCGCGCGGCGCATCGACCGCAGCGGGAACCTGTGGGGGGCCTGCGACGCGGTCTGGACCCGAGACTCGGACGGCGGTTGGCGATTCCACGGGCCCTGGGAGGTCGGGGAGCCGTTGGCGCCGGGCCTCTCCCAGATGCCTCCCGGGCGATTCAACCCCGCGCTTCCCCAGGGTGTCGAAGTCGTGCTCGCCCGGCTCGCCCCCGGGGCCTTCTGCGGCACTCCTCCGGCGACACAGCGGGCGGGGAGCGGCGCGCTGCAGGCTGCACCCAGCGAAGTTTGGTTGCGATGGGTCGGGCGCTCGGCCGAGATTCCGGGTGCCGATGGTCAACTAGGCCGTTGATGCCCGCGTGCCCCGCCGCTACTCTCTTCGCCCCGCTCGGGAGAGGAGTCCCTTTGTCCCGAGCGCCGAGACCACCGATGAAGTCCACCCACGTACGCGCCGCCGACGCCCAGGAGCGCTGGCTCCTCTACGACGCTTCCGAGCACACCCTGGGACGCATGGCGACCAAGATCGCGATGCACCTGATGGGCAAAGATCGTCCGACCTACACCCCGAGCGAGTTGACCGGCGCGCACGTCGTCGTGATCAATGCCGCCAAGGCCAAGTTCACGGGCACCAAGGGCGAGACCAAGACCTACGCGCACTACACGCGCTACCCCGGTGGGTACAAGTCGGTCGCCATCGCCGACGTGCGCCAAGACCGCGCCGGCGACATCGTGTGGCTCGCCGTGCGGCGCATGTTGCCGAAGACCAAGCTCGGCCACGACATGTTGCGTCGCTTGAAGGTCTATCCGGGCACCGAACATCCGCACACCGCGCAGCAGCCGGTCAAGGTCGAAGCCAAGAAGTCATGAGCACGACGACGAACTACATCTGGGGCCTGGGCCGTCGCAAGACGGCGATCGCGCGTGTCCGCATCAAGCAGGGAGCGGGCGCGTTCTTCATCAATGGCCGACCGCTGAACGAGTTCTTCCCGGTGCTCGAGCACCAGCAGCGCGCGACCTCGCCGTTGCGCGCCACCGAGCTCTCTCAGCAGTACGACGTGTTCGCGCAGGTCGACGGCGGCGGACTGCTCGGTCAGGCCGATGCGGTGCGGCTGGGCGTGGCGCGCGCGCTCAAGACCGTCAACCCCACGCTCGACGGCGCGCTGCGCGCCGGCGGTCACCTGACGCGTGACTCGCGCATGAAGGAGCGCAAGAAGTACGGCCGTCGCGGCGCGCGTCGCGGCTTCCAGTTCAGCAAGCGCTGATTCGGAGCGCTGGCGACGATTTTTCACGCACCGCGCGGTCTCTCGGGCCGCGCGGTGTCGCTTCAGGAGCTTCCATGGCCGGCCACAGTCACTCCGCGAACATCGCTCGGCGCAAAGGCGCGGTCGACGCCAAGCGCGGCAAGGTCTTCAGCAAGCTGGCTCGCGCGATCATCTCCGCCGCGCGCCAGGGCGGCGGTGACCCCGACGCCAATCTCAAGCTGCGCTACGCGATCGACAAGGCGCGCGCCTCCAACGTTCCCAAGGACACGATCGAGCGCGCCATCCAGCGCGGCTCGGGCTCCAAGGAATCCGATGCCTTCGAGGAGGTGATCTACGAAGGCTACGCGCCCGGTGGCATCGCGCTGATGGTGGCCTGCCTCACCGACAACCGCCACCGCACCTCGCCCGACGTCAAGCACGCCTTCGACAAGCACGGTGGCAACCTGGGTTCGCCGGGCTCCGTGGCCTTCATGTTCCAGCTCAAGAGCGTGATCGCGATCGCCACCGCGGGGCGCGACGAGGACCAGCTGACCGAGCTCGCCCTGGAGGTCGGAGCGGACGACGTCGAGATCGACGGCGAGACCGCCGTGCTGACCGCGGGCCCGACGCAGTTCATCCCGCTCAAGGGCGCGCTGGAAAAGGCCGCGCAGCGGATCCTGGCCGCCGAGCTCGAGTACGTGCCGTCGAACCGCGTTCCGCTGGCCGACAAGGAAGAGGCGCGCAAGCTGCTCAAGTTGATCGATGTCCTCGAGGACAACGACGACGTGCAGAACGTCTACGCCAACTACGACATGCCCGCGGAGTGGCTCGACGAGCTCACTGGCGCGTGATCCGGGGCGTCGCACTTGACGTGCGCCCCCCAACTCCATGAGCTAGCGCTCTCGCCGCGCCAGCGTGCGCGGCACCGAGGTTCCCATGGGTGATGGATTGCGTACGGTGCGGTTGGTTTCGAGCGACGAGTCGCTGGTCGCTTCCGCGAAGGCGGCGGCGGGCGGACTTTCGGGCTTCGAATTCGTGGTGCACAAGAGCCACGAGCTGTTGCTCGAGAAACCTCCGGTCAGTGGGGACGTGATCCTGCTCGATGGGCGCCTGACCAGCGCCAACGTGTACGAGGCCTGCAGGCAGTTGGTGGGGCGCACCCGCTGTCGCACCTACGTCGTGGTCGACAAGGACAATCGCACGGCTCAGGGCATCGCGCACTTTTGCGGCGCGACCGGCACGCTCTCCAAGCCCATCTCGGGCGCCGAGCTGCGGCGCGTGATCGGAGCGAGCGACGCTGCCGCACCGGCTCTGCCGCAAGCGGCGCGCGCTTCCGAGCCGAAGTCGCCGAGCTTTCCCGACGCCTTGCTGCGCGACCTCTCGGGGGCCGTCGACCAGCACGTCGTCGCCGCGCTGGTCGACCCCGAGTCGAATCTCTTCAACTACGCCTTCCTCAACTACAAGCTCGACGAAGAGTTCAAGCGCTCGCAGCGTTTCGGGCAACCCTTGTCGTGCGTGATGTTGGGCTTCGACGGCGAGTGCACGGAGAAGGTGCTGCGCGAGCTCGCCGGCATCTTCTTGTCCGCTTCGCGCGACACCGACGTGCTCGGTCGCTTCGACCTGTCGTCGTTCCTGTTCTTCCTGCCGTCGACCGGGCCCGATGGTGCCGAGATCATGGCCAAGCGCGTCAAGGAGGAAGCCAGGAAGCACGGCCTGCGGGATCTGATCGGCGACCCGCTGTCCATTTCGGTCGGGATCTCGACCATGCCGCACCCGGAGATCAAACGCCGCGAGGACCTGTTCTCCCGTGCGCGCAAGGCCTTCGTCGAGGCGCAGAAGACCGGCGGCGTGGTCACCAGCGCGTAGCCCTTGGTCGCCTCGCGCCGCGCCTGGGGCGCCGAGTGCCGGCGCGGCGCAGGCCCGCGTCGGCACGTTGATTTCACAGAGCTCGCACCGCGCTCGGTGGTCGAGCGCGCGACTCACGGCCGCCCCGCGCTTACGATGGGCGCGACTCGCTGCGGCGCTTTCCAGTCCCGCTGCGCGAGAGGAGCCCGCCGATCGCCATGCGCCTGACCTCGATCCTCGCGTTCGTTGTTTCGTCCCTGCTGGCGTCGAGCAGCGCGCGGACCGCGCTCGCGCAGCCGCTCGGCGGCGGGTCGCTCGATGCCGCTCTGGCAACCGTGTCCGCGGACGAGATCCGCGCCGACATCTTCTTCATCGCCAGCGACGAGCTCGAGGGACGCGACACCATCAGCGGTGGGCAACGCATCGCGGCGCGCTTCATCCGCTCGCGGCTCGAGCGCTTGGGTGTGCGTCCGGGCGGACCGGGCGGCGGCTACTTCTTCGAATACCCGCTGTACACGCAGCGGCTGCGCGAGAAGGAATCGTACGCGCGCTTCGACGCCGGTGACACCAAGGTCGAGCTCGCACTCGGACGCGACTACTACTTTTCCTCGGGCGCGCCGCGCGATCTCGAGCTCGTGGGAGGAATCGTGTTCTGCGGCGCCGGCGGGAAGGGCGAGCTCGCCAAGGCACAGCTCGAGGGCAAGTGGGCGCTGGTGCTCGACGACGGTGGCTTGGTCGGCGATCTGGAGCGCGCGCTCGTCGACGCCAAGGCGCTGGGTGCGCTGATGACGCCGGCCGCTAATTTTCGCGGCAAGGACTACGCGGAGAAGTTCTCGCGTTCGCTGCAGAGCTTCACGCGCGGCAGCGCGCGCTGGCCGACGAAGGACAACGAGAAGACCGGCTCGTCCGCTCCGGCGTTCCTCTACGTGCAGCGCGGCGCTGTCCAGCGTTGGCTGCCGGAGCTCGCGGCGGGCGACGAGAACCTGCCGGCGGTGGGCACCCAACTGGCGGGCAGCTTCGCCCACAAGCGCGTGTTCCAAGGCGACAACGGCAAAGTGATGGCCGAGAACGTGTGCGGGTTCTGGCCGGGCAACGACGCCAATTTGGCGCGTGAGGTGATCATCATCAGCGCGCACTACGACCACGTCGGCTACAGCGGAGGCACCGAGATCCACAACGGTGCCGACGACAACGGCTCGGGCACTTGCGGATTGCTCGCGCTGGCCGAAGCGCTCAGCGTGCACGGCCCGCTGAAGCGCTCGGTGATGTTGATGTGGGTCTCGGGCGAGGAGAAGGGCCTGTGGGGTTCGAAGGCCTGGACCGAGAACCCGTATCTGCCCGAGGGACACAAAGCGATCTGCGACATCAACATCGACATGATCGGGCGCAACGCGCCGGACTATCTGTTGATCACGCCGACCTCCAAGCGCGCGGAATACAACGGCTTGGTCAAGATCGCGGAGAAGGTCGCTCCGCTCGAGGGCTTTCCGACGCTCGGCTCGTGCGATGCCTACTGGAGTCGCTCCGACCACGCCAATTTCGCGCAGAACCTGAAGATCCCGGTGGCCTTTTTGTTCTCGGATGTCCACGAGGACTACCACAAGCCGACCGACGACCCCGAGAAGATCGACTGCGACAAGATCCGGCGCGTCGTGCGCACCGTGATGCGCATGATCGACGGTCTGCAAGAGGCGGAGCTCAAGCTCTGAGCTCGTGGGGTTCTGAGGTACGCCCCTCAGGACGTTGGACGCACCGTCGCCAGGGAGCGCGCCGGAGATCGGGAGTCGTGAGCTTCCCACGGCGATCGAATTCGGCCGTTGAGCTCACCCACAGTTGCGCAGCGTCAAGGCTCAACCGAGCTTGGCGCGCAGCGCGGCCTGCGCGGCCGCGAGTCGCGCGATCGGCAGGCGATGCGGAGAGCACGAGACGTAGTCGAGTCCGAGCTCGTGGCAGAAAGCGATCGATTGCGGGTCGCCGCCGTGCTCACCACAGATGCCGAGCTTGAGCTTCGCACGCGTCTTCCGGCCGCGTTCGACGGCGATGCGCATCAGGCCGCCGACACCGCGCACGTCGAGCTGCGCGAATGGGTCGGCCGAAAAGACCTCGCGTTCGATGTACAGCGGGATGAACTTCGAGCCGTCGTCGCGCGAAATGCCGAAGGTGGTCTGCGTCAGGTCGTTGGTGCCGAAGGAGAAGAACTCGGCCACCTCGGCGATCTCGTCGGCGACGATCGCCGCGCGCGGCAGCTCGATCATCGTGCCGACCAGGTAGGGGATCTCGATGCGCTGCTCGGCGAACACCTGGGCGGCGACGTCGTGCACGATCTTGGCCTGCAGCTCGAGCTCACGCCGCGTCGCGACCAGCGGGATCATGATCTCGGGCTTGACCGTCTGCTTGCGGTCGCGTCGCACCTTGCACGCGGCCTCGAAGATCGCGCGCGCTTGCATCGCCGTGATCTCGGGATAGGTGATGCCCAGCCGACAGCCGCGGTGTCCGAGCATCGGATTGAGCTCGGCCAGGGCTTCGACCTTGGCGGTCAAGCGAGCGGGACTGATGCCCATCTTGGCCGCCAGGTCGGCCACGTGCTCGGGCTCGTGCGGCAGGAACTCGTGCAGCGGGGGATCGAGCGAACGGATGGTCACCGGATGCGGCGCCATCTCGGCGAAGATGCCCTCGAAGTCCGCGCGCTGCAGCGGCAGTAGCCGCGCCAACGCCGCTTCGCGCTCCTCGCGCGACTCGGCCACGATCATCTCGCGCATCAGGTCGATCTTGTCGCCCTCGAAGAACATGTGCTCGGTACGGCACAGGCCGATTCCCTGCGCTCCGAACGCCATCGCGACCCGCGCTTGGTCGGGCTGATCGGCGTTGGCGCGCACGCCCAAGCGCCGCGCGGCATCGGCCCAGCGCATCAACTTGTCGAAGGCCTTGGGCAGCGGACCGCGCTCGGTCTTGCGCGCGCCGTGTGCGGCGCCGAACAGCGCCTCCATCACTTCCGAGGGTTGGGTCGGAATGCGCCCTTCGAAGACCTCGCCGGTCGACCCGTCGATGCTGACCCAATCGCCCTCGACCAGGGTCTTCTGCGCCACGTTGAGCTTGCGCTCGCCGTGCTGCACATCGAGCTCACCCGCACCGGCGACGCACACCTTGCCCATCTGGCGCGCGACCAAGGCTGCGTGGCTGGTCATGCCACCGCGCGCGGTCAGGATGCCCTGAGCGGCCTGCATGCCGCGGATGTCCTCGGGGCTGGTCTCCAAGCGCACCAGGATCACGCTCTCACCACGCGCGGCCCACTCGGTCGCTGTCTCGGCGCTGAACACGATGCGCCCGCTGGCCGCGCCCGGACCGGCGTTGAGCCCTTTGGTCAGCAAGCGGCCGTACTTGCGCGCCTTGTCGAGCTCGCTGCGCTCGAAGATCGGCTTGAGCAGTTGATCGAGCGCTTCGGGCGGCACGCGCAACAGCGCCTCGTCGCGCGTGATCAGTTTCTCGTCGGCCATGTCGACCGCCACGCGCACGGCGGCGATGCCGGTGCGCTTGCCCGAGCGGCACTGCAGCATGAACAGACGGCCGCGCTCGATGGTGAACTCGATGTCCTGCATGTCGCGGTAGTGGCGCTCGAGCAGCTTCTGGATGCGCTGCAGCTCCTTCCACGCCGCGGGCGAACTGCGCTCGAGCATGGCGATCGGCTGCGGCGTGCGGATGCCCGCGACCACGTCCTCGCCCTGCGCGTTCATCAGGTATTCGCCATAGAAGCGCCGCTCACCGCTCGCCGGATCGCGCGTGAACGCCACTCCCGTTCCGGAGTCCTCGCCGAGGTTGCCATAGACCATCGCGACCACGCTGACGGCCGTGCCCCAATCGTCGGGGATGCCGTGGATCTCGCGGTAGGCCTGGGCGCGGTCGTTGTGCCACGAGCCGAAGACGGCGCCGATCGCGCCCCACAGTTGTTCCAGCGGATCGCTGGGAAACTCGCGACCGGTGCGCTGTTTCACGATCCACTTGAACTCAGTGACCAGCTCGCGCAGGTCGACCGCGGTCAGCTGGGTGTCGAGCGTCGCGCCGCGTTCGAGCTTCTTGCGGTCGAGCGCGCGACTGAAGGGCGAGCGGTCGTCGCCGTGCGCGGCCTTGAGCCCCAGCACGACGTCCGAGTACATCTGCACGAAGCGCCTGTACGCGTCCCAGGCGAAACGCGGGTTGTCCGAGGCGCGCGACAAGCCCTCGACCGTGCGGTCGTTGAGCCCCAGGTTGAGCACCGTGTCCATCATCCCGGGCATCGAGACACGCGCACCCGAGCGCACCGAGACCAGCAGCGGATCGCGCTCGTCGCCGAAGCGCTTGTGCATCGAGCCTTCGACGGACGCGAGCGCCGCGGCGACCTGGGCCTCGAGCGCCCGCGGGTAGACGCGCTCGTGCGCGTAGAAGTGTGTGCAGACCTCGGTCGAGATCGTGAAGCCCGGCGGCACCGGTAGACCGAGCTTGCTCATCTCGGCCAGGTTGGCGCCCTTGCCGCCGAGCAGGTTCTTCATCGACTTGTCGCCGTCCGCGCGACCGTCGCCGAAGCCGAAAACGAACTGCTTGCCGCGCGCCGACGATGCGCTCGTCGCTCGCGCCTTGGACGCGGACCGCCTGGGGGAGAGGCTCATGAAAGTGCGGCGCGCGCGCGCCGGGATTGCTGTCAGGTATCGAGCGGTTCGACGGAATCGATCTTCCAGAGACGCTCGACGGTCGCCGAGGTCAACTGCTGGGGGCTCTTGTCGGGCTCGCGCACGGGCAGGCTGATGACGAGCTGCGTTCCGCCGCCGGCATCGGGCAGCACGCGCGCCATTTCTTCCAAGGGCGCGCTGCCGCCCTCCTCGAGGTCGGGGCCCCACCAGATTCGGAAGAAATCCTCTCGCACCAGGTTTACACGCCACGTACGGCCGGCGACCTCGATGGTGATCCGGTGACGACCCTCGCCCACAGCCTCCTCGGCCACGACTTCCGCGCTCGCGAACAGCTTGAACCAGGGCTCTTCGTGCGCGAGCCGTTCGCGCGCCTCGGCATAGGTGAAGAACGAGAGCGGCGGCTGGAAGGCCTGTTTGAATCCGCGCGACAGGCAACGGAACTCGCCGTCGATCAGGTCGCCGCGCAGGTAGGTTTGGAAGGCCTCGAGGGTGTGGAGCGGTGTGTCGAGCCGCGCGTCCGCGACCTGGCGTGGCGACGGACCGCTGACGCAGGCCGCGAGCGCGATCAGCGCGCCCGAGGGCGCGCAGCGGCTCCAGGGCCAGCGGCACTTCGCTCGCGCGTGTACAGCGCGCCTCGCATTCCGCCGTCGCCACCACGCCGCCATGGTCGCGGATCCTATCCGACCGCGCACCTGCTCGAACACCTCCGCTCCGCGCGTGGAGGGTCCATTTCTTCCTCTCGACCCCAGCTCGCTCGAGCCCACGCTCCACTCCCGGCCAGGAGTGGGGTGGGCTTCGAAGGGCAACTTCTCTAGACTGCTCCGTCTACCCGGAAGCGATCCAACACCCATGAGTTCGTCACAGACATTCCCTGCTCTTCGCTCGCTGGCGCTGTGCGCCGCACTGCTGCCTGCCTTCGCCGCCGCGAGCACCGCGCAAGACGCGGGTCAACGCAAGCTGCCCACGGTCCAACCGGCGACCACGCAAGTCGGCACGCAGCCGGCCACGACCACCGGCGCGACCCAGAATCCGCCGACGCCGACGCCGGCGCCTCGCCCGCAGGACGGTGCTGGCCAACAGAAGCCCGTGACGGGGCCCGCTCCGCGCCTGGACGTCGATGCCACCGACCATGACTTCGGCACGGCAATCGAGGGCGAGAAGCTGACGCACACCTTCCGCCTGAAGAGCAGCGGCCAGAAGGACCTGATCATCACCAGCGCCAAGCCGACCTGCGGTTGCACGGTGGCCAAGCTCGAGGTGAAGAAGGCCGACGGCGGGCTCGAGGTCTACAAGTTCGGTGATCCCTTGCCGCCGGGCACCGACCTCGAGCTGACCGCCGAGCTCGACACCAAGAACAAGCATCAGACCGCGGCCAGCAAGGTCAACGTGTATTGCGACGATCCGCGCACGATCGTGACCCTGGGGCTCAACGCGCGCGTCGACACCTATTTCCAGATCACGCCCAACGCGCTCAATTTCGGCGACATGTCGGTGGCTGACTCCAAGCAGATGAGCTTCACCGTCGCCGGCAAGAAGCCGGGCAATTTCATGCTCTCGATCGAGCAGCGCCCGATGCCCGACGGCATGAAGCTCGAGATGCTGCCGCGCGAGCCCGACGCCTCCGGTCGCGCCAACGTGTGGGACGTCAAGGTCTCGATGGGACCCAACTGCCGCGAAGGCAACACGGGCTACCCGATCAACCTGCGCAGCGACGAGGAAGTCGCGGGCGCGGTGGCGGACAAGGACGGGCACAAGGCGACCTACGGTGCCTCGGTGATGGTCACCGCCCGCGTGATGGGCTTGATCAGCTACGAGCCGCAGTACCTCTCGTACGGACTGGTGCGTCCCGGTCAGGTCGTCGCGCGCAGCCTGACGGTGAAGAGCTTCGACCCCAACTTCACCTTCTCGGACAACATGGAGCTCAAGCTGGTCGGCCCGAGCGACCAAAAGCCCGAGTTCCCCTACGCCGCGTCGTTCACGCACACCGTCAAGCCTTCGGAGGATCGCAAGTCGGCGGTGGTGGAGCTGACCCTGACCGGGCTGCCCGAAAACGTCGACGGCTCGTTCCAGGGACGCTTGTTGATCAAGACCGGACACCCGCAGAAGCCCGAGATTCCGGTGCTGTTCTCTGGCGTGTGCCGCCCCGGCGTGAAGACTCCGCCCGCGCCCACTCCGGTGCCGGTCGGCGGTGAGCAGAAGTCCGGCAACTAGCTCGGCCTCAACTGAACTCGCGGCCCGCGCGCTCCCCGGTGGAGCTCGCGGGCCGCGCAACTTTTGGGTGCGAGATCGCACGTCTTTCACGCCTGAGTTTGTCCCCGAGCTGTGCGGAAACGACTACACTCCCGCCCCGCACATGGCCCAGGACCTCGGCGAGATCCTCGTTTCGACCGGCGCGATCACGTCGGAGCAACTGCGCGACGCGCTGGTGCACACCCGCGGCGGCCAGAACCTCAACGAGGTGCTCGTGCGCATGGGGGCCTGCGACGAGGGGACCGTCGCCAAGGCCTACGCCAAGTCCCTCAACCTGCCCTTCGTCGACGTCACCAAGGGACGCATCCGCGCCGAGGTGCTCGAGCGCATACCTGCCGATTTCGCCTCGACCCAGGGCGTGCTTCCGGCGCTCGAAAAGGACGGCAAGCTGTTCGTCGCCATCGACGACTCGCTCAAGCGCATCGTCGTCGACCAGCTGCAGTTCCAACTCGGGATCGACGTCGCTTGCGTGATCGCCGCACCCACGGCGCTCAAGCGCGCGATCGCTCAGTACTACGGAGTCGCCGCGGAGGAGGACGTCGCGCGCAGCATGGGCGCGGAGTCGACCGAGGAGGGCGAGGACGCGCCGATCATCCGGCTCGTCTCGCGCATGTTCCAGGACGCTCTCGCGATGCGCGCGTCGGACGTTCACGTCGAGCCGGCCCAGGGCATGCTGCGCGTGCGTTACCGCGTCGATGGTGTGCTGCGCGTCGTCGCAGAACACCCACCGCACCTGTCGGCGCCGCTGATCAGTCGCCTCAAGATCATGGCGGCGATGGACATCGCCGAGAAGCGCAAGCCGCAGGACGGCCGTATCGCGCTCAACCTGAAGGGCAAGCACATCGACGTGCGCTGTTCGATCCTGCCGACCAATCACGGCGAGTCGATCGTGATGCGTTTGCTCGATCGTTCCTCGAGCTTGATCGGCCTGAAGGAGCTGGGGTTCGAGGAAGACGACTACAAGTGGTTCCGGCGCGTGATCGCGCGTCCCAATGGCATCGTGCTGGTCACCGGACCGACCGGGTCGGGCAAGACGACCTCGCTGTACGCCGCGCTCAGCGAACTCAACCGGCCCGACGTCAAGATCATCACCGCCGAGGACCCGGTCGAGTACCACATCAAGGGCATCAACCAGGTCCAAGTCGCGAACAAGATCGGCCTGAGCTTCGGCCGCGTGTTGCGCGCCATGCTGCGCGCGGCGCCGAACATCATCCTGGTCGGCGAAATCCGCGACCTGGAGACCGCCGAGATCGCCATCCAAGCCTCGTTGACGGGTCACCTGGTGTTTTCCACGCTCCACACCAACGACGCCACGAGCGCGTTGACACGCCTGATCGACATGGGCGTCAAGCCCTTCTTGGTGTCGGCGGCCGTGCAAGCCGTGATCGCGCAGCGCTTGGTGCGCAAGTTGTGCAACTGCGCCAGCGAGTCGCTGGCCAGCGAAGCCGAGCTGCGAGCGTTGGGTCTCGATCCGCAGATCTACGCCGAGCGCAAGCTGCGCCAGGCGCGCGGCTGCCGCGAGTGCGAGAACACGGGCTACCGCGGGCGCCTGGGGATCTTCGAGACGCTCGAGATGGACGACGTGCTGCGCGACATGACTTTCCGCGGCGCAAGCCTGGAAGACGTGCGCGTGACGGCCACTTCGTCGCGCAAGCTCAAGCCCTTGATCCACGACGGCGCGCGCAAGGTGCTCGCGGGCAAGACGACCGTCACCGAAGTGCTGCGCGTCACCCGCGCCAGCGACGCCGCGAAGTAGGAGCGAACCATCGTGCAGGCACAGGAACTGATGAGTCAGGTCATCGAGCGCAATGGCTCGGACCTGCACCTCAACCCCGGTCGACCGCCGGTGATCCGCATCCACGGAGATTTGGTGTCGCTCGCCGGCGCCGAGGTCTTGACCGACGACGCCGTCGAGAACCTGTGCCGTTCGATGACCAACGACGCACAGTGGGCCGAGCTGCAATCCGTCGGGACGACCGACTTCGGCATCGCGCACCCCTCGGGCAATCGCTTCCGCACCTCGGTGTTCCGCCAGCGCGGACGCTTGTCGGCGGTGCTGCGCCTGATCCCGAACAAGCTGCTCAGCTTCGATCAGATCGGCCTGCCCGAAGGTTGCAAGGACCTCTTGCGCCGACCGCGCGGTCTGGTGCTGGTCACCGGCCCCACGGGCTCGGGCAAGACCACGACGCTGGCGACGATGATCGACTGGATCAACCAGAACCGCGACTGCCACATCATCACGATCGAAGATCCGATCGAGTACTTCCACTCGCACAAGAAGGGCATCGTGACCCAGCGCGAGCTCGGTCAAGACGTGCCGTCGTTCCCCGAGGCGATCCGCCGAGCGCTGCGCCAGGACCCCGACGTCGTGCTGCTCGGCGAAATGCGCGACCTGGACACGATTTCGGCCGCGATCACTGCCGCGGAGACCGGGCACCTGGTTTTCGGGACGCTGCACACGACGGGCTCGGCGCGCACCGTGGACCGCATCATCGATGCCTATCCGACCAATCAGCAGGAGCAGGTGCGCGCACAGCTCTCGGTCTCGATCGTCGCCGTGATCAGCCAGGTGCTGCTCACGCGCAAGGACCGCAAGGGACGCGTGGCGGCCTTCGAAGTGATGTTGATGACCCCGGCGATCGGCAACCTGATCCGCAAGAACGAGACGAACAAGATCCAGTCGACGATCCAGACCTCGCGCCGCATGGGCATGATCACGCTCGACGATTTCCTGTACGACCTCGTCAAGCGCGAAGTGGTCACACGCGAGGACGCGCTCGAGGCCGCACAGGACCCCAAGGACCTCGAGGCGCGGCTGTGAGCGCCGAGATGCAGGCTGCGGGTGGCGGCGGGCGACGCCCGCTCGGCCAGTTGCTCAAGGCGCGCGGCGTGGTGCGCGAAGGGCAGATCCAGGAAGCCCTGGCCGAGCAGCGCAAGCACGGCGGCCTGATCGGGCAAGTCCTGGTCGACCTGGGCCACTGCAAGAGCTCCGACGTCGCGCTGGCCTTGGCCGAGCAGGCCGGAATGGAGATCGTCGAGCTCGCCAAGTGTGTGCCGGAGAAGGCGGCGCTGGCGATGGTCGACGGCGACACGGCTCACGCCTACGGCGTGCTGCCGCTGCGCGTCGAGGGGCGCACGCTGGTGGTCGCGATCGGCGATCCGCTCAACACCTCGTTGCTCGAGGATCTGCGCTTCACGACGGGCACCGAGGTGCGCGGCGTGATCGGCGATGCCAGCATCCTCAAGCAGAAGATCCTGGAGCTCTACGGCGAGGAAGGCTCGATCAAGGACGCGATCGACGCCGCCGCCAAGGCCGCGGTTGGCTCCGACGCCGCCGCCGCGGCGGCCAGCATGCCCGTCGTGCGTCTGCTGAACTCGATCCTGCACCGCGCCATTCGCGACCGAGCCAGCGACATCCACTTCGAGGTTTTCGACGGCGATTTCCGCATCCGCTACCGCGTCGACGGAGCGCTGTACGAGATCGAAGCGCCGCCGCAGCACCTGGCGCTGCCGCTGGTCGCGCGCATCAAGGTCATGAGCGACCTCGACATCGCCGAGACGCGCATGCCGCAGGACGGCCGCATCGAGCTCTCGATCGACGGGCGTCCGGTCGACCTGCGTGTCGCCACGCTTCCGGGGATCGCCGGCGAGGGTTGCGTGCTGCGCGTGCTCGATCGCTCGGCGGTGCAGCTCAATCTGGCCGTGCTGGGCCTCAATCCCGACGAAGAGGAGCAGCTCAAGCGGCTGGTGCAGTTGCCGCACGGCATCATCTTGATCACCGGGCCGACCGGCTCGGGCAAGACCACCACGCTCTACGCCATGCTGCAGGAGGCGAACGAGCCCGGCGTCAAGATCATCACCGCCGAGGACCCCGTCGAGTACGACATCGACGGCATCGTCCAGGTGCCGATCAACGACGAGATCGGCGTGAATTACGCCAAGGTCCTGCGCACGATGCTGCGCCAGGACCCCGACAAGATCCTGGTCGGCGAGATCCGCGACGCCGAGACGGCGCAGACCGCGGTCGAGGCCTCGCTCACCGGGCACACCGTGCTCTCGACCTTGCACACCAACGACGCGCCGAGCGCCGTCACGCGCTTGATCGACATCGGGGTCGAGCCGTTCATGATCACCGCGACGCTCGAAGCCGTGATCGCACAGCGCCTGGTGCGACGCGTGTGTCCTGCCTGCAAGACGAGCTACGAGCCCGACGAAGAGACCTTGCGCGAACTGGGCTCCGACGGCGAGCGCTTGCGCGGCGCGACGTTCCACTACGGCCGCGGCTGCGAGGAGTGCCACCACACCGGATACCGCGGCCGCACGGGGATCTACGAGGTGATGGTGCTGGGCGAGGAGTTGCGTCGCATGGTGCTGGCGCAATCCTCGACGGCGGAAATCCGCCACGCGGCGGTCCGCGGTGGCATGCGCACGTTGCGCGAGAGCGGCTTGGCGGCCGTCACCGACGGACGAACCACAATCGAAGAGGTGCTGCGCGAGACCTTCGCCTGAGCGCGGTCCTTCCCGCGCTGGCGAGCGCTCGCTAGGCTCCGCCGGACTCCAACTCGATGGCCAAGAGACTTCAACGCACGGCTCCCGCACCCGCGCGCGCAGGGGGCGACAACGGCGGCACCGTCGGCTCCAGCGCCCCGCGCCGCGGGCGCGTCGCTCCCGATCTCGTCACAGAGTTCACCACGCAACTCGCGACACTGACCGGCGCGGGCATCCCGATCGTCAAGGCGTTGACGATCCTCGAGGGACAGACCCGGCCTGGACCGTTCAAGACCGTGCTGCAGGCGCTGGTCGAGGACGTGTCCGCCGGTACCGCGCTGTCGGAGGCGATGGCCAAGCACCCGCAGTGCTTCGACACGCTGTTCGCTTCGATGGTCAGGGCCGGCGAAGCCGGCGGCGTGCTGGACAAGATCCTCAACCGCATCGCGCAGTTCCGCGAGAAGGCCGCGACGATCAAGTCCAAGATCAAGGGCGCGATGATCTACCCGGCGGTGGTCGCCGTGGTGGCGATCTCGGTCGTGTCCGCGGTGATCGTGTTCGTGATCCCGAAGTTCGAGGAGATCTTCGATTCCTTCGGCACCGAATTGCCGCGGCTCACGCGTGTGCTGCTCGACACCTCGCGCTTCACGGTCGACTACTGGTACTTGGTGTTCGGACTGCCGCTGGCCGCGGTCCTGCTGCATATCGCATTGATGCGTCAGGGCGGAGCGTACCGCTACCGCGTTCACAAGCTCCTGTTGCGCACGCCGGCGCTGGGGCCGCTGATCTCGAAGTCGATGGTGGCCGGCTTCGCGCGCACGTTCGGCACGCTGATCGAGTCCGGCGTGCCGCACCTCGACGCGCTCGGCATCGTGCGCGACACGACGGGCAACGCCGTCCTGGTCGAGGGCGTGGAGCAAATCCGCAAGACCGTGCGCGAGGGCGAGGGCATCGCACGGCCGATGGGAGAGAGCGGCGTCTTCGACGACCTGGTGGTCAACATGGTCGATGTCGGCGAGGCGACCGGTGAGCTCGACAAGATGCTGCTCAAGGTGGCCGACGCGTACGACGTGGCGGTCGATCGCCGCATCGACGCGCTGTTCAAGATCGTCGAGCCGGTGCTGTTGATCTTCATGGCGGTCGTCGTCGGCTTCATCGTCGTGGCGCTGTTCATGCCGCTGATGTCGATCATGAGCCAGCTCTCGGCTGGCGGTTGATGAGCGCCGCGCCAGGCTTGGAAGGACGTCGCGCAGCACGCCGGACGCTGGCCTTTGACGCGAGCACCGCGCGAGGTGAGCATGGAGCGAGGTCGTTCCCGTGACCGTCTCGCTTCGTCAACGCGTGCTCCTGTGGATCGTCGCGATCCACGTGCTGGCCTTCGCGGTCGAGTTCGCCCTGTTCGGTCAGAGCTTCCTGCGCTCGACACGCGAGGAAGCGCTCGACATCGCCGGCGATTTGGTCGGGAACCTGCGCTCGCAGATCAAGCCTGGCGGTGACCTCAACGCGGCCAACATCCTCTCGTGGTCGATCTGGACGCGCTTCGACGACGCGATCTTGCTCGACCGCAACTTGGTGCAACTCGAGGACGGCTCGGTGCGGCCGCAGGGCATCGCGCTCAATCCCTTGGGCTCGAGCCGCAGGCCGGCCGACTTCGACTACGCCACGGTCTACAGCAACATCTTCCTCGCGGAGCGCACCAACGCGGCGATCGACGACGTGGCCGGCGGTCGCGTGCTCCCGATCCAAGTCGCCGGGGGCGTGTGGGGTGCGTGTTGGTACCGCGTCGACCCCAGCCTCGGGCGCATGCCGCGGCTGGTCCAGTCGTTCTTGGTGATGCTCGGTGCGACCACGCTGGCGCTCGCGACCACGTTGTTCTTCCTGCTGCGCCGCGAGGTGCTCGATCCGGTGTCGCGCCTGACCTCGACGGCGCGGCGCGTGGCCGCCGGCGACTTGTCGGCGCGCGTCGCCGTTTCCGCGCGCGACGACGAGCTCGGCGAGCTGTCGCGCTCGTTCAACGCCATGGTGGCCGAAGTGCAGGGGTTCCAGCAGCGCTTGGCCGAGGAAGTCCAGCGCGCGACGGAGATGGCGCGCTCTGCGGAACAGGCGGCGACCGCCGAGAGGCGGCTGGCGGCCACCGGCAAGTTGGCCGCGGGAGTGGCGCACGAGATCAACAACCCGCTGGGAGGCTTGCTCAACGCGGTCGAGCGGCTCAAACGCGATGATCTGCCCAGCGAACGCCGGGCGCAGTATTTCGCGCTGCTCTCGAGCGGGCTCGAGCGCATCCGCGACACGGTCGGCAAGCTGTTGCGACTCACTCCTCGCCAAGCGGTGCGCTCGTCGCTCAATCTCTCGGTGCCCACGCTCGACGCGATCGGCCTGGTGCGCCACCGCGCCGCGCGCGCCGGCGTCACGCTGACGCTGTCGGACGGAAGGACCTGGTCGAACTCGGAGAGCCTGCCCGAGGCGCTCTCCCAGGCCTTTGCCGAGCTGCCGCGCGTGCAGGGCGACGCCAACGAGCTCGGCCAGGCGGTGCTCAATCTGTTGGTGAATGCACTCGACGCACTCGAGTCCGTCGAGCAGGATGCGCGGCGACTCGAGATCGTCATGCGCGCGGTGTACGAGGAAGGCTTGGGTCCGGCGGTGGCGCTCGACGTGCACGACAACGGCCCGGGAGTCGCGCGTGAGGAGCTCCCCAAGCTGATCGACCCGTTCTACACCACCAAGGACGTCGGCAAGGGCACGGGCCTGGGGCTGTCGATGGTCCACAGCGTCGTCACCGGCCACGGCGGACGGCTGGTGCTGGACAGTGAAGTCGGGCGCGGTTTCCACGTGCACGTCGCGCTGCCCCAGGAGCGCTGAGCGTGGAGCACATGCCCTTCGAGTTGCCGCTGGCGATCGCGCTCTTGCTGCTCTCCGCCAGCTTCAGCGCCTCGGAGACGGCGCTGTTCAGCCTGACCTCCGCCGACGAGCGGCGTGTCGGTCCGCGGGCGCTCAAGCTGCTCGAGCGTCCGCGCTCGTTGCTGGTCGGGATCCTGCTCGGCAACTTGGTGGTCAACACGCTGTTCTTCGCGTTCGCCGCGAGTCTGCTGCGGGATCTCGAGCCGCTCGAGCGTTGGATCGGCAACTTCGTGGCGCTCACCGGCGTCGTGGTGTTCGGCGAAGTCCTGCCGAAGACCATCGCCCTGCGCGCACGCGTCGGCATCGCGCGCGCGACCTCCGCGCCGATGAGCGCCTTCGTGGCCTTGATCAAGCCGGTGCAGAAGGCCAGCGACGTGCTCTTGGAGTGGATCTACCGCGCGATTGGCCCGGCGGGCAAGGAAGAGACCGGAGTGTCCACCGATGCGCTGGCCCATGCGCTCGAGCGCAGCGCCGAGAAGGGGCTGTTGCTGCAGAGCGAGGCCTCGTTCCTGACCGGCATCGTCGAGCTCGAGGAGGTGCGCGTGCGCGAGCTGATGACGCCGCGCGTCGACATGCTGTTCCTCGACGTGTCGGGCGAGGGCCGCGAGGAGATCGTGGCGCGCGGTGTCGAGACCAAGGCTCCCTGGGTGATCGTGGTCGATGGCACTCCCGATCGCATCCTGGGGCGCGTGCGGGTGCGCTCGCTGCTCACGCACGGGGAGCGCCGACTCGCGGAGATGCTCGAGCCGTGCAAGTTCGTGCCCGAGGTCGCCAGCGCGATCCACGCGCTGCATTTTCTGCGCGACAACCACGTCGCGCAGGCGGTGGTGGTCGACGAGTGGGGCGGCACCGCGGGACTGGTGACCGTGGAGAACATCTTCGAGGAGGTCGTCGGGGATCTGCGCGTCGAGGGCGAAGTGCCCGAGAAGCCCGTCGTGCGCTTGGGCGACGGCCGCTTCGAGCTGGACGGCGCGATCTCGATCCGCGACTGGAACGAGCTTTTCGGCGTGCACGTCGTGCCGCGCGAGTTCGAGACCTTGGGGGGCTTCGTCTCGGCGCTCTTGGGGCGTGTTCCGCGCAGCGGCGACGTCGTGCATTCCAACGGGCTGGCCTTCGAGGTCGCCGAGGTGCGCCGCCGGCGCATCTTGCGGATCATCGTGCGCGTCGAGTCCACGCCGGAGCCCGGCCCGTGACCGTTGCCCTACCGCTGCTCGTCCTGGGGCTGATCGTGCTCGCGTCGGCGGTCTTCTCGGGCGCAGAGATCGGCATGTACTCGATGTCGCGACCGCGCCTGGAGGCCGAGTCAGCCCAGGGACACCGCACGGCGCGCCTGGCGCGCACGCTGATCGCGCGCCCGGCGT
Source organism: Planctomycetota bacterium (assembly GCA_020853575.1). Taxonomy (GTDB): domain Bacteria; phylum Planctomycetota; class UBA1135; order UBA1135; genus F1-120-MAGs118. The sequence continues at coordinate 176,069 of JADYYP010000081.1, forward strand.
GGCTGCTCGCGACGCTGCTCGTTTGCAACAACCTGACCCACCAGGCCGCCTCGTTCGTCGGCGGTTGGCTGCTCGAACCCTTGGCTGTCGCCCCCAGCCTGAACGAGCTCGCGATCACCCTGGTCGTCACTCCGCCGATGCTGCTCTTCGGCGAGCTGTTCCCCAAGGACCTCTTCCGGCGCAAGCCGCACGCGCTGTTCGGAGCGGCGGCGCCGTTGCTCGTTGTCGTGCGCGTGCTGCTGGCCCCATTGGTGTTTCCGCTGCAGTTCCTGAGCGAAGGCCTGACGCGCATCCTCGGTTCCGACCAGGCGGAACTGACGCGCGTGCAGGGACGTGAAGCGGTCATCGAGCTCTTGGCCGAGCGCGAAACCCAGTTGCAGCCCCAGGTCGAAAAGCTCGCTCGCAATGTGCTCGAGCTGCGCGGCCGCCGGGTGGGGCGCGTGATGATCCCCTGGAAGAAGGTCGAGACCCTGCGCGCCGAGGGCTCGTTCGAGGAGCTCCGCCAGCGCAGCGCCCAGTCGCCGTTCTCGCGCCACCCCGTGGTCGACACGCGCGGCGCGGTGCGCGGCTACGTCCACCAGCTCGAGGTGCTGGCAGCGCGGCCGGGGGTCCAGCTCGGTGAGCTCGTGCGCCCGTTGCTGACGCTCGAACCGGATACGCCGCTCGATCGCGCGCTGGCGCGCCTGCGGGCCAGCGGCCAGCGCGCGGCCCTGGTGGGCAGCGCTGCGCGGCCCCTGGGCTGGGTGACGCTGAAGGACCTGGTCGAGGAGATTTCGGGCGAGCTCGTGCGCTGGTGATCCGCGCTTTCGGGTGCACCCACTGGCAACTCCGTGCCGGCGCGAGGATACTTCGCCCCCCAGCCGCCCGGCCCGGGCACCGCCATGTCGCACGTCACAGCGCTCCTTCGCCGCTCCACGCCAGCCGCTGCACTCGCCTTGCTCCTGTGCGGCGCCGCAGCCGCCGCCATCGGGCTCGCCCGCGGCCCCCAAGGCACGCCGCCACCGCCCAATCAAACCCAGGCGCTGCCCATGGGGGGCGGCGGGGGTGTTTCCGCCGACAGCAACCAGCGCATGATCGCGGTCACCGGCGTGGACGTCACCGGAGCGTCCGTGCTGTATCTGGTCGACACCCAGAACATGCGGCTGGCGGTGTACCAGGCCAACTCCAGCGGCTCGAACCAAGGTGTGCGCCTGATCGGTGCGCGCCGGATCGAGCTCGACATGGAGCTCAATGGCTTCCACGACAACTCGGAGTACAGCTACTCCGAGCTGCGCGACAAGTTCGTCGACCAGGGCCTGATCGAAAAAGACCCGGCCTCGTCCGCGAAGAAGCCCGCGGGCGACGCGCGCAACCCCGATAAGCCCTCCGGACAATGACGCGCGGCTAGCGCAGCTTGCCCCAGCCTCGATACCATCGCTCGATGCCCCCGCATCCGGGCGGTCCGTCCCACACCCCCGATCCACAGATTCGTTAGGAGATTTCCCGTGGCCGAAAAGGAGTTCCTGAGCTTCGACGAAGCCCTGCGCGAGCTGCGCCTCAAGGAAGAGGAGCTCAAGCGGCTCGTGTCCGAAGGCGAGATCCGCGCCTTCCGCGACGGCGAGACGATGAAGCTGCGCAAGACCGACGTCGAGAACCTGCGCGCCGAGCTGCAGGGCGGTGAGGTCGTCGATCTGGGCGGTGCCGCCACCGAGGAACTGGTGTTCGAAGACGACACCGACATCGACGCCGGCATGGCGACCGAGGAGATCAGCGAGTCCGACACGATCCTCGAGGAGGACGTGCAAGAGGTGGCCGAGGTCGAGCTCGACGAGGAAGACGAGGACGACGAAGACGAGCTGGTGGGCGCGGGCGCGCGCGGCAAGGCCGCTCCTGTCGAAGACGAGCCCTACGAGGGTGGCTTCATGCGCTCGGTGCTGATGATCACCTCGTTGGTGATGGTCCTTGGCACTTCACTGATCGTGGCTTTGGCCCACGGTCATCTCAATCGCGTGGCGCGCGGCGTCGCCGGCATCTTCGGCGTGACGTTCTAGAGCGCGGCGGGCGAGGCCCGACGAGCGCAGTATTCGATCCCTTCGATTCGAGCGGCGCGGCCGGATTTCGGTGCGCGCCGCTCGAATTTCCATCTGCGACCGCTACTCTGTGCCTCGACTTCGAGTTGCGCTCTGGCGCACGAAATCGAATCACATTTCGCGCGCGCCGCAGTGCGCCTTGTTTTCGCCCGGGTGTCGGCGAAGGGCGCGGTGCGGCTCGGGCGCGCGAATCGCAGTTGGGGAATCACGATGTCGATGAAGATCGCACACAAGTTGGAGCGCTCGCGCTCCATTCGTTTCGCGCCGTTGGGCGTGGCGAGCGTCTTGACGCTCGCTGCCGCGCTGTCGCTGGCGTCCTGCGTGCCGCAGACGTATCTCGACGACGCCCAGGTCGAGGGCAAGCACTGGCAGAAGGAAGCGCTCGAGAACCAGAAGCGCGTCGACGAGCTCGAGAACGAGAACCGGCGGTTGCGCGCGCAGATCGAAGCCGGTGGCGCGCCGCGCGAGTCGAGCTTCTCGACCGAGGCGATTGACGAGCGCCTCAAGAACCTGCGCGAGATCCTGGCGCAAACCGGCCAGAATCCCGACGACGTGGTCAAGTTCTCCGTCGACGGCGGCTACGTCTATCGCATGAAGGACTCGATCGTCTTCGACCTGGGCTCCGCCGAAGTTTCGGCCGCCGGCAAGAAGGTGCTCGAGGAAGTCGCGGCCGACATCTCCAGCAAGCCCTTCGGCAAGGTGTACGTGCGCGGACACACCGACAACACGCCGATCGCCAAGCCCGAGACCAAGGCCAAATTCCCCAACGGCAATCTGCAACTCTCGGCGGAGCGCGCCGTGGCCGTGGCGGCCTTCCTCGGCAACCAGGGCAAGCTCGACGACGCACGCGTGGTCGTGATGGGCTTCGGTCAACACGATCCGGTGGCGCCCAACGACTCGGCTGCCAACAAGCAGAAGAACCGCCGCGTCGATATCTTCGTCGCCGATGCCGACAACGCGTCTCCGGCGAAGCAGTAGCGCGCGGCCGGTCCGCCGAACGGGAGCAGCGAGTGCCCGCGGGCGCGCGCTGCTCCTTGCGCTTGTGTGCTCGAGCTGCGCGGGCGGCAGCGCCGCGAGTGACCCGCTCTTGACCGAGATCGAGGGCTTGGCATTCGTGCCAGCGGGCCAGATCTCGCTGGCGATCGCAGGTCGCGGCAGCGCCACGCTCGAAGTGCCGAATGCCTTGCTCGTCGACATGTACGAGTCGACGCGCGGAGAGTGGCGTGCCTTTCGGCGCGCGCGCGCCGCGCTGGTCGCCAGCGAGCTGAGCGAGCTCGTCGATGGCTGGGACGACGCTTCTGCCGACTGGCCCGCGAGCGGCATGAACCAGATCGAGGCCGCGGAGTTCGCGCGCTGGCGCGGAATGCGCTTGCCCACGGCGGGCGAGTGGCTGTATTTCGCGTCGGGTCCACAGCGCTTCGCCTTCCCTTGGGGATCGACGGACCAGCGCTCGATCGCCAATACCCTCGAGTTGGGGCTCGACCGACCGGCCGCGGTCGGCACCTTCGAGGCCGGGCGCTCGCCGCAGCAGATCTACGACCTGCTCGGCAACGTCGCCGAGTGGACCGCGGATGCGGCGCCGTCGCGCGATGTCCTGCCGGGCGACACGCGCGTTTCGGCCATGGGGGGGAGCTTTCGCAACCGCTCGCGCCCGATCGTCGACGAGCGCCAGGTCGAGGGCCAGAACGAGGTCCACGCCCGCACTCTGGCGCGCGAGAGCCGAGCCGATGACATCGGCGTGCGCTGTTGCGTGGACGCCTCGAGCTACTTGGGGGAGCGCTTGCTGGCGCTGCGTCCGGATGCCGCGGCGCGCGCGCGACTGGTGGCCGTCGGTCGGCGCTGGGGCCGGCGTGCCCTACCGGTGCTCGAGGGGCTCGCCGCCCGTCCGGGCGCTCCCTCCGCCCTGATGGCCCTGCTCGAGGGAGCGCGCCGTTGAGCGATTCGACCGGACACGTGCCGCGGCGACCGCCTTGGTCCGAGATCAAGGCGCGCCTGGAGAATTCCGGCTTTCGACCGTCGCGCGCGCTCGGTCAGAACTTCTTGGTGGACGAGAACATGCTGCGCGCGATCGCGCGCGCGGCCGAGCTCATGCCGGGCGACCTAGTGGTCGAGGTCGGCCCGGGCTGCGGAGTGTTGACGGCGCACTTGGTCGAGCACGGCGCGCGGGTGATCGCGGTCGAGCTCGATCCGCGCCTGTTCGCGTTCGCACGCGACCTTTGGGGAGAGCTGGCGATCGATTGGATCGAAGGCGATGCGCTGGCGGGCAAGCATGCCTTGAATCCGGAGCTGCTGCAGCGCTTGGCCGGGGCCGGCGCTTGGAAGCTGGTCTCGAACCTGCCGTACTCCGCGGGCACGCCGATCCTGGTGGCAGCCTCGCGCCTCGAGCAACCGCCGCTCTCGGCCACGGTGCTGTTGCAGGACGACCTGGCGGAGCGCATTTGTGCCGCACCGGGCACCCGCGAGTGGGGGGCGGTTTCGGCCCGACTCCAGGCCTGCTACCTGGCGCGCAAGCTGCGCCTGGTGGGTCCGCAGCTGTTCTGGCCCCGCCCGACGGTCGACAGCGCGTTGGTCCGGCTCGACCTGCGGCCCACGCGGCCGAACTCGGCGGAGCTCGCGCAACTCGACCGCCTGGTCGGGTGCCTGTTCGAGCAGCGCCGCAAGACGGTGCTCAATCGCCTCGAGAGCTTCTTCGGCCAGCGGGCCCGCGCCGCGGCCGCCTGCGCAGCGCTCGGGATCGACCCGCGCGCCCGGCCGGAACAACTGTCCGTCGAGGACCTTGTCGGTCTCGTCAGGCGCGGATAGCGCGACGGCTTTTCGCTTGGCTCTCGCCGGGAGCTGAGTTATAGACGCGCGCTTCGGAACTTTGGCTCCGGCCTAGACCACACCTCGCCCCGGGCACCCCCCGTCCCGGCGCCGACCTGCAGGCCGTTCGATCCATCCTCCGACGAAGCGAAACGCCCGGTCGCCCATGCGGCGCGCGGCGTCTCCGTGCATTCGGACCGCGGGAGTTTCTTGCCCGAGGCCACGTGCGATCACCGACCCGCGCCCTGGACCAGGGGTAGGATTCGTCGGCAGATCGACGGGGCAGCGGAGCAGCGGCTCCGGCGCTCCCTGCGCGCTCTGCAGTCCGTTCCGACTTCGTCCTGCGTTCGAGTTCGTCTCGCACGTCGCTTCCCGGCCGACGTGCCACCCGCCGATCCAAAGTGTCCGACGACTTTCAACAGATCAAAGAGGCCATCAAGCTTCGTAGCCCGATCGAAGAGATCGTGCGCGAGCGCGTGCCCGATCTGCACCGCGCCGGGGCGCTGTGGGTGGCCTGCTGCCCGTTCCACCAGGAGAAGACACCGTCCTTCAAGGTCGATCCGCGCAAGGGCACGTGGCACTGCTACGGCGCGTGCTCCAAGGGCGGCAACGTGATCGATTTCGTCATGACGGCCTACAACGTCGAGTTCCTCGAGGCGCTCGAGATCCTCGGCGCGCGCTGCGGCATCGCGCTCCCCGAGCGCCGCGCGGCGGCCCGCGCCAAGGACGAGCTCGAGCCGCGCTATGAGTTGATGGCGCGCGCGGAGGCGTTCTACCGCAAGTTCTTGCGGCGCCCCGAGGGCGCGCAGGCGTTGGCCTACATGCGCGGACGGGGATTGACGGACACGACCATCGACGCCTTCGGGATCGGTTTCGCGCCGGCCCAGGGTGCGGGCTTGGTCGACAGCGCGCGCCGGCAGCGGATCGCCGTCGAGCGCTTGGTCGAGCTCGGTCTGGCGCGCGTCGACGATTCCGGTCGCGCCTACGACTTCTTCAAGGGCCGAGTGATGTTCCCCGTGCGCGATCATCAACGCCGCACGGTCGGGTTCGGCGCGCGGCGCTTGTCGGACGAGGACAAGCGTTCACCCAAGTACATCAACACCCCCGAGACTCCGCTGTTCCACAAGGGGCGTCTGTTCTACGCGCTCGACCACGCTCTCGAGCACGTGCGACGCCACGGCCACTTGGTCGTGGTCGAGGGCTACACCGATGTGATGGCGGCGCACCAGGTCGGGTTGCGTTCCGTGGTCGCCGTGCTCGGAACCGCGACGACCGAGGACCACGCCGCACTCGTGCGGCGCTCCGGCGCGCGCCGCATCAGCTTGCTGTTCGATGGCGACGAGGCCGGACGCAAGGCCACCGTGCGCGCGCTCGACGGGTTGCTTCCGCTCGACCTTCCGATCGATGTCGTGCGTTTGCCGGGCGACGAGGATCCCTGCGACCTCCTGGTGCGCGAAGGCGCCGCGCCGCTCGAACATCACCTGGAGCGGGCCACGCCCTGGTTCGCGTTCCTGGTCGAGTGGATCAGCGCGGCGGCCGGCGACGAGCGCTATCGGGCGCTGGATACCGTGTTGGCGTTGCTCGCACGCATCTCCAAGCCGGTGCAGCGCGACGAGCGCATCGCCCAGCTCGCCGGTGCGCTCGGCGTTCCGGTCGAGAGCGTTCGCGCGCAGTTCGAGAGTCTGCCCCAGCGGCGGCGCGAGTCGGCTCGCTCGGAGCGCGAACGGGCCGCGCCGTCCGATGCGACGACCGCCGACTCCGCGCCGCGCGCCGTGGCGCCGTCCAAGCTGCACCTGCGCCTGCGCCAGGCGCTGCGCGGTATCGCGGGCGCGTCCCTGATCGACCCCAGCCTGGCACTGCATTCCGACGGCTACGCGGCGCTGTGCGACGAACGCGATCTGGCGCGCATCCTCGCCGTGCTCGGCGAGCTGCACCGCAAGACTCTCGGAACCTTCGCGATCGCCGACGTGTTCGACACTCTCGGCGACGACCCCGCGCGCGAGCAGGTGTCGACGCTGGTCGCCGAGGCATCGCTGGCGGAATCCGCGTTCGCGCTGTTCGAGCAGAACGCGCAGACGATCACGCGCTTGTGTGAAGCGCTGCATCACGAGGAACAACTGAGGCTCGTCCGCGCTGGAGGAGCCATCGACGCCGAACAATTGCGGGCGCTGGAGGAAATGCGGCGCGCGCGATTCACCAGAGGACAGCATGTCTGAAAAGATCGACGACACCGTCAAACTGTTGGTCGAGGAAGGCCGCAAGAAGGGCTACCTCACGTATTCGGAGATGAATCGACTCCTGGAGGACCAGTTCGTCCCTCCGGAGAAGATGGACGCCATCTTCGTGCAGCTCGAAGATCACGGCGTCGAGATCCTCGACGACGCGGAGACGCCGTCGGCCGGCGACGCGCTGCCCGCCGAGGACGAGGATCCGGGGTTGAAGGAGGAAGAGGCCGCCGACGCCGCCGACGACGACGTGCCGGAGACCTCCTTCGCCAAGGGCATGATGCCCGAGAAGATCGACGATCCGGTGCGCATGTACCTGACGCAGATGGGCGAGATCCCGCTGCTCACGCGCGACCAGGAGATCTTCCTGGCGAAGACCATCGAGATCACGCGCAAGCGCTTCCGCAAGAAGTGCATGGGCTCCGGCCTGTGCATGGACTCTGGGTTGCGCACGCTCGAGCAGGTGCAGCGCGGCGAGCTCGCGTTCGACCGCACGCTCAAGGTCAACCCCAACCCCAAGCCCGACGACGATCCCAAGATCGTCGAGACGCTCGGCAAGAACTTCTTGGCCAAGCGCTTGCCGGTGAACATCGTCACCATCAAGGACGTGCTCGCGCGCATCCGCGAGGAGTACAAGCCCCTGGTCGATCCCAAGACGACCAAGAAGGAGCGCTCCGAGTCGCTGCGCAAGACGCAGGAACTGCGGCGCAAGCTGGTGATCTTGATCGAGGAGTGCCACCTCCAGGTCAAGAAGTTCAAGCCCTACATGGACATGATGGAGTCGCACTGCCGCGAGATGCGGGCGACCGAGCGCAAGTTGGCGGCGGCCAAGCAGGCCAAGAAGGCCGACGCGATCAAGGAGCTCGGCGCGCGCATGGCCGAGCTCGAGATGCAGTCGATGGAGCCCGCCGATCGCCTCAAGCGCCGCGTCGATCAGGCGCGCCTGCACTTCGCCGAGTACGAGGAAGCCAAGCGCCAACTCTCGAGCGGCAACCTGCGCTTGGTGGTCTCGATCGCCAAGAAGTACCGCAACCGCGGCTTGTCGTTCCTCGACCTGATCCAAGAGGGCAACACCGGCCTGATGAAGGCCGTCGAGAAATACGAGTACCGCCGCGGATACAAGTTCTCGACCTACGCGACGTGGTGGATCCGCCAAGCGATCACGCGCTCGATCGCCGATCAGGCACGCACGATCCGCATCCCGGTGCACATGATCGAGACCATGTCGAAGCTGCGCAACGTGACCAAGAAGCTCGTGCAGCAGAAGGGGCGCGAGCCGTCGGTCGAGGAAGTGGCCGAGGCCACCGGCATCTCGGTGGACGAGGCCAAGCGGGTGATCAAGATCAGCAAGCACCCGATCTCACTCGACCGTCCGATCGGCGAGTCCGACGACAGCTACTTTGGTGACTTCATCGAGGACGAGACGGCCGAGAGCCCGGTGATGGCCGCCGGCCACGAGATGCTCAAGGAGCGCATCGACGAGGTGCTGCAGACCTTGACCTTCCGCGAGCGCGAGATCGTCAAGCTGCGCTACGGCATCGGCGACGGCTACACCTACACGCTTGAGGAAGTCGGGCGCATCTTCCGCGTCACGCGCGAGCGTGTGCGGCAGATCGAAGCCAAGGCCGTGCGCAAGCTGCGCCACCCCGTCCGCGCCCGCCAGCTGGCGAGCTTTCTCGACGGCGTGACCATCCCCGACGAGAACGAGCCGATCGCGCCCTTGCCCTGAGAGGGGCGGCGGCACGGCTCGAAGCACCTCCTGAGCCTCCCGCGGGCCGTTTCGCGCACGTGCGCGGGGCGGCCCGCGCTGTCCTTCGGTCGCTGAGCTTGTTGGGAGCGCCGGCGGCGATAAGATCTCCGGCCCTTTGCACGGGGAACCATGCAGGACACGATCCACGCGCTGCTCGCCCTCCAAGAACTCGACCACCAGATCTACTCGCTTCGAGACGAGCTGCGACGCTTGCCCGAGGAGCGCGCCGCGCGCCGGGCACAGATCGACTCGCTGATCGCGCGCCGCGACGAGGCGCACAAGCAAGCGCTCGAACTGCGCGTGAAGATCAAAGAGCTCGAGGACATGAGCACCATCTCGCGCCAGCGCATCCGCAAGGTCGAGAACGAAGCGGCGATGGCGCGCAACGACATGGCCTTGCAAGCGGCCTTCCAGCATCAGGTCAAGTCGCTGAAGAAGGACATCTCGATGGCCGAAGAGCAGGGCATCGCCCATGTCTCCGAGGCCGAGGTCTTCGACAAGGACGAAGCCAAGTACAAGGCCGAGATCGAGGCCGCCGAGAAGCTCTTCAGCGAATTCTCCGGAAACGTCGAGCGCGAGCTGGCCGTGGCGCGCGGCAAGTTGTCCGAGCTCGAGAAGCTGCGCAAGACGCGGCTCTCCCCGGACATCAACCCCGACAGTTTCGTGCTCTACGAGCGCTTGGTTCAGACGCGCGAGGGCGTGGCGCTGGCGCGCCTCGAGGACCGCGTGTGCCAGGCCTGCTTCATCCAGGTGCCGGTGAATTTGTACGTGCGCGTCGCACGCGGCAATGCGCTGGTGCAGTGCCCGAGCTGCGATCGCATCTTCTACTTCGAGTGATCGGCGAGCGTCCGCCGCGGCCGGCGCCTCAGCCGCGCGCGAGAGTGCCTTGGCGCGTGCCGCGGCGAGCGAGCTCGCGTTCGAGCCGCGCACGCACCTGATTGGCATGCGGCGTCCAGCTCGGCGCGAGCAGGTCCTCCGCCCGGGCGTCGGCATGCAGCCGGTGCAGCGCCTGGTGGGGCGCCAAGCGCTCCACGAAATCCGCGAGCCAGTCGACGTACTCGTCGAGCTCGAGCAACTCGACGCGTCCTTCGCGCCACCAGTGCGAGAGGATCGAGCGCCGCAGCACCATCAGTTGGTGGACCTTCACCCCGTCGACGCCACATTGCGCGAGCGTGTCGGCGGTCCGTCGCGCGCCCTCGCGGCCGTCTCCCGGCAAGCCCAGGATCGCATGACCGACGGTGAGTAGGCCGCGACGCTGGGTGCGCGCGACCGCGTCGACGAAATCGCTCACCGTGTGCAAGCGGTTGATCTCGATCAAACGCGCGTCGTCGGCGCACTCCAGGCCGAGCTCGACCCACACGGGAACGCGGCGATTCCAACGCTCGAGCACGTCGAGCGCGCCCTCGGGCAACGTGTCGGGCCGTGTCGCGACGCTGACCGCGGCAACTCCACGACCCAGATGCGGTTCGACCGTCGCCAGCACGAGATCCAGGCGCTCGGGCTGCACGTAGGTGTTCGAGTAGCTCTGGAAGTAGGCCACCGCCGGGCCGGCGTTGTGCCGGCGCGCAATGCGAGCGAGCCCGCGCTCGAGTTGCAGCGCGAGCTCGTCGCCGCGGCGCATCGCGCCCGTTCCAGAGCCCTCGACGTCGCAGTACACACAGCCCCCGAAGCCCTTCGTTCCGTCGCGGTTGGGACACTGGGAGCCGGCGTCGAGCGCCACGCGGTGCAGCGGGCGACCGAAGCGCTCGACGCTCCAGTCCAGGAACGTCCGGAAACGTGCCGCGCCCGTCACCGGATTGCTCAGCGCACCGAGCTCGGCGCGGACGGTGGGCGATACACGCGGTTCTTGCGCAGCGCGCGGGCCGTGACCTGCACGGTGGCGAGCAGGCGCGTTTCCATCGCATCGAAGTCGGCTTGCGCTGCCCAGGTGCGCGTGCCCAGTCGCCGCTTCAGGTCGTGTTCCAGCCAGCCCTCGTCCTCGACGCGCAACACGATGTCGCCGCGCACGCACAGGGCGCCGTTGTCGTCTTCCGTGTCGGCGTCGAAGATCGAGCGACCGACGCCGGCATGGGGCGCGCTCCAACCGCACAGGTCCGCGATCGTCGGCAAGACGTCGAGCTGGCTGGTCACCTCGCGCGAGGTTCCCGGCGCCAGGCCGGGCGCGCAGATCAGTCCGAAGATGTGGTGGCGGTCTGGGCCGTCGGCGGTCGCCAAGTGCAGCGGAGAGCAGTGGTCGGCGATCAGCACCAGCACCGTGTTGTCGAGGTAGCCGGCGGCGCGCGCACTATCGATGAAGCGACCGAGCGCCGCGTCGGAGCCGTGCACCGAATTCCAGAAGCGGTGCTCGTCGCTGTCCTCGGGGTAGGGTCGCTCGGCTCCCAGCGGCGTCTGGTAGGGAACGTGGGTCGAGGTGGTGAACAGGAGCGCCGCGAAGGGCTCGTGCAGCACGCTCAGGCGCTCGTGCGCGACGCTGAACAGGTCGTCGTCCCAAGCGCCCCAGTCGGCCATAGGTTGCGCTCCATGGGCGGCGAGGATCGCGTTCTTGCCGAGGTAATCCTGGAAACCAGCCAGCGCGGCGATGGCGTCGATGCGGAACGAGTGCTCGGACGAGCCCTGCATCAAGAGCGTCGAATAGCCCTCGCTCTGCGCCAACCGGCCGAGGTAGGCGAGCTGCGACTGCTCGATGCCGCGGCCGAAGTACGGGAAGCCCGGCAGGGTGGGAAGGCCAGTGAGCACCGCGAGCAATCCGTGCGTGCTGCGTTGGCCTGCGGCGTAGCAGCGTGTCAGCAGCAGACCGCGCTCGGCCAGTGCGTCGACATTGGGCGTCACACCCAAGGGCGCTAGACCGTCGCGCACGCGGATCGCGTCGACCACCGACGCGTCCCAGCTCTCCAGCAGCACGACCAGCACGTTGAGGCGCTTGTTCGGTCCGGCGGACTCTGTGCGCTGCAACGGATATTCGTCGTCGAGCACGCTGCCGGCGTCGACGCCGGCTTGCTCGCGCACGCTGGCGACCGCGGTTGTCCAGGGCATGAACTCGGCGCGCGGGCCGGCGCGGTCGAGCATCGCGTGGGTCAGGCAGAACGCGCCGTTGAGCTCGAGGTATCCGCGCTGCACCGAACCGGAATCGAAGGCGTCGACAACTTGAAGCGGCTTGCCGGTGGCACCGCCGCGCGCGCACAGCACGAACAGCGGAACCGCGGCCAACGCGGCCCAACTGGGCAAATGCACGGGAGCGCGCGTCGCGTCCCAGCGCATCGCGCGCGACCAGCCCCAGGCCGCCGCGGCGAGCAGCGCCAGCACCGCCAGCGTCGCCGGTCTGTACTCGTCGCGGGCGATCGAGAGCAGCAAAGCCGAATCGTCGAACACGCTCAGGGCCTCGTTGCCCAGGTGGCGGCCGACGAGGCCGAAGTACAGCACGTCGGCAGTCGAGATCAGGACCAGCAGCGCGAACGTCGCGAAGGACATCCATGCAGCCGCGGCGCGCACCGTCGGCTTGCGGGCCCATTCGAACGGCGCGATCAGTGCCGCGATCATCGGCGCCAGTCCGATCGAGACGATCGAGGCGTCGAACACCAGTCCCTCGAGGAAGGCGAGCGCGATGTCGGCGCCGGAGAGCTCGTCGAACTCCGCTGGCCAACGCAGGAACAACGCCACGCGCGCCAGCAGGCACACGAGCATGTGCGCGCCGACGATCCAAGCCGGGCGGGTGAGATGGAAATGGGGGCGCACCAGGGTTGAGTTCGGGTTCGCGCGGCGATTCTGCGGGAGTGCGCGAGGCGAGGCAAGCCGCGCGCGCGCGGAGCGAGGTTATGCTCCGCACCCCGCGCGACGAGGTGCGCGACCCGTGGACATCCGACCGATCGTCATTGGCACCGCTGGGCACATCGACCACGGCAAGTCGAGCCTGGTCAAGGCGCTCACCGGCATCGACCCCGATCGCCTGAAGGAGGAGAAGGAGCGCGGGCTGACGATCGACCTCGGCTTCGCGCCGCTGCTCATGCCCGACGGTCGCACGGTGGGCATCATCGACGTGCCGGGGCACGAGCGCTTCGTGCGCAACATGGTCGCTGGCGCGACGGGCATCGACTTCGTGGTGCTGGTCGTCGCGGCCGACGATGGCGTCATGCCGCAAACGCGCGAGCACCTCGACATCATGGGCCTGCTCGGCCAGCGTCGCGGGCTGGTGGCGCTCAACAAGGTCGACATGGTCGAGGCCGGGATGGTGGAACTCGCGGAAGAGGACGTGCGCGCGGCGCTCGCCGGCACGTTCCTCGAGGACGCTCCGATCGTGCGCGTCTCGGCCAAGACCGGGCTGGGATTGGAGCGCCTGCGCGAGTTGCTGCACACGTTGACGCTCGCGACGCCCCCGCGCTCGTCCGAGGGCGTGTTCCGCTTGCCGATCCAGCGCGTGTTCACCAAGCAAGGCTTCGGCACCGTGATCACCGGCGTGCCGCTGTCGGGCGCGGTGCGCATCGGAGACACGCTCGAGATCCTGCCCGCGGGCGTGCGCGGCAAAGTGCGCGGGCTCCACGCCTATGGCAAGGCGACCGACGTGGCGCGCGCCGGCCACTCGACCGCGATCAACGTCTCCGACGTCGACATCGAGCAGGTGGTGCGCGGTTGCGTCGCTGCCACGCCGGACTTCTTCAGCCCAGTGCGCATGGTGGCCGCGCGCCTGCGCGTGTTGCGCTCGCTCGAGCGGCCGGTCACCGATCGCATGGAGGTACGCCTGCACACGGGCACGGCCGACCCACTGGGCGAACTGGTGTTGCTCGATCACGATCAGCTGCGACCGGGCGACGAAGGACTGGTGCAGATCCGCTTGAGCGAGCCAGTGATCTGCGCGCCGGGAGACGCCTTCATCCTGCGTTTGGCGTCGCCCTCGGTGACCCTCGGAGGCGGCGTGATCGTCGAGGAGAGTCGCCATCGCCTCAAGCGCTTCAAGGGCTTCGTGCTCGAGGAGCTGGCACGCCAGGCGGACGCGCTCGGCGATCCGAGCGCGTTGTTGGAGACGACTCTGGCGCGAGCGGGGGCCAGCCTGACCTCCGTTCCCGAGTTGGCCCAGGCAATCAAGCAGCCGCTGGCCGCGACGCAGGCGCTGCTCGACAAGCTCTACAGGGAGAGGCGCGCTCGCGCCATCGGACCCAAGCAGTCTTGGATCCACGCCGATCGACTCGAAGCCTCGTTGACCAAGGTGCGCTCGAGCTTGGCCCAGTGGTTCGGTGAGAATGCGACTCGCCGTGTGATGGACGTGCTCGAGCTGCGCCGTGCAACAGAGTTCGAGCCCGAGTTCCTCGACGCGCTACTCGACGAGGAAGCGCGGCGCCAGCGCATCGTGCGCGAGCCCGGTGGCCTGGTGCGACTGGCTGGGCGCGAGGTGAAGCTCGACGAGAGCTCCAGCGCGCTGCGCCAGAAACTGCTGGCGCTGCTCGAGGCCAAGCCGTTCCAGCCGCCGAGCATCGAGGAGCTGCCTGGGTTGTTGTCGGTCAATGCCAAGGATTGCGCGCGCATTCTCGCCGTGTGCTACGACGACGGAAGCGCGCAGAAGATCTCGAGCGAGTTCGCCATGGCGAGCAGCGCGGTCGAGCGCGTCAAGGCGCTGGTCGTCGCCAACTGTACGCGCCACGGGCATCTGGAGATTCCCGAGCTGCGCGACGAGCTCCAAACGTCACGCAAGTATCTGATCCCGCTGCTCGAGTACTTCGACGCCAAGGGAGTCACGACGCGTCTGGGCGCCAATCGGGTTCTGAAGAAGCGCTGAGGTCAGCGAGCGCCGCGCGCGTCCGCGCCCAAGGGTGCGCGGGAATTCAGAACGACTCGATGGGCTGCTGTAGCGTGACGAACACGAGCGCGCCGGAGGGTGAGCTCGGGCGGTGCACGCTGCCCGGTGCGTGGCGCACGTAGGTCAGGGGGCCGTAGCGCCGACCGCCGTCCTCGAGCTCGCCCTCGAGCACCAGATAGTGCTCACCCTGGGGATGCCGATGCGCGTCGTACACCGCCCCCGGCGCGAACTTGAGCAGCACCGCGGACTCACCCGAAGCGGGCTCGAAGTAGAGTTTCTTCCAGTGCACTCCCGCGCACGGCGTCTCGCGCCACGGCAAGTGCGCGCCATCGACGAACAGACTGGTGTTCATTTGAGTTCGCTGAGGTAGCGCAGCGAGCCGATCATGCCGACGCGCGCGCACCAGGCCATGTTCCATGGTTCCTTGTCGGTGGTGTTGGCCGGCGTGTCGCCCGCCGAGTGATAGTACAAGTCGTAGTCGACCGACACCGTCGGCGAGTCGCGCCACGATTCCCCGGGCATTCCGGGGGTGCGCTTGTGCTCGCCTTTCGTGCCCCAGGCGCTGGTGAACACCGAGACCGAAGGCACGCCGCCGTCGCGGAACTGCGCCGAGTCGCTGAACACGTAGCTGTCGGTCCCTCCCAGGCTCTTGTTGGTCGCCCAACGCGCCGGGAACGCGCCGGGCGCGCTGCTGTCGGCGGGCGCGTGGTCGCGCATCGTCGCCACCAGCGCGCGAACCAGCCCGGAGTTCGCGGGCAAGTCGTCGGGCTCGACGTTCACTTGGTCTGCGCCACTGCCGAATCCGGACTGGTCGTAGTTGATCACGCCCAGCACGCGCCCCTCCTTGGGGACTCGCGTCGCGAGATAGTCGGCGGTCGAGCTGATCTCGCTGCCCCAGATCGCGAAGCGGATCTCGTGCGGCGGCGCGGGAACTTCGCCAGCCGTGATCGCGCGCTGCCAAGCACTGGCGATCTCGAGCACCGTGGCTACTCCGCTGGCGTTGTCGTCGGCTCCCGGCCCGGCCGAATCCGAGTCGCCGTGGGCGCAGAACAGGAAGTAGTCCGCGGACCAGGGCTGGCCTCCGCGCGCGCTCGGAATGCGAGCGAGCACCGTGCGCACCGGTGCTTTCCGCGTTTCGCCGTCGAGCTCGAACGCCACGCGCACCCTGCTCCCTGCGGCGAGCCATTCGCGAAGCACTTTCGCGTCGGGGCTCGAAATCCCAAAGCACGGCTGCTTCGCTCCCTCGCGCAGTCGCCCGGGAATCGGCCACGAGCCATCGGCGTTGGTCGGCTTCTCGGCGAGCACCAGCGCCGCCGCGCTTTCGCCGCGTCCCGCGCGGTCGGTGAGCCACGCCACGCCCGCGCTCGACTGCAGCGCGAGCTCCGCCTCGCCCTTGGCGTCGGGCGAGTGCTGCCAGGGCCAAGCGGACGAAAGCGTGCGCGCCTGGTCCTCGGCGCCGACGCGCCATGCGCGCAAGGACCAACTCAGCGGTTGGTACGCGGTCCTCTCGGGCGCCTCGACGATGCGCACGTCGAGGCCCAGCTGGCGCAACACCTCGGCGTTGGCCTGTGCCGCGGCGTCTCCGGAGCGCGTCGCTCCCATGCGCGGGCCCAACGCAACCAGGTCGCGGACGCGCTGCTGCGCCCGCGCCGCGTCCACACCCTTGGCGAGCGCGAGCTCGACCTCGCGCGAGACCTGGGGCAGCGGAGGGAGTGTGAGCGCGGCGATCGCGAGCAGGGCTTGGGACATGCGGGAGAATTCCTTTCCCGCGTCGATAGCGCCAGCCAGGCGCTCCGCGCAAGGGCGCGGAACGAACTTCCCGGTTGGGCTTCGGATCGCCAGCGCGCGGAGCCGAAGGAACGCCGTCAACTCCGGGGAGACGCACGTCCGGATTCCTCAAGACGAGCGAGCGAAAATGACCGACTTCGACGACATCGGTGGACCGATCAACCGTCCTGCCAACAACGCACGGCGCTCGACGCCGGGCGAAGCGCTGGGCAACGAGCACACGCTCGACGCTGGGGCGACCGACTTCTTGGGCCTCAACCACGACCTCGGCCACGCGCCGCAGGATCCGCTGCAGGATGCACCGCCGCCGAGTGCCGCGCAGGGCCTAGCCCAGGTCGCTCCGCAGCCATTCGCGATGGAGCAAGCTCCCGCAGCGCAGAGCTGGCTGCTCGAGATGCCGCACGAACCGGCGCCGGATGTCGCGCAGGCGGTGCAACTCGCCGCGGACGAACTTGCCCCCGCCGGGCCCGAGCTGGTTCCCGCCGCACACGAAGCGTCGTCGCTCCTCAACACCGCGTGGCAGGAGGGCGAGCGCAGACGTTCCAAGGCGCGCTGGATGGTGCCGGTCGCCGGTGGCGCAGCCTTGGCCGCGCTGGCGCTGGTCGGCTACCCGCGCTTCATCAAGGACCGCACGCCTGCTGCGGTCGATCCCGCGGGCACACAACCGCATGCGACGGTCAGCGACCCCAGTCCGCTTCCGTCGGCCGCCGTTGCGCCCGATGCCGCAGACGTCGGTCCCGCCGAGGCCCCCGACTTGGCGCCGGTCGAGCCGCTCGAACCGGGCTATGAGCCGCTCGATGTCGTGCGCGAGCCCGAGTACGCAGCCTCGACGCCGCCCGCGATCGAAGAGGAGTCGACGCTTGCCAGTGAGCGCGAGGAAGTGCTGCGCGCGCCGCGCACGGCGCTCGAGGAGAACGGGCTCGTCGAAGTGGTGGATCCAGCGCGCGCCAAGGACATTCACGGCGAGTGTGGGGACTCCGCGGAAGGTTGGTGGAGCCCACTCGAGGTCGGGTCTGCGAGCGATCAGGTCGCCGCGGCCGCGGCGGAGGAACCGGCGCCCACGGATGCGCTGGCTCTCGCGAAACCTGAGACGCTGGCGAGCGCGGAAGCGGAGCCGGCGTCGAATTCCACTCCACCCAGCGCTGCGGATGCGAATCCCGCTCGCGGCGAGCGCGGGCGCAAGAGCGAGCGCCGCGGGCGCGTGGCGCGCCCGGAGGCCGAGCCGCAGCCCGAGTCGGGCGCGGAAGCGGCCATCGCGAGCACCGCCCTCGAGCCTCGAGTTGCTCCTGCGGACCCGCTCGAGAGCGAGCCCGAGGCGCGCGACACTTTCCAGCCCGCGACGGCCGAGCCGAGTGCTTCGCCGGAGCCCGAGAGGGCGGCCCCGAGCGCGACGGAGTTGGAACCGCTGCCGGTTCCCACCGAACTCAGCACGCCGCTCGCGAGCGAGTCCGCGCCAACGCTAGTGGCGGACCCGCGACCGCCGAGTGTGCTCGCTCCAGGGCTGGCTCCGCTCGCGCCTTCGTTCGTCGGGGCCCCATGGTTCGCCGACGCACCCTCTTGGGTCACTCCCGTATCCGTCGGCCCGCTCGCGCCTGAGTCAACGTGGATCGCGCTCGAGCCCACGGTCGCAGCGCAGTGCAGTGGCAACGAGCGTGTGACTGCGCTCTCGATCGACACCGTGCTGTTGCTCGACCACGTCGACGGCGTTGCGCGCGCGTCGCGCCTGGGCGGACCTACGATCGTCAGCGACGACGCCATCCCGTTCGGCTCGATCTCGTCCAAGACCAAGGTGCTGACTCCGACGGTGGGCAAGGTGCGCGCCGTGCTGCAGACAGGCGAGATCTTCGAAGGCAGCTTGTATGCGGTCGGCGAGGACTCGCTGTGGATCGACACGAGCTTCGGTCGCATGGGGCTGGCCGCGTCACGCGTGCGCAGCGTCGTGCGCATCGACCCCGCCAAGGGCGCGCCGGCACTGGGCGCCGCGGGTTCGCAGAACTCCGCGGGTCTCGAACGTGTTCGCATCAAGACCCCCGGGGGCACGCTCTACGGCAAGGTGATCGAGCGCGTCGGGGACACGGCCACCGTGATCACCGACGAGGGCGCGCGGCTCACGCTGCCGGCGAAGGACGTGGAACGGCTGGCCGAGGCTCCCAAGGTCCGCATCGGCGGCAACTGAGCCCGCGGCAAAGCTGGTCGCGCGCTCCCGTCGCCACTGTGCGCCGTGGGGCGCGCGCGGCTTTCACCGATCGCCGGGAAAGCGTCGGTAGGGCAAGCGTCGCAGCCTGGCTATTCTGTTCCACGGGTCCATTGCACGGACCCGTGGGAACCATGGCTCACTTGCACACGCGCCTCCAATACGTCGTCGCCGCCTTCCTCGCCGTCTTGGCTTTCGCGCTGCCCGCGCGCGCTGGCGACGACGAGATCGTGGCCGAGTTCAAGAAGTACTTCCGGCAGTACAAGGACGCGGCGACGCGCGTCGAGGCCGTGCTCTCGCTGGAGTCGGCCGACTCGCCCGCGGTCGTGGGAGCGTTGGTTCCGGTGCTCAAGATGGTCGAGGAGCCCGACGTCGTCCGCGCGGCGATCCGTGTGCTCGGCAAGTTCAAGAACGACGCCGCCAAGCAAGCCCTGTTCGTCGAGATCGAGACCAACAAGGACGAAGCGGTGCGCGTCGGCTTGCTGCAGGCCGTGACCGCCGGCCGCTACGGCGGCGCCAACGAGGCGCTCAAGAAGCTGCTGACCGAGAAGGCCTGGGACATCCGGCGGCGCGCGATCGAGGCCCTGGTCGCGACCAAGGACGTGACGCTGGCCGAGTCGATCGTGCCGCTGTGCAGCGATGCGGAGCCCGCCGTGCGCTGCGCCGCGCTCGAGGGCTTGGCTGCGCTCAAGAGCACGCTGGTGTTGCCACCCGCGATCGCGTCGCTCGGCCACGAGGTGTGGCAAGTGCGCGCGAGTGCGATCACCGCCCTCAAGAGCGTGCGCTCGACGGAGTCGATCCCGCCCTTGATCGAGCGCCTCGCGGTCGAGGAAGGTCGCCTGTGCGCCGACATCGGCGACGCGTTGAACGAGATCACCGGCCGCAGCTACGGCGTGCGCGTCGAGCATTGGCGGCAGTTTTGGGACAACGTCAAGGAGCGCGGCTACAAGATTCCGACCGACGGCGAGCTCGCCAAGCTGCGCGCCAAGCAAAAGGAAGAGGCCGCCAAGTACAAGCCCGAGAAGCCGGGGACGACCTACCACGGCATCGAGACGCCTAGCCGGCGCATCATGTTCATCATCGACACCTCGGGCTCGATGGAGAACTTGGTGATCGAGAAGGAGCGCTTCCAAGACGGCGGCTATCCCTCGCTCCTGCGCATCGACATCTGCAAGACCGAGTTGATCCGCACGGTGCAGTCGCTCGAGGACTACGTCGACTTCAACATCATCGCCTTCGCCACCGGAGTGAAGGCCTGGAAGAAGGACCTGGTCAAGGCAAACGTGCTCAACAAGTCGAGCGCGGTCGACTGGGTGCGCAAGCTGGAGGCGATCGGTGGGGCCTCGAAAGAGGACCTGGCTCAAGCGGGCTTGACCGGCTCGGCCAACCTCGATGCCGGCAAGACCAACACCTACGGCGCGCTGACCTCGGCCCTGGGCGCGGCGGGACGCGGCACCAAGGACAAGAACTACGAGTGCGCCATCGACACCATCTTCTTCCTCTCCGACGGCCGCCCGACGGTGGGGGAGTACGTCGAGCCCCAGGACGTGCTGCGCGAGATCCGCGAGTCCAACAAGCTGCGCAAGGTGGTGATCCACACGATTGCGATCGGCGAGTTCCAGAAGGACTTCATGAAGCAGTTGGCCGAGGAGAACGGCGGTATTTTCGTCGACCTCGGCCGCTAGGAGCTCGGGGTCGGAGCTCTTGAAAATGCCGGACGCGCTGTCGCCCGGTGGGCGCCGGACGCCGAGAGCGTGGTCGCTCCGCGGCCGCTGAGCGAGCTGCGCGGCGCGCGCAGGGTTGACGCTCGCCCCAGGGCGGCGTATCTTTCCTCGCCCTTCAGACGTCGGGGTGTGGCTCAGCTTGGCTAGAGCGCTTGGTTCGGGACCAAGAGGTCGGAGGTTCAAATCCTCTCACCCCGACCATCCTCCTCCTTCGGGAGGAGGATGCCCGCTGCAAGCAGGTCGAAGGGCCTGCGCAGCGTGGGAACGAGGGTTTGGTCTTCGAGGACCAAGTTCAAACACAGGATGTCGAGCAGGAGGCGCTTGGTCGGCACTTCCGCCGCAACCCAACGCGCAGTCAGGTCTTGCGCGAGTTCAAACACTTGGACCGCCTGCTCGCCGTCCTCGGTCTGTAGCGCAGCTTCGCGGTCGAGCGTCGTCCGTAGCTCACGCTCCTGCACGATCAGCGCCTCGTGATTGCGCGTGAACGTCTCGTGCTCGATCTCCTTGGAGAGTCGGATAAGAACAAGCTCGTCCTTCTTGCGCTGTGTCTTCGCAAGCTCGCGCATGATGTGCGTGCGCCGGTTCTCCGCCTCGACCTGAGTCTTGCGGGATCGCGACCGAAGGACGCGAACAAACCACTCGCGCACCTCACTGTTACTGACGCGCAGCGACTCCATCATCTCGCGAACCTGCGCTTCGAGGTCGGCCTCGGTGAGCCGCACGCGCGGATGGTCGGCCTGCTTGTTCGCGTTCGCGCAGCGGTAGTAGGCGTACTTGCCCTTCTTGAACTCTCCCGTGATCGCGCTCCCGCAGTGGCCGCAGCGGATCAGCACGCCAGAGAAGAGCAGGTTGCGCTTCGTGCGTTGGCCTTTCCTGCGCAGGCGCTCCTGCACTCGATCGAACAGCGCTCGATCGACGAGCGGTTGAATCTTCCCCGGCCACCACTTGCCCTGGTACTTGATCTCGCCGACGTACGTCCGGTCGCGGAGAAGCGCGTAGAGTTTGCTGCGCGTGAAGCGAGGGGACTTCTCCGAGAAGTAGATGCCTTCCTGGACGAGTCGATCTGCGAGATCGGGAAACACCGGAATGTTCTCGTCAGCGACGAGCGTGAAGATGCGCGTGACCTGGGACCCGCGCGAAACGTGCGGCACAACGCGGCCCCGCATGTCTTCCCCACGGACGTTCTTCAAGCCCCAAGCGGCACGTCCTGGCGGCAGGCCCTTCTCGATCACGCGATTGTCGATCGACGCCTTGATCTTCTCCGCAGAGGTTCGGATCACGTGCCGGGCGGCGGCAGCTAGCACGGTCAGAACGAGTTCACTGTCCGACGTCGAGTTGTCCACCCCCTCCCTGATCGCAACGGAAACTACGTTGTGCCGGTCTTTCAACTCTGCGAGGCGGGCGAGGTCGCTGAGGTTTCGAGTGGCACGATCCACGGCGCTGAACAGGATCTTCGAGATGCGGTTCTTCGGATCACTTGCGAACCTGAGCGCCTTGTCGAACTCCTTGCGCGCTTCACTCCGCTTCGCGGACTCAGCGACGCGAAAGACCTCCACGAGTTCCTCACCCTTGAGACTCGTGTACCGCTCGAATGACGAAACCTGCACATCGAGGCTATTGCCTTCGAGCGCTTGCTCCCGCGAGGAAACGCGAGCGAATCCGATGGTCCTCAACATGGCCGCGCTTCCAGCTTGCCGAGTCGCGCGACAGGCTCGATCAGGGCGAGCGCCCGCGCCACGGTCAGCTTGTACGGGAGGACCGGCTGCCACACCGAGAAGGTGTCGCGGAGCAGCTCGCCATCGACTTCGGACGCAGCGACTCCAGGCGGCAGGCTCCAGTCGAAGCTCGACTCGATGCGCAGGTAGGGAGTGCGGATGTCGCCCTCCAGTTCCTCGTACCAGTCCCGCTCGGGGTTCTCCCATTCCAAGCCCCGCCACACGCGCCACGCGAAGTAGACGAACTCCGGCCGCCCGGCGCGCTCCGGGAGCTGCGTGCGGGCTTCGGGCAGAAACGAGTGGCGGAACACCGCCAGCTCGTAGCCTGCGTTGCGCGCGCGCTGCCGCCACATCTTGCGGATCAACTCGGGGCTCGTGCGGACCATCGCGTACTCCTACAGCCGCCCCTTGGCGTGCTCGAAGAGCCCGAGGAGCAACGCGGAAACCGTCAGGTCGTGGCGCTCGGCCACCGCCTTCATGTCTTCGCGCTGGCGTTCGCTGACGCGGATGTGCAGGAAGCTCGACTTGGCAGGGCGGGAACGCAACGCCGGGGCGTCTACGCCCTCGACGGCGCGGGCGAGAGCGGGGGCCGGTTCCTGCTCCCCAAGGGGGGCGAGGACAGATCCAGGGTCGTTGGTCATGGGCACGAAGTGTGATCACGTCGTGCGGGGCTGTCAAGCCCCCGCTTGGCGACCGACACCAGCGGGTGCATCCGGTTCGGGGAGTCGTCTCGCGCGCGTCCAGACGGCCTCCGGGGCGCTCCAGAAGACGGCGAGGGCCTACCCGCAGTTCCCGCAGGGCTTTCCGTTCCACGCCTCGCGCCCTTCGCGTAGGAGCAGCGCGCTCATGCCCAGAGCTGAAACAGGGTCTGCCCACCACCATCCGAATGCCGCGTTCAGGCCGACGCCCCCGAGCGTGATCAGCGAAAGCCACCAACACACGGTCGTTTGGAAGGCGTCGGCTTCGAGAGCGCGACTTCCCAACTCCTTCGCAGCCCGCCGCTTGGCGGCCCCGAGCCACCACATGATCGCGATCGAGACGACGGTCAAGCCGATGCCAATCCAAGTGATCTCCGGCCGTCGTCCCTCGACGAGGCTCGCTGCCGCCTCCCAAGCGATGTACGCGGCAAGCACGAAGAACGACACGCCGACCCACCGCTCCGCCTTTCTGTCGAGGGCGTGGATCGCGGCGCTCGTGCTCGATCTGCTCTCCGCCCTAAGTCTCCAGATCAGGATGGCCCCCGACAGCGATTCGATGAAACTGTCCACGCCGAATCCGAGGAGCGCGACGCTGACTGCCGCCGTGGCGGCGATCACGGCGATGAGCCCTTCGACGATGTTGTAGCCGACGGTCAGATGCTCCAACCGCAAGGCGCGCGCTCGCGCCGAGGCGCGACCGGCAACATCTGCCGGAGTCGAAACCGACGGGACGGCGGCCTTCGTTCGTGTGCTCAACTCGTCCATCGGTTCACCCCGCCCTCACCGCTCGCCGTGAGGTTCGCCGTGGTGCCGGATCGTGACCGTCGATCCAGCCGGAGGCTGTCCATCGAAGATCGCGTCGAACGCCGAGTGCGACGCCCCCCCGCGAGGAGCGCTGCGCAGTCGGTGGCGGTAGTTCGCTTGATCACTCGCCCACTCCGCGCCATCGGCTGTCCGCACGACCACGTCAACATGGCCTGGGACGCTCGTGCGCATCCCCTTGGCGCGCACATTTCCATGTACATGCAGATCGCCATCGAGGTCAAGCAAGCGAGCGGTGAGTTCTAGGTCGGCGCAAGGCTCGACGACGATCGCAAGTCCAAGCCGAGAGCTCGGTGCCGTGCCGTGCGA
Source organism: Planctomycetota bacterium (assembly GCA_020853575.1). Classification (GTDB taxonomy): domain Bacteria; phylum Planctomycetota; class UBA1135; order UBA1135; genus F1-120-MAGs118. Next base: position 199,950 of record JADYYP010000081.1, read on the forward strand.
CGCGCAACTCGACGAGAGAATCGTCGCCGCCATGAGAAGGGCAAAGTTCAACGGTTGGGAAGTGAGTCTTTGCATGAGTAGCTCCGTGAAGGTGAGGTGGATGCGCACTCGGCGCGCAGCCACGAGGTCAGATGCCAGTCGAGTACGACAAGTCAATGTCGCACTCGCCGTTGAGATTCGCAGCCACGAGGCCGCGCGATCGCTGGTCTCCGATGAACAACCGATGGTTGCCTCAGAACCGGATCGAGTACGACACGCCGAGGTTGTAGTGCTCATCGAGGTTTGCGATCACGAGGCCGAGGAGGTGCCCGCCGTCGAGTCCGTAGTTGATCGTGTGGTGCAGGTTGTGCCCGTCCCACAGGTTCGTCGTGCTCACCTCATCGGTCCACGCGATCCGCAGGCCGCCGATCGCGACAAGCTCGTCGTCGAACGTCCCAAATGATGCGCCGAAGTAGGGCGCGATCGGCAATCCGGTCCAAGTTTCCAAGTCCTTGGAGAGCGTCCCGTAGAAGGCTTGACCGCTCGGAGTTCCGATGCGGTCCGAACTCGTGCCGAAGATCAGGCCCGGCGTGTTCTCGGTCTCCTGGACCGCGAGCCAGTTCGCGATCGGTCGGACGTCCTCGGCGAGCGGGTTGACCTCAACGCCCGCCGAGAGCGTCGGCGCGAACTGATACATCACGGTTGTGCGAAGTTCCGCACGATCCACGTCGATGCCAGGAATCCAGCGAGCGCTCAACACCCACGGACTTTCAATGCTGCCTTCGGCGGTCGCACGGACCCCCGCACCCTCACCGGGTCACACGGGTCACGAGGGCACGCGCGAGACGGGCTCCTGAAACAGCGGGACGGCGAGGAGCAAAGCGATGGGTTCGAGGAGCATGTGCGTAGACACCGTGTCTCGTGTCGAGACGTGTTGAGGTCGGTCGTGCCGAGCGATGTGCCCGACACGGTGAGGGATCAAGAGGCGGACCGCCCGCCCCGCGATGTGCGTCGGCCGCGTGGCCGTCTCGCGCGATCCGATGAGGGTTGCGCGACGAGTTCTCCGGAAGCTGACCGCCTACTTCTTCGTGGGCTTGCTGTGGTCGTGCCCATCGCCCTCCTTGTGCTCGCCCTCGGCGTCGAGCGGGCAGTCCTTGCATGTACCGTGGCCGACGACCCGCAGGCCGTTGCCTTCGCGCACCCACAAGTGCGCGTTATCGCCTTCGGCGGTGACGAAGTACTCGGGCGCGGACTTCACCGGCTCCGACGCGCCTTGCGTCGTGAAAATCGCGGCCGTCGAGACGAGCGCGAGTCCGCCGAGGATCGAGTTGGACAGGGTCATTGCAGTTCTCCTTGGTTGATGGTGTCGATGGTTCGGGCGTCACGCCTTGGAACCGGCTACGCGCCGGAGGTCGAACGCCTGTTCGTGTGATCGAAACGGCTGTCAGCTCGTCGCGCTGGGTGCTGCGCCGTGAGGCGGTTCGCCTTCGTCCGATTCCTCGTCCGCACCGGGAAGCCCGGTGCTGTCACGTGACGCGCTCGTCTCCGATTCGGTCGCATGGGCGGTGTTGGCTCCGTCGCCCGCCTCCCAGACTTCCGGCCTCGGGCCAGGGAGTCCGTCGGCGCGCGTTCCGGTGAAGATGCGGTAGAGCGCGGGCAGCACGACGAGCGTTAGGAGGGTGCTGGAGATCAGGCCGCCTATGACGACAGTCGCGAGTGGTCGCTGCACCTCGGCCCCCGTGCCGGTAGCGATCGCCATCGGCACGAACCCGAGAGAAGCCACGAGCGCCGTCATCAAGACGGGCCGCAATCTTGTGATCGAGCCGTGGATAATTGCGGCGTCGATCGCCTCGCCCTTCTCTCGCAGTTGGTTGATGAAGATGATCATCACCAAGCCGTTGAGCACGGCGACGCCAGACAGCGCGATGAAGCCGACGGCCGCAGAGATCGAGAACGGCATGTCGCGCAGCCACAACGCAACGACTCCACCCGTGAGTCCAAGCGGGACGGCCGCGAACACGAGCAGCGAATACTTGAAGCTCTTGAACGTCGCGAAGAGCAGCAAGAGGATCATCGCGAAGCACACCGGCACGACGATCGAGAGTCGCTGCTTCGCCGCGACCAAGTTCTCGAACTGACCGCCCCATACGAGCCACTGCCCAGCCGGTAGCGCGAGAGCGCCGATCCTCTCTTGCGCCTCGGTCACGAACGAGCCGAGATCGCGTCCACGAACGTTGCACTGCACGACGATGCGCCGCTTGCCGTTCTCGCGGCTGATCTGGTTGACCCCTTCGGCCACCTCGATGCGAGCGACCGTTCCCAGCGGCACGAATCCTCGCTCCATCGGGGCGCGGGACAGTGCCGCTCCGCCATCATCCGAGAGCGCAGGCAGGCCCGGCTCTTGCGGTTCCTGCTCGCCGCGCGGCAGTGGAATCGGTAGCCGGTCGAGGATGTCCACTTTGCCCCGCAGCGCGTCAGGGAGTCGCACCACGAGATCGAAGCGACGGTCGCCCTCGAAGACGAGGCCCGCTTCGCGACCGCCCATCGCGACGGCGACCACGTCCTGCACGTCGGACAGGTTCAAGCCGTAGCGCGCGAGCACCGCCCGATCGGGATCGACCGTCATCACGGGCAGTCCTTCGGTCTGCTCGACCTTGGCATCGGCGACGCCGGCGATTCCTTGCAGCGTCCCGAGCACCTTGTCGGCAGTCTCCTGCATCGACGCGAAGTCGTCGCCATACACCTTCACGGCCACGTCGCCACGTACACCGGAGATGAGTTCGTTGAACCGCATCTGGATCGGCTGCGTGAACTCGTAGTTGTTGCCCGGAACCGACTGAACCGTCAGCTCGATCAGCTTGATCAGCTTGGCCTTGTGCCCCTGCGCTGGGACGCCACTCTCGGCCTCTTCGCCGTGGCCGTGCTCGCCTTCCTCGTGGGCGTCATCGTGTGGTCGGGCGGACTCCAACTCGGCGATGCGGCGGTCGAGGTCCTCTTCGCTGCGCCACTCCTCTCGCGGCTTGAGGATGATGAACGTGTCCGACACGTTGGGCGGCATCGGATCGGAGGCCAGTTCAGCCGTACCGGTCTTCGAGTAGGTGAAAGCGACCTCCGGGAACGTGGCGACGGTGCGTTCCACGTCGTACTGCATCAACTGCGACTGTGTGATCCCCGTCGATGGAATGCGCATCGCGTGCATGGCGATGTCCTTCTCGTCGAGCGTCGGCACGAACTCCTGGCCCAGATGGCCGAACAGCACCACTGCACCGGCGAATGCGCCGATGGCCGTCGCGACGACGGCGTAGCGCATCTTCACCGCCACTCGAACCACGGGCGCGTACAGAGCCTTCGCCCAGCGGACGAGGAACATGTCCTTCTCGGTGACTCGCCCCCGAATGCAGAGCGCGACCATCGCGGGCACGAACGTCAGCGACAGGACGAACGCAGCGATCAGCGCGAAGATGACCGTCAAGGCCATCGGGTGGAACATCTTCCCCTCGACGCCCGAGAGGGCGAGGATCGGGAAGTAGACGGTGATGATGATCGCCTCGCCGAACGCGGTCGCTTTGCGGACTTCCTTCGAGGCATCGAAGACGACGTGCAGTCGCTCCTGGAGCGTCAGCAAGCGTCCCTTGTGGTGCTGCTCTTCCGCGAGCCGTCGCAGGCAGTTCTCCACGATGATCACAGCACCATCGACGATCAGGCCGAAGTCGATCGCCCCGAGCGACATGAGGTTGCCGCTTACCCGGCCCTGCACCATCCCCGTAGCCGTCATGAGCATCGAGAGCGGGATCGCGAGTGCGCAGATCAGCGCCGCGCGCCAGTTCCCGAGCATCACGAGCAGCACGACGATGACGAGAATCGCGCCTTCGACGAGGTTCTTCTGAACCGTCGCGATCGTTGCATCGACGAGCTTGGTGCGATTGAGCACCGTCTTTGCTCGGATTCCCTCGGGAAGTGAGCGCTGGATGTCGCCCATCTTGGCGTCCACCGCAGCCGCGACCGTGCGGCTGTTCGCTCCGATCAGCATCACGGCAGTTCCGACGACAACGTCTTCGCCGTTCTCGCTTGCCGATCCCGTGCGCAGCTCGCGGCCGACACCGACGCCATCTGGGCCGACAACATCGCGCACGTAGATCGGTACGCCGTTGCGTGTACCGATCACGATGGTCTCGATCTCGTCGATCGATTGGATGCGGCCGGTGGCGCGGACGAGGTACGACTCGCCCTTGTGCTCCACGTACCCCGCACCCGTGGAGACGTTGTTCTTCTCCAGCGCTTCGACCACGTCCGCGAAGGTGAGCCCGTAGGACACGAGCTTCATCGGGTCGGGCTGCACGTGGTACTGCTTCACGTAACCGCCGATCGCGTCCACCCCCGCGACATCCTTCACGCTCTTGAGCTGCGGCCGGATGATCCAGTCCTGCACCTCGCGCAGGTAGGCGGCCAGCTCCACGTCCGTCGTGAGGCGCGTGCCCTCAGGCGTCAGATAGGCACCATCGGTCTGCCATCCCGATTCGCCGTCGCGAACCACGGCACCCTTGCCGCGCGGGTGCTCGTACTCGACTGTGTACATGTACACCTCGCCGAGCCCCGTCGCGATCGGCCCCATGATCGTCTCGACGCCGGGAGGCAGGCTCCCGCTCGCCTCGCGCAGTCGCTCGCCAACTTGCTGACGCGCGAAGTAGATGTCCACGCCATCCTCGAAGACGGCGGTGACCTGTGCAAAGCCGTTGCGCGAGAGCGATCTCGTGTATTCGAGCCCAGGGATTCCAGCGAGCGCGTTCTCCATCGGGAACGTGACCTGCTTCTCGACCTCGAAGGGCGAGAGCGAGGGCGCGACCGCGTTGACCTGGACTTGGTTGTTCGTGATGTCAGGTACGGCGTCGATCGGCAGGCGCTGGAGCTGGAACAAGCCGACAGCCGCAACGACCGCCGTCAGTACGACGATCAGCCAGCGGTTCTTGATCGAGAAGTGGAGCAGGGATTCGAGCATGGGATGGTCTCCTGTGAGTCTCAGTGCTCGTGCGCCGCAGCGCCCTTGCCCAGATCAGCCTTGAGGATGAACGTGCCCTCGCTGACGAAGAGTTCGCCCTCGACGAGGCCGGAGAACACAGGGACGAGCCCACCAACTGCACGACCGATCGTGACGGCGCGCTTCGCGTAGGTGTTGGGTTCGCCTTCGACCGGAACGAACAGTGCCGGTCCACCCTCGACGGTCTGGATCGCGTCCTCCGGCACGGCGACCACTGGAGCGGGGGACGGCTCGCCGGGTTCCATCTCGACGAGTTCTGCCTGCGCGAACATCCCCGGTCGCAACCCAAGCTCGGCGATCGGGACTTCGATGCGAACTTGCGCCGTGCGTGTAGTGGGATCGACGAACGGCGAGATGAACGCAACCGAGCCCTCGAAGCGCTTGCTACCGGCCTCGCTGAGGGAGCCGACGCTGATCCACGCCTTGGCTCCCGCGTGGATTCGGAGGAGCTTCGCCTCGGGAACATCCGCGAGCACCCACAACTTCGTGGCGTCTGCGAGCACCATGAGGTACTCGCGATCGGGGCCGACCAACTCGCCAAGGGTCACCTCGCGCTGCACGACGACGCCGTCGATGGCGGCGCGGATCGCGTAGCGCGGAACGACCTCCCCCGTCGTCGCAAGCGCCTCGATCGCGTCGTGGTTCATCCCGAGCAGGTGTAGGCGGTTGGCGGCGGCCGTTCGCGAAGACTCGGCGGCCTTGAGCGCCGCGATCGAGACCTTGTGTTCGGCCTCTCGACGCTGGACCTCGGTGAGCGAGATGCCCTGCGACTTGTCGTAGAGACCCTGCGCACGCTCCCACGCGACCTTGGAGAGGTCCACGGCCGGACCGGCGGTCTCAACGGCGACGCGGCGCTGCAAGTAATCGGCCTGAGCTTCGCCGAGTTCTGGGCTCTCGATCACGGCCAGCTCCTGTCCAGCCTTCACGGGATCGCCGACTCGCACGTTGACCTCGGCGATCCGACCGCGAAGCGGCGATCCGACGTGCGCCATCGCCTCGGTGTTGAAGCCGACTCGCGCGGGAGCCGTGATCGTCGGCCGCAGCACCCAAAGCTGGGCAGCCTGCGTCTTGATTCCGTAGCGGGCGACCGCGTCGCTCGTGAGCATCACTTCGTCGGTGTGCTCGGCTTTGCCTTCGGCAGCGTGCGCGTGACCATCCTCCTGCGTGTGATCGTCCTGCTCAGCCGCGTCCACGCGCGGCACGGCACTGTGCGAGTCTTTGCCCTGTCCATCGCAGGAAGTGAGCAGTGCGAGTGAGACGAGCAACGCTGACGCGGCGAGGCGTGCGCGATGCGTCACGCGGTGGGCTGAGAGGCAACCCGTCGTCGTGTAGTCGTGGGTGTTGTTCTTCATGGCGAATCGGATCACGGCTTGTTCGGTAGAGGGACGACGCGATCGGCAGCGAGCTGCATCGAAGGAGCGGGTGGCGATCCCGCGTCGGCGAGTTGCTCGGCGACGCCAGGGCCGCCCACCGCACGCTGCAAGCGGACGAGCGCACGTGCGGCTTGCGCCTCGACTTCGATCGCTTGGGTCTGCGCGACGCGCATGTCCTGCTCGGCGAGGAAGAGCGGCGTCACATCCGTCTGACCGGCGCGGTAAGCGTCCTCGGCGAGTTGTCGCCGTTGACGTTGCAGCGGGATCAGCTCGCGCTCGATTCTTGCGAGGTTCGCGGTGCTCGCCGCGAAGCCTTGGTAGGCAACACGAACGTCCTCGACCACCCGTCGCTTTGCGAGCGTCAGCTCATGCCGGGCTTCGAGCTGCTCGGCAGTGTTGACCGCTCGTCGCGCTTCGCCGGAGTCAAAGATGGGCAGCGGCGCTGAGATCGACGGCCCGACTTGCCAGCCGCCTCCGCTCTGCGCTTCGAGCCCGGCGCTCGCACCCTCCCACGGTAGGAGGCGAACAAGTGCGGCTTCGTCGCCGAGAGCCTTGAGTCTCCAAGCGAGTGCCTGGATCTCGGGACGCGCGATCAGCGCCGCGTCGGTCCAGTCGCGCTCGGATCGTCGGCGCAGCTCCGGCGCAGTCCACGGGTCGAGCGTCCATGTCGCGGCGGCCGATGGTTCCCCGATCAAACGCGCGAGCCGGAGTCGGCTCGTCCGCTCGTCCAGTCGCGCGCGGTCGATGGACACTTGAAGCTCCACGCGCTGCGCTTGCAGGGTGACGAGATCGCTGCGCGTTCCCTCACCTGCGTCGAGCCGGGCCTGCGACGTGGTGACGAGGCGCTCCACGAGCCCGAGTCGCTCTTCGAGCAGCGGTAGCAGCGCGGCGGATGTCTGCGCATCCACGTAGCGCTCTTGGACTTCGCTGATTACGTCCAGTGCGGCGACGACCGCGTCGGCCGCCACGGCTCGGAGCCGGTTGTCAGCGGCGCTCGCGCGGGTCGGGCGCTGGAGCGCCTGGACGAACTCCTGCACGAACGACGCCTCGAACTGTGGGCTGCCCTCACCGGCTCGAAAGACGACGCTCAGCACAGGGTTGGGGAGCAGCCGTGCTTGATCCGCTTGCGCCAGCGCGACGCGCACGCGGGCGAGCGCGGCCTGGAGGCCAGGATCTGAGGTGACCGCGCGTCGAACGGCCTCGCGAATCGAGAGCGCGCCGTCGGCGGCATCGGGCTCGTCGAGCGGACCGCCCTCGGGGCCGACGACACGGAACTCCAGCGGAGCCGGTAGCTGCGCGGCCTGTTCGATCGCCGTCTCTGGCGCGACCTCGCTGCGCGGCGGTGCCTGACAGGCTCCCAGCGCGAACGAAGCGACGAGGGCGGGGATCGCTATCGCCGCAGACGATGGCTGCGGGCGCGGATCAAGTGTTCGAGTCGGAACGCAGACAGAGAAACGAAGTCGCAAGGAAGCTCTCCACGTCGCACGGGGCCTGACAAGGGCCTCGGCAGACGTGCCGAGGCGCAACACCATCCGCTTTGCGTGGCGATGCCACGCTCAGCCAGGAAGGGTGCGCGCCTCTAGACGAGGAGAACTACGCTGCGGATGTGCGCCAACGAGTCGGCGACACGTGGGATGCACGGAGGCGGCCCGCGTCCAGCGGCGACCGTCGGCAGAGCGTGCTGAACACGAACGTCCGGCGGCGGCGCGATCCACGGGCCGACTTGGATCTCGATGGACCGTGACTGCGCCAGTTGCTGCTCGGGCGATCCCGGCACCGCGAGGTCGAGGCAAGGGCACGGCGCGCCGTCGCTCGTTGTAGCGGTGGCCTGGACCGGGGTGTCACTCTCCTCGTGCCCTTCGCAACCACCGCAACTCGCATCCGCCGCCTTGACCTCGATGCTCACGCACCCGTCTTCCTCGATGCACACGACGAACCCCTGCGCCGGGGTCAATCCGGTCAGGAGCACGAGTGCGAGGCAGAGCCACGCGGTGAGGCGGTGGAGCAGGGACAACGTCACGAGGGAGGGGATCGTACGGACTTCGGCACACCGGGGGCAAGCACTTGAGCCCCTGGCAGGCGGGGGGCTCACGCTAGACACGTTGTCTAGGAGGCGTCTTACGGGCGGGGCGTGCGGAAGTTGGCGCAGGCGGCGGGCAGCCTGCTCCAGGCCGCCGCGAATGTCCATCCAGCGTGTCGGGTGGATTACCGAGGACGGGGGCGTAGCGAAGACCGCTACACCGCACCCTGTTCGCTGGCGCTCAAGAGGGACGCGAAGCACGCAAGAGCCGATAGGGCTGCGGCAAACGACGCCCGTCGGTCGGGATGCGCCACTCCAAGTTGTCCGCCCGGTTGTTCGTCAGGTCACCGTCCTTGTGGTGCGGGACGTGCTCGGGTGAAGGTTGGGGACCGACGTGAGCCTTGCAAACCAGCATGGCAACCGGCGCGAGGTAGTAGTCGCCATTCTCCAGTTCGAGGATCGAGTACACGTCGCCCCGAGGGTTGAGAACGGCACTCTTGGAGTCGTCGAAGATGGGCACGTCTTTCAAGTTCATGTTGTCGTTCAGGCTGATTGTCGAGCGACTTCTGCCAGAGCCCAGTGCCCGGCGCGAGTCGGATCGCGAGGTGTCCGAGCGTACTCCTACTCCAACGTGCCGGGGTCATTCACCGACTGAGTTCTGCTCCTGAATCAACTTGGGGTCGGAATGTTCTTCCTGGTAGCGCGTGGTCGGACTTTCTGCGGCGTGAGACGCACCGTCGAACAGTGAACGGTTCTCGTTCACAGCCGCCTCGACATCGGCGTCCGGCTTGGCCTCGGGGAACGAACGGCGAACCCTGTCGAGCAAGTTGAACGTGCGCGCGTGCGCCCGCTTGAGCAATCGCTCGTAGGTCATGGGTCGGATGACCGCGTTCATGGGTTCTGCGAGATTGCGCTCGCCGACGCCGTCGGGAGCGAGCTTGCTGCCGAGCACGAAGGCGTCGAACCGAGTCGAAGGCTGGACGACGTTTCCCGAGCGCAGTGCCGCGATGTAATCCTCGGGCTGCGCGACCTCTTTCCGTGTCAGCGTCGCGCCGCCGTGCTTGAGTTCGACGATTAGGACCTTGGCGATCCCAGAAACCTCGCCGTCCGCGTCGAAGCCGTCCGTGTTGTAGACGCCGATCGAACGATCGGGCAGGGCGACGAAATCGGGTCGGAGCTGGCTGATTCCTGTCGTGTCGCGCTGGAACAGCTCGCGGACGATCGTCACGAGGGAACGGTTCGAGCGGAAGTGCAGCGACTCGTACTCCGGTCCAAAGATCCACAGGCCATGCTCGAAGAGCGGTTGCAGATCGTGCAACTCGTCCGCACGTTCACGCTGTAGGAGTTGCTCCAGCTTGTCGATGAGCTTCAAGCGCCATTCGAGTTCGCCGAGCACGTGTTCTGCGTCGCTTGCGGTCCAGCGCTTGAAGATGGCGGCCCACTTATCGATGTCGTCCGGCGAGCACGTAGCGATCTCCGCGAGGAGGTCGTACTTCGTTCGCGCCTTTTCCATGTTGGCGAAGACGGCAACGGCCTTCGTGAGATCGCCTTGCGAGATGCTCGGACACTTCGCGAGCACGGCCTCGGTGAACTCGCCCACGACCCGGCGTGAGAGCGGCGCTAGGTCTTGGATCGCCACGGCGGTCTCGTTCAACGCCTCGCGCTTCCGTGTCGCGCGTCCCTCTGCGAGGTGGACTTCGAGCCGTCGAATGACGTGCTCGCGCGCCAGCTTCATCACCTTGTTCGATTCTTCGGTCGCGTGAAAGCCGGTCCAATCCGCTTTCACGTGAGGCTTCAAGAGATCGGCCTTGATCACGTAGCTCAAGCGCTTCGCGACAGCGCTGCGGCCGTCCAGGATGGCCCCCGCGTTTTCGAGACCGTCCCACGACGGACTACCGACCATGCGACTCTGTACCCACCAAGTCAGACCCCGGAGATTGGTGGTGCGGTCGCTGGCTTGCGGGTTGATTTCGGTGATCTCAATCTCACCGAGCCCCTCGATCACGAGTCTCGCGGAATTCACGGTGTCCAGGTCGAGCAGGGCCAGTGCCGAGCCGTTGAAGATGATGGAGAACTCGGGGTCCACGAGGAACTTCGACCCGATCGCAGTGGCGAGGGACTCGGCGTCCACGCGATTGCGCCGGATCACGGCCGTGATCCGTGTCCCGTGTCCTGGCTTCTTCTTCTTGATGGGCTCGCTGAACTCGAACGGTTCCCGTCCGCCATTGGTCAGCTTCACCTCGACGGCGAGCGACCATCCGTCCTTCCACGTCTCGATGTGGTAGCTGTCCGCGAAGCAGAAAGCTCCGTGGCGACCCTTGCCGCTCTGGCCGAACGCAACGCGATTCTTCTTGTGCTGCTTCCTGTTCGGCGGGAACTCCGCGAACTTGCCCTGCTCGATCTGTCGGTTGTAGCCGAGCTTGCGCCAGCGAGCGCTGAACTCCTCCGCCGTCATCCCGGTGCCGTCGTCCTCGATCGAGAACTCCTCACCCGTTTCCGACGGCCACGTGATCCGAACGCTGCTCGCGCCTGCGTCGTAGGCGTTCGCAACCAGCTCGGTGAGCGCGAGCCTGCCGTCCTGCATGAGCTGACCGGCGTGGTCCGCGAGAAACGTGGCCCCAAAGGTCACGCCCGCGTCGAGGAAGTTGGTCTGTCGCTGTGCCATCGGCTCGCTGGGTCCCGCTCAGGTAGCAGACAACGTGTCTACGGACCGGGTCAAGGAATCCACGGCGCGACGTACGAGCCGGATCGTCCCAGGGTGTTCCCGGCCCTCATTCGGGGCGCTTGGCGATGCGGCCGGGGAGGCCCAGGGTGGCCTCGGTCGAGGCCCCCCTCGTGGGGCTCCACGCTGAACGGTCGCTCAGGCCGCCGCTGTGATGCCCCGCCGAACTGTCGTCCAGACAACCTTGGCGGTCCAGGGACGACCGCCATGCTTGGTCGGGACGGCCTCCTCCGTCAGCCGGTCGGCGATTGCCTGGAAGGTCAGCCCCTCGGCCCGTAGGTCGGTCATCCTCGCGACAACGAGCTGCTCGTTCAGGTTCGGAACGAGGGCCTCGCCGTCGGCGTCGAAGTCCCAACCGTAGGGGGCGAACCGAGAGATGCGCCGCTGCGACTTCCGCAGGTGCGCCATCGCGGCGCGCGTGCGCTCGCTGATCTGATCGCGCTCGAACTCAGCGAGGACGGCGAGCAGCCTGAAAACCATCTTTCCGCTCGCGCTTGTCGTGTCGATCCGCTCGGAGAGCGACACGAGTTCCGCGCCGGACTTCGCGAGCCGATCGCTGATAGACAACGTGTCTCGTGTCGAGCGGGCGAGGCGCGAAAGCGAGTAGACGACGAGCGCCGCTCGACGCTTGCACGCCTCGCGCAGCGCGTCTTGCAGTCCGGGCCGCTGATCCATCGACGCGCCGCTGATCCCGGCGTCCTGGTAGATCACGACCTCGGGCTCGTCGTGGAGCTTCGCCCACGCCTCGATCTTCTCGCGCTGCGTGTCGAGCGAGACGCCTTCCTCAGCTTGACCCTCGGTGCTGACGCGGATGTACCCGATGACGACCATGTCGAAGAATCGCCCTCGACGCGCCTCCAGGTGGAGGAAATCCGTTACCAACCGTGCGGTTGGTAACGCGCGACGCGCGGGCACTGGGAAACTTCTTCCACCCTCCCTGGCAGGCCGTCTCTCTGCGCCCGCAGAAGAGGGCAGGAAAGCAGCGCGCCAGCGGCTCATCCGGTCCGCCAATCCTCCGCGTCCTAGCGGCTGTTCAGGGAGTCCTCGATGCGCTTGAGACGCTGCTCCATCCCGTGCGCATGAGCACCGATTTCGGCGACTTGCGCCTGTAGGTCCGCGATGGCGTCGGCCAGTGCCGCGAGGCCGTTGTACAGGTTGAACTTCTCCGGCTCCGTCCTCGCGTTCGCGAACAGGCGGACGTTCTCGGCGAAGCACTTTTTCGCGACTTGGGGGTTGGACATGTCGCGAGAATACGGCGGCCGTCACTGCAAGATCTACCTCGTCCTGGAGCCCGGATCGAAGAAGTCCACGGGCTTCCCGTACACCGCCGCGAACTCGAACAGCTCGGCGGCATCCACCCTCCGGCTCCCGTGCTCGCACTTCTCGACGTAGGACTGGAGGCGACCAAGGGCTGCCGCCACCTCTCGCTGCGACATGCCCGTCTCGGTGCGAGCCCGCTTCAACTTGACGAGGAACGCGCGGTAGCGCGGCGAGTGATTCGCGGAAGTTCGGGTTGTCTTCGCCTTCCCCATCGCCAGCCTGTCGGTGGCCGGAGTCTGGGGTAGGCTGAGGAGTGAACCCTAATAGGGTTCAAGCTGACGGGGCGCTGGAGCCGAACAGCCGGGAGGTTGCTTCCCCAGGAGTTCAGCATGTCATCTTCCAGCACGTCCGCCGCCCGTTCCGTTGCCCGTGGTGTTCTCGGCGTCCTTGTCGCTTGCGGCGGGCTCGGGCTCGTCGGGATCGCCCTGTTCGGCGTCGCCGCGATCGTGAGACCCGGCGAGCGCACCGACACGAGAAGCACAGTCAGGTCAGACGAGCGCGCTCGGACGCCGAGGTCAGCACGTTCAGAGACAACTACTCCGGCGATCTCGACGACACATGCACGCAACGTCGAACGTCTGACGGACACGACGCTCGTCGCGGACTTCGTGGTCGCCGCCGGAGAGATGTCACAGCTCGGGCTATCAGGTCCACCCGTAGTTCGGCCAAGCTGGTCCACCTTGGTGGGTGACTGAGCGGTTGCTCAGTTCGGGCAAGCTGGTCCAGTCCAGTTCGGTCAATCAGGTCCACCCT
>JADYYP010000082.1 GCA_020853575.1 Planctomycetota bacterium
TCCCCAAGCGCCTGCGAACGCCGCTCAAGATGCCACCGATGTAGTGGGAACGGACAGCAACAAAACGGCCCTGGCACACGCCCCAGGGCCGATCTTGACCGACAACCTTTCAAGTCAGGCTAGAGCTTGTTCCCCACGGCGCAGCGGACCTCCCTGACAATCCGTAGTAGAAGTAACCGATCCGCTGACCCTCGACGGCGTTGCAAGTCACGAGGAAGCCACTCGTTGCCGTTGCACTCGGCGCGCCTGCGCTCGACATCCATGGCGTGCAGCCAGTTGAGCTCGTGCCTGCTGTGCAGTAGCTCAGAATCTCGCCCCAGACCGGCTGAAGGCGTGAAATCGTATGATCGTAGCCGGCGTCAACCTCGACATAGCGATACCCTGGCGGGGGCGGTGGCACATTGCACTGTCCGTCTGCATTGCTGCCCCACGCCTTGAGAACTCCGTCGCTGCGGAGGCCCAGGCTGTGGTATCCATCGGCATCGGCTGAGACGTAGGTAACACCGGCGGGGAGCACTGGCACATTGCATTGGCCCGATCCACTACGTCCCCAGGCCACGATGTTCCCGTCACTGCGCAGCGCGACAACGTGGGCGTCCCCCGCGGCGATGTCAACGTACCCGACCCCCGCGGGCGGTGCCGGCACGATGCACTGATTGTAGTCGTTCGCACCCCAAGCCACGACGGAGCCGTCGCTTCGCCGGGCAACGCTGAAGGCCCAGCCAGCTGCAATTTCGACGTAGGTCAGTCCACCGGAGAGCGCTGGTACGTTGCACTGTCCCGCACTGTTGTTGCCCCAAGCGACGACTGATCCATCGCTGCGCCTCGCGACGCCATGCCTCTGTCCTGCGGCAACCTCGACGTACGTAATCCCCGAGGGCAGCGAGGGGACGCTGCACTGTCCATGCAGGTTCCATCCCCAGCCGAGAGCCGATCCATCGCTACGAAGTGCGAGGCAGTAGCTGCGCCCCGCAGACACCTGCACGTACCGAATTCCCGGCGGCAGAGCCGGCACATTGCAAACTCCGTCGGAGTTGTCACCCCAAACGAGTACCTGCCCATCGCGGGTCCGAACGGCGCTGTGTCGCCAGCCGGCGTCGACTTCTACGAACGCAGCCGGAGTCGGATCATTGAGCAACCCCCATATGTTGTTGATGCCCCACGAGTCGATGGTGCTGTCCACCGCTCCATAGGCATTCTCCATGTCGAGAATGTCGCCCGCGCTCAGGTACGCCAGCTGTCCGATTGCAGCGGCGGAAGAAATAGTCTCGCAGCCGATTGCGCAGTTGCAGTACGTTCCGGCGGGACAACAAACCGAGAATGCACAGCGGTGGTAGTGCATGACGGAATCGAAGTCATACGGAGTGGCGGTGGTGAGCCACTCGGTCGCCTGGTATGCATTGAAGTTGTGGCTCAAGTTCGCCTGGATATTCGCCCATAGAATCGAAACGAAGCCGTCGCGGTCCCAGCGACTCTGTTCATGCCAGAACCCGAGCGCGTGACACAGCTCGTGCACGATGATGTAGCGGCTCTCCCAGTTTGCGAGCGTGAGCTGTTGCGCGCCCCCGATCATTCCGACGTAGGACGAGTTCGAAGCGCCAGACACGATTCGCACGTAGTTCGTCGCCCCGTTCGGGCGAGGGACGAAGCGGACCATCGCTCCACAGGAGCGCCACTGGTTCATCGCGGTCTCCACCTCCGCTCGGTGGAATGCGCTGACATTGGCATCGAACTCGTAGTACACAACACCGGCGGGCCAGCTGATCGGAGGAGACTCCGGCTGAGCGGGCAAGGAGCATTCCGGGCTCTGCTGCGGTCGCGCTGCCGTACCTGCCGCAAGGGCCGCGATCAGGATCGCGATGCGGGATGCACGGACTACTTGGCTTGCGTTCGAGGCACGGTGCGTCATGGTTGACCTCGGAGCTATTGCTCGGACACCCCGGCATATCGCGATCTAGGTTCGCTGCGTTCGGTTGAGTCCGGATTCTTCGATCCGGTCGCGATCGCTGGCCTTGCCAGCTGCGCGGTAGTCTCGTCCCGATGAGCGAGCTCGAGATCGTGTACCTGGTGACGAATCCGGCGATGCCGGGGTTGGTGAAGATCGGGCGCACGGGGCGCGGCGACGCGCGGGCGCGGATCGGGGAGCTGTATTCGACGGGCGTGCCGGTGCCGTTCACGTTGGAGTACGCGTGCAGGGTGAAGGACGGCGCGGAGGTCGAGCGCGCGCTGCACGTGGCGTTCGGGCCGCAGCGGTTGAACGTCCGGCGCGAGTTCTTCCGCATCGATCCCGAGCAGGCGATCGCGATCCTGCGGCTGCTCCACACGGAGGATGCGACACGCGAGGTCGAGGCGCAACGCGACGGAGTCGACGCGGAGTCCCGCGCCGCCGCGGACGAGCTGCGCAAGCGGCGGCCGAATTTGAACTTCGAGGAGATGGGCATTCCGATCGGCTCGCTGTTGGAGTCGGCGCACGGTCCGGTGACGGTCACGGTGGTGGGCCCGCGACGCGTGCGCCTGGGTGACGAGGAGCTGTCGCTGAGCGCCGCGACGTCGCGCGTGCTGCAACTCGACTACTCGGTCGCGCCCGGCGCCCACTGGACTTTCCGTGGACGGCGCATCAACGCGATCTACGACGAAACCTACGGCCTGGAATGATGCGCTCGACGCGCTTCGGCGCGGCGCATCCGCGCGGTACCTTGTTGGGCTGGAGGTCAGCGATGAACACGGAAGCACAGTCTTCGGCCACGAGCGCCGCGTCCAAGGTCACCACGTACGAGGCCAAGGCCTATTCAGCGCGGGGACCGAGCTCCGGGCTCGCGCCGGACACCATTCGGCGCCGCGTGCCGACCGCTCGCGACGTGCAGATTCAGGTGCTCTATTGCGGCATTTGCCACTCGGACTTGCACCAGGCGCGCGATGAGTGGCGCAAGGTGATGCCGACGGTCTATCCCTGCGTGCCGGGGCACGAGATCGTCGGGCGCGCGGTCAAGGTCGGCAGCGCGGTGAGCAAGATCAAGGTGGGCGAGCTCGTCGCCGTGGGCTGCATGGTCGATTCGTGTCGCACGTGCAGCGCGTGTCGCGAAGGGGTCGAGCAATTCTGCGAGGGACCGGCGACGTTCACTTACAACGGTCCGGACAAGCACATCGGCGGCGTGACCTTCGGCGGATATTCGGAGAGCGTCGTCGTCGACCAGGACTTCGTGCTCAAGGTCTCCGAGAGCTTGGACCCGGCCGGCGCCGCTCCGCTGGTGTGCGCGGGCATCACGACCTACTCGCCACTGCGCTACTGGAACGTGCGCCATGGCCACAAGGTCGGCGTGGTCGGTCTGGGTGGGCTGGGGCACATGGGCGTGAAATTCGCGCGTGCCTTCGGGGCGCGTGTGGTGGTGTTCACGACCTCTCCGAGCAAGGCTCGGGACGCACTGCGCTTGGGCGCGCACGAGGTCGTCGTGTCCACGAACAGCGCCGAGATGCAGCAGCACGCCGGCAGTTTCGACTTCATCCTCGACACCGTCTCGGCCGCGCACGATCTGAATGCGTACCTGAACCTGCTCAAGCGCGACGGCACGATGACGCTCGTCGGAGCTCCGGAGGACGCGTCGGCGATCGATTCCTTCAGCCTGCTCTTCGGGCGCCGGCGGCTCACGGGCTCGATCATCGGCGGCATCCGCGAAACGCAGGAGATGCTCGACTTCTGCGCCGAGCACTCGATCACCGCCGACGTCGAGGTGATCCCCGCGTCGAAGATCGACGAAGCCTACGAGCGACTGCTCGCGGGCGACGTCAGGTACCGCTTCGTGATCGACATGGCCTCGCTCCACGGTGCTCGCGCGAGCGCGCCGCGGACCGGTGCGCCGCGCGGATAGGGCCACCGTCCTCCTGGACGATCGAGCTCGAACGCAAGGCGGCCGGTGGACGCTCGGTCCTCCGGCCGCTGCGAGGGCAGGTGCGAGTCGCCTGCACGCGCGATCAGCGTTGCTGGTGTCCGATGATCATCCCACGGATGTCGTGGAGCAGGTTCTTGCCCTGGATCTCCCACAGTCCGCTGGCTTGGCGCTTGATGAACGGATTGCTCGCCACGAACACGCCCGTGCTGAGCGGGGCACCACCGGGGTCGAGCGCCTCGACGCAGCTCACGATCGGCGCGCTCGATGCGACGTAGGCGTGCGCGTCGGTCCACACCAACGCCTTGCTGTTCGGATTCGCCGGCAGAGCTCCGGTGTAGGCGCGCGAGTACAGCGACATCACGCCCCAGCAGTTCGCGATGGGCGCGCCGCCGGGCGCGAGCAACTCCACGATCGAGTCCGCGGTCAAGCGGTGCCGGAAGAACCACACGTGCTGGTCGTTCCAAATGTACGCGGCTCCCTGGGCGTCGGACGGTGAGACGCTGGAGTCGAACGCGCTGTCGACCGCGAGCACCCCGCGCGTGTTGGCGATGGCCGCTCCGCTCGGATCGAGCACGCTCGAGTAGCTCGAGATGATCGTTCCGTCGGCGAAGTCGACCTCGACCAAGTACACGCCGGTGCTCGTGAAGGCGAGCGCGCTGGCGACGATGTGCGAGTCGACCGCGCTCGGATTGGGGTCGACGTCCTCGACGCGACTGGCGAGCACGCATACGCCTTGGACCGTGCCGGCGAGCACGCCGGCCACTTGCACCGTGCCGTTGCACTCGACGGCCCACAGGGCCTGCTGATCCCACACCAGCGCGCCCAGGTGCGGCCGCACGGCGAGATTCGCGGTTCCCGCGGCGTCCTTGGTGACGATGAATCCGCCATTGAGCGTGGCCACGCCCATGCACTGCGCCATGGGCACCGGCGGCGCGGGGAGTTGCAGCACCTCGGAGCTCGTGGGTAGCGTGGTTCCGCTGCCGGACACGAACCACAGGTGGTCGCGGTTCCAGGCCAACGAGCCCCACTGCAGTCCGGCGACCGTTCCGGGGCCGGTGGAGGGGCCGATGTCGTGCGCTCCGAGTTGCGCCGACCCGTCGGCGACTCCTCCGCCGCCGAGATTGCGGAACCACAGCGTGCCGTCGCCGGGGTCGGAGGGCACGAGCGTCAGGCTCGACTGTGCGGCCGCGAGGGAGCTCAGGATCGACAGGGACAGCGCAGCGAGACTCGAGCGGAGCATCATGATCGGTGTTTCACCTCGTGAGGAAGCTCGCGGCGCCGAGGGACCGCGCAGGGTCCCCGGGGGGATGCTCCGCCGGCGGCGGAGTCGAACATCGCCGGAGGCGAGCTTCGTTCGCCCCCTCCAACGCGATCCATGGCTCGCCAGCGACACGAATTCTCCGATGGTTGCCGATTCGCGCCGAGTCGAGCGGTTTCCGCCGAAAGCTGTCGCGCGCTGCGCCCCGCTTGCGTCTTGGTGCGCGCGCCCTCGGTGCTCCGCTTGCCGTTCGCGAAGGCCTGGTCGAGAATCGCTCCATGCCCCGCGGGGCAGTCCCCATGGATTCTCCGACACAGCGCGTCGACGAGTTGCTCCGGAGTGCCGCGGCAGGCGATCGCGACGCCGAGCGCGCGAGCTTCGAGCTCATCTACGACGAATTGCGGCGCCGCGCGCGTGCTCTGATGAATCGCCAGGCCAAGCACCACACCCTGCAGACGACTGCACTGGTCCACGAGGCCTACTTGCGGATGTGCGGAGCGGACTCCGCGCGCATCGAAGGCAAGCGGCACTTCCTGTTGCTCGCCACGCGCGCGATGCGCTCGATCCTGATCGACCACGCGCGCCGGCGTGGTGCGGAGAAGCGCGGCGGAGCGCGAGAACGCGTGACGGTCGAGCTCGCGGAGGTCGCTGGCGAAGTCGCGGAGCTCGACATCGTCGCCTTGAACGACGCGCTCGAGCGTCTGGAGCAGCTCGACGCTCAGATGGCCAAGGTGGCGGAGCTGCGTTGCTTCGGTGGGCTGTCGAGCGAGGAGATCGCCGGGATCCTCGACGTCTCGTCGCGCACGGTCGAGCGCTCGTGGCGTTTCGCCCGCGCCTGGCTGCAGCGCGAGCTCGACGGCTGACGCGCACGGCTGGCGTGCGTCAGCGCGAGCTCCGCTCGCGATGTCGCTCGCGCCACACGCGAGCTTCGTCCGGCCGGCCCCAGCTCTCGTACAACTCGGCCAGGTGATCGAGGCCGATCACGACGCGCACGCTGCGAGCGCCGAGGGCGCGCTCCAGGCGCTCTTGGCAAGCGAGCAGGATCGGCTCGGCCTCCGCGTGACGGCCCTGCAACGCGAGCGAGCGCGCGACGAGGGCTTCGCTGCTCGCGAGACGCCAGTGGCTCGGATCCAGCCGCGCGCGCCGATCCTCGAGCACGCGCCGCAGGATCGGCTCGGCCCGCGCACCCTGACCGAGATCGAGCAGGCAGGCACCGTAGCCCACCATGTCGTCGACGGTGGACTCGAGAGTGCCCTGGATGCGGCGTTCCTCGAAGTACTCAACGTAGTACGGTTCCGCGCAGCGGGCGTCGCCCACGGTCTGCAGAGCGAGGGCGAGCTGGCCGTGGTTCATGAGCGCGTTCGGCGTGCGCGCACCGAGGCGGGTGTGCGCGGCGTCGGCGAGCTGCAGCTCGTACACGGCCTCCGCGAGCCGCTCCATGCGCCGCAACGTCTCACCGCGCACCAAGCGCACGAAGGCGCTGTTGGTTTCGTCCCAGCGCGTGCCCGTCGATTGCGGCTGCAACGCGAGCTCGCACCACGCGAGAGCCTGGTCGAAGCGGCCCAAGCTCATCAGCGCCATCGCCACGTGCGCGCAGGGCTGCGTGATGCGCGGCGAGGCTTGACCCCACAGCACCATCGCGAGCTCCGCGCTCGCCAGGCTCCAACTCAGTGCCTCGTCGTGCTTGCCGAGCTCGTATGCACTGATGCCGCAGCGAAACCACACGGACTGCAAGCTCGAGAGCGCCGTGTCCGGAGCCTTGCTCAACTCCGCGGCGTGTCGAGTCGCCAAAGCGTAGGCCTCGGTGTTGCGGCCGACCGCACGCAGCCACAGCGCTTCCAACTCGGACGCGCGGTGGCGCCCCGCGGGTTGGTCGCCGACCAGCCCGAGCAGTCGATCGAGATCGCTGCGCGCCTCGTCCACGAGTCCGGCATGCACACGAGCGGCCGCGCGATTCCCGAGCACGTGCGCCACGTCCGCGTCGCTGGCCAGTCCGCGGGCGCGCCAGTCGCTGACGCGCTCGAGCGCGAGGTCGTACAGAACGAGTGAGTCGCCGTGATCGCCGCGCTCCGCCAACGCGGTAGCCAGCAGCTCCGCAGAACGGTGCGTGCCGGGGCTGGCGTCCTGCGAGAGAGCGCGGCTGAGCTGCGCTTGTTCCGCCAGCTCCGTCGCTCGCGCGATCTCCCCCAGGGACAGGCATGCGATCGCCATGGTCTCGAGCAACCTCGCGCGCACCACGGGCTCGCCGGCGAACTCGAGCTCGATGCGCTTCGCTCCGGAGTCGAGCAGGTCCCGCGCGAGCACCGGCTCGCCCTGCGCGCGATCGGGCGTCGCCGCGAGGAACAAGCGCACCAGGAACGACTCGATCGCTTCGGCGTTCGCTGCACGCAACTGCGCAGACAGGGCGTTGGCGTCGGCGTCGTCGCGCGCGCGCGCCTCGAGCATGGCCATGCGGGCGACACCGACCGCTCCCAGCAGCAGCGCGCACAGCGTCGCGGCGACGCCCGACACCAGCGAGCGGTGGCGACGGGCGAACTTGGCCAGCTGGTACATCGTCGTCGGAGCACGCGCGCTGACCGGATGGTGCGAGAGGTAGCGCTCGAGGTCCCGCGCGAGCTCCTCGGCGGATCCGTAGCGTCTCGTGCGATCGTGCTCGGCGGCTTTGGCGAGCACGTGCCGCAGGTCGTCGGGCAGATCGCGGCAACGCGCGATTTCGGCGGACGCGTCGGAGCTCGCCAGCAAGCGCCACGCGGCGGGCAGCGCGAGCCCGCGGACCTCGACCGGCAAGCGACCCGTGAGCAGCTCGAACGCGACCACTCCGAGCGCGTAGATGTCCGTGCGGGTGTCGACGTCCGCCGAGCGACCTTCGGCCTGCTCTGGGCTCATGTAGGCCAGGGTTCCCAGCACCTCGCCGGCTTCGGTTCGGTGCGACGCGCCGGCGCGCTCGTCGAGCGCGCGCGCGATGCCGAAGTCGAGCACCTTGGGAGCGCCGCGCGCATCGATCATCACGTTGCTGGGCTTCAGATCGCGATGGATCACGCCCTGTTGGTGCGCGGCTTGGACAGCACGCGCGATCGCGATCACCACTTGGATCCGCTCTTCGACGCCGACCGCGGCCCGCGAGCTCCACACGTCGAGCGTTTCGCCCTCGACCAACTCCAGCGCGAGGAACGGGACACGCTGGCCGCGGACGGTCGCTGTGCCGGCCTCGTGGATTTGCGCGATGCCCGGGTGGCGCAGTCGCCCGAGCAGCTCGGCTTCGCGCTCGAAGCGCTGCACGGCGCGCGGATCGTCCAGCGCCACGTCGAGGACCTTCACGGCCACCTCGCGCTTGGGCTTGGACTGGCGCGCGCGGTACACGCTGCCCATGCCGCCGCTGCCGATCCGGCCGAGGACCTCGTAATCCGCAATGCGCTCGGGGCAGGCGAAGGGCGTCGCAGCCAAGGCCTCGTGAGCTCGCTCGGCGATCCCGGCGCGCAACTGCGTCTCGCCCCGCGCCTCGGCGTCGAGCAGCGCGACGACCTCGTCGGCCAGCTCGCCATCGGCGTCGCTCTGCTGGCGCACCCACGCCGCGCGCTCCGAGGGCGCACGCTTCAGAGCGGCTTCGAAGAGCCCTTGGATGCGATGAAAGCGAGCGGGGTCCATCGGGATCGATGTTCGGCGACGCTCCATGTTGACACCAGATGGCGCGTTGGAGCACAGACGTGTGCCGACGGACGACGGATGGCCAGCGCTCCTCCCGCGGTTCGTCAGGGGGCGCGCCCGGCGGCAGCGCGGCGTGACGCGGCGAGCCCGTGCCACAGGGCCGCCTGCGAGGCGTGCTCCGGCGAGGGCGAGCGCCGTTGGAGCGCGTCGAACACCGCGGCCGCGCGTTCGGCGGCCTCCGCGGCACGGTCGGATTGCCCGGGCCGGAGCGCGGCGAGCTCGGGAGCGGCGAGCAAGACCTCGGCGGCGGGCGGCAGGAGTTCCAGCGCCTCGTCGAGCCGCTCTTGGCGCAGGCGCAGCGTGCCGAGCAGGGCGCGCGAATGAGCCTGCGCCCAGCTGTCGGTCGGCAGCAAGCGTTCGCGCAACTCGGCGCACTCCGCGATCACGGCCTCGGCCTCGGGCCAGCGCTCGAGCTCCAGCAAGCTCGAGGCGAGGAACCCCAGGTCCGAGTGCATCTCGGCGCCGCTGGTCTGACCTTGGCGGCGCAGCGCGTCGGACGAACGTCGAAAGGCCGCGGCCGCGCTCTCGAAGTCGCGCCGTGCCTGCGCGATCACGCCCAGGTTGCGCCACGCGCGCACGACGCGCTCGTGGTCGGCTCCCCAGGAGCTCTCGAGCGACTCGACCGCCGGCCGGTAGATCTCGAAGGCCTCGTCCGCGCGCTGCAGGCCGAACAAGGCCGACGCCAGTGCCTGCGCGGTGGTCGCGGTTTCCACGCTGTCGAGCCCGAGGGTCGCGCGGCGCGCCTCGTAGGCGTGCTGTAAGTACACCAGCGCCTCCCGCGGCCGGCGCAGGTTGTAGAGCGCGGTGCCGAGGTTGTGCGCGCACGCCGCGAGCGCCGCGTGCTCGCGCGGGAGGAGCTCGACGAGCCCCGCGTAGGCTTCGCTGAGCAGCGCGATCGCTTCCTCGTAGCGCTGTTGAGCGGAGCGCAGGCGGCCGAGTCGCGCGAGCGCGTGGTGCAGCTCGACATCGCCACTTCCGGGCACGTGCCGCAGGCGTTCGACGAGCTCGACGAACAGCGGCTCGGCTTCGTCCACGAGTCCGACGTTGTGCAGGTTGCCGGCCAGATTGTCCATCAGGCCGAGCGTGATGGTGTGGTCGTCGCCGTAGGCTTGGCGGGCGAACGCGAGCGCTTCGCGCAGCTCGGCCAACGCTTCGCTCTGGCGACCGAGCGTCATCCAGGCCGTGCACAGCGAGTGCAGCGTGGCCAGCGCACGCCGGTTGCGCGGACCGAACACGCGGTCGAAGCCCGCCAGCGCACCCTCGAGCTCGGCGACACCCTCGTCGGTGCGCTGCAGGCTGATCAACTCCGCCCCCAGGTTCGAGCGCGCGTCGAGCGCGCGCGGGTCGTCCGCGAGCTCGCGCCGGCGCCAGCCCTCGAGCGCGCGCCGGAAGAGCTCTTCGGCGCGCGCGTGGTCGCCGCCATGGCTGGCGAGCGTGCCGAGCGCACCGAGGGCTTCGAGCTCGAGCTCGTGGTCGACTCCGAGCAGCTGGCGCGCTTGCGCGGCGAAGGACTCGAGCTCGGAGCTGCGCGCCGCGCGATCGGGAGCCTCGCTGGCGAGGCCGAGCAACGCGAGCCGCGCCGCCAGCGTGAGCTCGTGCTCGGGGCCGAGAGCGCCCTCGCGCAGCTGCGCCACTTCGGCGCGGATCTCGGCTTCGCGCTCGAACCGGCCCAGGCCCGCGAGCGACTGCGCCAGCCGCTCCAGCAGGCTGGCGCGCACCACGGGCTGCGCCGCGAAGCGGGTGTCGATCGCAGTGCGCGTCGGCACGAAGATCGAATCGTCGAGCGCATCGACGGCGACGGAGGTCATGTTCGCGGAATCGAGCTGCGCTTCGAGCTCCGCCAGCGAGGCCGTGGCGCGCGCGGCATCCGGGCGCGAGCGCTCCAGCTCCGCTCGGCGTTGCTCGAGCAGCGATCGGCGGATGCGCAGGCCGACCGATTCGGCGTCGATGGCGTCGAACTGGTGCTCTTGGAAGCCGACGACTTGCTCGAGCTCCGCTGCTCGATCTCGGGCCTCGCGCTCGGCGCGTTCGGCGCGCTCCGCGGCGCTCTCCGCGTTCGCGCGCGCCCGATCGGCCTCGCCCCGCGCGAGCTCCGACTCGATGCGCCGCTGTTCCGCGCGGAACGCGAAACGCATCGAAGCCGCGACGCCGCCGAGCAGCACCACCAGGATCGCCGCCGCCGCCGCGACCGCGCCCTTGTGCCGGCGCACGTACTTGGCGAACACGTAGCTCGCACTCGGAGGCGTGGCGAGCACGGGCTCGTCGCGCAAAAAGCGCCCGACGTCGTCGGCGAGCGCCGCCGCGGTCGCGTAGCGCCGTGCGCGGTCCTTCTCGAGCGCCTTGAGCACGATCCAATCCAGGTCGCCGCGCAAGTGCGAGCTCAACTCGCGCGGCGCGAGCGCACGACGCGAGGCCGCCTGGCGCGAGTCGTCGTCCGAGGTCGAGGTGCGCGTCGACGGCCGCTCGGGGTCGACCTCGCGGATCACGCGCAGGAGCTCGGCCAGGCCCGCGCCCGTCGCCGCGCGCAGATCGAGAGGCTTGGACCCGGTGAGCAGCTCGTACAGCAGCACGCCCAGGCTGTACACGTCGGCGCGCGTGTCGATGTCCAGGCTGCCCGCGGCCTGCTCGGGCGCCATGTAGTCGGGCGTCCCGATCATCTGGTGCAGCCCGGTCAAAAGCGTCCGCTCGCTGAGCTCGACTCCGGTGGCCTTGGCGATGCCGAAGTCGATCACCTTGGGTCGCGGGCGACCGTCCTCCAGCGTGACGAGCACGTTCGAGGGCTTCACGTCGCGGTGGATCACGCCCTTGTGGTGCGCGTGTTGGAGCGCCACGCACACGTCGGCGAACAGCTCGAGCCGTGCGCGCAGGGGCAACTGCGCCTCGTCGCAGAAGGTCGTGATCGGCACGCCTTGGACGAACTCCATCGCGAAGTACGGACGCCCGGTCGGGGTCGCTCCGCCATCGAAGACGCGCGCGATGCTCGGGTGGTCCATCAGCGCCAGCGCCTGGCGTTCCGCCTCGAAGCGCGCGACGACGGCTTTGGTGTCGAGGCCGAGCTTGAGGATCTTGAGCGCGACGCGGCGCTTGACCGGGTGGGACTGTTCCGCCCTCCAGACGCTGCCGAAGCCGCCCTCTCCGATCAGCTCGATCAGTTGGTAGCGCTCGATGTGCTCGCCCTGCTGTTCCAGCCCGAGCACGTTCGGCGCGTGCTCCCGGTCGAGTGCGCGGCTCTCCAGGAACCCCGCGGCCTTCGAATCCGCGCGCAGCAGCGCCTCGACGCGCTTGCGCAGCCGCGCATCGCCCGCGCAGCCGCGCTCGAGGAACGCCTCGCGCTCGCGTGGATCGAGGATCGCGCGCGCGTCGTGGAACAAGCTCTCGGGCGTCGCTCGCGAGTTCATCGCAGGTCTTCGTCAGGCTTCCGTGCGCGAACGGGGACCGTTGCACCCCAGGGTTCCTCGGATTTCATTGCTCGCCATCCAGCGCGGCGAGCAGCCACGCGCGCGCGTAGGACCAGTGACGGTCCGCGGTCGTGATCGAGATGCCCAGCACGGCGGCTGCCTCGCGCAACGTGAGTCCGCCGAAGAAGCGCAGCGACACCAGCTCGGCCTTCTGGGGGTCCTCGAGCGCCAGTTCCGTCAACGCCTGGTCGAGATCGAGCAACTCGACGGGCGGTGCGTCGACCAAGAGCTGCGCGGGATCGAGCTCGAGCCGCGCGTGGGCTCCACCGCGTTTCTGCGCGCCGCGCTCGCGGGCGCGATCGACCAGGATGCGCCGCATGGCCTGCGCGGCAGCGGCGAAGAAGTGCCCGCGCCCCGACCAACCGTCGCCGCCCTGGCCCTCGGGCCCGACCAGCCGCAGATAGGCCTCGTGGACCAATGCGGTCGCGCCCAGCGACTGCGGGCCCGCCTCGTGTCGCAGCCGCGCCGCGGCCAGCGCGCGCAGCTCGTCGTAGACCAGCGGCAGGAGCTGCGCCGCCGCCGACGAGTCGCCGGCCCGGACCGCGTCGAGGATGCGCGTGACTTCGAGATTCACGTTGGTTTCCAGCATCCGCGGAGCGGGCGCGCCTGGCCAGCGTCGCGCGGCACTTCCCTGACCGTCGGCGCTCGCGGCGCGCATTTCTTCCGGAATCGGCGGGGTGCCGCGGAGCCGGATTGCGCACTGGCCGGCGCCGGAACCCACCGGGCGGGCCAGAGACCTGGTCCGACCCTACCCCCCGGCGTCCCGAGCACCTCCGCTCCGGACGACTCACGACGGCTGGAGCGATGCGATGAAGCGCGAGCGTGCGAACGAACGGACGAGGAACTTGGCGGCAGGCTGGGCGCGAGCCAGCGCTTGGAGCGGCCTGGCGTTGGCGGTGAGCATGGGCTCGACGCCGGCCCAGCGCGTCGAGGTCGCACCGCGCCCGGAACCCGCGCCCGCGCAAACGAGCGCGCAGCCGCTGGCGCGCCTCTCGCCGGCGCTCGCCGGACCTGTGCAACGCTTCGCGCTGGACGTGCGGCCGAGCTCGGGCCTGACGAAGCTCTCCGTCGCCCGCGAGCACGTCGCCGAGTTCCTGGCCTCGCCCGCGGGAGTGCGCGCCGAGCTCGCCAGCGAAACTCCGGTCGCGCTGATCTTCCGCGTGCCGGCGTTGGACGTCGACGCGGCGCCGTTGAGCACGGGCGTCGAGCACCACCCGGAGTTCGACTTCGTCCCGTTGCGTCGGGGCATGCTCGACACGCGCGGCGGTCACCGCGGCGGAGATGTCGAAGGCCTGCCGCTGCCCGGAGCGACGCCGCGGCGCAACCTGGTGATCGCGCAGCTGCCCGGGTTTGTCACCGACGAGGCGCTCGAGCGCGTGCTCGAGAGCGGCGCGGAGATCGTGCACTACTTGCCGCAGAACGCCTATCTCCTGTGGGCGCCGAACGACGCGGTCCGGCAGGCGTTGCGGGCCATGGTGGGGGCCAGCGGAGTGCTGCAATTCGTCGACGAGTTCAGTCCCTCCGACGCGGTTCATCCGGGCCTCGACCACGGTTTCGAAGCCGGTCCGATCGAGGTCACGGTCCAGGTCTTCAATCCCAAGCACGAACGCGCGCTCGCGGCGGACCAGCGCGCGGCGATTGCGCAGGTCAGC
The DNA here is from genome assembly GCA_020853575.1 of Planctomycetota bacterium. Lineage (GTDB taxonomy): Bacteria > Planctomycetota > UBA1135 > UBA1135 > F1-120-MAGs118. The sequence continues at coordinate 13,961 of JADYYP010000082.1, forward strand.
GCCTTCGCGGAGCAGATCTACCGCGGCCCGACGGACGTGCCCGACGGCGTCTACACCAACATCACGATGCGCGTGCCGGCGGAAGCCGTGGCGCTGTTGGTCGAGCTGGAATCAGTCGTCAACGTGGAGCCGTTCGTGCTCGAGAGAGCGCTGAGCGAGCGGCAAGCGCAGGAGATGCACGGCGCGCTCAATGCGGGGCAGACGGCGGCTGGTGGGCCGGGATACCTGAGCTGGCTGAGCACCCAGAGCTTCCCTTCGACCGAGGCCAGCTACCCCATCATCGCGATCGCCGATTCGGGCGTCGACAACGCGAGCACCTCGCCGCTCGATCTGACGCTGCGCCGTTTCGGGCTCCCCGGCAACGCATCACGCTTGCTGTCCTCGTCGAACTTCAGCGGCGCCGCGACAGCCACGGACCTTCACGGCCACGGGCACATCAACACCTCGATCGCGATCGGCTACGAGAGCGTTTCAGGCAACCTCGATGGGTCGTTCCTGCGCGGCTTGGGCATCAACCCCTACGGTCGCGCCACGAACACCAAGGTGCTGAACGACAGTGGCAGCGCGCCGCTCAACATCGATTGGTCCGCCGCGGCGGCCTCGAGCTGGAACAACGGCGCGCGCATCAGCTCGAACTCGTGGGGCGGGTTCAACTCGGGCTTCTACGACGTGCTCTCGCAGTTGCACGACTACTTGACGCGCGACGTGAGCACGGCCAGCGGCCTGCAACAGCAGCTGTTCGTGTTCGCGGCCGGCAACGACGGCGTCAGCGGGATCACCACGCCCGGCACGGCGAAGAACGTGCTGACCGTCGGCGCCACCGAGGGCAGCGACGCCACGGGTACCGACGGCTGCGGCACGACATCCAGCAGTGCCGACAACATCCAGCAGATCGCGAGCTTCTCGGGCCGTGGCCCGACCGCGGACGGGCGCAACAAGCCCGACATCGTCGCGCCCGGCACGCACGTCGTCGGCACGCGCTCGCCGGTGTCGGGCTACACCGGCACGGGTGTGTGTGACGCCAACTATCCGACGGGTCAGACGATCTACTGCCGCTCCAGCGGCACCAGCCATTCGACGCCCGCGATCGCCGGCGCGGTGTCGCTCGAGTGGAACTACCTCTCGCGCGTGCACGGGCTCAGCGCTCCGTCGCCCGCGCTCCTGAAGGCCTTCACGCTGCACCACACGCGCTACCTGCAGAGCACCGGAGGCAACTTGCCGAGCGTCAACCAGGGCTACGGCTTCCCTTGGCTCGATCTGGGCTTCGACCAGACGATCACGCGCACCCTGGTGGACCAAAGCTCGACCTTCAACGCCACGGCAGAGTACCGCACGTTCAGCGGGACGGTGTCCAACTCGCTCAGGCCGATCCGCATCGCGCTGGCGTGGACCGATGCTGCCGGCGCTTCGACCGCGGCGCCGTGGGTGAACGACCTCGACTTGACCGTGACCGTCGCTGGCAACACCTACCGCGGCAACGTCTTCAGCGGCGGACTGTCGACGACCGGAGGAACGGCGGACACGAAGAACAACACCGAGCTGGTGGTCTTGCCGACCGGCTTTTCCGGACCGATCTCGATCAAGGTCAACGCCACCAACATCGCGGGCGACGGCGTACCCGGCAACGCGGACGCGACCGATCAGGATTTCGCCTTGGTGATCTCGAACGTGAGCTTCGCGAGCGGTTGCACGCCGCCGCTGATCACCGCGAATCCGCCGGCGTCGATCGCACAGTGCAACAGCTCTCCGCTGAACATCTCGGTCACGGCCAGCGGCTCGAACCTGAGCTACAAGTTCTATCGCAACGGCAACACGGTGCAGCTCTCGAGCTCGAACACCTACAGCGTGCAGCTGCCGACCACGGCCGACGCCGGAACGTACACCTGCTCGATCTCGAATGGCTGCGGAGATTCGCTCTCGGCGCCCGTCGTCGTGAGCGTGAGCGAGGCGCCTTCTCCGGTGCAGAATCCGCCGTCGAGCGCGGGAGCGTGCCAGGGCAGCGCGTTGCAGCTGACTTTCGTCGCGTCCGGATCGCCCGCGCCGACCTATCAATGGCAGCGCAACGACGTCGACATCGTGGGCGCGACCTCGAGCTCGTACACGATCGCGTCGATGCAGCCGGCGAACGTCGGCACCTATCGCTGCGTCGCGACCAACGCCTGCGGCGTCGCGCTGTCGTCGATCTGCGCCGTGAACATGACGACTGTGCCGGTGTTTTCGCAGCAACCGCAGAGCGTGAGCGTCTGCTCCGGCACGAACGCGCAGCTCTCCGTGGCGCTCTCCAACTTTCTCCCTGGCACGAGCTACGTGTGGTTGCGCAACAACGTGCAAGTCCCGGGCGCGGCGAACGCGGTGCTGAACCTCAGTCCGGTGACCGCGGGCAATGCCGGAACGTACGTGTGCCTCGCCACGAACTCGTGCGGGTTCACGTTCTCCAACCAGGCCATCGTCACCGCCTACACGCTGCCCGATATCACCACGCACCCGGTGAGCCAGAGTTTCTGCGTCGGAGTGGGCTTTGCGTTCAGCGTGGGGATCTCGAATCCGGCGCCGGCCGCGAGCTACCAGTGGCGCAAGGACGGCAGCCCAATCCTCGGCGCGACGTCGGCGAGCTACGGCAAGGCTTCGGCGACGAGCGCCGACAACGGCACCTACGACTGCGTCGTGACGAACACCTGCGGAAGCTCGACTTCGTCGCCGGCCACGTACACGGCGCGGGTCGCCCCGACGATCACCTTGCAGCCGCAGGACACGGCGGTGTGCGCGGGCGTCAACGGCGTGCTCGACGTCGGGGCCAGCGGTACGGGACCGCTCTCGTACCAGTGGTTCCACAATGGAGTTGGCCTGGGCTGGTTCACCAACTCGAGTCACACGCTCTTCAATCCGTCTTCCGCGAGCACCGGCACCTACTTCTGCCGCGTGACCAACGTGTGCGGCACGGTGGACTCGAACACGATCGTCGTGACGCTCGATGCGGTACCTGCGATCCAGACGCATCCGCTGGGCGCGACGGTGTGCGAGGCGTCGCCCGTTGCGTTCGACGTCGGCGCGTCGGGCTCGCCGAACCTGAGCTACCAGTGGCGCTTCAATGGCTCACCGATCGGCGGCGCGACGGGTGCGAGCTACGCGATCGCCGCGGTGCAGGCCGGCCAAGCCGGTACCTACGACTGCGTCGTTTCGAGCACGTGCACGAGTGTCATCTCCAACGCAGCCGCGCTGGTCGTGAATACACCGCCCCAGGTGCTGCAAGGAGCGCTCGATACCGTCGCCTGCATCGGTGCGAGCGCGAGCCTCGACATCATCGCGAGCGGCACACCGGCTCCGACGTATCAGTGGCGCATGGGTGGCCAGCCACTGGCGGGCCAGACTTCGCCGAGCTTGTACTTCGCCGCGGTCACCGCGGGTGACTTCGGAACCTACGACTGTGTCGTGACGAATTCCTGCGGTACCGCAACCAGCGCGACCGTGCAACTCGCGCTCTACGTGCCGCCGACGTGCGTCAGCGGTGGCCCGGGCGGCATTGTTCCTTCCGCGGGTGCCGCGGATGGCGCGTGGCCCAATCTGCTGCCGACGGGAGCGCTCGCGTCTCCGTTGAACGTCGTGGTGCCCGCCGGCGCGACGCACATCGTGTCGGTCAAGCTCAATGGCTGGCAGCACTCTTGGTCGGGTGACAACCAGCTCGTGCTCGAGACGCCCTCGGGTGCGTCGATCAACTTGTTCCAACAGGTCGACGGTGTCTTCGGCGGCGGATGTGGGGACGACTTCTCCGGCGACTACGAGTTCGTGGACGCGCTCGTCGGCAGCGCGGCCTGCGGCGCGCCCGCGGCGAGTTACGCGTGCACCCAGTCGGGTCTGGTCGCGCCTGGGACGTATCGCCAGTTCTTCGGAGCGTGGCCCAGCGGTGCGGCCGGCATCGACAACACTCCGCTCGGAGCGCTGCCGCTGGCGTCGGGCGTGTACACGCTGCACGTGTACGACTGGTACGTCGCGGCGGACAGCGGCTCGCTCGCGAGCTGGGAGCTGTGCTTCGATGCTCCGGCGGCGCCGCAGGCCTACTGCACGGCCGGCACGACCACCAACGGCTGCGCCGCGACACTCACGGCCAGCGCCAACCCCAGCGCGAGCTTCGCGACTCCGTGCTCGCTCACGGCTGCCAACGTCGAAGGCGGCAAGTCGGGGTTGCTGTTCTACGGCGTGAACGGCCGCACGAACGCTCCGTGGAACGGCACCAGCGTGTTGTGCGTGAAGGCTCCGACGCAGCGCATGACGCTGCAGAGCTCCGGCGGGACCGCGGGGGCGTGCGACGGCGCGTTCGCGCTCGACTGGAACGCCTATCAGCTCGCCAACCCCGGCGCTCTGGGCAACCCATTCGGAGCCGGCGGCAAGGTCTGGGTGCAGTGCTGGTTCCGCGACCCGCCCGCGGGCAAGACCACGAACCTGAGCGACGCGCTCGAGCTCACGCTGCTGCCGTGATCTGACGCGCGTCCAGCGTGCCTCGCGCCGCGCGCGCGAGCCAATGACGAGGGCCGGCTCTCACGCGAGTCGGCCCTCGCACGTCCATATCACGGGCAAATCACGAAATTGAGCGCGTCACTGAGCGCGAGGTTCGGGCCGCCGGCGTCGCGCGCGAGCACTTGGCAGAAGATCGACGTGCCCGGAGCCAAGCCCTGGGCGCCGATGTAGTTGGCCGAGAAATCGAAGACGAAGCTACCGGCGCACGCGGCTCCGCCGGCGCCCGCGGTGAACGCGGGCAGCGTGCGGCGCAGCGGAAATTGGACGCACAGCAATCCACCGGAGAAGGGCGAGCTCGCGGCGGCGAGTCCCCACACGAGTGCAGCATTGCGCTCGCGCGGCAAGCTCGTCGCGCTCACGAGGAACGAGCTGCCCGGCGTCGCGCTGGGAGTGCCGCTGCCGACGATGGCGGCGCCGCAGCCGGCGTTGCTGGGCGAAGGCGAGCAGTAGCGCGTGACGACGCATCCGCGATCGCGGACGAGGAGATTGGAGGTGTTGGGGATCACCGGCCCGGCGAGCGTGGTCGACCTGCTCTGGAAGATCACCATGCGGCCCGAAGAGTCCACCTGCGGAAAGTCGCTCGACAGATTGCCCTGCACGCCGCTGGTCGAGACGCTGACGAGCTCCGTCCGCCCCGACAGCATGTCGTACAGGAACACGTCGGCCTGAGCGTTCGCGTCACCCGCGACGATGTCGCTCGCCGTGCTGCGGTACACGATGAAGCGGCCGTTGGGAGAGGGATACCCCAGGTCGCTCACCCCGGCGGGCGCCGCGCCCAGAGGCGTCTGCGAAACGCGGAACGTGACCTGTCCCGTCAAGGAGTGCGCGAACACGTCGACCGCGCCGTTCGTGTCTCCGGGCACGAGGTCGGTCGCACTGGACTGGAACACCAGCCACTGCCCGTCCTGAGAGAGGCGCGGGAGCTGCGCTGGAGCGTTTGCGAAAGCACCGCTGGGTGTCGTGTTCACCACGCGGAGCGTGCCGTGCGCGCGGTCGAGCAAAAAAACGTCGAAGGTGGAGGGCGGGTCGTTCGCAACAAGATTCGATGCGTCGGACAGGAACGACAGAAGCGTTCCATCGGCGGAGATCGACGCCGAGACGCTGTCGCCGGAGAGGCCGCTGATGCGTGGGGTGCTGATCCACTCGGTCGTGCCGAGCACGAGATCGCGCAGGAACACGTCGTGGAACCCGTTGTTGTCGCCGAGCACGAGATTGGCCGCGCGGCTGGTGAAGGCCACGAAGCGCCCGTTGCCCGAGAGCACCGGATCGAACGACTCGCCGTCGGAGAGGCCGCCGTTCAGGGCGATGCTCACGAGCGAGAGGGCACCCGTCGCGACGCCGTACACGTAGACCTCGCGCCCACCGGTGAGCGGGAGCGTGGGGAGATCGGTCGCGTCGGACACGAACGAGATCGTGGAACCGTCGGCGGAGATCGCCGAGTCCTCGCACCGGCCGTCGCAGGGTGAACCGGTCGCCGTCGCGCTCACCAGGCTCGTCACGCCAGTCAGCGTGTCGAGCAGGTAGACCTGCGGCAGCGCGAAGGGATTGGCGATGCCGGGCACGACATCGTTGGAGCTCGAGCTGAACACGACGCGCCGGCCGTCGGCGGAGATGGTGGGGGAGTAGCTCGTGAACGTGCCGCGATCGAGCGCTGAGGCGTTCGGCCCCAGAACGAGCGGGGTGGTGGTCTGCGCTCGCCCGGGCGCCGTGGTCAGAGCACACAGCAGCGCGCTCGTGGTGAGAGTCAATTGGACGGTGCGTCGACGGCAGTGCATCAATGGAGCTCCGATTCCCTGGGTGGTTCCGCGCGGCGCGCACTAGCCAGCTCCGATGCGGCCGCCTACAGAGCGCGTGGACTGCTCGCGCGCCTCGCGGACCGCTGGAATTCCACTCGCAAGCTCAGCTGGGTGTGGGATTGCAGTCGCGCTCACATCCACGGATGGAACGGCCGCGGCCGCGGACCGGAGACGCGAGCGCACTCCCGATCGCACGCAACCAACGACCGAGCGGGCCACCATCGGGCCGACTCGAGATTCGGCATTACGCCCTTCGCAGGTGACGTGCGTGGACTCATCCAGCGCGTCGAGATGTTCGTGCCTCTCGAGTCCCGCTCATGCGGAGAAGCGGCGCGTGATCGAGCCGGACTCGCGAAAGCTGACTTCGATCTTGGTCCCAGGCGGCGCGTTCGCGACGGTGGCGAGCCCGACTGCGCCCCGATCCGCCCGACTGCGTTGGTCCGCAGCATGTCGACTGGCGACGGTGGTTCATCCGATCACGCTTGAGCACAGCCCGAGGCCCCGGCATCCAGCGGGACGCCCAGCGCTGCACCATGGCCTTGGCCGCACGCATCTCAGTCCAGCGCGAGCGCGCGGTCACGAGTCTCGAGTCTCAGCAGTTCCGTCGCGCACGGTGAGGGTGCAGCCGCTCGCATTGCAGGCGCTGGGATGGACAAAGGCGCTCAGTTGCGCAACGCGGTCGTCGGTGCTCGTGCCGTAAGCGCGGAACGACGGCACAGCGGAGGACCGGCGCGCATGGCCCTTCAGACCGCGGCCTTTGGAGCGTGACATTCCGGTCACTGCGCTCGCTCGTGTCGCTGACTTCGAGTTTGCTGACTACCATTCAGTGGGCAGCGGGCACCGCGTTGAGCTTCTCATCGCAGTCCTCGGTGCTCCGATGGCAGCGTGAATTCGGTTGGGCTCGGGTCGCTGATGCCGGTTCAGGCGACTCGATGCTCGAAGGACCGGCCGCGGTGGAAACCGGGGCCCCAATAGGAGTGGAAGAGATGAGTTGGAGCGTACTGTTGCGGATTGCGGCGCTGGCGCTGTTCGCGTGCACCGGTGGCCTGCGGGCCCAGTGTTTCGACTGGTCGGCCGAGTTCGGACCGGCGGCGGCGAAGGGCGGCGCGCGAGCCCAGGCCGTGTTCGATGATGGAAACGGCAGCCGACTGTATGTCGCGGGCGACGCGCCGGGGCCCGGCCTCAACGCGGTCCACGCATGGAGCGGCGCGGCTTGGTCGCAAATCCCGAGTCGGCTCGGCTCGGCGCCTGCGTCCTACGCGCGCATCACTTCGATGGTCGCGTTCGACGATGGCTCGGGACCGTCGCTGGTCGCGGCGGGTCGCTTCGTTTCGATCGATGGAGTCGCGGCGAGCAACATCGCGCGCTGGAACGGCACGAGCTGGATGCCGATGGGCGCGGGCCTCAACGGCGAAGTGCGCGCGCTCGCGGTTTACGACATCGGCTCCGGACCCGAGCTGTACGCCGGCGGCACGTTCTACGCCGTCCCGTCCTCGCGCGTCGCGCGCTGGAATGGCTCGGGCTGGAGCATGGTGGGCTCGACCATGGGCAACACGGTCGGCCCGGTCAGCGTCGACACCCTGCTCGTTCACGACGACGGCAGCGGACCGGCCCTGATCGCCGGCGGTTGGTTCGATTCCGTCGACGGCATGCTCGTGCGCAACGTCGCGCGTTGGAACGGCTCGACGTGGTCGGCCTACGGAAGCGGCGCGGTGCTGAGCACCTTCGCGCTGTGCGCGTACGACGATGGCTCGGGTCCTGCCCTGTTCGCAGGTGGCATCAACGACTACACCAACACGGGCTTCATCGCGAAGCTCGACAACCAAGGCGCGTGGACGATCCAGGGTGGCGCGATCGACGGCACCGTGGGCTCGTTGCAGGCTTTCGACGACGGCTCGGGCTCGAAGCTCTACGTCGGAGGGGCGATTCGCTCGATCGCAGGCTCCAGCGTCGGCGACTACGGGATCGCATGCTGGAACGGCACCACCTGGTCGACACCGACGGGCGGCAACGGTTTGCTTTGCACGGACTGCGGCGGCGCACCGATCGTCCGCTCGATGGCGTTGTACGACGACGGCTCTGGCACGGGGCTGTACGTCGGCGGCAACTTCGAGTTCGCGGACGTGACGCGGGTCGACGACATCGCACGCCTTGGCCCGGGCGGATGGTCGGCTCTGGGGGCCGGCAAGGAACCGGCGGGGCGCGTGCGGGTGTTGCGAGAGCTCGACGACGGCTCGGGGCCCGCGTTGTACGCGGGCGGCGTCTTCGCTGGAGCTGGGGCCGTCTACTCCCCGCTCGTGGCGCGCTTCGACGGTTCGAACTGGAGTGCAGTCGGCGGTGGAGGAGCCGCGAATGGCGAGGTGCGTGCACTGGTGAGCTACGACGACGGGTCGGGGCCGGTGCTCGTCGCCAGCGGGACCTTCACGCTCATCGATGGCGTGCCGGCGAGCCGCATCGCGCGCTGGAACGGCGTGAATTGGGCCGAATTCGGCGGCGGCATCGTCGCCGCGTTCGGCGAGACCCACGTGAGCGACCTCGCTGTGTTCGACCACGGCACGGGACCGCAGCTGTACGCCAGCGGCTGGTTCTCGAGCGCCGGCGGGACGGCGGTGGCAAACATCGCTCGCTGGAACGGGACCAGCTGGCAGCCGCTCGGCGCGGGCACCTTGGGTTCGCCGACGGCCTTCGCCGTGTACGACTCCGGCAGCGGCCCCGCGCTGTACGTTGGACTCGAGTTCGCCACCGTGAGCGGCGTGCCGAACGTCTTCGGCATCGCGCGTTGGAACGGCACGGCCTGGTCGAGCGTCGGCGGCGGATTGTGGAATTCGTCGGGCGCGCGCGACCTCGCCGTGTACGACGACGGCTCCGGCCCCGCGCTCTACGCGATCGGCAACTTCACGAAGGCGGCACAACTCGACGTCCGCGGCTTGGCGCGCTGGAACGGCACGACTTGGTCGGGCGTCGGCGGCGGACTGACGCCGACGGCGACTCTCGGGAACTCCGGCTCGGCGCTCGGCGTCTTCGACGAGGGCGGTTCCAGCGTGCTCTTCGCGGCCGGCTTCGCCGACGTGGCGTCGACGAGCGGTGAGGTCTTCCACGGCATCGCCCGCTGGAACGGCAGCGAGTGGTCCGACGTGAACGGCGGGCTCTCGGGTGCGGCGCCCGAACTCGGTGGGGGTACTGCCAACATCGTCCCGGTCGACACCTTCGCGACCTTCGGCGGCAAGCTCTACATCGGCGGCGGGTTCACGCAGGCGGGGACCTCGGCGTCCGCCTACCTCGCGCGCTGGGAACCGGCGTGCAACTGCGCTCCCGTCAGCTACTGCACGGCCGGAACCACGACCAACGGCTGTCAGGCGCAGATCTCGGCGAGCGGAACTCCGAGCGCCACTGCGACCAGCGGCTTCACGCTGCAGGTGCAGCAGGTCGAGGGCGCCAAGTCCGGCCTGATCTTCTACGGCACCAACGGCCGCCATTCCGCGCCGTGGGGTAATGGCACGAGCTACTTGTGCGTGCGATCTCCGACGCAACGCACGGACTTCCACAGCGCGGGAGGAATCGCCGGCCAGTGCAACGGGACGCTCTCGATCGACTGGAACAGTTGGATCGCGCAGCGCTCTGGCACGCTCGGCGCCAGCTTCTCCGTCGGGCAGGCCGTGCAGGCGCAGGGCTGGTTCCGCGACCCGCCGGCGCCGAAGTCGACGAGCCTCTCGAACGCGATCGAGTTCTACGTCTGCCCGTGATCTGGGTGCGCCCATGAAGTGCCGCTGACGGATCACGCGGACACGTTGGTCGGTGCGCGGCCGGTCGTCCTCATCGGGCGGCCGGCCCTGATCGCACCGAGGGTCGAGGCGGAGTGCGCGGGGCGGCGCGCTCCGCCTCGCTTGTTGCGTAGAGCTGGCGAGTGATGGTCGATGCACAGGCCTCGCCCGCGCGCCCGAGATCCCTGTCGCGCGGAGAAGGCTCGGCGACCGGCTGGGACCTTCGACTCCAAGGCTCCGACGCACGCGCAAGTGCGCCCAGCCTGAGCGACGGCGCCAACTCACGAACGAAAGCGCACAGGAAGCTGGACCGGTCGCTCGCGCGTGCATATCAAGCCAAACTCCGATGAAGAGCAACAACGCAATGCAGTCGCGCTCGATCCCGGTCGTTTTCTCGCCTCGCTACGACATGCACTTGGGGGGCATCGAGAAGCGCCACCCCTTCGACACCCGCAAATATGGTCGCGTTTTCCAAATGCTGTGCGAGCGGAGCATTCTGACGGGAAGCGACCACCACGCTCCACGGCCCGTGAGCGAGGCAGAGTTGCTCGTGGTCCACACGAGGACATACCTGCAGAGCCTCGAGAGCGCCGAGAACATTGCCATGGTCGCCGAAGTGGGCGAGTTGAGGTCGGTGCCAGTGTCCTTGCTCAAGAGCCACCTCCTCGAACCCATGTTGCATGCCACGGGTGGCACGCTGCTGGGAGTCGAGCTCGCCCTGCAGCACGGATGGGCCGTCAACCTGGGAGCTGGCTACCATCACGCCAAGGCCGACAAAGGCAGCGGATTCTGCTATTTCGCGGACATCAATCTGGCCATCCACAAGTTCCTGCGCCTGCGCCCGCAGTCGCGCCTGATGGTGCTCGACCTGGACGCTCATCAGGGCAACGGGGTCGAGGCGACTTTGGCCGGTGATCCGAGGGTCGCCGTCGTGGACTTGTTCAACGAAGGCACGTTTCCCTGCGACCTCGAGGCTCGACGGTTCATTCAGTATCCATTTCCGCTGAAGTCGGGCTGTGGCACGGACGAGTATCTGAAGTTGTTGCGCCGAGAGCTACCACGGATACTCGACGAGGAGCGGCCGTCTTTTCTGATCTACAACGCTGGAACCGACATTCTGGACGGAGATCCTCTGGGGCTCTTGGCCATCTCAAAGGAGGGCATTCTAGAGCGCGATCTACTCGTGTTCGTCGAGGCGCAGCGCAGAGGCATCCCCATTCTGATGGTGCTCTCCGGCGGCTATACGCAGCTGAGCGCGGGGATCATCGCGGACAGCCTCTCCACGATCATCCCCATGATGAAAGCACGGATGCGCGCCTGAATGCTCGTCCGTGGGCGGCTTTCGAGGCACACTCGTGGGTCACGACTCGCGAGCAACCAACGGACCCGACGCGGGTCGCGCTCGACGACGGTCCGCGCTACGGCAACAGTTGGAAGCGCAGCGCGTTGGACAACGCGGTCGACTTGGCGCCGCTCGGATCGCGATACCACGCTTGGATCCAAACGGTGTCGGCGTCTCGGAAGGGAGCTCCGAGAGCATTGGGATGGCTCGCCGCGAATTGCGACCAGTCGAGGAGCAACGATCCGTCGCACGAGCCTGGCGTTCCACCGGAATTCTGCACGGCGGTGCGTTGCGTCGGCGCCTTGACGCACAGCGAGCTCGAGCTTTGGCCCCAGGGCGAGAGCGTTGCTCCCGAGACTCCGTAGAAGTAGAGGCCTGCGCGTTGGCCATCGACGTTGGCTGTGGACAGCGTGAAGGCGGTCGCAGCGCTCGCGCTCGGGAGCCCCGTGGCCGTCAAGCTCGGCGTGCAATTTTGCGAGCTCGTACCGGCTGGGCAGTAGGACTCGAAGTGCGGCGTCCACGGTCCCTCGTGCGCAAATAGATCGATCCGGCCGTTCGTGTCACCGGCCACGAGATCCGGCGCTTGGCTGTTGAAGAATGCGAAGCGCCCATCGCCGGAGAGTTGCGGATACAAGCAGAAACCCTGGCTGGGCGTGCCATTGACGTCGGCGCTCACCAGTGTCGTGGTGCCGCTCGCGAGGTCTCGCACCAAGCTCTGTCGCACGCTGCCGCTGCCCCCGAACGAAACGGCGTTCGACGTGTAGACGACATGCCGCCCGCTCGCAGCGATCACGGCTGAGCTGGGGGTCCCTTCGACCTGACCATTGACATCCGACACCCACGTCATCGTCCCACCGAGCGTGTCGTGCACGAACACCTGAGCTTGATTGGGGACGAGCGGCGCACCGAAGTTGAGCGCGCTGGACATCATCGCGATCCAACGTCCGTCCGCGCTGATCGACGGCCACGAGCTCTCGCCATTGCCCTCCAGTCCGAGGTTGTCGACGCTGACGCGCGTCGTGGTCGCCGTCGCTCGATCGTGGAGGAACACGTCGCGACGTTCATTGTGATCGCCTGCGACCAGATTGTCGGCCTCGCTGTGGAACACCACGAAGCGGCCGTCGAATGAAAGCGCGGGCGAGTGGCTCTTCGCGTTGCCCTCCGTGCCGCTGGAACTGACGCTGACGCGCGTCGTGGTCGCAGCCGCGAGGTCGCGGACGAACACGTCGATGCGGTGATTCGAATCCCCCGGCACGAGGTTGGGCCCGCTGCTCGAGAAGGCCACGAAAGCTCCATCGCCGGAGAGCGCTGCCTCGACCGAAAAGCCAACGCCGATCGTGCCGTCTGGCTTCGCGCTCACGAGCGTGAGCGCGTTGGTGCGCAGGTCGCGCACGAACACGTCGGATTCGTTGTTGGCGTCGAGATGGCCGTAGTTCGAGGCGTCGGTCCAATACGCGAGCAACGTTCCGTCGGCACTGAGCGCCCATGGACCGCTGTTCGAGTGTGAGTTGGCGTGCTGTCCGCCCGGAGCGGAGCTGACGCAGCGGGTGGTGTCGAGCGCGCGATCGCGGAGATACACCTGCGCCAAGCCGGGCCCAGGCGCCGCCAGCGGATCGAGGTTCGTGGCGAGGCTGGTGAACACCACGAAACGTCCGTCATGCGAAGACGAAGCCGGACGGGTGACCGAGTCGTTGGACTCGAGGCCCGACGTGCTCGAGCTCAGCCGCTCGATCTGTTGGGCGGCGAACGTGCTCGAAGCGAGCGATGCGCACGCGGCCATCACGGTGAGCTTGGATTTCATGGGAGGACCCTCCGATGACTTGACGCGAAACCTGGGGCGGAGCGAACCACGACACCGTGAGCACGCGGCCGTGAGGGGCCCGAGGATAGCCTGGCCGCGCGAACTCGCGGGGAGGCTGCGGAGTACCCGACTGGATCCCGGGCGACCTGTCCAGCCGCTCGCGACCCCACCCATGCATCTACGGCGACTTCGCGAGCCCGCTCTCTTCCATTTCGATGCAGCCGCACACACACCGCGCCGGCGGTGACGACCAGAGTGTGTGTTCGTTGATGCGGTCCACCCGACCCGGTCAGTCGAAGCACGGCGCACCAGAGTTGGCGGACTCGATCTTGCCGATGCCGACTTGCGCGGCCTACTGCACCACGGCCTCGAGCTTGCTGCGCAGATCCTGAAGCTCCGTGCACCTCGAGTAGAGCGCAGGCAGGTTCTGTAGCGTCGTCTTCATCAAAATGTCGCGTCCTCCACCTGCCCGACGAGGGTCACCGTGCGAGTCGAGAAACGGCTCGAACACCAGTTCCTTCAGCCGCACACTCGAGCGTGCTTCGCTCCAGCTCATTCCCAGTCGGTCTGCGTGGCCAGCGAGCAACCACACTTCGACCTCGGGAATCGCCGCGCAGCAGAGCAAGCGCGCGCCGCGTTCCGAGGCCTCTCGCTCCAAGTGTTCGAACTCCGCTGACCGATCGCGCAGATCAGAGTCCGGGAGGAACAGTAGCAGATCGCGGTGCGAGTACTGCTCCAAGAGGCGTTCCAGCAGCAACCGCTTGGCGTGTTCGTAGCCCTGGATCCTCGGATTGGCCAACACTTCGATCTTGGCTCTGGGTTTGCCCACGTCCGCAAGCAGGGCCTCCACGAGCGGCTTCAAGATGTAGCGATCGTTCGTGGGGTCTTCCGGGACGACGAGCGCACGGAAGCTCAAAGGGCCCCCTCCAACCAACCTTCAGCGAAGAGCTCGCCGATGGGCTGCTTGTTGAGTACGCGCAGGAAATCAGGCACCCTTGTGAGCGGGCGGATGTTGGAAGCGGCCGTGGTGGGATCGCGATCACAATAGAACGTCGTGGCGAACTCGCTCTCGTTCAGCCACGCCAGCACGATCGGCGAGTGCGTCGTTGCCATGACTTGGACGTTTCCAGTCTTGGATTGCGAGCGGAGGAGCTCGACGAGCACGCGCACGCGGGATGCATGGATGCCACTTTCGAGCTCCTCGATCGTCAAGATGTCTGGGCGATCCGGCTGGAAGAAAGCGGCGGCGATCGCAGCGAACCGCAGCGTCCCGTCGGAGAGCACGGGCGCGGGCTGGTCCTTTCCGCGTTCTCGTATGGCGAATAGAGGTTCCCCAAGCGCGCCGTGCAGCACACTGACGTCCTCGATCGCTTCGCTCGTCCACAGCTGACGCAGCCATGAGGCGTAGGCATCGCGCGTTCCGGAGTCCGCGCAGATGGTCTTGACGAGGGCGGCGAAGTTCTCCCCGCGCTCGCCCATCCGCTTGACCGACTGAGCTGTGGAATAGTCCCGCAGGGTGGCGGGCGATGGATCGATCCGCTGGGTGTTGGATAGCGCCCTTAGGCAGGCGCTCACAGCAGGACGATGCTGATCGAGGCAGTGATTCGAGCGCGCGAACTGTCCGAGAACCGATCGCGTTCGATCGAACTTGTAATGCGGAGGTCGGCTTGCCCTCCCCGGCGCGCGTCGAACCTCGAAGTACGGCTGCCCCCTCGGGTTCTCGATGTCCGCGCTGCTGTAGATTCTCGTTCCTCCGACGTTCAGCGACTCTTCCGTCAGCACGCCCTCTGCGGGATCGAAGGAGACACAGAAGTCCGCGGTAGCGTGGTCGCCCAGCCCGAGTTCGATCCGAACGTCGAACCGGATCTCGTCCGCCTTGGCTCCGTTCGAGAACGCTGCACGGGCGCTGCCACCTCGGATGGGGTCCCACACGTCGCTGTTCGCGCTCTTCGGTTTGCCGTCGAGAATCTCCCCGATCGTGAAGCCGTACCCGATGCCTTGCAGCACCCGCAAGGCGTCGAAGAAGTTCGACTTGCCGCTCGCATTGGCGCCAATGAAGAGGTTGAGGCTACCGAGCTCGACCTCGACAGCCTGCAGGCTCTTGAATCCCTCAATCTTGATTCGTCGGATCACGCTGCGCGGAGTCTACCGACTGTTTCTGGCCGGCGCCGGTGCGACGCCGAGACTTGCGTCGCTAGAGGACTGAACCGCACAGCGCGGACGAGCGCTGGACGGTCGAGGCCACTCGCTTGCGTGCCTCGCTCAGCCCGCCGCCGCCGGCTCCGGTTCGGTCTTGCGCGACGAGAGTTGGAACGCCCCGGCGCGCCAGTCGATGCTCGCGCGTGAGCCGGCGCTCAGGGTGCCGCGCAGGATGGCGTCGGCGAGCAGGTTCTGGATGCGCTTTTGGATCACGCGCTTGAGCGGGCGCGCGCCGTACTCGGGGTCGTAGCCCTCCTTGGCGAGCGCCTCCTTGGCGGCACCGGTTAGCTCGAGCTCGATCTCCTGCTCGCTCAGGTGCTTTTGGAGGCGCGCCAACTGCACGTCGACGATGTCGCGGATCTGATCGGGCTGGAGCGCGTTGTACGTGAGCACCTCGTCGAGGCGGTTGATGAACTCGGGGCGGAAGAAGTCGCGCAGCTGCGAGCCCTCGCGCAGGTTCGAGGTCATCAGCACCAGCGTCTGCTTGAAGTCCACCGTGCGACCTTGGCCGTCGGTGAGGCGGCCGTCGTCGAGGATCTGGAGCAACACGTTGAACACGTCGGGGTGCGCCTTTTCGACCTCGTCGAGCAGGATCACGCAGTGCGGCTTGCGGCGCACCGTTTCGGTGAGCGCGCCGCCCTCGTCGTAGCCGACATAGCCCGGAGGCGCGCCGATCATGCGGCTGACCGAGTGCTTCTCCATGTACTCGGTCATGTCCAGGCGCACGACGGCGGCCTCGTCGTCGAACAGGAACTCGGCGAGCGCCTTGGCGGTCTCGGTCTTGCCGACGCCGGTGGGGCCGAGCAGCAGGAACGAGCCCAAGGGTCTCGTGGTTTCCTGCAGGCCAGCGCGCGCGCGGCGCACGGCTTCGCTGATCGCGGTCAGCGCGTGGTCTTGGCCGATCACGCGTTCGCGCAGGCGCTCTTCCATGTGCAGCAGCTTCTCACGCTCGGTCTCGAGCAGGCGCGAGACCGGGATGCCAGTCCAGCGACTGACGACCTTGGCGATCATCTCGGCGTCGACCTCCTCGGGCAGCAGCGCGCCCTCGCGCTGCGCCTCGGCCAGCTTCTCGGCCGAGACCGTCAGTTGCTTCTCGGTCTGCGGCAGCTCGCCGTAGCGGATCTGCGCGACGCGATCGAAGTTGCCTTCGCGTTCCTTGCGCTCCGCCTCGTTCTTGAGGTTCTCGATCAGCGCCTTTCCGGCGCGCAACGAGGTGATCAGGTCCTTCTCGTTCTGCCAGCGACCGCGGAGCGCGCGACCTTGCTCGTTGAGCTCGGCCAGCTCGGCTCCGATCTGCTCGATGCGCCGTGCCTCGCCGCGCGCGTCTTCCTTGACCAGCGCGGTGCGCTCGATTTCGAGTTGCCGCACCTTGCGCTCGATCGCGTCGAGCTCCGGCGGCAACGAGTCGATCGAGAGCCGCACCTGCGCCGCCGCTTCGTCCATCAGGTCGATGGCCTTGTCGGGCATGAAGCGGTCGGTGATGTGGCGCTCGGCGAGCCGCGCCGCCGACACCAGCGCTTCGTCGAGGATGCGCACCCCGTAGTGGACCTCGTAGCGCTCCTTGAGCCCGCGCAGGATCGCGATCGTGTCCTCGATTCCCGGCTCTCCGATCTGCACCGGCATGAAGCGCCGTTCGAGCGCCTTGTCCTTCTCGACGTACTTGCGGTATTCGTCGAGCGTCGTCGCGCCGATGCAGTGCAGCTCTCCGCGCGCCAGCGCGGGCTTGAGCATGTTGGCCGCGTCGACCGCGCCTTCGGCGCCACCGGCTCCGACCAGCGTGTGGAGCTCGTCGATGAACAGGATCACCTCGCCTTGCGCTTGCGCGATCTCGGCGAGCACCGCCTTCAGACGCTCCTCGAACTCGCCGCGGAACTTCGCGCCCGCGAGCATCGCGCCGATGTCCAGCGCCAGGATGCGCTTGCCTTTCAGCGGCTCGGGCACGTCGCCGGCGACGATGCGGTTGGCCAGGCCCTCGGCGATCGCCGTCTTGCCGACGCCGGGGTCGCCGATCAGCACCGGGTTGTTCTTACGGCGGCGCGAGAGCACCTGCATCACGCGCCGGATCTCGACGTCGCGGCCGATGACCGGATCGAGCTTGCCCGACTGTGCGTCGGCCGTCAGGTCGCGCGCGTACTTCTTGAGCGCCTCGAAAGTGCTCTCTGGCTCGGGCGAGGTCACGCGCCGGTCGCCGCGCACCTCGTTGACGGCCGCCTCGATGCGCTCGTAGGTCAGCTTGCGCGCGGCGAAGAGCCCCTTGACCTCGGGGCCGCCGCTCCGCGCCAGTCCCAGGAGCAAGTGCTCGGTCGAGACGTACTCGTCCTTCAGCTTCTTCGCGAGCGCCGCGGCTTCGTTGAGCGACTCGACGAAGGTGCGCCCGGGTTGCAACGAGCCGCCGCTGGTCTTGGGAAGCTTGTCGAGCTGCAGGACGAACTCCCCGGCGAGCACGCGCGGGTCGACGTCGAGCTTCTTCAGGACCGCGGCGGGCACACCCTCGCTGTCGCGCAACAGCGCCACCGCCAGGTGCGTGGCGGCGAGCTCGGGGTGGTTCGAATCGCTGGCGAGCTTCTGCGCCGCCTGCAGGACTTCGCTGGCCTTGGTCGTCGACTGCATCTGCATGGGTGGTCCTCCGCCGCGCGCCAAGGCAACGCACGTTCCCAGCGCGGAGAGCCCACCACGGTGTCGAAAACGCCTCTGGCAGCCCCGGCAACCCAGCCATGGCGCCATATTGGCGGCCGCCATCGTCAATCTGGCAGCGTGTTCACCTTTGCGGGACGAGCCCCGCCGCCGGGCTCACACGCACCCGCCGCCAGCCATGCAGCGCACCGAGCCGATGGCCGCGCAGACCACACCCACGATCACGGCCGTCAAATGCAACTTCGTGTCGCGGATCAGGCCGGTGCCCGGGTCCTTGTCGGTGGCCAGGCCGATCAAGCCCACCACGGTCGTGGCCAGGGAGAGCGGCACGGCGAAGTAGTTCAAGCAGCCCAGGCAACACGGCAGACCGGCCGCGGTCGAGAGCGCGCTCAAGACGATCATCACGAGAGAAGCGGTCGACATCGAAGTCTCCTGCTGGCGAGCCAGCGCAGCGCGATCACGGGGCCCGCGACGGCGAGCACGCAGAACGCGGGGTAGAGCACGACGACGCCCGGATGGAAGCGCAGTGCGTCCACGAGTTGACCGTGGCTCAGCGCGGTGAACGCGCGCGACATGCCGCACATCGCGCAGCCCGGGCAGGGGCTCGGCGTGAGCCCGACGAGCCGCCACGGGGCTCCCGCCGCCATCTCGTGGACGCTCCACACGCAACTCGCCACGAGTGCGGCGAGCGCCATCGGCGAAAGCGCCGCGAGCACGATCTGCAGGCAGGCGGAATTGCGTTGCGCGGGAGTCATCGAAGCTCGCGACCGCACGCGGAATCCGCGGGCGGTCGCTGGCTCGAGCTACAGCGCGCGCGCCGTCTCGTTACGGCGGACGATCGAGCCCCCGCCACGCGGCCTGCCGCGCTGTCGATCGAGGGGCCGTTTGGCGCAGAGCGTCAGCGCACGAGCGCCGAAACGCGCTCGCCTCGGCGATACACGCCGCTGTGCTCCTCGTGCAGCGTTCCGTCGGCGGTCCAGAAACGCCAGGCGCCCGAGCGCTCACCGTTCTCGTAGGCGCCCTGCGCGAGCTTGGCGCCGCTCGCGTGCCAGAACGACCAGGTACCGATGCGCCGGCCACGGTCGAACTGCCCTTCGGCCTGTTGCTCGCCGTTTTCGTACCACCACAGCCAGGTGCCGTCCTCGCGGCCCTGCGCATAGCGCCCGAGCTCCTCGCGCTCGCCGTTGGCGTGCCATGCAGTCCACGCGCCGTCGAGCACCCATTCGCCGCCGCGCTGTTGCGTCTGCTGGGCCTCGAACATCGGGGCGCCGTTGGGCCACTGGTCGCGAACGAACGCGCCGCGCATGCCCGCGACGCGCTCGAGGTTGGGGACGCGCTCGTCGCCCAGGTCGTCGACCGCCGTGCGAGCGTCGGTCGGTGTTTGAATCGACTTGGGCGGGCTCAGGTCGACGCG
This sequence comes from Planctomycetota bacterium, assembly GCA_020853575.1. Lineage (GTDB taxonomy): Bacteria > Planctomycetota > UBA1135 > UBA1135 > F1-120-MAGs118. The sequence goes on from JADYYP010000082.1 coordinate 33,420, forward strand.
CGCCAGCGGCTCGGCCGGCGCGCTCCGGGGTTCGGGCGCCGCGGCCAGGCCATCGCGCTCGGCGAGCTTCCAATTGAGCCCCAACGAGATCAGCAGCGCGAAAGCGAGGGCGAGCACGAGCGCGGAGAGCGCGACGATGGTCAGGGTCGAGCGCGTGGGCATGGTGTCCGCCGAACGCCGCGCTGCGCAGCGGGTTCATGGCGTTTTTCGCACCGCGGCTCGATCCTGATCGCGCTGGCCCGGGCCGAGCGGGCAGGCTGGGCGCTAGACCAAGCCTGCCTCGCGCAACGTGGACAGCAGCCGCTCGCGGTTCCCGGGCTCCAGCGTCACCAGCGGCAGGCGCAGGTCCTCGCGCATCTTGCCCATCGCGGCCAGCGCGCACTTCACCGGCGCGGGATTGGTCTCGAGGAACAGATCGCGCACCAGTGGCGAGAGGAACGCGACCAGCTCCGCGGCGCGCATCGGATCGCCTCCGGGGCGCGCCGCGCGGCACAGCTCGGCGGTCTGCGCGGGCGCGATGTTGGCGACCACGCCGATCACGCCGAGCGCGCCCAAGCCCATGAACTCGGAGATCAGCGCATCCTCGCCGGCGATCAGGGCGATGTCGCACAGCTCGCGGATCTCTCGCGCGCGACCGAGAGATCCAGACGCCTCCTTGATCGCGACCGCGTTCGGGCAGCGCTTGCGGATCTCGGCGACGGTCGCGGCCTTCATGTCGCAGCCCGTGCGCGAGGGCACGTTGTAGAGCACGACCGGAAGCTCACTCGCCTCCGCGACGGCCTCGAAATGCGCCACGAGCCCGCGCGGCGTCGGCTTGTTGTAGTAGGGGGTGACCACCAGGGCGCCGTTCGCGCCCGCGGCGCGCGCGAACTTGACGAGCTCGATCGACTGCGCGGTGTTGTGTGTTCCGACGCCGGCGATCACCGGCAAGCGTCCGGCGGAGCGCTCGACGACGCGCTCGATCACGCTGCGGCGCTCGTAGTCGGAGAGCGTCGCGCCTTCGCCCGTGGTGCCGACGGCCACCAAGCCGTCGCTGGCTTTCGTCGCGTGCCAATCGACGAGGCGCTCGAGCGCCGCGAAGTCGACGACGCCCTTGTCGAACGGCGTCGGCAACGCGACGTAGCTGCCGCGGAACGAACACTCCATGGTGGTTTCCTCAGGCTTCCCTCGGGCGCGATCATGGCACGCAGCGCCGGCGGCGCTCCACGGAAATCAGCGCGGGCGCGGCCCCACGCGCGGCTCAGGGGGTTCTGGCGCGCGCGATGGCGGCCAGCATTTCGGCGAGCGCGCGATCGACTCCGACGACCACGGCGTGGGCGACGATGGCGAAGCCGATGTTGAGCTCCTCGAGGCCTTCGATCGCCGCCACCGGACCGACGTTCTCGTAGTCGAGGCCGTGGCCGGCGTTCACGCGCAGGCCGCGCGCTCGCGCGAAGGCGGCAGCTTCGCGCAGGCGTTCGAGCTCGCGCGCGCGGGCCTCGCCGCGGGCGTTGGCGTAGCAACCGGTGTGGAGCTCGACGAACGGGGCTCCGCTGTCGGCGGCGGCCGCGATTTGCTCGCGGTCGGCGTCGATGAACAAGCTCACCAGGCCGCCGCGCGCCGCCAGTCGCTCGCTCACGCCGCGCACGCGCGCCGCCTCGCGCCGCACGTCGAGCCCGCCCTCGGTGGTGATCTCGGCGCGATTCTCCGGCACCAGGCAAAACGCGTCCGCGCCGCTGGCCAGCGCGATCGCGACCATCTCCTCGTCGAGGCTGCACTCGAGGTTCAGCAGGGTGCGGACACGGCTGCGCAAGCGCGCCAGGTCGGCGTCCTGGATGTGACGGCGGTCCTTGCGCAGGTGGCACGTGATGCCCTGCGCTCCGGCGCTCTCGGCGCGCAGTGCCCATTCGACCGGATCGGGGAAGCTCACGCGTCGCGCTTGGCGCAGCGTGGCGACGTGATCGACGTTGACGTGCAGGCGGAGCATCGTGGGGCCGCGGATTGTAAGGAGCGTGGCGTGTGCGCCGCACGAGTTGAGCGAAGCGCCGCCGGACGCGTTGCGGGGCGGGCCGTCGAACGACTACCGTGGGCCGCGTGCGAGATGCGCGCCGCGCTCGCCGAGAATCCGGAGGCCGTGATGATCCCGTTCGTGTTCGCCGCGTCTCTCGCCCTGGCCCAGGATCCTCCGGCCGCGGTCTCCGAGCCGCAGCCGGCGCAGTTGGTGGTCGGCGTCGACGAGGTGCGCACGCGCGTCGGGCAAGCGGCGGGCTGGCTCGTGGCGAACCAGCATCCCAACGGTGCCTGGGGCGCGGGTGCCGCGGACTCGGTGCAGTTCCTGATGTTCTCGGTCGAGACCTTCTATGCCTTCCAGTACGCGGCCAATTCGCTCGCGTTCCTGGCGCTGCTCTCGGTCGACGCCACGCCGGAGCGCAGCGCGGCGCTCGAGCGCTCGCTCGAGTGGTTGACGAGCTCGCGCATGCCCAAGCGCGGCAGCGACTGGGACGTCGATTGCTCGTGGGCCGCGCTCTACGGCTTCCAAGCCATGGCCGCCGCGGCGCGCGAGCCCGCCTTCAGCGACGTGCGCTGGAAGGCGCGCGTCGATGCGCGCGGCAAGGAGCTGTACGCGCTGCTCGAGCACAACCAGGAGCCGCTCGGCGGGTGGGGGTACTACGAGGGACCGGCGGTGTCGCAGCGGCCGACCTGGTCGACCTCGTTCGCCACCGCCTGCGTCGTTCCCGCGCTGGTCGCGGCGCGCGATCTGGGCTGGGGCGTCGATCCAGCGCTGACTGCGCGCGCCCAGCGCTATCTGGAACAGTGCCGCCTGCCCAGCGGCGCGGTGATGTACGACCTGCGACCGATCCCGCGCCGCCCGGGGGAGTCGATCGACAACGTCAAGGGTAGCTTGGGCCGCATGCAGGTCGCGCACTGGGCGCTGCGGCGCGCGGGCTGCAAGACCGTGACGGACGACGTGATCCGCGAGGGCTTGACGAGTTTCTTCGAGCACCACGAGTTCCTCGACGTCGCGCGCATGCGCCCGATCCCGCACGAGGCGTACTACGCCAACGCCGCCTACTTCTACATGTTCGCGCACTGCTACGCAGGCCAAGTGATCAACGAGTTGCCCGAGGCGGAGCGCGGCGCCTGGCACAAGAAGTTGCGCGCACACCTGGCCAAGATCCAGTGGAGCGATGGCTCGAGCATCGACTTCCCCAACATGAGCTGCATGCAAACCGCAGGCACCGCGTTCTCGATCCTCGCCTTCCAAGCCGGCGTGCCCGGCGCGAAGGTCCGTCTATGATCCCCCGCACCACGAATCCGACGGCCGCGCGAGCGGCCGCGAAGGAGAGTCCGATGGTCTCGAAGTTCCTCCCCGTTCCGCTGCTCGTGATCGGAGCCTTGGCGAGCTGCACCACGTACACGCCGCGCGTCGAGCCGATTCCCCAGGGCACGCGTTCGACTCCGCCCGAGAGCGCCGGCGCGGCGCACACCGCGGAGCAAGCGCCGGCGGAAGCCGCGAAGGCGCCGAGCGAGGCCGAGCTCCGCAAGAAGTCGCGCGAAGTCGAGTACGCCAAGCTGCAGCTCGAAATCGCGCGCCTGGAGGCCGAGAACGAGCGCAAGTCCGCCAAGCAAGGCGTCGAGGGCGCGGAGCGCGAACTCGCCGCGGCCAAGGCCGAGCGCGACCAGTTCAAGAAGACCGGCCTGGCACTCGAGCTCGACGAGCGCGCGCTGTCGCTCGATCGCGCCAAGCAGAACGTGCTCGAAGCCGAGCAGGAGCTGACCGAGCTCGAAACGATGTACAAGCAAGAGGAGTTCGCCGGCGCGACCAAGGAATTGGTCCTGACCCGCGGGCGCTCGCGATTGGAGATGAGCAAGCGCGACCTCGAGCTCAACCAGCGCCGGTCGGACCAGCTCAAGAATTTCGAGCTCAAGAAGCGCGAGAAGGAGCTGGGCGAGCGCGTGACCAAGGCCCAACAGGCGCTCGAGGAGGCCAAGGCACGCGCGGCCAAGGTCGAGCTGGCGCAGCGCCTGGCGCTGATGCGCTCCGAGCACAGCCTGGCCGACGCGGAGCGCGAGCTCGCCGCGTCCCAGGCCCCGGCGCAGTGAGGCGCTCCCCTTTTTCACCTCGCCGCATCCGCGCCACGCGCTTACCCTGAAGAGGTACGCGTCTCGAGTCGTTCGCAGGAGCGCGAGCGAGCGCGCCTTGCTTCAGGAGCCCCCCGCCGTGCGATACCGCCTCAGCTTCTTCGTGGTTGCCGCGTCCGCTGCTTTCGCGCAATCGTCGCTCGACCCGACCTGGAACCCGTCGAGCCCGATCGCGCCCGCCAGCGCGGTCCTGCGCACCCCGCCGGTCCAATCCCTCTCGAGCTCGTGGAGTGACAATTTCGACCGCGCCAACAACACCGTGCTCGGACCCGACTGGACCCAGATGACCGGCGGTGGCGGCATCAACAACAACCACGGCAAGGGCATCGGCACGGCCAACAGCTGGGCGGAGCACAACTCGGCCGTGTTGGCCGCCGTCGGCGACTACAAGGACGCCGTCGCGAGCATCGACTTCCTCCCGCCGGCCGCGCCGAACGTGGTCTACGTCGCCGTTGCTTTCGGCACGGGAGGCCCCTCCAACGACAGCATCTTCGTCAAGGTCCAGGACAACTCGTCGGCCGGCAACTACAACCGCGCCTACTTCTACCGCGGCATCAACGGCGGCGGTCCGACCGGACCGTCGGGCTCGTTCCCCCTGACGACGCCGGTGACGTCCGGGCGCATGACCGTGTACTTCACCAACGCGGGCGACACCTGCGTGCTCGACATCGACAGCGACTTCAACGGCGTTCCGGAGCAGAGCTACTCGATGACGGGCTACCTGTCGGTGCCGCCCTCGGGCGACGGCGTCGGCGTCGCGACCTTCCGCGAGCCGGAGTTCGACAACTGGAGCTTCTCGAACGGCGCGCTCTCCGGGCCGATCACCTACTGCACCGCGGGCACGACCACCAACGGTTGCAACGCCCTGGTCTCGGCCTCGAACAACCCCAGCGCCACCCAGGCGCAGTCCTGCGCGATCACCATCGCCAGCGTCGAGGGCCAGAAGTCCGGGATCATCTTCTACGGCTTGACCTCGCTCGTGCAGCCCTGGTGCACGCTCGGTGGAGGCTCGAGCTTCCTGTGTGTCAAGCCCCCGACGCAGCGCACGCTGGTGCAGAGCTCGGGCGGCACGACGGCCCAATGCGACGGCTCCCTGACGCTCGACTGGGATGCCTTCCAACTCGCCAATCCGGGCGCGTTGGGCCAGCCCTGGGTTGCAGGGCAGAAGGCATTCGTGCAAGGTTGGTTCCGGGATCCGGCGGCGTGCAAGACGACGAGCACGTCGGATGCCCTCGAACTGACCTACTTGCCCTGAGTTCTCCAACAGCATGCGCATCATCGCCGGCGAGCATCGTGGCCGTCTGCTCAAGACTCCTGACGGCATGGGCACGCGTCCGATGCTCGACCGCGTTCGCGAGGCCGTGTTCTCGGCGATCGGCGAGCGCGTCGTCGACGCCCGCGTCCTCGACCTGTTCGCCGGGACCGGCAGCCTGGGCCTGGAGGCCCTGAGCCGCGGTGCGCTCGAGGCCCTGATGGTCGAGCGCGATCGGCGCGTGCTCGACCTGTTGCGCCGCAACGTCGAGGATTTGGCGCTGGAAGACCGCGCCACGCTGCTCCAGGGCGACGCCCTCGAGAAGCGCAATTGGGGTGAGAAGGGCGCCCAGTACGACCTGGTGTTCTTCGACTCGCCCTACCCGATGCTCGACATCGGCAAGACGCGCCACGCGATTCTCTCGGCGCTGGAGACGCTGGTTTCCGAGCGGCTCGCGCGCAAGGGCCTGGTGGTGTTCCACGCGCCCAAGGAGAAGATCCAAGAGGTCGAGTTCAGCGAAGCCGTGGTCTCGACGCTGCGCGAGTACGGCACCAACGCGATCTTCTTCTTGGAGCGCAAGTGACCGAGGTCGTCGGGCGGCTCCTGATCGGCGGCCGGCTCGCACCGGGTCGACTGACGCTCGCCGACGGCCGCATCCAGCAGATCGAGTTGGTGGCGTTCGAGCGTTCGCCGAACGAGCTCGACGTCGTCGCGCCGGGCTTGATCGACCTGCACGTGCACGGTTTCGGCGGAGGCGATCCGGTCGAGCAACTCGCGCTGATGGCCAGCGCTCTGGCGCGCGCCGGAACGACCGCGTTCCAGCCGACGATGTTCCCCGCGCAACCAGCGCAGTTGGGCGAGCTGTGTCAGCGCACTTGGCACGAGTCGCAGCGCCTGCCGCGCGCTACTGCACGCGTCGTCGGACTCCACCTGGAAGGGCCGTTCGTCAACCCCGAGCGCGCCGGGGCGCTGCCTCCGGAGGATCTGGCCACGCCGTCCCCCGCGGCGCTGCGCGAGCTCCTGGGGCCCGCGACCGGTGCGGGCCGCGGCATCAAGACCGTGACGCTCGCCCCAGAGCTCCCGGGCAGCGCCGATCTGATCGCCGAGCTCGTGCGCTGTGGCATCCGCGTCTCGCTGGGGCACAGCAAGGCCACCGCGGCCGATGCGCGCGCCGCCGCCAAGGCCGGCGCCGTCGGAGCGACACATCTGTTCAACGCCATGAACCCGGTCCACCACCGCGAGGTCGGGCTCGCCGGTTTCGCGCTGATCGAGCGCGCGCTGACCGCCGAGCTCATCGGCGACTTGGTGCACGTCGGCGCGGACGCCGTCGAGCTCGCGCTGGCGGCGCGCGGCCCGCGGGGGCTGGCCCTGGTCAGCGATGCACTGCGCGGAGCCGGAACCGGCTGCGACGTGTTCCACTCGCACGGGCGCGCGCACGTGATCCGCGACGGCACGGCCTACTACCCGCCGGGGGCCGAACGCCCCGAGCCGCAGCTCGCGGGCACCGCGATGGGCCAGCTCGAGATGGTGCGCCGGCTCGTCGCGCGCGGCGTCGTGGGGCTCGAGGAGGCCTTGACGATGGCCAGCGAGACCCCAGCGCGCGCGCTCGGGCTCCACGGCGAGCTCGGCGTGTTGGCGCCTGGCGCGCGGGCCGATCTGATCGTGCTGCGCGGCGCGGAGTTGTCTCTCACCGCGGTCTACATCGGCGGGCAGCGACTGCCTCCGGTCGCCGCGGCCTGACGGGGAGCTGGAGCGCGCCGAATTTCGGGAGGCGCGCGAAGCTGCGGGGCGCGCGCCGTGCCGCTACGCTCTCGCGCATGCTGCGACGATGGCTGGCTTGCGGTGGCGTGGTGTGGGTGGGCTCGTTCGGCGTGGCGCAGGAAGCGCCCGGCAGCGCGCCGCAGCGCGCGCAGGCCGCGGACCCGGCCTTGCCCGATCTCGCGGCCCAGGTGAAACGCGCGACGACACTGCTCGTCGAATGCCAGGAGACGCTCGACCAGCAGAGCATGCGCGACGAATGGCCCTACGAAGGCGTGTACCGCGAGGGCCGCGACATTCCGCTCGGCTATCGCATCGGCGGCACCTCGATCGTCGCCTGGGCGCTGATCGAGTCGCCGCACTACGAGCGCTCGGACGAAGCCCGCGCGGCCGTGGCGCGCGGCGTGGCCTTCGTGCTCGAGCATCTCGAGCACTCCAAGATGTCGATCGGCTTCGATGCCAGCTACGACGTGCGCGGCTGGGGGCACACCTATGCGCTGAATCTGTTCCTGCGCTTGCGCGCGAAGAAGCTCGTGCCCGAAGGGCAGTCGCAGGCGATCGACCGTTGGATCACGGCACTCGTCGATGTCCTGCAGAAGACCGAGATCGTCGAGAGCGGCGGTTGGAACTACGCGCGCTCGAAGGGCGGCTCGAAGCCGGCTCCGGCGTCGCCGTTCATGACCGCTCCGACGTTGCTCGCGCTGTTCGAGGCGCGAGCGCAAGGCGAAGCGGTCGATCAGACGGTCGTGCAACGCGCGCTCGATGCGCTCGCCGAGTGCCGCACGGAGGCCGGAGCGATTCCCTACAACACGGCCGCGACCAAGGACGAGTGGCCCGGTGCGATCGGGCGCTCGGCGGTCACCGAGTACACGTTGTTGCTCGCCGGTCGCAGCGATGTCACACGCGTGCGCCGGGCTCTCGATCAATTCCTGGAGCACTGGGAGTGGCTCGAGAAGCGCCGCAAGGGCACGGGCACGCACGTGCCGCCCTACGGGATCGCGCCCTACTACGTGTTCTATGCGCACGGCTACGCCGCGCAGGCGATCGAGTTCCTGCCCGAGGCGGAGCGCGCCGGGTACCGCAAGCGCTTGCTCGAACGCTTGTTCCAGGTCCAGGAACAGTCCGGCGGCTGGAATGACCGTGTCTTCCCGCGCAGCGAGAACTTCGGCACGGCGATGGGGCTGCTCGCCATGCTCGCGCCGACCCTGCCGCGTCCGACGGGCTGGAGCCCGAAGGCCGAGAGCGCGGCGAGCGGTGCCAAGTAGTCCACCTCGCGGCGGGGCTTTTACGAAAAGGCGCACGGCGCATCCGCGCTTGGTGCGTCAAGCTGATCGCGGTTGCGCGCGCTGGGCGCGTCGAAGCCGCGCTCGCTCGCAAGATTCCCGGACCGCTTCCACTACCCGCATTCTGTACCCGGAGGAAAGCATGACCGTCGAAGTGAACGAACTCGCTCAACGCGTCTCGCGGCTCGAGACGGAGAACCGCCGCCTCAAGCGCATCGGATTGGGACTCGCCGCGCTCGCCGGCGCAGTCACGCTGTGCAGCGCGGCGATGGTCGTGTGCGACACCGTGTACGGCGAACGCTTCGTGATCCGCGACACCGGCGGGCGCGAGCGCGCGGTGATCACGGCCTACGAGACGCGCGGCTTGCCGCAACTCCAGCTGATGAACCAGAAGGGCCAGAAAGCGCTGACCCTGGGCGTCGCCGAGGACGGCCGCGCCTATCTCGAAGTCGCCGACAACGCGGGCAAACCGGTGCGCAGCTTCTTCGCCGTGGGTGCCGAGGGCAACGCGACCATCGAAAAGCCCGCGCCGCAGCCCGAGAAGAAGAAGGACGGCGAGGTCGCCCTGGCGACGCGCTGAACGACCACCCGCTCCGGCATACCTCGGCCCCGCGGCTCACTGCGAGCGCGGGGCCGAGTCGTTCGCGAGCGCTTGGGCGAGCTGCGCGACGTGCTCGCGGACCAGATCGCGCACGCGGGCGAACTCCGCCGGCGCCATGTCCTTGGGTTGGGGGATCTGCCAGTCGATGCGCCGCCGGGCGCGCAGGTTCGGGCAGGCGTCTCCACAGCCCATCGTGACCACGAAGTCCCATTCGATGTCGGGCAGCGTCGCGAGCGACTTCGAGGCGTGGCGCGTCAGGTCGTAGCCGAGCTCGGCCATGGCCGCGATGGCCTTGGGGTTGATCACGCCGCTGGCCTGCGAGCCCGCGCTCGCGGCCTCGAGTCGATCGGCGAACGACAGGCGCGCGAAAGCCTCGGCCATCTGGCTGCGGCAAGAATTCTCGACGCACACGAACAGCACGCGCGGTTTGGGGCTCTCGCTCATGAACGGGGACAACCTCGAGATCGGCTCAGGCGACTCTTGGAGCTCGGAGCAGACTCCGAGGCTCGCGCACTCTATCGTAGAACGACGATGAGAGCGAAATCCTGCTGTCCGCCTCCGCGTCCCGCACGGTCGCGCGCAACGAGCGGAGCCGCAGCCGAACGCGAACTCGCGCGCTTGGCGAAAGCCCTCGGCCATCCTGCCCGGGTCAAGATCCTCAGGCTGCTGATCCGGGAGCGTGAGTGCGTTTGTGGCAGCGTCGTGGATCGTCTTACCCTGGCACAGTCCACCGTTTCGCAGCACCTGGCGGTGCTCAAGGACGCTGGCTTGATCCGCGGAACGGTCCGCGGACCGCGGTCGTGCTACTGCGTCGAGCCCAGCGCACTGCAGCGCCTGCGCGAGCTGGTGGAGGGACTTTGAGAGCGCCATGTCCGAGCCCCTGGAATGCCCGCGGCCAGGTGCGACCGCCATCCGCGGTCGACTGTCTTTCTTGGACCGCCACCTGACGCTCTGGATCCTGCTCGCCATGGCGGTCGGCGTGCTGCTCGGTCGCTGCGTGCCACAGTTCTCCAACCTACTGCGTTCGCTGAGTATCGGATCGACCTCGATCCCGATCGCGGTGGGCTTGATCTTGATGCTGTACCCGCCGCTGGCCAAAGTGCGCTACGAAGCGCTGGGCCGAGTTCTCGACGATCGACGACTGCTCGTGATGTCGCTGATGTTGAACTGGATCATCGGGCCACTGCTGATGTTCGGGTTGGCGGCCGTGTTCCTGCACGATCGGCCCGAGTACATGCTCGGACTGAGCCTGATCGGAGTCGCGCGCTGCATCGCGATGGTGATCGTCTGGAACGACCTCGCCGGTGGCGATCGCGAGACGTGTGCTGCGTTGGTCGCGATCAACTCGCTGTTCCAGATCGTGGCGTTTTCGCTGTACGCCTGGTTCTTCGCCACGGTTCTCCCGACTTGGATCGGGTTGCCCGGCGTCGGCGTCGACATCGGGACGGCCGAGATCGCGACGAGCGTCGGGATCTACCTGGGCATTCCGTTCGTTGCCGGCTTCTTGACGCGCTGGTTTGCGGTGCAGGCACGCGGACGGGAGTGGTTCGAGGCTCGCGTCGCGGCGAGGCTTGGACCGCTCACGCTGATCTCGCTGCTGTTCACGATCGTCGTCATGTTCTCGCTGAAGGGCGACTCGATCGTGCGCGAGCCCACGGACGTGCTGCGCATCGCGCTGCCACTCCTCGTCTACTTCGTGCTGATGTTCGTGAGCGCGCTGGCTCTGAGCTGGCGAGCCGGGGCGAGCTACGAGCAGTCGGTGACGCTCTCCTTCACCGCGGCTTCGAACAACTTCGAGCTGGCCATCGCCGTCGCCGTCGCCACGTTTGGGATCGACAGCGGCGCGTCGCTGGTGGCCGTGATCGGTCCCTTGGTCGAGGTGCCGGTCTTGATCGGATTGGTGCGAATGGCGCTGTGGTTGAAGCCGCGCTGGCGTGCCTTCGGACGCGAAGCACAGGGCTGAACCGTCCCGGTCGTGGGAGGTGTTGCCTTCGATTCCATGGGCCGCTGCATGGCTGTGCCGATGACCTGCGGATGCAGTGGAGAGCATCTCGAGCTGCCGTGCTCACTTGGGCCGCGGTCGCGCTCGCGGGCGGCGCGTTGCTCGCGCACCGCCGCGTCGCGTTCGAGGACCTTCCGCAGGCGGAGCTCTCCGGCCTGTACGGCGATCCGCAGGAGTACCTCGGCCAGACGCTGCGCATCCAGGTGCAGGTCGAAGGCGAGCTCACGCAGTGGAATCCGTTCCTGACGCGCTTCGGCGAGCGCGACTATCGCGCGCTGCGCTGTTGGAGCGATTCGCAGTTCCTGTGGCAGCCCGAGGACTGGGACGCGCCGCTGGCGCTGCTGTTCGCGCGCCGCGGAAGCGAAGCCGAGGCCGCCTTGGCCAAGCTCCCCAAGTTCACGCACTGCGAGGCGCTGGTGAGCGTGCGCCAAGTGTTCATGGGCCGTCCGTGGCTCGAGGTGCGCTCGTTGGTGGCCCTGGGCGACTCGATCCAAGAGGGCTCGATCCTGCACGCGTCGCGCGCGCTGCGCTGGGCCGAAGAGCGCCGCTGGTCGGCGGCCGTCGACGATTTCGAGCGCGCTTTGGTGGGGCCGATGCCCGAGGCCGCGCGGCGCGAGCTGCGACGCTTGCGCGACGTCGCGCGGGGCGAGCTCGACTCCTCCTCGTCCAGCTCGCGCTGAAGCCCGGCCCTCAGTCGGTTCGAGGCCAGCTCCCGCTCTCGTGCCCGCTCGCGCTCACCGGCGCGATCTCGAGCACCTGCTCGCCCTCGAGCAACACCGCAGTGTGCGCCAGGTTGATCATCGGGCACACGTGGCGCGGGACGAGCTCGAGCAGCTCGCCCAGCCGTGGAGCACGGCCCGATCCGAGCTCGAGCGGCAGGTGTTCCTCGCTGGGTTTCGCCGCGCGCGCGTCGCAGCCCCTGACGCCCACGCACGGATCGCCCGCGGCCGCGTCCAGCGACTTCGAGCCGGCGTCGAGCGTCACGCGACCCGCGCGCGGCGCACTGATGACCCGCGCGAGCACGCTCGCTGCGCATTCGAAGCCCTCGATGCCGAGCGCGGCGCTGTTGAGATCCCAGTACACGACGATGCCCGGCGAGACGCTGTGGAGCAGCGCGCGCAGGCCCGGGTGCTCGAGCGCTTCGAGGAACGTCGGCGTGCCGCTGGTGATGGTCTCGCGGCGCTCCAAGCCGAGCTCGAGCGCGAGCGCGCACAGCTCGTCGAACAGCGGGGCGCACGCCGCGCGGCGCTCGGATGCGCTCGGCAATCGGATGTGTCCCTCGTAGGCGTGGAGCCCGCGCAAGTCCTCCCCGCAAGCATCGACGACGGCCCGGACACGCGCGCGATCGGCCAGCGCGATCCCGCTGCGACCGAATTGCGGGTCGAGGTCGACGAACAGACCCAGGCGAGCGCCGTGCGCGCGCACTTCGCGGACGTGCTCGAGGTCCTCGGTCAAGATCGACAGCGTGTGCCGCGGAAACACGTGTGCCAGGTGCGCGATGCGAGCGAGGTTCGCGCCGCGGTGCGCCATGGCCACCAAGAGGTCGATCGCGAGGCCGGCGCGCTCGGCGAGCTCGCACAGCACGAGGGCCTCGCGCGACGTCGCGCACTTGAAGCGCCGCAGTCCGGCGTCGAGCAGCAGCTGTTGCACCTGCGGCACCTTGGCGGTCTTCACGTGCGGTCGCCAGCGCTGCAGGCCTCCGTGCGGCTCGAGCAAGCCGCGCATGCGCTCGAGATTGGCGCGCACGCGGTCCAGCCGGATCAGGAGCGCCGGAGTCTGCAGTTGGTCGAGGTTCATCGCGGATGGGGAGCCGGGTGTTTCGGCTCGAAGCCCTGGCACTCGCTGCCCGACGCCGCGCGCACCTCGAGCATCGGCAAGCGGCTCGACTTGATGCCGAAGGCGCGGCAGGCGTGCGGATGGCTGCGCTCGTGCGTGATCCAGTAGTGCACGCAGCGCGTGCAGTGGACCGCCTCTGCGTTGTCGAGTTCGTCGGGCTTCACGGCTCGGGAGCGCGCTAGCATGCTGCCCGAGGGAGTCCGAGAGAAGTGAGCATTCGCGTCCTGGGTTACGTCGCTTGCATCGCGCTGTCGTTCGCCGCGTACCGCGGGACACAGGCCGCTCCGGCGCCATCGATGCGCGCGGCGGCGCGCGCGTTCGAGGCCTCGCTGTCGAGCGAGCAACGCGCGCGAGCGTGGTTTCCGTACGACGACGCCCAGCGCCGCGACTGGCATTTCGTGCCGCGCGAGCGTCGCGGTGTGCCGCTGTCGGACCTGAACACCAAGCAGCGCGAGCTCGGCCGCGAGCTGTTGCTCAGCGCGCTGAGCGCGCGCGGTCTCCGCGCCGTCGACGACATCGTCGAGCTCGAGGACGTGTTGAAGGAGCTCGAGTCGAACCCTGGCCGCGACCGCGGGCGCTACTTCTTCTCGTTGTTCGGCGACCTCGAAGGCTCGTCGGCGTTCGGCTGGCGCTTCGAAGGCCACCACGTCTCGCTCAATTTCTCCAACCTCGAGCCGCTCGTGTGGACGACGCCGCACTTCCTCGGCGCGAGCCCAGCCACGGTCGAGGGCGGGGTGCACGCCGGTTCGCGCGCATTGGCGCGCGAGGAGGATCTCGGCCGCGCTCTGGCGCTCGGGTTCGAGGGCGAGGCGCGCGCGCTGGCGCTGCTCGCGGGGACTCCGCCGGCCGACGTGCTGCTCTCGCCGGGTCACGACGAGCTGCTCGCCGCGAGCGGAATCACGCTGGCCGCGATGAGCGCCGAGCAGCAAGCGCGCTTCTGGGAGCTCGCCGAGGTCTACATCGGCCGGTTCGACGCAGCCCAAGCCGAGCTCGAGCGCTCGCGCATGCGTGCGCTCGACCCGCGCGAGCTGCGCTTCGTGTGGATCGGCTCGCTGCAACCGCGCCAGCCGCACTACTACCGCATCCAGGGTCCGCGCTTCGCGATCGAGTACGACAACACGCAGAACGGCGCGAACCACGTGCACACGCTGTGGCGCGATCTCGATCACGACTTCGGCGATGCCTTGCGCGAGCACCGGCGCTCCGAGCACGGCGAGAAGTAGTTCCGCGGTCCGCGCTCGCGGCGCGTCCGGCCACGGCGCGCGATTCTCCGGGAACGGGCGATACCGGGTGGCCTGCCGCGCAGTCCATAATGCGCGCCCATGTTGAGCGAGCTGGTGATCCGCGACCTGGCCCTGATCGAGCACGTCGAGCTCTCGCTCGGCCCGGGGCTCAACGTCATCACGGGCGAGACCGGCGCGGGCAAGAGTCTCCTGGTCGGCGCGCTCGAGCTGTTGCTCGGCACGCGGCCCAAGCCCGGGCTGGTGCGCCAGGGCGCGTCGAAATGCACCGTCGAGGGGCGTTTCGTCGTCGCCGGAGGCTCGGCGGGGGCCTCGATCGCCCGCTGGGCGCGCAAGTACGGCCCGGAGTTGCTCGACGAGTGGCGCGCGAGCGGTCCCGACGAGGAGCGCGAGCTGATCCTCGGCCGGAGCGTGGGGAACGATGGCAAGACGCGCGCGTACGTCAACGGGCGGCCGGTGACGCGCGAGGCGCTGGCCGATCTCGCGCCGCGACTGTTCGAGATCCACGGGCAGAACGAGCACCAGCGGCTGCACGATCCCTCCGAGCAGCTGCGCTTGCTCGATGGCTTCGGCAAGCTCGAGAATCAGGTCGGCGCCTACCGCATCGCGCGCGAAGCGTGGCAGCGGCTGGTCGACGAAGCGCTGCGTCTCGAGCGCGAAGCGAGCGAGCGCCGCGATCGGCTCGACTTGGTGCGCTTTCAATTGTCGGAGCTGCAAGGCGCCGCGCCCGATCCCGAGGAGAAGACGCGGCTCGCGCCGGAGCGCGAGCTCTTGCGGCACGCCGCCAGCGTCAAGCAAGGCCTGGCGGAGGCCTTGGAGGGTCTGGCCGACGCCGACCAGGCGGCGCTCGATCGAGTGCAGCGCGCGCAGCGCTTCGTCGACGGTTGGAAGGCGCAGATCGCGGCGCTCGAAGGCGCCGGAACGGACCTGGACGCGGCGCGCGTGCACCTGGAGGACGCGGTGCGCGCGCTGCGCTCGCTCGGCGATCGACTGGAGATCGACCCGCGGCGGCTCGAGCAGGTCGAGGAGCGCTTGGCGGAGCTCGAGCGGCTCGAGCGCAAGTACAAGACCGATGCGCAGGGCCTGATCTCGCGGCGCGCGGAGCTCGAGGCCGAGCTCGCGCGGCTGGAGCGAGACGAGAGCAGCCAGGAGGGACTCGCCGAGCGCGTCGCCCAGGCGCGCGCCCTGGTGCTCGAGCGCGGAGGCGAGTTGCGGCGCGCTCGCAAGGCGCTGCGCGACAAGCTGGTGCCGAGAGTGGCGAAGGCGCTGAAGGATCTGGGCCTGGAGAATGCGCGCTTCGACGTCAAGTTGGGGCAGCGCGGCGAGGAAGACGGCATCAGTGCCGCGGATGCCGCCGACCGTGTGGCGCTCGAGGCCGATGCGCAGCGTTTCGGCGAGCGCGGCATGGACCGCATCGAGTTCCTGCTCGCGGCCAATCCGGGCGAGCTGCTCCAGAAGCTGCGCGCGGTCGCCTCGGGCGGAGAGACGGCGCGCATCATGCTCGCGCTGCGCAGCGTTTTGGCCGATGCCGGAGAGGCGCGCACGCTCTTGTTCGACGAGATCGACTCGGGTGTCGGCGGTCGGCTCGGCCCGGCGGTCGGGGCGCATCTGCGCAAGCTCGGGCTGCACCATCAGGTGCTGTGCGTGACGCACTTGCCTGCGATCGCAGCCCTGGCGGCGCGCCACCTCAAGGTGCAGAAATCCGTCGAAGGCGGTCGCACGCGGACCGAGGTCGGGGAGTTGCGCGGCGAGGCGCGCGTGCTGGAGATCGCCGACATGATCGCCGGCGGCGCCCAGCAAGAGACGGCCAAGGCCGAGGCCCGGCGACTGCTCGGTCCGAACGTGTGATCGCGCCGCGCGGCGCTACGCTGTTGAGCCTTCCCGCCGAGCACGAGATCTTGAGCGAGTCCGATCCCTACGCCGCGCCGCGAGCCGAGCCCGAGCCGGCGCACGAGTTCTCGCGGCGACCGCTGGCGCCGCGCTCGATGCGGCTGCTCGCGGCGCTGCTCGATACCGCGGTCTATCTCCCGGCGACCGGCTGTCTGTTCCTGGGCAACGCGTTCGCGGTGTTCGCGTCCCACGATTCGGCCGCGCTCGATGCCCTGGGTGTGCTCGCGGTGCTCCTCGCGGGGTTGGTTGCCGCGCTGACCTTCTGCGTGCAAGTGTGGATGCTGCATCGCGGCGGGTGGACGCTCGGCAAGCGCGTGCTGGGCATGCGCATCGTGCGCACCAATGGCCAGCGCGCGGACTTGGTGCACGTGCTCGTGCTGCGCTGGATCGTGCCCAGCTTCTTGGCCTGGGTTCCGTGTTTGGGCACCACGTTCTCGCTGGTCGACGCGCTGTTCATTTTCCGCGCGGATCGGCGCTGCCTGCACGACTTGCTCGCGGACACGTCGGTGGTGATCGCGTGAGCGAGCGCATCGACACCGTGCGCACCGTGGAAGCGCCCGAGGGCGTCGAGCTGGCGCTGCACGTCGCCGGACCCTATCCGCGCGCGTTGGCCTACGTGCTCGACTTCATGTTGCGCAACTCGATCACCTCGGTCCTGAGCGTGTTCGCGCTGGCGGGGTCGGTCGGGTGGGCCGTGATCCTGCTCACGATGTTCGTCCTGGAGTGGTTCTACCCCGTCGTGTTCGAGCTCACGATGCAGGGAGCGACTCCCGGCAAGCGCGTGCTCGGGCTGCGCGTGCTGCGCGACGACGGCACGCCGGTCGGCTGGCGCGAGTCGGTGCTGCGCAACATGCTCTCGGCTGTCGATTTCCTGCCGGGATTGTGGGGCGCGGGCTTCATCTCGATGTTGCTCAGTCGCGACGGCAAGCGCTTGGGCGATCGGGTCGCGGGGACGCTCGTGGTGTACGTCGCGCGCCACGAGACCTTGCGCAACCTGCCCGCGGCAGAGCCTTTGCATCCGCCCGTGGCGCTCACGCTCGAAGAGCAGTCGGCGCTGGTCGAGTTCGCCGCGCGCAAGCCGAGCTGGAGCGACGCGCGCGCAGCGGAATTGGCTGGCCACCTGGCGGGCGTGACCGGCGAGAGCGGCGCGGCGGGCGTCGACAAGTTGCTCGGGCTCGCGGTGTGGGTGGAGGGCGGGCGGTGAAGCGCGAGCCGTTCGTCGCCGCGCGCGAGGCGCGCTGGAAGGCGCTCGAGCAGCTGCTCGAGTCCCTGGCGAAGCCCAAGCTGCGGCGCGCGGAGCACGCCGACGTGGCCCAATTCCCGCGCTGGTATCGCCAGGTTTGCCAGGACCTCGCATTGGCGCGCCGGCGCATGTACGGACGTGAGCTCGCCTTGCGGCTCAACCACATCGCGCTGGCCGGACGCGACCAGCTCTACAAGGCGCCGGTGCGGACGCTGGCCGAGGTGACCGAGTTCGCGGCCCGCGGCTTCCCGCGCCTGGTGCGCAGCGAGGCCAAGCTGTTGTGGGTCTCGACGGCCGTGTTCCTCGTGCCGGCCTTGATCGTCGGCTCGATCGCGATGGTTCGGCCCGACCTCCTGTACGCGATCGTCGACATCGAGTCGCTGCAGGAAGCCGAGCGGATGTACGACCCCGACAGCCGAACGATCGAGGACGCGCGCGACGCCAGCGGCAACGTCGCGATGTTCGCGTTCTACGTGAAGCACAACGTCGGCATCGACTTCCAGATCTTCGCTGGCGGCCTGCCCTTCGGCCTGGGCTCGATCCTGTTCCTGGCGCTCAACGGCGTGCACTTGGGCGCGATCGTCGGCCACTTCCTGACCATCGGGTACGAGCGCACGCTGTTCCCGTTCGTCGTCGGTCACAGCTCGTTCGAGTTGACGGCGATGCTGATCGCGGGCGTCGCCGGGCTGCGCCTGGGCGCGGTGCTCGTCGCGCCCGGTCGCCGTTCACGGCGGCGAGCGCTGATCGACATCGGGCCGCACTGTCTGAAGCTCGCGCTCGGCGCGGGGGCGATGACCGTGCTCGCGGCTTTCATCGAGGGGTTCTGGTCGGCTCAACCGCTGCCGCCGTCGGTCAAGTACGCCGTGGGAGCGGTGCTGTGGTCGCTGGTCGTCGTGTACTTGGTCTTCGCGGGGCGCAGCGGTGAATCTCGAACGCGTTAGCGCGGTGCTGCGACCGCGCGCCGGATTCGAAGCCGCCGACCTCGGTCTGGCGCTGTTGCGCTCGTTCGCCGCGCCCGTCGCCTCCGCCTGGCTCGTGGCGGTCGTGCCGGTGTGCGTGCTGGTGCTGTTCTTCCTCGATCTCGACCTGTGGCTGGCGATCTTGCTCCTGTGGTGGCTGAAGCCCGTGTTCGAGCGCGTTCCGGTGCTCGTGCTCTCGCGTGCACTGTTCGGAGCAGCACCGACCTTGCAGGAGACGCTGCGCGAGTTGCCGCGGCTCTACGGCTCGCGCTTGCCGCTGGCGTTGTTCGTGCAGCGCTTCCATCCGCTGCGCGGCATGCTGCAGCCGGTCGCGCTGCTCGAGGGCTCGAGCGGCGCGGTGCGCGCCCGTCGCGAGGCGCTGTTGTTGCGCGAGGGGCGCGGCACGGCGCTGGCGCTCGGTGTGCTGCATTTCCTGTTGGAGTGGTCGCTCGCGCTGCAATTGCTGCTCTTGATCGTGTTCTTCACGCCCGCGGAGCTCTTGCCCGACCTGCAGCCGCTGAGCGATCGCGAGTGGGCCAAGCTGGACTTCGGGTGGTTGACGAGCGCCTTGCGCTGGGCTTGGCTCGCGAGCTACTCGTTGACCGGACCGGCGCACGCCGCCAGCGGGTTCGCGCTCTACATCAACCGTCGCATGCATCTCGAAGGCTGGGACATCGAGATCGTCTTCCGGCGTCTGGCCGAGCGCTCTCGCCGCGGCGCGCAACGATTCGTGGGAGCCTTGGCGCTGGTGTTCGCGCTGGCGACGACGTTCGCGACGCACGCATCCGCTGGCCAGGGCGAACCGCTCGACGCCAGTGGGGGCAGCGAAGTCGCGCGCCCGCTCGCAACGGACGCGGAACAGGCCGGTGTCGGCTCAGGCGAACGCGATCCCGCCGAGGTCGCCGCGGAGGTGCTCGCGGACCCCGACTTCGACACCTCGCGCAAGCACCGCGGATTGCGCTGGCGCGGCGACTTGGGACTCCGCGGAGGCTCCGGGTTCGAGGCGCTCGCGATGATCGTGCAGGTCGTCGGTTGGACGATCCTGGCGGCACTCTTGACCGCGGTCGTGGTGTTGACGTTGCGCGCCATCGGTTGGATCGAGTGGAAGCGCTCGGGAGCCGACGAGCGCGCGCGCGAGCAGCCGACACATCTGTTCGGGCTCGATCTGCGGCCGCAGTCGCTGCCCCAGGACATCGGCGCCGCCGCGCTGGCCTTGTGGCGCGCTGGCGACGCGGTGGGCGCGATGGGGCTCTTGTACCGCGCGGCGATCTCGCGCTTGGTCGAGTTCGAAGCGCTCGAGCTGGAGAAGAGCGACACCGAGAGCGATTGCCTGCGGCGCGCGCAGAAGCTCGGTGAAGGCACGCGGCTGGTCTACTTCCGCGAGGTCACGCGAGCTTGGCTGGTGTGCGCCTACTCACCAAAGCGGCCGAGCGACGAGGCGGCCCAGGCCCTGTGCACGCGCTGGGCCGAAGAGTTCGAGCGGAGGACCGCGTGAAGGCGTCGACCGCGCGTTGGTGGATCGCGGCGCTCGTGCTCGCGGTGGCGGCGCTGGTGGCGTTGCTCGGACCGCTGGTGTTCGAGCTGGTCGACGAGACCGAGGACATCGGCTACCGCGGCGAGGCGGCGCGCAATCCACTGCTGGCGGCCGAACGACTGCTGACGCGCATGGGCATGCGAGCCTCGAGCTCGCCCGCGCTCGGTCCGCTGCCCGACGTGGACTCGTGTCTGTTCCTGCGCGACAGCGGGCGCTTCATGTCGCGCGACACGGCGGCACGGCTGCTGGAATGGTGCGAGCGCGGCGGCCATCTGATCGCACTGTTTCCCGGCGACCTCCCGTTCCAGGAGTCGATCGAGGACGACCTCGAGGAGGGGCGCTTCGTGATGCCGCTGGCGGACGCGCTCGGCATCGCGTGCGTGCTCGACGACACCTCCGGGGAAATCGAGAGCCTGGACCTCGACCAGGGTCCGCTCGCGCTGCGCTTGCCCGGTCGCTTCGTGTTCGAGGACCTCGAGAGCGCCGCCGACATCGTCGTGGGCGATCCGCTGCGCGCGCGCCTGCTCAGCGTGCCGCGCGGACTGGGGCGCGTGACGTTGGTCGCCGACGATCGTTGGGCGACGAATGCCGAGCTCGGCGAGCACGATCATGCGCGCGCGTTGTGGCAGCTCGCGACGCTCGAGGGGCAGCGCGAGCGCGCGCTGGTGATCTTCGGCGAGCGCGCCGCGGGCCTGTTCTCGCTCGTGTGGGAGCATGGCTGGCCATTCGTCGTCTCGGGGCTCTTGGCGCTGGCGCTGGCATTGTGGCGCGCCGCGGCGCGCTTCGGTCCGCTCCTGCCCGAGCTCTCCACCGACCGGCGCGACTTCTCCGAGCACGTCGTGGCCGCGGGCGGCTTCCTGTGGCGTCACCGCGCCAGCGCCACGCTGCTGGCCGCGCCGCGCGAGGAACTGCGCCGGCGCATCCAACTCACACGCCCCGACTGGAGCGAGTTGCCGGCGAGCGAGCTCGCGGCCCACCTCGCACCACTCGCGGCCTTCGACGAAGCGCGCGTGCGGCGCGCGCTCGAGCTCCACGAGACCGACCAGGCGGCGGAGTTCGTCGCCGTCGTCCGCGATCTGCAGGAACTGAGGAAAGCCCTATGACGGAGATGGACATGCAAGCCTCGAGCGAGGCCGAAGTCGCGCGCGCCACCGAGCGAGTGGCGCAGATGCGCGAGCAGATCTCGCGGGTGGTGATCGGCCAGCGCGACGAGGTCGACCAGGTGCTCTTGGCGTTCCTCGCCGCCGGTCACGTGTTGATCGAGGGCGTGCCCGGCTTGGGCAAGACCTTGCTCGTGCTGGCGCTCGCGCGCACCTTCGGCGGCAAGTTCTCGCGCGTGCAGTTCACGCCGGACCTGATGCCGAGCGACGTCACCGGCCACGTCGTGTTCGACGGGGGCTCGAACAGCTTCCGGCTGCGGCGCGGGCCGGCCTTCACCAACCTGCTGCTCGCGGACGAGATCAATCGCGCGTCGGCCAAGACCCAGGCGGCACTGCTGGAGGTGATGCAGGAGGGGCAGATCACGATCGAGGGCGAGGCCTCGAAGCTCGCGCCACCGTTCATGACACTCGCCACGCAGAATCCGATCGAGCAGGAGGGTACGTACCCGCTGCCCGAGGCGCAGCTCGATCGCTTCCTGCTCAAGATCGTCGTCGACTATCCGTCGCTCGAGGAGGAGTCGCGCATCGTCGAACTCGTCACCACCGGCCACGTGGGCGATCAGCTCGAGGTCAGCTCGGTCGAGCGCGTCATGTCGCCGGAGGACGTGCTCGAGCTGCAGCGCGTCGTCGCGCGTTCCATGGTCGTGCCGCGCGTGCGCGAGTACGCCGTGCGCATCGTGCGCGAGACGCGCACCTGGCGCGGCGTCGCGATGGGTGCCGGCCCCCGCGGCGGCATCGCCCTGATCCGGGTGGCGCGCGCGCGGGCCCTGCTCGAAGGCCGCGGTTTCGTCACGCCCGACGACGTCAAGTCCGTCGCACTGCCGGTGCTACGCCACCGGCTGACGCTCGCTCCGGAGCTCGAGCTCGAGGGCGTCACCAGCGATTCCGTGCTGGGCTCGATCCTCCAGAAGGTCGAAGCGCCGCGCGAATGAGCCCGACGCGCCGCGCGCTCGCGGGGGCCTGCGCCTGGGCGGCGCTGGGACTCGCCGCATGCTTCGTCCCGCTGCTGGTGGCAGCCTGGGCCTGGGCCGGTGGCGTGTTCCTCGCGCTGGCGCTGGTCGACGCGCTGCGCGTGTTGCGCCGCGCGCCGCTTCAAGTGCAGCGTTCCCATGCCCACTCGCTCGCGCTCGGTGCCTGGACCACGGTGCGCGTACGCCTGCTCAACCCCAGCGGCGCCAGCGAGCGCGTCGAGCTCTTCGACGGCTACCCCGAGCGCACCGAGTGCGAGGGCTTGCCGCGCACGTGCGTCGTTCCCGCCGGGCAAGGGTTGGAGCTCACCTACCGCATGCGCGCGGTGCGCCGCGGAGAGGGGCTCTTCCGCCCCTGCGAGGTGCTGCGCGGCTCACCCTGGCGCTTGTGGGTGAAGCGCGAGCTGGCGCGCGTTCCAGGCAGCGTGCGCATCTACCCCAACTTCGCGTCGATCGCGGGATTCACGCTGCACGCGCTCGAGAACCGCATCCAGTTGATGGGCATCCGCCGCCGTCAGCGTCGCGGCGAAGGTCTCGAGTTCCGCCAACTGCGCGACTACCAGCAGGGCGACATGCTGCGCCAGATCGATTGGAAGGCGACCTCGCGGCGCGGCAAGCCGATCTCGCGCGAGTACCAGGAGGAGCGCGACCAGCAGGTGCTTTTCCTGCTCGACTGCGGCCGGCGGATGCGCGCGCTCGACGGCGAAACGGCGCACTTCGACCACTGCCTGAACGCGCTGTTACTCGTGGCCTACGTCGCGCTGCGCCAGGGCGATTCGGTGTCGCTCCTGACCTTTGGCGGCGTCGATCGGCGCCTGCCGCCGGTCAAGGGCAAGCAGAGCATGAGCACGCTGCTCAACGCCGTGTACGACCTGGAAACCACGCTCGAGCCGCCCGACTTCGTCGAGGCCGCCGCGCGGCTCAAGGCGTTCCAGCAGCGCCGTTCGCTGGTGATCGTGCTCACCAACCAGCGCGACGAGGACGAGGCCGATCTGCGTCCGGCGCTCGAGCTCCTGCGCCGCAGGCACCTGGTGGTGCTCGCCAGCCTGCGCGAGGTGCAGGTCGAGCGCCTGCTCGAGAAGGGCATCCAGGGGCACGCGGACGCGCTCGAGGTGTGCGCGGCCCTCGACTACGTCCGTGCGCGGCGCACGTCGCTCGAGCGCCTTTCGGGGCGCGGCGTGATCACCATGGACATCCCGCCCGCGGAGCTGGCCGTCGCGCTCGCCGAGAAGTACCTCGAGATCAAGCGCGCCGGGCGGCTGTGAGCTGGCCCGCGGGACTCGCCAGCGGCGGCTCTGCGTGCTCTGGCGCGCGAGCAGTGACGATGCAAGAATGCGCGCGTTCGACCGCCGTTTTCGTTCGTCGAGGTAGGGGATGAAGTCTTTCCGTACGAGTGCTTGGTCACTGGTCGTCGTGTTGGGGATTCTCGCGCCGTCGTGCGCCTGGGTCGGGGCCGCCGCGCGCGGTGGCAAGGCACGCACCACGGTGACCGTGCCGGCCGCGCAGCAAGGCGCGTTCGAAGTGCAGATCGTCGAGGCCTCGGTCGATCGCTACAGCGAGTCCGCCATTCGCGCGCTCGAGGCGCACGATTGGGCCAAGGCCGCGACGGCGTTCGAGAGTGCCCTGCTGACCGCGCCCGACAGCGCGTCCTCGCATTTCGGCCTGGGAATCGCGCTCGAGATGACGGGCAAGATCGACGAAGCGCTGGGCCACTACGAGCGCGCGATCAAGTTCGGCGGCGCCAACCCCGAGTACAAGCTGGCCATCGAGCGCGCGCACGCCAAGCTCGGTCGCTGAGCCGGCGCAGGCGTTCGACGAGTCGCTGCGCACACGCAACGTGCAGCAGTCGTGGCGCGCTCGCCGGCGATCGGCCACGCCCGCCCGCGCTCGATCGCAGGTCGTCGCCGAGGCGCATGCGAGGTCGGCCGCGCGGGAGAGCCTGGGCGGGAGAGCCTGAGAAAGCAGCGGAGCGCGGTCCGAGGCCTGGCCCCGGACCGCGCTCCTTGCTTTTGTCACCTTCGGTCGACTGCGCCGCGAAAGGGACGATCAGCCCTTGCCGCCGCGCAGCCGCGTGATGAGCTCGCTGGCCTCCTCGGCCGCGAAGGTCCCGACATTGGCCTTTTGGATCTTCTGCAGATCCTCGATGGCCGCTTCGATCTCCTTCTTCTTGCGCAGCTCGCCCGCGCGGATCTTGGCGATTTGCTTCTGTGCCTTGATCACCGCCGCGGCCTTGTCGTTGGCCTTGATGTCGGCGGCGACTTGGGCGGCTTCGTCTGCCTCGGGCAGGCCGGCGAGCTCTTTCTGCAGCCCCGCCGCTTGGGTCTCCGCGCCCAGGAAATCGCCCTTGGCGTAGGAAGCCTTGAGCAGCTCGAGCTTGCTCTTGACGATGCCTTGGATCGCGGACTGGATCGCCGCTGCGCCATCGGCCTCGGTCAACTTCGCAGCCTCTTCGATGGCTGCCTTGTACTGCTTCTTCAGCAGCGCGTTCTTGACGCCCTTGGTCGCGGGGGACCACTCCCACATCGGCTTGGGCAGCGCGCCCGCGGTGGCCTTGGCGACCAAGCCCTCGTCGAGGTTACCCGGGTGTCCTTGCCACAGGATCGTGCCGCTGGCATCGACGAGCACCGCGGCAGGAATGCCGGTGACGCCGAAGAAGCGCTGCAGTTTCCCGCCCTTGTCGTAGGCGTAGGCGTACTTCGCGCCCTTGCTCTCGATCCACTTGACCGTCTCGCTCTCGCCTTCGTTGGTCACGCCAACGATCGACAGGCCCTTCGGACCCCACTTCGCTTGCAGCTCGTTGAGGTGCGGGACCTGTGCGCCGCAGGGGCCTCACCAATAGGCGAAGAACTCGATCAATACCGCGCGGCCGAGGAAGTCGTCGAAGGTCTTGGCGCCGGTCTGCGCGAAGCCCTCGAGTTCGACCTGCGGCAGCTTGCTGCCCGGAGCTTGGGCTCGCGCCGGCTCGGCGAACAAGGCCGAGAGTGCGAGCGCCAAGGCTGCGAGCCCTGTGCTTCGAAGGTTCATGGTCGTGCCTTTCTGAGCGGCCGCGGGGGGCGGCCGGCTGCGCTGGGAGGCCGCCATGGTAGCCCGGGAGCTCGACTTTGTCCGTCTCGCGCCGCCACAGGCGAATCCGGTCGCTCCAGGCTTTACCCTAGTCGCCCCGATGTGTGCCGCACGACGTGATCTCGACCCCGAATTCGACCCCGAACTGCCGGACGATGGCGAACCGCACCTGGTGCGGCTCAACAAGTACCTGGCCGACCACGGCATCGCCTCCCGGCGCAGGTGCGACGAGCTGATCGCCAAGGGCAAGGTGATGGTCGACGGTGAAATCGTCACCGCGCTCGGCACCAAGGTCGATCCGCGCGCCCAACAGGTCGACGTCGACGGCGTGGTGCTCAAGCCCGAGCGCACCGATCCCAAGTACTACCTGCTGCACAAGCCGCGCGGCGTGGTGTGCACCAACGACCGCCGCGAGGCGCGCATGCGCGCGATCGACCTGGTCACCGACCCGGCCAAGGGGCGCATCTACACCGTCGGGCGGCTCGACGAGGAATCGACGGGCCTGATCCTGCTGACCAACGATGGCGAGTTCGCCAATCGCATCGCGCATCCGCGCTACGGCGTCACGAAGACCTATCTGGTCAAGGTGCGCGGGCGCATCGAAGGCGAAGCGATCGAGAAGATCAAGTCGGGCGTGCGTCTCGCGGAAGGCTGGACCGCGCCGGCGTTCGTCAAGGTGCTCAAGCGCACCAACGAGTGGTCGATCCTGAGCGTGACGCTCAACGAGGGCAAGAACCGCGAGGTGCGCCGCGTGTTCGCGGCCGTCGGCTTCAACGTGCTCACGCTGCGCCGCACGCACATCGGGACGCTCTCCGATCGCACGCTCAAGGAAGGCCAGTGGCGTCCGCTGGTGCGGGTCGAGGTCCAGGAGCTGCTCGAGCAATCCAAGGTGACCGGTGACGCGGCCGAGCTGCCCGACAAGCGCAAGGATCCGCGCGCGCAGTTCTTCAAGCGCCAAGCGCCCGCGGGCCCCGGCCCCGAGCGGCGCGGCATCACGTCGGGCGACAAATGGCGCCGCGACCGCCGCCGCAGCATCGAGCGCATGAAGCCGCGCGAGGATCAAGGCCGTCGCGGTCGAGGCCAACGCCGCAAGAAGCTGCTGGGGATCAGCAAGCGCAAGGACGCACGATGAGTGACGGACACAGCGTGATCGCGCGCGCCCAGAAGAGTGGTGCCTCGATCACCGAGCATCGCTTGGCCAACGGCATGCGCGTGCTGCTGGCCGAACGCCACGCCGATCCGGTCGTGGCCGCGATGATCTGGTACCGCGTCGGAGCGCGCAACGAGCGCGAGCACGAAGCCGGCGTGTCGCACTTCCTCGAGCACATGATGTTCAAGGGCTCGGCGCGCTTCGGCAAGGGCGAGATCGACCGCACGACCACGCGCCTGGGCGGCAGCAACAACGCCTTCACCGGGTGCGATCACACCGCCTATTGGTTCGAGCTCGCCAGCGACCGCTGGGAAACCGCGCTCGAGATCGAGGCCGACCGCATGCAGAGCCTGCTGCTCGACGCGCGCGAGTTCGACGCCGAGCGCGACGTCGTGCTCGAAGAGCTCTCGATGGGCAACGACGACCCCTGGCGGCGCTTGACCGAGCTCGTGCAAGCCACGCTGTTCCTGCGCCACCCTTACCGCCGCCCGGTCATCGGCCACACCGACGCACTCGAGCACCTGTCGGTCGACGAGATGCGCGACTACCACCGGCGCTTCTATCACCCGGGCAACGCCACCTTGGTGTTGTGCGGCGACTTCGAGCCCGCCGACGCGCTGGCCAAGGTGCTGCGCCACTTCGAGCCGATCGGCGCGGGTCAGCCCTACGAAGAGGCGGATCCCTTCCGGCCGCGCGAGGAGCCGGTGCTCGGCGAGCGGCGCATCCAGATGACCTGGGACGACGAGGGCAAGCGCTTGTGCATGGGCTGGCCGACGGTCAAGGTCGCGAGCGACGACGACTACGCGCTGGACGTGATCTCGACCGTGCTGAGCGGCGGCCGCTTGTCGCGCTTGCACCGCAAGCTGGTGATCGAGACCGAGCTCGCCACGAGCATTTCGACCCAGAACGACACGCGCGTCGAGGGCGGCGTGTTCTGGATCTTCGCCGAGTGCTCGCAGAAGGCCGACCTGGCGCGCCTCGAAGCGGCCATCGACGCCGAGCTGGGGCGACTGGTGAGCGAGATCGTGCCCGCCAAGGAGTTGGCGCGCGTGCGCTCGTTGCTCGAAGCCGCCGAGGCCTACGACAACGAGACCGCCAGCGACATGGCCGAGCAGTTGGGCGAGTTCGCCACCGACGCGCATTGGCAGCTCGCGCTCGACGCGCTCGGCCACGTGTTGGCGGTCGACGCGCGGCGCGTGCGCGACTGCGCGCAGCGACTGCTCTCCCGCGAGCGGCGCGTCGTCGGTTGGTGCGTTCCGAAGCCGCGGCCCAAGCCGGCGCGGCGGGGAGCGAAGCGTTGAATCCTGCGCTCAAGCTCGAGCTCCCGATCCGACGTTTCGAGCTGCGCTGCGGCGCGCGGTTGCTGGTGTCGCCGCGGCCCGGCGCGCCGGTGACGGCGATCCAGATGCACATGCGCGGCGGGCATTCGCTCGACCCGCGCGGTCTCGAGGGCACCGCATTCTTGGTCGGCGGGCTGCTCGACCAAGGCACGCGGCGCTTCGACGAGGAGCAGATCGCCGAGACGCTCGAGACGCACGGCGGCGCGATCATCGGCGAGTCCAACGGCATGTCGGGTTCCATCGCCGCCAAGCACTGGAAGCTGCTGCTCGAGATGTTCGCGGAGCTCCTGACCTCGCCGACCTACCCGGCCAACGAGTTGCGCCGCCAGAAGGCACGCCTGCTCGACCGCTTGCTCCTGGAGCGCGACGAGCCGCGCGTGCAAGGCGAGCAGCTCTTCAAGCACCTGGTGTACGGCGATCACTGGCTCGGCCTGCCGCCGACCGGCACGATCGAGAGCGTGCGGCGCATCGAGCGGCGGCACGTGGTCGAATTCCACCGTGAGCAGTGGCTCGGCGCGCGCGCGATCATCGCCGTCTGCGGCGACGTCGACCCCGAGGCCGTGCGCAAGGTGCTCGACCGCGCGCTCGGGCGCTGGACGCGCGGCACGGATTTGCCGTATCCGGAGCCCGATTTGCCGCCGATCGCGCCCCGCAGCGGCGTGTTCCACGCCCAGCGCGAGCAAGTGCACGTGTTCCTCGGTCATCTCGGCATCCGCCGCGCGGATCCCGACTACGCCGCGTTGGTGGTGCTGGACCACGTGCTGGGCACGGGTCCGGGATTCACCAATCGCGTCGCGATGCGCCTGCGCGACGAGCTCGGGCTGGCCTACTCGGTCCACGCCAACATCCACGGCACCGCCGGCGCCTACCCGGGCTCGTTCACGGCCTACATCGGAACCGCGCCCGACAAGGTCGGCACCGCGATCGCGGGCTTCCGCGCGGAGATGAAGCGCATCCAGGACGAGCGCGTCGGCGAGGCCGAGCTGTCCGTGGCCAAGGACTACGTCGTCGGCTCGTTCGCGTTGTCCTTCCAACGCGCCGCGCGCCGCGCGGGCTACATGATCTCGGCCGAGCGCTACGCGCTGCCGTCCGACTATCTGGAGCAAGCTCCGCGACAGTTCGCGGCGATTTCGTCCGAGGACGTGCAGCGCGCCGCGCGCAAGCACCTGCACCCCGACGCGTGCTGCATCGCCGCCGCCGGCCCGCTGCGCAAGGCCGACTTGCAGCGCGCGCTCGACGCCAACGCGTGAGCCAAACGGGCGCTCAAGGCGCGGACGCGGAGAGCTCCCAGGTCGCGGTCACGCCGTGCGCATGGATGAACGCGTAGCGCGCGCTCGCGGACTCTCCGAAGCTCGTCAGGCGCAGCCGCGCCGGCAGCTCGCTCTCGCGCACGATCACGCGCGACCAGCCCAAGCGACCCGCATCGAGCTTCCGTCCGCGGACGTCGGTGAGCTCGAAGCCCACCCAACCGCCGCCGCGATGGGCGAGCTCGATGCGCACGTCGCCCGCGCCGCTGCCGCTGATCGTCACGCGCGCCTCGCGTCCCGGCGCGAGCTCGACCCACGACGTGACGCCCTCGCGCTGCCCGAGGCCCGCGCAAGCCGTGGTGCACCACGCCATGAGCAGAACTGCGCTCCAGCGGACCATTCTGGCCGCGGACTCTAGCAACTCGACGGCGGAGCGCGGTCGGGCCGGCTGGCGGAGCGCGCCCGAGGGTGCGGAAGCGACGTGCATGGCGCGCGTGCGTCGGCACAATGGGCGGCGCATGCTGCGTGTGATCCTCTCCTCGGCCCTCGTCGCGCTCTGCTGCGCGTGCTCCGTCATGCCGACCACCACGACCCGTCGTTCGCTCCCGGCCGATCCGCATTCGCACGCCGAGCCCAATCGAGTGCGCGTCGTGCACTTGAGCTTGGACTTGGCGCTCGATTTCGAGCGCCGCCGCGCCGAGGGTTCGGCTCGGCTCGACCTCGAGCGCATCGACCGCGACGCGCCGCTCCGGTTGGACGTGCGCGCGCTCGAGATCCTGGGAGTCACGGGCAGCGCCGGCGGCAAGCGCAAGTACATCGTCGGACCCGAGGACGACGCCACCGCGTCGGAGCTGATCGTCGAGCTCGCGCGCGACGACACCTCGGTCACGGTGCACTACCGCACGACCGAACGCGCCGAGGCGATGCAGTGGCTGGCTCCCGCGCAAACCGCCGGCGGCAAGCAGCCGTTCCTGTTCACGCAAGGCCAGGCGATCCTGACGCGCACCTGGATTCCGTTGCAGGATTCACCGGCGGTGCGCATCACCTACGACGCGACGATCCGCGCGCCGCAGGGCTTGACGCCGGTGATGAGCGCCGAACAACTCGGACGCGCCGCCGACGGAGCCTGGCACTTCCGCATGCAGCAGCCGATCCCGAGCTATTTGATCGCGTTGGCCTGCGGCGAGCTCGAGTTCAGCGCCGTATCCGCGCGTTGCGGGGTGTGG
Source organism: Planctomycetota bacterium (assembly GCA_020853575.1). Classification (GTDB taxonomy): domain Bacteria; phylum Planctomycetota; class UBA1135; order UBA1135; genus F1-120-MAGs118. Next base: position 63,295 of record JADYYP010000082.1, read on the forward strand.
GCCGAGCCGAGCGTCCTGGGCGGCGCGCGCAGCGAGCTCGAGGACATGGAGGCGATGGTGCAGAGTGCCGAGGAGCTCTTCGGGCCGTACCGCTGGGGGCGCTACGACCTGATCGTGTTGCCGCCGTCGTTTCCGTTCGGCGGCATGGAGAACCCGCGGCTGACCTTCGCGACGCCGACGATCCTGGCCGGAGACAAGTCGCTGGTCGGACTGGTCGCGCACGAGCTCGCGCACTCCTGGTCGGGCAATCTCGTCACCAACGCCACCTGGCGTGACTTCTGGCTCAACGAAGGATTCACCGTCTACTTCGAGCAGCGCATCATGGAGCGCGTCTACGGGCCCGAGCGCTCGAACATGGAGAAGGTGCTCGGCCTGCGCGAGTACGAGGAGGAGCTGCCGACGCTCGACCTCGGACTGCGGATGCTGCACCTCGACCTGGTGGGGCGCAACCCCGACGACGCGGTCACGAGCGTGCCGTACCAGAAGGGCGCGCTGTTCCTGCGGCGCATCGAGGAGCTGGTCGGTCGGCCGGCGTTCGATCGCTTCCTGCGCCGCTGGTTCGACGAGCACGCCTTCATGAGCGTGACCACCGAGGAGTTCCTGGCGTATTTGCGCAGCGAGTTGCTCGCGCACTATCCCGACGCGGCGACCAAGCTCAATCTCGTCGAGTGGCTGTACGACGGCGGCGTGCCCGCCGACTTGCCGCGCCCGCGCTCCGCGATGCTCGACGAAGTCGACGCCCAGGTCGCGCGCTGGACCGCCGGCACCGCGGCCGAAGCGCTGGTCACCAAGGGCTGGACGACGCAGCAGTGGCTGCGCTTCCTCGACGCCCTGCCCGCCAGCTTGAGCGTCGTGCAGCTGGCGCAGCTCGATCGCGTCTTCGGTTTCACTCAGTCGCGCAACAGCGAGATCCTGTGCGAGTGGCTGGTGGCGTGCGTGCGCAACCAATACTCCGCCGCGGACTCGCGCGTGGCCGAGTTCCTGTGCTCCGTTGGCCGGCGCAAGTTCCTCAAGCCGCTGTACACCGAGCTGGCGAAGTCACCGGAAGGGCTGCGGCGCGCGCGGGAGATCTACGCGCTGGCCCGGCCGCGCTACCATGCGGTCTCGACGCGCACGATCGACGACCTGCTCGACTGGAAGCCCTGACTGGAGGCGCTCACCATGACCCACTGGGAATACAAGACGATCGCGCTCGAAGCCCACGGCTTCTTGGGCGGCAAGCTGGACCGGCCGAAGTTCGAGGCGCTGCTCAACGAGCTGGGCCGCGAGGGCTGGGAGCTGGTCAACGCCTTCGACACCAACCAGGGCTACGGCCAGACGCGCGACGTGATCGCGGTCTTCAAGCGCCAGCGTTGACCTGCCGCGGCGCCAGCTCGCGACTCACCGGACTCGGCGCAACTTGGTGATGCGGCCGAGCGCGTTCCAGTCGAGCACGTAGATGCTGCCCTGCGCGTCGAAGCGCGCGCAGTGCGGCGAGAGGAACTCGCCATCCTTCCATTGCTCGCGCGGCACACCGTTCTGCGCGCGCTTCTGCGGATCGGGATTGTCGCCGAGGTGCGCGATCAGCTCGTTCTTGGCATCGAACAGGGAGATGCGACCCGCGAGGTCGGCGACGATCGTCTCGCCACCGGCTTGGTGCGTGTGGCACGGCCGGCGCAATTCGGAACCCACGGGACCCAATGCTCGACCCTCGAGGTCGAAGCTCTGCAAGCGGTGGTTCTCGCGGTCGGAGACGAGCAGCACGGGCTGCTCGCCACGCGCGTCGATCTGGATGCCGTGCGGCGTCGCCAGCTTCCCGATCTCGCTTCCGGGGCCGCCGAACGAACGCAGGTACTTGCGCTCGCGACTCCACACGTGGATCCACGACTTGCCGTAGCCGTCCGCCACGAAGATCGTCCCGTCGGGCGCGACGGCGATGCTCGTCGGCGCGTACTCACCCGCATTGGCGTACACGCCCGACTGCTCGGGCCAGGGCAGTGTCCACAAGATCTCGCCGTCGAGCGTGGCCTTGAGCGCTTCGTGCCGCCCGGTGTGCGTCAGATACAAGAACTCGGCGTCGCCTTCCTTGACGATGCACATCCCGTGCAGGCCGCCGGCGAGCTCCTTGCCCCAGCTCTTCTGGAACTCGCCTTCCCGCGAGAACACGATCACGGCGTTCTCGGTGTCGGTGTTCATGTACACGCGATCGGAGGAATCGACCACGATGCAGCCGTGCGTGTTGCCGAAGCTCATGCCAGCGGGCAGCTTGCCCCAGCCCTTGACCCACTCGTAGCGATGACCGTCCGGGCCGAGCAGCACGCGCTCGTCTCCCGTCGATTGCCAGGCGCCGAGTGCGAACAGCGCAACGAACGACAGTGCCAGGAGCGGGCGAGTGGGTTGCATGGCCGCAGAGCCTATCGGCGCCAGCGCGTTTCTCTAGGGTCGCGTGGTCACGCTTCGTCGCCGTCTGCGCTCGACCTCCGGGCGGGAATGCAGGCGGCGAGCGATGGGGGAGTCCAGCAGGAAGAACGCGGCGGCACGCGTGCCGCTCGAGCGAGTCTTGGCGCGGGTGCGGGCGCTCCTGGGCACCGAATCACGGCGCGCGGCGGACAGTTTGGACTTCGTGCAGGCCGCATGGCTGTCGTTCCTGCGCGCGCCCAGCGCCGCTGAGACCTGGGACGACGACGTCGTGCTGCGCAAGCTGACCGCGATCGCGCGCAATGACATCCGCGATGCCGGGCGGCGCCGACGCGTGGCGGCGCTCGAATCTCTCGGAGACGCTGCGTTGGCCGCCGACGCGCTCGCGCGCGACGAGAGCTCGGCGACGACACGCATCGCTCGCCGCGAGCTGGCCCAGCGCGCGCGGGCCGCGGCCCTGGCGCTCGACCCGCAACTGAAGGCGATCGTCGTGTGGCGCGCGATCGAGGGCCAGAGCTTCGTCGAGATCGCTGCCCGGCTCGGGCGCGCGGAAGACGCGGTGCGCAAGAGCTACAACCGAGCCTTGCTGCACCTCGGCCGGCGTCTCGAAGTGCGGGGCGAGTGACGCTCGACGCGCGCGCGAGCACGCCGGCGGCCGCGCACGGTGCTCAGGTCAGACCGTACTTCTTCATCTTCTTCCACAGCGTCATGCGGCTGATGCCGAGCAGGTCCGCGGTGACGGTGCGGTTCCAGCGCGTGCGATCGAGCGCGGACGCGATCGTGGCGCGCTCGGCCACGGCCGCGGGCGGCAAGTTGGACGGCACGCGCTCGCCGCGCAGCAGGTCGCGCGCTTCGCGAACCTCGGTGGGCAAGTCGATCAAGGCCACGCGCTCGCCGGTGACGACCACCAGCGCATGCTCGATCGCGTTGCGCAGCTCGCGCACGTTGCCGGGCCAAGGGGCCTCGACCAGGCATTCGAGTGCCTCGCGCGTCAGGCCGCGCACCGACTTCTTGTACTTCGGAGCCAGCTCGTCGACGAAGTGCTGCGCCAACAGCGGGATGTCGAGCCGGCGCTCGCGCAAGGGCGGGAGCTCGATCTCGAACACGCGCACTCGATAGTAGAAGTCCTCGCGGAATTGGCCGTGTTCGATGCGCTCCTTGAGATTGCGGTGCGTGGCGCACACCAGGCGCACGTCGACCTCGATCTCGCGGCTGTCTCCGACCCGGCGCACGCGCCGTTCCTGCAGGACGCGCAGCAACTTGGCCTGCAGCGCCGGCGGCAACTCACCGATCTCGTCGAGGAACAACGTCCCCCCCGAGGCTTCTTCGAACACTCCCTGCTTGTCGCGGACCGCGCCCGTGAAGCTGCCGCGCATGTGGCCGAAGAGCTCGCTCTCGAGCAGCGACTCCGGAACGGCGGCGACGTTGATCGCCACGAACTGCCGCGAGCTGCGCGCGCTCAGGCCGTGGATCGCGCGCGCCGCGAGCTCCTTGCCCGTGCCCGATTCCCCGCGCAACAACGTGCTCACGTCGCTCTGCGCGGCCAGCTCGATGCGCCGCAGCACCTCGAGCATCGGTTTCGAACGGCCCACGAGTCCGGCGTAGCGCTCGCATTGCTCCGACTCGGCCCGCGGTGCCGGCGCCTGCTGGACCACCCACGCAGTCAGGTCCGCGAACGTGCCCACCGCGCCTCGCACGCGCGAGTCGGGGTCGCGCAAGAGCCGCAGATTGCCGAGCAAGTGCAACGGGCGGCCGTCCTTGGACACGATGCGACACTCTTCGTCTTGGATGCCGTCGCGGCCGCGCGGATCGGCGAGCAGCTCGGCGATCTTGCCGAAGCCTTTGCAGCCCGGCCCTTCGAGCGTGGCGCACGGCTGGCCCACGATCTCGTCGCGCGACCAACCGGTGATGCGCTCGGCGCCGGCACTCCACGACGCGAACTGGCCGGCGAGGTCGACGGTGAACACACCGTCGGCCATGGCGTCGATCACCTGCGAGAGCAGCGCTGGATTCTTGCGGAAGTCGAGTTCCACGGGCAGGAGGGATTATCCAAGGCCACGCTCGATTTCGTAGCGTGCGCTCGCTGGTTTCGTAGCGCACGAGCGCCGCTCGACTTCGGGCCGAAAAGAGCGTTGGCTGTGTGCGAGCATCGAACCGCGTTCCCTCAGCGAAGGATTCGCCATGCGCCTCGAAAGATCCTCTCGCGTTGCGTGCCTGCTGCTCCTCGTGGGTGCTTGCCGTGAAGTCGCAGAGCTCGAGCCGAGCAGCGCGCCGGTGGCGCTCGGCGGTGACGCCCAGCGCGGCGCCGAGCTGTTCGCGCGTCACTGTACGGCCTGCCACGGATCCAGCGGCGAAGCGGACGGCATCGCGGCCCCGCTCCTGTACCCCGCGCCGCGCGCGTTCTCTTCGGGTCGCTTCCTGATCGCGAGCACCAGCAACGGCGTACCGACCGACTCCGACCTGGTGGCGACGCTGGCGCGCGGCATGCCCGGTTCGTCGATGCCGGCCTGGCATTGGCTCGGCGAACCGGCGCTGCGCGACTTGGCGGCGCACGTGCGCGAGCTGGCCCGTCGCGGTCTGGCCCTGCGCTTGGCGCGCGAGGCCCTGGAGCGCGGAGAGGCGCTCGATGCGACCGAGATCGAGAGCCGCGCGCGCGCCGCTGTGACGCCGGGTGAACCGGTGCGCTTGCCGAGGCGCATCGACGTCAACGCATCGACCATCGCCCGCGGACGCGCGCTGTTCCGGGCCAACTGCGAGACGTGCCACGGCGCCGGCGGCACCGGGCGCGGCGACGAGGTGCTGTTCAACGAGGACGGCGGCCTCAACTGGGCGCGCGATTTCACCGCGGGCATCCTCAAGGGCGGCAGCTCGTTCGAGGCGCTCGCGGCGCGCATCCAAGTCGGACTGCCGGGCACGTCGATGCCGGTGTTCTCGCTCCCGCCGAGCGACGTGGCCGCGCTCGCCACGTTCACCGCGAGCCTGATCCCCGCCGACTCCGAGCGGCGCCTGGTGCACCGCCACGAGACGCTTCAGGTGCCGCGCACGCAGTCCGCGCTGCCGGACGACGCACGCTCCGCGGCTTGGGGGGACGCGCGCGAGCTCGAAGTCGTGCTGGCGCCGGTGGTGTGGCATGCCGCGGCGGTGCTCGGGGCCAAAGTCGCCGCGGTGCACGATGGTCAGCGCATCGCGATCCGGCTGCGCTGGCGCGACGCGACGCGCGACGACGTCACGACCAACGAGAGCGAGCTGCGCGACGCAGCGGCGCTGGCGTTCTCCAACGAGGATGCGCCGCCGCTCTTCGGCATGGGCGCGCACGACCAACCGGTGAACCTGTGGCACTGGAAGGCCGAGCGCATGATCGACGCCAAGGGCATGCTCGACCTCGTGCGCAAGTTGCCACACACCTGGATCGATCCGGTGTTCGGCGAGTCGCGGCTCGACGTCGGACCGGTGTACCTGCCGGCCCCGAGCAGCTCGGTGGCCGCGGGCAGGCCGTTGGAGCTGTCGGCCGAGACTTTCGCTGCGATCCGCGAGCTGGAGTCCGAGGGCAAGGCGCTCGCGTGCGCCGCGCGCTACGACGACGGCGAGTGGGCGGTCGTGTTCACGCGCTCGCTCGAGCCGCGCGTCGAGCGCGAGGTCACGCTGCGACCGGGCGCGCCGGCGCTGGTCGCGCTGGCCATCTGGGACGGCAGCGGCGGAGATCGCGGCGGCTGCAAGTCGACCAGCATCTGGCAGAAAATCGCGCTCGAATGAGCGCCGCGCGCGCTCAACGCAGGTCGCGCGCGACGGTCTCGGCTCCGCGTAGGGCGCGCAGCACGTTGAGCCCCAAGACTTTGCGGATGTCGTGCTCGCTCCAGCCGCGATCGAGCAGTTCCTGCGTGATGTACGGGTAGTGCGCGACGTCGTCGAGTTGCTCGGGCAGCATCGAGATGCCGTCGTAGTCGGAGCCGATGCCGACGTGGTCGACGCCCGCGACGCGCGCGATGTGCTCGATGTGGTCGACCACGTCGCGCACGGTGCCGCGCTCGAGCTGCAGGCTCGCGAACCACTCGTCGAGCCGCGCGCGGCGCTCCGTGGCGTCCGGATAGCGTTCGCGGTATTCGCGCATCACCTTGAACATCCCCGCGGTCTTCTTGGCCGACTCGGGATGCACGAAGCCGGAGCTGAAGTTGACCATCACCACGCCGCCGTTGGCCGCGACCAGTCGCAGCACGTGGTCGGGCACGTTGCGCGGGTGCGCCGCGATCGCGTAGGCCGACGAATGCGAGGCGATCACCGGCGCTTTCGAGATGCGCAGCACGTCCTCCATGGTCTCGACCGAGACGTGCGAGATGTCGACCAACATGCCCAGTCGGTTCATCTCGCGCACCACGTCCTCTCCGAAGGGACTCAGGCCGCCGTGGCGCGGATCGTCGGTCGCGGAGTCGGCCCAAGCGGTCGTGTCCGAGTGGGTGAGCGTCATGTAGCGCACGCCGAGCGCGTAGAACATGCGCAGGAACGCCAGTGAGCCCTCGATCGAGTAGCCGCCTTCGATGCCCATCGTGCATGCGATGCGCCCGTCGTCGCGGATGCGCTCGACGTCGTCGGCCGTGCGCGCGAACTCGAACACGTCCGGATAGCGCGCGACCATGCGGTGCACGAGGTCGACTTGCTCTAGCGTGCGCTCGAGCGCGTCGCCGCTTTGCTCGGTGCTCGCCGGCACGTACACCGACCAGAACTGTGCTCCGACGCCGCCGCGGCGCAAGCGCGGGATGTCGGTGTGGAACTGCGGCTGCGGCTGCGCGATGTCGCAGCCCGCGAAGCCCTGGCGCACGAGCTCGGTGAGCTCGCCGGGCAGGTCGTTGTGGCCGTCGAACACCGGTGCGCTGCGATGGATCGCCAGCGCGCGCTCGCCGAGCACGACCGGACCGCGTGCCGTGGGGTTCTCGTGCGCCGGAGGAGTTGTCGCGATGCAAGACGTCACGAAAGCGAGGGCCAAGATGAGTCGCATGCGCGCATCGTAGCCGTGCGCGCGACGCTACGCTTGGAGTTGGCGCGCGCTCACCATGACCGGAGAGACCAGATCGAATGCGATGCAGTTGTTCGCCGTCCCTCCGTCGGGGCCGCGTGCGCTGAGCACGGCCGTCTCGGGCGGGACAGTGCACGACTTGCTGGAGCGCTTGCCCGGTGGCGTCTACTCGGCGCTGCGCACCTTCCGCCACGAGTGCTTCCTGTGGCTCGAGGAGCACCTGGCGCGGACCGAGCGCTCGATGCGCGGCCTGGGCTGGAACAAGGAGCTCGATCGCGAGCGCTTGCTGTCGGCGCTGGACGCGACGGTGCGCGACTATCCGCTCGACGACGCGCGCGTGCGCTTCGACGTGCTCGAGCACGAGCACGAGCTCGACGGGGTGCGCGCCGACCTGTTCATCGCGCTCTCGCCTTTCGTGGCCGTGCCCGAGGCCTTCCTGCGCGAGGGCGTGGCGCTCGACTTCGCGCCGCACCTGCGGCGCGACTCGCCGCGCATCAAGACCACCGCGTTCGTCCTGGCGCGCAAGCCCTTTCCGATCGGCTCGCAGCAGCGCTACGAGCACCTGTTGTTGGACGAGCAGCAGCGCGTGCTCGAGTGCTCGAGCTCCAACGTCGCCTTCGTGCGCGGGAGCGAGTTGATCACCGCGGGTGACGGCGTGCTCGAGGGCATCACCCTGGCCGTGTTGCTGCACCTCGCGCCGAAGCTCGGACTCACGGTGGTGCATCGGCGGCTGCCGCTGGCCGAGCTCGAAACGCTCGACGAGGCGTTCTTGTCGAGCTCGGCGCGCGGCCCCGTTCCGGTGGTGCGGATCGGCGAGCGTGTCATCGGCACTGGACGCGTCGGACCGCGCGTGCGCGCATTGACCGAGGCCTATTACGCGCTCGCAGCCAGCGACGCGCGTCCGGCGCGCAGGCGCTGAGCACGGAGACCGAGCGGAATCACGGGCTCGACGTGCGTCGCCCCGCGGGCGACGGCGCACCCGACATCCTGAGAGCTCGCGCCCTCAGTCCTTCGCGAGCACTCGGTTCTCAGGCCTGCAGCAGCAGCAGTTCCGAGCAGAAGCCCGGCCCCATCGCGAGCAGCACGCCCTTGCTCCCCGGCTTCGGCGGCCGCTGCTGGAGCGTGCGCTCCAAGATCAACATCACCGAGGCGCTCGAGAGATTGCCGGCGTTGCGCAGCGACTCCCACGAGAGCGCCACCGCGTCGTCGCTCAGCTCCAGCGAGTCGCGCGCGGCGGCGAGCACCTTGGGGCCGCCGGGGTGGCAGATCCAGAACGAGATGTCGCTGGGCGCGAGCCCGTGGTCCGACAGGAACTTGGCGCAGTCGGGTCCGAGGCGCTCCTTGGCGACGCTCGGCACCGAGGGCGAGAGGATGATGTTGAAGCCGTGCTCGTCGATGCGCCAGCCCATCACGTCCTCGGTGTCGCGATAGAACACCGAGCGCGTGTCGACGACGCGCAGGCCCTTGGACGGATGCTCCGCGCCGGTGACGACTGCGCAGCTCGCGCCGTCGCCGAACAGCCCCGCCGAGATGATGTGCGCCAGCGAGAAGTCGTTGCGCTGCCAGGTGAGCGAGCACAGCTCGATCGTCAGCACCAACACCACCGACTTGGGGTTGGCCTTGGCGAAGTCCGTGGCGCGCGCCAGGGCCGCGGCGCCGGCGACGCAGCCCAGACCGAACAGCGGCATGCGCTTGAGGTCGGAGCGGAAGTCGAGGCGGTTGCACAGGCGCGCATCGATCGAGGGCGCGGCCAGGCCGGTGACCGTCGAAGTGATGATCATGTCGACGTCGCGCGGCGCGAGGCCGGCGCGTTCGAGGGCCTTGTGGACGGCCTTTTCGCCGAGCTCCAGCGCGCAGCGGATCCACTCGTCGTTGAACTGCCCGAACGTCTCCAGTCCCTCGTAGCGCTCGATCGGCAGGGCGAAATGGCGCCCCTCGACGCCGCAGTTCTCGAACAGCGTGTCCAGGCGTCGCACGATCTCGGGGCGATGCGCCCAGATGCGCTCCAGGCGCTTCTTGACGGTGGGCTGGTCGTAGTAGTGTTCGGGCAGCGCGCTCGCGGCGGAGACGATGTTCATGAGCGGAGTCTAGGCAGGATGTAGGGCACGGACGCGCGGTAGCGCGAGAATCGTTCACCGTACCAACCGAGGTAACGCAGCTCCTTGTGCAGCGGACCCGCGATGCAGTAGGTGGTCCAGGTGAGCGCGAGCACGAGTCCGTCGAGCGTGTGCACCGGACCGGTCCACAGTGTCAGGGCGAATCCCAGGTACACCGGCTGGCGGCACAGGCGGAACAGGCCGTGGGTCGGGAACTCACCGAACTCGGGGCGCTTGCCGCGCAACACCGAGCTCCAACCGACGAATCCGGTTTGGAGCTCGAGTCCGGCGTCGTTGAGCGCCTTGATCAGGAACAGCCAGCTGCCCGCGAACGAGGCGCGGAACAACCACAGCCAGGCGCCGTTGGCTTCGTCGAGCACGATGCCGCTCGGGCTCCACAGCGCGAACGTCGCCAGCACTTGCAGGCTCGAGATCAGCGCGAAGGTCGTCGGCGCCAGGTCCTGCCCCAAGTCCGCGGGCGCCAAGCGCGCCAGGATCTTGCGACCGCCGGCCGACAGGAGATACGAGTGCAGCAGCGGGAACTGCACGATCAGCAGCGTGTTCGCGAGCCAGGCCCACGTGCCGTGGAACGGGCCGCGACCGATGCGCAAGCCGTTGTAGAGCGCGATCACCATGAAGGTGACGGCGACGACGAAGATGGCGTGCGACGCGATGCCGTAGAGCAACGCGATCGCGACTCGACGAGAGCGATTCACAGGGTGGCCGCCTTTCGAAACAACGCGCTGTAGCCGACCGACAGGTCGTCGCTGCGCCGCAGCGCAACCGCCCAACGCGAAACCGTCTTCCACAGATCCACGCGCTCTCCCTGGAGCTCGTCCAACACCAAGCCGTGCCTCCACGCCGCTTGGCGCAGCGCGTCGGGCTCGACGAACAGGCGCGCGTCGTGCGTGCCGCGCGGCACGAGTCCGACGCCCTCGGCGAGATCGACGGCGAGCAGCTTCGCGCGACGCGTTCTGTTGATCGTGTTCACGTAGACGACTCCGCCCGCGACGAGCAAACGCGATGCCTCGCGCAGCGCGAGCTCGACGTTCTCGACGTGCTCGAGCACGTCGGCGAGCAGCACGACATCCGCCACTGCACTCGCCAAAGGCACGCGCATCAGGTCGGCGCGCACGAATGTCCGGCCGATTCGCTCACTCGCGGCGCGCAGGCTCGCGTGGCTCAGGTCGAGCCCGATCACGCGTGCACCCGCTTTCGACAAAGGTGCCGCGAGCAGGCCGCCGCCGCAGCCGACGTCGATCACCGTGCGCCCGCTCCAATCGCGTCCGAGCCAATCGAACAGGAGCTCGACACGGAAGCGATTGACCGAGTGCAGCGAGCGAAACGCGGGCGAGCGTGGATCCCACCACTCGTTCGCGCGGCGCTCGTAGATCGTCAGGTCGTTGGCTTTCGTCGACATGGTCGCGCTAGCGGCGCTCCGTGTTCGGCGTCCGCGTGCGCGATCCGGCGCGGGTTCCGTCGCGACCAAGCGCGCTGGCGATGCGTGTGCTCATTGCACGGCCGCGCGGCGGAACATCGCCACGCCGCCCTCGCTCTCCATGCGCAAGAGCTGCTCTGCGGCGGACACCAGGATCGGAATGCCGTCGCCCAGGTCGAGCAAGCCGCCTTCGAGCCGCCACGAGCCCGAGAGCGTCTGGAACTCCGGATTCGCGCCGCCGATCACCAGCGCCGCTCCGGTGTAGGTGCCATCGGCCGCGAAGTGGTAGTAGGCGCGCCACAAGGCCGCCGCGGCCTCGCCTTCGATCGCCACCGACTCGAACAGACCGCTGAGGTCGGCGGCCGTCGCCGGACGCCACGCGAGCTGCTCGGCCTTGACCTCGACTTGGCGGCCGGAGCTGTCGACCACGCTGGGCGTGATGCACGCCGGCGCCAGCGCGAGCGCGAGCCAGGCGCACCTCACGGCTTGCTCTCCTCGACCGCGCCCAGGGAGCGCGCGCGCAACGCGATCCACAACTTGAGCTCGTCCTCGACGGAGATCAGGCCCAACTGACTGGGCGGTTTGACCCCGAAGTCGCTCATCTTGATCTTGGTCTCGCCTTCGATGCTCACGCGCTTGCTAGCGTCGACCGAGATGCGCACCGGCATCGATACGTCACGGGTCGTACCTTTGATCGTCAATTGACCGCTGGCGGTGCCCGAGACCTTCATCAGGGCCGCGTCGCTGGAGTCGACCTTGAAGGCGGTCCACACGAAGCGCATCGAGGCGTGCTTGGCGCTGTCGAGCTGCTTGCGCATCTCGGCGTCGCGGTCGGCCAGGCCGGTGTCGAGCGACCCGGCGTCGACCGCCAGCGTGCCCTTGCAGCCCTCGTTGGGCTTGGCCAGGTTGGCGACCAGCTCGCCCTCGACCTTCTGCGTCACGCCGCTGAAGTCGTGCAGCGTGCTCTTCGCATCGAACCCGACGCGCGAGAGGCTGGGCACGATGCTCAGCTTCTGGAGCTTGTCGAAGGCGAAGGTCTGCGACGGCAACTTGAACGACAGGAAGCCCTTCTTCGCGTCGCCCGTGGCGGGCTCCGCGGCCGGCGTCGGCGGCGTGGCCTCGGACTGCGGCGGGGTGTCGACCTGCGTCACAACCGGGATCTTGACCGGCGGGGGCGCGCTGACGACCGGGGGCGGCGTCACCTCGATCGCGGGCGCGTTGGCGACCGCCGTCGACAGGCTTTGGAGGCCGTTCGCCAGGCCGTACAGGCGCTCCTCGAGCTGCAGCTTGGCTTGGGCGAGCTCCCCTGCGCTCTGATCGGCGCGCGCCGCCAGTGCTTGCAGCTGGCGCTTGAGCTCGGCCACTTCGCGCGCCAGCGCCTGTTCGCGGGTCGTCGCGGACTCCTCGAGCGCGCCGTGCAGGGCCTGCAGCTGGTTGCCGACACCCTCGCTCAGGCTCGCGACGTCGCCCTTGAGCTCGGACACGTCCGCGCGCAGCAGCTCGAGCGGGTCGGGTCCGCGTTGCGCGGCGGCCTCCTCGTCCGCGACGGTGACGTGGATGCGCTGCTTGACGACCATCAGCGCCGCGACGGAGCCGCCGACCAGCGCAACCAGCGCCAGCACGCCGATGCCTTGGAGGAGTTTGCTCGCCATGGACTCGTCTCGTGGGTTCTTCATGTGCCTGGAAGTCGTTCGCCTGGCGTCCGAGTCTGCCACTCGGACCGCGGTCCAGCGCCCGCACGTCGCGGATGCGCTCGGACAAGCGAAGCGGACCGTTGCCGGCCCGCGCCGTGCCGAAAAGCAAGGACTGCGCCAAGTGCGGACGCGGGAGCGCGGAGCTCGCTCGGCTCGAGCGCGTGGCGAGCGTTGTACGACTTGCGGAGGCGCGGCACGAATGACAATCGCTCGCCGTTGGGCTCGGACGCGCGAGCGCACTGAGCCAGCGGAGCTCGCGCGAGCCTAGCGGCACGCAGGATGCTAAAGCTGGGCCCCGTGACACAGGCGCATCGGACCCAGCGCGGAGCCTGGTGGCTCTTGCTCGTCTTGCTCGTGCCAACGGTCTGGCTCGCAATCCGCCAACTCGACTTGAGCGTCGACATCGAGAACGACGCGCTCAAGTCGCCGGGTTCGCGCGAGGCCCAGGCCCTGGTCGAGCGCGTCGAGCAATTCGGACGCGACGTCGTGATCATGGCGGCCTTCCAGGCGCTGCCGGTCGGCTCCGGGACGGTGACCGAGGTCGAGGCCAAGGAGCTCGAGCGGCTGGCCGCCGCGGTGCGCGCGCTCCCCGGGGTCAAGAGCCTGAGGAACTGGCCCAACACCGGTTCCGGCGCGCGTGTGTGGGCGATCGAGCTGCACGCCGAGAAGGGCGACTATGCCGGCGCGGTCGGGGCGGTCGAGCACCTGGTGCGCGAGCAGTGTCCGGCCGGATTGCGGCCGGCGCTCAGCGGCCAGCCCCTGGGCGAGCTGGTGATCGCCGAGGAGGTCCAAGCCGAGCAGCGCACGATCCTGCCCTTGGTCGTCGGAGCGTTCCTGGCGCTCCTGTTCCTCTACTATCGTCACGCGGGCTTGGTGCTCGCGATCTTGGCGCCGGCGGGCATCGGCATCGTCTGGACCAGCGGCATCTACGCGCTCCTGGGACGCGAGCTCGACCCGATCTCGGTCATGCTGCAGCCGGTACTGCTGACCGTCGGCGTCGCGGCCGGAGTGCACTGGATCGAGGCCTATCTCGATCGCTTGCACGACGGGCTCGCGCCCGAGGTCGCGGCGCATGCGGCACTCGCCGACCTGATCAAGCCTGCGATGCTCTCGGCCTTGACCACCGTCGTCGGGTTCCTGGCGTTGGCGTTCAATTCGATCCCGGCGGTGATCGACTTCGGCGTGTTCGCGGCGCTCGGCACGGCGTTGACCTACTCGATCGCCGGCCTGGCTACGCCGGCGCTGCTCACGCTGTTCGCGCGACGCGTCGGAGCGCGGCTCGTCGAACGCCACGGGCGCACCACCGGAGCGCTCGGCCGTCGCGCAGCCGATTGGGTCGCCGCGCGCGCCTTGGCGATCCGCGTCGGCGCGGTGTTGGTCGCGCTCGGCGGGCTCGGGTTGTGGACCCAGATCAGCGTCGACAACGACCCCGAGCGTGTGCTGCCGGCCGAGCATCGCTTCCGCCGCGACACGGCTGCGCTGACCAGCGAGATCGGCGGGGCCGACGTGTTCGACTTGCTCGTTCCCGCGGGGAGCAAGCTGGCCGATCCAGTCGAGCTCGCGCTGTTCGCGGGCTACGTGCTGTCGCGGCCCGAGGTCGCCGGCGCCGCCGGACCGCCGCTCTTGTCCAAGGGCGGAGCGTGGCTGGTGCGCTTCCTGATCGCGCCTTCGGGCAGCTCGCGGCGCGAGCCCCTGTTCGAGCACATCGAGGCCCGCGCCGCGGCTTTCGGAGCACCCGACGTGCGTGTCACGGGCCTCGCGGTGCAAATCGCCCGCGATTCGGGGCGCCTGATCCGCAATGCGATCCTCGGCGCGGCCACCAGCTTCGTCACACTGTTCGTGATCTTCTGGATCGGCTTCCGCTCGTTGTTCTACGCCGTCCTGGCGATGATCCCGAACGTGCTGCCGTGCATCGTCGTGTACGCGACGCTGGCGCTCTTCGGCAGGCCGCTGACCGTGGCGACGGCGATGATCGGATCGGTGCTGCTCGGGCTGATCGTCGACGACACGATCCACCTGTTGCACCGCTTCCGCGAACAGCGCCAGCGCGGCGTCGAGCCGCTCGCCGCGGTCGAGCACATGTTCCAGCACGGCGGTCGCGCGCTGCTCGTCACCTCGATCGTCCTCGGTGTCGGTTTCGCCGTCGGATTGTGCGGCTCGCTGTCGACGACCGTCGAGTTCTGTGGGCTGGCCACGGCCACGATCGCAACCGCGTTCGTGTCGGACGCTGTCGTGCTGCCGGCGATCCTGGTCAGCGCGCGCGTGCCGGAGGTCGGCCATGGTTGAGCTCGCCTTCGACGTGGTGATCGCGGGCGCGGGGCCGGCGGGCTCGACCACCGCCCAGCGCCTGGCGCGCGCTGGGTTCCGGGTCGCCCTGGTCGACGCGCAGCGCTTCCCGCGCTTCAAGCCCTGCGGCGAGTTCATGAGCCCCGAGGTGCTGCCGCTGCTGCGCGATCTGGGCGTGTTCGACGACGTGCAACGCGTCGGAGCGCGCGAGGTGCGCGGCATGTTGTTGCATGCCCATGGGCAGCGCGTTCACGGGCGCTTCGTCGACGTCGGTCGAGCTCTCGCGCCCTTCGACCACGGTTGGGCCGTGCGGCGCGAGGTGTTCGACGAGGTGCTCTTGCGCGCGGCGCTGCGCACGGGAGGCGTCGAGTTTTTCGAGGGTTTCCGGGCCTTCGAGCTGTTGCGCGCGGCGGACGGCACGGTCGAAGGGCTGCGCGCCAAGAATGCCGGTGGGGAAGTGCTCGAGCTGCTCGGGAGCTTCACGATCGGTGCCGACGGCGTGCGCTCGATGGTGGCGAGCGAGCTCGGCGTGCGCCAGCCGACGAAGTGGCTCGACAAGCTCGCGCTGACCACGCGCTACTCCGACGTGCCTTGGGGCGAGCGCGCGGAGGTGCACTTCCTCGAGCACGGCTTCTTCGCCTGCGCGCCGGTCGACGGCGGACTGGTCAGCCTGAACTTGGTGCTCGACGCGGCCGAGTTCGCGCGCACGGGACTGCCGCGCGACGAGGCGCTGGAGCACTGGCTCGAGCTCACGCCGGCGCTCGGCCAGCGCATCCGCGCCGGACGGCGCGTCGATCCGGTGCGCGGCATCGGCTCGATGGCCATGACCACCCGCGCTCAGACCTTCGACGGCGCCGCGTTGGTCGGCGACGCGAGCGGCTACGTCGACCCAGTGACCGGTGAGGGCATTTTCTTCGCGCTCAAGGGTGCCGAGGCGCTCGCGACAGCGCTCACCCAAGCGCTGCACGCCCGACGTCGCGACGCCGCAGCGCTCGCGCCGTATCTCGAGGTTCGCAGCCGCGAGATCGCTCCGCGCGCCGCGCTCTCGACGTTGCTCCAGCGCGGCCTCAAGCACCCGAGCTTGGTGCGCGCCGCCTTCGGAGTGCTCGCGCGCCGGCCGCGGCTGGTGGACACACTGGTCTCGATCACCGGCGACTACGTCCCGCTCAGCGAGCTGCGTCGTCCTTCGGTTTGGTGGCGCGCCCTCACCGAGCGCGGAGGCGTCGCGTGAAGTGGAGCTCGTTGTTGCTGCTCGCGTCGCCGCTCGCCATTTCCGGCGCGGCGCTCAGCGTGCGCCAGAGCACGCGCGAAGAGCCGCTGCATCCGAGCGTGAAGTTCACCGCCAGCGAGTTCGAGCCGCCGGCGCTGTTCCTGCTCGCCGCCCGCGCTCCGGGGAAGGACCAAGTGTTCGATGTCGTGGCCGAGGACAGTCACGCGCTGCTCCACGGCGCGGACGCGCGCGACGGGCGCATCGCGCTCGAAGTCGGAGTCAGCGGCTCGCTGTCGATCGACGCGGCCGAGTCGACGATGTCGCTCGATCTCGCGATCGGATCCGATCACGACGAGGTCGCTCGGGCCTGGCCCGCGCTGGGCAGGATCATGCTGCGCGCCGAGAGCGTGACCTGCCGTTCGACCGCCGCGCCGGGCACGCGCATGTGCGAGCTGCGCGCGCGCTGGTCGAGCGCGGGGCACTCGCACGAGAGCGCCGTGGCCGCCACTTGGCTGCGCATGCCGGGGAACCTGGTGCGTCTGCACGCGGTGATCGGGATCGACGAGCTCGACTCGCGCGCTCGGGCTGGGTTACTGTCGACCGCGCCTCAATTCGCGGGCGAGTTGGCCTTCGACCTGACGTTCAAGGTGAGGCGCTGAGCGATGGATACGGTCCACGAGCGCGCGCCGCGTTGGCGCTTCGGCTTCGCGCACCGCGTTGCCGTCGTGTTCGCAGTGCTCGCGCTGTTGCTCGCTTGGCTGGGGGTCAGCGTCTCGCTGCGCGTGGCCGAGATGCAGAACAGCGTGCGGCGCGTGCTCGAGGAGCAGCGCGAAGCGGCTTTCTCGCGCGACGTGCTGCACGCGCTGCGCATGCTCGAGACGCACTTGCTCGTGCGCGTCGGCGACGTGATCGAGCCGCAGGAGCGCGAGACCCTGCTCGAGTACGTTTCTTCGGCCAGGCGCTCGGTGGAGGAGTTGCGCCGCGGTCCCAAGGGCCACGACCCCTCGTCGGAGGAACACACCGAGGAGGAAGACAAGCTCTACAGCTCGATCGAGGGCGAGCTCGACGAGCTGGCCGATGCGATTCGCAGCGGCGCGAAGGACCTGCGCGAGAACGTCGCGATCGTGCGGCACCACGCCAACGTGTTGCACGAGGAGGTGCGCGACGAGGCGCTCGACTCGAGCAACGAGCTGCAGCGCGACGGGCTCTCGCTGCGCAATGCCGTGCTGTGGACCACCGCGGTCGCACTGGCGGTGCTGGCGAGCGTGCTGTGGATGGTGTGGCGCTTCGTCGTCGGGCCGGTCGAGCGGCTGCGCGAAGGCGCGGCTCGCATCGCGGGTGGGGAGCTCACGCACCGCGTGGCGATCGACTCGGGCGACGAGATCGGCGAGCTGGGTGGCGAGTTCAACCGCATGGCGGCGGATCTGCACGAGATGCGCAGCGGGCTGGAGGCGCGCGTCGAGGAGCGCACGCGCGAGTTCGTGCAGGCCGCGCGGCTCGCGGGCCTGGGCACGATGGCGGCCGGGATCGCGCACGAGATCAACAACCCGCTGGCCTCGATCGCCTCCTGCGCCGAGGGCCTCGAGCGCAAGCTCGAGCGCGGCACCTCGACGCCAGAGCAGCAGCGCGAGTACCTGCAGATCATCGCCAAGGAGGCCTACCGCGCCCACGGGATCACCTCGCGCCTGCTCGAGTTCGCACGCAGCGAGGGCGGGCCGAAGGTCGAGTTCTCCGTCGAGGAGATGATGCGCGAGCTCGAGGTGTTGCTCGAGCACCGCCTGCGCGCGCGCAGCATCACCCTCGCCCGCGCCTGCGATCCGGGGCTGCCGTCGATGTACGGCCGCGCATCGGAGTGCAAGCAAGTGCTGCTCAACCTGGTGCACAACGCGATCGACGCCAGCCCCGCGGGCGGCACGATCCGCGTCGCCTGTCGGCGCGACGACGGCGTGGCCGTGCTCGAGGTCGAGGACCAAGGTCCGGGTATCGCGCCCGAGCACCTCGAGCGCATTTTCGATCCGTTCTTCACCACCAAGGACCCCGGCAAGGGCACCGGTTTGGGCCTGGCGATCGTGCACCGCATCGTCGAGTCCCACGGTGGTCGCGTCGAGGTCCAGAACACCAGCCACGGCGCGCTGTTCCGCGTGCGCGTGCCTCTCTCCACCACATGAAACCGCGCATCTTCTTCGTCGACGACGACGACACGCTCCGCAAGGTCCTCGGGCGCGAGCTCGACGAGGCCGGCTTCGAGACCCGCACGTTCCCCTCGGCCGAAGGCGTCGTGGAAGCGCTGCGCGCCGAACCTCCCGACGCACTCTTGCTCGACCTGCGCCTGCCGGGCATCGACGGCATCGAGTTGCTCAAGCGCATTCGCGCCGCGGACGAGGGCGCGCAGGTGGTCGTGCTCACTGGACACGGGGCGGTCCCGGAAGCGGTCGAGGCCATGCGCCAGGGGGCGCACGACTTCTTGACCAAACCCGTCAGGCTGGACGTGCTCGAGCAGGTCCTGCGGCGCGCGATCGAGCGCCGCGCGCTGATCGACGACAATGCGCGCTTGCGGCGCGTGGTCGAGCAGGACTTCGCCAAGAGCGGCATGCTCGGCCAAGGGCAGGCCATGAAGCGTTTGCGGCACGAAATCGAGCGCGTGGCGAAGAGCGACAGCCACGTCTTGGTCCAAGGCGAGAACGGCACGGGCAAGGAACTCGTCGCGCGCAACATCCACTCGCTCTCGCAGCGCTCCATCCAGCCCTTCGTGGTCGTCAATTGCGGCGCCGTGCCGAGCACGCTGGTCGAGAGCGAGCTCTTCGGGCACGAGAAAGGCTCGTTCACGGGCGCCGACAAGCGCCGCATCGGCCTGTTCGAGGCGGCCCACGGCGGCACGATGTTCCTGGACGAGATCGGTGAATTGCCCAAGCCCGTCCAGCCGGTGCTGTTGCGCGCGCTGCAGTTCGGCGAGATCCGGCCGGTGGGCAGCGACCGCACGCGCAAGGTCGACGTGCGCGTGATCGCGGCCACCAATCGCGACCTGTTCGAGCGCATCCGCGAGGGGAGCTTCCGCGAGGACCTGTACTACCGCGTTGCACCGCTGGTGATCGAGGTTCCGCCGTTGCGCGCGCGTCGCGAGGACATTCGCGGGCTTGCACAGGCGTTCGTGGCGCGCTCGGCTGCGCGCGTCGGGCGCGTGGTGGAGCTCGACGAGGCTGCCTATCAGCGGCTCGAGGAGCACGACTGGCCGGGCAACGTGCGCGAGCTCGAGAACGCCGCGGAACGCCTGTGCGTGATGGCCGACGGGACGCGCATCGGGCCCGAGATGGTCGAGCGCTACGTGTTCCGCAAGACGGCCTCGAAGGGCGACTTGCCAACGCTCAACGTCGACGAGCTCGAGCGCTTGGCGATCATCGCGGCGCTCGAGCGCCACGGCGGCGACAAGAAGGTCGCGGCGGTGACCCTCGGCATCGCGCTCAAGACGCTCTACAACAAGCTCGATCGCTACGGACTGCGACCGGCGAGCGGCATCCCCGAGAGCGAGAGCGCCTGAGCGAGTCGCTGGCGCGGCTCCAGGTCGCGCCAGCTGCTTGCGATGCGCGCGGCGCGTGTCCACGATGGCGGTGTGCTCCCCCCGCTTCTGTTTGCCGCTCGCATCGCGGCGCTGATCGCGTGTTGCCTCGCTCCGGCGTTCGCTCGAGCGCGAGGTGAGTTCCAGCGCGAACCGCCGCTGCGCATCGGCTTGCTGCATCCCCTGCGCGTGCGCGGCGCGGTCGAGTGGGATCGCGAGCCGCCCTACGAGGGCTACGCGCCAGCGCTGATCGAGGCCGCGCTGCGCGACAGCGGCCGCGAGATCGAGTTCGTCGGGTTGTGGGACGAAGACCCGATCGTGGCGCTCGCCGAGGGGCGCGTCGACATCGCCGGGCCGCTGCCGATTTTCGACGCGCACTTGCACACGATCGACTATTCGACCCCGGTACTGCTCGTGCGCGGCGCCGCGTATTCGCGTCGCGTCGCGCGCGAAGTCGCGGAGGTCGAGGATCTGCGCGGCCTGCGGCTGGGCGCGGCCATCGCCGGCATCGGCCAGACGTGGTGCGCCGCCAACGCGCTGCCCTGCGAGGCCTACCAGACACTGCAGGAGACCTTCGAGGCACTGCTGGAGGGCGAGATCGACTACGTGATCACGCCGCAGAACGCCGGGCGCTACGAGCTCGAGCGACTGGATCTCCCGGACATCGTCGAGCACCCGCTCGACAGCGGCTCGGTGTGGCGTCACTACGCTTTCGCGGTGCGCGCCACGGATCGCGCGCTGCTCTCGCTGCTCGACTCCGGCATCGCGGTGCTGCGCGAGAGCGGCGAGTTCGACGAGATCTACCAGGCGCACATGGCGCGCTGGCAGCCGCGGAGCAAGCCGATGTCGACCTCACGGCGCATCGTGGTCTGGAGCCTGTGGATCGCCGTCGGTGGCTGCTTGATCGCCGGTGCTTGGCAGTTCGTGCTGCGCCGCGAGCTCGCGCGCCGGACGCGCGCCCTGCGCGAGAGCGAGGCGCGGCACCGGGCGATCTTCGAGAACTCGCACGATGGGATTCTGGTCGTCGACCCGGCGACCTTCGCGGTGGTCGAGGCCAACGAGCGCGCGGCGGTGCTGTTCGGCAGCACGCGCGCATGCTTGATCGGGCCGACGCTGCCGGCGCTCGACCGCAAGGCGCTCGCGGAGGGCACGGTGCACGTGGTCGAGACTCTCGACGCCGCAGGGGAGCGCTCCTGGATCGAGATCAGCTCGTCGCGCGCGCGCTTCGACGGAGTCGAGCAGTTGCTGGTGCTCGCACGCGACGTCGGAGAGCGCATCCGGGCGCAAGACGAACGCTCGCGGCTCGAAGCGCAGCTCGTGCACGCGCAGAAGCTCGAAGGACTCGGGCTGCTCGCGGGCGGCATCGCGCACGATTTCAACAACCTGATGGTCGGCGTGATGGGCAACATCGATCTGGCGCTGTCGCACGCCGAGGATCGCGCCATCGTTGCCACGCGGCTGAACGACGCGCTGTGCGCGACCGAGCGCGCCTCCGAGCTCACTCACCAATTGTTGGCCTACTCGGGGCGCGCCAAGTTCAGCGAGGAGCTGATCGACCTCGGTGCCGTGGTCACCGAGATGCTGCAGCTCCTGGGCACGAGCCTGACCGACCGCGCGCAACCCACGCTCGAGCTCGATCCCGCGCTGCCGCTGGTGCGCGGCGACGCGACCTTGATCCGCCAAGTCGCGATGAACCTTTTGACCAACGCGCGCGACGCCCTCGGACCGAATGGTGGGCGCATCACGGTGCGCACCGGCGTCGCCGAATGCGATCTCGACTACCTGCGCAACGAGCTCGTGCCCAGCGACATCGCTCCCGGAGAGTACGTCTACCTGGAGGTCGAGGACACGGGCTGTGGCATGGACGAGGAGACGCTGGCGCGCATCTTCGACCCGTTTTTCTCGACCAAGTTCACTGGCCGCGGGCTGGGGTTGTCGGTCGTGCTCAAGACCGTGCAGCGCCACCGCGGAGCAGTCAAGGTGCGCTCGCGGCCCGGGCTCGGCACTGCGTTCCGACTGCTGATTCCGCCCGAGCTCGAGCAGCAGGGCCACGCGCTCGTCCTCGATCTGGCGGCGCCCAGGGCCAACGCCGGTCGGATGCTCCTGGTGGACGACGACTCATTGGTGCGCGATGTCGTCAAGAAGATGCTCGCGCCGCATGGGTGGACTTGGAGCGAAGCCGCGGATGCTCCGGTCGCGCTGGAGTTGCTCGAGGGAGACGCGCGCTTCGACGTGGTCTTGCTCGACGTCACCATGCCCGGCATGAGCGGCCTCGAAGCGCTGGCGCGCATCCGCGTGCGTTGGCCAACGCTGCCGGTGGTGCTGATGAGCGGCTACAGCGGCGAAGTTGCCGAGGACCGCGGGCTCGAGCCCGACGCCTTCGTGCACAAGCCGTTCACGGCCGCCACGCTGCTCTCGGCGATTCAGGCGGCGCTCGCGGTCGAGCGTCGCGTCAGCGTCGTGCCTTCGTGATCCGCGCGCGGCGTTCCCCCGCGCCGCGCGGCAGCTCGAGTCCGTGAGCACTGCATCGAGCGCGTTCGCGCGCTCCACGGCGTACGCGGGAGCCCGCGCCAGCGCGTCCAGCAGCGCGAGCCACGCGAGGATCAGCGCAGCGGAGGCTGCGAGCGCGACGAGCACATGGCGCGGCAAGGTCGGACAGGCCAACCGGCGCGCTGCTGGCGTGCTCGATGGCGTGTGCGCTCGGCGCGCGTCATGATGCGCGGATGGCGCTGCTGTCCCTCGAAAACGTGACCAAAGGCTACAACGACCGCGTGCTGCTGCGCGGCGTGACGCTGATGCTCGGCGAAGGTGAGCGCGTCGGCCTGGTCGGTCCCAACGGCGGCGGAAAGTCGACCCTGCTCAAGATCCTCGCGGGCGTCGAGCCCCTCGACAACGGCACGCGCGTGGTGCGTCGCGACCTGCGGCTGGGCTACCTCGAGCAGGATCCGGCGCTGGCGCCCGAGGCGACGATCCGCGACGTGGTCCGCGGCGGGCTCACGGACCGAGCACGCGTCGTCGCCGACCTCGAGCGCGCGCACGCCGCGCTGGAGCGCGCGTCTGGCGTCGAGCTCGAGCGGCTGATCGCGCGTCAGGCGCGGCTCGAGCAGGAGCTCGAGCTGCTCGGCGGTCACGACGTCGAGCACAAGGTCGAGTCGACCTTGCTCGCGCTCGGCCTGCCGCGCTTCGACGAGCCGTGCGCGGCGTTGTCCGGCGGCGAGCGCCGGCGCGTCGCGCTCGCGCGGTTGTTGCTCGCCGCCCCCGAGTTGCTGTTGCTCGACGAGCCCACCAACCACTTGGACGCCTTGGTCACCGATTGGCTCGAGGACTGGTTTCTCGAGACGCGGACGCCGCTGCTGCTGGTCACGCACGATCGCTACTTCCTCGACCGCGTGTGCGACCGCATCGTCGAGCTCGACCGCGGCGAGCTCTTCTCCTACGACGGTGGCTACGCCGAGTACCTCGAGGCGCGCGCGGAGCGCTTGTCCGCGGAGCGCAAGGCCGAGAGCGCGCGACTCAACCTGCTGCGGCGCGAGACGGCATGGATGCGTCGCGGCGCTCCGGCGCGCACGACCAAGGCCAAGGCGCGCATCCATCGCTTCCACGGCCTGGTCGAGGCCGCTCCGATCGAGCTCGCCGCGGAGCTCGAATTCGAGATCCCGCCGGGCCCGCGGCTGGGCGCGCGCGTGGTCAAGCTCTCGCGCGTCGCCAAGCGCTTCGGCGAGCGCGTGGTGATCCCCGCGCTCGACCTCGAGCTCGGCCCGGGCACGCGACTGGGCATCGTCGGTCCGAACGGGGCTGGCAAGACCACGTTGATCAAGCTGATCCTGGGCGAGCTCGCGCCGGATGCGGGCACGCGCGAGATCGGCGAGACGGTGCGTTTCGCGACCATCGACCAACTGCGCACGGAGCTCGACCCGCGCCACACCGTGATCGAGGAGCTCGCCGGGCGCAGCGATGTCGTCGCGGTCGACGGTCGCACGCTGCGCGCGGAGAGCTATCTCGATCGTTTCGGTTTCCCGGTCGCGCAGCAGCGCGCGCTGGTGGCGCAGCTTTCCGGCGGCGAGAAGAACCGGCTGTTGCTGGCCAAGCTCATGTGCCAGGGCGGCAACGTGCTGGTGCTCGACGAGCCGACCAACGACCTCGATCTTTCGACCCTGCGCGCCCTCGAGGAGGCCTTGTTGGCCTTCGCCGGAGCCGCGATCGTCGTCAGTCACGACCGCTGGTTCCTCGATCGCGTCGCGACGCAGATCCTGTATCTCGACGGGTCCGGTCGTGCGCGCGTGCACTTCGGCGACATGTCCAGTCTGCTCGAGGAGCTCGCGCGCGAGCGGGACGCGCGCAAGCTCGAGCGCGCGCCGACGAAGTCCGTGTCCGCGCCCGCGGCCAAGGCTCCGGCGGCGAAGAAGCGCATCACGCCTTGGCAGCAGAAGGAGCTCGACGAGCTCGAAGCCAGGATTCCGGCCGCGGAAGGTGAAATCGCCGCGCTCGACGGGCGGCTCGCCGATCCAGCCCTGTGGAGCGGGCCGAAGGCGGCGGCGGACGACGTGCGCGCGCGGCGCGCGGCGCTCGAGGGCCAACTCGCGCAGCTCTACGCGCGCTGGGAGGAGCTCGAGTCGCTGCGCTGAACGGTGCTGCGCAGTCAGCTCACTTCGCGCGCAGCACGAGCTCGCCCAACGTCGCGGAACCTCCGACGGCATCGATCGTGAACGTGCGCGGGCGCTTGCCGATGGGGAGCACGATGTCGAAAGGCAGCTCGGGCCACTGATCGTTCGCGCCAGCGGGCCCGAAGAGCACCTTGACCTCGCGCCCGTCGGACACGAAGCGGAAGCCCAGTGCCACGTCGGCGGGCCAAGGCCCGAGCGGCATGCCGCTCTTGAACTCGGGCTCGATCCAGGCACCTTCCGGCGTCCGCGAGAGCCCGGCCGTCGAGAGCTGCGCCTCGCCGCCGTGCACGTCGAGCACCAGCGCAGCGCACAGCGGACCGGACGCCAGCCGCAGCCGCGCCTGAGCTGGCGTGCTCGCGTCCTTGGTCGCGAGCGCGAGCGTGCCCTCGAGCTCCCACGCTCCGCGCGGCAGTGGACTGTCGACGCCCAGCGTGCTCGCCAGCACCAGCGTCGAACCCGCGGGCAAGGGCGTCGCGATCGGATCGCACTCGATCTCGATCTTCATGCGCGAGACCTCGGGTGCGTTGACGCCGTCGCTCGCGTGCAGCTCGATCTCCAGCGTGTAGGGACCCTCGTGCTCCGGCGCGAAGAAGTGCGCCTGGTGCCGGTCGGAGGCGTCGAACTGCACTCGCGGGCCGTCGCCCGCCTGTTTCCACTCCACCTGGGTCGGCTGGAACACCTCGTTGTGCGTTTGGGCGATCAGCGAGACGAGCTCGCCGCATTCCGCGGAGCCGGGAGCGACGAACGAGGCGCGCACCGGATCGTCGTCGGCCTTGACGCGGATCGTGAACACCTGGTCGACGACGCTCGAGCCGCTCTCGACGTGCGCTTGCAGGACCAGGTCGTAGTCCGCGATCCACTCGGGCGCCTGCAGCTTGAGGTGCGGGCCGGGGACCTTGGGCAAGCTGGCCTTGGGTTGCACGCCGTTCTGCAGCCAGGTCACGCGCACCGCTGACTCCGGGCTACCGGAGACGGTGCACTCGAGCTCGAGCAGCTGGCCTTCCTCGGCGCTGGTGGGCCCTTGGATGCGCACGTCGAGCGCGTTGGTGGTGGGAGCGTTCGGTGCCGGAGTGGGCTTGGGGTCGTCGCCGCACGACGCGAGCACGACGAGTGCACAGACGAAGAGGTTCGTTCTCACGGCGGCATCCTAGCGAGGCCGTTCCGCGCGCCGGCGTCGAGCGCTCGAATTCGCCCTGCGCTGGACCGCGGCGGCGGGGCGCACGATGATCCGTCGCTCGTCCTCCGTTTATGGACTTCGCATGCACTCACGCACCCTGGCCCTCGTGTTCGCTTCGTTCGCCGTGACCGCTTGCAAGACGCACATCGATTCCGCGCCGCCCGGCGAGCGCGCGTACTTGCTCGAGCGCGTCGACGACGTCGCGATCGTGCAGGTCTACGCCGACGGTTTCGAGCGACTGGAGCCGCGCGAGCGAGCGTTGTGTTGGCACCTGTACCAAGCCGCGGTCGCCGGCCGCACGATCTACATGCAGCAGCGCTGCGCCGAGGCGCTCGACATCCTGGCGTTGGGCGAGGAGCTCCTGACGCACTCCGCGGGCATCGAGCGAGCGACGCTCGAGGAAGTGCGGCGCTACATGAAGCTCTTCTGGGTGAACCACTCGCCCTACAACAACATCACCGCGCGCAAGAACCTGCTGCGCTGCACACCGAGCGCCTTGGTCGACGCCGCCGAGCGCGCGCAACACAACGGGGCGCAGTTGCCACTGCACATCGACGAGACGCCGCGCGCGCTGGTCGCTCGACTCGCGCCGATGCTCTTCGATCCCGAGCACAAGCCCATGGTCACGGCCAAGAACCCGGTGGGGGCGCTGGACATCGTCCAGGCCTCGGCCGCGACGTTCTACGGGCCCGGCGTGAACCTGCGGCGACTGGAGCAGCTGAGCGAGCGCTACGAGCTCAATTCGAACGTGGTGCTCGACGCCCAAGGCCAGCTCGCGGAACTTCCCTGGCGCGCGGGCAGTCCGGCCGAGGGCATCGCGCCCGGGCTGTATGCGCGCGAGCTGGAAGGCGTCATCGCGCACCTCGAGGCCGCGCTGCCGCTGGCGACCGAGGCGATGCGCAAGGCGCTCGAGGCTCAGATCCGCTTCTACCGCACGGGCGAGCGCGCCGACCGCGAGGCCTATGACATCGCCTGGGTCGCCGACACGGCCTCGCCGGTCGACACGGTGAACTCGTTCGTCGAGGTGTACGTCGATCCGCGCGGCAAGAAGGGCGCGTGGGAGGGCATCGTCGACTACGAGGATCCGGTCAAGGCGACGTTGATCAAGACCATCGCCGACAACGCACAGTGGTTCGAGGACCACATGCCCTACGCCCCGGAGTTCCGCAAGCCGCAGGTCCGCGGCATCAGCGCGCGCTCGATCGACGTGATCGTCGAGACCGGCGACGCGGGACCGGTGTCCGCCATCGGCATCAACCTACCGAACGACGCACGTGTGCGCGAGCTGCACGGCTCGAAGTCGGTGAGCCTCGCGAACATCGTCGAGGCAAGCGAGCGCGCGACACCCGCGGGTGCACGCCGCGAGTTCTGCTGGGACGACGCGGAGGCGCAGCGCGCCGAGCGTTGGCAGGCGCTGACCAGCGACATGCTGACCAACATGCACGAGGTGATCGGCCACGCATCGGGCCGCCAGGCCCAGGGGTTCGCGGGCGAGCCGGCGGATTCGATCGGAGAAAACTACTCGGCGCTGGAGGAGGCGCGCGCCGACCTGGTCGCGCTGTACTTCATGGCGGATCCCAAGCTGGCCGAGCTCGGCCTGCTCTCCGATCCGCAGGCAGCCGCGCTCGCGGCCTACGAGCACTACGTGCGCAATGGCGGCCTGCAACAGCTGCGGCGCGTGCGGCACGGTGACCAGCTCGAGGAGGACCACATGCGCAACAGGCAGCTGGTGGTGCACTGGATCGAGGCCCACGCGCCGGCGGCGCTCGAGCGCGCGCGCCGCGACGACAAGACCTTCCTGCGCGTGCGCGACGTCGCCGCCTTCCGCGCGGCGTGCGGCGAGTTGCTCGGGCTGGTGCAGCGCATCAAGAGCACCGGGGACGGCGCGGCGGCGAAGGAGTTGCTCGAGCGCCACGGCGTGAAGTTCGAGGCCGCGCTGCGCGACGAGGTCGTCGCACGCTACGAGCGCTACGACGTGCCTTCCTACATTGGCTACGTCTTCCCGCGCCTCGAGCCGATCACCGATGCCTCCGGACGCGTGGTGGACGCGCGGCTCGGCTACCCGGCATCGCTCGAGGCGCAGATGCTCGAGTGGAGCGGCCGCCTCACGCCCTGAGCTCGATTTCCGCCGGAATTCGTGAATCCCGCGCAGCACCGCGAGCCTCTGTGACTGCGTGCGCGGTCGATCCGCGCCGTCGAACGCACCTCGGAGCCCGTCATGTCGAAGATCCTGCCCGTCAACGAACATCCTCTCGAACGTGTCGTCCGCATCGCGCTCGGACTGGCGCTGCTGGCGATCGTCTTCGTCGGTCCGCAGACTCCTTGGGGTTGGGTGGGCGTCGTCCCGCTCGCGACCGGGTTGCTGGGGAGCTGTCCGCTGTACACCGTGCTCGGCTTCTCCACGTGTCCGCTGAAGGCGCGCGCGCGGAGCTGAGGTCCGACGGACTGCCGGCCGTGACGCCGAGCGACGCACAGCTCCTCGAACGCACCGCGCGCGGCGACAAGTCCGCGTTCGGTGAGTTCGTCGAGCGCCACCGCGGCGCGGTGTTTCGCTTCGCGCGCTGGTGCACCGCCGACGCCGCCGACGCCGAAGACGTGTTGCAGCAGACCTTCGTCTCCGCCTGGCGTGCCGCGGGCGACGTGCGCGCCGAGCACGGTGCGCGACCGTGGTTGCTGTCGATCGCCCGGCGTGCGGCGGCCAAGGCGCGTCAGCGCCACGACGAGCGCCGCTCGCGCGAGAGCTCGATCGAAGAGCTCGGCGAGGCCGCCGGCTTCGGTGACGAGCGCTTCACGCCCGAGCGAATCGCGCAGGCGACCGAGCAGCGCACGTGCATCGAGGCTGCGCTCACGCGGCTCGCCGCGGACGAGCGCGAGATCCTCGTGCTGCGCGATGTCGAGGGCCTCGATGGAGCGGCGACGGCCGAGCTGTTGGGGATCAGCCTCGCCGCTCAGAAGAGTCGCTTGCACCGCGCGCGGTTGCGTTGGGCCGCGGAGCTGCGGACGTGTCTGGACCAGGAGGCGCAGCATGCGCGGTGAGCGTGAAGTCGCGGGATTGCGCTGCGGGCAAGTGCTCGAGCAGCTGAGTGAGTACCTCGAGGGCGAGCTCGCGCCCGAGGTGCGCGGCCGCATCGAAGCGCACGTGCGAGCGTGCGACCACTGCGCGCGCTTCGGCGGGGTCTTTTCCGCTGCGGTGGGAGCGCTGCGCGTCGTCTTGCGGGGCTCTGGCGAGCAGGCCGATGCGCACGCGCGGCTCGATGACCTCTTGGGGCGTCTCGAGCGCTGAGCGCTCGTGAAGCGCCGAGGGTGCGAGCCCTAGTGGCTGTCGGCTGCGCCGTCGCTCGCAGGGAGCCGGACGTCGAGACCATGATCTCCTCGCGATTCCTGAGCGCGATCGCTGGTCCTACGCCGGGTGGCGTAGCTGCGCGAGCGGCGCGGGACCGCGCGCAATCCGGAGCTGCCGCATCGTCGGCGGATCCTGCGGCGCCCAGCGGCGCTCGGCTCTCGAGCGGATTGCTCGCCTGGCCCGCCGCGCGACCCAACGCACGATAGAGTTCCAGCGACTGCCCCGCGGACGTGCGCTTCCATCGAGCCGCCGCGCGAGGAGCCTCCTCGTCTCGTTCCGCTTGCCAGAGGTGCCGCAAAATGTTCCTGGTCCAACGCTCGTTCGCCGTCGTGGTCGCGTCCTTCGCCCTGGCTGGTGCGGGCTTCGCGCAGGGTCTCGGTTCGGAAGTGTCGGTGCAGCAGCACCTGGCGAACGGTCAGGAATTCTCGCTGTCCCTGGCCGCGGTCGTCGAGCACGGCCGCAATTTGTTCGCGGCCAATTGGACACGCCAAGAGGGCGGCGGACGGCCGCTGACCGATGGCACGGGAGGCGCGCTCAGCGACCCTTCCTCTCCGCTCGTCGGTCCGCGCAGCTTCAATCGCATCAGCGCGCCGGACGCCAATTCGTGCTACGGCTGCCACAACTCTCCGCGTGGATTGGTCGGTGGCGGCGGCGATTTCGTGACCAGCGTGTTCGTCCTCGGACAGCGCTTCGACTTCGTCACCTTCGACACCAACGATCCGTTGCCGTTGCGCGGCGCAGCCGACGAGAACGGCTCGTTCCCGACGATGCAGGAGATCGCCAACTCGCGCGCCACGTTGGGCATGTCGGGCTCGGGCTTCATCGAGA
The DNA here is from genome assembly GCA_020853575.1 of Planctomycetota bacterium. Classification (GTDB taxonomy): domain Bacteria; phylum Planctomycetota; class UBA1135; order UBA1135; genus F1-120-MAGs118. Next base: position 92,989 of record JADYYP010000082.1, read on the forward strand.
TGCTCGCGCGTCAGATGACGACGCGCTTGCAGCAGTTGCGCGACTCGCTCGCGCCGGGCGGACAGCTGGCGCTGAGCTCGAAGGGGGTTTCCTTCGGCGTTTTGCGGCGCAATCAAGACGGCACGTGGGACACCTCACAGGTGACCGGGCTCTCGGTCGGGAGCCTCGCGAGCAACGGGCAGACTCCGCCGAGCTTGGTGATCAAGCCCTTTCACCAAGCGGGCGCGGTCGTCTCGCTGCGGCAGTTCTCGAACAACGCCTTCAATCACCACCACGGCATCCAGACCAGCGAACGCTTCGGCGCGGGCGACGTCGACGGTGACGGTTTCCAAGCGGAGATGAGCATCGCCGACGTGACCGCGGTCAGCGTCTTCCAGGCTGCGTTGGCCGTGCCTGGGCGCGTGATCCCCAACGACCCGGCCGTCGAGCAGGCCGTGCGCACGGGCGAGCAATTGTTCGTTTCGATGGACTGCGCGAGCTGCCACACGCCGTACTTGAAGCTCGAGTCCGGTGGCTGGGTCTACAGCGAGCCCAACCCGTTCAATCCCGCGGGCAACCTGCTTCCCAGCGACGCGTACGTCGCTCAGTTCGGCGCGTACTCGGTCGACTTGACCAGCAGCGCGCTGCCCGCGCCGCGCCTGAAGGTGAAGAACAACGTGGTCGCGGTGCCGGCCTTCACCGACCTCAAGCTGCACGACATCACCAGCGGCCCGAACGATCCCAACCGCGAGGCTTGCGACATGCACCAGCCGGCGGGCTCGGCGGCCTTCTCGGCCGGCAACTCGCGCTTCCTCACCAAGAAGTTGTGGGGTGCCGCGAACGAGCCGCCGTACTTCCACCACGGCCGCTTCACGACCTTGCGCGAGGCGATCGACAACCACGCCGGCGAGGCGGCGAACTCCGCGGCCGCGTGGAGCTCCGCGAGCGACTACGAGCGCAACTGCGTGATCGAGTTCTTGAAGACCCTGCGCGTGCTCGAGCCGGGCACCAAGAGCCTGGTGGTCGACGAGCACGGCCGCGCCAAGAACTGGCCGGCGTTCCCCTGGACGCCGCCGACGTATTGAGCGAGCGCGCCGCACAGCGCCGAGACGAGCGAGGCCGCGGAGCGCACTCCGCGGCCTCGCTCGGTTTCACTGGCTGCGCTCGCGCGCTCGCTGCTCAGCTCGAGGCGCGCGCCTTCTTGACCGCTTCGGTCAACACCGGGAGCACCTCGAACGCATCGCCGACGATGCCGTAGTCTGCGACCTTGAAGATCGGCGCCGCCGCGTCCTTGTTGACCGCGACGATGACTTTCGAGGTGCGCATGCCGGCCAGGTGCTGGATCGCGCCCGACACGCCGACCGCGATGTAGAGCTGCGGCGCGACCGTCTTGCCGGTCTGCCCGACTTGCTCACCGTGCGAACGCCAGCCGGCGTCGACCACGGCGCGCGAAGCGCCGACCGCAGCGTTGCCGAAGGCCGCGGCGAGGTCCTCGACCACCTTGAATCCGGCCGCATCGCGCAGCCCGCGACCGCCGGCGACCACCACCGGTGCTTCCTTGACGTCGAGCTTCGCGTCGCCCTTGGCAGCGACCGCGGTCACGCTGACCTTGCCTCCCTTGGTGGCCGTCTGGGACACCGCTGCCGGCGCTCCCGCGGTCACCACCGGGAAGGTGTTGGGGCGCAGCGTCGCGCACAGCACCGGGCTGTCGCTCTGCGCGGTCATGATCGCCTTGCCGGCCATGATCGGGCGCACGACGGTGAACGCGCCGCCTTCGAGCTTGAAGCCCGTGCAGTCGGCGAAGGGCGCGCAGTCGAGCAGGCCCGCCACGCGTCCCAGCAGGTCCTTGCCGGTCGCGCTGGCGGCGGCGACGAAGGCCTTGGCGGCGTTCGCCTGCGCCGCCGCGGCGAGGTCGGCGGCGGTGCCATCCGGGCTGTAGGTGTCGGCTCCGGTGACGACGATCACGCGCTTGGCGCCGTGGGTGCCGAGCGCGGCCGCGGCTTGCGCAGCTCCGGCTCCGGTGACGAGCGCGACGGTCTCCAGGCCGGTGCCCGCGGCGGCGCCGAGCGCCTCGAGGCTGGCGCGACGCGGGCTGCCGTTCTTGTGTTCGACGAAGACGAGGATGGTGGTCATGGGGGTGGTCTCGCTTCCTAGAGGACCTTGGCTTCGTTGCGCAGGGCTTCCATCAGCGCCGGCACGGCGGCGGCGCCTTCACCGACGATGCGACCGGCCTTGCGCGGCGGCGGCAGCTCCATCTTCACCACGCGCGCGACGTTGGGGATGTCGGCGGCCTTGCTCTCGTCGATGGTCTTCTTCTTGGCGGCCATGATGCCCTTGAGTCCGGCGAAGCGCGGCTCGTTCAGGCCCTTGTCGCAGGTGATCACCGCAGGCAGCGGGAAGGCCACGGTCTCGATGCCGGCCTCCGTTTCGCGCTGCGCCGTGCCGCCGGTCGGCCCCAGGTCGAGCTTGACGACATCGGTGACGCAGGCTGCTCCGAGGTAGCTCGAGAGCATCGGTCCGACCGCGCCTTGGTCGCGGTCCGTGGCCACGCGACCGCAGAACACCACGTCCGCGCCGAGCTCCTTGATCTTGTCGGCCAACACGCGCGCCGCCGAGCGCGCATCGCGGCTGGCCCAATTGGCATCGGTCAGGATCACGGCCTTGTCCGCGCCCTTGGCCAGGCATTCGCGCAGCTCCTTGGAGCACTCGCTGGGGCCGATCGTCAGCACCGTGACCTCGCTGCCGGCGTGCTTCTCCTTGGTGCGGATGGCCTCCTCGACCGCCAGCTCGTCGTAGAACGACAGCATGTACTCGAACCCGGCGTTGTCGATGCTCTTGCCGTCGGCGCCGATCTTGACCGCGGCGTCCGTGAGCGGGACGCGCTTGACGCAGGCGATGATTCTCATTTCGACCCTCGTTGGTGCTGCTCGGCGCGAGTTGCGCGAGCGATGGAAAGATCGAGCAGGATAGCCGCTGCGTTTTCGGTGGGTCAAGGCGCGCGATGCTACGACGGACGCCGTAGCGCCGTGTCACTGGGCGGCGTGCGCAGCGCAGCACGACGGGTCGTTGGAAGCGCTCGCGGGCGAGGGACGCGAGCCCTTCGACGGTCACCCGTGGAGTGCGTCAGGGGCGCGACACGGCGGCGCCACTGCGGCCGTAGCCCGCGGGTCGCGCGAGCACGAACACGCGACCGCCGTAGCCCGAGCCCAGGAGCTCATCGGTCGAGTTGCGCTCGTCGAATTCGCCGGCGGCGAGCCAGTGACCCTTGTCGCGGTCGCTGAACACCGTGCGCGCGCTCCAGGCCCCGTCGTCGGCGCGCGCGAGCAACTCGACCCGCGCGCTGTAGCCGAAGACGGCCAGCTCCTCGCGCGGCGCGGGCTCGCTGAAATGGCCGACCGCGATGCCGCGCAGGCCCGGCGGCCCGACGTAGATGCGCTCGTTCTGCCACCCGGCGCTGGTCGGCTCGCAGCGCCACACGACCCCGTCATCGGTGGTCGCGTACAGCACGCCGTTCGCTCCGCGGGCCACGCGGCCGAGCCCGCTCGCGACGCGCAGCACGACCTCGGCTCGCGCGCCTTCCTCCGGGCCGCGCAGCAGGAGCTCTCCGGCGCGCGTCGCCAACGCCATGCGTCCGTCGGGCAGGAGCTCGGCATCGCGCACGCGTCCCAGCGTGGCCTCGCTCTCGCGCGCATCGAAGCGCACGTTGCTCGCGCTGGCCTTCAGTCGCCACAGCGAGCCCGGCGTGGTGAACGCCAGCAACTCGTCGCCGACCGCGAGCAGTGTGTGCACTTCTTGGCCGCGCAGGTCCGCGATCAAGCGTTGGTCCATCGTGCCCTCGGGCGTCGGCACGACTTGGTACACGTGCCCGCTCTTGGCGCCGACGTAGAGCTCGACTCCGGTGACGCGTGGATCGAGATCGCCGTGCGCGATGCCGCCGAGCCACGTGCCGTCGTTGCAAGCGACGAAGTCGGTCCAGCGCGTCGCGTACTGGATCAGCACGTGACAGCGGCCGAGGTCGTCGAGGGCGATCGCCTCGGGGCCGCCACACTGCGGGAGCAAGTCGATGACCTCGACGGTCCAAACACCGGTGGTGCCGACGTCGAGCGCGGTGAGCGCGGTCCAGTCGTCGGCGACGTCGAGCTCGGGGCTCGGCGCGGTGTTGGCCGGCGCCGCGAGCGCGGCCTGCGGCGCGGGGGCGGCGCTCTTGCGCGGCGCGGCCTCGCGTCGGTGCGCGCGGCAGGCGGCGAGGGTGAGCAACACGAGCAGGGTCGTTTGGATCTTCATCGGAGGGGCACGGCTAGTCCGGGGGAGCGCGCGGGCGACACGGCCAGCCATTGAAGCGCCGCGCAGGCCCGCGTGCACGCCGCGACGCCGAGCGCGAGGCATCCGGCGGCCGAGCGCGCCACTGCGCCGCTCACAGGCTCGCGAGCACGTCGGCCGGCAGCTCGTGACGGCCCTCGAACTCTCGGACTTCCAGCCCGATTCCGGCGGCGCGTGCCGCGGCGACGTCGCGCGCGACCCACTCGGCCGTGTGATAGCGATCGTGGACGCCGTGGATCGTCGCCAACCGCGTCCGCGCGAGTTTCTCGGTCGCGCTCGCCCAGTCGAGATCGGGCGGGAATCCACCGCCGCATCCGACGATCTGGGCGAAGCGTGTCGCGCCGAGCGTGGCCCAGCGCCACACGGTCGCCGCTCCCTGCGAGAAGCCCAGCAGCGAGAGCTGGAGTGGCGCGCTTGCGGCCTGCCCGTGGATCCAGTGCGCCACGCGCTCCAGATACGCCGTCGTGTCACCGATCTCGAGCTCGCGGTGCTCACGCGTCGTCCACGAGGCTCCGACCGGCCCACTCGAGCCGCGCCGATAGAAACGCGACAGCGCTTCGGGTGCGACGAGCGCGCGCTCGGCCCGGCCCAGCGGCGCGCATTGCGCGAGCATCTCGTCCGCGCTCTGCGCGTAGCCATGGACCACGATCCACACCTCGCGCGCGCCGCGCAGATCACCCGCGACGAGCACGCGCGCCGTGCGAGCGACTTCGAGCCGATGCTCTTCCATCGGACGCTCAAGCGCCGCGCAGGATGTCGCTCTCTTCGGCGCGCGAGACGCCGAGCACCGGAGCGTCGAAGGTGTGGCCGAGGTACACCTCGCGCACACGCGGGTCGGCGATCACCTCGGCCGGCGAGCCTTCCTTGAGCAACGTGCCTTGGTGGATCACGTACGCGCGGTCGGTCGACTGCAGTGTCTCGCGCACGTTGTGGTCGGTGATCAAGATGCCCAGGTTCTTGGCGCGCATGCGGTGGATCAGCCCTTGGATCTCGGCCACCGCGATCGGGTCGACGCCCGCGAACGGCTCGTCGAGCAGCAGGATCAGCGGTTTGGTGGCCAGCGCGCGGGCCAATTCGAGCCGGCGCTGCTCGCCGCCCGAGAGCGTGTCGGCGATGCTCTTCTCCAGGCGCGCGATCTCGAGCTCCTCCAACAAGCGCGCGGCTTCCGCGTGTCGCTCGGCGCGCGAGTAGGGCATCGTTTCGAGGACCGCGAGCAGGTTGTCGCGCACCGACAGGCGCTGAAAAATGCTGCGTTCCTGCGGCAAATAGCCCATTCCGAGCCGCGCGCGCGCATACATCGGCAAGCGCGAGCACTCCGCGCCGCGCAGCAGCACCTGGCCTTCGTCCGGCGGCGTCAGGCCCACGGTCATGCGGAAACTGGTGGTCTTGCCGGCGCCGTTGGCGCCGAGCAGCCCGACGATCTCGCCGGCGCGGACCTGGAACGACACGCCGTTGACCACGCGTCGCCCCTTGAAGGACTTGGAAAGCCCGCGCACCTCGAGCAGGAGTTCGCCGGCCACGGGTTGGGAGAGCAGGGGCACGCGCGGAGTCTAAGCAGTGGACGCCCGCTCCTCTCCGACGGCGCCAGCGCTTTTTGGCGGGCGGCGGATCCCCGGGGAAGCTCCTGCAAAACCTAGGAACGCCCAATTGAGGAGCACGCGCGCGCTGCCGCTCGGCGCGACCCGCGGTTCGGGCTACGCGCCCCGCGCCCCGCGCCGCAATTGCGACTTGCTCAGGGCGCCAAGGAGTCAAAAGGCAAGCGTGAGCAGTGGAATCCGCACCTGTGGATAACTTGTGGACTTCTCGGAGGCGCGCGAGCTTGCACCGAGGGGCCGAGTCAAGGCCTGGTCAAGCCAAAACGGACGCCGGCGAGCTGGGCCGAAGGTGCATGGGGCACTGTCCGCATCCGGAGCCGCCCAGGGCGGTCCTGAGCGGATCCTGCCAGTCACTCCACGTGGCCTGGCCGATTTCGCCGGTCTTCATTTCTGCGACGTTGCGTCCGGTGCGGGCGCTCGCGGGCCGCGCGACGCCTGTGGACAACCCGCCGATTCGAAGCTCGCCGCGCGCTTTGGATGCGGGCTCGCTTCGGCTAGCGAATCCACTTCACGCGGTAGGTGCCATAGCGCCAGGCCAGCGGCCAGAACACCGCCACGGCGCGTCCGGTGATCAGCTCCCGGGGCACGAAGGGGGCATTGGCGTACTGCTCAGGGGGCGCCAACGGCAGCTCCGCTTCCTTGGGGAAGATGTGCAGCTCGCCGTACACGTCGCGGAAGAAGGTCGTCATCCCCAGCTCGGTCGGCTGGCGGATCGGGTTCGAGTCCGGCCGGTAGCGCCCGTCTCCGGAGCCCTCGCGCGCGTTGCCGGCGATCGGCTGATCCCCGGCTGGCGAGCCCTGCCACTTCAGGCGCAGCGCACGCCACTCGCGGCTGTCGCTCGAGTCCTGGGTGTTGTCGCCCATCATGAAGTAGCAGCCCGCGGGCAGGACCCACTCGGAGCTGAAGGTGCCCTCGAGGTAGTAGATGTCGCGCCACACCTGCAGCTCCTCGAGCAGCGCGCCGCCGCCGAGCAGCTCGATGCGCACGGCGGAGGTCTGGTCGACCGAGGTCGGCACCTCGACCGCAGCGATCTCCTGACCGTCGAGCTCGAGCCGCAACTGATCGTCGAGATTCTGCGCCGTGAACTCGACCGCCTGTCCGGCCGCCAGCCGCACGCCCTCGACCGAGATGTCCAACGTCTCGAAAGCCTCGCGCTTGGCCCAGCTGGCGCGCACGTGCGTCGCCTCCTTGCTCGCGGGGCCGGCGATCTCGAAGCGGTAGCGCCGGCCGCCTTCGCTGATCTCGATCACGCAGCGCTCGAGCTGCGGCTTCGCGGTCACGCGCCCGGTGACGCGCAGGTCTCCGACGGTGTTGGCATTGGAGCGGTGCGGCTCAGGGTGCTTCTTCATCGACTCCTGCATCCCGACCGGATAGCCGTGCGCGTAGGTGTCGAGGATCGAGCCGCCTCCATGGGCCGCGAAGGTCAGGGCCGCGGGGCCGGCGACATCGACATCGCGGCTCTTGATCTCGCGTCCGTCGTCGCTGACCCAGTGCACGCCGCGCGGCGCCTCGCCCAGGTCGATGGCCTTCCACTGGTCGGCCATCACTTTCGAAGGGCGGCGCAGCACCTTCCACGGCTCGGAGGCACTGCTGCGCTGCCACAGATCGCCGTTCTGGATCTTGAGGTGGTCGCCGGGCAACCCGATCAGGCGCTTGACGAAGTTCTGCGCGCGGTTGAGCGGGTACTTGAAGATCACCACCTCGAAGCGCTCGGGGTCGCGGTAGTGGAACGAGAGCTTGTCGACCAAAATGCGGTCCTTGACTTCGCCGACCACCTGGCCGCGCTCGCGGAACTCCTGGCCCATCAACGTGGGCTGCATCGAGCCCGTCGGGATCTGATAGGCCTCGACCGCGAAGTACTTGAGCATCACCGCCATCACGATCGCGACGGTGAAGGCCTCGATGTTCTCACGCCACGGGTGGCGCGTTTTCTTGGTTTGGGAGCTGCTCACGGCGAAGGCGAGCGGCGCATCATCGCGGGCCGCGGGGGCTCGTCAAGCGCGCCGCTCGCAGCGCGCTGCTTTTGCGCGCCATCCGCGGTCCGGCGCTGGCGCGGAAAACACAGCGAGGAGGCGCCGCAGCACCTCCTCGCGTCATGCGTGACGGAGCCCGCCCGAGCGGACTGCTCGGCGTGTTCCCTCAGCGCGTCACCGATCAGGGGACGTAGGTCAAGTCGAGACCCTCCGAGAGGAAAGTCGTCTTGCAGCTCGGCGGGTCGCGGAACCAGCCCTGCACGTAGGCGTGCGTGCCGGCCGCGAACGGGTTGCCCAGCGCCGTCGGGTTGGAGTTCTGGAACGCGTTCCAGTCGAGCGTCAGCGTGCCATTGCACAGGCCGCCGGTGCCGCCCGAGTTTTGGCCCAGCGTGCGCTGAGTCGGAGGCTTGACGCACAGGAAGCTGTTGCCGCCCAGGCACCAGGAGTTCACGGTGGTGCCGTTGACGCCGTAGAAGATGATTCCGCTCTTCTGGCCTTCGACGTTCGAGACCGTGATCACGCAGGAGTTGTTCTGCGCCACGTTGGGGTTGCCGGTGGCGGCGATCGTCGGGACGCAGCCGTTCGACGAGCCGGGGGCCTGCGCGGGGCAGAAGGTCGACGGGCCGCTGGCGCCGTCGAAGCACAGCTCCCACGAGGTGAACGTGCCGGCATCGGCGAAGACGTACCAGTCGTAGCAGATCAACGACCAGGTCCCGCTGGCGAGCGGGATCGACTGGATCGGCGTGTTGTCGATGTTGTTCGTGCCCGAAGGCCACAGACCGAAGTTCTGCAGGTACTCGCCCGAGGGCGTCGTTCCGCCGAAGCACGGCAACACGGGCGCCGGGCCGCCGCAGCCGGACTGGCCGACGTTGGCGTCGACGAAGGTGTAGTCCCCGTTGAAGTCGTCGCCGCAGCCACCGCCGAAGATGCCGTCGTTGACCTGCATGATGTTGTAGAGCGCGCCACTCGGCGACTGCAGCACGAACTGGATGTCGCCGTACCAGGTGTGGCTGAGCCCGTTGACCTTGACGCCGACGATCTTGGTCGCGCCGGCGGGGACCGAGACGGCCAGCGGCGAAATGAACTCACCGGTGGGCATCACCGTCGGCCAGGTGCCATCGGCGGAGCCAGAGGCCGGGAAGAACCCGCCGGGGCCCGAGCCGACGCAGTTCATGGAGTTGACCGGCGGCGGCGGAGGCGGAGTCGGCTGGCCGAAGCACAGCTCCCAGTTGAGCAGCGCGCCGTTGTCGAAGCCGATGTACCAGTCGTACACGTAGAGCTTCCAGGTGCCGTTGGCCAACGGGATCTGCTCGAGCCCGACGTTGTCGATGCCCGCGCTTCCGGTCGGCCAAGCACCGAACTCCTGGCGGTAGGTCCCGCTGGGGATCACGTTCGGACCGCAGGGCAAGGTGGTCGCGCCGACGCAGTTGTTGCTGCCGACCGGGTCGACGAACTCGTAGACGCCGAAGAAGTCGCTGGCGCAGCCACCGCCGAAGATGCCGTCGTTGTACTGACCGATGTTGTATTTGGCGCCCGAGGGCGACTCGAGCACGACCTGCAGGTCGCCGACCCAGGTGTGCTTGAGCGTCATCTTCACCGAGTGGATCACGGTTGCTCCGCCCGGAACGGTGACCGACTGAGCCGAGACGAGCTCGCCGGTGGGGAGCACGCTGGGCCACGTGCCGTCGATGCCGTTGAGGTCGGGCACGAGCCCGCCCGGACCATTGCTGACGCATTGAGCGTGCGCGCTCGGAGCGAGGAGCGCCGCGGTCGCGCCCACGACCAACGCGGAAAACAAACGGAGGATGCGCATGGAGACTCTCTGTTGGACTGCCTGATGTTCGAACGCGAGCACCGCCCGCGCGGGCTCGGGACTCGTTTGAAGGTAACGCTGCCGCGCCAATTGGCCAGGTGCTCGGCGTGCACGTTTTTCCACTCCGTCGTTTCGCACGCTCGCCAGCCCCGAAGGTGCGCGCGGAGTCGTGCTAGCATGACTGCGAACCCACTGTCCGGCTCGAGTGCTGCCTCCCGCCTCGTCGCCGGCTCCGCGCGGCCGCTCGCCCTCCCCGGCACGTTCCAATCTTGGTGAGCTCAATTCTCTCGGCGTTGCGTTCTCCACGCGCGAAGCGCGTGGCGGGCGGCGTGTTCGTTTCGGCGCTCGGGTGCGCGCTGCTCGCGCCGACATTGGCCGCGCAGGCGCCGCCCAACTACTACCTCAGCGTCGATGCGAGCAATCCGGCGAGCCTGCGCGCGACGCTGCACGCCGTGATCGACGACCACACGCGCTTTCCCTACACCGCGTCGTCGACCGACACCTGGGACATCCTCGAGCTCGCCGACCAGAACCCCAACAACGCTTCGCAGATCGTCGACGTCTACAAGAACGCGGCCTACGCGAAGTCGGGCGGTGGCAACACCAACTACAACCGCGAGCACTCGTGGCCGATGTCCTACGGCTTCCCCGTCGACACCGGCAGCAATTACCCCTACACCGACTGCCACCAACTGTTCCTGGTGGACATCGCCTACAACGGCTCGCGCGGCAACAATCCGTTCCGCGCGTGCAATTCGGGCTGCACGGAGTTCACGACGTTGGTGAACAACGGCAGCGGAGGCGGTGCCGGCGTTTTCCCGGGCAATTCGAACTGGCTCTCGGGCAGCGGCGCGACGGGCACCTGGCAGACGTGGAATGCACGCAAGGGCGACATCGCGCGAGCGCTGTTCTATCTCGACGTGCGCTACGAAGGCGGCACGCACGGAGTGACCGGTGCGGCCGAGCCCAACCTGATCCTGACCGACAACGAGAGCCTGATCGCCAGCTCGAACACGGGCTCGAATCTCTCGGTCGCGTACATGGGCATGCTCTCGGTGCTCATCCAGTGGCATGCCGCGGATCCGGTCGACGCGCGCGAGCTCGTGCGCAACGACCGCGTGTTCCAGTTCCAAGGCAACCGCAATCCGTTCGTCGATCACCCCGAGTGGGTGGGTTGCTTGTTCTCCGGCGTTTGCAGCGGCGACGTGACTCCGCCCGCGGCGCCCACCGGGCTCGGCGCCAGCGGAGGCAACGCGAGCGTCACGCTCGACTGGAGCGACAACTCCGAGCCCGACCTCGCCGGCTACGTGGTGTATCGCGGAACGAGCCTCGTCGAGCCACTCAAGCCGTTGCAAGCGACGCCGCTCGCGAACAGCCAGTTCACCGATCTGGGCGTCGTCAACTTCGCGAACTACTTCTATCGCGTCGCCGCGCGCGACACGACCGGCAACGAGAGCGCGCTGAGCGCGCGCGTCAGCGCCAAGACGTTCGCTCCGCCGCCGCCGCCTCCGGGAGGCGCGCTGTGGATCAACGAGCTGCACTACGACAACAACGGCGGAGACACCGGCGAAGGCGTCGAGATCGCCGGGGCGGCGGGGACGGTGCTCAGCGGTTGGAAGCTCGTCGCCTACAACGGCTCGGATGGCAGCGACTACGCCACGGTGCAATTGAGCGGCACGTTGGGCAACGCACAGGCGGGCTACGGCGTCGCCTGGTTCGCCGTGCTCGGACTGCAGAACGGCGCGCCCGATGGCATCGCGCTCGTCAATCCCTCGAACGCCGTCGTGCAGTTCTTGAGCTACGAGGGCGCGTTCACCGCGACCAGCGGAGCCGCGAGCGGCATGCTCTCGACCGACATCGGGGTCAGCGAGCTGGGCACGACACCCGTCGGTCAATCGCTGCGCTTGACGGGCACGGGCAACGAGGCGGGCGATTTCGTTTGGGCCGCGCCGGCGGCGAGCTCGGTGGGCACCGTCAACGCCAACCAGGTCTTCGTTCCCTGAGCGAGCGCGCTCAGCGCGATTGAGCTCCAACGAGTCGCGCGATCCACGCCTGCGCGTGGCGGGCGAGTGAACCGTCCGGCGGCAGCGTCGCGAGCGCGCGCTCGAGCTCAGCCGCGAGCCGCGCGCGCTGCTCACGCGACGCCAGCGAGGCGTGTACTCGACCCAGCGCTCGCTCGAGCCCGCGTTCGAGTGCCGCCAGCGCCGGTTCGTCGTGCGCGAGGTCGCGCGCGAGCGCCAGCACCCGCGGCAACTCCTCGACGCGCTCGCGCGGCAGTCGAAAGCTCGCCAGGGCCTCGAGCGCCGCGTCGCGCGCGAAGGCGCCATCCGCGGGCGCCTCGAGGGCCCTGAGCAGCGCCGCGCGCGACGAGTTCCCCGGCGATTGGACCAGCGCCTTCGCCAGTGCGATGCAGGTCCACGCGTCGCGCCGCACGCTCGCGCGGTCGAACTCACTCGCCAGCGCGTCGGCGCTGTCCGGGTCGGCGATCGCGGCGACGCCCGCACGCGCCGCGTCGTCGCCCTCGCGCACGCGCTCGAGCGCCTCGTCGCGCCAGGCCGCGTCGCCTCCGCGCACGGCGGCCGCCCAGAGCTCCTCGCGCACTCGAATGGGCAGCGTGTCCGACGCGCGCGCGCCGGCGAGCTCGTGCTCGGCCAGGGGGAGCGCGAGATCGAGCCCGCGCAATGCGATCCACAGGCGCACGTGCGTCAACCCTGGAAGGATGTGCGCGCCGGAGGTGTCCGTGCGCGTCCACAGCTCATCGGCCGCATTGGCCAGCGCCAACTCGCGCGCGCCGAGATCCAGTGCGTGAACCGCGGCGAGCGCTGCCTGCTCCGCGGCCGGCGTGCCCGGCTCGGGCTGCACCGCGAGGCGCGCCAGCCACGCATCGATCTCGGCATCGACCCCGGTGGACCAGGCCGAGGCGAGCACCAGCAGGCTCGTGCGAGGGTCGTCCGCGGCGAGCGCCAGCGCGGCGTTGCGCAGCTCGTAGGCCGACACGGAGCGTTCCAACACGAGCGCGCGTACCTGATCGACCAGCTCGGCATCGAGCTCGCTCTTGGCGAAATCCAGGCGCGCGCCCGCGCGTTCGGCGAGAGCCAGCAGCTCCTCGATCGCGTGCGGAGCAGGCGCGGAGTCGGGCGGAGCCGTGGGAGGAACCAGCGGCGCGCGGCTGTTCTCGCTGGCGGAGCGCCGCTCGCGCTCGACGGGCTCTTCGACGTGCGCGGGCGAGACGCTCTCGCGCGGCTCGGTACGCCGGCTCAGCCACCAGCCGAGCAGTGCGAGCGCCACCGCGGGCAACAGGATCGACAGCGATGTTCGGGCGCGCACGGCGGGCTCTCGCGGTCGGGCATGGTAGCGGCCCAGAGTGCTCCCGCAGCCGAGGTCCCGGCTCGAGCCAGCCGCTCAACCCGAGCCAGCCGCGCAACCCGAGCTAACGGCGCAGCTCGCGGCGCAACCAGGCGCGAGCCATGACCCACTCGTCCTCGACCTCGCCCAGGCTGGCCTGTGTCAAGCGCGCGATTTCGCTCATCTCCAGACCGCCCAGGAAGCGCAGCTCGACGATGCGCGCCTGGCGCGCGTCCAACCGCGCCAGCTTGTCGAGCGCGTCGTTGAGGTCGACCAGGTCGATATCGGCCGCGGGGTCGGCGACCAGCGCGCCGCTCAACGTCACGCGCTGCAACTCGGGTCCGCGCTTCAGGCGTCCTTGGGAGCGCGCGTGGTCGACCAGCACCTGGCGCAAGACGCGCGAGGCGAGCCCGAGGAACTCCTCGCGGCCGAGGAACTGGAACTGATCGGCCTTGGCCAGCCGCAGGAAGCACTCGTGGACGATGTCGGTCGGCTCGAGCGCGCCTTCTCCGCGGCGCGATCCCAGGTGCGCGCGCGCGATGGCCTTCAGCGAGTCGTACAGGGTGCGCGTGGCCTGCTCGAGCGCGGCAGCGTCGTGCTTGGGCTTCGGTGAGTTTTCCGAAGCGGCCTGGTCTGGTGTGCCCGCAGTGTGTGTGTGGGAGCTTGGGACCGGAGTGTTGGCCATGGCCGGCGGGCGAAGGTGCCGCACACGAAGTAGAGGCGAGAATCCGCGACTCGTACGCGCTTTCTGGCGAGAAACTCCTGGGTCAGCGCAGATCGCGCACCGGTCGGACCCCAAGCGTCGCGGTGTGCCAGTCGGCCAGCCCATCGGTCCGGAACGCCGAGCGGCAGCTCGACGGCCCCTCGGCCCAGGAGCCACCGCGGATGCTGCGGTCGCCCTCGCTCTCGGCCAGGACCAGGCCGTCGCCGTTGCGCAGCGCGAGATCGAGGTAGCGCACTTTGTAGGGATCGCGGCACCACTCCGAAACGTTTCCGGCGACGTCGTACAGCCCGAACGGGTTGGGTTCGAAGCTCCCGACCGGCGCGTGGATCGAAAAGGCGTCTGCCGGCGGCGCGACATCCGATCCCGGCGGAGGCGGCATCTTGCAGACGTTGGCGAAGGTGTGCGCCGCGCTCTCGTCGGAGCCCCAGAACCAACAGGAGTCACTTCCGCCGCGGGCCGCGAACTCCCACTGGGCCTCGGTCGGCAGCTCGAGAGCGATGCGCTGCATCGTGCGTTGCACGTCCGGCCAGGACACGAACTCGACCGGGTGCGTCGGGCCGACGGTGGTCTCGTGCGCGGACTCGCCGATCGCGTGGTAACTCGGGTTTCCGCCGGTGATGCGCAGCCACTGGGCCTGCGTGATCTCGAACTTCGAGATGAAGAAGGGTCGCAGCGTGACGGAGCGCGGCGGCACCTCGTGCGCGTAGGCGTGCACGTCGTCGACTCCGCCGCCTTGCCGAAAGGTCCCGCCCGGGACCAGCACCAAGACGATGCCCGAGCTCGCATCGAAAGCCAGCCGTCCGTCGCTCGCGCGCCGCGGCACCTCACCGCTCGATCCGTAGAGCGCGAATTCCACCAGGCCCGAGTCCGGATCCGCGCCCAGCGGCACCAGTCCGACTTGGGGGCGCAACTCGAGCCCGCCGTAGCGCGGCGAGGTGCGCGTGAACTCGGTCGTCTCGCGCCATTCTCGGGCGAACGCGTCGATCGTGCGCGCTTCGAGCGAGCTGGCGAACTCGGCGCGAGCCCGCACGCGCGGCAAGGCGCCCTCGGGCGCGGACTGGAAGGCATCCAGTCGCGCGACCAGCGCGTTGGCGATGGCGATGTCGTGCTGCGGCCACTCGCGCGCGTTTGCTCGCATGCCCTCCACGGCGCTGTGGTGCTGTGCGCGGCGCGCGACGATGCGTTCGGCTTCCACGAGCCATTCCTGGAGCGCGGACAGGCGCTCGGGCGTCGCTGGCCACAGTCCGTCGACGCGCGATTCGAGCAGCTCGAGCCCGCGCAGGTCGGAGAGCCGCTGAGTGCGCGCTTCGTCGTCGCGCGCCGCGGACTCGGCCGCGCGCGCGCGACCCAGCGCCGCCCAGGTCATCACCAGGCCGCCGGAGAGTGAGATCAGCGCGAAGCCGATGGCGCCGAACAGCACGCGGTGACGGCGCACCAGCCGTCCCAGCCGATAGGTCGGCGTCGCGGCGCGTGCGTGCACGGGCTCGTCCGCCAACCAACGACGGAGATCGCGGCCCAGCTCGATCGCGCTGTCGTAACGGCGATCGCGCTCCTTCTCGAGCGCTTTGCCGACGACCGCGGCCAGCTCTCGCCCGAGCTCGGGCCGCAGCTTCGAGAGCGATGTGGCTTCGTCCTCGCGGATCGCGCGCACGGCCTCGTGCAGCATCTGTCCGCGCGTTGCGCAGGGCAACTCGCCGGTCAAGAGCTCGAACAGCATCACGCCCAACGCGTACACGTCGCTGCGCCGATCGAGCGCCTCGGCGCCGCCCGACGCTTGCTCGGGGCTCATGTAGGAGATCGTCCCCACGAGCTCGCCGGTCGCGGTGCGCAGCGTGGTCAGGTCGGACTCGCGCTTGACCACCGCGGCGACGCCGAAGTCGAGCACGCGGATCCGGCCGCTGGCCTCGACCAGCACGTTGTCCGGCTTGAGATCGCGGTGCACGATCCCGAGCACGTGCGCGGCCTCGACGGCTTCACAGATCTGCGCCAGCAGGGCGACGCGCTCGCGCGCCGCCAGATTCTCGCGCCGCGCGTGCTCGAGCAGCGGCCGGCCCTCGACGAACTCCATCGCGTACCAGGGCAGCTCGGCGCCGTCGATCGAGGTCACTCCGGCCTCGTAGATGCGCGCGATGCCCGGATGTTGCAGGCGTCCGAGCACCTCGATCTCGCGGCGAAAACGCGCGCTGACGTCGCTGTCGGCGATCTCGCGCCGCAGCAGTTTCAGCGCTACACGGCGCTGCGGCTGTTCCTGCTCCGCGAGGTACACCACGCCCATTCCGCCGCGTCCCAGCGGGGCCAAGATCTTGAAGCCCGCGATGCGTCGCACCGGCGGCGCCGCGGGAGTCGAGACCGCGTCGGCCTGGAATGGACCGGCGAGGAACTGGTCGTCGCGCGCTTCCTTCAGGAGCTCGCGCACTTCGCGCGCAACCTCCGGCTCGCGCGCCTCGAGCTGAGCCAGCTCGGCCTCGGCTCCTTCGCCGGGGAGCCTGCGCAACGCGGCGAAGACCTCCTTCGCGCGCCGGTGCAACTCCCCTTCGGTCGGTCGCTGCGAGCTCACTGTGCGAGCATACCAAGCGCACTCGCGAGCGGCGGTCGACGCGCCTCGCAGCTATCCTTCTGCGCCCCGATGCAGGTCCTGTTCCTCGCTCCCGACACCCACGTCTACAACCACGCTTTCCTGCGCGGGCTGCGCGCGGTCGGCGCGCGCGTGTGGGGCATCGGGCCCGCTCCCGAAGAGCAACTGTCACCCGCCGCGCGTGCGCTACTCGACGGCTATCGCGCGTGTCCGCGGATCCTCGACGTCGAGGCCTTGCATCAGGCGCTGCGCGAGCTCGGAGTCGAGCGCTTCGACGCGCTTGAGACCATCGACGAGCCGCTGGTGGAACCGGCTGCGCTATTGCGCGAGCGCTGGAACGTGCGCGGGCTCTCGGCCGCGACAGCGCGCCTGTGCCGCGACAAGCCGGCGATGAAGGACTTCCTGCGCCACCGCGGCATCGCCTGCGCGCGCTCAGCCGCGGTCGCCAGCGCCGGAGAGCTGCGCGAGTTCGCCGCGCGCGAGGGCTTTCCGCTGATCGTCAAGCCCGTGGCCGGTTTCAACGCGCTCGACACCTTCAAGGTCGACGACCAGGCCGCGCTCGAGGGCCTGCTCCCCACCTTGCGACTGGGCGACGGACGGCGCATCGCGGTCGAGGAGTTCGTCGAAGGCCACGAGGGTTTCTACGACGCGATCGTCGGCCCCGAGGGACTGCGGCACGACTTCGTCGGCCACTACTTCCCGGGCTGCCTCGAGGCCAACCGCACACGCTGGATCTCGCCACAGATCGCGGTCACCAACCGCATCGAGCACGCGAGCTACGGCGAGTTGCGCGAGCTCGGCCGGCGCGTCGTCGACGCGCTCGAGCTGCGCGGCACGGCGCTGCACATGGAGTGGTTCTTCGGTCCCAAGGGGCTCAAGTTCTCCGAGATCGGCGCGCGACCGGCGGGCGAGAAGATCTGGGACATGTACCGCGTGGCCAACGACTTCGACGTCTTCGAGGAATGGGCGCTGGCGCTCTCGGGCGGCGCCAGCCGAGCTCGACCGAGCCGGCGACGCTCCGTGGGCTCGATCCAGATCCGCCCCGATCGCGACGGAACGATCGCCGGCCACACTGGAGTGCGCGAGGCCTTCGAGCGCTGCGGCGCGCTGATCTACGAGCACGAGCTGCCCCCCGAAGGGGCGCCGACCAAGGGCCTCGATCGCGGTTGGTTGTGCAACACCTGGTTCCGCTTGGCGCACGAGGACTTCGACGAGTTGCGCCGCGCGATGAGCTTCCTGGGAGAGACCGTCAAGAGCCACGCGCGCTGAGCTCGCGCCAGCGCAGGTGGCGCCGCACTCACTCGTCGCTTCGCACCTCGCACCTCGCTCCCGCGGCGTGGGACGGCTCAACGATCCTCGCCGAGAGCCCCGCGAACGCGGCTCGAGTGTTACCCACGTGCCCGGTCGCACAATTGTGATTTGCGCGCGTCACGCACATCGGCGCACGGCGCTACGTTCGACGTGCCACGGCGGAGCTGCTCGCGCCTGGGCACGGCCGCACGCGCCGTCCAGGGGGCGCGCTCGGTCAGCCCCCCCCCCCCGGGCGTCGAGCGATGGTGACCGCACCGGACGCATCCGAGCCGCATCGACTCGGTTGCCTGGACCCGACCGGAGACGAGGCCGCGATGCCCTGGACCGAACTGTCGTATTTGCGTGCTCTGTTCGACAGCTTCCCGACCGGTGTCCTGCTCGCCAACGACGCCGCGTGCTACGTGGCGGCCAACCAAGCCGCGTGCACGCTGCTCGGCCGCTCGCGTGCCGAGGTGATCGGACTGCACCTCTCGCAACTCGTCGCCGCCGGTCGTCGAGAGGAGGTCGATCTGCAATGGCAGGCCTTCCTGCGCGACGGAGAACAAACGGGCGTGTTCACGATCGCGCTCCCCGACGGAAGTCCGCGCACCTTCAGCTTCCACGCTCGCGCCCATTTCGTGCCGGGAGTGCACAGCTCGTTCATCACGGCCGTGCCGACACTCGACGGTGCTCCGGCGGGCGACCCAGCGGTGACGACCATGTGTGCCTGGACGAAGAAGGTGCGCGTCGGACAGGAGTGGCTCGCGATCGAGCGCTTTCTCGGCGAGCGGCTCGGGTTGCGCGTGTCCCACGGGATGGCGCCGGAGGTTTACGAGCGGCTCTCTCGCGGGCTGTCGGCGGCGCCACCCGAATCCACAGGGTCCCATTCCTCCGGTGAGAGCTCGCCCTGAGCTCGCCACTCCGCCGCTAGTCGCGCCCTCGGCGCCGGGGCACGCGCACGAAGCTCGGCTCGAAGCGCGCCAGGCGCTTGCGCATCACGCGGATCGCTTCGGGATTGCGGTCGACCAGGGTGAACGCGCGCCCGAGGTTGGCCGCCGCCTCTCCCAACGAGCCGCTGCCGGCGAAATAGTCGAGCACCAGGTCTCCGGGCTCGGAATGCACGCGCACGATGCGCTCGAGGATGCCCAGCGGCTTCTGCGTGGCGTAGCCGGTCTTCTCGCGGCCATTGGGGCTGACGATGGTGTTCCACCACACGTCCGTCGGCGTCTTGCCGCGCGCCGCCTTCTCGGCGCCCACCAACCGCGGCGCCATGTAGGGGATGCGGTCGATCGCGCCGAAGTCGAACACGTAGCGCTTGGGATTGCGCGCGTACCACAGGATGTTGTCGTGCTTGGTCGGCCAACGCGAGCGACTGCGCGCACCGTAGTCGTAGGACCAAATGATCTCGTTCATGAACGAGGCGCGGCCGAAGATGCGGTCGAGCTGGACCTTGCAGTAGTGCACCTCGCGGTAGTCGATGTGCAGGAAGAAGCTGCCGTCCGGCGCGAGGATCCGCCGGCCCTCCTCGAGGCGCGGCGCGAGGAACGCCTGGAAGTCGTCGAACACGTCGCTCCACCCCGAACGGCCGAGCTCGATCGTGCGGTAGCGCGCGCCGTGGAAGCCGACGCGGTCGCCTTGATCGTCGCGCACGGTGCGCAGGCGGCGCCGAAACTGCTCGCGGCCGGTGTTGAACGGCGGATCGATGTAGATCAGCCTCGCGCAGCCGTCCGGCAGCGTGCGCAGGTAGTCGAGGTTGTCCGCCTGGACGATGGTGTGGACGAGCGCCAAGCGCGGCAGTCTAGGGTCCGGAAGCCGGCGCGAAGAGCGAGCGTCGCATCGAATCGAGCGGCGCTCCTCGCGTAGGCTGCGCGCCCAGAGCCTCCGATGAACGCGCTCCTGCTCACGATTCTCGCGTTGTCCGCCGCGCAGGCCGGCGGTGGTGGGAGCTTCGGCGGAGGGGGCGGAGGGGGAGGCGGGGACGGCGACAACGGTTGGATCTTCGAGATCCTGTTCTGGCTGATCCGGCTCGCGATCGAAGTGCCTCTGATCGGCGTGCCGCTGCTCATCGTGGTCGTCGTGCTGTTCCTGGTCGGCGCGCGCAACGGATGGTGGAAGCACCAGGAGCGCACGATCCACCGCAACGCTCCCGCGCTGGCCGCACGGCATTCGGTGGCGCCGCTGGCCGCGCTGCGCCAGAACGACCCGAACTTCGACGAGCAGCGTTTCCTCGCGCGCGTCACGCTGGCTTTCGAGAAAGCGCAGCGCGCCTGGTGCGCGCAGGACCTCGAGCCGCTGCGTCCGTTCGTGTCCGACGGCGTGTTCGAGCGCTTCTCGCTCCAGATCCTCGAGCAGCGCGAGCAAGGATGGCGGCAGGGAATGGACGGGCTCGCCGTCGCGCGGCCGATCGTGCAACACGTCGAGACCGGCCGCGTGTTCGAGACGCTCGTCGTGCGCATTCCGTTCAGCGCCGACATCCATCGCGTCGCGCTCGACGGTGGACGGCGCATGTCCGGCTCCGAGCTGCCGCGCCGACACTTCGAGGAGTGCTGGAGCTTCGTGCGCCGGCGTGGCGCGAAGACCGCGACCGGCGCGGGCCTGATCGAAGGCCAGTGCCCCAACTGCGGGGCACCGTTGGGCATCGCGCAATCCGGGCAGTGCGGCTCGTGCCGCGCGCTGGTGCGCAGCGGCGAGTTCGACTGGGTCTTGGCCGAGATCACGCAGGCGAGCGAGTGGGCCGTCGAGGACGAGCGCGGCGTGCGTGGGCTCGCCGAGCTGGCCACGCGCGATCCCGGGCTCTCGATCCAACTGCTCGAGGACCGCGCGTCGGTCGCGTTCTGGCGTTGGAGCGCGGCCGAGCGCAAGGGCGTCGTCGACCCGCTGCTGCGGATCGCGGAAGAGGGCGCGTGCGAACGACTCGCGGTCGAGCTCAGCGCGCGCGCCGCCCAAGAACGCACCGAGCTGGTCGAGCGCGCGGTCGGTTCCGTGCGCACGCTGGGCATTCTCCCCGGTGAGGAGCGCGACCTCGCCGTGGTCGAGATCGTGTGGGACGGTCGTCCGGTCGTGCTCGCTGGCGGAGCACGCGCTTCCAGCGTCGCGCCGGGGCGCGCCGATGAGCGCCGCGCGCTGCGCAAGACGTTGTTCGTCCTCGCGCGCCGCGCCGGGCTCACCACGGACGTGCGCGAGACCTTCGCGAGCTCGCGCTGCGGCACCTGCGGCGCCCACGACTCCGGCGGCACCGACGCGCTGTGCCCGTATTGCGGAGCGCCGCGGACGGGAGACGCGGCGGCCTGGTTCGTGACCGCGATCCTCGGAGCGCAGGACGCGGCCGCGTTGCGCTTGCGCGCCGAGCTCGAGCAGCGCCCGTCCAGCGCGGCGCGTCCCGTGCGCCCGTCGGCCGCGGGCTTGCTCGCGTGGGTCGTCGCCGCAGCGCGCTCCGATGGCCACGTCGACGAGCGCGAACGCCGCGTCGCGCTGCGCTTGGGCGAGCGCTTCGGCGTGCAGACGGAGCGCATCGATGCACTGCTCGCGGGCAACGTGCCCGAGGTCGAGCCCGAGCTTCCGCGCGACGCCAGCGAAGCGCGCGCCTGGTTGAGCGAGTTGTGCGAGCTCGCCCTGCTCGACGGCACGCTGCACCGCGGCGAGCAACTCTTCCTGCGCCACGCGGCCGAGCGTTTCTCGATCCACGCGCGCGAGCTCGAGTCACTGCTCAACGCCAAGCGCAGCGAGCTCTACCGCGCCACCTGAGTCGCGCGCAACACGGCCCGCCAGGCGTGCTCAATCCGGACTTGACGAAGCGTCGTGATCCGCGCCCTCGACCTGCGTCGGCGGGGGATTCGTGGAGCACAGTCGCTTGTCCATGCAGTGCCACGCACCCGAGTCGTCGCGGATCCAGTTGGTGAACTCGAAGCTCATCGAGCGCACGTCGCGCATGCGGCGCACGTCGGATTCGAAAGCCTTGAGCGCGTTGGCGGTGTCCTCCGGCGGCCGCTTGGGGCCGACCACGGAGACCTCACCCGACATGTGGATGTGGCCGCGCCGCGCGAAGAAGTTGGTCTTTGTCAGATCGATCCAATGGCGGTTGAGCGCATTGCGCACACCACAGTTGAGTTCCAGGTCTTCCGCACTCACGTCCGAGCTCCCCGCGCCACTCTCCCGGCGCGCACTCACCGGAGGCCGTTCTCGAACCGCGCCGCGCGCCGACTTGAGGCAATACCGCCCGTGACCCCGCTCCACGAGCCGAGCACCCCAGCCCT
Source organism: Planctomycetota bacterium (assembly GCA_020853575.1). GTDB lineage: Bacteria > Planctomycetota > UBA1135 > UBA1135 > F1-120-MAGs118. The sequence continues at coordinate 114,856 of JADYYP010000082.1, forward strand.
CCAGGACCGCGCGGCCCCGCGCGGCGCTGGCCCTGGAAATCGCATCTGAATTCGAACTCCACTTCAATTGGCGGTGGCGCCGCCGCGCCGCGGCGCAAGGCACCGGGAACGAGTGGACCGCGCGTGGCCCTTGACCGCGCGCGACCCACCGAAGTCGAGACGCCCCGAATCAGTAGATCGGGTCGTTGTCGATGAACACGCCGTTACGGCGGATCTCGTAGTTGCCCCCGCCCATGTAGTGCGAGAAGCAGTAGAAGTTGAAACGGATCGAGATCTGGCCGCCGGAGTGGAACACGACGTCCTGCACGCGCGGATCTCCGGCGAGCCACTGGTTGCACCACCACGAGATGGTGCGGCTCGACACGGTGGTGCCGCCGGCGATCTTGAACGTGACTACGTCGCCGGGCAGGCCGGTCGCGGTGCCGCGGTCCCAGGCGTAGGCGTAGTTGGAGCTGTAGCCCGACCGGCAGCGCGACTCGTCGTACTGAGCCGAGGCGACTCCGGCGAGGGCGGGCAGAGCGAGAAGAGCAATGGCGAAACGGTTCATGATGTTTCCTTGCCGCGCTTGGTTCTTGTGTTGGTTGGAGTGATCTGGCGAGCGCGGGCACGGAGAGGAAAGGCCCGCAGTCGTTCGGCGGTCGCGTCGGTCGGGAAATTCCCTCGGGTTGCGCCTCGGCACCGACACTTCACTCCGCAGCACCAGCGTTATGCTCTCGCGCGCCATGACCGACGCTTCCCGCGCGAATCAAGGCGAACCGACGAATCCGCTCGATCGGCTCGCGAACAAGCTCCAAGACGTCAACACCGCCGATGCGGAGCTCGACGAGGTCGAGCTCTCGCCGTTCGTTGGCGATAATTCCGAGGTCCCGATCGGCCTGAAGCGCCTGGGCGACTTCGAGTTGCTCGAGCGCATCCGCGCCGGCGGCATGGGTGCTGTGTACCTCGCGCGCCAGCGCTCACTGGACAAGCTCGTGGCGGTGAAAGTCATCCGCCCCGACTTCACCTACGACGTGTCGCGCGTCGCGCGCTTCCGCGGCGAGGCGCTGGCCGCGTCGAAGGTGCAGCACCCCGGCATCGTGTCGGTGCACTTTGTCGGCGAGCAGGACGGCGTGCACTACATCGCCCAGGAGCTCATCGAAGGCGGCCGTACCCTGGACGACCTGATCCAAGAGCGCCGCGACGCACCGCCCAAGGACCACCACCGCTCGATGGCCGAGCTGTTCGCCAAGATCGCCGACGCGCTCGAGGCTGTGCACCAGGCCGAGGTGATCCACCGCGACATCAAACCCGGCAACATCCTGATCACTCCGCGGGGCGAGCCGAAGGTGGCTGATTTCGGACTTGCCAAGGACCTCGCAAGTGTCGATCAAAAGAACTCGGCCGTCACGCCGGGAACCGCGCACTACAAGAGCCCAGAGCACATCGACAAGAAGGTCGGTCCGGTCGACGCGCGTAGCGACCTGTTCTCGCTGGGCGTCAGCTTCTACGAGGCCCTGACTTTCACGCTGCCGTTCGTTGGAACTCAGGAAGAAGCCGCAGACCGCATCCAGCATCACGAAGTCGACGACCTGCGCGCGGTGAGCGCGAGCGTGCCGACTGAGCTCTCGGTGATCTGCCGCAAGTGCTTGGAGAAGGAGCCGCGGCGCCGGTACCAGTCGATGGCCGAGCTCGCGGCGGATCTGCGGCGCTACTTGGACAATCAGCCGATCCGCGCGCAGCCGCCGTCGGCGACACGCCGGGCGCAGCTCTGGGTGCGACGCAACAAGGTCGCCTCGGTGCTGATCGCAGCGGCGATCTTGGTCGCAGGGACTTCGACGGCTTCGGTCCTCGCGATCTCGGCTACGAACGTCGAGTTGGAATCACAGAAGACGCGGGCGGAACGCAACGAAGCACTCGCGCGCCAGCAGGAGCAGGTCGCGACCAAGAACCTGAACGACGTGCTCGCGCTCTCCGCGCAGAAGGACCACGACGACTTGGTGGCGGATGCGGAGAAGCTGTGGCCGGCGCACCCGGAGATGATCCCGGCCTACGAGGACTGGCTGCGGCGCGCAAACGAGCTGATCAACGGCCGCCCGGCGGACGAGCTGAAGGGCCTGAAGAAGCGCCCTAGCCTTGCGGAACACAAGGCGAAGCTCGCGGAGCTGCGCGCCGCGGCGAAGCCGCTGAGCGAGGACCAGATCCGTGCCGAGCGCGAGTCGCATCCGAGGTACGCGGAACTGCTGGCGAAGCGTTCCGAGCTTGAATGGCTGGGGCAAACGGCTGGTCTTCGATTCTGGACTGTGCAGCTGTTCGAATGGGCGAATGACCCCAGAGAGAACCTGGATGCCTGGATCGAGGAGTCGCGACGCGGACGAAGTCTTGGTCTGCTTGATCTCGGCCTGTCCGATGAGCCCCAACCCGGACCAATTCACTGGGACGACGATGCGGCAGTAGGTTCAATCGCGCGGGCGGATCGATTCGGACTGGTGGCAACTACCGAACTTGTGTTCCCCGCGGGACGATGGCGGCTGTCCGTCGTTGCGGACGATGGGATCAGAGTCTGGGTCAATGACGAACTCTTGATCGACGACTGGCAGCCGCACGCTGCGCGACAAGAGTCTTGTGTTTGGCTGAGCGACGGCCGCGATCCAACGCGAATTAGGCTGCAGTACTACGAGCTCTCGGGTGGGGCAATTCTACGAACGTGGCTCGAAAGCGCAGAAACCGGTCGACAAACGAAGATTGACTGGAGATCGAACCCGGAATTCGCGCCAGATCGGCGGGCTCGGCACGCGAGCGTCGCTACCGAAGTCGCAGACCTCGAGCGTGTCGTTGGTGAGCGTCGGACGTACGAGTTCGAGGATCCCGAGCAGGAGTGGTGGAATCGCCAGCTCGTGAAGCTGGTGTCGGACCTGGAAGCGCTGCGCGACCCGCAGACCGGGCTGATGAACGATGTGCTGGCCGAGCCCTTCGGCTGGGGCGTGGCGAAGCGCTACGCGTTCGCGCAGTCGATTGGTGAGCGCAGCGTCGACGGCGCAGAAGCGAAGCGTCTGTGGTCGGAGGCGATCGCTGCGATCAAGGCCTCGCCGAAGTACGGCGGCCTCGAAATCGCGCCACAGCTGGACCTGCTCCCGATCGGGAGGGACCCCGACTCGCTGCTGTGGGAGTTCGCGCACCTGCAGACGGGCGACCCGGCGGTGCGAGGCGCGGACGGGAAGCTGGTGCTGACCGAGGAGACGGGCCTGGTGTTCGTGCTGATCCCCGGCGGGACTTTCTGGATGGGCGCGCAGAACAAGCCGGGCGCACAGAACCACGACCCGCTGGCCGGGAGCGAAGAAGGCCCGGTGCACGAGGTGGAGCTGAGTCCGTACTTCCTCTCCAAGTACGAGATGACCCAGGGACAGTGGCAGCGGATCGCTGCGACCAATCCGAGCGGCTATCAGCCGCCGGGAGGTTGGGCGCCCTCGCTGCTCCATCCGGTGGAGCAGGTGAACTGGCCGAAGTGCTTCGACCTGCTGGAGAGCCTTGGGCTCTCGCTGCCGAGCGAGGCGCAGTGGGAGTGTGGTGCGCGCGGCGGCACGACGACGGCGTGGTGGACGGGCCAGGAGCGCGAGAGCCTGCGCGGCATGGTGAACCTCGCGGACCAGACGGCGAAGAAGGCGGGTGCGCCGTGGCCTGACTTCAACGACTGGCCGGAATTGGAGGACGGCAGCGTGGTGCACTGCGCGGTAGGCAAGTACGCGGCGAACGGCTTCGGCCTGCACGAGGTGGCGGGGAACGTGTGGGAATGGTGCCTGGACGGGTACGACTCGGGCTTCTACGGCAAGCAGTCCGGCAAGGACCCGTTGTTGCCTTGGTCCGGCACTTCCATCCGCGTGGCTCGCGGCGGCGGCTTCGGCGCCTCCGCCTCGTACGCGCGCTCGGCGGTCCGCATCACCAGTCCGCCGGAGCCCCGCAACGTCCTCCTCGGTCTCCGCCCCTCCAGGGCGCTTCGCCTTTCTCCTTCACCACTTCACCCTCCGAAGTGACGCGGAGTACCGAGCCAGGCTCTCCCCTCCACGATTCGCGTGCCCGACGGTGAGCACTGACAAATCGATCTTGCCCGCTGCCGTCGGGACGCAGAGGACGGAATTCGAGCCACGCTGCAACCGCCGCTGGCGCCGTTCGTCTCTGTTGGCAAGGAGGCGACGACGGCGGATGGCTCGACTGGGACGCGGGAGTACGGAGTCAGGCTCCCCCCTCCACGATTCGCGCGCCAAACGGTGAGCACTGACAACTCGATCCAGCTCGCCGTGGTCGGGGACGCAGACGACTGAATTCGAGCTTCGCTGCAACCGCCGCCCGCGCCGTTCGTCCGTGTTCGCGCCGGGGCTTCGGCCTCGGATGGCTCGACCGGAGCCACGCTCTCGTCGAGTCGATTCGCGAGACAATCAACCAACGCCCGCTGGCTTCGCGTGACCGGACTGAACTGCCACGAGTTCAACCATGCCGCCGACCGCCCGGCCGCGGTTCTTCAACCACATGCACCTTGCATGGCCCTGTCGAAAGCGCCGAAGTCCACCAGTCCATTTGATTAAGGCCGTGCCTGCGGAGAACCGTCTGGCGCGCAGATTCAGCACGCAAGTTCCAAATGAACTGCTCCACCCCGTGGGCGTAGTGACAGCCACCCACAACCAGCAATAGGCAGAGACGGCGCCGCCTTGAATTGTGGCAGCCTAGAGAATGGGGTCCTTGTCGATCACGGCACCATTGCGCCGGATCGAGTAGCTGCCCCCTCCGAGGTAGTTCGAGAACGAGTACAGGTTGAACTGGATGGAGATCTGGCCGCCTGAGTGAAACACGACGTTCTGTACGCGCGGATCGCCCGCGAGCCACTGATTGCACCACCACGAGATCGGGCGTGTCGACACGGTGGCGCCGCCGGCGACGTTGAACGTCACCACGTCACCGACCAGACCTGTCGCGGTTCCGCGGTCCAAGGCGTAGGCCAAGCGGGGGCCGGCCCCTGTGAGGCTCAGCTCGTCGTACTGAGCGGAGGCGATTCCGGCGACGGCGGGCAGAGCGAGAAGGGCAGTGGCGAAACGGTTCATGGTGATTCCTCGCCGCGCTGTTTTCTTGGTTTGATTGGAGTGATCTGGCGAGCGCAGGCACGGAGAAGAAAGGCCCGCGGTCGCTCGGCGGTCGCGGCGGTCGAAGAAATCCCCCAGGCTTCGCCCCGCGGCGAATTCCGCAGTCCAGGCCACCCGCGCTATGCTCCCGCGCGCCATGACTGACCCTTCCCGATCGGATCAAGGCGAACCGACGAACCCGCTCGATCGGCTCGCGAACAAGCTCCAGGACGTCAACACCGCCGATGCGGAACTCGACGAGGTCGAGCTCTTGCCGTTTGTTGGCGATGATTTCGGGGTCCCGATTGGCCTGAAGCGCCTGGGCGACTTCGAACTGCTCGAGCGCATCGGCGCCGGCGGCATGGGTGCGGTCTATCGCGCTCGCCAGCGCTCGCTGGACAAGCTCGTGGCGGTCAAGGTCATCCGTCCGGACTTCACCTACGACGCCGGCCGCATCGCGCGCTTTCGTGGCGAGGCGCTGGCCGCGTCGAAGGTGCAGCACCCAGGCATCGTGTCGGTGCACTTCGTCGGCGAGCAGGACGGCGTGCACTACATCGCCCAGGAGCTGATCGAAGGCGGCCGCACGCTCGCCGATCTGATCCAAGAGCGCCGCGACGCACCGCCCAGGGATCACCACCGCTCGATGGCCGAACTGTTCGCCAAGATCGCCGACGCGCTCGAGACGGTGCATCAGGCCAAGGTGATCCACCGCGACATCAAGCCCGGCAACATCCTGATCACTCCGCAGGGCGAGCCGAAGGTCGCGGACTTCGGTCTCGCCAAGGACCTCGACGGGGTCAATCTGCTCACCTCGGGCGAGACGCCGGGCACGCTCGCGTACAAGAGCCCTGAGCATCTCGACAAGCGCATCGGGTCTGTCGATGCGCGCAGTGATTTGTTCTCGCTCGGCGTGAGCCTCTATGAGGCGCTGACTTTCACGCGGCCGTTCGTCGGCAACGAGGTGGAGGTCGCCGCGCGCATTCTGCACCGCGAGGTCGAGGACCTGCGCGCGACTTACTCGGGTGTGCCCGCCGAGCTCTCGGTCATCTGCCGCAAGGCGATGGAGAAGGAGCCGCACCGGCGCTACCAGTCGATGGCCGAGCTCGCGGCGGACCTGCGGCGGTACTTGAACAACGAGCCGATCCTCGCGCAGCCGTCGTCGGTCGTGCGGCGAGCACAGCTCTGGGTACGACGGCGACCGGTCATGTCGGCAACGCTCGCGCTCGGAGGCGTGGCGCTGACGGTGATCTCGGTGCTACTCGCCCAGCAGATCGCCATAGCGAACGAGCTAGTGAATTCGAACATCGCTTGGGCCGCAGAGGCGCGGCGCGCCGAAGAGCAGGCGGCGGCCGCTCGGACTGCTAAGGAGGAGGCAGAGAGCAGCGCACTCTCCATGCGCAATGTCGCCACGTTCCAGTCGCGACTCACCGCCCGCATTGACACGGCGGCCTTGGGCTACGACCTTGTTGAGCGCGTGCGACGCCGCGCGCGATCAACTCTCGCCTCTGCTGGCCGCTCAGTTCAGGACGTTGAAGAACTCCTCGCTGAGTTCGACACAGTTGTGTTTGCGGCCAATCCAGTAGACGTTGCACGCGAAATTGTCGAACATCATTTTATCTCCGCCGCTGACGCTGCACTGGTAGGTCGGTTTCCGGAGGACCCTCGAGCCGAAGTGGCTCTGCGTCTGTCGCTGTCTGAGGTCGAAAGAACGCTTCGGTTCCATGACGCCGCCGAGGCTCAGCTAGATCGCGCATTGAACTTGGCTGTTTCTCGCAATGGATGGATACACAGCGATGTTGCGCTGGCGCTAAATCAACGGTCCGTTTTGTTTGCTGATATGGGTCGGCTCGAAGAAGCCGAGGCCGGATTACGTGAAGCAATAGAGTTACGGCAGCTCACAACAAAACCGGACCCAGCTGAGCTGATCTCTTCGTGCGCCAGCTTGGTCGCCGTACTGCACGCGCGTGGCCGGTGCTCAGAAGCAGAGGACTTAGCGTCCCGCACGCTGAACGATGCTCAAGTGACGTTAGGTGCTAGTCATCCGACAACGCTAGCGATACACAACAACCTTGCGGCGCTGCTGTTGGACATGGGGCGCTCCGCGGAAGCGAGGTCGCACTTTAGCATTGTTGCCGAGGTCAGTCCATGCGCGCATGGAGTTGACAGCCTTGAAGCCATTCGCGCAAGCAACAATTGGGCGCATTTCCTTGAGCAGACTGGCCGAGTCGCGGAGTCGATTGAGGTCACGAAATCTGCACTACAGTCCGCGAGACGCCAACTCGGCGATGACCATCCGTTCGTACTTTCCCTACGTTCGAACCTAGCGTCAGCCCGCTGTCGCCTGGGCAATACTGCCGAATGGCAGCGTGACATGCAGGACGTCTTGGCTGACAAGGAACGCCTCCTGGGCCCTTGTCATGCAGATACGCTCCTGGAGCTGAACAACTTGGCCGCTCAGTTACGCGAAGCGGGGGCGTTCACCGACTCCGAGCGGAAGTACCGTACCGCACTAGCGCGCGCGTCGACTCTGCCTACGGAGCTCTCGACAACCCTGATGAGCCTTAGACGAGGGCTCGGACGAACGCTATTCCTCACGGGTCAGCATTCCGACTCCGCCACATTCCTCGAGATTGCAAGGCAGGATTGTCTGCGTTTGTACGGTCGCGAGTCGCTTGAGACTGTGCGCGTAACCATCGAACTGGCTAATGCGCTCGATGCCGGCGGCGAGCAAACTGAATTGGCGGCAGCAATGTACGGGGACGCCCTGTCCACTGCTCGGACTGTTCGTGGCATGGATGATTCGGAATTGGCATCTCTCCTGAACAACTACGGCATGGCGTTGCGCAAGATCGATCGCGCAGAAGACGCCGAACGCTACCTGAGAGAGTCGCTTGTCCTCCTCCTCAGCGTGGAAGGTGGCTTTGGAAGCCACGCTCTTCGAACAACAAACAACCTCGGAGCTCTTCTTATTCGGGCTGGCCGCTACAACGAAGCACTGAATATCTTGAAACCGGCTGTCGAGAACGCAGACCTCCACTCGGCTGACGATGGTCAAGTCGCGCGAATCATCTGCCGGCGAATTGGTCAGGCGATGACGGCTACAGGCCGCTTACAGGAGGCGGCGAAGGTACTGCTTGCTACCCACGACGCTTTGCAGGGTCTCCGAGTTGATACCAAAGAGCACGAGTACTTGCTCGACGCGATTGTAGATCTCTATGTTGCTTTGGAGGCGGTGGAGCCAAGCAACTCTTATGGCATAGAGCTTGAGCGCTGGCGTGGACGTCGAGCGGCGCTCGAGCAAACTACGGAGTCAGGCTCTTCCCTCCACGATTCGCGCGCCAAGCGGTGAGCACTGACAACTCGATCCTGCCCGCCGTCGTCGCGGACACCTACGACTGAATGCGAGCTTCGCTGCAACTCCCGTGATGAATCGCGGCATCGCGCGGCGCACGGTGTTCGAGCGCGGCGCGGACGCGCGCTACTTCCTCGCGCCGCTTGCGCGGACCGTGCGCGCAGGCCGGATCGAAGTCCACGCGTTCTGCCTGATGACCACGCACTTCCACTTGCTCGTCCGCAGTCCCGCGGGCGCGCTTTCGACGGCGATGCGCGCGGTGCAGAGCGACTACGTGCGCTGGTCAACCGCGGGCGGCGGCGCGGCGGAGCGCTGTTCCGAGGGCGCTTTCGCTCCAAGGTGCTCGAAGGGCTCGCCTACCGCGAGCAGCTCGTGCGCCACCTCGACTCCAACCCCGCGCTTGCCGGCGTTGTTTGCTCGCCTAGCCTGGCTCAGAACCCGCGGGGTGTTCGATCACAGCGCCTTGATCTCGCCCGCCCACAGGCGCCGCAGAAACGTCGCGATCGGCAGCACCTCGATGCCGTCCTCGGTGACGCGCGCGCGGGGAATGCGGCAGACGAGGATGCGGCGGCTCGAGCGATGTTCTTCGCCCCAGGCCCGCAGGCCGCGCAGGTGGTCGCTCGTGGCCGTCTCGCTGGACTTGGCCTCGATCGCGACTTCGGCGTCGCCCAGTACGAAGTCGACCTCGAACCCCGACGCGGTGCGCCAGTACGAGAGCGCTCGCTTGTCGCGGCTGTAGCTCAGGTGCGCGCGCAGCTCCATGAACACGAAGTGCTCGAAAGCCGCGCCGAAGTCGGCGGAACCGGGTTGCGGAGCGCCGCGGTGCGCGAGCTCGTTCACGAGCCCAACGTCGAAGAAGTAGAAGCGCGGCGACTCGATCACGCGCCGCTTGGGGCGTTTGCGCCACGCGGGCAGCCAAACGCCGATCAAAGTGTCGACCAGGACCTCGAACCACGAGCGCACGGTGTTCGCAGCGACGCCGACTTCGCGCGCGACGCTCGTGTAGTTCACGATCTGTCCGTTGCTCAGCGCAGCCACCTCGAGGAAGCGCTGGAACGTCGGCAGGTTGCGCGAGAGCGCTTCGGCCAGCACTTCTTCGCGCAGGTAGTCGCCGACGTAGGCGCTGATGGGCGGAGCCGGCTCGTCGGCGAGGTAGTGCGGCGGGAGTAGCCCGTGGGAGAGCGCGCGTTCGAGCGAGAATTCGTCGAGCTCCGCGCTGACCAGCGGAAAGAGCTCGCGTCGAACCGCGCGGCCGCCGAGCAGGTTGCCGCCGCCGCGCAGCAGCTTGCGCGGGCTCGAGCCGGTCAGGATGAACCGCAAGCCGCGACGGCTGTGCAGCGAGTGGACCTCGTCGAGCAGTTCGGGGAGCTTCTGGATCTCGTCGACGATGATCGGCTGCGGCTGGGTCGCAGCGGTCCAGCCCAATGCCTCGCACTCCTGGCTCAGGAGGCCCGGATCGGCGTTCAGCCGGCGGAACTCGGCCGCGCGCAGCAGGTCGTAGTACGGCGCCTTGGGAAAAAGCTCGCGCAGCAGCGTGCTCTTGCCCGACTGGCGCGGGCCCCACAGGAAGCATGTGGCGCTCGACAGATCCGCGGCAGTGACGATGCGGGTTATCATGATAATCCGCAGTCTAGCTGCGGATGGTCATGAAGGCCATGGATGGCGCGGCGGTAGTACCGAAGTGGCCTGTCCTCCACGATTCGCGCGTAGCCGTGAGCACGGACAACCCGATCTCATCGTACGCCACCCAGGACACCGACGACCGAGTTCGTGCGTCGCTGCAACCCACGCTCGCGCCGTTCGTTTTCGTTCGCGAGGAGGCGACGTCGGCGGATGGCTCGACCTGGAAGCGAAGACAAGAAGGAGGGGGCGCGTCACGTGATGAACCGCGGGCGGAGGCGCGACGGGCTTCTCTTAGGCGGCCGCTCTCGCTCAAGAGTGGTCGAAGGGCTCGCGTATCGCGAAGAGCTTGTGCGCGCATCGACTTCAGCGCCGATCTCGCCGGCGTGTGCGCGCGCCCAGTCTCTGCCCGCATGGGAGCGCGCGCTCGAACGCTCGACCGAGAGTGCCATTGGCAGAGCGTCGAGAAGTCCCGTCCACGTTGGTGAGCGCTATGCTCCCGCACGCCATGACCGACGCTTCCCCCGCGAATCACTGCGAACCGACCAACCCGCTCGATCGGCTCGCGAACAAGCTCCAGGAAGTCAACACCGCGGATGCGGAGCTCGGTGATGTCGAACTCGTGCCGTTCGTTGGCGATCACAAGAAGGTCCTGCCCGGACTCGAGCGGCTCGGCGACTTCGAGTTGCTCGAGCGCATCCGCGCCGGCGGCATGGGTGCCGTGTACCTCGCGCGCCAGCGCTCACTGGGCAAGCTCGTCGCCGTCAAGGTGATCCGACCGGACTTCGCGTTCGACAAGTCGCGGATAGCGCGCTTCCAAGGGGAGGCGCTGGCCGCGTCGAAAGTGCAGCACCCCGGCATCGTATCCGTGCACTTCGTCGGCGAGCAGGACGGCGTGCACTACATCGCCCAGGAGCTGATCGAAGGCGGCCGTACCCTGGACGACCTGATCCAGGAGCGCCGCAGCGCGCCGCCCAAAGAACACCATCGTTCGATGGCCGAGCTGTTCGCCAAGATCGCCGACGCGCTCGAGGCGGTGCACCAGGCCAAGGTGATCCACCGCGACATCAAGCCCGGCAACATCCTACTCACGCCGCAGGGCGAACCGAAAGTCGCCGACTTCGGCCTCGCCAGGGACCTCGATGCTCCGCGAATGACCAAGACCGACGCTTCACCCGGCACGCTCGAGTACATGAGCCCGGAGCAGGTCAAGGGTCGTCGAGACGCGATCGACGTCCGTACCGACGTGTACGCGCTCGGCGTCACGCTGTATGAGGCGTTGACTCTCACACGCTTGGTTCCGGAGGTGACGCAGCTCGAGATGCAGCGGATCATCCTCGATGGAGAAGTGAGCGACTTGCGCTCCGTCCGCGCGTCCATTCCGCTCGAACTCTCGCTGGTCTGCCGCAAAGCGATCGAGAAGGAGCCCCAGCGGCGTTACCAGTCGATGGCGGAGTTTGCAGCGGATCTGCGGCTGTATCTCGCCAACCAGCCGATCCGCGCACAGCCGCCGTCCGCGACGCGGAGGGCGCGCTTGTGGCTTAGAGCACGTCCTAAAACCTCTTTTAACCGGTGTTCGGATATGCTTTGTTGAGGTCCATGCCCAAGGACTTCTTCGACGTACCTGACGCGCTCTGGCGACGCATAGAGCCGCTCTTGCCACCCGA
>JADYYP010000083.1 GCA_020853575.1 Planctomycetota bacterium
ATCGATGCTCGACGCGAACCGATGGCATGTTGTTTCAGTAACTTCAAGCAACTGTTTGCAACAGGACAGGAGTTTACGTATTCGATGGAGGATATTGCCCGCTACTACCGATCGTACGTGTCCCTGATGGACCATTGGGAAAGTGTACTTCCGGGAAAGATTCTCAGAGTGCAATATGAAGACTTGGTAAACAACTTTGAATCAAATGTACGACGCGTTTTGGCCTATTGCGGCCTCCCATTCGAAAAGTCGTGTGTTCAGTTTCATCTGACTCGTCGCAGCGTCCGTACTGCCAGCTCTGAACAGGTACGCCGGCCACTGAATCGAGACGGTATGGAACAGTGGAAAAATTTTGAGCCTTACCTGGGCGAGCTCAAGGCGACATTGGGCAACATTTAGCCTCCCCAAAGATAACTAGAGATCAGATTACCCCGGGCGGCCACCTCAACTTCCCCCACCCGTGGCCAGGTCAAACTCCCCCACCTGATGCGGCGGGACGGGTGGATGGTTACTCGTTCACGGCGCGCTTGGCAACTCGCTCGGCGGCATGCTTGAGTCGCCAGCTGCGGCCGTCGAACTTGAGCAGGTGGCCGTGGTGCATGAGGCGGTCGAGTAGCGGGGCGACGACAACGACATCGCCGAGCAGCACCGGCCAGTCGTCGACCGGGCGGTTCGAGGTGATGATGGTGGAGGCCTTTTCGTAGCGGCTCATGAGCACGTCGGCGAGTTCATCGCCGGCGGCTTTCGGCAGGCGACGCAGGAACAGGTCGTCGATCACGAGTAGCTCCGCGCCGCGCAGCTGGGCCACGAGCTTGGCGCGTTCACCCAGTTCGCGCGCGGCGTGCAGCTCCTCGAGCAGCACGTGTGCTTCGCGGTAGAGCACGCGATAGCCGCGCTCGAGAGCGAGCAGCGCGAGCGCCTTGGCGACGTGGCTCTTGCCGGTGCCGGGTTTGCCGATCAGGAGCACGTCCTCGCGCGCGTCGAGGAACTTGAGGGCGCCGAGTTCGAGCACGTCGCGCTTGGGCAGCCGCGGGTTATAGGACCAGTCGAGCGCGCCGAGGGTGAGCCGCTCGGGCAGGCTGGAGGCACCGTAGCGACGATCCATGAGGCGCGAGCGGCGCCGGTCGAGTTCGTCCTGCACGAGCCAGGACAGCGCGTCGAGGAAGCCGCCTTCGTGGGCGGCGACCTGCAGCGCGCGCGCCTCGAGCGTCGCGCTCATGCCGGAGAGGCGCAGGCGGCGCAGCTCCGTCTGCAGTTCGGTCAGTGTCATGGGCATCGGTCGTCTCCTGTGTGGGCGTGTTGGTCGAAGAAGTGCTGGTAGTCGTCGATCGCGCGGATCTCGGGCGCGCTCTGAGTGAGCGCGGGTGCTTGGGCGGCGGCTTCGCGTGCCAGCGTCTTGCGCTCCACAAGGCGCGCAAGCGTGCGGTAGGAGGCGCTGTCGATTTCCAGCAGCGTGGCGCAGGCGGCTTCGATGTCTTCGCGCGCGTGGTGCTTGGGAAGGTTCGCGAGCCCGTAGAGCGCCTTGTGGCCCGGCCGGCCGAGGGTGGCGAACAGCCGCTCGCCGAGGCGCCCCGCATGCGGGCCGATCTTCGCGACGCGGTGCAGCAGGGCGCCGGTCTCGCGCGAGGGATTGAAGATCCGATCGTGATCGGTGAGTGCGGCGTAGCCCGGGCGCGCCGACACCGGATGGCGGCGCAGCACCGTCCCGTCGCCGGCGAGGATCTCGACCTCCTCAGCGTACACGCGCACCGTCACCTCGCTGTACAGCCGCGCCGGCAGCGCCGGGTAGAAGCGGTTGTCGACGACGACGCACCCGGCGTCATCGACGGTGCGCACCACCGTGCGGAACATGCGGAACGACTCGAGCGGTAGCGGCAGCAGGTGCGGCTGCTCCTCGGCGTAGAGCGCGAGCACCTGGCGCTTCTTGCGGCCGTGGATGCGCGGCGCCGCCCAGCGCTCTTCCCAGTGCGCGAGCCAGGCGTTCTGCGCCTCGAGCGACTCGAACTGCCGTCCCTTGAGCGCGGTGTCCTGCGTGTGACGGATGGCCTGCTCGACCGTCCCCTTGCGGTTGGGGTCAGCGACGCGGCACGCGTCCGCACTCGCCCCGTAGTGCGCGAGCAGCGCCCCGTACGTCTCGTTGAGCCGCGGTTCGTACAACGAGGGCTCGAGCACGCCCTCGCGCAGGTTATCGAGCACCACGTACTTCGCCACGCCGAGCGCGCGGAACGCCTCCTCGTGCAGTTGTGCCCAGACTTGGGCACTGGTCTTCCAGACGACCTTGCGGAACGCCTTGCCCGAGTACTTCAACGTCATCACGAACAGATACGGTCGTCGATACTTCCCGCCTGCGGCCCGCGTCAGTGCGCCCTGTCCGTAGTCGACCTGCGCCTCCTCCCCCGGCCCGTGCTCGAGCACGTCGTAGCGTTCGGGCTCCCGTGCACGCAGGCCCCGCACGTAGCGCTTCACCGAGTTGTACGCATGCTCGAAGCCGTGCGCCTCCACCAGGTCCTGGTAGATGCTCACCGCGTTGCGACCGAGCGCGACCTGCGCCTCGATGAACTCCCGGTGCACCGCGCAGGCGGACACCGACACAGCCAACGTCGGCGCCGGTGGCCGGGGTGGAGGAGTTTGCTCCTCGGCACACCCCGAGCCGGTGGCCACCCCGGGGGAGTTTGCGGCATAGCGGCGGATCGTCTTGCGATCCACCCCCGTCCGCCGCTCGATCTCGCGCTGGCTCGCCCCGCGCGCCAGCAGCGTCTCGATCGTAATCCTCAAGTTCGGCTTCAAGACGTTCACTCCCACCTCCTCAATGGTCGAGGAGGCAAAGTAACGTCCCGTCCGCAACGACTCCCCGCGGCGATTACCGCGGCATCAGAGCCTCGTCAGGTGGAGGAGTTTGACCCGGCCACAGGTGGGGGAGTTTGGGTGGCCGCCCGGGTTGTAGTCGTATTGAAGGCGCTTTCGGGCGTTCTCGGGGTAATACTGTAAGCGGTTGAGGGCGGCCGCTACCGCGACGGCTTCACCTCCACGACTATGGCCAATTAGTGCGATTTTGCTCAGGTCGACTCGTGAGTAGAACGGACTTGCAGGGGATCCGTTCCAAGTGTGCCATTGGCGTAGATGTTCCAGTAGTAACCAGCCTCGAGAGCTGGTTTCGGGACTGCCTTGGCCCACGAAGACGTCATACCACGCTAGGTTCAAAAAGGATTCATCGACGTTGACGACTATGTATCCATGACTTGCAAGTAGCTCGGCCAAATAGGTAAACGCGACATCCGACCGACCTTGCATCATGTAGTTGCCATGCACGATCAGCACTA
>JADYYP010000084.1 GCA_020853575.1 Planctomycetota bacterium
GAAGACCGCCGCAGCTTCAGCCAGCGCTCGCGCTCACGCGCGAGCTCGGGGGATCCTTCACGAACGACGCCAAGGCGTCGTTCGTGCTTTCGGCCGCGCCGGGAGAGCGCGTCCGAAAGACAGGCTTACCTCCCGTGAGCTGAAGTAAACGGCAGCAGCTTCAGCCAGCGGCTGCGCACAAGCGCAGCCTCGGGGGATCCTTCACGAACGACGCCAAGGCGTCGTTCGTGCTTTCGGCCGCGCCGGGAGAGCGCGTCCGAAAGACAGGCTTACCTCCTCGACCTGCCCGCGCCGGGCACGACGAACTTGTCGAACGGGCTGCAGTTCGTGATGGCGCCGTAGAGGGGACTTGGGGGATAGAGCTCGGCGAGCCCGCGGCTTCCTGGTGGAGCCTCGGGCTCCTTCGTCCGCACGGGGGAAGGCACTCGCGTCGACCGCCGGTGATTTCGGCCGCTGCCGGGGTCGACCAGAGCTGGTCCGTGGACCAGCCTGCGCGGCGCCTACCGAGGGCTAGACTAGCGCGAGTGTCCTCGGTCGAACCCAACCCGCTGCGCTCCGACGACCCGCACGAGTGGGAGCGCCTGATCGAGTCCCTGGGGCCGGCGTCGCTCTTGGTGGTGATCGAAGGCCGCATGAGCGCCGAGCTGCGCGCGCGCCTGAGCGCCGAGGACCTGTTGCAGGACACGCTGCTGCACCTGTGGCGCGACCGCGCGCGCATCGAATGGCGCGGCCCGCGGGCCTTCCGCACGCTGGTGCTCTCGGTGGCCGACAATCGCATCCGCGACGCGGCCGACCACGAGTTCGCCGCCAAGCGTGGGGGCGGTTTGGCAGCGGTTTCGTTGGACGCTTCCGGCTCCCACGGCTCGCGCAACGAGCCCGGCGAGCTTGCGCAGCCCTCGTCGAGCACCCCCAGCCGCATCGCGATCCGTCGCGAGCAGGCCGACGCGATGCGCACGGCGCTCGAGAGTTTGCCCGAGGAGTTTCGAGAGATCGTGCGCTTGCGAGCCTTCGAGCAATTGCCCCTGGACGAAATTGCGCAGCGCTCAGGGCTCGGAGTCGAGGCCGTGCGCCACCGTTTCCGCAAGGGCTCGGCGCTGTACGCGCGCCGCCTCAAGTCCGCGCTCGACACGAGCCTGCGCAGCAGAGAAATCACGACGGAATCGCAGGCGAGCTCCTCTCCGTGAAGCGCGCGCGGTCCAGCGCACCCCCGATGCCCGAGCTCCCCGGCGCCCGCGACGAGTCCGACGAGGCGTTTCTCGACCGGACCTTCGAGCGCGCCGTCACGCTGCTCGAAGACGGCGCGAGCGTGACCGTTTCCGAGCTGCTCGCAGGCCGCGAAGAGCTGCGCCGCGAGGTCGAGCTCTTGCTCGCGGACGCGCGCGCGACCGTGTGCGTGAGCACCGAGACGTTGCCGGAGGTGCGCGGCTACTCCGTGATCGAAGAGATCGGCCGCGGCGGCATGGGCGCGGTCTACTTGGCGCGCCAGGAGTCGCTCGGCGGACGCCGAGTCGCGCTCAAGCTGCTGCCGGGAGCCGCGGGAATGCCGGGCCGAGCGCGCGAGCGCTTCTTGGCCGAGGCGCGCACGCTCGCCAAGGTCCGCCATCCGCACGTCGTGACCGTGCACGACGTGATCGAGAGCAACTCGTCGTGCGCCTACGCGATGGAGTGGGTCGACGGAGCGTCGCTGGCGCGTTTGATCGAGCGCGCGAAGGCGTCGCCCACGCCGATGGACGCGGTGCGCGCGACGCTCGAACTCCCGGGGACGCGGGCGTACGACGAGTACGCGGTGTTCGTGTGCCGCACGGCGATCGCGGTTGCTCGCGCACTGGGCGAACTGCACCGCGCGGGCCTCGTGCACCGCGATGTGAAGCCCTCCAACGTGCTCGTGCGCCGCGACGGGACGGCGTTGCTCTCGGACTTCGGACTCGCGCATGCGAGCGATGGCGCGCTGACCAAGAGCGGCGAGTTCGTCGGGACGGTGCTGTACGCGTCGCCGGAACAACTCGAAGGCGAGGCGGAGAGCTTGGACGCACGCTCGGACGTCTACGCGTTGGGCGTGACGCTCTACCACGCGCTGACGCTGCATCTGCCGTTCGACGAGCCGGGCTCGGCCGAGCGCCGCGCGAGCACGCCGACGGGAATGCTGCGCGTGCTCGAGAGCCGCACTCCGGTGCCGCTGCGCGCGCGCGATCCGAAGTTGCCGCGCGACCTCGAGACGATCGTCGCGACGGCGATCGAGAGCGACCCCAAGCGACGCTATGCGAGCGCGGACGAACTCGCGGACGACCTCGAGCGGCTGCTCGGCCTGCAGCCCATTCTCGCGCGGCGTGCGAGCTGGCTCTCGCGGGCGACGAAGTTCGTGCGTCGCCATCGCGCGGCGGCGCGCGGCGTCGTCGCCGGGAGCGTCGTGTCGCTCGCGCTCGCGGTGCTGGCCGTGATCTACGCCTTCTTCGTGCCGCGCTGGGTCGACGAGCACGTGCGCGAAGCGCGGCTCGCGCTGCTCGATCCGGTGTACGCGAACATGTTGTTCGTAACCGAACAATTTCGCGCGCCCTTGGGCGAGACAAGGCCTGTTCTTGCTGGCGAGTCGCTCGAGCACGCGCTTGGTTCCTACGACGCCGCGCTGCGCTGGCGTTGGTTCGACGATGCGCTGCGAAGCGAGCGCGATGTCGTCGACCGCGCGTTGCGTGGGGAACCGTCGCTCGGGAGCGGCTCTCGACTCGCAGGTCTTGCGGCCTACCTCGTCGGCGACGCCGACACAGCCGTCGCCCGCTGGAGCGACGCCGAGCGCGAGCGCGACTCGCGCGCCGAGCCCGATCCGCTGGTCGAGGCGATGCTCGGTGTGCTCCTGCTGGTGCGCGATGAGCCAGCGCGCGCGTACCCGCGACTGCGCGAAGCCTGCCGCATGTTCCCCGACGTCGGCTTCCTCGCGACGTACCACGCGGACGCTGCGGTGCGCTGCGGCGACTACGAAACGGCCCAACGACTGCTCGAGGCAGTACGTCGAATGCCGCGCCTCGATCCGTTGGACGCGCTCGAGCGCGTCACAGCGGACCTGTACGCCGCGACCGGCCGCGACGACGAAGCTGAGTCCATGTACCGCGTGGCGGCGCACTCTCCCGTCGCCGCACTTCACCTAGCTCGTCTGTTGGAACGCAACGGGCGCGTCGATGGAGCGCTCGAGCAGTATCTCGTGGCGCTTCGAAAGCTGAAGGACCCGGCGCTGCGCGCCGAGTACGTCGCAGTGCTGCAGCGTTGGTGGGCGTCGCTGTCCGACCGCGAACGTTCTCGGGCCATCGCTGCAACCGTGGAGATCTCACCGCTCGACCCTCGTTCGCTCGTCGCACGTCTGCGGGAGTACGCGCCCGCCGCCCGCACGTCCGAAAGTCCGGCGAAGTCCGACTTTTTCGCGACGCTGCGGCGCTGGCGCTCCTCTCCGCCCCTCCAGAGCCTCGGACTCCCCGAGCTCGCCGAAGTCCTGGAGGTTGACAACATGCAACGCTGGTCACTGATTCCGTCGTACTCGAACGCTCTGAAGTCCCTGCAGCTCCTGGCGTGGCGCACTCCGATGCCCGCGCTCATCTCGTCCGTGATCAGACGGATGCACGAGAGCGCGGTCGGCTTGGTCAGCGCAGCATCGCTCGTGGCGCTCGGAGCCCAGGCCAATGCGCAGTGTTCGTTGAGCTACGACGCAGCGAGCGGTCAGCTGCCCGGTGGTTGCTGGTTTATCTACTCCGCAGGTACGCCACCCCCGCCGCCGACTGTCTCGAACGGTGAGCTGAGCTTTGGTCCGACTTCGGGACAAGATGAGCTCTACTTGGGAGCGCGGGACGCCATATTCGACTTTGCAGTTGGGTTCTCCTGCGACGTTCGTTTCGAAGTCACTGCCGCAGACTGCGCCATCAATCCCCAGCAGTCGTGGCCCCGGGATGGCGTCTCGCTTGGCGCCACCGACCAAGTAGGCCGCTGGCTGTACGTCTGCCTGTGTGACACGAACGTCGTGCTCGGAAACACGCCGTACCTACCGGTCGATGGCTTGAACGTGAAGTCGGCGCCGATCGCAGCGGTGGGTGGCCTGCTTGACCTGCGCGTGCAATCGAGCGCTATGGGGCACGAGCTCTGGATCAACTCAGCTCTTGTTGCGACCGTCCCGCTCGGACCAGTGGGTGCATACGCTCCCTCGACGTTCTCGTTCGGAGACGGCACGCAGTGGGCGAACGCTGAGTGGAGTCTGCGGAGCATCGAACTGTCGGTAGCCTGCCCTCCTCCTCAGCCCTACTGCACCGCCGGCACCACCTCGAGCGGCTGCAACGCGAGCATGTCGGCGAGCGGCACGCCGAGCGTTGCGGCGACGAGCGGCTTCACGCTCAACTGCACGAACGTCGAAGGCCAGAAGTTCGGGCTGATCTTCTACGGCATCAACGGCCCCAAGGCGTCGCCGTGGGCGCCGGGCAGTTCGAGTGTTCTGTGCGTGAAGGCGCCGGTGCAGCGCACGCCGGCGAGCAATTCAGGCGGCACGCCGGGCGCGTGCGACGGTTCCTTCAGTCTCGACTTCCTCGCATACCTCGCGTCGCATCCCGGCGCGCTCGGTCAGCCCTTCGGCGTGGGCCAGTGCGTCAACGCGCAGACCTGGTTCCGCGACCCGCCCGCTCCGGGCACGACCAACCTGTCGAACGGACTGCAATTCGTGACCGTGCCGTGAGCTGAGACAGTCGCGGAACCACTTCAGCCAGCGCTCGGGCTCACGCGCGAGCTCGGGGGTCGCTGCGAAACGACGCCAAGGCGTCGTTTCGTCTTTCTGGCGCGTCCCCGAGACCGCCTTGGCCGGCTAGCTCGCGGCGCGAGCCGGAGCATCGCGGCTCGCGCGGCACCATGGGAACGAACACAACACTCGGGGTTGAGGGATCGGGCGGCGCGCGTTGGTCGCGCAGGCTGTGCGTTGCATTGGGCTGGAGCGCGCTCGCGCTCGGCGCAAGCACCGCGGCGGCGCAGGACCGCGTTCGCCTGACCGACGGAACCGCCGTCGAGGGCCGAGTCGTGCTCGAAGCCAAGGACCGTGTGGTCGTGCGCGTCGGCTCGAAGGACCGCAGCGTGCCGAACGCTCAGGTTGCGGCGATCGACTCGTTGGCGCGCAGCCTGCGCGAGCTGCTCGATCGCTGGCGAGGCGCCCCACCCAATTCCCCCGCCGCACTGCTCGATCTGGCGCAGTTCGCCAAGGGGCGCAAGCTCTCCGGAGAAGCGCGCACGTTCGCGCTCCTGGCGCTCGCGCGCAACCGCGAGTTCGAGCCCGCGCACGTGTTCCTGGGACACGAGCGCAAAGGCGCGAACTGGAGCGTGCCGCAGAAGAACGGCTCCTTGCGTTACGAGGCTTGGATCGAACGCGCCAGAGACTTCAGCGACGGCTGGAGGCTGGAATCGACGCACTTCGCGCTGCGCTCCAACCTCGAGCTCGAGCAAGCCTGCTTCGCGCTGCTCGAGCTCGAGTTCGCGTACCAGGCGTTCTTCGATTGGCTCGGACCCGAGCTCGAGTTGCAGGAGCTGCTCGAGCCGATCCACGTCCAGGTGCACGCCGACGAGCGCTCGTACCCCGGCGGAAGCGGCAACGCCGGTTTCTTCGACGATGAGTCGAATACTGCGTTCCTCGACGCCTCGACGGCCTTCGATCCGGCCGCGCTGGTGCACGAGGCGACGCACGGACTGTTGTTCAACACGGCCATGCGCACGCGCGCGAGCCTGGGCTCGATTCCCGCCTGGCTGAACGAGGGCTTGGCCGAGACGCTGCGTTTCGCTCGAGACGGGGCGCTCGCGAATCCGCGCTACGATTTCGAGCGCCGCGCCGCGTTCTACGCGACGATCCACTCTCAGGCGCCCAAACCGCTCGACCTCGGCCGAGTGCTGGCGCTTTCGGTCGAGGACTTCGTGTTCTCGTCGCACATCGGACTGGCCTATGCGCAGTCCTACACGCTCGTGCAGTTCTGCCTGCGCGGCGACGAGCGCGCGCATCGCGCGAGGTTCTTCGAGTACCTGCGTTCGTGCTACCTGGGCAAATCGTCGGCGACCGCGTTCAAAGCCGCGCTGCAAACCAACGAGCGCGACTTCGAGCGCGCCTGGCTGGCCTTCGTCCGGGCTGGTGGCTGACCGAGCTCGGCGACCTCAGGGGCAGAAGCTCGCGGACAGGCCGTCGGTGGTGTTCGTCGCGCCACCGGTTCCGGCGGGGTCGCGATACCAGAGCTGGAAGTTCCAGGTCGAGCCCGCGTTGATCTGACCGAAGGGGGTCGGCGGATTGAGCAGGTCGAGCGCTTGCGCGACGAAGCCCAGAGCATCGGTGGTCGACAGCGAGAGCCGGATCACCGGATTGCCGATGCACTTGAAACCCGCGGAAAACGGCACGCCGGCGATCGCGGTCGAGCCGTAGAAGAACAGCGCGTTCTTGTTGGCCGGGCAGCCCGAGGCCGCGAGGCCGAAGTTGTTCAGCGCCAAGCTGGTGCTTCCGGTCCACCCCATCGTCGCGCCGGGGCCGACCGAGTTCGGCGCCGCCGTGCAGTAGTTCGTCGCGGTGCAGGTGAGGATCGGACCGAGCGCTCCGTCGACGTGCACGTTCTGCGCGAACACGTCGCCGGAGTCGTTGCGCTCGTCGTCCCAGGCCATGCGCGCGGTGCCGCGCTCGTCGATCACGAGTTGCGGCTTGTCCTTGGGCGACGCAACGGTCGAGAGCGCCACCGGTCCCCAGAGCGTCGCGCCGTTGCCGTCGAGGCGCCGAGCGAGCACGTTGGAGTTCTGGCCGCCGAAGGTCGGGTACTGGAAGTAAGTGACGAGCGCGCCGTCGCCGAAGGGCACGATGCGCTCGAAGCCCTCGGTCACGAGGTCGATCGGCTCGAGCTCGACGCCATCGGCTCCCCACAGGCGCGTGCCGGCCGCCGAAATGCGCTGCGCGCCCACGCCGCGCTGGCCTTGGCTCGCCTCGCGGCGGTCGAAGGCCACCACGATGTCGCCGCTCGCGCGCAGGTAGGCGAAGGCAGGGTCGAGCTTGTGGCGATTGGCTTCGAGCGAGACCACCAAGCCATTGTGCGGGAACAGCTCGGCGCCGCTCGCGGAGAGCTTCTGGACATAGCAATCGAACAACGTGGCGCTGCGATGCCATCCGACGACGGCGCCGCCTGAACCGTCGCTGATCAGCGTGGGTTGGTGCGCGATCGGCACCGAAGCGGCGTCGAGCACGTTCAGCGGCGCACCGCTGTTCCATTGCGCGACTCCGTTCGAGTCGTACTTCTGCACGCGGATGTGGCGCAAGCTGGTGAAGCTCGCCGTGTTGCGCAACCACTGCACGATGAAGCTGCCGTTGTCCGAGCCCACGACCTCGCAGAACGAGGGCTTCTCGTTGGTCGTGGTCGCGGTCGCGAGCGCGATGTCGTTCGCACCCAACAGTGGCGCGCCGCCAGCGTCGAGGCGCTGCGCGCGCACCGATCCGGTACCGGTGCCGTTGGGGCCCTGCGACCAGACGAACACGAACGTGCCGTCGGAGAGCTCGGCCGCAACCGGATTGGCGTCGTAATCGACGTTGTTGGAGAGCGTCACACCGTTCGCGCCCCACAGGAATTGGCCGCTCGACGAGATGCGATAGGCGTAGACGTCGAGATCTCCGCCGGCGCGGATGTCGGTGAACACGAGCACGCAATGGCCGCTCGAATCCGCCATCAGATCCCAGCCGATCAGCGACGAGTTCTGCGGGTGACTGCTGACCGCGAGTCCATTGGGCGCGAGCAGCGGAGTGCCGTCGGCATCGAGCAACTGCACGTACACGTCGTAGTTGCCGCTGCGCTGATCGAACCAACCGACCCACGTCCGGCCCGCGCCCGCGGCCGCGGCTTTGGTGACGGCTTGATCTCCCGGCTGCACGCTGACCGGCGTGTTGGCGGCCGAGGAGCTGGTCCACTGGGCCAGCGCGGGGGTGGAAATTCCTGCCAGGAGTACGGCGGCGATGTGGATCGAGTGCATCCGCGCATCGTACTGCGGATGCCACGCCGTGGGCGTTCGGACTTGGTCGGGTCCGGCGCACGAATCGTCCGCCTGTCCCGCGGCTCGCTGGCGTGCATTCGCACGGACGCGCTCAAGCCACGCCACTCACGTCACCGATGCTCGCTTGCTTCGAGGGGTGTTTTTGGGGAGTCAAGCATGCGTGCGACCGATACGAGGCGCCTGGCCGCGGCCACGATCGCGGTGGCTGCTCTCGCGCTAGTCTGGAACTTCTACTTGGACGCGCACCGCCGCGGGTCCTCGCCGGCTCGCCCGCGGACTGGCGTGCAAGACGCGCCGCATCCGCTCGACGAGCTCACACCGGTGGCTTCCGCCCCACCGAACGTCGCCGACGAGCGCTCCGAGTTGCCGCAGCCTTCCCTGCCGAGCTCCGCGTCGACTCCCGCGCCCCACCGCATGTGGCAGTTCGTCGACGGGCCCGCGCCCGTGCTGCCGGGAACCGAGAACGGGCTGATCGAGCTCGCTCAGCGCGTCCAACTCGAACGCGCGGCGATCGCGGCCGCTGCCGTGGGTGACCGCATCGAGATCGCGCTTCCCAACGGGCACAGCTTCGCCGCGCTCGTCGCGGGCACCGTCGTTCACGACAACGGAGATCGCTCTTGGAGCGGTCACCTCGACGGCTATGGCCTGCGCTATCCGGTGATCTACACCCAGGGAGACGTCGCCACGTTCGGCACGATCACCTCGCCCGACGGCCTGTTCACGCTCGAGGTGATCGAGGACCAGGGCGTGCTGTACCGCGATCGGCGCGAAGACCTGCACGACCCACGAAACGACTGCGCCGTCCTTCCGGACTAGCGTTCGCGAGCCCATCACCATGTCCACGACACATCGCTCCGCGCACCTCGCCGCCCTGCTGCTCCTCGCCGGCATCGCCACGGCCGCGCCTCAGGGCGGCACGCCCAGCAACGTCAATGTCGACGTGCTCGTGGTGCACACGACTGGATCGGCGACGCTGTACTCCGGCGGCATCCAGACGCGCATCAACCACGTCCTCAACGTGGCGAATCGCGCCTATGCGGACAGTGAGGTCGGCATCACGCTGCGCCTCGCCGCAGCCGTGCCAGTCGCCTACAGCGACACGGCCACCAGCTCGGCCTCGCTGACTGCGATCCGCAGCGGCACGGCGCCGTTCACGAGCGTCGAGGCCTGGCGCACGCAGTACGGCGCGGACATGGTGGTGCTGATGCGCAAATACAGCGGCGACGGCTACGCCGGACTGGGCTATGTCGGCGGCATCGGCACGCAGGGCAACCTCAGCGGCTACCGCCCGTACATGTACAGCAACGTCGCGATCAACACGAGCGACTACGTGTTGGCGCACGAGCTCGGCCACAACATGGGGCTGGTGCACTCACGCAAGCAGGACC
This sequence comes from Planctomycetota bacterium, assembly GCA_020853575.1. GTDB lineage: Bacteria > Planctomycetota > UBA1135 > UBA1135 > F1-120-MAGs118. The sequence goes on from JADYYP010000084.1 coordinate 9,405, forward strand.
CCAACGGCGGCACGTACTCGTATTCGGCGGGCTATGGCATCCACGGCGTGCTGGTCGAGATCATGGCCTACACGAGCGCTTTCGGCGTTTCGGAGGCACAGAAGGTCTATCAGTTCTCGAGCCCGCTCCACACGGTAGATGGTCATGCGCTGGGCATCGTCAAGACCAACGCCAGCACCGGCGCCGACTCGGTCGCGAGCCTCAACGCCGTGCGCGACACGCTCGCCGGCTTCACGCCGTCCAAGCAATTCTTGACCAGCCGCGTCGGCGAATTCGGAGGCGACGGGCGCACCGACCTGTTCCGCAACGACCCCGACGACAACGCGAACTACCTGTGGCTCACTGGGACCAGCTCGGCTCCCGCAGACGGTTTCGGCGACGCTTTGAGCACCACCAGCGTTCCCGCGGCGCGCTTGGTGGCGAGCGGCGACTTCGACGGCGACGGCGACGGCGACGTGCTGTTCCGAACGCCCGAAGGCGACAACATCGGCTGGCTGATCGAGTCGGGTGAGGCCACCGAAGTCGAGTTCCCCGCGCTCAGCGGCTCGTACTGGTCGGTCGCGGGCAGCGGCGACCTCGACGCGGACGGCGACGACGACATCGTCTGGCGCAACGGCTGGAATGGCGCAAACCAAGTCTGGCTGATGGACGGCGCCAACGCACCGAGCGCGCAAGCACTGGCCACCGTAGCGGAAGTCAAATGGCGCATCGACACGCTCGGCGACTTCAACGGCGACGGGAAGGCCGACCTGTTCTGGCGCAACTACTCGACCGGCAACGACATGGTGTGGCTGATGAACGGAGCCACGCTGCAGTCGCAAGCGATGACGACCAAGCTCGCCGACCTGGGCACGAAAGCCATCGGAGCCGGCGACTTCGACGGCGACGGTGACGACGACGTGCTGTTCAACAACGCGAGCACCGGAGCGAACACGATCTGGTACATGAGTGGCACCTCGGTGGCGAGCACGGTACCCGTCCAAGGCAAGTCCGCGCTGCGCTGCATCGGCATCGGCGACTTCGACGGTGACGGCCTGCGCGACGACATCGCTTGGAACAACGCCGCGGCGGAAGAGGACGTGCTGTGGATGATGTCTGGCGGCGCAGCGGTGTCGCAGATCTCGCTCAAGAGCGGGCGCGATTTGCTGGACGACATCCACGTCGTGGCCGATGTCGACGGCGACGCGAAGTGCGACATCGTCTGGCGCAACACGGGCACGGGTGCCAATCGCCTGTGGCTGATGGATGGCGCGGTCATCACCGAGTCGGCGGCGACCGACGCGCTCTCCGGCGGAACCCTGCGCATCGTGCGCGCGGGCGACTTCGACGGCGACGGCAAGCAGGACTTGCTATGGCACAATGGCGCGACGCGGCAGTTGAAGGTCTGGCTGATGGACGGCGCCACGGTCGTCTCCAAGCACGATCTGGCGACCATCGGCGACGCGAAGAACGAGATCGTGGGCGTGGGCGATCTCAGCGGCGACGGCAAGGACGACCTCGTGCTGCGACACTCGGTCACGGGGGCCAACACGCTGTGGGTGCTGAACGGCGGAGCAGCGCCGGTCGCCCAAGCGCTGCCGCTCCTCTCCGACCTGAGCTTCAAGCTCGCGGCGGTGGCGGACACGAACGCCGACGGCAAGGCCGACCTGCTGTGGCGCAGCTCGACGACAGGGATCAACTCCCTGTGGCTGATGAACGGCGCGACGCGCACCAGCACGGCCGCGGTCAACAAGCTCGCGGATGTCGCCTGGAAGGTCGCGGGAACGGGCGACTTCAATGGCGACGGCAAGCCGGACCTACTCTGGCGCCATGCGACGAACGGCAAGAACTCGATCTGGATGATGAACGGACCGACGGTGCTCGGCTCGTCCGGCGCGACGACGCAGCTCGCGGATGTCAAATGGCAAGTCGAAGGTCTCGGTGACTTCGACGGCGACGGGAAATGCGACATCCTGTGGCAACACACGGGCACGCAAGACCGCCACGTGTGGCTGATGAACGGCCTGGGCGTGAGCGCCAACACCAAGATCTACTGAGCCGCGCGGGCCCAGGCTACACCGAACGCTAGCCGCGCAGCTCGGGCTCGGCCGCTGCTCGGGCTCGTTTGCGGCGCGACTCGAGCGCCAGCGCCAGCGTGTTCTCGAGCTCAATCGGTGTGAAGGGCTTGGCGAGCACGCCGTCGACGTCCAGATCGCGCGACCACTCCGCGAGATGCGACGCGGCGTGCCCGCTCATGATCACCGTCGCGAGCTCGAAGCCCGCGCCGCGCAACGCCTGGATGACGGCGCGGCCGTCGACGACGGGCATCGTCATGTCGACCAGTGCCACGGCCGCGGACTCGTGCGCGAGCGTCTCGAGCTCGCGCACCGCACTCGCTCCGTCGGCGATCGCCGTGACACGATGGCCGTGCACCTCGAGCGCCGACTTCACGAAGTCGCGCACGTCGGCTTCGTCGTCGATCACCAGCACGTTCATCGGCGCGACAGGCACGCGCAACATCGCGGGCGTGTGCGGGCTCGAGGCGCTCGGCGCTCGCGCGGGTGCGCGCCCCGTGCTCGAAGGAAGGTACAACCGGAAGCACGAGCCGCGCCCCGGGGTGCTCTCCACCGCGATCGCTCCCGCGTGGCGTCGCACGGCCCCGAAAACCACGGCCAAACCCAGGCCACGCCCGGGAAAGCGCGTGGTGAAGAAGGGATCGAAGATGCGCTCGACGAGTTCGGCGGGCATGCCCTCGCCATCGTCCGTCACCTCGACGCACACGTAGCTCCCCGCGCGCGTCTCGCCCCGCGCGCGCTGCACGCTCCACTCGGCCTCGGTCATCTGCACGCGCTTCGCGTCGAGCCGAATCGAGCGCGCCTGTGCGTCGCGCGCGTTGGCCACGAGGTTGAGCACTGCCTGCTCGACCTGCGCCTCGCTGCCGTCGATCGCGAGCTCGTCCTCGACGCGACCGAGCTCGAAGCGCGCCTTGGTGCCGGCCGCCGCGTCCAGCACCGGAGCCAGCTCGCGGAGCAGCGGCGCGACGTCGAGCACCTCGAAACGCACGGGGGCGTCGCCCGTGTAGGCCTGCAGCTGGGCGCACAGGCGCGCGCCACGCTCGCCGGCAGCGACGATCGAATCGAGCCGTCGCGCGCGCTCCGCATTTGGCTCCGCGTCGCGCAAGAGCTCTGCATTGCCGAGCACGCCGACCATCAGGTTGTTGAAGTCGTGCGCGATCCCGCTGGCGATCAAGCCCAGGCTCTCCGTGCGCTCCAGGAGTCGCATGCGCTTCTCGAGATCGCGCCGCGCCGTGGCCTCGTCCTCGGCGCGCTTCATCTCGTCCACGAGCCGCGCGTTCACGCGCAGCAACTTGCGGCGGCTGTGCAACGCGAGCAGGACCACGATCACCATGGCACCGATGCCGCCCGCGGCCAGCACCCGGCGCAGCGTGCGCGACGACTGCTCGGCGAGCTCGCGCTCTTCCGCGAGGCGCGCGTCGAACTCGATCCGCTGGCGCTCGGTGCTCAAGAGCTGCTCGCGAAGCGCGGGGTAGTCCTGGTGACGTCGTCCCTCGGCCTCGCGCAACTGTTCGAGTGTCTGCGTCCACGTGACGATCGCCGCGCTCTCCTTGCGAGCGATCGAGAGGCGCAACATCAGGTGCGCATGGCTCACGTCCTCGTCGGGCAATCCGCGGCCGCGCAGGATCTCCTCGAGCTCGCGCAGCGTCGACTCCGCGCGCGCGAGTTCACCACTCTCGAGCGCGACCTCCGCCGCGAGCTCGATCGAGACTGCCAGGGCGCGCAAGTCCCCGAGCCGCTGCGCCAGAGTGCGCGAGGACTCCAGGAGCTCCGTGGCCCGGCGCACGTCGTGGGCCTCGCCGGCGACGACCGCGCGCTCCCACTCGACCATCACTCGCGTTCGCAGATCCCCGCGCGCATCGCATTGCGACGCGACCGCGTCGAGCGTCGCGATGCGCTCGTCGCGCGTGTGCTCCGAATAGGTGTTCCAGTAGTCGTTGAGCGCGCCCCACGGCGCGAAGTGTGCGCCCTCGGGCGAGGCCATGAGCTCGCGGATCTCGCGCAGCAGCACCTGGTCGTAGGTCTGCGCTTCCTTCTCCGTGATGGTGTGCACCAGCCAAGCGGCGCGCAAACGCAGCAGCGGCGCACCCGAAGCGCGCGCGTCGGTCAGGGCCGCGAGCGCGCTGGAAATGACGTCGGTCGGCCGATCCTCGAGCCACTGGCGATGCGCCTGCGCGAGGTGGAAGTAGGCGCCAACATCCGGCGCAGCGCTCTCGCTCAGCGTTGGATCGAAGTGGGCCAGCTCGGAGGCGCGCGCAGGCCCCTCGACGGTGGCCACCGCCGCGGCGTGCTGGGCGAGCGCCGCCGTGAGCACCCCCGGAAGGTCCGAGGAACGCGCCGCCTCGATCAGCGCGCGTGAGGAGTCGACTGCGCGGTGACCGTCGAACCACAACTGCGCTTCGACGATCTCGAACCCGTGGATGAACCACGGCGCAGTCCCCGGCGCGGTGTTGGCGCGTTGCTCGCGGAGTTCGCGCTCGAGCGACTCCTGGGCAAGCAACGGTGCGGTCCAGCTGAGCGCGAGCAGCACGAGCGAGGTGCACCACGGGCGCATCGCCGCGAGGATAGCGCCGCGGGCGCGGCCTTGTCTCAGTCTCGGGACGCGCTCCCCGTGCGTTCAGCGCGCCCGCTGCGTGCTCCGGAGAGCCCTCCATTCACCGGCGAGCGCAAGCGCTCCACGGCCAGCGTCGGCGCAACTCGCTCGCGGCCGCGCACATCGCTCGGTGGTCCCTCGCCGAGCGAGTTCCCCGCCCAGAGCTCGGGCGGCATGTTCGCCCGAGCCCTGCGGCGCTCCCCGCTTACGCCCTCGGAGCACTGTGTCCGTGTCCGCACTCGATCGGCCTCAGCGCACGTCGAGCACGATTTCGTCCGACTCGGAGTGCGCGTCGCTGTGCTGCACCTCGAGCACCGCCGAGCGCCCTTCGGATGTCGTGACTTCGATCGTCAGGCGCCCGGGCGGAAGCACGAGCCGCTGCGAAGTGCGTGACTTGGGGCCGCGCCAACGCTGTTCGAGCAACTGGACGCCGCTGGCGTCGCGCACGACCATGTGCAACCTGCCGAGCGGCTCACCGTCGAGCGTTTGAATCGTGACGCGACGACGCGAAGCCGGTGAGAGCGCGTATTCGACGCGCTGATTTTCGTTGGCCTTCAATTCGACTTGCACACGCTGCTCCAAACCGTTGCGAGCTTCGAGGACCAGCTCGAACGACCCCACGTACGTCGCGCCGCTCGTCAGCACGCCGGTTCCATCGTCGTACAGCGGCGTCCACCCCCCGCTCGGAGCTTCGAGCCGCGCTTTCGGCGCATCGAGTTCGACCCCGTCGGCGCGGCGCAGCACGACGTCTAGCCGCGCGGTGTCGGGAACGGTCACTCGGCCGAGCGAACGCGTTTCGTTGGCCGCGACGTTCGTTTCGATCAATTCGATGCGCTCGAGCCCGGTCGGCTCGATCCACACTTCGATTTCGCCCGGTTGCAGCGGGCCGATCTTGAAGGCTCCCTTGGAATCGGTGGTGACGCCGTCCGGCCCCATTCTGTGCGCGAATGCGTTGATCTTCGCCACGACCGCGGCCCCGCGCGAGTCGACGACACGTCCCGTGATGTACACGCTCGGAAGTTGCGTCAGGTCGCCCTCGAGTCGGACATCACGCCCTCCGGCGGAGACCGCGTTCCGCTCGCCCACGATCGCGCCGTCGGAGGTCGAGACGAGTTGCAGGTGATAGTCACCGCGCGCGAGGCGCTGAATCTCGAACGTGCCGTCGCGCGAGCTTTGAACTTGCGCGACCGGAGTGCCATCCGGATCGGACGCAGGCCGCGCACGCACGGTCCATCCGGCGAGCGGTCGCGCCTGCAGATCCACCGCGATGCCCGCGATCGAATGTCCGTTGTCGATTGCGATGTTCCATCGAACTTCGTCGCCGTGTTCGGCCTCGAGTTGGCGTTCGACCGTGTCGCGCGCGCCATGCTCGCCACGGTGTGCCGCCAAACGGAATTCACCCGGCTCGATGTACTCGAGACGAAATGCTCCGTCGGCCGCGCTGCGAGTTTGGCTCGCATGGAATTCGCCCCAGACACTGCGCGTCGCGCCGTCGGCCTCTTCGATCGAAACACCACTGATGGGCGAGCCTGTCGCATCGACGACCACCCCAGTGACGGTGACTCCGCGTCCCAGCGAAACGTCGAAGTGCGTCGCACGTCGATCGACGAGCTCTTCGTATTGACGGAAACGAGCGTGACCCGGCGCCCAAACGAGCAACTCACCGTAGCCTGGGCGCAGGCCGCCGAGTTCGAAGTGGCCGACGGAATTGCTCGAAACGACGAACAGCGCTTGTCTAAAGAACCGCGCGCCGCGTTTGACGTTGGGCTTCATCCACGCGATGCGCGCGCCTTCGACCGGCGCGCCGGACTCGTCGCGCACCGTGCCCTCGATCTTGGCCGACGACCCGTCGAGGACGAGTTCGATGCCGGTGAACACGCGCTCTTCGGATTGGAAACGCGCAAGAAACTTGGCCCAGGCCGTGCGCGGGTGTTTCCCGCGGAATTCGAACGGTTCCGAAGCGCCCAGACCGTCGGCCATCGCCATCAGATCGGCGTCGCCGCGGAGCGAGCGCACTTCGAACGTTCCGTCGGAACGACTGGTGCCAAGCGCGACTCCTGTCGACGTCCAGTTCGACCCCCAGATCGTCGCTCCCGCGACAGGATTGCGCTGCAGGTCGAGCACGATGCCTTCGAAGTCGTATCCACGCGACAGCGGAACGGTCACCGTCTGTGTTCGTCCGGCGACCACACGCACGCGCGTGAACGGCTCTCGAAAGTTGGCTGAGTTTCGATCGACGAAGAGCTCGTAATCGCCGGGGTGCAGAGCGGAGATCGACGCGCGGCCATCGACGCCGGTGCGACGTTCGACCGCGAGGGCGTGGGCGTCGTTCGGCCCAATCGACGCGAGTTCGAGTCCGATGTCGCCCGCCGGCGTACCGTCGTGCCAGGTTACGACGAACACGAGCTCTCCGACGGTCGCGTTCGAGTGGCTTTCGTCCGTCGCGTCGATCGTAGGCGCGACGGCCACTCGCGTATCAGATCCACGGCTCGTGCTCGTCGCCGTGGCGTCGCGCGCGTTCAACTCCGACTCCAGCGCGGCTCGCCCGCCGGCTTCGTCCGGTCGCGCCGCATCGCCTGAGCGCGAGACCAAGAACGCGGCGAGTGCCGCTGCGACCGCTACGAAACCCCAGAGGATCTTCGAACTCACGAACGTGGCTCCGATCACGAGAGGTGCGGTTGTGGACGCGATCAACGTCGTTTGGCCGCAGGTGAGGACTTCGGCGCGCACCGCGGACATTCCGCGGGGACGCATCGACGACAACGACAGTCCGACCGCAAAACTCGAAGGCAGTGCGCGCCGGAGCAACGCGAGCCCGCGGTGCAACTGCACTCGCACGGTTCCGGATTCGCGCTTCAGGGCGGCCGCGATGACTTCCGCCCGTTCGCCGCGCATCAGATGGCGCTCGAGAACCTCGCGGTAGCGCACTGGCACGCGTTGCAGGGCTCGCGCGAGCGCAGCGACGAACTCGCGCATTTCGGCGTCGAGCGCCGGATCCGCGACCACACGTTCTTCGAAGCGGCTCGGGTCGATGGAACGCGCTCGCAGGGCGAGGGCGAGTTTGGCCTTGTTGTTGAGGATGCCGACCAGCCACGGGGTGAGCTCGCGGTGCGCTTCGAAACGCGCTGCGTTTTCGATCGCCGCGACGAAGGTCGCCTGCACGAGGTCCTCGGCCGCGGCCGTGTCGTGGGTGAGGTGGCGCGCGAGGCTCTGCAGCTCGGGTGCGACTGCATCGAACACCTGCGCCAGCGCCGCGACGTCACCTTGCTCTCGCCAGCGCGTGAACTGGAGCTCCAAATTCCCTCGGGCCATCGCGTGTCCTTGGATCGGCGCGGAGCCGCGTTACAGGAAATCGTCGGCCCCGCTGCCGACACCGCCGAGCCGGTCGAGCAGCTCGCACAGCGCATCACCCGCCACCATCAGCGCCACGACAAGGTACAGAGTACGAGTAAGGCACGGAGCCGGGCTTGCCCCTCCATCCGTCGGGTCGCCTCTGACTCCTGTGCTCGACCTCTGGCCAAATGCTGGAGGGAAGAGCCTGGCTTCCATACCTTTCTCGGCGCGCGCAGTGCGCGTCTGCCCACAGCGCCGAGTCCGCGTGCCTGCTGCGGCGTATGGGGAAGTCCGTGAGTCCGGCACAGGCTCCTGAGCATGCGCCGGGAGTCTCCGCGCGCGTTGAACAGGAGTCCCCATGCGACGCCAGGTCCGTCACGTCGTTCGTCCCGTGGTGCTGGTTGCGACCGCGCTCGTCCCGAGCGCGTTGATGGCGCAAAGCGTGGTGCGCATCACCGCGGCTGGAGGTCGGCAGGCGGACCCGGAGGGTGGAATGGCGGTGGCGTTCACGCAGGACGATCGCTTCGCGCTAGTGCTCGGCAACGCGGGCTATCCGAGCGCGCTCTCCTGGTCCGACGGATCGGCGTGGCTCGATCTGTGGACCGGTCAGTTTTCGCACGTGCTGTGGGCGCTCGACGGTGGTCCGCCCAACTCGACGGCGCAGCTCGCGGTGCTCTCGGCGAACGATCGCTACCTGCTGATCGAGTCGTGGGCGTCCAATCTCGTCACGGGGGACACCAACGACGCGATCGACGTGTTCCTCGTCGACCGGCAGTCGAACACGATCGAGCGCGTGGGCCTGGGCAGCAATGGGCTCGAGCCCAACGATCACACTTGGATCGGCGCGGTATCGGACAGCGGGCGCTTCATCGCGTTCGTGTCGGCCGCGGCCAATCTTGGAACGGTCGACGCCAATCAGCCGCAGCTGTACCGGCGGGACCGCAGCTTGGACGTCACCGCGCTGATCAGCCACAACGCTTCGGGCGCGTTGGCGAACGCTGGCGTGATCGACAGCGCAATGACGAGCGACGGGCGCTGGGTCGCGTTCACCAGCTACGCCACGAACCTGGTCGCCGGGGACACCAACGGCAACGCGGACTTGTTCGTGTACGACGCGCTCGCGGATGCGGTGACGCGCGCGAGCGTCAACGCGAGCGGTTTCGAAGCGAACTACGGAGTCGGCCCCAATTTCGACATGAGCGCCGACGGACGTTGGATCGCGTTCGATTCGCCTTCGAGCAACCTCGTTCCGGGCGTCGTGAACCTGGTCCAGCAGGTCTACTTGCTCGATCGCAGCAGCGGCGCGATCCAACTCGTCAGCGCGAGCTCGAGTGGTCAAGCGTGCGGCGACTCTGCGCAAAACGCTCAGGTGTCGAGCGACGGGCGCTTCGTGCTGTTCGACAGTTTCGCGTCTGACATCGATCCGCGCGATGTGGATGGACTGCAGGACACCTTCCTGCGCGACATGAGCAGCGGGACGACGCAGATGGTCTCGCTCTCGAGCGCGGGCGATCCAGGCGTTCCCTCCGCACCGGGCGGCGGCTCGGCGTCGTCGAATGCGCTTTCGAGCGACGGCCGACTCGCGAGCTTCTACGCCGACCTGATCGGCTTGGTTCCCGGAGTCACGAGCCCGTGGGATGGCTACCTCTTCGATCGGCTTTCGAGCTGCGCGCCAATCGAGGGCTATTGCACTCCGAAGCTGAATTCGTGGGGCTGCGAGCCGCGCATCACCTGCGGAGGCGAGCCGTACACCAGCGGTCCGACGAATGCGTTCTTCGTCAGCGCGCACGCCGTGCGGCCCAATACTGCCGGCGCACTGATCTGGTCGCTGGCTCCCGCCTCAACGGCTTTCGGCGGTGGCACGTTGTGCGTTGCGCCACCGCTGGTCCACACGCGAGTGCAGGACTCGTCGGCGAACGGCATGAGCTGGCAAACCTGCTCGGGCAGCTACTCGTTCTTTATGAGCCACGCGTACATGGCGGCGCACGGCATTGGCCCGGGCACGTCGGTGTACGCGCAGTACTGGAGCCGCGACCCGGAGTTCGCCTTCCCGAACAACGTCGGATTGACGGATGCGCTGCACTTCACAGCGTCGCCGTGATCGCAAGCGCTGCGCGCGCCGTCCTTCTCGGTCGAACTCGGTTGCACACACACGCGGGACGCTCTTCGACAGCCCTCTTTCATCGCACCGATCACCGCCTCGACGGTCGTCACGTCGACCCTATTCCCGTCGAACACCTCGCGGCCGGCGGGGAGTCACTCGCAGCGGCTGCTCACTGATCTCCGATGGCCATTGCCTCAGAGTCGTTGACAAGCACCGGCCACGCGCCGATCCGCTGACGCAGGGCCACGATCTTGCCGAAGTGATAGGCGTTGTGGACCGCCACGCAACTCAGTTCATTGGCCAGTGACCAACCCGGCGCGACCTCGGCGGCCAATCGGTCTGGTGCCTGTTCGAGATCGGCCGCAGTGCACCTTGGATACGACCGGGGCTGACCGTCGGAGCGAGTCGCGGGCCCGGCTCGAGCTCGGCGTGGCGAACGACCAACGACTCATGCGTCGGCAAGCTCGCGATGCAGCTGCGCGCGCCGGCGGAGCAAGTCGCTCGACGGCCTCGCCGCGCTGCTCGGCTGACCTCTCGCGCGTGCGATCACGGTGAGCCAGGAGCCGAGCGGCGTGCGACGCGGAGCTCCGTGCGCGAATACGACAAGTCAGGTTCCTTGCTCCACGCCGTCGAGCGTCGCGTCGTTGGCGGCGAGCCGGAACGCGAGCGCCAGCACAACGGGTGCGTAGTCGCGCAGCCTTCGGGCGTCGACTGCACGGAGGTTGCTCACGGCGGGTATCCGCTCCTGCCGCCGCGGCGCGCGCTCTCCCAGCCGGCTGAGCGGCAGCGTTTTGCCACCTTCAGCGTAGGTCATTCGCGCTGAACAACTGTTCCCTCGATGCGGCGCCGGTGCGCTCCGTCGCGCGAATCGTCGAGCGGGCGAGGCCGAAATTCTCTGGACTACTGGACGGTGCACCGACGTTAGCCCCGGTCACGACGCACGGCGGTTACCGTGGGCACGGTCGCTCGGGCGGCAGGAGCCCGAGCCGAGCCGTGGTTTTTCGCAGCTTCCATTCCAAGTCCACGGGGGCGCAAGTCATGCCGCATCGTTCAGCGACTCTTCGTTCATCGTTCCTTCGCCCTTTCTTGGCTGTGGTTGGCGTGCTCGGCTTTGCAGCTGCGCCGCTCTCGGCGCGCGTCACGACGACACACGCGCAATCGGGATCCGGCTCGCGGGCAGCGGGCCTCGCGCAAGCGGATTCGGGCGTGACCGCGCAGAACCCCAGACGGTTCGTCTTCGAGGGTTTCGTCTTCGACCCGGCGGGTGCTCCGGCGGAGGGCGCCGTGGTCGTGACCAGCGCCGGGGGCCAGGCGGTCGTCGACCGCGAAGGTTCCTACCGCCTCGAAGTCCAACTCCCGCCCGACGTCGAGAGCTTGCAGGTGACGGCCGTCGGGCGCGGCGGCGGAAAGCTGCTGGCGAGTCGGAGCGTCAGCAGCCTCGCGCCGTCTGGAACGCAACAAGTTGGAGCGCTCAACCTCGCCTCGGGCGGGTCATGTGCACCAGCCTGGCTGCCGACGTTTGGAGGACAGCCGGGCACGAACGGCACCGTAAGCGCCTTGACCGTGTTTGACGACGGCGGCGGGCCGGCGCTCTACGTCGGCGGCGAGTTCTCGATCGCCGGCGGCGTGGCGGTTGGCGGCATCGCTCGCTGGGACGGGGCCACCTGGGAGCCCGTGGGGAGCGGGACGAACGGCGCCGTCCGTGCCCTGACAGTGCACGACGACGGCGGCGGGGCGGCGCTCTACGCGGGCGGAGCTTTCACGATTGCAGGCGGTGTCGCGGCGAACAAGATCGCTCGCTGGGATGGCGCGAGCTGGACTCCACTCGGAAGCGGAGTGAACAACGACGTCAATGCCCTGACGGTGTACGACGCCGGCGGCGGTGCGGCGCTCTACGCTGGCGGATGGTTCACCAGTGCGGGCGGCGTGCTCGCCAATCGCATCGCGCGCTGGGACGGCACGAGCTGGGCCCCTCTGGGGAGCGGGTTGAACAACGTCGTCTTCGCGCTGACGGTGTACGACGACGGCGGTGGGCCGGCGCTCTACGTCGGCGGCGACTTCACGGCTTCGGGCGGCGCGCCGATGAACCGCATCGCGCGCTGGAACGGCACGAGTTGGGTGCCACTGGGGAGCGGGATGAACGACATCGTCTCCGCGCTGACGGTGTACGACGACGGCGGCGGTGCGGCGCTCTACGCGGGCGGTTGGTTCACGAGCGCGGGCGGCCTGACGGCGTTCTTCATCGCGCGCTGGGACGGCACGAGTTGGGCGCCGGTGGGGAGCGGGACGAACAGCCACGTCTTTTCCCTGACGGTGTACGACGACGGTGGCGGGCCGGCGCTCTACGCGGGCGGAGCGTTCACGAGCGCGAGCGGCGTGGCGGCCAACCGCATCGCGCGCTGGGACGGCGCGAGCTGGGCACCGCTGGGGAGCGGGATGGATAGCGGCGTCTACGCCCTGACGGTCTATGACGATGGCGGCGCTGCTGCTCTCTACGCGGGCGGCTTTTTCACGACCGCGGGCGGCATCGCGGCCAACTGCATCGCGCCTTGGGACGGCACGAGCTGGGCGCCTCTGGGCAGCGGGATGAACAGTGCCGTCCGTGCCCTGACGGTGTATGACGACGGCGGCGGTGCTGCTCTCTACGCGGGCGGCGTCTTCACGACTGCGGGTGGCGTGGTGGTGAACTGCGTTGCGCGCTGGGACGGCACGAGTTGGGCTCCATTGGGGAGCGGGATGTCCAACTACGTTCGTGCCCTGACGGTGCACGACGACGGCAGCGGAGCGGCACTCTACGCGGGTGGGTTGTTCACGACCGCAGGCGGGGTTGCGGCGAACAGGATCGCGCGCTGGGACGGCGCGAGCTGGGCCCCCTTGGGAAGCGGAACGAGTGGCGAGGTCTTGGCCATGACGGTGTTCGACGACGGAGTCGGGGCCGCGCTCTACGCTGGCGGGTTGTTCACGACCGCGGGCGGCGTCGTGGTGAACAGGATCGCCCGCTGGGACGGCACGAGCTGGGCGCCACTGGGGAGCGGGATGAACGAACGCGTCTCGGTCCTGATGGCGCACGATGACGGCAGCGGTGCTGCGCTCTATGCCGGCGGACGGTTTACGAGCGCGGGCGGTCTAGCGGCCAACAGGATCGCGCGCTGGGACGGCACGAACTGGGGATCGGTGGGGAGCGGGACGAGCAGCGAAGTCTCTGCCCTGACGATGTTCGACGATGGCGGTGGTGCTGCGCTCTACGCGGGCGGCGCCTTCTCGAGCACCACGGACTCCGGCGACAGCTTCCTGGCCAAGTGGGGCTGCACGTTGCTTCCGCCCGCCACCTACTGCACGGCCGGCACGACGACCAACGGATGCGTTGCGGCGATCAGCGCCAGCGCTCAACCGAGCGTGACGCTCGCATCGAGCTGTGCCATCAACATCACCAATGTCGAGGGCCAGAAGTCGGGCTTGATCTTCTATGGCGTCAACGGTCCGCACGCCAGCGTATGGGCCCCTGGCAGCAGCAGCTTCCTGTGCGTCAAAGCTCCGACGCAGCGCATGGGCGGGCAGAACTCGGGCGGCACCAGCGGTCTGTGCGACGGCGTGCTGACCGAGGACTGGAACGCGTACCAGTCGAGCCACCCCAGCGCGCTAGGCAACCCCTTCGCGGTCGGCAACCAGATCTATGTCCAGGGCTGGTTCCGCGACCCGGCGGCTCCGAAGACAACCAACTTGTCCGACGGCTTGCAGTTGACCTGCATCCCGTGAGTTGAGTTCGGACTGAGACGAACGCGAGCTCGTCACAGACTGCAGCAAGGGCGTTGGGTTCGATAGAGCCAGCGCCCTTGACTGCTGGGAGCCTTCTCACGGAGGGTGGACATCCGCTCGCGCGAGATCACTGCGCGCTCGTCGGTCCCGCCTTGGGCGGCCACGCGCCGATCCGCTGACGCAGGGCCACGATCTTGCCGAAGTGATAGGCGTTGTGGACCGCCACGCAACTCAGTTCATTGGCCAGTGACCAACCCGGCGTGACCTCGGCGGCCAATCGGTCTGGTGCCTGTTCGAGATCGGCCGCAGTGCGGGCCCCGGTCAGGAACACTTGCACCAAAGCGTGCCACTGGTCCTCGTGCTCTGGCTGCGTAGTCGGGTACAGGTCGCTGGTCGATGCACTGCCCGGCGCGAGATTGCTCTGTTGGTAGCGCACGAGATGCCACAGCTCATCGTAGATGGAGTGCGGAACGCCGTCTGGCCGCAGGGTCGCTTGCGCGAGTGTCAGCCCAGACAGCAGACGCGATCGCTCAGCGAACTCGCCGACCAGAAACAAGTGTTCGAGCTGGTGCATGGCCTTGCGTCCCCTCTCCAGTGACTCGTGTGCGTCGGGACTCCCCAGGCCGACTGCTTTTCAAGCTACGGACTCGGCGCGTGCCGGTCCACGCGGTTGGATCAGGCCCGCCGGATCCGCCAGCCGCGCGTCGCGGCGTTCGCCGCCGACACTCGACACCCTAGCGACGGATGCATGAGTCGCAGGTCCGCGCAGACAGTCTGAACTTGCCGCCCACCTCCACGCGCCCGCCTCCGCCTGGCGCGCGACTCGCGGTGATCGCAGGTCTGCTTCCAGAGGCGGACGCCTGAGCTCAGCGGGGAGCTCGTCGACATCGGAGCTCCGCTCGAGCCTCCAGCCGGCAGCCGTCGTCGACCGCCTCGGCCGTGAACCATCGGCTGACGAAGCTCCTCGGTTCCGCTGAGCCCCGCCCTCGACGGCCCCGAGTCGCGCGACGCAGAGGCTTGGGGCCAGGCCCCAGTCCGCGCACTGAATCGGACCCACCCCAAGATTCCTCGAGATTTCCTGTCGCCCAAGTCGCGGCGCGGCAGATCGCTCACCCGCATCGGGAGCCGAGCGCGGAAGGGCCGCTCTCGTTCGCCGGATTGCCAAGTCCCGGGAGGTTCGGCGATGAGGGTGGTTCGATACCTACAGGCTGTTTCGATTGCCGCGGCTCTCGCGGCGCTCTCACCTAGCGGTGCTGCACAAACGCTCGTGCGCTCCGTCAACGGCCCCGCGGCGAACACGAAGTACGGCAAGGCCTGCATCGTCGTGTCTGACCAAAACGGCGACGGCCTCAAGGACCTGCTGGTCGGAGCGCCGGGATTCAACCAAGAGCGCGGCGCGATCTACTGCATCTCGGGGGCGTTCCTCGCCACTGGTGCGGGTACGCAGACGCTGTGGTCGCTCGCTCCGACGGCGAACCCCGGCGACAAGTTCGGCTTCGCGCTCGCTGACGTCGGCGATGTGACGGGCGATGGCGTCCCGGACTTTTTGGTTGGACAGCCGGGGTACGATCACGCGACGAGTATCGACTCCGGTGCGGTTCGCCTGGTCAACGGGAGCACGCACGCCATCGTGTCCCTGATCCACGACGACACGCCGGCGATCGCCTTCGGGAGCTCGATGGCAGTGTGCGGCGACATCGACTTCGACGGCTACAACGAAGTGGCCGTGGGCGCGCCCGGTCCCAGCCCGGTCTTCACGCAGCTCTTCGTGCTCGATGGTGCGTGGCTCTCGATCAGCCAGCAGAACAACGCGGCGGTGATGCTCACCAACGCTTCGCTCACAGGAAGCGGACACGCGTTCGCGGCGTCCCTCGCTGGCGGATTCGATCTCGATGGCGATGGCCGACGCGAGATCGCCGTCGGGATTCCAGGCTCCGATGGTCCGGGCGGGACGGACTCCGGTCAGTGCCGCGTACTCGAGTTCCGCGGCACGCTCGACTCACAGGGGTTCACACTTTGGGTGCTCGACGTCGTCGGCATCTACCACTCGAGCATTGCGGGAGAACGACTAGGGCAAGCGCTCGAAGCCGCGCACGATTACGACGGCGACGGAGTGGTCGACATCGTCGTGGGCGCGCCGAACTCTTCAAACGGTAGCGCGTACGAGGTTGGTCGAGTCGTGGTCCTGTCGGGTGCTCGCGTCGCCGCGCAGACGCCGCCCTACGAGATTCGCTCGTTCGTCTATGGAGGCGTGACTCCACCGGCCAACCACTCCGACCCCGATCCGAACTTCCACTTCGGCGCGGCGGTGAACGCGTGTGGCGATCTCAACGGCGACGGAGTCGGCGAGATCCTGATCGGCGCGCCGGACTACTTCACGCCCGGTCTCATCTCGGGCTGGAGCTTCAGAGGTCTGGTGCGCATCTACTCCGGAGCGAGCGGCGCGTTGCTCACGAGCGTCTTCGGCGGCACCACCGATCGACTCGGTGACGCGCTCGCAGGTTCGATCGGCGATCTCAATGGCGACGGATTCTCGGAGTTCGTCGTCGCGGGCTCGCTTTCAGATGCCGGCGGCACGGACAGCGGAGTGGTCAAGTGCTATCGCCTGTTCCCGCTCCAACCGTGGACGTACTGCGTCGGCAAGGTGAACAGCTTGGGCTGCACGCCGTTCGTCTCCTTCAGCGGCCTGCCGAGCGCGAGCTCCGGGCAGCCGTTCGCGATCAACGCGAGCAACTTCCTCAATCAAAAGAGCGGCCTGCTCTTCTACTCGCACGCTCCCGCCGCCGTGCCGTTCCAAGGCGGAACGAAGTGCGTCGCGAGTCCGAGCGTGCGCACGCTCGTGCAGACGTCCGGCGGCGCGGCGAGCGGCTCGAGTTGCAGCGGCACGTATTCCTTCGATTTCAACCTGCGCATCGCGAGCGGAGTCGACGCATCGCTCGTCGCCGGCGCCGACGTGTGTGCGCAGTACTGGTCGCGCGACCCCGCGAGCCCGAGCACGACCAGCCTGTCGAACGCCGTGCAGTTCGTCATCAATCCATGAAGAGCAGCAACTGGATCATGAGCTCGACACTCAGCCTCACCGTTGTCCTCACCATCGCGGGCGTCACGCCGGCGTTCGCGCAGTCGCTCGTGCGTTCCGTCAACGGCCCGGCAGCGAACGCGAAGTACGGCAAGACATGCATCGTCGTGTCCGACCAGAACGGCGACGGCTACAGGGACTTGCTCGTCGGCGCTCCGGGCTTCAACCAAGAGCGCGGCGCGATCTACTGCCTCTCGGGCGCGTTCCTCGCCTCTGGCGTCAGCACGCAGACGCTGTGGTCGCTCGCTCCGACTGCGAACCAGGGCGACTTGTTTGGAAGTGCGATCGCATGCGTCGACGACGCGACTGGCGACGGCGTCGACGACTACTTGGTCGGTCAGCCCGGTTACGACACCGTCGGCGTGAGCGATCGAGGGGCCGTGCGTTTGATCAACGGCGCGTCGCACGCTGCAGTCTCGCTCATTTACGGCGCGTTTCAGGGCTCGCGGATGGGGCAGGCCATCGCCGCGACGGGCAGTCTCGACACCGATCAGCGCACGGAAGTCATCGTCGGCAGTCCGGGCAACGGTGTCGCGACCTGCAACGTCCACCTGATCCGCAATTCAATGCTCGCGAGCAGCGGACTGGTCGTGCAGCTCGCTTCGGACTCGCTCGACGGCCCGCCCGGGTCCGAGCTGGGCGCAACGCTCGCAGCGGGCGCCGACTACGAGTACTTCGGCTCGTTCGGAGCGGCCAAGTTCATCGTGGGTGCGCCGGGATGGGACTCGCCCGGCGCGGTGGACGCCGGGAAGGTCGTGGGTGGGACGCTGCTCGCGAGCTCGTTCAACACGATTCGCGAGTACGCATCGGCCATCCCCGGCGAGCGCCTCGGCGCGTCCGTCGATTGCGCGCACGACTACGACGGTGATGGGCATGCGGACTACGTCGTCGGCGCGCCCTTCGCCTTGAACGGAACGGCGTACGAGGTCGGCCGCGCCGCCGTGCTCTCGTCCCTGCGGATCTTGCAGCAGAACGCGCCCTACGAGATTCACGCGCTCCCGTTCGGCAGCGTCGCTCCTCCGGCGAGTCACATCGACCCCGATCCGAACTTCCACTTCGGCGACGCGGTGCGCGCTTGCGACGATCTCAACGGCGACGGGGTCGGGGAGATCCTGGTCGGCGCGCCCGATTACTTCACTCCGGGCCTGATCTCGGGCTGGAACTTCCGCGGACTCGTGAGGGTCGTGTCCGGCGCGAGCGGCCAGACGCTTGCCACGCTCACCGGCGCGAGCACCGACCGACTCGGTGACGGGCTCGCCGGCGCGATCGACGACTTCGACGGTGATGGTTTCGAGGAGTTCATCGTCGCAGGCTCGCTCTCCGACGCGGGCGGCTCGGATAGCGGCGTCGTCAAGTGCTACCGCTTGTTCCCACTCGCGTCGTCGACGTACTGCGTCGGCAAGCTCAACAGCCTCGGCTGCACGCCAGCGATCGGCTCCACCGGCGTTGCGAGCGCGAGTTCTGGACTTCCGTTCCAAATCACCTGCTCCAACCTCGTCAACCAGAAGAACGGCCTGCTCTTCTACTCGCACCGGCCTACTGCGGTGCTGTTCCAAGGCGGGACGTTGTGCGTGGAGAGTCCCACGGTCCGCACGCAGTCGCAGAATTCGGGCGGCGCGGCGAGCGGGTCGAGTTGCAGCGGCGTCTACAGCATGGATTTCAATGCTTGGCTCGCGAGCGGCATCGATCCGGCGCTCGCTGCCGGCGCCGAGGTCTATGCCCAGTATTGGTCGCGCGACCCTGCATCGCCGAGCAAGACAAGTCTCTCCAACGCGCTGCGTTTCGTGGTCAATCCCTAGTAGTGCAGGGACGTCGCGCCGTTCGGCGTGATCACCGACTTCGCCCAAACCAGCGTCTCGCGCTGCTGAGCTGGGGCGCCAGAGCGTGCAGGTGCTGGCGCGTGACGCAATATGGTCGAGCGATGAGAACGTTCTGCTGAGCGACGAACGGGGCGAGGTGCGCACGCCCGCGGTTCGCGAGACGCTCGCTCCCAAGACGCTGGCGATCGCGATCGGTCCGTAGGCGGCGGAGGAGCTGATTGCGCTGTAGGAGACGGGTGGCGCGCGAGCGCGGGACGCTGCCGCCGGCGTCGCGTGCCCCGCCGTGTGTGAGCGCAATTGCGCTGGCGCGCGCCCGCAGCTGCAGAGAATCGCACTGGGCCGCGCTGCCAAGCCTGCGGGCCGCCCATCGACCGCGCACTCCAGCTGGCCCGTCGTGCGCTCGGCAAACGCATTGTGCTGCGGCACGCGCGGCACGTTGAAGAGCGCAATCACTGCGTGCGCGCAGCACCCGCTCACCGGACCGCGAATCTCGTCAACTCGCCGGGGTGCGCTCTTGCTCGAGCGCGCGCGCCTCGGCCTCTTTGGCGAGCACGGCGGCGAGCTTGAGACCGTCTTCGGTGGTCGCGCCGTAGGCATCCTCGAGCTTGACGGTGAGCTTCTGCGCGGGGTCGAGCGGCTTGGGCTTGCGC
>JADYYP010000085.1 GCA_020853575.1 Planctomycetota bacterium
GCTCGCGAGTGAACACACCCTCGGCCTCCACCGCCTGCTTCACGCATGCCTTCACACCGCGCTTGACGAGCACGCCGTCGACGGGGACGTACGAGAGCAGTGCGTCGAGGTCCTGCGCAGCGACGGCTGCCGTGGAGAGTTGTGCGAGGCGTCCGGCGCAGTTCACAGCGCGGACCAGGCGGTCGTTGGTGAGCGGACTGTGGATGCCAGGCCCCTCGGCTCGAAACGGCACCAGCCGTTGGACGAGCGCCTTCGCATACGCGGCGAGGCAGTAGCGGTTGCGCGCCAGGACGAGGGTCTCACGCGTACCGTCGATCTGGGCGACCGCGCGTTCGAGGTCGAGCTTGAGCATCCGTCCGATGCGGTCGGCGGGGCGATACGCTTTGGTCACCCGCGCCTTGTTCTGGCGGATGATGCGCTCGGCCAACTGATGCGCCACGACCGGAACGCGGTGCGACTGCTCCAGGGTCTCCAGCGACCCGCGCTGCGCCAGCTCACCGAGCCACGTCGGCTCCGCGCCCTGGAACCCGTACACGGCCTGGTCGTCGTCACCGGCGACGTAAACGCGCTTGCACGCGCCGAACCACAGCTCCACCACCGCGATCTGAAGTGGCGACAAGTCCTGCGCTTCATCCAGGAACGCGACCTCAACCGGCGGGCAGAGTCGGCGTTCGAGCACGGCCTCGAGGAGATCCGCGAAGTCGAGCAGCGACTCCTCCGCCTTGAAGCGCTCCAGACGGCGCACGAACTGCTCGTAGCGCTGCACGCCCACGCCTCGTACCCGGGCCTTCCCCAGCGCTGCACGCGGATCCAGTCGCCGATTGCGCCCCCAGCCGCACACGAAGCGAAGCAGGTCGTCCGGCGTTTGACGGGGTAGATCCTCGACGTCGTCGACGTTGGGATCTGACTTCGAGAGCTCGTACCCGTAGCGCTTCCCGAACTCCTGCCAACGCTCGTCGACGAGCATCTGCCCCGGCGTCAGGCCAAGCAGCCGGAACGCTGTGCTGTGGATCGTGCGCAGCCAGGGGAACGTGTGCTGCGATCCGCCGAGGCGCTCGAACAACTCGTTCCTAGCCGAGCGGGTGAAGGTCCAAAACCCGATCCGGGTGGGGTCCACACCCGCAGCCAGCACGCTCGCAGCCACCTCCTTGAGCCGCGTCGTCTTCCCACACCCCGGAGGCCCGAGAATCACTCGAAGTTCAATTCCCTCTATATCGCGCGAGAGCGAATCCGATGTCGAGAGAACCGAGGCATCCGAGAAGGGGTCGCACGCGGGATGGCGTGTAGAATTGCCCAGTTTCCACATTTCCACGTTTCCACACGGGGTTGGGGAGCAATTGAAGTTCGCAGACACGGAATCTGGCCTCGCGCGTTATTAAGCGTTTGAAGGAACCCAAACCCGGACCGTCGTCCCGTCGACCTTGGGCATGTGGTGCTCGAACCCCAGCGCCTTCAGGACATTGGTGAGCTTCCCGTGCTTGAGCGTGGGCCACTCTTCGCGCACCAACGCGAACACCGTCCGTGCCTTGAACGCCGTGCGTCCGTCGTCGAGCTTGAGCGCCTTGCCACGGTCCAAGTCAGCACGCTCGTCACCTACGGGCAGGTTCTCGATCGCGTGCTGAATCGAGTCCAACAGCACCTGTTCGTCGGAGCCGTCTGGAGGCGCCTCCACGAGCGTTGCGCTTGCGAGCCAGCCGTTCACGAGGTCGCGCCAGTCCTCGCCGTCCGGCAGCGCCGGAACGCGCCGTAGGCCCTCCAGGAACCTCTGCGCGAATCGGCCGCGCGTAAGGAGGTCGCCGCTCGAAAGCTCCAGGCGAACACCCTCGATCCGCATGTGGTAGATCGGCGGCTGGCTCTGGTAGAGCTCGACCGACTCGACCTGGAAGTCGGCCTCGATGGCGGCTGCTTCTGCCTCCGTCGACGTGACCTCCTCGACGAACTTCTTGGCCCGCTCGACGGTGCGGCGGATGTAGTCCATCCCCTTCGCGCGCGCGGCTTCGTCGGGGCGGTGCCAGATCGCGGCTGCGACCTCGTCGGCGGACAGGCCGCGCTTCAGCAGCGCCACCGCCAGGCTGGAGTCATAGCCGGAGCTGGACGTGTCCATCCGCCTACCGTCCAGGCCCATCTCGGGCTTGCCGCGCCCCTCGAAGAGGGCTCGGATCCGCTGGTTGCCGTGGATCAGCGCCTTTGCGCGCGGGCTCAGGGTCGGGCCAGCGCCGGACGTCCGTTCGTTCGGCGGCGGCGTGGATGCCTCCGCGAACCGCTCGACGCCAACCAGGTCGAGCGCCTCCCCGATCTCGCTCGGGTTGAAAGCGCGCTCTGATTCGCAGACCTCGATCTCGACCAGGATCGGGTTCTTGGGGTCCTTGCGGTTGTAGGTGGTCGGCAGGCGCAGGAGCCGCGCAGCGTCGGAGGTATGGTCACCGCCGAGGTGTGCAGCGAGCCGCTTGGAAAGCGCCGAGAGCTCGGCCGGTGGCGTGGGTTCGCGAACCAGCCAGTACGCATGCAACCCGTGCCCGCTGCGCACCACGAACGTCGGCTTCAACGGGAAAGCGGCGAGCCGTTCCCGAGCTTCTGCCTCGCCACCAGCGAAGTCGTGGAAGTCGAGGTCGACCCACGCAACCATGCCGGGCCCGACGTCCTCCGTCTTGCCGCCCCGGCGCAGGCGCGGCAGCACTCCGAAGAAGATCGCGGCGTGTCGTGTCGCAGCTACCGACATGAGGCGATCGAGATCGGCGAGTAATGCACCGACGCCCACGTACCACTGGCGCTCGACTACTGCACCGCCGCGCTTGTCTTCGATCAGGCGGGCTTCGACCAGCGGATTGATCGCGTCAGGAAACGCCGCGTAGAGAAGCGCGCTGAGCGGTTGGTTGGACTCAGTATTGGTGCTAGAATTCGTCATCGAACTTCCTTTCGCCCCCTGCCGGTCAGCCACGCCAAATGGCCCGGTTGGGGGCGTGTTCATCTAGGTAGTAGTGATCGCCGACTCGGACGCGTCGGCTTGGGAGCGTTGCCGCTGCAACAGGCGTTGAAGCGCGTCAGAAGGAATGAGGACGCGACGACCTAGACGGACTGCCGGTAGGAGTCCGAGCCGAACCCAACGATTCACTGTCGGCTTGGTTACGCCCACACGCCGGGCAAAGTCCCCGGCTCGAATGAAGCCGTCAACGCTCGCTGATTCGTGGTCGCGCATCTTGAGCGCAACCTACTCGCTCCCGATCCACGCGAAAGCGCTTGAACAGCGTCAAAAAGGGCTTTTCGATGGCCTTGGCGCTTTCGAGCGCTTTTGGACCGCTTTCTCAGCGCTTGCCCGTTTCACGAATTCTGCGACCATTTCGGGAGCTTCAAGGAGTGCATAGAGCGACGCGTCGTACACGAGCTTGCGCACCTTGTCGTTGCTCGCCTTTCGGAACGCGCGGTACAGCGCGGCAACCGGATACCGCGAGTGCTGACCGCTGCCCATCGGTGCGGACCACACGGGTCTAGGCACAAGCTTCGGTGGCATCTTCTTGAACCACTCAGCACCCTTCACCTTGAGGTGTCTCGCCAACCGATCGCGAGTGATCAGGAAGCCCCGAGCCTCGTTCGTGTCGCTCGGTTGTCGAGCAGTGACGGAACGCTGCGCCTCCCGATCAGGTTCCCTGCCGATACCACGACTGCCGCCTGCGACAAGACGTGGCCCCTGAGACACCGGATGCAGGATCGCTCCCGGATCAAACGGGGTCGCGCTGTCCCGAACCGATAGGAGCATTCGTTCCGACGCACGGAGTCGTTCCAACGTGGCATTAGGAATGACGTCGCCCTGGTGAAAGCTCAGATCGTCGGCGATGCCCCTGGGCGAGACAGAGGCTTCCTCGATCGCACGGGTACTGCACGCATCCGCCGCGCGAACAACTTCCTCAAGGGCGAAGTACAGCGTGTAGTCCGCGCCGCCGTACCCGACACGCACCGACGAGGCCGACGAACCGCGACCTGCGGGCACGCTGTGTCGCTGCGCGAGTGCTTGCCGCGCTCTCCAGAACCGATCGCGGAGCAGTTTCCTGTGTGCCGTGAGCGCAAAGGCGCCCCCCGCAGGATTGACGCGCCTGCACTGCTGGTCTTCGTCGGAACCGGCCAGCGTCCATGTGTCGACCGCGTCCAGGAAGCGTTGCAACGAGACGATCAGATCGATGACGTCCACGAGTTCGCCGTCACTGCGCGAGCCATGCCTCGTTTGAGTCTTGCGCTTGGCCATCCCTGGAGCCTCCTTGCGGCCACGGACGCTAGCGCAACCGAAGCGCTTCGCGAAGGCTTCCTGAGGTGGTCGCCACCCGCGCGGGTGGGATCGGACCGATCTTCGCCCGCGCGAAGCGCCTCCCACCGCTGACCTGCATGCCTGGCCATGCCACCTGCGTTACCCGATCACGGCTCGTAGGCGCTCTTCCGTCGCTCTCGCATACGTCAGCGTCGAAACGATGCTTCGATGCCCAAGCGCGCGTTGGACGACGAGCACGTCGCCCGTGCGCCGGTAGAGGCCGCTCGCGAAGCTGTGCCGCAACGCGTGCGCCCCCCGATGCGGGATCCCGGCGCGGTCGAGCCACGTTTCCAGCCTCCTGGCCGCCTGCCGCCGCCCGATGAGTCCGCCGTGCATTCCAACGAACGCGGGCCCGGAGCGACGCTCGCCCAGGTAAGCGCGGA
>JADYYP010000086.1 GCA_020853575.1 Planctomycetota bacterium
CAACCTCGATCGCTCCCAAGCGATCGGGGCCAGCCGCCTGAAGAAGGCGACCGGCCCCGCACAATTCAAACCTGTCAGCGTGATCCGTCAGGAGTGCTTGACAGGTCCACCCATATCAGGGCCCGAGGTGCAGCTCGAGCGCGGCGCTCGAGGCGAACGAGCCCGAGGCGTTCGATGGATCGCGGGCCAGCCACTGCGCGAAGACCGTCGCCCCCGAGACCAGCGCCGGATCGGCCGCGCTCGCGGCGTAGGCGTTGAAGTCGAAGCTGCGCGTGCCGGAGCAGTCGTCGCTGCCGAGAGTTCCCTGCGTGCTCGCGAGCGCGATGCGGCGCGTGGGCGGTGCCACGCACAACGTGCCTCCCAGATAGGGCAGGGCCGCGCGCGCGCTGGTTCCGTAGGACAGCAATGCGGGCCGCTGATTCGCCGTGTTGGAGAGCTCGATCGTGAAGCTCGCGGTGGAGCTCGCGCTCGGCGTTCCGCTCCATCCGATGAGCGGCGCGCAGCCGGCCGGCGTCGGTTGCGCGCTGCAGTAGGAGCTCACCGGCGGGGGCGTGAAGTCGATCACCAGTTGCGGACGCTCCGCCGAAGCGGTTGCTTCGCGCGTGCCGAACACCTTGGTTGTCTGCGCCACGCTCTCGTTGTCGAGCTTGAGCAGCCAGCCGTGGTTCGAGTTGGGGAGATCGAGCCACGCTTGCACGTCCGCGACCGCCGTGGCCGTCGAGGGCCAGTTGTGAACGCCGAACTGGTCGACCGCGAGCACGCTGCTCACCACGGGGTCGAAATCACCGCCCGCGGAGCTCCAGCTGGTGCTCGAGTAGAAGCGGTGCAGCCAGGTCGCGTCGCCGGCTTGCGCGGGAGCGCCCTGGCCGCTCGCGGTGCTCGAGGCGCCTTCGCCCCAACTCGCCAGCACGCGGTGCACTTCCAAGTTGCGCGCGCCGGTGTTGCCGCTGGTGAAGGCCAGCACGAGTTGCGCCGAGTGGACCGTCGATCCGGCCGGCAGCGCGCTCGCCACGTCGAAACGCAGCAAGCCGCGCCGCAGCGGCGCGCTCGACGTGCTGCCCGCGCGTCCGACGATCATCACCGGGCCGGACCCGTTCGCGGTCGCTCCCGCGGGGTCGTTCCACAACGTGCCGTCGGCCACCGCGGTCAGCGTGACCACGTCCGCGGAGGCACGCGAAGCGAGCAGGGCAAGCAACGAACACGCGAGGATGGACTTCATGGTGTGGATCGAGGTCGCGGAGCTGGCGCTCGCGGCGAGCGCTGGCGTGCGCCACGCATCAAGGCTGGATCACGAAGCGCAGCGCGTCGGAGAGGTTGGTGGTGAAGGTCGCCGCCGGGTCGCGGCTCCAGTACTGCGACCAGACCGTGATGCCGGCGAGCAGGAACGGGTCGGCTCCGGAGGCGATGCGCGTGTTGAAGTCGTAGTGGAAGGCACCGCTGCAATCGCTCACGGCGACGTTGCCGCCCGACGCTTGCAATTCGGTGCGGATCAGCGGCGCTTGCACGCACAGTGTGCCGCCTTGGAAGGCCACGCTCGCCGGACCCAACCGGCCGTAGAACAACAGTCCCGACTTGTTGTTGAGCGTGTTGGTCGAGCGGATGTCGAAGCCCGAGCCCGCGTTGGCATCGGGTGTGCCAGTGAAGCCGATCGCAGGCACGCACCCGAGGCTGTTGGTCTTGGCGGTGCAGTACACGAGCGGACCGGGCGGCGTGTAGTCGATCACCAGCTGCGGCCGAAACTGCGGCAAGCTCTCGCGCGACTCGAACTGCTTCGCGGACTTGAGCACGCCTTCGGGGCCGATCAAGATCCAGCCGTGGTTGGTCGCGGGCGCATCGAGCCAGCCCTGCACATCGCCGACGAGCGCCGCGGTCGAGTTCCAGGCGTACCAATTGAACGACGAGCCGACACTGGTCGACGCGCTCGCCGCCGTCGCGAAGTCGCCGCCCGGTGTGCTCCAGAACTGGTTGTTCCAGAACGTGTGCAGCCATGTGACGTCGCCCGTCGACGCCGGAGCGCCATTGCCGCTCTGGCCCGAGGCCGGCCCCTCGTTCCAGCCGCTGGTCAAGCGATGGACATTGAAGGTCTGCGCGCCGGTCACGGTCTTCGACATGTACAGCTTGAGCTGCACGGAGGTGATCGTCGCGCCCGCGGGGAGCGCGCCGGCGACGTCGAACGCGAGCAGCGCGCGGCGCACGGGCCAGGTGGTGTTGGTGCCCGCGCGCCCGGAGTACAGCGTCGACTGTTGGCCGTCGGCGCGGTTGCCGGCGCCATCGTTGAAGATCGTGGCGTCCTTGGTGGGCGTGAGCGTGGCCACGTCGGCCTGGGCGGAGCGGGCGCACAGCGCGACGATGACGGCGAGGGAGATGCTGCGGAGGAGCATGGATGGGGAGTTTGGGCTCAGGTGGGACGAGCCCTTCGATTCTATCCGCCGCTCAGGAAGTCGCTATTCGAGACCGAGATCCGCCACGCCTTCCTCGTCGAATCCCAGGTAGTGCGCCAGCTCGTGGTACAGGGTCACGCGGATCTGCTCGACCAACTCGCCGCGCTCGACCGAGGAGCGCTCGATGTTGCGTTGGAAGAGGTGGATCGTCGGCGGCAATTGCGCCGCGCCGTCCTCGAGTTGCTCCAGCCGCGACGCGCCGCTGAACAGGCCCAGCAGATCGGGAGGTGTTTCCGCGGGGTCGTCGCCGACGACCGAGCGCGAGGGCATCGGCTCGACGATCACCGGGACGCTCTCCAAGGCTGCCTGGAACTGCGCCGGGAGCGCGTGCACGGCGAGCTTCAACTGGGCGTCGAACTCGTGCTCCGACAAACGCGGCGGCGTCGGAAAATTCTGCGGGTCGAGCTTGTGGGCTTCGCGCAGCAAGCGATCGGCGCGGCCGAAATCGCCGTCGAGGTCCTCGATCAGCGCCAACTTGCTCAGGATCACCGGACTCTTGCCCAAGGACTGCGCGCGCTCGAGGTGCTCGCGGGCGGCGTCGATCTCCCAATCGCGCAGGTCGATCTCGGCCTGCAGCACCAACAGCTCCGGATCGCCCTCGCCATCCTCCAATTCGCTCGCCTTGAGCGCCGCGCCGCGCGCCGTGTCGATGTCGTCGAGGTCCAGCGCCGCCGTCGCGCGCAGCACCCAGGTCTCGGCCAATTCGTCGCTGGCCGCGCTGCACAGCTCGAGCGCATGCTCGGGCTCGCCACGGTCCAGCGCCTCCCAGGCCGCATCGAGGGCGGCATAGTCGCGCTCGCTCACGGGTGCTCGGCGCGCGCGCCGTTGTCGTCGAAGCGGATGGCGGACTTCTCGACCACGGTGCCGTCCGCGAGGTCCTTGAGATGGCCGAAGTGCACGCCCTGGAGGATCCAACGCCGGTCGAACCACAGCACGTGCCCGACGGTGTTGGCGCCGATCGAATCGAAGTCGAACACCGGGCTGCTCGTGCCGCGCAGCGCGGCCGAGACGCGGAAGCCCCACTGGCGCGTGCTGGCCGAACCCCAGGCCAAGACGATCTCTCCGGCATCGCGCGGCCAGACGTGTGTTGGAGCACCCAACTGCCGCACGCAGCTGGCCAGGTCGTCGCGCCCGATCTCGAGCGCGCGCACCCTCGCGATCTCGAGCGGTCGCTCCTCGATCACGCGATCCCAGCGAAAGCTGACGCAACTGCACAGCGGGACCAGCGCCGCGCACGCCCACGGCTTCATTGGCCGTTCGAATGCGAATCGGACCAGGGCATCGAGTACGAGGCGCTCTCGGCGCGCAGCGACGCACCGCTGCACAGATACGTGCCGTTCTCGTCGAAGAAGCACCACACACGGTCGCTCTGCTGGTCGGTGTTCGAGAGCACCACCAGGCCGAGCCACAGGTAGGCGCGCTTGCTCTGCGTGTGGCGGTAGAGCCACGCGGAACGCTTGTAGAGCTCGACCACTTCCTCGGGCGAGCCGAGCAGCGCGAGCACGTCGGCCTGGGTCGACTGACCGGGCTTCAACTGCGCGGTGGCGGTCACGCGCTCGCTCGGGATCGGCTCGTTGACCAGTTCGCGCGACAGGAAGCAGCCGGACAGCGGCACCAAGGCCGCGAGCAGGGGAATGGTCTTCAGGTGCATGGCGCAAGAGGCTAGCGTCGCGCGCCCGCTCGCGATACCGCGGAGCGCGTGCTTCGCGCGCTCGCGCGCGACGTGGCGCGCCGTGCGTCGCGCGCTTACGCTCTCGCGCGTGAAACCCCTCGAATTCCGGCCCTCCCTCTCGCGTCGCACGTTTTTCGGTTGGTTCGCGGCGGGGCTCGCGCTCGTCGCCAGCTGCGCGGCACCGCACGTTCGGCCGCAGGGCGAGGTGCGCCTCGTCGTGCTCCACACCAACGACATGCACGGACAAGTGCTGCCGCGCCGGGGCACGTGGATCGACAAGAACGACCCGCCCTTGGTCGGCGGCTTGCCCCGCGTGGCGGGCTACGTCGCGCAGGTACGGCGCGAGGAGGCCGCGCGCGGCGCGGACGTGCTCGTGCTCGATGGCGGCGACTGGTACCAAGGCACGCCGGAGGGCGTGATCGAGCTCGGCTTGCCGATGGTGCGGGCGATCGCGGCCATCGACTACGACGCCGCCAGCTTGGGCAACCACGAATTCGACCACGGCGTCGCCAACGTCAAGCGCCTCTTGAGCGAGGCGCGCCCCGCGGCCGTGTGCGCCAATCTGCGCGAGCCAGAGAGCGGCGAGCGCGTCGCGTGGGTCGAACCTTACCGCATCGTCGAGCGCGCCGGTCTGCGCATCGCGCTGGTTGGCCTGTTGACGCCCGAGACGCCGTCGATCACGCACCCCGACGCACGCGCGCTGGTGTTCGCCGATCCGGTCGAGGAGTTGGTGCGCGTGAAGCGCGAGCTCGCTGGCCGCTACGACTTGATGATCCCCGTGGGGCACATCGGCGTCGAGGACGGCGCGCGCATCGTGCGCGCCCACCCCGAGATTCCGCTGGTGGTCACGGGTCACTCGCACACGTTCTTGAAGGAAGGCCAGCGCGAGGGCCGCGGACTGATCGTCCAAGCCGGCGCGAAAGCGAGCGTCGTCGGCCGCGTCGAGCTCTCGATCGACGGTCCGTCGGCCGGCGTGCTGGCCTCGAGCGCGCGCTTGGTCGATCTGCTCGCGGACCCGACGCCGCAGGATCGCAACGCGCGCGTCGAGGAGCTCTGCGCGGACCTGGCCCAGCGCGCCGACCTCGACATGCGCCGCACCATCGGCGAGCTCGCCGGTCCGCTCAAGGCCGGCCGCGGCCCGCTGTCGACCGTGGCCGGCAACTGGGTCGCCGACATGCTGCGCGAGCGCGTCGGCGGAGACGTCGGTATCCACAACCGCGGCGGCACGCGAGCGGAGATCGACGCCGGCCCGGTGACCGTGCGCGAGGTGTTCGAGATGTTGCCCTTCGACAACGACGTGGTGTTGCTCGAGCTTCCCGGCGCGGACCTGGCCGAGGTCGTGCGAGGCGCGATCGAGGGCACGACCCACTCCGGACTCGACTACAGCGGCATGCGCGTGTTCGTGAAGTCCCGCAGCGAGGGCGGTAAGACTCTTCTGACCTTGGAGCGCATCGAGATCGGCGGCAAGCCGCTCGATCCGGCGGCGAGCTACCGCGTCGCGACCAACTCGTTCCTGGCGGGCGGCGGCGACGGATTCGCCGAATTCGCGCGCGCCAAGCGCTCGACGCAGGATCCGATCCTGATGCGCGAGTTGGCCGCAGAGGTGTTGGAGCGCGCGGGCACGCTCACTCCTCCCAGCGAAGCGCGCATCGTCGACTTGACTGCGGAGTCACAGCCGTGATCGCCGCGTTGATGGCCGTGCTCGCGCTGGCGGTGCCGCGCGCAGGTGACGGCCAGCTGACGGAGTTGCAGGGCAAGCTCGGCGGCAGCGACGTGCGGGCGCGCCGCGCGGCCGTGCAGGAGTTGGCCAAGCTCGGATCATTGGAGGCCTGGAAGCTCGTGATCGGCGTGCTGGGGGACATGAACGCGCAGGTGGCCGACGAGGCGCAGTTGCAGATCGCCAAGATCGCCGACCCGAAGGTGCGCGCGCTGCTCCTGGGGAAGGACGGCGCCGAGGCCAAGGACCCGTGGGTGCGCGTGCGTGTCGCCGAGGCGCTGGCGCACTCGAGTGGCGAGCTACCGCTGGGCAGCGTGAGCACGCTGCTGCGCGACAAGGAGACAAGTGTGCGGCGCACCTTCGCGTGGACTCTCGAGCGCTTGCAGCGCGCGGGTGCGCTCCAGGACGCGCTGGGCGCGGATCGCTCGGCGCTGGCGGTCGTGCGCGCGGCAGTCGCGGCGGTCGCGGCCAAGGAGAAGGACGCCGAGACTCGCGCCGCGCAGCTCGTCGCGCACGGGGTGCTGGGTGGCCCCCTGACGCTCGCGGCCGCGGATGAGTTGCTCGGCGACAAGGAACCCGCAGTGCGTGCCGCGGCCGCCCTCCTGGCGCAGGACGCGCCGCCGGAGATCGCGCTGCACGTCGTGCGCGGGCTGGCGCTCGACAAGCACGTTGGCGCACGCATCGCGAGCGCCGAACTCGCGGCTCGCGTCGCTTCGAAACCCGCCGCGCGAGCCCTGGTCGATGCGCTCGAGCGTGAGAGCGAGCCCGTCGCGCGCTGGCGCGATCTCGATCTGCTGCGGGCGTTGTCGGGCCAGAAGATGGGCCTCAATCCCAAGGCTTGGCGCGCCTGGGTCGACGGGCTCGCGGAGGACTGGACGGGCACGTTGACGACCCCGGAGGAGCTTCCGGACGCCGAGCGCAGCGTGGCCTTCGTCGGGTTGCCGATCCGCTCTGGGCGCGTCGTGTTCCTGGTCGACCTCTCGGGCTCGGTGTGGGAGAAGCGCGCCGACGGCAAGACCAAGAAGCAGCGCATCGACGTCGAGCTCGCTCGCGCGCTGCGTGCACTGCCCGAGGGCACGGAGTTCAACCTGATTCCCTACACATCCAAGCCGATCCCTTGGGAGAAGGGACTGGTGCGCGCGGACAAGACCTCGGTCGAGAAGGCCTTGGCGTTCTTCGACGGCCGCAAGGACAGCGGCACGGGGAATTTCTGGGATGCGCTCGAGCTGGCGCTCGAAGATCCGCGCGTCGACAACGTGATCGTGCTCACCGACGGCGCTCCGACCGGAGGGCGGCGCTGGAACCTGGGCTTGATGCGCGAGCTGTTCGTCGAGCGCAATCGCTTTCGGCGCGTGGTGCTCGACGCCATCTTGGCCGATGCGCCGCGCGCCTTGACCAAGGAGTGGCTCGAGATGTGCGCGTCGAGTGGTGGGCGCGTGGTCGAGGTCGACTGGCGCTGAGCGCGAGCCGAGCCGCGCAACGCTATCCTCATCGGCTCCATGCAGCGTGCAGCGTCGCTCGGTGTCTCGTTGGTCGCACTCCTCGCGAGCTGTGGCTCCGACACGCCCCCGCCTCCGACTGCTCCGTCCGGCGCGCAGGGCAGCGCGCAGGGCGGCGCGCAGCCCAAGAGCGGCGGCGCGCGCGCGGACGAGGTCGCGCCGCGCTCGACGCCTCCGCCGGTGGCCATCGCCGAGCGCCGCACGCTGTTCGGCGACCCTCAACCGGCGCGCGAAGCGTGGGATGCCGAGAACGTCGCGCGCGCCGACCCCGCGCTCGACGGCTGGCCGCTCGAAGCCTTTGCGCTGCGCGCGGAACGACAGCTCCGAGCGCTCGTCGAGCACATCTGGAACGAGCCGCTCGACACCGCCGCGCTCCAAGCCCTGTTCGCCCCCGACGCGCGCGTCGCGGCCGAGCTGCGACCGGCGCAGCTCGAGCAGCTCTTTTCCGACGGCAATCTGCACGTGCAGCGCGGAAAGCCGAGCGCGGCGTCGAGGCCCGTGGCCGAGCTCGCGGCGCTGTGCGAGGCGGCGCGCGGTGCGTTCGGTGGAGCTCGCACGCGAGCCGTGGTGCAAATCGACGCGCTCGAGCTCGAAGGTCAGGACGTTTGGAGCAGCGTGCGCCTCGACATCGCCGCCGATGTGGGCCGTGGGGCGTTGCAGCAGAACGCTCGCTGGCGCGTGCTGTGGAGCAACCCGAGCGACGGCAGCGCGCCGCTCGTGCGCGAGTTGCGCGTCGAGTCCTTCGACGAGGTTTCCGCGCGAGTCGCGGCCTTCGGTGAGCACACCGCGCGCTGGATCGGTTCGCCGCCCTGGCTCGAGCGCGAGTTCCTGCACGGGCTCGAGGACTTCCAAGGGCGCCAGGACCGTCTGACCGGTTCGCACCTGATCGGTCTGCACGGGCTCGCCATCGGAGACGTCAATGGCGACGGTCTCGACGACGTGTACCTGTGCATGCAGGGCGGGATGGCCAACCGACTCTTGCTCCAACGCCCCGATGGAACCGTGGTCGATGGAACGAACGAAGCCAAGTTGGCGTTGCTCGACAACACGCGCTCGGCGTTGATCGTCGACATCGACTCGGATGGCGCGCAAGACGTCGTCGCCGCGGTCGGACCGTATGTCTTCATCGGGTTCGGCGACGGCCACGGCGTGTTCAATTCGCAGTTCCTGCTGGGAAACGCGGAGCTCGGTGACGAGGACGTGTACTCGATCGCCGCCGCGGATCCGGACAACGACGGCGATCTCGACCTGTACTGCTGCCGCTACGTCATGGGCGGGATGATCTCGGGCGTGCCTCGCCCGTACCACGACGCCGACAACGGAGCCTCGAACATCTTCTGGCGCAATCTCGGCCAGCGGCGTTTCGAGAACGCCACCGATGCCGCGGGTTTCGGCGCATCCAACGGCAAGTACAGCCTGGCCGCACTGTGGGAGGATCTCGACGACGACGGCGATCTCGATCTTTATGTCGCCAACGACTTCGGCCGCAACAACTACTTCCTGAACGAGGACGGACGCTTCCGCGACGTCGCTGCCGAGCGCGGGGCCGAGGACATGGCCGCGAGCATGGGCATCTCGAGCGCGGACTTCGACCTCGACGGCCAGCTCGATCTCTACGTGTCGAACATGGACTCGAGCGTCGGGCGGCGCATCGTCGCGCAGCGCGACAAGTTCATGCAGGGGCAGCACCCGGAGCTCAACGCGCACTACGCGCGGCACGCACGGGGCAACACGCTCCTGCGCGGACTGGGAAAGGGAATGTTCGAGGACGTCAGCGAGCGCGTCGGAGCGATGCGCGCGGGTTGGTCGTGGGGCGGAATGTTCGTCGACTTCGATGCCGATGGCTACGAGGACCTGCTCGTGCCCAACGGATTCCTGAGCAACCACGGTGCGGGTGACGCCGAGAGCTACTTCTGGCGGCGCGTGATCGGCCAGTCCCCAGCGGACGCGAGCGAGAGCGAGGCTTACCGTCGCGCCTGGGTCAGCCTGCAACACCTGGTGCTCGAAAACGGCGTCTCCTACAACGGATTCGAGCGCGACACTGCATTCCGAAACCTGCGCGGACGCGAGTTCGTCGACGTCTCGAGCTGCGCCGGATTCGACTTCCTCGACGACACTCGCGCGGTTGCGCTGGCGGACTGGGACGATGACGGCCGCGTCGACGCCTTCGTCAGAGCGCGCACTGCGCCGCGACTGCGTTTCCTGCGCAACCAAGACCCGAGCTCGAACCACTTCGTGGCGCTCGACCTCGTGGGGAGCACTTGCCATCGAGATGCGATCGGCGCGCGCGTGACGCTGGAGTGCGCCGGACGCACGCTGACGCGCACGCTGCACGCGGGAGAGGGGCACCTCGCGCAGAGCTCGAAGCGCATGACCTTCGGCTTGGGTGATGCACAGCGCATCGAGCATCTGAGCGTGCGCTGGCCCGACGGAACGCGCTCGAGCTTCAGCGATCTGGCGGCCGACACGCGCTACCGGATCGTGCAAGGAGCTTCCGTGCCCGAGGTCGTGCCGGCGAGGAACGTGCGCACCTTCGCCGAGGCCGAGCCGCAGCGCATGCAGCCGTCGCCCCACGCCGTCGAGCGCATGCTGGTCGTCGAGAAGCTCCCGATGTCCGCGTTTCCTGCGCCGAGCTTCGCGGACGACGCGCGGACCTTGCGGGCCTTCGCGGGCGCTCCCGTGGCGCTGGTTCTGTGGTCGGTGGAGGACCGCAACTCGCTGGCCTGGCTCGAGCAACTCGCGGAGCGGCGCACCGAGCTCGACGCGGCCGGCGTGCAGCTGTTGCT
Organism: Planctomycetota bacterium; assembly: GCA_020853575.1. GTDB lineage: Bacteria > Planctomycetota > UBA1135 > UBA1135 > F1-120-MAGs118. The sequence goes on from JADYYP010000086.1 coordinate 10,116, forward strand.
GCTCTCGATCGACGAGGGGCCCTCGCTGGGCGCGGCGCAGCGCTGGGCGCGCGAGCACGGTCTGGCCGAGCGCTCCGGCCCCGCGGACGGCGCTTTCCGCAAGTTGGTGCAGGTGCTGTTCATCGAAGTGCTCGGGGACTCCGGAGGCGTCGACCTGCCGACGACCATGTTGCTCGACGCGGACGGTCAGTGGCTGGTGGGTTACTTCGGGCCTCTCGCGCTCGCGACCGTGGTCGCCGACGCGCAGGCCATCGGCAAGCTCGACACCAAGGCACGCCAGACGGCCAAGCTCGCCGGCGGTCGATGGATGCTCAAGTCCTCGCGCAATTGGCCGCTGTTGATCGAGGTCTTCCGCGAGCTCGGCGCCCTCGAGATCTCCGAGCAGATGCGCGCACACGCCGCAGCCGCGTCCGAGCAGCGCTAGCGCGGCTCGAGCGAACGGAACCCACACCCGCGCGAGCGAAGAAGCATTTGGCCTGGCGCGCCGGCGCTGCGAGAATCTCCGGCCCCCATGACGACCTCGAGCTCTCTCTCGGCGCCGGTGAAGCTGGCGAACGGCAAGGTCCAGTACGCGAGCGGCGGTGGCCTGGCGCTGCTGACGCTCTGCAACCCGCCGGCCAACGGCTACTCGGTCGAGATGATGCGCGACCTCGACGAGGCCATCCTGCGGGCGCGCTTCGACGACGCCGTGCAGGTGATCGTGCTCGCCGGCGCGGGCGAGAAGTTCTTCTGCGCGGGCGCGGACATCGCGCTGCTGAGCACGCTCTCGCCCACGCAGAAGTACTACTTCTGCCTGCATGCCAACGAGACGCTGCAGCGTTTGGAGCGCACGCCCAAGCTGGTGATCGCCGCGCTCTCCGGCCACTGCGTCGGCGGCGGGCTCGAGATCGCGCTGGCCTGCGATCTGCGCATCGCGCGGCGCGACTCGGGCAAGTGCGGCCTCCCTGAAGTCGCGCTCGGCGTGCTGCCCGGAACCGGCGGCACACAGCGTTTGGCGCGACTGCTCGGACGCTCCAAGGCGATCGAGCTGATGGTCAGCGGCGCGACGTTCGACTACGACCGGGCGCTGGCACTCGGCGTGGTCAGCGAGGTGCGTGACGCCCTGGACGACGCGCGCTTCCTCGAGGACGTGCTGGGGTTCGCCGCGAGCTTCACGACGCCGCAGCGGGCCGCGATGAGCGTGGGCCACATCAAAGCCGCGGTGCACGGCGGAGTCGACGTGCCGCTGGATGTCGGATTGGCGCTCGAGCGCGAGCTGCAAGCCAAGCTGTTCGCTTCGGAAGACGCGCGCGAGGGCCTGCGCGCCTACGTCGAGAAGCGCAAGGCGCAGTTCAAGGGTGCCTGAGTCGATGCAAGCGCTGCGCATCCATCGCCACGGCGACCCCGAGGTCCTGTGTCTCGACGACATCCCGCGCCCGGTGCCGGCCGCCGGCGAGGTGTTGGTCAAGGTCACGGCGGTCTCGGTCAACCACCTCGACCTGTGGGTGCGCCGCGGGATGCCCGGATTTGCCGTGCCGTTCCCGCGCATCTTGGGGTGCGACGGCACCGGCGAGGTGCTCGAGCTCGGCCCCGGAGTCAGCGGCTTGCGTGTCGGTCAGAAGGTGGTGCTCGAGCCCGGGCAATCGTCGGGCACGTCGCCCGAGGATCTCGCTGGCGCTGACCACCTCGCGCCGGACTACGGCATCCACGGCGAGCACGGCGACGGCTACGCGGCGGAGTACGTCGCGCTCCCCGCGCGCTATGCCCTGCCTTTGCCCGACGGCGTCGATCCGATCCACGCCGCGGCGGTGCCGCTGGTGTTCCTGACGGCCTGGGGCCTGCTCGTGTCGCGCGCGCAGCTGCGCAAGGGCGAATGCGTGCTGGTGCTCGCGGGAACCAGCGGCGTCGGGTCGGCGGCGATCCAGGTGGCCAAGGAGCTCGGCGCGCACGTGATCGCCACGGCCGGTGACGCGGCCAAGCGCGAGCTGTGCCGGCGGCTGGGAGCCGACGACATCGTGGATCATTCCACTCCCGGCTGGGACAAGGAGGTCAAGCGGCTCACGCAGGGACGCGGATGCGACGTGGTGGTCGAGCACGTCGGCCCGGCGACCTGGGACACGTCGATGCGCTGTCTGGCGCGCGCGGGCCGGCTGGTCACCTGCGGCGGAACGACGGGGCCGAAGGTCGCACTGCTCTTGCCGCACGTGTTCATCAAGAACCTCTCGATCCTCGGATCGACGATGGGGCCGCGCAGCGCGTTGCCCGAGATCTTCGCGCACGTCGCGGCCGGTCGTTATCGACCGCTGGTCGACCGCGTGCTGCCCCTGAGCCGCGCGCGCGAAGCGCACGAGTTGCTCGAAGCCCGGCGAGTCGCCGGCAAGATCGTCTTGGTTCCCGGTCGCTAGCGAAGGAGTGCCTGCAACGTGAAGTCGGTGGATCAGATCCAGAGGGCCGTAGTGCTCGGCGCGGGCACGATGGGCCATGGCATCGCGCAAGTGCTGGCGAGCTGTGGCATCGCGACGACCTTGGTCGATCTCGACGCCGCGGCGCTCGAGCGCGGTCTGGCGAGCGTGCGGCGCAATCTCGACCAGGGCGTGGAAAAGGGCAAGGTCACGGCCGAGGCGCGCTCGGCGACGCTCGCCAAGCTCGCCGGCGCGAGCGACCTCGAGAGCGCGGCGCGCTCCGCCGACGTGGTCATCGAGGCCGTGCCCGAGAAGCTTGCGCTGAAGCGCTCGATCTTCGCCAAGCTCGACTCACTGTGTGCCGCCGAGGCCTTGCTCGCGACCAACACCTCGTCGCTCTCGATCACCGCGATCGCGGAGGCTTGCAAGCACCCCGAGCGCGTCGTCGGCATGCACTTCTTCAACCCCGTGCACATCATGAAGCTGGTCGAGGTGGTGCGCGCCGCTCGCACCGCGCCGGCCGCTGCCGAGCTGGCGCTGGCGCTGGCACGCCGCATGGGCAAGGACCCGATCGACGTGGTCGACTCCCCGGGATTCGCCTCCAGTCGACTGGGGTTGGTGATCGGTCTCGAAGCGATGCGCATGCTCGAAGCCGGGGTCGCCAGCGCCGAGGACATCGACAAGGCGATGGTGCTGGGTTACGGCTTCCCGATGGGGCCGCTCAAGCTGACCGATCTGGTGGGCCTCGACGTTCGGCTCTCGATCGCCGAATACTTGGAGCAGGAAATCGGTAGCACGTTCAAGGCCCCGCAGATCCTGCGCGACAAGGTGGCGCGCGGGGAACTCGGCAAGAAGGCTGGGCAGGGCTTCTACACCTGGAACGCGTGAGGCGAAGGAGAGAGCGATGAGCGACATCGAATGGGGCAGCGAAGCCAAGGAAGCGCCGAAGAAGAAGGCGCGCCTTCCCAAATGGCTGTGGTTCTGCGGCGGCGGTTGCCTGCTCGCGCTGATCGCCAGCGCGGTGATCGCCTTCGTGGTGTTCCGCGTGGCCTCGGAGAAGCTCGACCCCGAGAAGCAGTGGACCGCGCTGGCCGAGGTGTTGCCCTACGACGAGCGTCCGGCGGACTACATGCTGATCCCGACCGGCGCGCTGGCTGCCATGGCTCCAGGCGTCGACAACGGTTGGCAATTCACCAAGGGTGGCGCGAGCGTGCAGCTGCAGCTCTACGCCCCGGGGCAGCGCGCCGACGAGCTGCGCGAACGACTCGAGACCGGCGATCTGGGTGAGTCCAAGCAGCAGTTCGGACCGTTGGGCTTCCATGCGCCGAGCGCCGGCCAGTTCGAAATCCAGGGCCGCAAGCTGAACTACGTGCGTTTCCAGACCTTCGAGGAGAGCGAGTCTCCGGGTGACGCGCAGGCGCAAGCGGGCGACAGCGCCGCGGGCAGCGAGCAAGCGCCCGTGAAGGAGCCCACCGAAGAAGTCGCGCAAGAACCCGTCGAGGAGCCCATCGAGGAGCCCTCGAGCTTCAAGCAAGCGATGGAGATGGCCACCAAGCAGCGTGTGATGTTGGTCGACATCACGCCCGAGGGCCGCGAAGGTGCGCTGCTGCTGATCTACTCGCGCTTCAGCGGCACCACGCCGGTGGAGCAGCGCGACATCGAGGACTTCCTGCAGCACTTCCGCATCGACGGGAAGAAGTGATGGACGCGCGTCCGACCGAGCGCACCGCGCTGGTGTGGGTCGTGGTCGCCGCGATCGTGGCGCTCGGCGGGCTCGCCTACACGATGGCGCGTCAGTCGACGCACGCACTCGACGCTCGAGCGACGCTCGCGCGCTGGTTCGAGCCGCGCGATTTGCCGTTCGGGCTCGCGCTCGCCGATGCGAGCGTGCTGCCACGCGGCGACGTGTGCGTGCGGCTCGCGCCGGCCGAGACTCCCCCGGAGGCCGAGCGCATCGAAGTGCCGGAGGCCGAGAGCGGATCGCCGCAAGAGTTCGATTGGTCGAAGGTCGCGATCGGTGCCGCGGGCAGTGCTCCGCGCGAAGTCTTGATCGTCGAGATGGTGCTCGAAGGTGCCGCGAAGGAGCTCGAGACCCTGTTCGAAGGCGGCCAGAACCTCAACGGCGATTGGGCCAGCGTTCCACGCAACGGCGCGCGGCGCGTTCTCGAGCGCGGCAAGCTCCCGTGGGGGGCCTTGGCCGCGCCCTTCGTCGTCGAGCGCGAGTTCGAGAAGGGGGGCACGTTCCGCGACGTGCTGCGCGTCAACCTCAGCTCCGAGCGCACGCCGCGCATCCTGATCGCTCGTTGGAGCCGCGGATTTCCGGCCTCGCGCGAGCGCGTCGAGGAGTTGCTCGGCGCGCTCGTGCCGCGCGAATAGCGCAGCACGGCGGCTGCACGGGTCGGTCCCGGAGCACTTCAGCCGTCGCGGCGGGCGGCCGGCGCGTCGAGGGCGCACGCCAAGACCTCCGCCAAGTGCAGCACGCGCGCCCGACTGCCAGCGCGCTTGAAGCCCGACTCCCACTGCATGTGGCAGCCCGGGTTGGCGGTCACCAGCACGTCGGCGCCGCTGGCTTCGAAGGCCGCGAGCTTGCCCTCGAACACGGCGCGCGAGTCCGCGGGCCGCAGCAGCGAGTAGATCCCGGCCGAACCGCAGCACGCTTCCGCGTCGGCGAGCTCGACGCGCCGTGCGCCAGCGAGCTCCAGCAAGGTCCGCGGCTGGGCGCGCACTTGCTGTCCATGGCACAGATGGCACGGGTCGTCGTAGGTGAGCGTGCCGAGCTCGCGCACCGCTCCCGTCGAGAACGCAGTCGGTGCGTGGGCCGCGACGAACTCGCTGAAATCCACGACGCGGCGTGAGAAGCGCTGCGCGCGCTCCCTCCATCGAGCATCGTCGCGCAGCAACTGGCCGTAGCCCTTCATGTGCGCGCCGCAGCCCGCGCTGTTGGTGACGATGGCGTCGTCGCCGAAGGCTTCGAATGCGGCGATCGTCGCCCGCGCCAAATCGCGCGCGGCATCGAGCTCCCCGTTGTGCGCGTGCAGCGCGCCGCAGCACACGTGCTCGGCGGGAACGTGCGTGTCGAAGCCGATGCCGGTCAAGACCTGGACCGTGGCGCGATTGACGCGCCCGTAGAGCTCGCGCATCGCGCAGCCCTCGAGCATCGCCACGGATCCACGGCGCGGGGCGCGCGCGCCATGTGTCGCCGCCAGCGGCGCGCGTTCCGACCTCGGGGGCACGAGCGGCATCGCGAGCAGCGCCTCGCCCCAACGACCGAGCAACCGCGCCATGCCCGTGCGCTGCGCAAAGCGCATCGCGCTGGCGCTCGCGGACAGCCACCAGCGGCTTCGCAGCACGAGCTCGAACCCGAACCAACGCGCCAGGCGCGCGAGCACCGGACGGTGCTGCACCGCGGACAAACCGGCGCGCGCCGACTCGATCATCTCGCCAAAGCGCACGCCCGCGGGGCACACACTCTCGCAGTGGCGGCAGGCGAGGCAGAAGTCGAGCTCGCCGCGGTACGTCGCGTCGCTGGCCTCGAGCTGGCCCTCGGCCACCGCGCGCATCAGGTAGATGCGTCCGCGCGGACTCGAGGGCTCGGCCCCTGTCAGACGGTACGTCGGACAGGTGCGCAGGCACAGACCGCAGTGGATGCAGTCGAGGGTCTTTGCGTAGTCGACCAGCTCTGCGGGCTGCATCACAGTCCTCCGTGGAATCGTCCGGTCGAGTACACGCCCGCCGCGTCGAGCTGACGCTGCAGCGCGCGCATTAGCTCGAGTCCTGGCCCGCGCTCGCCGAAGGGGTCGATGTCGAGCAGTGCCGCGCGCGGGGCGTTGCGCAGCGCGAGTTGCGCAGCTTGCTCGCGCAGGGCGACACGCAGCTCACGCACCAGCCCGGCGAGTGCCTGTGGCTCGAGCGGGCCGCGCAACTCGACGTCCAGCTCCGCCAGGCCGGGCTGGAGCGCGAGGCGGCGCTCGATGCCCAGGCGCTCGAGCGCGCCGCGCACGAGTTCGGTCACACCCATGGCGCGCGAGGGCCTGCAGCTCACGTGCAAGGTCGGGTGGGGGCTCGACGAGAACGTCAGCGCGTCGCTCATCTGCTCGGCGGCCTCGCGCGCGCGCGCACCCTCGCAGCTCGCGTGGACCGGCCAAGAACGCGCGAGGAGCGCATGCTCGGCGTCGACCGCGGCTCGCCGCCCGAACAGCCGCGCGAACACGGCCCATGCCTGTCCCTGCTTCGGAGGAACCATCTCGGCGATCGACAAGCTGACGACGCGCGCGGGGCTGTTCAGCGTCGCGGCGGCGAGCCCCAACGCGTCCTGCAGCGTGGCGACGCCGGTCGAGAGCCACAGCTCGTGCTCGGGCTCGGGAAACAGCCGCAGCGAGACCTCCACGATCGTGCACAGCGTGCCGTGCGAGCCGCAATACAGTCGCTGGAGATCGAAGCCGGTGACGTTCTTCACCAACCGTCCACCGGTGCGCGCCAAGCTCCCGTCGGACAGCACCACCGCGAGTCCGAGCACATGGTGTCGCACCGGCCCGAAGCGCAGTTGATCCAGCCCCGACTCGCCTGCGGCGACCACTCCACCGATGGTCTTCGTCGCGGCGCGCGCAACGTCCGGCGTGAGGAAGTGCCCGCCCGCGCGGCAACGCTCCTTCAGGTCGGCCATGGTCGCGCCGGCCTCGATCGTGAGCGTGCCGTCGTCGGGGACGTGACTGACGACGCGCGTCAAGCGCCGTGTCGACAGCATGAAGTCGACGTGGCCCGGGATCCCGCACCAGGAGAGCTTGCTGCCGAGCCCGCAGGGAATCACGCGTAGGCGCTCGCGTGCGGCGAAGCGCAACAGCTCGCGCGTCTGTTCGACGTCGCGCGGCGCGACGCTCGGCACCGGCTCGACATCGTGCCGCGGCCGCAACGGTCGCACCTCCCCGGCGAGGCGTTCGAGGCGCGCGCTGAGGGAATCGTACGTGCTCACCTGGGGCGCTCCGCGTTGCGCATCTCGCGGCACACGTGCACCGGGATCAACTTGCCCGGGTTCATGCGGTGCTCGGGATCCCAGGCGTCGCGCACGCGACACATCGCGCGCAGATCGTCGTCCCCGAACACCAGGCTCATCGCGGCCTGCTTCTCGATGCCGATGCCGTGCTCGCCGCTGAGCGATCCACCGGCGGCGACGACCACGCGCATGATCTCCTCGCCGGCCCGCAGCACGCGCGCGACCTCGTCTGCGTCGCGTCGGTCGTAGCTGATGTTGGGGTGGAGGTTGCCGTCGCCGGCGTGGAACACGTTGGCGAGCTTGAGGCGTTTCTCGCGAGCGATGCGGGTCGTGGCCGCCACCAGCTCGCGCAGCTTGGTGCGCGGGACGACCACGTCCGCGACATACAGATCGGGCGCGATGCGGCCCATGGCTCCGAAGGCTCCCTTGCGCCCGGCCCAGAGCTTCTTGCGCTCGGCCGCGCTGCGCGCGCGCCGCACGTCGATCGCCCCGCGCTGCTTGACGATCCTCGACAACTCGGCCAGGGTCATCTCGACCTCGGCCTCCGCGCCCTCGACTTCGATCAACAGCACGGCTTCCGCCTGCTTGGGATAGCCGGCCGCGAACACGCTGGCCTCGACCGCTTCGATCGTGAGCTTGTCGAGGATCTCGAGCGCCGAGGGCTCGAGGCGCGCCGCGATCGCGTCGCTGACCGAGTCGCACGCGGCATCGAGGTCGGTGAAGATCGCCAGCAGCGTCTCGGTCACCGCCGGCGTCGGCGTGAGCTTGACGGTGATCTCGGTCGCGATGCCGAACATGCCCTCGCTGCCGACGAACAGGCCCACCAAGTCGTAGCCCACGGGGTCGACCGCGGGACGCGAGAGGTCGAGCACGCTGCCGTCGTCGCGCACGATGACCAGTCCGAGCACGTGGCGCGTCGTCGAGCCGTGCTTGAAGCAGTGCGGCCCACCGGAATTCTCGGCCGCGTTGCCGCCCAGCGTGCAGGCGTGCTGGCTCGACGGATCTGGAGCGTAGAACAGGCCGAGCTCCTCGACCGCCAGCGTCAGGTCGACGTTGACCAGTCCCGCCTGGACCCGCGCGTAGCGGTCGACGGCGTTGATCTCGAGCACGTCGCGCATGCGGGCCGTGCCCAGCACGACCCCTCCCTTGACCGGCGTCGCTCCGCCCGAGAGCCCGGTGCCCGCGCCCCGACCGACGACCGCGATCTTCTCGCGGTGCAGCACGCGCAGCGCGCGCGCGCACTCGTCGGTGGTGCGCGGCAACAGCACCAACTCGGGCCGTTCGTGGAGCAGCGCGAGTCCGTCGCACTCGTAGGTCAAGAGCCTTCCGGGCTCGGAGATCAAGCCCGCGCGGCCGAGGATCTCGCGCAGCTCGTGGACGACTTCGGCGCGCATCTCAGAAGTCGGTGCGCGAGAGTTTCCACCAACCCAGCCCCAGCATCGCGAGCACGAACATGAGCGTCGTGCCGACCGAGAACCAGGCGTTGAACTGCCACGGACCGCTCCAGGCGAAGTAGCGGTCGTAGCTGGCTTCCTGCGCCTGGCGCTCGAGCTCGTCCTTGATCTGGACACCGGCCAGGAACACCTGCGCCGAGTGTTCGCTCTCGTCGCGTGCGCCCCAAGCGCTCTCGGCGTCGTAGTCGAGCGTCAGCACCGTATCGCCGATCTGGAACACCCACTTGCGTCTCAGGCGCTCCTCGTCACCGCGCTTCTCCTTCCACTCGAAGCGATCGGTGTAGCGCCGCGAAATGTCGGCGCGCGTCGAGTCGACGGCGAGCTCCTTCTTCAGTCGCTTGACGTAGGCCGTGCGCGAGCCGAGCGCCGACAGCGCATCGCGTTTCAACGTCCAGCGCGCCTCGCCGCCGCCGTCGGGATGCGCAGCGATCCACACCAAGCCGTCCTTGTTGAACGAGCTGCGCGGCTCGCGCGCGAAACCCGCAGGCGGCTCGGCCACGCTCAGCCCCAGGTCCTCGTCGGCGAATTCGGGCGTGAAATCCTCGATGTCGCGACGCAGGCCCTGCGCGATGCGTGTCGCGTCGCGGCTCTTGGGCGCGATCACGTGGTACGCGGTGAGCGCGGTGTTCAGCGCGCTCAGCAACATCCCCGGCGGCTCCTTGGCCGGCAAGTCGGGCTTGCGCTCGCGTTCCTCGGCGGCGACGTGGCGGCTGACGGCGATCAACTCCCAGCTCTTGTGCAGTCCGCAGTTGACGGGCATGAAGATCACGGTCAGCAGGATCGCGCCGATCGTGCTCTTGGTGAACACGCCGATGGTGCAGGAGATCGCGTGGAAGATCGCGAACCCGTAGATCAAGGTGAGGATGCTCCACAACAGCCCCGTGTCGCGGTAGCCCGAGGTCACGAAGAACCCCAGGAACATGCCGCCGACGAGCAACGAGGAGAGCACGCCGACGAAGATCAGGCCGGCGATGTAGCGCGAGAGGAACAGCGCGAGCCGCGAGACGGGCTTGCTGAAGACCACGTCGGCCGCGCCCTTCTCGAGCATCTGCGGCACGAAGAAGCTGATGGCCGCGATGCCGAACACGAAGCCGGCCTTGTCGGCGATCCAGTCGACGATCACCGCGATCATCTGGTCGAGCAGTCGGTCGCGGATGCCATTGAACAACGCGGGATCGCCCGAGGCACCCGAGGAGAGGCTGGCGAGCAACGACTCGTAGCTCCAGTGCCAGTAGTGCGCGATCCACATGCCGTCTTCGCGGAAGCCCACCAAGAAGGTCAGCAGCACGGGCAACAGGAACAGCACGCCGAGGATGCGGAAACCCAGGTTGTCGAACACCTGGTACAGCGCGTCCTGGAACAGCGAGCGGACGATGTGCTTGTTCACTGCGCGTCCTTCTTCACCAGTTGGATGAAGGCTTGCTCGAGATTGAGGCGGCGCGCTTGAACCCCGCGGATCGAGAGCCCGGCCGCGCGCAAGCGATCGACACATTGGTCGAGCTCGAGGTCGGAGAGCTGCAGCTCGAAACCGTCGGGCAGGAGCTCCAGATTCGCGCCCAAACCCTCGAGGACGCGCGCCAATTGGGGTGGCGTCGACGCGAGCTCGAAGTGGTAGCGTCCCGTGCGCGGAGTGAGCTCGGCGATCGAGCCCTCGCGCAGGATGCGGCCCTTGGCCATGATCACGACGCGATCGCAGATCATCTCCACCTCCTGCAAGAGGTGCGAGTTGATGAACACCGTGACGCCCGCGTCCTTCATGTTCTGCACGATCTGACGCACGGCCGCGCGCCCCACGGGATCGACGCCGTCCGTGGGCTCGTCGAGGATCACCAGCTCGGGCTCGTGGATCATCGCCTGCGCCAGGCCGATGCGCTGCGTCATGCCCTTGGAGTACTCGCGGATCTTGCGCTGCGCCGCGTCGCGCATGCCGACCATGTCGAGCAAGGTCGGGATGCGCGCGCGCAGGAAGGCGCGGTCGCGCCCACACATCTGGCCGAACAGCTCGAGCATCTGCAGTCCGGTCAAGTACTGCGGCAGGCGGTGTCCTTCGGGCAGGTAGCCCACGCGCCGCCGCACCGAGGCGTCGCCCACACTGCTCCCGAACAGTTGCGCCTCGCCCTCGGTCTTGCGCACCAGGCCGAGCAGGATCTTGACCAGCGTGGTCTTGCCCGCGCCGTTGGGGCCGAGCAGGCCGAAGACCTGGCCGCGCCCGACTTCGAGCGACAACGAGTCGAGCGCTCGAAAGCCCGGAGCGCCGAACAGACCGCGGCCGTAGACCTTGGTCAGCCCGTGCACGCGCAGCGTGGTTTCGGGGGATTTCATGAGCGCGAGCGTAGCGCTTCGCGCGCCGTCATCGCGACCCGCGCGGCACCGATCCAACCCGCAGCGGGGCCCAGCGTTGCCCGCAACAGCTTGACCGCCGGTGCGCGGCCACCGTAGCTGCGCTCCTCGATGCCCTCGCGGATGCCGGGCTCGAGCACGTCGAGCGCGCCGGAGAACCCGCCACCGAAGATGAACGTGCGCAGATCGAGCAGGCACAGCACCGGCCCCAACCCGCGCCCCAGGTCGCGGCCGATCTCGCGCATCAGCCGCGCCTCGGGCTCGTGGCCGTCGCGCGCGCGCTGCGCGAGCAGCACCAAGTCGCCGGGCTTGTCCGCGGGCAGCTGCGCGGCCAAGGCGCGGCGTTTGGCCGCCGTCGCGGACGCATAGGCTTCGACACAACCGAGCTTGCCGCAGCCGCACTGCGGTCCGCGCGGATCGATCACCACGTGCCCGACCTCGCCGCCCATGCCGGCCCCGGCGAACAGCTCGCCGCCGAGGATCAGGCCGCCGCCGATCCCGGTGCCGAGTGTGACCACCAGCGCGTCGCGCTCACCGCGCCCGGCGCCGAGCCACAGCTCGCCGACCGCGGCGGCGTTGGCGTCGTTCTCGACGTGCACCTGCTCGCGCGGCAAGCCGACGCGTCGTGCCAACTCGCCCTTGACGTCGAGCTCGACGAAGCCCGGCAAATTGGGGCTCGAGTGCACGTAGCCGCGCTCGCGATCGATCAAGCCCGGCACGCCGATGCCCAGCGAGTCGCCGCCGCCCAGGTCGTGGAACAGCTGCGCCAGTGTGTCGAGCACGGCCTGCGGCCCGCGCGCGAACCCGGGATCGATCGTACGCTCCGCGAGGATCTCGCCCGCATGCGTCACGCGACCGGACTTGGCCGCGGTACCGCCGAGGTCGATGCCAACTTGCGTCGAAGTCATGGGCGCAGAGGTTAGCGAGGTGCCGCGGCTGCTGCACAGTCGGCGCCGCGCCCCAGCGCGCGGGGTCAGGGCCCCTCGACGCGCGAGAACACGTAGTTTCCCTGGGCGTTCCGCCGCAGCACGATGCGGACCTCGCCCAACACGCTGCGCGCCACCAGGCGCAGTTCCTCGGGCGATCCGTCGAGCGCCTTGCCGACCTTCTCGAAGGTCAAGCGCACCTTGCCACCCTCGATGCGGTGCACCACGTTGCCGTCGCTCGACTCATCGAAGCTCTCGGCTCCGGCCTCGAGCCGGAACAGCGGGCCGAGCAGCATGATCTCGCGCGGCAGCTCGATCGACAGGTCATCGGGCGTCAAGAGTTTCTTGACGCGCTCCAGCGTGACGTTGGACTCGCCCAGACCGCCGAGCACTCCGCGCAAGCGTTCGCTCAGCGTCGGTCGGCGCGCGGGGTCGCCGCCGAGGACTCCGTGGCTCGCCGCGCGCTCGCTCTTGGTGGCGATCGAGTCGATCCAGCACACCGCTTCGTCGCACACCAGCACGGCGCGGATCGGCGGCACGACATCCGCGAACGCCTTGTGCGTGCCGAGCCCGTCGAACTCGAGCTCGAGCGCGCCGAAGCTGGTCGACGCGTTGGCCGGGACGAGCGCCTGCGTCTTGCCGACGGTGAAGGGCTCGTACTCGCCTTCGACCATGTCGGTGAAGCGCACGGCCAGCACCAACGCCGCGTTGTGCAGCGTCTTGTCGCTGCGGTTGTCGACGGTGACCTCGACGGCCTCTCCGAAAGTGCGCTGCTCGATGCGCAGATCGAGGTACGACTTCTCGGGGAACACGTCGCGGTACAGCTCGCCGAGCAGGCCCTCGCAGAACTGCAGGTCGTACAGCACCAGGTCCCACTGGCCCTGGGCGCGGCGCCGCGCGAAGTGGTCCTTGACGTGCTCGAGCGCGCGCGGCCCGTGGCCCTGGGCGAGTTCTAGACGCGCGAGCTGCAGCTCGGGGCTGAACCAATTCGCGCCCAGCATCATCGCGCGGTAGAGCTGCGTGATGTGCCCGCCCTGGCGCGTCTTGCGCAGGTACTCGCGGCTGCGGTAGGGATCGAGCACGTCGCGCAAGCGCTCGGCCTGCTCCGGATAGCGCGTCATCGCCAGCTCGAGATCCGTGCGCGCGGCGGCCGCGCGGTCGCGCTTGACGTTCCACAGTCCGCGCAACAGCAGCGCCGGGGCGCAGTCGGGGTTCTCGGCGAGCACGGACGCGAGCAGCTCGTCGACCCCGACCTGGCGCTCGGCCGCGGCTCCCGCTGGCGCGACCTGCGCGGCGCCTTCGATCTGCGTCAGAGCCAGCAGCAGCTTGGACTCTTCGTCGAACGGCGCCATGGCCAGCGCCGCTTGCGCGGACACCGCGGCCGCGTCGAAGTCGAGCTCGAAGGCCTGCAGGTAGGCGCGGTCGCGCTGCGCGCACAGCCGTGCCCATTCGTCCTCGACCTCGCGGAACACCGGGACCGACGCATCGAGCGCCGCGAGCAGCTCCTCTTCGAAGCGCACCAGCTCCGCGAAGGTCGCCGTGCGTTGGGCCTCGCGGCGCGCGCGTTCCTCGGCGAGCACGCGTTGCCGCGCGGGGTCAGACGGGCTGAGCGAGATCGTGCCCAAGGGAGTGGTGGCCTTGACGTCGGATGCTTGCAGCACCTTCGAGAGCTCGTCGCTCCAGCGGCCGAAGACCTGCCACAACTCCTGCTCGTGCTCTTGGCGCTCGAGCGCCCCGTAGTACTTCACGAGCACGTCCAGGATGCGTTCGCGCGCGGCGATCATCTCGGGCGCGACGCGCCGGTAGTCCGTGCGCCGCAAGCTCTCGAAGTACTCGCGCAACGACGAGGTGTGCTTCACGGCGAGGTCGAGCTCGCGCACCACGCGCATCGTCGCTTCGATGTCGTAGGGGCCGCTCGCTGCAGCCGCCTGCTCCATCGCCGCGCGCACGGGCTCGACTTCGGTGCGCACCGTTTCGGCGTGCTCGCGTGCCACGCGCGCCGCCTCGTCCTCGCGCTCGCGCGAAGCGAAGTACAGGCCCGCGGCCAGGGCGCAGGCGAGTGCGAACCCACCTCCGAACAAGAGCACGCGCGCGACCGGCGACGTGGGCGAGCTCACGCCGACTCGGAGCGCGGTTTGGTCCGTCGCGTGACGCGCCGGTAGGCCTTGAGGTACTCCTGCGCCGTCGCGGCCCACGAGAAGTCCTGCTTCATGCAACGCAGCACGATCTGGCGCCACGCATCCTGGCTCTTGTAGAGCTTGCGAGCGTTCTCCAGACCGTCGAGCAGGCTCTCTCCGGTGTAGCTCGAGAAGTGGAAGCCCGTGCCGTTGCGCGGGTTCTTCTGCGCGTCGAGCACGTAGTCCTCGAGTCCACCGCCGGCGTAGACCAGCGGCACCGCGCCGTAGCGCATGCCGATCGCGCACAGCGCGTTGCCCGGGTGATAGTGGGCCGGCAAGAGCAGCACGTCCGCGGCGGCGATGATCTGATGCGCCAGGCTCAGCTGGTAGCCCTCGAGCACGCGGCAACGGCCGAAGAACGTGGTCTGGATGGTCTTGAGGCGCTCGTGGATGTCGGGGCGACCCGAGCCCATCAGCACGCACTCGACGCCGCGCTCCAGCGCCGTGGTCAGCACCTCGGCCAGGATTTCGCACCCGCTGTCGGCGTCGAAGCGTCCGAGCATCACGGCCAGCGGCGTGCGAGCACCGGGTTCGAGCTTGAGCGTCGTCTGCAGCGCGGCCTTGCACTTGACCTTGCCCGCCAAGGTCTTGTCCTTGTGCGAGTAGCCCTTGACCAACACCGTGTCCGTCGCCGGATCCCAGGTGTTGTAGTCGATGCCGCTGGCGATGCCGATGAGCTCCTTCGAGCGACGGCGGAAGACATCCTCGAGCCCGTAACCGCGGTCGAGCTGTTGGATGCGCTCGGCGTGTCCCGGGGAGTGCGTACCGATGATCGTGGCGAACTCGGCGCCGGCCTTGAGGAAGTTGACCTTGCCCGCCAGCTCGACACCGCCGACGGCCTGGAAGACGCGGTAGGGCAGACCCAGGCGCGGCAGGACCTCGCGCTCGAAGGTGCCCTGGATGGCGATGTTGTGGATCTGGAAGTAGGTGCCCGCCCGGGACGCGGGATGCTCGGGGCGGCGCTGCACGAACTCGAGCTCGTGCAGCACCGGCAAGATGCCGGTGGCCCAGTCGAAGCAGTGGATCACCTCGGCCTCGAACTCGAGCGTCGCCAGGCTCTCGAGCACGGCGCGCGCGAACACCGCATAGCGCCGCCAGTTGTCGTCGTAGGGCCCTTCGTCGCCGCCGTAGGGCTGGCGCCCCTCGAAGAACTGCGGGTGGCCGAAGAGGTACACCGGGACGGCTCCCAGCAGTCCGCTGTGGATCTGGAACGAGGTGCGACCGTCGGTGTCCTGGGCGCTGACGCTCCCCAGCGCCTTCAGAGACGTCAGCTTGTCGAGCGCGACCGACTGCGTGAAGGGCAGGAACACGCGCGCGTCGGCACCGCTCTCGGCCAGCGCCTTGGGCAGGGCGGCAGCGACCTCGGCCAGCGGCGTTCGTCGCACCAACGGATCGATCTCGGGTGTGACGAAGGCGACCTTCATGCGGCGCGCTCCGAAAGCGACCCAAGGCGGCGCGCCCGGGCACCGGCCGTGGACTCGTTCGAGCGCGCTCGCGCGCTGCGCGGAAGTCGTTGCGAACGATGTTTCATCGTCCAGTCGTCCTGCGATCGAGTTGAAGGTGCACTTCCGGAGACCCTAGCCCGTGCTCCGGCGGGAGGCATCCGCCCGACCCGCGCGCGCAACCCTAGGAAAGCCCTCCGAGCTTGCCCAAGGGCGGGCCTCGAAGTTGTTCGTAACCAACGTGCGCAAAAGGACTTGTAGCGTAGCCGAAATGCCGACGGAGGGGCTGCGCCGGACCCCGGAGCGAGGCGCGGGAGGCGCTGGCTGAGGTGGGACGGGGCGTGCCCGGGCGCTAGAATCCCGCCCCTTTTTCGCCGCGCTCGGCGCATTCCTCCCAGCTCCTCGCCGCATGACCCAGCCGTCGCGTCTCAACGACCTCACGCTCGACCAGTTCGCAGAGGCCCTCGCGGCCAAGTCCGCGACGCCCGGTGGGGGCAGTCTGGCGGCCTACATGGTGGCTTGCGGCGCGGCCACGGTGTCGATGGCCTACCGCTTCACCTCGGGCGAGAAGTACGCGGCCGTCGCGGCGTCGATGGCCGCGCGCGTGGAGGAGCTCGACCAGACGCGCCGGCGCGCGCTCGAGCTCGTGCAGCTCGACAGCGCCGCCTACGACGCCGTCACCGCGGCCTTTGCCTTGCCCAAGGCGACCGAGGCCGACAAGGTGGCGCGCGCAGCCGCGGTGCAGCAGGCGCTCAAGGGTGCGCTCGAAGTTCCCTTCGAGACCATGGCCTTGGGTGTCGCCGTGCTGCAGCTCGCGGTGCAGGGCGTGTCGGCGATCAACCCGAATTTGGCCAGCGATTGCGGCAGCGGCGCGCTGGCCGCGCTGGCGGGGATCGAGAGCGCCGCGGCGAACGTGCGCATCAACGCTGCGTCGATCAAGGATGCCGCCTACGTCCAACACAAGTCGGAGGCCGCGCGGGCGATGTCCGCGGCGGCGCGCAAGCTCGCCGAGCAGGTGCGCGGCGTGGTCCAAAAGCACTTGGGAGCCTAGACGCGATGTACAAGATCGTCCTGATCCGCCACGGGGAGAGTCAGTGGAACCGCGAGAACCGCTTCACGGGTTGGCGCGACGTGCCGCTCTCGGAGAAAGGCGTGGGCGAGGCGCGTGAAGCGGGCCGACGCTTGCGCGAGGCGGGCTTCGTCTTCGATTCGGCGTTCACGTCGCTGCTCAAGCGCGCCATCACGACGCTCAACCTGGTGCTCGACGAGCTCGACCAACAGTGGATCCCGGTCACCAAGGACTGGCGGCTCAACGAGCGGCACTACGGCGCCCTGACCGGGCTCGACAAGGCCGAGACGGCCGCGCGCCACGGAGAGCAGCAGGTGCTGATCTGGCGCCGCAGCTACGACATCCCTCCGCCGGCTTTCACCGCGGGCGACGCGCAAAACCCGTCGGTCGATCGACGCTACGCGGCCCTCCAGCAGAGCGAACTCCCGTTGACCGAGTCGCTCAAGGACACCGTGGCGCGTGTCGTGCCCTACTGGAACGCCTCGATCGCGCCGCGCGTCAAGGCCGGCGAGCGCTTGATCGTCGCAGCGCACGGCAACAGCTTGCGAGCGCTGGTCAAGCACCTCGATCAGATCGCCGACGACAAGATCGTCGCGCTCAACATCCCGACCGGGATTCCGCTGGTCTACGAGCTCGACGCGCAACTGAAGCCACTCTCCAGTCGCTATCTGGCCAGCGAGGCGGAGATCGCGGCCGCCCAACACGCCGTCGCCGCCCAGGGCAAGGCCAAGCACTGAGCGGGCCCTTGGCTGGCGCGGAGCGAGCGCGATCCGGCTCGAGCAGGTAGCTTGGCGGCGTGTTCGGTTGGTGGAAGTCCAAGCGCAGTGAGCCGCTGCAGCTCGAGTTGGGCGCGCGCCTGGAGTTCGTCGAGTTGCAGCGCGGTGCGACCGAGGAGCGCTTGATGCGGTCGCTGGTGCAGCTGTTCCGCTCGCAGCCCGGCGTGCGGCGCGCGTATCTCGCGCGCGTGCGCTATGCCACGGGGCGGTCGAGCGAGGTCGCGCTGTGTTTGGTCGGCGACGAGAGCGACGCGCTGCACGAGTCGATCGGGAGGCTCTTCTGGGCGATGTTCGAGCAGGGCGAGCACCTGGACGTGCTGTTCGTCGACGAGCGAGAAGAGTCCGAGCTGCGCGCCGTGTGCGAGCCATTCCACACAGCCGAGTGAGCGGGCCGCTCGCCGCGAGTGGGGCTCGCTGCGCTCTCAGCTCGTGCAACTGGGCCGCGATTCGCGCACGAAGGACGCTTCGTGCGTGTCGAGGTACTCGCGCAGTTTGGCTTCCAAGGATGGCGTCAGTTGCGCGTAGGACACGGCGGGTTCGCCGGCGCTCGCGGCGCGCAACCAGACGGCCTGGGCGCTCGCGCCGAGACCCTCGAAGGCCGTCGCGATCTCACGCCGGAGCGCGGGTGGCGTCGCGCGCGCGAAGTGCGCCCAGCCGTGCACTTGCAGCGAGCGGTCCGCGTGGAACGCGAGGTGCGCGACGCGCTGTACCGGAGACAAGTGCGCGAGTGCTTCGTGCTCGAGCAAGTCGATGCAGGCCTCGAACACCGCGTTGTCGTTCCAGGCGCGCTCTTGACGCGAAACCCAGCGCAGCGGGAAGGCTCGCGGCGCGCTCATACCTCGTCGAGCTTCTTGCCCGAGAGCGCCGACTTGGCGACTTGGTCCATGAGCAAGGCCGCGAGCGGCAACGTGGCGCGCTCGAGCTCGTCGCGCACTTTCTGGAGCTTCTGGGGCTCGCGCGAAGCCGCCGATGTGGAGCGTGCCTTGGCGACGGCGTCCTCGATGTCGCGCCGCGTCTCACGGTCGAGCGCGTCGGCTGCGTGCGCGAGCCCGCGCTCGCTGGCGCGCACCATCGTTCCGATCTCCGTGGCCAAGTCGGCCGCGCGCCGCGCGTCGAAGTCGTCGCGCGCGTTCTTGAAGGCCGCGTTGAGCATCGCCTCGACCTCGCTGTCGGTCAGGCCGTTCATCGGCGTGATCTCGACGCGCGCGCTCTTCCCGCTGGACTCCTCGCGCGCGGTGACGGTCAACAGACCGTTGGCGTCGATGTGGAAGCGCACGGCGATGCGCGGCATGCCGGCGGGCATGGGGGGGATGCCGCTGAGCTTGAAGCGCCCCAGGCTGCGGCAGTCCTTGGCGAGTTCGCGCTCGCCTTGGACCACATGCAAGTCGACGCCGGTCTGGTTGTCGACGTAGGTCGTGAAGCCTTCGGTCGCCTGGCAGGGAATCGTCGAGTTGCGCTCGATCACTTTGGCCACGGCGCCGCCCATGGTCTCCAGCCCCAGCGACAGCGGCGTGACGTCCATCAACAACAGCTCGCGCGTGCCGCCCATCAGCACGTGCGCTTGTACCGCCGCGCCCAGCGCCACGACCTCGTCGGGGTTGAGCTCGGTGTGCGGCCTGCGTCCGAAGAACTTCTCGACGCGCGAACGCACCGCGGGTGTGCGCGTCGAGCCGCCGACCAGGACCACCTCGTCGATCTCCTCGACCCCGAGCTTGGCGTCGGCCATTGCGCGCCGGCACGAGTGCAGCGTGCGCTCGATCAGGTGCGCCGTCAGCGCGTCGAACTCGTGACGCGTGAACTTGCGGCGCCACTGCACGCCGGACTCCGGCAGCGAGACGTGCATGTAGGCCTCGGGGTCGCTGGAGAGCTCGATCTTGCAGCGCTCGGCCGCGAGTCGCAGGAGCTGCAGGAAGGCGCGGTCGTCGAGCGTGCTCGGGCGCACGATCGAGGCCAGCTCCTTCTTGGCGACGTCGACCAAGGTGCGGTCGAAGTCGTCACCGCCCAAGTGCGTGTCACCGTTGGTCGAGAGGACCTGGAACACGCCATCCTCGATCGACAGGATCGAGACGTCGAAGGTGCCACCGCCCAGGTCGTAGACCGCGACCTTGCCGTGCTTCTTCTGGTCCAATCCATAGGCCAGCGACGCCGCCGTGGGCTCGTTGATGATGCGCAGCACGTCGAGGCCGGCGATGCGCGCGGCGTCGCGAGTTGCCTGGCGTTGCGAGTCGTCGAAGTAGGCCGGCACGGTGATCACCACCTTGGTGACCTCGATGCCGCCCAGCGCCTTGCAGGCCTGGTCGTGCACCTTCATCAAGATCAGCGCCGAGAGCTCCTGCGGCGTGTACTTGCGACCGCGCATCTCGAACTGCACGACGCCGTTGTCGGTTTCGCTCAGCGCGCAGGGCACGTTGCGCGCATCGGCTTCGACCTGGGCCAGTCCTCGTCCCATGAAGCGCTTGATCGAGAACAACGTGTGCGCGGGGTCGACGATGGCGAGCTCGCGTGCCTGGCGACCGACGATCGCTGCGCCCTTCTCGGTGAAGTGGATGGCGCTCGGCACGTAGCCCGAATCGCCCTCGGGGTGCAGGACGATCGGGCGTCCGTCCTTCCACATCGCGCCCAGCGAGTTGGTGGTGCCGAGGTCGATGCCGAGCGCGACGTTGCTGGCGGCGTTGTTGAGGACGTTGAGTTGGATGAAGCCCATGGGGGATCGATCAGTTGGGGCGGAGGCTCTCGAGCTCCACAGCATCGATCTGCGCGAGCGTGTTGTCGAGATAGCGCAGTGCGTTGAGGTCGGCGCGCGCTTCGGCAAGGCGCGCCGAGGCGCGCTCCGGCAACGGTGAGAGCCGCGCGGCCAGCGTGGCCAGGACCTCGTCGGTCTGCGCGCGCAAGACGCGGCGCAGCTCGACCAGCGCTGCGCGCTCCGCCGATCCGGGAGACGCTCCGCGCGCGAGCTCGAGCGTCTCGTTCCACTCGAGCACGTCCAGCAGGAAGCGCTTGGGCATCTCGCGCTTCTCGCTCTCGGCGGGACCGCCGAGCCAGCGCACCAACCAATCCGCGCGCGCGCGATCGGACGCCAAGGTCGCGTGCGCCTCGTTGACCAGCGCGCTGGCGCGTTCCGCGCGTTCGCGCGTGGCCGCGTCGGCGGAGCCGAAGTAGTCGGGGTGGACCACGCGACTCACGCGCAGGAGGCGCTTCTTGAGCTCGGCCGCGCCGAGCTCGTAGCTTGGCTCGAGCCCCAGCACTTCGAAGGGCGTGAGCGTGCTCTCGGGCGAAAACAGAGCTCCGCAGGCTCCACAGCCCAGCGGAGTCTCCAGTTTCGCCCCGCAGTCGGGGCAGTGCTTCATCCCACCGAGAACGATTCGCCGCAGCCGCAGGACTTGGCTGCGTTCGGGTTGCCGAACTTGAAGCCGCGGCCCATCAGGTTGTCCTCGAAGTCGATCTGCGTTCCGTTGAGATACAGGAAGCTCTTGGGGTCGCAGATCACGCGCACTCCGTCGATTTCGTACACCTGGTCGGTCTCCGTGACCGCGTCGTCGAATCCCAGGGTGTACGAGAAACCCGAGCAGCCTCCGCCCTTGACGCCCACGCGCAAGGCCGTCGCTTCGGGGAGTTTCTGCTCGGCCACGATGCGCTTCACTTCGCTCGCAGCGCGTTCGGTGAGCGTGATCATGCGCGCGCCTCGTGGTCGTCGGAGCCTGCTTGCTTGGCCTTGTAGTCGTGGATCGCGGCCTTGATCGCGTCTTCCGCGAGCACGCTGCAGTGGATCTTCACCGGCGGAAGCGAGAGCTCCTCGACGATCTGCGTGTTCTGGATCGCCAACGCCTCGTCGAGCGTCTTGCCCTTGATCCACTCGGTGGCCAGGGACGAGCTCGCGATCGCCGAACCGCAGCCGAAGGTCTTGAACTTGGCGTCGACGATGCGGTCGCCTTCGACCTGGATCTGGAGCTTCATCACGTCGCCGCATTCGGGCGCGCCGACGACCCCCGTGCCGACCGTCGACGAGCCCTTGTCGAGCGATCCGACGTTGCGCGGGTTGTTGTAGTGATCGAGGACTTTCTTGCTGTAGGCCATGGATGTTCCTGGTGGGCCGTGAGGGATGTGCTGGCGAGCGGCTCAGTGCGGCGCTTGCCATTGGACCGACTTCAGATCGACGCCCTCTTGGGCCATCTCGTACAGCGGCGAGAGCTCGCGCAGGCGGCGCACGGCGGCGATCACCTGATTGGCCGCGAAATCGAGCTCTTCGCGCGTCGTGAAACGCCCGATGCCGAAGCGGATAGAGCTGTGCGCCAGGTCTTCGCCGACTTGCATCGCGCGCAACACGTGGCTGGGCTCCAGGCTGGCCGAGGTGCACGCCGAGCCCGATGAAACCGCGACATCGCTGATTCCCATGATCAGCGACTCGCCCTCGACGAAGGCGAACGAGACGTTGAGGTTGTTGGGCAAGCGGTGTTCGCGGTTGCCGTTGAGGTGCACGAAGTCGAGCTCGCCGAAGATGCGGCGCTCGAGGTGATCGCGCAGCTCGCTCGTGCGCGCGGACTCCGCCGGGAGCTCGACTCGCGCGATTTCGCAGGCCTGGCCCAGACCGACGATCGAGGGCACGTTCAGCGTGCCCGAACGCATGCCGCGCTCGTGACCGCCGCCGTCCATCTGGGCGACCAAACGCACGCGCGGATTGCGCCGCCGCACGTACAGCACGCCGACACCCTTGGGGCCGTAGAGCTTGTGCCCGCTGATGCACAGCATGTCGACTTGGTCGGCCTCGACATCGACCGGCAGCTTGCCCGCGGCTTGGGTCGCGTCGCTGAAGAACAGTATGCCTTTCGAGTGACACAGCGCGCCGATTTCGCGCACGGGATTGAGCGTGCCCACCTCGTTGTTGGCCCACATCAGGGCCACCAGGATCGTGTCCGCACGCAGCGCTCCCGCGACTTGCTCGACTCCGACCCGTCCGCTCTTGTCGGGCTGCAAGTAGGTGACTTCGAAGCCGCGTTGCTCGAGGTGCTTGCACACGTCGAGCACCGCCTTGTGCTCGGCCTGGCTGGTGACGATGTGCTTGCCCTTCTCGGCGTACATTTCGGCCGCGCCCTTGAGCGCGAGGTTGATCGACTCGGTCGAACCCGAGGTGAACACGATCTCCTTGGGCGAGGCGCCGATCAGCGCCGCGATCTGTTGGCGCGCCTTCTCGACGGCCTCTTCGGCTTCCCAGCCGTAGCGGTGATTGCGGCTCGCGGCGTTGCCGAAGCGCTCGGTGAAGTAGGGCAGCATGGCCTCGAGCACCCGCGGATCGACGGGCGTCGTGGCTTGGTAGTCCATGTAGATGGGCAGCTTCATGTGCGTCAGGGGGCGTGCGGCGCGGAGGCCGCAGCAGTGTGCAAGGGGACGTGTCCGCCGCTCGCCACCAGCGAGCGCAAGGTGGTGTGCTCGAGCATCTGCCACAGGCGCTCGCGGACGCGGTGGATCGGCGAGCGGATCGGGCAGGAGGGCTGCACTTCGCAGCCTCCGTTCTTGAGCACCAGCGCCGACTCGCAACTGGTCAGGGCCGGAGCGCCCTCGAGCGCGGAGACGACGTGGCCCAGGGTGATCTCGTCGGGCGAGCGCGCCAGCGTGTAGCCACCGCCGGCGCCGCGCTGGGATTCCACGACTCCATTGCGCGCCAGGTCCTTGAGCACCTCGGCGACGGTGCGCTTGGGCAGCGGATAGCGCTCGCAGATCTCGCGCACGCTGACGTACTCGCCGTCCCGGTCCAGCATGTGAACCAGGGCCAGCATCCCGTACTCGGTGCGTTTGGTGAGTTGGAGCATCGGCGGCAATTAGCACAAATTAGATGCGCTTTGAGAGTGTAGGGGCCGCCGCGGGCGCGTGCCAGGCCTCGATGGCAAAATCTCTCCCGCGCGTGAGGGTTGTCCGCCGACCGAAGCCCACGGAGGCAGGGAGGGGCCCGCGACAGCGCCCGTCGCAGGCCGGAACCTCAAGCGCCGACGGGCTCCGCGTCGATCGACCGTCCATGGCCCGCCCGAACACCGCGATCTGTTTCCACTGCGGTCAGGACGCTGAATCCACTCTGCGCCTCAACCGCCTACCCGACGGGCGGCCGTGCCCGAGCTGCGCCGACCGCCTGCTCGCAGCCCTGCCGCCGGTCCTGCCGGCCTTCCGCGAGGAACCCGAGCCGGAGCCTCGATCCGAAGGCGAGGACACGGGCGAGGCCGCTGAGTTCGGGCCCGACTACGACCGCCCGGCCTGAGCCGGCGGCTCGGCGCCGCGTAGGTCATCGGGCAGCATGCACACCGGCCGGCCGGGCTTGCGCAAATCGATGCAGGCCAACTCGGTCGTGCCATCGGCGACAGCCGCGCCATCCGCGCCGCGGTGGATCTCGTAGGCGAACAGGATCGAGGCGCCTCCGACCTTGTCGATGCGCGTGCGCACCGTGAGCTGGTCCGCGTAGCGCGCGGGCGCGCGGAAGCGCAGCGTTGCCTTGCGCACCACGAGCCCGAATCCGCGGCGCTCCAACTCGTGGTAAGGCAAGCCCAACGACTCCATGAAGCGCGTGCGCCCCTCCTCCATGTAGACCAGGTAGTTGGCGTGGTAGACCACGCCCATTTGGTCGGTCTCGCCGTAGCGGACTTGGACCGTGGTTTCGTGCACGAACTCGGGGCCCATGGGCCGCGCATCTTGGCGTGCACGCGGCCTCCGCGCCAGGCGTCGTCGCGCCGCCCTCACTGGCGCGGTGTGCCCCACGCTGGTAGAACCCGTCGCCCAGCGGGCGAGCGGTGGCACCAGTGGCAGTGAATCTCGACGGATCGAAGCGCGGCAATCCCAACGTCGCCGCACTGCTCAGTTGGTTCGTCCCTGGAGCCGGTCACGTGTACCTCGGGAGCTTCGGCTGGGGCCTGGCGCTGTTCGCGCTGACCGACGGTCTGTATTGGCTCGGGCTGCAGCTCTCCCACGGCATGAGCTTCGAGTTCCTCGATCCCGAGCTGCGCACGGTCGTCGCCCCGATCCTCTCGCCGGAGATCGGCAACCTGGGCGGCGTCCTGTGGCAGATGAAGCACTTCGGCTACGGGCCCGGCTTCCCGCGTCCGTGGCCCGAGGGAATCGTGCTGGGCAGCATGCTCAGCGCTTCGGCCGGAATGCTCAATGGGCTGGTGATGTGTCACGCGCACACCCTGGCGCGAGCGGGATCGAGCGCGGTCGCGACCCGTCCGGTGCTTTCGACGGCGCTCGCGTGGTTGGTGCCGGGGCTCGGTCACTTCCATCAGGGGCGCAAGCTCCGTGGCGCGGTGGTGTTCGTGTTGCTCGTCGGGCTGTTCGCCCTTGGAAGCGCCATGGCGGAGGGTTCGAACCTCTCGCGGGAGCGCCACTTCTACTACTGGGCCGGTCAGTTCGTGATGGGGCTGCCGGCGATCGTCTCCGAGCTCGTGTGGGGTGGGATGCGCGTGACGCGGGACATCCCCTACGTCGAGGCTGGGTTGGTGTTCGGCTGCGTCGCGGGGCTGCTCAACGTGCTCGCCATGTTGGACGTGTACGCCTTTGGCGAGGCTCGGGCGTTTGGGTGGCCTCTCAAGTCGGGTCACCCCGACGCTGGGTCAAGTGTGCAGTCGGGTCACCCCGACGCAGGTTCAAGTGTCGAGCTCGGGTCATCCGCCGTCGAGCGCGGCGCGTCGACGATCCCCTCGACCCAGACCAGCGAGCAGGTCTCGACGTGAACGACATCGTCCAGCATTTGCTCCTGTTTCTCGCGGTCGGTGTGGCGATCGTCACGCTCGGGGCGTTCTACACCGACGCGCTCGACCAGCGCGCGTTCCGTGCCCTGCCCAAGCGCCTGGTGACCTTCTTCGGTGGTTGCCTGTTGCTGGTCGCGATCCTGTTGATCTGCGAGCACACGTTCGCCTCGCTGTCGTAGCTCGCTGGCATTCGTCGCCACCTTCGGGGGTCGACGACGTGGTCCGCGAGATTCGCGCAGCTAGGGTCGAGCTAGGGCCGAGCCACGGTCGAGCTAGGGCAACACCGAGGTCCCGCGCCGCGGCGCGCACACTTGCTGGTCCACCCATCGCGGAGCGGCGTATCACAGTCACCTGTTTCGCCTTCATCGGCGGTACAGCGCACCCGCGCCGCGGACGACGAGACCTTCGAGCTCGAGCTCGACCAGCGCCGTCAGCACCTCCGTCAGCGGCTGGGCGGTGCGCTCGGCGAGGTCGTCCGGCGTCAGCGTCTCGCCGCGCAGCGCCTCGTACACCTGGCCTTTCAGACCCCCGAGGCACACATCCCGACGATCTGCGCGCCCGCGACTCTCACCTCCGCGATGCAACACAGAGCGAGGTACACCCTCAACTCGCTCGCGGCTCTCCGCGCGACGATCTGAGTTTGCACGATCCCCAGCAGCACGATCCCCAGCAGCACGATCCCCAGCAGCACGATCCCCAGCAGC
>JADYYP010000087.1 GCA_020853575.1 Planctomycetota bacterium
GAAGCGCGCGTGCGCCGCGCCGCCCACAAGCTGCTCGGCGGCGAGTAACCCTCGCCGGCCTGCGAGCTCACGAAACAACACGACGGCTCGGAGCCTGGGCTCCGGGCCGTCTCCATTGCCGGGAACCTCTTCGACGCGCGCCAAGCGGGGCACTGGATCGACACAGGCTGAGAGGCACGGCTCCTTGTCGTGCACGTGCTCGCCGCGAGCAGACTCCCTCGCCCTATCAGGGTTCGATTGGGAAAGACAGTCCCGCGCTGAGGCCGGTCAAACTCGCACTCGCCGGGTCGCGCATCCAATACTGGCAGAAGACCCTCCGGCCCGCATCGAGCGCATGCGCGCTCAAATAGGTTGAGCTCCAGTGGAAGGAGTAGCTTCCCGAGCAGTCGTCGGGCGCAGGATTGCCGCCGCTGTGTTGAACCGATGTTCGAAGGGTGGGCGGCGCAACACAAAGGTAGCCGCCTTGGAACGGCGCGGAGTTCGCCCCAAAACCCCAGAACAGCATTCCGGACTTGTTGTTCAAGACGTCCGCTGCCTTGACTCGGAAATTGCTCGCGGCAGCACTGGCGGTGCCGGTTGCGAAGATCACCGGCAAGCAACCCTGACTGTTGAGCTTGGGAGTGCAGTAACTCGTCGGCGCGCAAGCACCTGCTTCGCTCCAGCGCGCGACCTTGGATGAGGTGAGTCCATTGGCGTGCACGAAACCGCCGGCAAGCCACAGTTC
Source organism: Planctomycetota bacterium (assembly GCA_020853575.1). GTDB lineage: Bacteria > Planctomycetota > UBA1135 > UBA1135 > F1-120-MAGs118. The sequence continues at coordinate 725 of JADYYP010000087.1, forward strand.
GCTGCGGCCCGGCTTGGGATTGAACGACACGATTCGCTGCACGGGTCCGTCGGTCAGCTCTCCCTGCGCAGACCATTGGCTGCCGTTCCAGCGCGCGAGCCGATTGGCTGCGACGCCGTCGATCGACGTGAACGACCCGCCCGCGTACAGCTGCGGCCCAAAGCCGTCGTTGTGGACCGCGAAAGTGAACACGGCCGAGTTGGCGCCCGAACCCATCGGCGACCAATTCGTTCCGTTCCAGACGGCGATGCGCTGCGCCGCTACCCCGCCCGCCATCGAGAACTTGCCACCGGCGTACAGCTTGGGCCCCGCACCATCATCGAACACGCCAAGTGCGAACACGCCTTGATTCAGGCCGCCGGCCATGCTCCCACCGACGTCGTGCCAATTCGCACCGTCCCAGCGCGCGAGCCCGAACGACGTCACGGAACCCGCAGTCGAGAAGCCCCCACCGATGTACAGCTCGGATCCGCCGCCGAAGTCCGCTGTCGTCATCGCGTAGACCGTACCGTTGGTTCCGCCGCCGACATCGGCCCAGCTCGTTCCGTCCCAGGCCGCAATGCTCGCCACTGGAATTCCGCCCGCGGTCGACAGTGTCCCCGCGACGAACAGACGCGGCCCGGAACCGTCGTCGTGCAGCGCCATCGCATGAACCGCACCTCCAGTGACACCCGGCGAGCTCCCGGTTCCGAGCGCGTGCCACGCGTGACCATCCCAGCGAGCCACATTGCGCGCGGAAACACCGTCGATGGAGTCGAAATCACCGCCCGCGTACAGCTCGCGGACACCTGCGACGGTGAACGAGCCCAGGACGTTGACAACTCCATCGGACTTTTCGCCGAGCGCAGTCCAGGTCGAGCCGTCCCAGCGCTCGACTCGGTCGTTGCCGGTCAAAGCGAACACGCCGGTTCTCTCTCCGGAGCCTGCATAAATCGCGGGTCCTGTCCCTTCGTCGTGCACCGCCAGTGCGTCGACGCGATGCGCTTTCCCACCACCCGAACCGAGCGCTTCCCACTGGAGATTGCGCAACCGAGCGACGTGCAAGGCGCGAGTCGTGCCCGCGCGCACGAATTGACCTCCGATGTAGAGCTCGTCGCCGTGACCGGATCCGTCGTCTCCGACATGCACGTCGAACACTGCGCCCGACCCCGAGGTAGCTCCGCGGTAGACCTGCCAGTTGGCGCCATCCCACTGCATCAGCGTCTCGTCGTACGGGGCCGGGCCGTATGGCATGCAGCCCGCGATCAATCTCGCTCCGCCGCCATCGTCAAAGACCGCGAACGCGAGCGGCTGGTCGGGAGCGAGCGCGCCCACGGGGGCCCAGTTCAGGCCGTTCCAGCGGGCGACCTTGGGGGCAGCGACACCGCCTGCGCTCCCGAAGTAGCCACCAACGTACAACGCCGGTCCCGAACCGTCGTCGAAGCCATGAAGAGCCGTGACGTAACTGTCGAGGCCGCTCGTCAGTGGCTGGAAGCTCGTCCCGTCCCATGAGCAGATGTTGTGGGCGACGCCCTGAAAAAAGGCACTCGCGCTGCCACCGATGAACAGGCGTGGGCCCGCGCCGAGGTCGTACGTCTCGAGCTCACTCACGGTGCCGCCGGGGAACGACGGATGGACAGCGACCCAGCCACTGCCCGTCCACTTCGCGACACCGCCACAGGGCGAACCACTGGCCTGTGTGATCCGACCACCAACGTAGAGCGCGTCGCCAGAGCCGTCGTCGAAGACCGCCATGTCGCTCACGCCTTGGGTTGCGGGACCGCTCAAACCTGGCGTTGGAATCCAGCTCAAACCGTTCCACTTCGCAACGAACCTCGAGGACTGTCCGCTCGCGGCCGTGAACATCCCAGCGGCGAAGAGCGCCGGCCCATGGCCATCGTCGAACACTTTGAGCGCGAGCACGTCGCCGTTCAACGCATCCCGCGCGCCGACCGCTTCCCATTGGGTACCATTCCACGCCGCAATCCAACTGGCGGCAATCTCCCCCGCGAGCGAGAAGTTCCCACCCGCGTAGAGCTTGGCACCAACGCCCGCGTCGAAGAGCGCAACGGCCAGCACGTGCTCTCCGAGGATGGTGTTCGAACCCAGCTCGCGGTACGCCACACCCGGAAGACCGAACTCCGCGCCGAAGTTCTGGCATTGAGAGCGCACGGAGCCCGCGATCAATGCGACACAACCCACGACGGCGACACATGACTGCGAGCGCATGGCATGTCCTCCCACGTCCGAGTTCGGAACGTCGTTCATGGTGGCATGAATGCGCCCATTGCAGGAGGGCGTTCCACGCGAATGTCATTCAACGAAGCGGATCGGAATGCCCTGCTCGCGGTCCGCGGTCCTCCGCAGAATGCGCCAGGCTTGAGCCGTGGGTGGGTGCGTGCCGTTGGGTCCACGGAAAGCCGCCGTCGAGAGTCTGCAGAAAGCGCGCACGTTAGGCTGCGCCACGGATTCCGCTCCGCGATGTCCGATCCCGCAGTGAAATTCGCGCCGCGTCCGCCGTCGAACAGAGACGTCGACGAGCCCGCTCGGGTGTCGCAGCAGTCTGACCGCATCGAGATCTCCGACGAGACCAAGCGCCTGGTCGAGGAAGCTGCCGCGCGAGCCAAGCGCGACGATGAATCGCGCGCCGAACGCGTGCACGAGTTGCGCGAGCTCTACCGCTCGGGCGCGCTCGACTCCGAAGCGCGCGTGCGCCGCGCCGCCCACAAGCTGCTCGGCGGCGAGTAACCCTCGCCGGCCTGCGAGCTCACGAAACAACACGACGGC
>JADYYP010000088.1 GCA_020853575.1 Planctomycetota bacterium
CGTACTGCACGGCGAAGGTCAACAGTCTCGGCTGCACGCCAGCGATCGGTCACAGCGGCTCACCGAGCTTCACCGGCCCCGACGACTTCCACATCACCGCCGCGAACATCCTCAACAACAAGTACGGCCTCCTGATGTGGAGCACGCTCCCCCACAGCGTTCCGTTCGTCGGCGGCACGCTTTGCGTCAAGCAACCCATCCGTCGCACGTACGTGCAGGACAGCGTCGGTTCGACCGCCGGTGACGACTGCACGGGCACGTTCGACTTCCACTTCTCGCAAAGCTACATGGCGCAGCAGCAGCTCACCTCGGGCCAACTCGTCCACGCCCAGTACTGGTACCGCGATCCGGGCTTCCCGATCGGCCTGCACTACGGTTTCACCAACGGACTGATGTTCTCGATCTGCCCCTGATGCGCGGAAGCGACTATCCTGCCTCGATGGCCGCTGCTTCCCGGCAAGGCGCTGCCGAAGCTCTTCGGTTCGCTCGCGAGGCGCTCGGGCCCGCGAGCGAGCGCGTGGTCGCGAGCCCCGACGCTCTCGCGTTGGTGCTGTCGCGCGTTCGCGACGGAGCCGCGCTCGACGATGCCGTGCTGTGGCTCGTGCACCGCGAGGGCCGCGCGGATCCGCGCGTCGCCGACGAGTTCATCGCTCACTTCCTGTGCGACCTGCTCTCCGTCGCACGACCGGCGATCTCGCCTGGCCTGCGGCGCTTCCTCGACAGCGGCGACTTGGTGCAGTCGGTGCTGGGCGATCTGTGGAGCGACCTCGCGACCGTCAAGTTCGATTCCCGCGCGTCGTTCCTGGCCTATCTCGCCCGGCGACTGCGTTGGAAGGCATCCGATCACCATCGCACTTTGAACCGAGATCGCCGCCGCGAGGACTTGCGCGTGCCTGAAGATGCTTCCGAGCTGCCACTTGCAGCGGCCGACCCGTCTCCCGCGTCACTCGCCGGCGCCAGCGACGAGGCGGAGCAGCTCACGCTCCGGATCATGCGGCTGCCGGAGCGCGACCAGCTCATCGTGCGGCTCCACATGCGGGGCGCAGGGATTGGCGGCATCGTCCAGGCGACGCAGCTGAACACCGAGACGGCGCGCAAGGCGCTCCAACGCGCGCTACAGCGGCTGCGGGAGATGCGATGACGGACGACGCGAACCGCTCGCGCGCCCAAGTAGCGTTCGTCGAGTGGATCGCGCTCGTCAAGAGCGGTTCATCCCCATCGCGAACCGAGTTCCTGGAGCGCCAGCCGGCGGAGATCCGCGAGGAACTCGCGCGCATCCTCGACGACTACGAGCTTCTGCGGCGCGGTTCGGGCGCGGCGCTGCTCGGGCCGGGTGAAGGGCGTGTCCTGGGCGACTTTCGGCTCCTGCAGGAGATCGGCCGTGGCGGCATGGGTTGCGTCTGGGAGGCGGAGCAACTCTCGCTCGGCCGCCGCGTCGCGCTCAAGCTGCTGCACCCGCATCTGACGCTGTCGGGCCCGGCGCTCAAGCGCTTCCATCTCGAAGCCGAGGCCGCCGCGCGCATCAACCATCCTGCCATCGTCGCAGTGTACGAAGTCGGCGAAGTCGACGGCGTGCACTACATCGCGCAAGAGCTCGTGCCCGGCGAGCGCACGCTCGCCGATCAATTCGCCGAGCAACGCGAGCAGGTGCTCCAGAACTCGTTCCGCGACACCGCCGCGCTGTTTGCCCGCATCGCCGACGGTCTCGACGCCGCACACGGCGCCGGCGTGGTCCACCGCGACATCAAGCCCGGCAACATCCTGCTCACGCCCGACGGGGCGCCGAAGATCGCGGACTTCGGCCTCGCGCGCATCCCCGACGAACTCGGGCTCTCCCGCACGGGCGAACTCACGGGCACCCCGTTCTACATGAGCCCGGAACAGGCCGCCGGCCAGCGCACGAACGTCGACGGCCGCACCGACGTGTTCTCGCTCGGCACGACACTCTACGAGGCCCTCACTCTGCGTCGCCCGTTCGACGGCGATTCGACGCAGCAGATCATCGAACGCATCTTGCTCGACGATCCCATCGAACCGCGCAAGCTCCGTCATCGCATTCCGCGCGACCTGGCCGTCATCTGCCTCAAGGTCCTGGAGAAGAAGCGCGAGCGCCGTTACCCCTCCGCCGCGGCTTTCGCGGCTGACCTGCGGCGCTGGCTGGCGAATGAGCCCATCGAGGCCCGGCCGCCCAGCGCGCTCGGTCGCGCAACGCGTTGGTGCAAACGACATCCGGCGATCAGCGCGTCGACATCAATCGCACTCGCGGCATTCATCGTGTTGCTGGTACTGCTCGCGGCGAATCGCGCCGCGCGATTCAAGGCGGAGTCGGCTCGGTCGGACACCGATCGAGTGCTGTCGCTGGTGCGTGAGTTCATCGCGGCGGAGAACCGTGACTCGCCCGCGTTCGGCACGGCGCAAAGCTCGGAGCAGCTCGATGCCAGCCTGCGCGACGCACTCTTGATCCATCAGGACGCCCCACAAGACCGCGCGGAGCTGCTGGCGGCGCTGAGCTCGATGCTGATGGGGCTCGATCGTCCGACACAAGCGGTCAGCGTGCTCGAACCAGCGTGGGCCGACGCGCAAGCCGCGCTCGGCGCCGAGCACGCGCTGACGATGCGGCTCCTGGCCACGCTCCTATCCGCCAAGGCGCGGCTGGAGGACTACGAGGGTCTCGCGCGGCTCGAGTCGTCGATCGACGCCATGGAGGCGGTCGCTCGGAACGATCGCGAACCAACGAGCCTCGCCCCCGGCCAGGCGGCGGATCGGCTCGAGATCTGGGACGCGCTGGGAAAGGCGCACAATGCTCGACGCCAGTTCGCGCGTGCCGAGTCGGCCTACACGACGATGTTCGAGTTGGCACGCGGGACGTTTGGCGCCGACGACCCGCGGGCTCTGGCCGCGCGGCTTGGCCTGGCGGTCGTCCACAACCGACTGGAACAGCGCGAGCGTTGCGACGCGGAACTCGCGACGCTGATCCCAGACTGCGAGCGCGGGCTCGGACCGACGCACCCGATCTCGCTGCGCGCGCGATGGCGGCAAGCAGTTCAGTACCTCGATGTCGGACGCGTGGACGAGGCAGACGCGCTCTATCGGATGTTGGTCCCGCAGATGGAGACGGTCCTCGGTCGCCAGCATCTCGACACGCTGAAAGCCCGCGAAGGCCAGGTGATCGCGATGCGGCAGCTCGGGCGTTGCCACGAGGTGCTGCCGTTGCTCCAGCCGTTGTGCGTCGAACTGCACGACGTGCTCGGACCGGATCACAGCGTGACGATCACCGGTGATCGCGTGCTGGCGCTGACCTACCTCGATCTCGGCGACGACACGACCGGACTGTCTCTGGCGAGGCAGGCCTACGACCGTGCCGTTAACAAGCATGGCTTGGACTCGCGTTGGACGATGGAAGCGCGCCGAGACTTGATCAACGCTCTGCGGGTCACCGGCGACTTCGATGCCGCCTTTCAGCTCTACCAGGAGGAGATCGCGCACCCGGTCGAAGCGTGGGACTCGCGCAGGGAGATCGGCTGCGAACTGAGCCTTTGCGAGATGCTGGCAGCCAAGGGAGACTGCGAGTCGGTGCCGGCGCGCGCTACGAGCCTGCTCGAGCGCGCGCGCAGGGAGTATGAGCCCGAGAGCAGCGTCCTGCGCGATTTCGAGTTCCACTTCGCACTCGTCGTGCGCGGCTGCGGCATGGCAGCACAAGCGCGCGAGATCCTGCGACGCGACGTCGCGCGCATGGAGTCTCTCCCGAACCCACGCCTGTTCGACCTGTGGAACCGCCGGCTCTCGCTCGCCGAGTGCCTGGTCATGGCCGGAGACACCGCCGAAGCCCGAGCCCTGCTCACCGAGCTCGTTGCGAACGCCCCAGTCTCCTGCCTCGACCGCCGCCGCGCGGAGCGGGCGCTGGCCCAGATCCCTCCCTGACGGCCATCGCCGGGGGCTCGCGTCGAATCAGCGAGTCCAACTCCAGCCCCGCCAGCTCACAGCGCTCAAGAGAATGCGCCCGCACTCGCGACTCGTACCGAGCACGCGCCTTCTGTCTTGCTTCGCAAACTCGAGCGCCGCGGCGAGATGTCGCGCTTGTACGACGTCTTCGTCGATTGGAACGGACGGCTGGCGCGCGAGCTGCCGGGGCTCGAAGCGGAGCTGCGCGCGGTTGGAGCCCGGCGCGTGCTCGATGCTGGGTGC